>NZ_CP053707.1:0-1359099 GCF_013201035.1 Arthrobacter sp. NEB 688
GCTTGAAGGTCAGCCCCTCGCGGGCCTTGATCCACATCGCGTCGTCGTCCGAGTGGTGCGGCAGCTCCTTGCCGGCCGCGCGCACCTCGTCCTCGAGGTCGCCCACGACCTTCTCGGCTTGCTCCATCCGGCCGTGCGTCACCATCCACCGCGGGCTCTCGGGGATGTGCCGGCGCAGGTAGATGATGCCGAGGCCGAGGACCGGGCCGATGAAGAAGGCGATGCGCCAGCCGACGTCCTGCCCGAAGCGGTCGGTGTCGAGGAGGATGGTCGAGGCGAAGGCGCCGATCGCGGCGCCGGCCCAGTAGGTGCCGTTGATCGCGAGGTCGACCCGCCCGCGGAAGCGACCGGGGATCAGCTCGTCGACGGCGGAGTTGACGGCCGAGTACTCGCCGCCGATGCCCATCCCCGAGATGAAGCGGAAGAGGAGGAAGAGCGTCATGTTCGGGGCGAGGCCGGCGGCCGCCGCGGCGACGAGGTAGAGCGCCAGCGTCAGCGTGAAGAGCCGCTTGCGCCCCCACGAGTCGGTGAGCCGGCCGAAGACGACCGCCCCGACCACCTGTCCGACGAGGTAGACGGTGCCGGCCAGGCCCACGTCGGCCGCCGACATGTCGAGCGTCTTCTCGAAGCCGCCCGCCGCGACGATCTGGGCCTCGAGGCCGTCGAGGATCCAGGCCGTCCCGAGGCCGAAGATGACCAGCCAGTGGAACTTCGTCCACGGCATGTCGTGCATGCGGGCCGGGATGAGGCTCCTGACCGGCTTCTCCTGCGTCTGCGTCGACTCCGTCGTCGTCACGTCACGTCCCTCCTGGTGCGTCCGGGTCCTGCCAGTGGTCCCGGACGACGTCGTCCTCCCCGCGGGGAAGCCGGACGGCGAGGGAGCCGGGCATCCCAGCAACGTAGACCCGTCACCCGCCGCCGGTGGGGCTGCGGTGCAGCCGGGATCCCGCTGCGGCCCAGCGGGTTTGCCACCCATGACATTTGTCATGGGTGGCCGGGCGCAGACATGACCGCGCCCCGACGGACGGCGGTGCAGGGGGTGCCGGATGCGTCGGGGCGCGGCGTTGCGGGGTGGGAGTCAGCGGCGGCGGGTGACCCGGACCGGCTCGCCGTCGGTGGGCGCGCCGCCACGGCCACCGCGGATCTTGTGGTGCGCGTCGAGCGCGATGCCGAAGAAGAAGACGCCGAGCACGGCGAAGCGTACGTAGACGTGGAGGTACGGCGCGGCCATCCCGAGGACGACGACCATGGAGGTGAGGGCGATGGCGAGGTAGAGGATGGACCAGAAGGTCCACCGCAGGGCGGAGGCGATCGTGTCCAGCGTCATGGCCCTGCTCCTCGGACGTCGGTGGCGTTAGCACGATCCTGCCGGGTTGGCGAGGTTTTCGGGAGTCTTCTGACCGAACGTTCGACGCTCATTGGCCACTCGGCCCCCACCAGCCCCGCCCGCACCGCGACCCGCCCGGGGTCCTGCGCGAACGTGTGTGAAGAACGTCGTCATGTCGACGTTCTTCACACACGTTCGCGGTGGGGGTGGCGGCGTCGGCGGGGTTCGGGCGCGGGGCGCGGAGCGGATACCCTCGGGCGCAGCCGTCCCGCGGGGCGGCGGTCCCCGGTTGGTCTGCTGGCAGGGCCCGCCTGACTTTGAATCAGGACAAGCGACGTAGGTTCGATTCCTACCCGGGGAGCCGGCGCAGCGGAGCAAGCCGGCTGCCCGGGGAGGAGTCCGGGGAGCGACGTCCGGACGGCGACGGAGGAGCCGGCCGGACGGTGCGGTGGCCTACCCGGGGAGCCGGCGCAGCGGAGCAAGCCGGCTGCCCGGGGAGGAGTCCGGGGAGCGACGTCCGGACGGCGACGGAGGAGCCGGCCGGACGGTGCGGTGGCCTACCCGGGGAGCCGGCGCAGCGGAGCAAGCCGGGGTGCCCGGGGAGCCTGCGCGGTGGCCTCCGCCCCGGACGCGGCAGAATGTCGGGGTGAGCGACGACACGGGGGCCAAGAAGTCACGCACCGCCCGGGCCCGGATGACCGGCCGCGAGCGGCGCGAGCAGCTGATCGGCGTGGGACGCAAGCACTTCGCGGACCGCGGCTTCGAGGGCGCGACCATCGAGGAGATCGCGGCCTCGGCCGGTGTCTCCAAGCCCGTCGTCTACGAGCACTTCGGCGGCAAGGAGGGGCTCTACGCGGTCGTCGTCGACCGCGAGATCGAGTCGCTGCTCGCGGGCGTCGCCTCCGCCCTGGACTCCGACGGCACCTCCCGCCAGCTCATCGAGCGCGCCGCGCTCGCCCTGCTCGCCTACGTCGAGAGCAACTCCGACGGCTTCCGGATCCTCGTGCGCGACAGCCCGACCGGGCAGGCCACCGGCTCGTTCGCCAGCCTCATGAGCGACATCTCGAGCCAGGTCGACCACATCCTCGCGGCGCAGTTCAAGAAGCACAAGCTCGACCCCAAGGCCGCGCCGATGTACGCGCAGATGCTCGTCGGGATGGTCGCGCTGACCGGCCAGTGGTGGCTCGACAACCGCAAGTTCAAGAAGCAGGAGGTCGCGGCGCACGTCGTCAACCTCGCGTGGAACGGGCTGACCGGGCTCGAGCCGAAGCCCGCGCTGACCCCCGAGACCCTCGCGCTGGACTGACGCGGGGCCCGGGCCCTCAGCCGGCCTTGTGCGCGACGGCGAACACCCGCCGGAAGGGGAAGATGACGCCGGCGGAGGTACGGGGGTAGGCCTCGCGCAGCGCCGCCGCGTAGGGCTCGAGGAACGCCTGGCGCTCCTCCTCGCCCTCGAGCAGGTCGAGCACGGGGCGCAGCCCGGTGGCCGTGACCCACGTGAGCACCGGGTTCTCGTCCTGCGCGTCGGGGTCGAGGACGTGCACGTACGTCGTCTCCCACGCGTCGACCTCGCAGCCCAGCCGGGCGAGCATCCGCAGGTAGGTGGCGGGCTCACCGGCCGCCGGCACGTCGAGGGCGGCCGTCAGCTCACCGCCGCGGGGGTGGCCCTCGGCGACGTCGCGCATGAGGCGGTGGCTCGGGGCGTCGAAGTTGCCCGGCACCTGCAGCGCGAACCAGCCGCCCGGGGCGAGCGCCTCGACCCACGGCACGACGAGGTCGAGGTGGCGGGGCACCCACTGGAGGGTGGAGCTCGTGACGACGACGTCGGGCGCCTGCCCGAGCGAGGCGGGGTCCCAGTCGCGCAGGTCGCTCTGCACCCACTCGACCCGCCCGGCGGGGTCGTGCTCGCGGGCGGCCTCGAGCATCGACTCGGCGGCGTCGACCCCGACGACGCGGGCGTCCGGCCACAGCGCCGCGAGCGCGAGGGTGGCCGGCCCGTGACCGCAGCCGAGGTCGACGACGAGGGCGGGGTCCTGCGCCCCGACCTGGGCGACGAGGTCGGAGAGCGGCCGCGAGCGCTCGCGGGCGAAGCGCCCGTAGGCGGACGGGTCCCAGGTGCTCGTGCTCATCGCGACCTCCTCGACACGGGACGGCCCGCCCGACACCGGTTTCTCGACGTCAAGATGTTTGACGAGGAGTAGCATCGCGTCATGGCCGCTGACGACGTCGACCGTATCGTCTCCGCCTGGCGACGCGAGCGTCCCGACGTCGACGTCACGCCGCTCGAGGTGCTCTCGCGCGTCTCCCGCCTCGCCCGGCGCCTCGACCTCGCCCGCGGCCGCGCCTTCGCCGGCACCGGGCTCGAGGGCTGGGAGTTCGACGTCCTCTCCGCGCTGCGCCGGCGCGGCGAGCCCTACGAGATGAGCCCGGGGCAGCTCGTCGCCGAGACCCTCGTGACGAGCGGGACGATGACCAACCGCGTCGACCGCCTCCTGGCCCGCGGCTGGGTCGAGCGCCGCCCGGACCCCGCCGACCGCCGCGGCGTCATCGTCCGGCTGACCCCCGAGGGCACGACGGTCGTCGACGACGCGCTCGACCGGCTGCTCGCGGGCGAGCGGGAGCTCCTGGCCGAGCTCGGCCCCACCGAGCGCGACGAGCTCGCCGCGCTCCTGCGCCGGCTGCTGCGCCCCTTCGAGACCGAGCGCTGAGCACCTCCGGCGGCGTCGCCGTCAGCCGACGACGTCGGCCGCCTCGAGCCACTCCAGCTCGAGGACCTCGCGCTCGTCGACGACTTCGCGCAGCTCGCGGTTGAGCTCGAGGACCCGGGCGTGGTCGGTGGCCGCCTTCGCCATCGCGGCGTGCAGCCGCTCCTCGCGCTCGGCGAGCCGCTGGAGCTGCTTCTCGACGCGGGCCATCGCCTTGCGCGCCTCCCGCACCTCGGCCGGGTTCGGGCCGGCCGGGGCCGCCGCCACGGGGGTCGGCGCCGCCGCGCCGGGCACCTCGCGCACGCCGCCACCGCTCGCGACGAGCTCCTGGCGCCGCCGCAGGTACTCCTCGACGCCGCCGGGCAGGTCGCGCAGGAGGCCGTCGCCGAGGAGGGCCAGCTGGCGGTCGCAGACCCGCTCGAGCAGGTAGCGGTCGTGCGAGACGACGACGAGGGTGCCGGCCCAGCCGTCGAGGAGGTCCTCGAGCGAGGTCAGCGTGTCGATGTCGAGGTCGTTGGTCGGCTCGTCGAGGAGCAGGACGTTCGGCTCGTCCATGAGCAGGCGGGTCAGCTGCAGCCGGCGGCGCTCGCCACCGCTGAGGTCGCCGACGCGGGTCTGCTGCTTGGGTCCGCTGAACCCGAGCCGCTGCGCGAGCTGGGACGCGGTGAGCTCCTTGGCGCCGAGGCGCACGACGGCCCGCACGTCCTCGACCGCCTCGATGACCCGCCGGTCGGCCCAGGCGTCGAGCTCGCGGACCTCCTGGGTCAGGTGCGCCAGGCGGACGGTGACCCCGACCTTGCGCTTGCCCGCGGCGAGCTCCGCCTCCCCCGCGAGGGCGCGCAGGAGCGTCGACTTGCCGGCGCCGTTGACGCCGACGAGGCCCACGCGGTCGCCGGGGCCGAGGCGCCAGGTGAAGCGGTCGAGCAGGACGCGGTCGCCGACGACGAGCCGCGCGTCGAGGAGGTCGACGACGTCCTTGCCGAGGCGGGTCGTCGCGAAGCGCATCAGCTCGACGTCGTCGCGCGCCGGCGGCTCGTCGGCGATGAGCGCGTTGGCGGCGTCGATGCGGAACTTCGGCTTGCTCGTGCGCGCGGGCGGGCCGCGGCGCAGCCACGCGAGCTCCTTGCGCAGGAGGTTGTCGCGCCGGTCGGCGACGACCCCGGCCATCCGCTCGCGCTCGGCCCGGGCGAGGACGTAGGCGGCGTACCCGCCCTCGTACTGGTGCACGTCGCCGTCCTGGACCTCCCAGGTCCGGGTCGCGACGGCGTCGAGGAACCACCGGTCGTGGGTGATGACGACGAGGCCGCGCGAGGGCCCCGCGAAACGCTGCACGAGGTGCTCGGCGAGCCAGGCGACACCCTCGACGTCGAGGTGGTTGGTCGGCTCGTCGAGGAGCAGGAGGTCCGGCGCCGCGACGAGCAGCGCGGCGAGCGCGATGCGGCGCCGCTCCCCGCCGGACAGGGGCGCGACCGGGCCGTCGAGTCCGCCGACGAGCGGCGCGTCGAGGCCGCCGAGCAGCCCGACGAGGACGTCGCGCACCCGCGCGTCGGCCGCCCACTCGTGCTCGGCCATCCCGGCGAGGACCGACTCGCGCACGGTCGCGGCGGGGTCGAGGGTGTCGGCCTGGGTGAGGACGCCGGTGCGTAGCCCGCCGACCCGGGCCACGCGCCCGTCGTCGGGCTCGCGGTCGCCGGAGAGGACGCGCAGGAGCGTCGTCTTGCCGCCGCCGTTGCGGCCGACGACGCCGATCCGGTCACCGCCGGAGACCCCGAGCGAGAGGGAGTCGAGCACCTGGGTCGTGCCGAGGGCCAGGGAGGCGCGCTCGACGGAGACGAGACCGGCCACTAGTCGACCCGGTGGTGGAGGACCTGGGCGCCGTGCACCGGGCCGGTGGCCCGCCGCACGTCGCGGACGACGCCGCTCGCCGTGAGCGCCACGGCGAGGTCGATGCCGGCCTCGGAGCCGTCGACGAGGAAGGCGATGGTCGGGCCCGAGCCCGAGACGATGCCGCCGAGCGCCCCGTACTCCATCCCGGCCGAGAGCACCTCGGCGAGGTCGGGGCGCAGACTGAGGGCGGCCTCCTGGAGGTCGTTGACGAGCTGCGGGGCGAGCTCGTGGGGGTCGCCGGTGCGCAGCGCGGCCATGAGGGCGGGCGTCGCGACCGGGGCCGGGACGTCCGAGCCCTCGCGCAGGCGGTCGCACTCGGCGTAGACGGCGGGGGTCGACAGGCCGCCCTCGGCGAGCGCGAGGACCCAGTGGAAGGTCCCGCGGGCGAGGACCGGCGCGAGGAGCTCGCCGCGGCCGCTGCCCATCGCGGTCCCGCCGGTGACGAGGAAGGGGACGTCGCTGCCGAGCTGGGCCGCGACCGACTCGAGCTCGTCGCGCTCGAGGTCGAGCTCCCACAGCTGGTCGAGGGCGACGAGCGTGGCGGCGGCGTCGGCCGAGCCGCCGGCCATCCCCCCGGCGACGGGGATGCCCTTGCGGATGCTCACGTGGACCGGGTCGGCGTCGCAGCGGCGGGCCAGCAGGCGCGCGGCGCGCAGCGCGAGGTTGTCGTCGTCGGTCGGCACGCCGTCGGCGAGCGCCCCCGAGACCGAGACGCCCCACGCGTCCGCGGCGGCGACGGTGACCTCGTCGTAGAGGCTCACGGCCTGGTACACGGTCGACAGGTCGTGGTAGCCGTCGTCCCGGACCGGGCCGACGAGGAGCTCGAGGTTGACCTTGGCCGGGACGCGCACGGTGACGGCGCCGGGCACGATCGGGGCCGAGGTCATGGCCTCACCCTAGCCAGAGCGACGGAGTCCGCCACGCGCAGCGTCCGTCGACCGCTCAGCCCTCGACGCGACGGAGAGCGGTGCGCGCGGCGGCGATCCGGGCGAAGGCCGCGACGTCGAGCTGCTCGCCCCGCGTGCGGGGGTCGACCCCGGCGGCGACGAGAGCCTCCTCCGCGGCCGGCGGGGACCCGGCCCAGCCGGCGAGGGCGGCGCGCAGGGTCTTGCGACGCTGGGCGAAGGCGGCGTCGACCACCGCGAAGACCTCGGCGCGGGTGGCGTCGGTCTCGGGGGCGGGGCGCCGGGTGAACGCGACGAGGCCGCTGTCGACGTTCGGCACCGGCCAGAACACGCTGCGCGGGACCTGGCCGGCGAGCCGGACGTCGGCGTACCAGGCGGCCTTGACGCTCGGCACGCCGTAGGTCCGCGAGCCGGGCGGGGCCGCGAGGCGCTCGGCCACCTCGAGCTGCACCATGACGAGCACGGTCCGCAGCGAGGGGAAGAGCTCGAGCATCCGCAGCACGACCGGCACCGAGACGTTGTAGGGCAGGTTGGCGACGAGCGCCGTGGGCGGCGGGCCGGGCAGCTCGGTGACGGCGAGCGCGTCGGCCGGGACGACCTCGAGGCGGTCGACGAGGCCGGGTGCCCGCGCGGCGACGGTGGCGGGCAGCTCCCGGGCGAGCGTGGGGTCGACCTCGACGGCGACGACCCGGCGCACGGCGGGCAGCAGCGCGAGGGTGAGGCTGCCGAGGCCCGGGCCGACCTCGACGACGACGTCGTCGGGCCCGACGCCGGAGACCCGGACGATGCGCCGGACGGTGTTGCCGTCGACGACGAAGTTCTGGCCCCACTGCTTGGTCGGGCGGATGCCGAGGCGCGCGGCGACCTCGCGCACGTCCGCCGCCCCGAGGAGGGCGGCGGCGGGGGCGTTCTCGGGCTCGCTCACGCGGGTGAGCCTAGCCACGCCGGGCCCCGGCCGTGCCGCGCGGCCCCCGGACGCCGAGGACCCCCGGACGCCGAGGACCCCGGGTCGCTCGACCCGGGGTCCTCGGTGGTGGCGACGCGCCGCGGCGCGTCCGCCCGTGCGTCAGGCCGCGTGCGCGCAGCCCCAGGGGCCGAGGCCCGCCTTGGCGTAGTAGCGGTTCGCGACGGTGATCTGCTCGGCGCGGCTCGCGAGGTCGGCGCGCGGCGCGAAGTCGTCGCCGCCGTTGGCCAGCCACGACGGGATGTCGAACTGGAGGCCGCCGTAGTAGCCGTTGCCGGTGTTGATCGACCAGTTGCCGGTGGACTCGCACTGGGCGATGCGGTCCCACATCGCCTCGTTGGCGAGGTTGAGGCCGGCGCCCGAGGTGTTGCCGGCGCTCGGCGGCGTCGACGAGGTCGGGGCGGGGGTGGCCTTCTTCTTCGTGCCGACCTTGACGACGGCGTCGACCGGCTGCCGCGTGACGACGGTCTTGACGACCGTGCGGGTGCTCAGCTTGCCGTTGACCCAGCGCAGCTCACGGGTGACCTTCTTCGTGCCCGGCTTGCCCGTGGTGACGGTCTTGGTCGTGCCGGCGGCCATCGAGGAGTCGCTGCGGCGCGTCGTGTCGTAGCCGACGGACTCCGTGGTGGTCCGGGTGCGCGTCGAGATCCGCGTCAGCGTGATGGTCATGCCGTCCCGCACCGCGGTGGACAGGCCCGGCTTCACGGCGTCGTCGGCGTCGTGCTCGATGCCGAGCTGGCCGAAGACCGCGCCGACCTGCGGGGCCGTCGTGGTCACCGTGCGGCGCTTGCCGCCGTCGAGGACCGTGATGTCCTTGGGCGTCGTCACCGAGAGCGCGAGGCCGTCGCGACCGAGGGTCTGCGAGCGGGAGGCCGTGAGGACGGCGCCGTCGGCGCGGACGCCGACGTCCCTCAGGGCGGCGTCGACGGTCGTGGCCGTCGTCCAGTACTCGCGGCGCTGGCCGTCGACGGTCACGACGAGCTTGCGGCCGTAGCGGACCGAGATGTGGTCGCCGTCGGCGATGGCGGCGTCGAGGGACGGCACGACGACGTCGTGCTCACCGACCGAGATGTCGCTCTTCTCGAGGGCGTCGCGGACGGTGCCGCCGAACACGTGGACCGAGCGGGGGGACCCGTCGACGGTCAGCGCGACCGCCTTGTCGAGGTGGGCGACCCCGACCGAGCCTGCGGCGACGGCGAGGGCGGCCACGCCCTGGGCGGCATGGCGGATCGTGCGAGAGAGCAAGAGGACTCCAGGGTTGAACGTCCCGGGCACCGGCGCCGGACGTCGGCCGCAGGGGCCCCGACCTGCGGGTCGGGTGTGTCGTCCCGGACCCCGGCGACACTGCCGTTTCCCTGGCCTGACACACGACGTCCGGGGCGTTCCGACCCCGGCCATCTCGCTCCACGGTGACGCAGGCCCCACGGAAAGGTCAAGTTTGGGTAACGGGCGTCTCTCAGGAAGGCCCGTTCGGCGGACCCAGTCGCGCCACACCCGTCACAGCAGTCACACGAGCCACCGTGGTGTGCGTCACCAGGGGCCGTAGAGCCGTTCGGCGTTCTCCGACAAGGCCTCGCAGAGCGTCGGGACGGCCACCCCGAGCACCGAGGCCATGACCCGGACGGTGAGCGGCACGAGCATCGGGCTGTTGCTCGCCCCGCGCCACGGGTGGGGCGTCAGGTACGGCGCGTCGGTCTCGACGAGGAGCAGCTCGAGCGGGGTGACGGCCAGCGCGTCCCGCAGGTCCTTCGCGCTCTTGAACGTCACCGTGCCGCTGAAGGAGAGGTGGTAGCCCCGGGCCACGCACTCGCGGGCCATCACGAGGTCCCCCGAGAAGCAGTGCATGACCGTGCGCTCGGGGGCACCGGCGTCGGCGAGGACCCGCAGCACGTCGTCGTGCGCGTCGCGGTCGTGGATCTGCAGGGTCAGCCCGGTGCGCTGCGCGAGGTCGATGTGGGCCCGGAAGGACTCCTCCTGCAGGGCGTGCCCCTCGGGGCCGGTGCGGAAGAAGTCGAGGCCGGTCTCGCCGACGACCCGCACGCGGGGATGGGCGGCGAGCTCCTCGACGCGGGCGAGGGCGCCGTCGAGCTCACCGCGGGCGGCCAGCCCGGGCACCTCGTTGGGGTGGAGGGCGACGCCGGCGAGGACCGACGGGTACGCCTCCGCGGCCGCGACCGCGAACTCGTTGCCGACGGGGTCGCACCCCACCTGGACGACGCGGTCGACCCCGACGCGGGCCGCGGCCCGCAGCGCCGGCCCGATGTCGCCGACCCCGATGCTCTGCCCCTCGCGGCTGATGTCGAGGTGGGTGTGGTTGTCCACGACCGGGATCGGCAGGGGGTCCGGCGCCTCGGGGTCACCCCGACGGCTCGGCTGCGAGGTCATCCGGCTCAGCCGCCGGCGCGGGCGAGCTCGTCGTCGACGACCGACTCGTCCAGCTTGGTGAAGACGGGCGCCGGCTTGCTGATCGGCGTGCCGACGACGACCGGGCGCGACTCCCAGGTCGCGAAGCCCGTGTAGTCGCCGGTGATGACCGGCCACGAGCGACCCTCGTCCTCGGGGTCGAGGCCGGTGACGGTCTCGAGCCGGGGCATCGGCACGAGCTCGCCCACGCCGCCGAGCACCGCGTGGACGCGGTTGGCCGCGTGCGGGAGGAACGGCGCGAGGATCGTGTTGAGGTCGGAGACGCACTGGACGAGCGTGTGCAGCACCGTCGCCAGGCGCTCGCGCTGGTCCTCGCCCTTGAGCTTGAACGGCTCGGTGCGCGAGACGTAGGCGTTGACCTCGCCGACGACGCGCATCGCCTCGGTGATGGCCGCCTTCTGCCGGTGCCGCTCGAGCAGCCCTCCGACGGAGTCGAACCCGGCGAGGACGGCCGCACGGACCTCCTCGTCGACGGGCTCGAGGGCACCCGGCTGCGGCACCTCGCCGAAGTTCTTCGCGACCATCGCGGCCGTGCGGGAGACGAGGTTGCCCCAGCCGGCGACGAGCTCGGAGTTGTTGCGCTGCACGAAGTCGCGCCAGGTGAAGTTGGAGTCCTGGCTCTCGGGGCCGGCCGCGCAGATGAAGTAGCGGATGCCGTCGGGGCCGTAGCGCTCGAGGACGTCGCGGACGAGGACCGTGTACCCGCGCGAGGTCGAGAACTGCTTGCCCTCCATCGTCAGGTACTCGCTGGAGACGACCTCGGTCGGCAGGTTGAGCTCGCCGTAGACGCCGGGCTCGCCGCCGCGGGAGCCCTTCCCGGCGTAGCCGAGCAGCTCGGCCGGCCAGATCTGGCTGTGGAAGGTGATGTTGTCCTTGCCCATGAAGTAGTACGTCAGGGCCTCGGGGTCGTTCCACCACTCGCGCCAGCGCTCGGGCTCGCCCAGCCGGCGGGCCCACTCGATCGACGCCGACAGGTAGCCGATGACGGCGTCGAACCACACGTAGAGCCGCTTGGCCGGGTTGTCGACCCAGCCCTCGAGCGGCACCGGGATGCCCCAGTCGATGTCACGGGTCATCGCGCGGGGCTTGATGTCGTCGAGGATGTTGAGGCTGAACTTGATGACGTTCGGCCGCCAGGTGCCCGAGGCGTCGCGGCCGGCGAGCCACTCGCGCAGCGCGTCGGCGAGCGCCGGCAGGTCGAGGAAGAAGTGCTGGGTCTCGACGAACTCCGGCGTCTCGCCGTTGATCTTCGACCGCGGGTCGATCAGCTCCTCCGGCTCGAGCTGGTTGCCGCAGTTGTCGCACTGGTCGCCGCGCGCGTCCGGGTAGTGGCAGATCGGGCACTCGCCCTCGATGAACCGGTCGGGCAGCGTGCGCCCCGTGGACGGCGAGATCGCGCCCTGCTGGGTGCGCTCGACCATGTAGCCGTTGAGCCAGTTCTGCCGGAACAGCTCCTGCGCGACGGCGTAGTGATTGGCCGTCGTCGTGCGCGTGTAGAGGTCGTAGGTGCAGCCGAGGTCGGCGAGCTCGCCGGCGATGACCGCGTGGTTGCGGTCGACGAACTCGCGGGGGGTGACCCCGGCCTGGTCGGCGAGCACGAGGATCGGCGTCCCGTGCTCGTCGGAGCCGCTGACCATGAGCACGTCGTGCCCGGCCATCCGCATGTACCGGCTGAAGACGTCGGAGGGCACGCCGAACCCGGCGACGTGGCCGAGGTGGCGGGGCCCGTTGGCGTACGGCCAGGCGACGGCGGAGAGGACCTTCATGCCCCGAATCCTAGGCGTCGGGGGCGGGCGGTCCGCGCCGACCACCGCGCGCCGGACGCGCGGGTCACCGGGTCCACTCGTACGGCGTGGTCGTCGTGACCCGGACGAGCCCGGAGCGCTCGAGGATGGGGCGCGAGTACTCGGTCGAGTCGCTGTGCAGCACCGTCTTCCCGAGGCGCAGGGCGGAGCGGGCCCGGGCGGCGGTCAGCGCCCGGTAGATGCCGCGCCCGCGGTAGGCCGGCAGGGTGGCCCCGCCCCACACGCCGGCGACCTCGGTCCCCGGCACGGGCTCGAGCCGCCCCGAGCAGACGACGAGCCCGTCGGCCTCGGCCACCCACAGCTCCATGTCGGGGTCGCGGGCGAGCCGGAAGAGGAGGTCGTCGGCGCGTCGCGACGAGACGGGGTCACCGAAGGCCTCGTCGGCCGCGGCGCTCATCCGGCGCACCTGGGCCTCGTCCGTCACCCGGCGCAGCGTCACGCCGTCCGGCAGGGGCACGTCCACGGCGAGGCCGGCGGCGGGCCCCATCATCACCGACTCCTCCTCCCCCGGCAGGAAGCCGTGCGCGAGGAGCGCCTCGTGCAGGCCGGGCGCGACGTCGTGGCCGCGGGTCTTCCACTCGACGTCGACCACCTGCGAATCGGCGCGGAAGTGCTCGAGCGCCTCGGCGACCCACCCGCGCACCGTCGCGGCGTCGGCTCCCCCGAGGTCGCGGTAGCTGATGAACCCCCGCCCACCCGGGAACGTCGCGAGCCGCAGCGGGCCGAGGCGCTCCACGGAGCTCGCGCCCGGCGTCTCGGCGTCGGTGCGGAGCTGGTCGTCGTAGACGCGCAGCAGCGCGACCGGGTCGGTGTCCATGCCGCGATCCTCCCGCGCGGCCGCGTCGCGGGCCACCGGGTTTCCCGGACGGCGCCCTCCCGAATTCGTTGGCGCGCTGCGGCATCGGCCTGCCACGCTCCTCCACGGCCCGGACGGTCCGGGCCACCACGACGCACACGGACACGACAAGGAGGTGCGTCACCGATGGAGAAGATCACCCCACGGCTCGTCAGCTGGGCCTCGCTGCTCGAGCCCTCGACCCTCGAGCAGGCCGAGCGCACCTCGCGCCTGCCCTTCGTCTTCCCGCACCTCGCCCTCATGCCCGACGCCCACCTGGGGCTCGGCGCGACCGTGGGCTCGGTCATCCCGACCGAGCGGGCCGTCGTGCCCGCCGCGGTCGGCGTCGACATCGGCTGCGGGATGATCGCCGTCCGCACGCAGCTGAGCCGCGAGGACCTCGCGGGTCGGGACCTCGCGCGGCTGCGCGGGAGCATCGAGCGGGCCGTCCCGCTGTCGGCGGGCGCCGCGAACCGGAAGGTCGTGGCGACGGCGCAGCCGCGGGTCGACGAGCTCGAGTCGCTCGCCGCGCAGGCGGGCTTCGACCCCGACGCACGGACCGGGCGGTGGCGCCTGCAGCTGGGGTCGCTCGGCTCGGGCAACCACTTCATCGAGGTGAGCGTCGACGAGCAGGACCGGGTGTGGGCCTTCCTCCACTCGGGCTCCCGGGGCGTCGGCAACAAGGTCGCGCAGCACCACATCGCGGTCGCCCGGCGCCTCATGGAGAAGTACTGGGTCGAGCTGCCGGACCGCGACCTCGCCTACCTCGTCGAGGACACGCCGGAGTTCTGGTCCTACCTGCGGGAGCTGCGGTGGGCGCAGCACTACGCGCTGCTCAACCGCGAGGAGATGATGGACCGGGTGCTGCGCCAGCTGGCGGAGTGGTCCGGCACCGACCTCGTCGAGCAGGAGAGGGTCAACTGCCACCACAACTTCACCCAGGAGGAGGAGCACTGGGGTCGGACCCTCTGGGTGACCCGGAAGGGCGCCATCGAGGCCCGCGAGGGCCAGCCGGGGCTGATCCCGGGGTCGATGGGGACCCGCTCCTACGTCGTCGAGGGGCTCGGTGACCGGATGTCGCTCTGCTCCGCGCCGCACGGTGCGGGCCGGGCCTGGTCCCGGTCGGCGGCCCGGCGGCGCTTCACGCCCGAGGAGCTGCGGGCCGCGATGGTCGGGATCGAGTACCGCGACACCGACGCGTTCCTCGACGAGATCCCGGCGGCGTACAAGGACATCGACCGGGTCATGGCGGACGCCGCCGGCCTGGTCCGGGTCCGGCACACGCTGCGCCAGCTGGTCAACGTCAAGGGCGACTGACGGGGCGCCGGCCCTCGCACCCGCACCCGGCTACACCGCAGTCACGGTCGCTCCAGCGGCGGTGACTGCGGTGTAGCCCGCGCTCGCGGCCGGGGCGGGGGAACCCGCCGGGGCTACCCTGACGTCGGAGCAGCGCTGTTCCCACCCGGGTGGCCCCGGTCGCCCCCTCGCCGAAGGAGGACGCCGTGCTGGCTGCCCTCACCGGGACGGGCCTGTCGGCCGCCGCCGGCCTCAACGCCTACATCCCCTTCCTCGTCGTGGCGCTCGTCGCGCGCTTCACCGACCTGCTCACCCTGCCCGCGGGGTACGAGTGGATGACGAGCGGCTGGGCCATCGGGATCGGCTCGGTGCTCCTGCTGGCCGAGGTGGTCCTCGACAAGATCCCCGCCGTCGACACGGTCAACGACGCCATCCAGACCTTCATCCGGCCGGGCGTCGGCGGGCTGATCTTCTCCGCGACGAGCGCGGCCGCCGAGGTGGACCGGTCGACCTGGATGGCCGACCACCCGTGGGTCGGGGTCGTGCTCGGCGTCGTCGTCGCCGGCCTCGTGCACACCGGCAAGATGGCCGCCCGCCCGGTGGTCAACGGCGCGACCGTCGGCCTCGGCGCGCCGGTCGTCTCGACCGTCGAGGACGGCGCGTCGATCGGGCTCTCGCTCGTCGCCGTCCTCGCGCCCGTCTTCGTCGTCGTCGCGCTGGGCCTGCTCGCCTGGCTGCTCGTGTGGATGTGGCTGCGCGTGCGGGCGTGGCGGCGCTCCCGACGCCCTCCGTCCTACGCCGGCCCCTGAGCCCCGGCCGGCCGCGCGGCGCTCAGCCCTCGAGCACGGGGGGCGGCGTCGGCACCGGCAGGTCGGGGCGCTCGTCGGCGCCCGGCGCCGCCCACGTCGTCGCCCGGCCCCACGCGTCGAACGAGAGGTCGACGGCCCCGGTGCCCGTGACCACGGCGCGCAGCAGGTCCCCGCTGCCGTCGGCCGCGACCCACAGGCGGGCCCCGGTGCGGGACCGCCCGAGCCGCCACGCCGCGCGGCCGTCGAGCTCGAGCGGCACGACGAGGTCGGCGCTCGACCCGAGCCGCGCGACCGCCGGCGCGTCGAGCAGGTCGGTGACGAGGCCGCGCACCGTCTCGCGGCCCGCGCGCTCGGCCCCGTCCGCGTCGACGCGGACCCAGCGGCCGACGCGAGAGGCCGCCGTGGTGCGCACACCGAGGCCGCGCCACCACTCCACGTCGCCCGCGAGCCAGTGCTCCGCGTCGACGGTGAGCACCGCGCCGAGGCCCCGCCCCCGAGCCACCCGGACGAACCGCTGGTTCGAGCCGTCCGCCGTGCCCTCGAGCTCGATGCGGGGCGCGTCCGCCCCGGCGCCGAGCGAGCCCACGACCCGGGCGGAGTCCGCCGACAGCGCGGAGGTGCGGACGTCCGCGAGCACCTGCGCCGCGGTGGGCAGCGGCTCGGCCGGCGCCGTGGTCGAGGGCGACGGGGTGGGCTCGACCAGGCGCAGCCCGCTGCAGCCGCCCAGCACACCGGCGCCCGCGAGCGCGAGCACCGACCGGCGCCCCACGACCCGTGCTCCCCTCCCGGCCGTCTCCCCCGTCGTCATCGCGCCCCGCCAGGCTCAACGGTCGTCGTGCAGGGCGCGGACGAGGAGCGGGACGGCTCCGCGCAGGAACGGCTCGCGCTCGTCGGCGGGCATCCGGACGGCGGTGACGAGCAGGCCCTCGACGGCCGCGACGACGACGACCGCGTCCTCCGCCGGTGACTCCTTGCCGGCGAGCACCCCCATCCGCTCGACCGTGCCGAGGAGGCCGCGGCGCCAGCGCCCGAACACCTCCACGAGGTCGGGCTGGCGGGCGGCCTCGAGCGAGAGCTCGGCCTGGGCCCGGACCAGCGCGGGCTCACGCACCCAGCCGACGGTCAGCCCGGTGACCGCGGCCGAGACGGCGTCGGCGTCGCCGGCGCAGTCGACGAGCTCCTCCCCGAGCTCCTCGACCCGGCGCTCCAACGTGCCGCCGACGTGCTCGGCGAGCGCCACGAGCAGGGCGACGCGGGTGCGCAGGTAGGCGGAGCAGGTGCCCTCCGGCAGCCCGGCCCGCCGGTCGACGGCGCGGTGGGTCAGGCCCCGCAGGCCGCTCTCGGAGACGACGTCGACGGCCGCGGCCAGCAGCTCGGCCCGCCGCCCGGTCGGGACGACGGGACGGTCGGGCGGGGTCGGCGCGTCGGCGGAGGTCATCGGCGTCATTGTGCCTGTCGCCGAGATCGGTCGGCGGCGCGGGAACATCCGCTTGCGCCGATGCCTTCTACATCAGTAGAATCCTCTACAGACGTAGAAGAACAGGAAAGGACACCAGCCATGGGAACCCTCACCGGCCTCTCGGTCATCGCCACCACCCTCCTCTGGACCAGCCTCGTGCTCGGGGTCGTCGTCGTCGGTCTGACGCTGGCCGTCGTCCTGCCCGCGCTCGGCCGCACCCGCGAGGACCGCAAGGAGCGCCACCTCAGCATCCCGCGCTACTACGGCGTGGCCGCTGCCCACTGACCCACCCCACGACGAGGGCCCCCGACCGCGCCGGTCGGGGGCCCTCGTCACGTGCGGGTGCGTCAGGGGGTGACGACCTTGCTGGCCGGCGGCGCCGAGAAGGTGTCGGCGTCGTCCCAGCTGTCGAAGGTCAGCTCGCCGGAGTCCTTGCCGCCCACGACGATCTTCACGAGGCGCTCGCTCGACGGGTCGACCCAGATCTCGCTGCCCGAGCCGTCGGAGGCGACCCAGACCTCGTCGCCGTCCTCGGTGCGCGTCTCGACGTCGCTCGTCAGCTTCTCGAGGGTCGACAGCTCGCTCTCCTCGAACATCTGGTCCAGCAGCGCACCGAGCGTCAGGTCGCCGAACTGCTGGGCGTCCGCGCCGGAGATGGCGACGTACTTGCCGACGAGCAGCTCGGCCGCGGAGGCGTCGCCGGTCTGCTCGGTCCAGAACGCCTTGTCGGCCGACATGTAGTACTTCTTCTCGACGGTGAGGATCTCGGCGGTGCCCTTGCCGATGCCGATGCTCGTCTTCTGGTTCGAGCCGTCGGCCTGCCCCTCGATCTCGAGCTCGACCGTCTCGCCACCCTGGGTGACCTTGCCCTCGAGGTGGCCGGACTCGGCGGCGAGCGAGGCGGCGCGCACCTTGGTGTAGAGCTCGCCCATGGTCGGCTGCTCCGGCTCGGCCGCGGCCGAGGTGGCGGGCGCCGAGGAGGTCGCGGCGGCCGCCGTGGCCTGCGGGGACGTGGTGTCGGAGGAGGAGCCGCCGCACCCGGCGAGGGCGAGGGCGACGACGGAGGCCGTGGCGAGGCCGGCGGCGGCGCGACGGGCAGGACGGATGGAGGACATGCAAGGACCCCTGGAGTGTGGAGGGCCGTCGGCGGTCGACGGCGGTCGTGGCGGCGCGCCCCACCGGGCGGACGCGGCGTCACTGTAACCGCCGCCTCCCACAGCACCCACGCGCGTTGCGAGATCTCGCAGGACCCGGACCCCCAGCGACCTCCCAGCCGGCGTGCAGGACCGTGGGCCCCCGGGCCACCTACGCTGGCCCGCATGCCGCGCCGCCACCTCACCGAGACCTGGCTCGTGCTCGGTGTCTCGCTCGGGTCCTCCGCGATCTACGCGCTCCTGCGGATCGTCGACCGCCTGACCCGCCCCGAGGCGCTCTCGCAGCAGACCGCCGCGATGAACACCTCCGTCACGCCGGACCGCCCGTGGCTCGACGTCGCCTACCAGCTCGTCGGCATCGGCCTCGCGCTCGTGCCGGTGCTCCTCGCGCTGCACCTCCTGCGGCGCGACGACCCCGACGAGCCGCACACGATGGGCTTCGACCTGCGCCGGCCCGGCCAGGACCTGTGGCGGGGGGCGGCGCTCGCGGCCGTCATCGGCATCCCCGGTCTCGGTCTCTACCTCGTCGCGAAGGCGGTCGGGCTCAACACGACCGTCGCCGCGGCCAACCTCGTCGGGGCGGCGTGGTTCACCGTGCCGCTCCTCGTGCTCGCCGCGGCGCAGAACGCGGTCCTCGAGGAGACGATCATGGTCGGCTACCTCTTCCGCCGCTGGAGGCAGGCCGGCTGGGGCACGTGGCGGGTCATCGCCACCTCGGCACTCATCCGCGGCAGCTACCACCTCTACCAGGGCTTCGGCGGCTTCGTCGGCAACGTCGTCATGGGCCTGCTCTTCGGCTGGCTCTACACACGCACCAAGCGGGTCATGCCGCTCGTCGTCGCCCACACGATCCTCGACGTCGTGGCCTTCGTCGGCTACGCGCTCGTCAAGCCGCACGTCTCCTGGCTCTGACCCCTCCCGCGCAAGCCGGTCCCCGGGAGACGATGGCCCCGGCCGTGTGACATCCGGGGGGCGAGAGGGCATGACGAGGTATGAGCCCGCCGTGGACCCCTGACCGCTTCGAGGAGCTGTTCCGCTCGAGCGCCCCCGTCGTGCGCCGGTACCTGCGCCGCCACGTCGAGCCGGACGCGGTCGACGACGTGCTCGCCGAGACCTTCGCCCTCGCCTGGCGCCGGCTGGACCGGGTGCCGGAGGCCCCGCTGCCCTGGCTGCTCGTCGTGGCCCGCAACATGACCCATCGGTACCGACGCAGCCGTCGTCGCGCCGAGGCGTTGTGGTTCGAGGCGGTCCGCACCGACTGGCACCGCCCGCAGGCCTCCCCGGAGGACGGCGTGCTCCGACGCGACGACGCCCTCGTCGCGTTCGAGCAGTGCAGCGACCTCGAGCGCGAGGCCCTGCTCCTCATCGCGTGGGACGGCCTCTCGCACACCGACGCCGCCCGCGTCGCGGGATGCTCGACCCGCGCCTTCACCGTGCGGCTGAGCCGCGCCCGCGCCCGGTTCGACCGAGCCCTCGCCGCCGAGGAGGCCGCGGACGACCGGTCCGCCACCGCCCGGCTCCTCGCCCTCCTGGAGCAGCCATGACCCCGACCCCCGCCGATCTCCTGGCCCGCCACGCCCCGGTGCTCGACCCGCCGGACGACCCTGCCCTGGACGCCGTGCTCGCTCGCTCCCTCACGCAGGACCCCGCGCGTCTCCCGGTCCTCCCTCCCCGGGTCCGACGACGGGTGCTGGTCGGCGCGGCGGTGGCCGCGCTGACCGGCGGGGCCGTCGCGCTGCCGGCCGTCCTGCGCCGCGACGACGCGGCGGTGCAGGCCCTGCAACGGATCGCCCGGACCGCCGGGTCCCGCCCGGCGACCCCCCTCACCCCCGGCCGCTTCATGCACCTGGTGACGATCGACAACCCCGACGGCCGGGAGTTCTGGATCACCGGGTCCCCCGGGCGGGACGTCTACCCCCGGCGGCTCGAGAGCTGGACCGCCGCGGACGGCACGATCTGGCGCCACGACACCGAGAACGACGGCCAGGAGTACTTCTACCGGTTCGACCACCAGGCCGCCGACGGGTCGCTCTCGGACGTCAGCCCGTCGACGCTGGCCGGCCTGCCGCACGACGGCGAGGAGCTGCTGCGCACCGTGCGGCGCCGCCTCGGGGCGCGCGGGGGTGACGAGCCGCCCTTCCTCTACCTCGTGGAGGCGGTGCGGGTCGGCTACGCGCCGCCGCCCGTGCAGCGGGCGCTCGTCGACGCCCTGTCGCGGCTCGACGTCAGCGGCGCCGTGAGCAGCCGCTCCGGCGACGGGCGGCCCTGCCTGCGGGTGTCCTTCACGACCGCCGAGCCCGGCGGACGCATCTCGTACCTGTGCTTCGACGAGGCGACGGCGGAGTTCGTCGAGTCCGGCGACGTCATCGACGGTCGGACCGTGTTCTCGTCGGTGGTCACCGCGCGCGGCGTCGTCGACGAGGTCCCCGCGGAGGTCGTCGAGCGCGGGGCCGGCACGCCGCAGGGCTGAGCCGCCGGACACGCAGGAGCTCCCGCGGCGCACGGGTGTTCGTGCGTGCCGCGGGAGCTCCCGGGAGACCTTCAGCCGCGCAGGGCCGCGCGCAGGTCCTTGTTGAGCGTGGAGATGACGTCCTGCGGGATGCCCTTGGGGCAGGCCTGCGAGCAGGCGCCGACGTTGGTGCAGCCGCCGAAGCCCTCGTCGTCGTGCTGGTCGACCATCGAGACGACCCGGGCCATCCGCTCGGGCTGGCCCTGGGGCAGCTCGGAGAGGTGGGTGACCTTGGCGCCCATGAAGAGCATCGCCGAGGCGTTCGGGCAGGCCGCGACGCAGGCGCCGCAGCCGATGCACTCGGCCGCCATGAACGCGCGGTCGGCCGCCGGCTTCGGGACCGGGGTCGCGTGGGCGTCCGGGGCCGCACCGGTGTTGACCGAGACGTAGCCACCGGCCTGGATGATGCGGTCGAAGGCGCCGCGGTCGACGACGAGGTCCTTGATGACCGGGAAGGCGTTGGCGCGCCACGGCTCGATCGTGATGACCTCGCCGTCCTTGAAGCTGCGCATGTGCAGCTGGCAGGTCGTCGTCTTCTCGGGGCCGTGGGCCTCGCCGGAGATCATGAGCCCGCACATGCCGCAGATGCCCTCGCGACAGTCGGAGTCGAACGCGATGGGCTCCTCGCCCTTGGCGTTGAGCTGCTCGTTGAGGACGTCGAGCATCTCGAGGAAGCTCATGTCCGGGCTGATGTCGCTGACCTTGTAGGTCATCAGCTCCCCCGTGTGCCGGGGCCCGGCCTGGCGCCAGATCTTGAGGGTGAGGTTCACTTGTAGCTCCGCTGCTTGAGTTCGATCGCTTCGTACACGAGGTCCTCCTTGTGCAGGACCGGCTGCTGCATCTCGCCCAGCCCCTCGCCCCCGCCGAACTCCCACGCCGCGACGTAGAGGAACTCGTCGTCGTGGCGCAGGGCCTCGCCGTCCTCGGTCTGGCTCTCGGCGCGGAAGTGGCCGCCGCAGGACTCGCGGCGGTGCAGGGCGTCGATGCACATGAGCTCGCCGAGCTCGAGGAAGTCGGCGACGCGGCCGGCCTTCTCGAGGCTCTGGTTGAGGGTGTCGCCCGAGCCGAGGACCCGGACGTTGCGCCAGAACTCCTCGCGCAGGCCGCGGATGAGGTCGATGGCCTTGAGCAGGCCCTCCTCGCTGCGCTCCATCCCGCAGTACTCCCACATGATGTTGCCGAGCTCGCGGTGGAAGGAGTCGACGCTGCGCTCGCCGCGGATCTCGAGGAGACGCTGCGTGCGCTGCTCGACCGAGGTGCGGGCCTCGGCGACCTGCGGGTGGTCGTGGGTCAGCTTGTCGAACGGACCCTTGGCGAGGTAGTCGCGGATCGTGTTCGGCAGGACGAAGTAGCCGTCGGCCAGACCCTGCATGAGGGCCGAGGCGCCGAGGCGGTTCGCGCCGTGGTCGGAGAAGTTGGCCTCGCCGATGACGAAGAGCCCGGGGATCGTCGACTGGAGGTCGTAGTCGACCCAGAGCCCACCCATGACGTAGTGGACCGCCGGGTAGATGCGCATCGGCGTCTCGTACGGGTTCTCGCCGGTGATCCGGGCGTACATGTCGAAGAGGTTGCCGTACTTCGACTCCACCGCGTCCCGGCCGAGGCGCTCGATGGCGTCGGCGAAGTCGAGGTAGACGCCCCGGCGGAAGTCGCCGACGACCGGGCCGACGCCGCGGCCCTCGTCGCAGACGTTCTTCGCCTGGCGGGAGGCGATGTCGCGCGGGACGAGGTTGCCGAAGGAGGGGTAGATCCGCTCCAGGTAGTAGTCGCGGTCCTCCTCGGCGATCTCGCGCGGGTCCTTGTCGCAGTCCTCGCGGTTCTTCGGCACCCAGATGCGGCCGTCGTTGCGCAGGGACTCGGACATGAGGGTGAGCTTCGACTGGTGCTCGCCGGACACGGGGATGCACGTCGGGTGGATCTGCGTGTAGCAGGGGTTGGCCATGTAGGCGCCCTTGCGGTGCGCGCGCCACGTGGCGGTGACGTTGCTGCCCATGGCGTTCGTCGAGAGGAAGAAGACGTTGCCGTAGCCGCCGGAGCCGAGGACGACGGCGTCGGCGAGGTGGGTCTCGATCTCGCCGGTCACGAGGTCGCGGACGATGATGCCGCGGGCGCGCCCGTCGACGACGACGACCTCGAGCATCTCGTGGCGGGTGAACTGCTCGACGGTGCCGGCGGCGACCTGGCGCTCGAGCGCCTGGTAGGCGCCGATGAGCAGCTGCTGGCCGGTCTGGCCGCGGGCGTAGAAGGTGCGCGAGACCTGGACGCCGCCGAAGGAGCGGTTGTCGAGGAGGCCGCCGTACTCGCGGGCGAACGGGACGCCCTGCGCGACGCACTGGTCGATGATGTTCGCGCTCACCTCGGCGAGGCGGTAGACGTTGGTCTCGCGGGAGCGGTAGTCGCCGCCCTTGACCGTGTCGTAGAAGAGGCGGTAGACGGAGTCGCCGTCCTCCTTGTAGTTCTTCGCCGCGTTGATGCCGCCCTGGGCGGCGATGGAGTGCGCCCGGCGCGGGGAGTCCTGGAAGCAGAACACCTTGACGTTGTAGCCGGCCTCGCCGAGGGTCGCGGCGGCCGAGCCGCCCGCGAGCCCGGTGCCGACGATGATGACGTCGAGCTTGCGGCGGTTGGCCGGGTTGACGAGGGAGGCGTCGAACTGGCGCTGACGCCACTTGCCGGCGATGGGGCCGGCGGGCGCCTTGCTGTCGGCCACGGGCTCGCCCTCGGTGTACAGGCCGTGGGCGATGCCGGCGTTGACGGTGGTCTCGGTCATCGGTCAGTGCCTCACTTGATCAGGCCGAAGGTGATGGACAGGGGCGGGATGAGGAACCCGACGACGACGACCGCGGCGACGGCGTGGCCGACGAGCTTGGCGCGGCGGTAGGCGTGCGGGGTCGAGGTCCAGCCGAGCGTCTGCTGCGCGCTGAACGTCCCGTGCGAGAGGTGGAACGCGAGGGCCACCATCGCGAGCACGTAGATGAGCGTGTTCCACGGGACCTGGAAGCTGGCGACGACGAGCTCGTAGGGGTTGTTCTGGATCGAGGCGCCCTGCTTGTCGCCGTTGACCGAGAACTTGAGGATCGTGAACTGCAGGAGGTGCCACACGAGGAAGAGCAGGAGGAAGACCCCGCCCCAGCGCATCCACGCCGTGCGCATCGCGGTCTTCACCGCCGCGTACTTGGTGCGGCGCGCGTTGCCGGCCCGGCTCCACAGCGTGAAGGCCGCGTACGCGTGGCCGACGAGGCTGAGGACGAGGACGACGCGGATGACCCAGAGCAGACCGGCGTACGGGAGCATCGGCTCGCCGAGCGTGCGCAGGTGCTCGGCGTAGGTGTTGAACGACTCCTCACCGCCGAGGGCCTTGAGGTTGCCGTACATGTGCAGGAGCACGTACCCGATGAACACCAGGCCGGTCCCCGCCATGAGGATCTTCAGGCCGATGGTGGTGCGCCGGGCCGTCGCTGCAGGTCGCGAGGATGTCTTGGTGGCCACGAAGCGAAACCCTATCCCCGGGTCCCGACGGGATCGAGGCGTGTCGAGGGTGGGCGGGTGTGAGATGCGCCCGGTTACCCCGACGTAGACCCGGTCGGCGCGGGGTGTCAGCCGCGGCGGGCGGCGACGGCGGCGTCGTAGAGCACGCGCTTCGACAGCCCCGTCGCGGAGGCCACCTCGGCGCACGCGTCCTTGAGCCGCTCGCCGGCGGCGGCCCGCCGGACCACCTCCGCGACGGCGTCCTCGAGGGTGGCCGAGGGACCGCTGGCGCCGGCGACGACCACGGTGATCTCGCCGCGGGCGTGCTCCTGCGCCCACTCCGCGAGCTCGGCCAGCCCGCCGCGGCGGACCTCCTCGTAGGTCTTGGTCAGCTCGCGGCACACCGCGGCCGGCCGGTCGGCGCCGAACGCCTCCGCCATCGCCGTCAGCGCCCGGGCGAGGCGGTGCGGCGCCTCGAAGAACACGAGGGTGCGCGGCTCGGTGGCCAGGGCCGCGAGGGTGCCGGCCCGCTCGCCCTCCTTGCGCGGCAGGAACCCCTCGAAGCAGAAGCGGTCGACCGGCAGCCCCGACACCGCGAGCGCCGTGAGGACGGCCGAGGGGCCGGGGACGGCCGTGACGCGGACGCCGGCCTCGACGGCGGCGGCGACGAGCCGGTAGCCCGGGTCGGAGACGGACGGCATCCCGGCGTCGGTGACGACGAGGACGCGGGCGCCGGCGACGAGCTCCGGGACGAGGTCGGCGGCGCGGCCCGACTCGTTGTGCTCGTGGAAGGACAGGACCCGGCCGGTGGGCGCCACGTCGAGCTCGGCGCACAGCCGGCGCAGCCGCCGGGTGTCCTCGGCCGCGACGACGTCGGCGGTGGCGAGCTCCTCGCGCAGCCGCGGCGCGGCGTCGCGGGGGTCGCCGATCGGGGTGGCCGCGAGGACGAGGACGCCGGCGCTCATCCCGCGAGTCTCGCACGCCTCCCGGGACGCACGGGCCACCCACCTACGATGTGCCGGTGACCCGGACCGAGGAGCTGCGCCACCGCCTGCTCGGGTACCGGCCCACCGACGTCCTCTGGGGATGGCTCGGCCCGGGGCTCATCGCCCTCGTCGGCGGCGTGCTGCGGTTCTGGCGGCTCGACCGGCCGCAGGCCCTCGTGTTCGACGAGACGTACTACGTCAAGCAGGGCTACTCGATGATCCGCTACGGCGTCGAGATGCGGACCCTGCGCTCGCTGCAGAAGCCGGACGTGCCCTTCGCGCAGGGCAACCCGGACGTCTTCTCCTCGACCGAGGGCGACTACGTCGTCCACCCGCCGGTCGGCAAGTGGGTCATCGGCGCCGGCGAGTGGCTGCTCGGCGCCGACAACGGCTGGGGCTGGCGCTTCTCCGTCGCGCTGCTCGGGACGCTGTCGATCCTCGTCGTGGGGCGCGTGGCGCGGCGGATGTTCGGGTCGACCGCGCTGGGGTGCGTCGCCGCGTTCCTCCTCGCCTTCGAGGGCCTGCACTTCGTCATGTCGCGCACCGGCATCCTCGACGTCATCGTCATGTTCTTCGCCCTGTGCGCGTTCGGGGCGCTGCTCGTCGACCGCGACCGCAGCCGCGAGGTGCTGGCCACGAAGGTCGGGGCGCTGGCCCGGGGCGAGTGGCCGCGCGGCGGCGGGCCGTGGCTCGGCTGGCGGCCGTGGCGCTGGGTGGCGGGGGTGTCGCTCGGGCTGTGCACCGGAACGAAGATCTCGGGGCTGTTCTTCCTCGCGGCCTTCGGGCTCATGACGGTGTGGTGGGACATGGGGGCGCGCCGGGCCGCGGGCGTGCGGCACTGGGCACGCGGGGCGCTGCTCGTCGACGCGCCGTTCGCGGCGGTGCAGACGGTCGTGACGGCCGCCGCGGTCTACCTCGTGTCGTGGACCGGCTGGTTCGCGACGAGCGTCGGCTACAACCGGCAGTGGGCGGAGACCAACCCGGGGCAGGGCGTGCAGTGGCTGCCGCCGGCCCTGCGCAGCCTCGTCGACTACCACCGCCAACAGTTCGGCTTCAACACGACGCTGAGCAGCCCGCACCCGTACCAGTCCAACCCCTGGTCCTGGCTGGTCCAGACGCGGCCGACGTCCTTCTACTACGAGAGCCCGACGCGCGGCGTCGACGGCTGCACGGTCGACCAGTGCTCGCAGGCCATCAACCCGATCGGGACGATCTCGCTGTGGTGGCTCGGCATCCTCGCCCTGCTCGTCGTCCTCTGGTGGTGGCTCGTGCGCCGCGACTGGCGCGCCGGGGCCATCGCGGCGGGGATGGTCGGCGGCTACCTGCCGTGGTTCCTCTTCCAGGACCGGACGATCTTCACCTTCTACGCGGTCGCGTTCGAGCCGTACGTCGTGCTGGCGGTGACCTTCCTCATCGGGCTGTGGGTGGGGCGGCGCTCCCCCGACCCCGTGCGCTGGCGGACGCGGGTGCTCGTCGTCGGCGGGTACCTGGCGCTGACCCTCGCCCTGTTCGCGTTCTTCCACCCGGTCTACGTCGCCGACACGATCCCCTACGAGCACTGGCACTGGCGGATGTGGTTCCCCAGCTGGATCTGACGGCCGCCCCCGGGTGCGGTGGGGCTGTCGGGGGCCCGGCGTAGGTTGCCGTCATGTTCCTCCTCGACGACGACCAGCGGCTCGTGCTCAGCGCGAGCGACCTGCGCACGGCGTCGCAGTGCGAGTTCGCCCTCGTCGTCGGGCTCGACGTCGTCCGCGGCCTGCGCGAGGGCGTCGACGACCCCGACGACGCGATGCTGCGCCGCGTCTCGCAGCTCGGCGACCAGCACGAGAACGCCGAGCTGCGGCGCCTGCACGAGCTGTACCGCGGGCGGGTGCGGCAGCTGCCCGCGCCCCGGCCGCAGAACACCGTGGCCGGGCTGGGCGCCGCGATGGACGCGACGCTCGAGGCGCTGGCCTCCGACGCCGCCGTGCTGTCGCAGGCGACGCTCTTCGACGGCTCGTTCGTCGGGCGCGCCGACTTCCTCGAGCGCAGCGACGCCGGCTGGGTCGTCAGCGACACCAAGCTCGCCCGCCACGAGAACGTCCCCGCACTCCTCCAGGTGGCGGCCTACGCGGCGCTGCTCGAGGGGGCGGGGGTGCCGGTGGCACCCGTGGCCCGGCTCGTCCTCGGCGACGGCGAGGTGCGCGACGTGCCGCTCGGCGACGTCCTGTCCGTCTACCGGGTCCGCCGGGCCCGCCTCGAGCAGTTGCTCACCGACCACCTCGCGGGCGGCGGGCCGGCGACGTGGGGGGATGCCCGGTGGCTGGCCTGCGGGCGCTGCGCCGCGTGCACCCCCGAGGTCGAGGCGTCGCGCGACCTCCTCCTCGTCGCCGGGATGCGGGGCCCGACGCGGGCGCGCCTGCACGAGGCGGGCGTCCACACCGTCGAGCAGCTCGCCGCGCGGACCGAGCCCGTGCCCGACGTGCGGCCGGCCCAGCTCGAGCGGCTCGTCGCCCAGGCGCGGCTCCAGCTGCGCCAGGACGCCGACCCCGCCGGCGCCGTCTCCTACGAGCTCGTCGACACCGAGGCGCTGCGCCGGATGCCGGCTCCGGACGACGGCGACGTGTTCTTCGACTTCGAGGGCGACCCCCTGTGGCACGAGCGCGGCTCGGGCGACTGGGGGCTGGAGTACCTCTTCGGGATGGTGCAGGTCGACACCGGCACACCGAGGTTCGCGACGTTCTGGGCGCACGACCGGGCCGGCGAGAAGCAGGCCCTCGTCGACTTCGTGACCCACGTGACCGAGCGGCGGCGGCGCTTCCCCGGGCTGCACGTCTACCACTACGCGCCCTACGAGACCTCGGCCCTGCTGCGGCTCGCGGCACGGCACGGGGTCTGCGAGGACGAGGTCGACCAGCTCCTGCGCGACGGCGTCTTCGTCGACCTCTACGCGGTCGTCCGGGCCGCCCTGCGGGTGTCGCAGCGCTCGTACTCCATCAAGAAGCTCGAGCCGCTCTACATGGAGGCCCGCGAGGAGGACGTCCAGGGCGGCGCGGAGAGCATCGTGGCGTACCACGAGTACGAGCAGGCGCTCGTCGACGGGCGCACCGAGGAGGCCCGGCGGCGCCTGCAGGACATCGCCGACTACAACGAGAAGGACTGCGAGTCGACGCTCTTCCTGCGCGACTGGCTGCTCGAGCGGCGCCGCGAGGTCTGGGGTGACGTTCCGACGCCGGCGCCCGAGGAGGTCGAGGAGGCGCCGGTCAGCGAACGGCGGCGCGCGGCCCTCGAGCTCGAGGCCGCCGTGCGGGCCCACGTCGACGGCGTCGTCGCCGCGGACCGGTCGGCCGAGCAGCAGGGCGTGGCGCTCGTCGGCTCCGCCGTGCTCTTCCACGCCCGCGAGGACAAGCCGAAGTGGCAGGAGCACTTCGAGCGCCTGCGGCTGCCGATCAGCGAGTGGCGTTCGGCTGACGGCGTGTTCGTCGTCGACGACGTCGAGGTGGCCGAGGACTGGCACCGGCCGCCCCGCGCCCGCAAGGCCCGCCGGCGGCTGCGGCTGCACGGGGAGCCGACGCGCAACCTCCCGCTGCCGGTCGGCGCCAAGGTCTCGGCCGTCTACGCCTCGCCGACGCCCGAGGGGGTGACGGCCGGGGTGCACGACGCGCACGGGGCGAGCGGGTCCGGGCTCACCGTGGTCGCCACCGAGGACTCGCTCACCGCGTCCGGATGGGTCCGCCAGGTGCTCGAGGTCGAGGAGACCCAGCCCGGCCCGTCACCGCACGACGTCGGCCCGGTCGCGCTCGTGCCGAACGACCACGTGATGACGGCGAGCATCGACGACGCCCTCGCCGAGGTCGCCGAGCAGGTGCGCCCGGGCGGCCGCCTCCCGGTCTCGGCCGGGGCCGACCTGCTGCTGCGCCGGGCCCCGCGGCTGCGGGGCGGGGCAGCGCTGCCCGTCGCGCAGGGGCCGGGGGGCTACGTCGACGCCATCACCGCGGCGCTGCGCGCGATGGACGACTCCTGCCTCGCGGTCCAGGGCCCCCCGGGCACGGGCAAGACGTACGTCGGGTCCCACGTCATCGCCCGGCTCGTCGAGCAGGGATGGGCCGTCGGCGTCACCGCCCAGAGCCACGCCGCCGTCGAGAACGTGCTCACGACGCTCGTCGCCACCGCCGGGGTGCCGGCCGAGCAAGTCGGCAAGGCGGGGGCCCGCACGGCCGACCCGTCGTGGACCGCGCTCGACAAGGCCGACGACCTCGCCCGGTTCGCGGCCGAGCACCGCGCCGCCGGACGCGGCTACGTCGTCGGGGGCACGGCCTGGGACCTCACCAACACCAAGCGGGTCGGCCGCGGCGAGCTCGACCTCCTCGTCATCGACGAGGCCGGGCAGTTCTCGCTCGCCAAGGCACTCGCGGTGTCCGTGGCCGCGCAGCGCCTGCTGCTCCTCGGCGACCCGCAGCAGCTGCCCGGCGTCACGACGGGCGTGCACGCCGAGCCCGTCGACACCGCGGCGCTCGTCCACCTCGCCGGCGGGGCGTCCGTCCTGCCCGCGGAGCTCGGGTACTTCCTCGCGACGACCTGGCGGATGCACCCCGCCCTCACCGCCTGCGTCTCCGACCTCGCCTACGAGGGCCGGCTGACCTCGAACGCCGCGGTCACGGCCGGGCGGACCCTCGACGGTGTCGAGCCCGGGCTGCACGTCCGCCTCGTCGAGCACCGGGACAACTCGACGCACTCCCGGGAGGAGGCCGACGCCGTGCTCGACCTCGTCCGCGACCTCCTCGGGCGCGCGTGGGTCGACCCCGGGGCGCGGGGCCCCGACGGTGCTCCGGCCGGGCCGCGCCCGCTGGGGCAGGGCGACGTCGTCGTCATCACGCCGTACAACGCCCAGGTCACCCTGCTGCGCCGGACCCTCGACGACGCCGGCCTGCCGGACGTCGCCGTCGGCACGGTCGACCGCTTCCAGGGGCAGGAGGCCGCGGTCGCCGTCCTCTCGATGGCCGCGTCCTCGCACTCCGACGTCTCGCGCGGAATGGGCTTCCTCCTCGACCGGCACCGGCTCAACGTCGCGGTGTCGCGGGGCCAGCACTCCGCGTTCGTCGTCCGCTCGCGCGTGCTCACCGACTTCTCGCCGCGCAGCGCCGACGAGCTGGTCGCGCTCGGGGCGTTCCTGCGGCTGTGCGAGGCCGCGGTCACGACGCGCCAGGTGGGCGCGCGGCAGCCGGTCGGCTGACGCGGGCTCGCGGGGCGGGCGCGTCCGGCTACTCCCCGGTGCGCCCGTCGATGCACTCGCGCAGCAGGTCGGCGTGGCCGTTGTGGCGGGCGTACTCCTCGACGAGGTGCACGAGCACGTCGCGCACGGCCATCTCCTCGTCACGCCGGGTCACCGTCGAGCCGAGGTCCTCGGGGGCGAGGGTGTCGAGCCAGGCGTCGGCGGCCTCGATCTCGCGCTGCCAGGTGGCGAAGGAGTCCTCGACCATCGCGGGGTCGCCGGTCGCGCTCGTCAGCTCGAAGTCCGGGTCGTCGTGGTCCGCGTAGAGCGGGTCGGGCACCTCGAGCTGCTGGAGGACGTGCCGGAACCAGTACTGCTCGACGACCGCGAGGTGCCGCACGAGCCCGAGCAGGCTGAGCGAGCTCGGCGGCACCGAGCGCCGGGCCAGCCGCTCGGCGTCCAGCCCCTCGCACTTCAGGCGCAGGGTGAGCCGGTGGAAGGTCAGGTAGTGGCGCAGCACGGCCAGCTCCTGCACCGGCGTGCCGACGGGACGGGGGTCGGACGCGGGGTCGCTCCACATGTCGCTCATGCCGACCACCCAAGCGGGGCCGGGCCCGCCGGGCAACCGCATTCCCCGCAGACACGACGAAGGGCCGGCGTCAGGACGCCGGCCCTTCTCTCGAGTGGAGCTGAGGGGACCCCGTCGCGAGGAGGCGCTCCGCGCCGGCGACTCCTCCTCGAATCCCCGCGACTCGTCCCACCGATGACGAAGGACCCGGCGAAAAGCGTGCCGGGTCCTTCGTCATCGGTGGAGCTGAGGGGATTCGAACCCCTGGCCTTCTCATTGCGAACGAGACGCGCTACCAACTGCGCCACAGCCCCGAGTGCGGAGAAACGATAACACCGCCGGGCCCCCCGTCCGAAACCGGCCCACCGCAGCGCGAGTGGTGCGCGTCGGCGGCGCCGTCGGCGCTGGTCTTCCGGCCTGCCACGCCGCGTCCGGCCTGCTCCGGACCCCCTAGAGTCGACGCATGAGACTCCCCCGGCCCGGCGGCCGCCCCACCCGCGGTGGCCCCAGCGACCTGCCGAGGAGCCTGCCCACGACGGGCGTCGAGCCCCTCACCGCGCACGACCCCCGCGGTCGGGCCGAGTGGGGCGTCCCGCTCGGTGTGCGCACCGCCAGCGAGTGGGCCTGGCGGGGCATCGTCATCGGCGCCGCGCTCGGGGTCGTCCTCTGGCTGACGACCGTCCTGTCCGAGGTGGTCATCCCGATCATCGTCGCGCTGCTGCTCAGCGCCCTGCTGCACCCGGTGCACAACTTCCTCGCGCGGGCCCTGCCCCGCGGGCTCGCCGCGTTCGTCACGGTCATCGGGACGATGGCCGTCGTCTTCGGCCTCATCTCGTTCGTCGGCTCACAGCTGGGGAGCCAGCTCGGGGACATCACGACCAAGGTCACCGACGGCATCGACCAGATCCGCAGCTGGGTCCAGACCACGTTCGGCATCACCGACACCCAGCTGACCGAGTACCTCGCCAAGGCCCGTGAGTCGATGAGCTCCTCCGGGATCGGCGACACCGCCGCCGCGGCCGGGCTCACCGTCGGTCACCTCCTGACCGGCTTCTTCCTCGGCCTGTTCACGCTCTTCTTCTTCCTCTACGACGGCTCCGGCATCTGGGGCTGGGTCGTGCGCCTGGCCCCCCGCGGCGCCCGGGAGCGCGTCCACTCCTCCGGCATCATCGCCTGGGGTCAACTGGCCGCCTTCACGCGCGCGACGATCTTCGTGGCCGCGGCGGACGCCATCGGCATCGGCGTCGGCGCCGCGATCCTCGGCGTGCCGTTCGCCTCGGGCATCGCCCTGCTCGTCTTCTTCGGCGCGTTCATCCCGATCGTCGGCGCGGCCGTGTCGGGCGCGGTCGCCGTGCTCCTGGCGCTCGTCGCGCTCGGGCCGGTGCAGGCGCTCATCATGCTCGCCATCGTCATCGGGGTGCAGCAGATGGAGAGCCACCTGCTCCAGCCGCTGCTCATCGGCCGGGCGATGCGCCTGCACCCGCTGGCCGTCATCCTCGCCATCGCCGCGGGGCTCATCCTCGCCGGCGTCATCGGCGGCCTCATCGCGGTGCCGACCGTCGCCGTGCTCAACGCGGTCGGGCACCACCTGCTCGACAACCCGGGCTCCCCGGCGCAGGAGGTCGACCCCGACGACGACATGACCGCCCGGTCGGTCCTCGGCGACGAGGCCGCCGACCGCGCCGAGCTGCACGCGGCACAGTCCGAGGCCCGTCGCCTGGGCCAGGACGTGCCCGAGGACCCGCAGCCCGAGCAGGACTGACCCCCACCTCACCGCGAACGTGTGTGAACTCGCCGGACTTTCCCGGCGAGTTCACACACGTTCGTGCTGGAGGACGCCGGGCTCCCCCGAACGTGTGTGAAGAAGCGCGGGATACCGACGTTCTTCACACACGTTCGCGGTGACACGGGGCGCGGTCGGTCAGGCGCCGGCCGATTCGCTCAGGCGCTCGTGGTGAACGCGGGTGGGGCCGGTCAGGCGCCGGCGGCGCGGCGCTGGCGCAGGTCGTCCTCGCGGGCCGGGGCCTGCACCGGGGCGGCCTCGGGGGCCGTCGCGGCGGGGGCGACGGCGGGACGCTCGGCCTTGGCCTTCATCGTGTAGGTCGGGCGCGGCACGGGGACGGGCTCCCACGTGAGCGGGATGTCGTCCTCGTCGACGAGGTGGACGTACTCGATGACCGGCTCCGGCTCGGGGGCCGGAGCTGCAGGGGGCGCCTGGACCACCGGGGCGGTCTCGACGGCGGCGTCGGCGGTGACCGTGGAGCCGGCGGCGACGGCGGTCGCCGCGACCTCGGTGTCCTCGTGCTCGGTGCGGGACTCGTCCGCAGCGGCCCGGGAGCGGCGCGTGCCCGCGTCGTCGACGGACGGCGCCGCGGGACGGGAGGCAGCGGCCGGACGCGCGGCTGCAGGACGACGACGGGCGGCGGTCGCCGGGGCGGCCGTGGCGCGACGCCGCGCCTCGTCGGCCGAGCGACGGCGCTGGGCGGAGCGGGCGGCCTGCTCGGCGCGGACCCCGGCCCGCACCCAGCCGAAGGCGGCGAGCAGGGCGATGCCCGCGACGGCGGGGACCCAGCCGGAGACGGAGGAGAAGGCGGCCAGCGGCCCGGTGACGACGACGGCCAGCAGCGCGCCGAGGAGCGCGAGGCCGCGCACGCGGCGCGGAGCGCCCTGGTGGGCGGCGGCCGCGGGGCGCGTCCGGACGGGGGCGGGCACCGGTCGGGCGGAGCCGCCCTCGGCCGCCACGGCACGCTTGACGGTGACCTCGGGGCGCGCCGAGCGCGCCGGGTGCACGGAGTACGTCCGCGGCGCGGGGTCGGAGAGGTCGGTGCGCGGGATGGGGGCGCGGCGCTCGAGCACGCGCATCGCGGCGCTGAACTGCTCGACCGACCGGGCGGTCGAGAGCTGGTCGCGACGACGGATCCAGTACTGCACGAAGTAGGCAGCCCAGACCCCGAGGAGGACGAGGAAGATCAGGCTCGACGGGGACCGCACGGTCCGACGGTAGGTGCCGTCGGCCTCAGGATTCCGCACCCGGGTCGGTGTGTCGCGGAAGTGACTGCTGTGACGGCTGTTCCGACGCCGCGATCCGGGCCAGGCGAGCGGTGAGGGGCTCGCCGCCGAGGTCCTCCACGGTCAGCGCGAACGACAGGTGGTCGCGCCAGGCGCCGTCGATGTGGAGGTACGCGGGACGCCTTCCCTCGGAACGGAACCCGAGCTTGCGCACCACCGCGAGGCTTGCCGTGTTCTCGGGGCGGACGTTGATCTCCATGCGGTGCAGCCCGACCCGGCGCAGGAGGTGGTCGCCGACGAGCGCGACGGCGGTCGGCACGACCATCTGGCCGGCGACGGCCCGGCTCACCCAGTAGCCGACCGTGCACGAGCGGAAGGAGCCGTAGACGATGGTGCCGACGTTGACCTGGCCGACGAGGCGCCCCCCGGACTCGAGCGCCAGCGGGAGGGACCGGCCGGCCGCCGCCTCCACCTCGTAGGCGGCGACGAGCTCGTCGAAGGTGCGGGCGGGAGCATCGGGGTCGGGCGAGGTCGCGTCCCACGGCTCGAGCCAGGCCGCGTTCGCCCGGCGCACGGCCTGGAAGACGGGGGCGTCCTCACGGACGAGCGGGCGCAGCAGGACGTCGGCGCCGGTCGGGGTGGTGCCCGACAGGCGCAGCGGCCACACCCACTCCCTCGGCGCCCCGGCCGCCGGCCCGTCCCCCTCCGGACGCCGCAGCCGGCGCCACATCAGTGGTCGCCCCCGCGGACCTGGTCGAGGGCGTGCGGCAGGACCTCGGCGAGGACGGCGAGGGCGTCGCGCACCCCGCCGCTGGACCCCGGGAGGTTGACGACGAGCGTGCGCCCCGCGAGCCCCGCGAGCCCGCGCGAGAGCACCGCGGTCGGGATGCCCTGCGCCACACCGCGCGCCCGCACGGCCTCGGCGAGTCCGGGGACCTCGCGGTCCAGCAGCGGCCGGGTGGCCTCGGGCGTGCCGTCGGTCGGCGTCAGGCCCGTCCCGCCGGTGGTCAGGAGCAGGTCGGGCCCCTCGGCGAGGGCGGCGACGAGCGCTTCGGCCACGGCCGGTCCGTCGGGGACGACCCGCGGCTCGGCGACCTCGCAGCCCCAGCCCCGCAGGGCCTCGACGATGAGGGCGCCCCCGCGGTCGGGGTAGACGCCCTGCGCGGCGCGCGTCGAGCAGGTGACGACGGCGGCGCGGCGGCCGGTGAGGTCGGGCTGCTCGCTCATCGTTCCTCCTCCCAGTCCCCGGAGCGACCGCCGGACTTCGCGGTGACGCGGACGTCGGTGATGCGCGCGCGCTTGTCGACGGCCTTGACCATGTCGATGAGCCCGAGCGCGGCGACGGTGACGGCGGTCAGCGCCTCCATCTCGATGCCGGTGCGGTCGGCCGTGCGCGCCTCGGCCCGGATCTCGACGCCGTCGTCGACGACGTCGAGGTCGACCTCGACCGCGTGCACCGCGACGGGGTGCGCCAGCGGCACGAGCTCGGGGGTGCGCTTGACGGCCTGGATGCCGGCGATCCGGGCGACCGCGAGCGCGTCGCCCTTCGGCACGGTGCCGTCGCGCAGCGCCGCGACGGCCGCCGCCGAGAGCAGCACCCGCCCCCGCGCCTCGGCCCGGCGCGCCGTGACGGCCTTCGCCGAGACGTCGACCATGTGGGCCGTGCCGTCCGGCCGGACGTGGGTCAGCCCGCTCACCGGGCGCTGGGGGTCAGCCACAGCCCCGATGATGCCCCAGCAGCGGCAGGCAGCGGAGCCTGGCCCCCTCCTCGACCCGCCCGACCTCGGCCGGGACGACGGCCAGCGCGGTCGCCTCGGCGAGCGCCCCCAGCACGTGCGACCCCTGGCCGCCCGAGGGGACGACGACGCCGTCCCGCTCGACGACGCGGGTCATCTCGGTGCGCCCGGGGGCGGCCGGCCACGACGCGCCGGCGACGGCCTCGAAGGCGCCGTCGTCGTCGGGCTCGAGCCCGGCGAGCCGCCGCAGCGCGGGCAGGACGAAGACGTGGAACGAGACGTACGAGCTGACCGGGTTGCCGGGGAGCGTGACGACGGGCAGGCCGCTCGCGGCGACCCGACCGCAGCCCTGGGGCATCCCGGGGCGCATCGCGACCTTGGTGAAGTCGACGCCGCCGTCGGCGGTCAGGACCTCCTTCACCGTGTCGTAGACGCCCATCGAGACGCCGCCGGTCGTGATGACGAGGTCGGGGTCGCCGTCGGGCGCCGCGAGGAAGGCGCGCACCGCGTCGGCCTCGTCGCGCAGGTGGACCCCGGCCGCGACCTCGGCGCCGGCCGCCTCGACGAGCGCGCGGAGCATCAGGTGGTTGGAGTCGACGATCTGCCCGTGCTCGAGCCGGCCGCCGACGGGGACGAGCTCGTCGCCGGTCGAGACCACGGTGACGCGCGGGCGCCGGTGGACGACGACCTCGGGGATGTTCGACGCCGCGGCGAGCGCGACGTGGCCCGGCCCGAAGCGGGTACCCGCCGTCAGCACCACCGTGCCGGCCCGGACGTCCTCGCCGCGGTGGCGCAGGTGGCGCCCGACCTCGGGCTCGAGCCGCACCGAGACCTGCTGCGCCCCACCGTCGGTCATCTCGACCGCGACCACCGCGTCCGCGCCCTCGGGCAGGGGCGCACCGGTCATGATGCGCAGGGCGTGGCCGGGCTCGAGGACGTGCCGGGTCGTGTCGCCGGCCGCGACGTCGCCGTCGACCGGGAGGACCACCGGCGACTCCTCGCCCGCCCCGGCGAGGTCGGCGGCCCGCACGGCGTAGCCGTCCATCGCCGAGTTGTCGAAGCCCGGGAGGTCGACCAGCGCGACGGCGTCCTCCGCGAGGACCCGGCCGAGGGCGGACCCGACCGGGACGCGCTCGGAGGGAAGGGGGTCGACGAGGGAGAGCACGACCGTTCGGTGCTCGTCGACGGTGCGCATCAGGAGGCCCCGTCCAGCCGCGTGCCGTCCGCCAGCCGCCGGGGCTCGCCCGTGAGGTGGACGTCGCCGACGCAGACGACGTCCGCGCCGAAGGTCACGTCGGCCTCGACCCGCAGGCTCGTGCACTCGCGCAGCGACGGTGCGCCGGAGGGGAACCGGGCCTCGAAGTCGTCGACGAGCCGGTAGGCCGGCCCGAGGTCGACGAAGGGGTCCGGGTGGTCGGTGGCCGCCTCGACGGTGGCGTCGGCGGCGAGGCGGTAGAGGTCGCTGCGGATGAGCAGGAGCTCGTTGGTCGTCTTGACCGGGCGGAACCGGCTGCGCGGCACCGCGATCGCCCGCGCGCCGTCGAAGAGCTCGACGGCTGCGCCCATCGCCGACTCGACCTGGACGACCGGCGTCGAGGAGGGGTCGGTGGGGTCGACGGTCTTGCGGTTGACGATGATCGGCAGCCCGAGGACGCCGTCGCGCTCGTCCAGCCGGGCGGCGAGGACCTCCAGGTCGATCCACAGGTTGTTCGTGTGGAACCAGCGGTGCCGCTCGAGGTCCTGGAAGTACTCGTCCTCCCCCGGCGCCACGGCCGCGGAGTCACGCAGCACGAGGCGCCCGTCGCCGTGCCGCACGACGAGCTGGCCGCCCTTGCGGTCGTTGACGGTGCGGGCGCTCATCTCCGCGACGTAGGGGATGCCCTCGGCCGCCATCCACGCCGGAATCGCGCCGTCGCAGGTCGCGCCGAGGTTGTCGGCGTTGGAGAGGAACAGGTGGCGGAAGCCGCGTCGCCGCAGCTCCGCCAGGAGGCCGGTCGTGCGCAGCGCGACGAAGACGTCGCCGTGGCCGGGCGGGCACCACTCGAGCTCGGGGTCGGCGGGGTGCTCGACCGGGAAGAGGTCGTCGGCGCGGAGCTTGGGCTCCTTGCTCTGAAGAAAGTCCAGCGGCAGCCCGTCGACCTCGAGCCCCGGATGGCGCCGGAGGATCTCGAGCGAGGCGTCCCGCGTCCGGAAGGAGTCCATGAGCAGGAGCGGCACCTCGACGCCGTGCTCGCGGCGCAGGGCGAGCACCTGCTCGGCGATGACGTCGAGGAAGGAGCGGCCCTCGCGGACCTCGAGCGCCGACTTCGGCCCCTGGATCCCCATGCTCGTGCCGAGACCGCCGTTGAGCTTGACGACGACGGTGCCGGCCAGCGCCTCGCGGACGGCCTCCGGCGAGAGGTCGAGGTCGGCCAGCGACGGCGGGTCGGGCAGGGGGTCGACGGTGGCCTCGGGGATGGTCCCGGTCACGTCCGCGGCGAGCTGCTCGTGGTACTGGGCGAAGACGCGGACGGCGAGCTCGTCGACCCCGGCCTCGCGCATCCTGGCCGTCGCGGCCCGGAGGGCTTCGCTGGTCATGCCGCCCACCCTACGATGCCGGACATGCCGCAGAGCCCGAAGACCGTGCGCCGGAGGGAGCTGCGCACCCGGCGCCGCGAGATCGCCGCGGGGCGCGCGACCGGGCGTGATGCCGAGGCGCTCGCGCGCGGGGCGGGCGACCTGCTCGACCGCCTCCGGCTCGGCCCGGGCGCCGTCGTCCTCTCGTACGAGTCGATCACCGGCGAGCCCCCGACCGGCGCGATGAACACCGCCCTCGTCGCACGCGGTGTGCGGGTGCTCGTCCCCGACACCCTCGAGGACCTCGACCTCGACTGGCACGACCTCGCCGAGTCCGACCCCGGCGCGGCCCGGCTCGGCCTCGACGCCCCCGGCCTCGCGGACCTCGTCCTCGCCCCGGGCCTGACCGTCGACGCCGACGGCACCCGGATGGGGCAGGGCGGCGGCTGCTACGACAAGGCGCTCCCCCGCCGCCGTGCCGGCGTCCCGGTCGTCGTGCTGCTGCACCCGGGCGAGCTCGACGACGACCCGCTGCCCCGCGAGGAGCACGACGTGCCCGTGGACGCGGTGCTCACCGCCGACGGGCTGACCGTCCTGCGACCGGGCGCCCTCGACCGCTGACGGCCCGGTCGGTGTACAGAAATCGACACTTTCGACGATTGATGCACGCCGACGGGTCTCCGGCCGCGTGCACAAATCGACGCTTTCGACGATTGATGCACGCCGACGGGTCTCCGGCCGCGTGCACAAATCGACACTTTCGACGATTGGTGCACGCTGACGGGGCGGGTCAGGGGCCGCTCGGGGCGCTGTCCGGCCGCAGGGTGAGGACGTCGGGGTCGGTGCCGTCGACCGCACCCGCCGTGAACGGCCACGGACGCTGCCGCCCGGCCACCCAGTCGTCGACCTGGTCGGCGTAGTGGTCGTCCATGACGTGGCCGCTGACGCCGGTCTGGTTGACCCACGTCGAGCGGTCGAGGTCGGAGAGGTCGACGACCATCCGCATCGACGGCGCCCAGTCGACCTCGTAGCCCTCGCTCGCGGTCCAGCCGGTGGCGTTGACGATGGCCGAGCCGCCGGGCATGTCGTACGGCCCCTCGTTGAACAGCCAGCGGACCGGCCCCGGCACCGTGTCGCCGCCGAGCACCTGGTGCTCGAGGGTCAGCCGGTGCAGCTTGCCCCAGTCCCAGCCCTGCGGGTCCTTGCCGAGCTCGGTCGTCAGCTCGAGGCGGGCCTCGACGAGCGCCTGGCGCAGGATCTCGTCACGCCCCTCGGTGATGTTGGGGGTCAGCTTGTTGTCCCACCAGTCGTTGTCCGGGTCCTCGAGGAGCCGGGTCACGGCGGCGCGCCAGCGGTCGCCGCCGTCGGACTTCATGTCGGCGGGCAGCTCGTCGTCGAACGTGAGCTCGCAGAGGTTGCGCCACACCGCGTTGTAGTACGCCGCGGCCGCCGAGGCGTCGGAGTCGGACGCCGGCGTCGTGAAGTCCCAGCCACGCAGCAGGTCACGGGCCTCCTCGGTGAAGTCGAGCAGGTCCTGCTGGCCGGTCTCGCCCTCGCGCGCCTCGAGCGGCACCTTGAGCAGCGCCGGCACGAGGGTGCGGGCGAAGAGGTCCTCGTCGTCCATCTGGACCGAGGCCATGTCGGCCGGCGTCGCCTTCTCGAGGCGGGCGAGGCGCTGCGCGATGCGGGTCGAGCGGTAGCCGTAGTCCCACTCGGTCGTGAGGAACGGCGAGCGGCTGCCCGTCACCTCCTGGTTGGCGGCGACGATGACCCCATCCTGCGGGTCGAGCACCCACGGCAGGTCGTCGAAGGACAGGTACCCCTGCCAGTCGTAGGAGGAGTCCCAGCCGGGCGCCGGCCAGTAGCCGGGCGGGCTCTTGGCGATGGCCGCGCGGCGGATCGGCACCTGCCCGGGCGCCTGGTAGCCGATCTGCCCCTCGGTGTCGGCGTAGACGAGGTTCTGCGCCGGGACGGCGAAGGAGCGTGCGGCGGTGCGGAACTCCTCGAAGTTGCTCGCGAGGTTGAACCCGAGGATGGCATCGGCCGTCTTGCCGGGCTGCAGCCCCGTCCACGCCAGCGAGACCGCGTAGTCCTGGTTCTCGTCGCCGTCGGCCGCGGTCGGCGCCCGGCTGCCGGCGTCACGGGCGGACGCGAGGACGTCGGACATGATCGGGCCGTGCGTCGTCGCCCGGACGGTGATGCGCTGGTCGGGGTGTCCCGCGACCTTGATGGTCTCCTCGCGGGTGCTCACCGGCTCCCAGTCGCCGTCGCGGAGGTAGGTCTGGCCGACGACGCGCTCGAGGTAGAAGTCGGTCACGTCGGGGCCGAGGTTGGTGAAGCCCCAGGCGATCTTGCCGTTGTGACCGATGACGACACCGGGCACGCCGGCGAAGGAGAACCCGGAGACGTCGAGCGGGCACTCGGGACCGACCGTGCGGCAGGAGAGGCTGTTCTGGATCCAGATGCCCGGCTGGCTGACGCCGAGGTGGGGGTCGTTGGCGAGCAGCGGCTTGCCGCTCGCGGTCTTCGCCCCCGACACCACCCACGAGTTGGACCCGACCCCGTCGCCGCGCCCGACGAGCTGCGGCACCGTGTGCAGCGCCTTCTCGACCTGCGCGTACGCGGCCTGCGCGCGGGGGCTCGTCGTCTCGTCCGCCACCGACGCGGCGGCCGGCGCCGAGCTCCGCGACCCGGGCGACCACTCGTCGGCCGAGAGGATCGGCGGGTGCGCCTGCTCGTCGTAGGAGGGGTAGATGTCGGCGATCTGGGCCCGGGCCACCCGGCCGGAGAGGCGGGCGCGGGCGAGCTCGTCGGAGTAGTCGCCGCGCAGGTCCCACGCCATCGCCTTGAGCCAGGCGAGGCTGTCGACCGGCGTCCACTCCTCGATGTCGGAGAGCGGGTTCTGCAGACCGAGGACCGTGTACTCGGCCGAGACGTCGCCGGGGCTGCGCCCGCGCAGGTAGCGGTTGACGCCGTCGGCGTAGGCCTGGAGCACCTGGCGGGTCTCGGGCTCGAGGGTCGGCAGCTCCTCCTCGGCGATGCGCCGCCAGCCCATCGTCCGGATGACCTTGTCGGTCGTGACCCCGGCCGGGCCGACGAGCTCGGAGAGGCGGCCGGCGGTGATGTGCCGGCGCAGGTCCATCTCGAAGAAGCGCTCCTGCGCGTGGACGTAGCCCTGGGCCCGCGCGAGGTCGGTGACCGAGTCGCCGTAGATGTGCGGGACGCCGCTGTCGTCGCGCTTGACGGTGACGGCCGCCGAGAGCCCCGGGAGGGTCGCCTCGCCCGAGTGCGTCGGGAGCGAGCTGCGCACCACCGTGACGACGAGCACGCCGGCGACCACCGCGACGACGACGATGACGGCGAGGAGTCCGACCAGGACCCGGCGGGCGACGACGAGGCGACTCACCCTGCGAGACTAGGACACCTCCCCCCACGAGACGAGGACGGTCCCCCGTGACGCAGGCGTGGTCGACGCTGCTCGCCGACGCCGTCGCGCCCACGGGGTTCACGGTCGACGACCTCACGCGCGTCCTCCTCGTCGGCAGCGTCGTCCTCGTGGTCGCCGTCGCGGCGGTCCGGCTCTCGCTGCGCTCGGGGCTGCCCTCGCTGCTCGTCTACCTCGCCATCGGGCTCGCGCTCGGCGAGAGCGGGCTCGGCATCCGGTACGACTCCGAGGAGCTGACGCAGGTCCTCGGCTACGCCGCGCTCGTCCTCATCCTCGTCGAGGGCGGCATCACGACGCGCTGGTCCGGCATCCGCGAGTCGGTCGCTCCGGCCGTGTCCCTGTCGACCGTCGGCGTGTTCGTCAGCGTCGTCGTCGTCGCCGGCGTGGCCCACGGGGTGCTCGGCTGGTCGTGGGAGGTCTCGCTGCTCATCGGCGCGGTCACCGCCTCGACGGACGCCGCCGCGGTGTTCTCGGTGCTGCGCCGCGTCCCGCTGCCGCGGCAGATCTCGGGGATGCTCGAGGCCGAGTCGGGCTTCAACGACGCCCCGGTCGTCCTCCTCGTCACCGCGTTGGCCGCGCAGCTGACGCCCGGCGCGGAGCCGGAGGCGTGGTGGCACCTGCTGCTCCTCGCCGGCGTCGAGCTCGCCGGGGGCGCGCTCGTCGGGCTCGGGGTGGGCTGGCTCGGCGCGCGTGTCATGCGGCTCGTGGCCACCACCTCGTCGGCGCTGTTCGCGATCGGCGTCCTCGCGGTCGCGGTGCTGGCCTACGCCGCCGCCGACACGATCCACACCTCGGGCTTCATCGCCTGCTACCTCGCGGCGCTCGTCCTCGGCAACATCACGATGCCGCACCGGCCCGCGGTCACCGGCTTCGCGACGGCCATCGGCTGGCTCGCGCAGATCGGCCTCTTCGTCCTCCTCGGCCTGCTCGCGAGCCCGAGCGGGTTCGCCGACCAGCTCGTCCCCGCCCTCGTCGTCGGGGCGGCCGTCCTGCTCGTCGGCCGGCCCCTGTCGGTGCTCGTGTCGGTGACGCCCTTCGGCGTCCCGTGGCGGGTGCAGGCCTTCCTCTCGTGGGCCGGCCTGCGCGGCGCCGTGCCCGTCGTCCTCGCGACGGTCCCGGTGACGATGGGGACGCCGGGGGTCGAGTGGATGTTCGACCTCGTCTTCGTCCTCGTCGTCGTCTTCACGATCATCCAGGCGCCGACCCTGCCGTGGGTGGCGGCCCGGCTCGGGGTCGGGGCGCTGCACCACCGGGTCGACCTCGCCGTGGAGGCGACGCCCCTGACCGACCTCGGGGCCGAGATGCTCGAGATCGACATCGGGCCGGACTCCCGCCTCGCCGGCGTGCGGATCTTCGAGCTGCGGCTGCCGCCCGGGGCCAACGTCGCGCTCGTCGTGCGCGACGACGCCTCGTTCGTCCCCAAGGACGGCGACGTCCTGCGCCACGACGACCAGCTGCTCGTCATCACGCCGAGCGCCGTCCGCGGCCGGGTCGAGGAGCGCCTGCACGCCGTGAGCCGCGGCGGGCGGCTCGCCGGCTGGTCCGAGGACTGAGCGCACCCCCGGGGCCCCCGGGGTCGGCTCAGGGTCGGATCGGGTCCGACCCCCATGGCCGGCGCGCGCCCGCCGCGGAAGGGTCGTCCCCATGATCACCGTGGACCACCTGACGAAGCGCTACGGCGCCTTCACCGCCCTCGACGACGTGTCGTTCTCGGCGCGCCCCGGCCGGGTCACCGGCTTCCTCGGCCCGAACGGCGCCGGCAAGACGACCGCCATGCGCGTCGTCGCCGGCCTCACCCCGGCCACGAGCGGCACCGCGACCGTCCTCGGCCGCCCGTACGCCGCCCTCCCGACCCCCGGCCGCCACGTCGGCCTCCTCCTCGACGCCTCGGCGCAGCACGCGGGCCGCACCGGCCGCGAGGTGCTGACCCTCGGGGCGATCCTCACCGGCGTCGACCGCCGCCGCGTCGACGAGATGCTCGACGTCGTCGGCCTCACCGAGAAGGAGTCGCTGCGCCGGGTGCGCAACTACTCGCTCGGGATGCGCCAGCGCCTCGGCCTGGCCCACGCCCTCCTCGGCGACCCCGAGGTCCTCGTGCTCGACGAGCCCGCCAACGGCCTCGACCCCGCGGGCATCCGCTGGATGCGCGACGTGCTGCGCGGGTACGCCGCGCGGGGCGGCACCGTGCTGCTCAGCTCGCACCTGCTCAACGAGATCGAGCGGGTCGCCGACGACCTCGTCGTCATCGGCAACGGGCGGGTCGTCGCGGCCGGGACCACCGACGAGCTGCTCGCCGGCTCCGGCACCGTGGCCCGGTCCCTGGACGACGCCGCCCTCGCGGCGGCGCTGGGCGCGGCGGGCGTCGCGGTGTCGCCGCTGGCCACCGGCGGGCTGCTCGCCGAGACCGACGCCGACACCGTCGGCCGGGTCGCGCTGGCCGCCGGCGTCGCCCTCCGCGAGCTGCGCGCCGGCGACGAGCGAGGGCTCGAGGAGATGTTCCTCGAGCTCACCGCCACCACGGCCCGCGAGGAGGTGGCGGCATGAGCACCACCGCCGAGGCCACCCGCCGCGCGCCGGTCGACAGCACCCCGCACGTGGCCCGCCTGCCCGAACCTCTCGCCGGCCCGCGCCCGACCCGGGGCATCCCCTTCGGCCGCCTCGTGCGCGCCGAGCTGCGCAAGATGACCGACACCCGGGCCGGGCGCTGGCTGCTCGCGGCCATCGGGGTCGTCGTCGCCGGGGCGCTCACCGTGCTCTTCGTCCAGCAGGGCGGCGAGCACCCGTTCGGCGACTACCTCCAGGCCACGACCCTCCCGATGGCGCTGCTGCTGCCGGTCGTCGGCATCCTCGCGGTGACCTCGGAGTGGTCGCAGCGCACGGCGCTGGTCACCTTCACGCTCGAGGCCCGGCGGGCCCGCGTCGCGTGGGCCAAGGTGGTCGCCGCCCTCGCCGTCGGGGTCGTCGCCGTCGCCACCTCGTTCGCGCTCGCCGCCGCCGCGCACGCCGCGGCCGTCGGGCTGCGCGGCGCCTCCGGCGACTGGGGCATCGAGGGCACCGCGCTGCTCGGGGCCGGCGGGTACGTCCTCCTCGGGATGCTCCAGGGCCTGGCCTTCGGGATGCTCCTGCGCAACACCCCGGCCGCCGTCGTCCTCTACTACGTGCTGCCGACCGGCTGGTCCATCCTCGGGTCGCTGTGGTCCGCCGCCGCGAGCGCCGGCGAGTGGCTCGACCTCAACCGCACGATGCAGCCGCTGTTCGGCGGCAGCCTCACGGGCGAGCAGTGGGCGCAGCTCGGGACCTCGGTCGGGGTCTGGGTGGTCGTGCCCCTCCTCGTCGGGCTGGTGTGGGTCAGCCGGGCCGAGGTCAAGTAGACCCCCGACAGGGCTCGACGACCCCCGGACCCGGTGCACGGGCCGGGGGTCGTCGGGGTGGGTGGGCCCGGAGTGGTCGGGGTGCGGCGCCGGCGGCCGGGCGCGGGCCGTATCCTTGGACCCGACCGCGCCGCCGCGAGACCCGCACCACCGTGAGGGGTCCGGCGGCGTCCCGATGTCGTCCGAGGAGGACCACCGTGCCGACCTACGCCTACGCGTGCACCGAGTGCGACCACCGCTTCGAGGCCGTCCAGTCCTTCAGCGACGACTCCCTCACCGTGTGCCCCGAGTGCGGCGGCCGCCTGCGCAAGGTCTTCAACGCGGTCGGCATCGTCTTCAAGGGCGGCGGCTTCTACCGCACCGACTCCCGCTCGGGCAGCGGCTCGACGGGGTCCTCGTCCTCCTCCGGCTCCTCCTCCGCGTCGTCGGAGGGTTCGTCGGGCTCCTCCGGCTCGTCGGGGTCCTCGACCTCCGGCGGCTCGTCGACGTCGGGCGGGTCGACCTCGACCCCGTCGTCCACAGGGGCCTCCTCGGGCGCGTCGTCGTCCACAACCTCGGCCTGACCCCTCCCGGGCGACCCCGGTCGCGACCTAGCGTCGGGGCATGCCCGTCACCCTCCTCCCCGGTCTCCTCGGCCCCGGTCGCGCCGCCCGCTGGCGCCGCTCGGTGCTGCGCCGGGTGCTCGCGGCGGCGTGCCTCGCGGGGGCCGTGCTCGCCGCCCTCCACGTCGTGCGGCCTCCCCCGCCCCCGACCACGTCGGTGCTCGTCGCGACCCGCGACGTGCCGGCCGGGTCGGTCCTGGTGGCCGGCGACGTCACGTCCGCCCCGGTCCCCGTCGCCGCGCAGCAGCCGGGGGCGCTGACCGCCGTCGACACCGTGGCCGGCCGGCGGACGGCGGGGGCGCTCGCCGCCGGGGAGGCCGTCACCCGCACCCGGCTCGTGCCCAGGAGCGTGACCGAGGGGCTGCCCGCGGGGCGCGTCGCGCTGCACGTCGTCCTCGCCGACCCCGGCGCGGCCGGGTTGCTCGTGCCGGGCGGTGTGGTCGCCGTCCACCCCGGCCCGGGTGGTCCGGTGCTGGCCCGCGACGCGGTCGTGCTGTCGCTGGACCCCGCCCCGCCGCCGACCGCGTTCGGGGCCGAGCCGTCAGCGCCCACGCCGGGCGCGGTGCTGTCCCTCACCCCGGAGGCGGCCGACCGGGTCCTCGTCGGGCACGGCGGCACCGACGGCCTCGTCACCGTGACGCTGCTGGCCACCCCCGGGTGAGCGGGCCCGGGGGCCCGGCCGTCCGGCGTGGCACGGTTCCGCCGCGGCACGAGGTGCCGAGACACGCTGGGACGGGGGTCGCGGGCCGTCCGTCACCGCAATACGGTGGCCGCGTCAACCTCTGCGAAAGGGAAGCACCATGTCGGGCTTCAAGAACTTCATCATGCGCGGCAACCTCGTCGAGCTCGCCGTCGCGTTCATCATCGGTGGCGCGTTCGCCACGGTCGTCAAGGGCTTCACGGACGTGCTGATCGAGGCCCTGGCCAAGGCCGGTGGCGCCCCCAACTTCGACGAGTGGCAGCCGGGCGGCTTCACCAAGGTCGGCCCCTTCCTCACGGCGCTCGTGGCGTTCGTGTTCATGGCCTTCGTCGTCTACTTCTTCGTCGTCAAGCCCTACGAGGCGGCGAAGGGCCGACTCTTCCCGAAGGAGCCCGAGGCCGAGACCATCGACCCGAACACCGAGCTGCTCAAGGAGATCCGCGACGAGCTGCGGGCCGGGCGCGGCATCGGCGGCTGACCCCTCCTCACCACCGCGCACGGGGCGGCGACCACGACGGTCGCCGCCCCGTCGGCGTCGGTGGGCCGGCTTTTTACTCCCAGTGGGGCGGCCGCTGCTCGCGCAGCCACCGGTCGTGGCCGCTCTCGCCCGGTGCGGGCTCCGCCCGCGGGGCCACCACGTCGGGGGCGTCGTCGGTGCGGGGGTTGGTCGCCGGGCGGGCGGCCCGGCGGGGCCGCCGACGACGCGGACCGGGGGGACCGCCGTCGCCCGGGTCGGTCGGCTCAGCCACCCGGGGCCTGCCGCACGCCGGCGGCGTCGAGGACCCGGGAGACGACGCGCGCCGGGTCGCGGAAGACCTCGGTCGTCCACACCCGCACGTGGCGCCATCCGCGCCGCTCGAGCTCGTGGACGCGCACGAGGTCGCGGTCGCGGCCCGAGGAGACCCCGGCGTACGCGGGCCCGTCGCCCTCGACGGCCAGCAGGAGCCGGCCCGGGGCGCTCGGGTCCTCGACGGCGAGCTCGACCGGCAGGGCCGAGGTGCCGACGCCCTCGTGGACGACGAGGCCGTGGGCCCGCAGCCGCACGGCGAGGTCGCCGAGGACGAGCGAGGTGGTCGCTTCCGAGCGGACGACGCCCTGCGCCCCGGCGTGCTCCTGCACGTGGGCGAGGACGGCGCGCAGCATCCGGGCACCGGAGGTGCGCAACCGGTCGGGGTCCAGCTCGTCGGCGGTGATGGACGAGACGACGGTCAGCCCGCGGCGGGCCCGCGTCAGGGCGACCCCCAGCCGGCGGTGGCCGGTGTCGGTGCCGACCGGCCCGAAGCGGTGCAGCACGCGCCCGTGGGGGGTCTTGCCGAAGCCGACGGTGAGGACGACGTCGTCCCAGGTCTCGCCCTGGACGTGGTCGGCGTCCCGGACCGAGAAGGCCTCGGGGCGGTCGGGGGCGAAGAACGCGGCGGTGGCGTCGTCGAGGGAGTCGACCGCCCGGCGGACGGCCTCCTCGACGAGGCGGCGGTGGCCCGGGCCGAGCGCGATGACGACGAGCGAGCGGTCGGGACGCCGGCGGGCGTGGTCGAGGACGAGCTCGACGACCCGCTCGACCTCGGCCGGGGTGGACTCGACGGCGGCCTCGCCCTCGGCGACGACGCCGTGGCCCTCGACGAGCTCGTGGTGCAGGACCGGGTCCGTGCCGGTCCCGGGGAAGGTGACGAGCGACCCGCCGTGCAGCTCGGTGTCGACGAACGCGACGAGCCGCTCGTCCATCGCGCCGTACTGCCAGGTGAGCCGGCGGGTCGGCAGGACGTCCTCCAGGAGGTCGAGCACCGACTCCGGCTCGGCCTCGTCGGGCACGTCGACCCCCGCGGAGACGACGAACGGCACCGGCGGCAGCTGCTGCGGGTCGCCGACGAGGACGACCCGGCGGGCGCGGACGACCGCCGCGACGGCCTCGGCGGGCGCGACGAGCGAGGCCTCGTCGACCACGACGACGTCGGCGCACTCCCCCGGGGGCAGGACGGACGGCACGGCGAGCGGGCTGAGGAGCCACACGGGGCGCACGGCCGTCGCGAGGCGCCCCACGGAGGCGAGGAGCTCGGGCAGGGCGGTGGGGCGGCGGACCCGCGCGACCTCGGCCCGCAGCCGGGTCTCCTCGTCGGGACGGGCCCGGCGGATCTCGGCGACGCGGCGCGCGACGGCGTCGAGGACGCGGGGCACCTGGCCCTCGAGGGCGAGCTGGTCGGAGTCGACGAGGGTGGCGACGGCGGCCGAGAGGCGGCGGCCGTCGAGCTCGCGCAGCGCCGGGTCCCGGGCCGACAGCTCGTCGGCGATCGAGCACCACCAGACCCACGCGAGCTCGGTGCGCACCCGGTCGGCGGGCACGGCGCGGGCGCGCAGGTCGTCGACGAGCGCCGAGAGCCCCAGCTGCGCGAGCAGGTCGAGCCCCAGGCGGATGTCGGGAGCGGCCTCGAGCCGGTCGGCCGCGGCGTGCAGGCGGTCCATCCGGGCGGCGAGCGCCGGCAGGTCGAGCTCGACGAGGTCGAGCGCGTCGTCCTCGTGGGGCAGGCGGTCGTCGACCCAGGACGCGTCCTCGACGAGGGCGTCGTGCGCGGCCCGGGCCCGGTCGAGCTCGACGGGGATCTCGGGGCGCCCGCCGGAGCCGGCGAGCTCGCGCCAGGCGTGGCGCTGCATCTCGGCCTCGCGCAGGGCGGCGTGCAGGTCGGCCGGCGGGCGACCGGGGCGCAGGAGCGCGCGGGCCTGCCGGCGCACGCGCCAGCGCTCGAGCGCGCCGAGGTCGCTGCCCGAGGCGCGGCGCTCGGCCCCGGTCGCGGTCGCCGCGACGAGGTCGTCGAGGGGGATGTCGAAGACCTCGGGCCGGAAGACCTCGAGTGTGTCGCGGACCTGGCCGACGGTCGCGAGCACGCGGTCCCAGTCGAGCACCGTGGGGGCCAAGGGCAGGTGCACCCCGCGGAAGACGTCGGCGAGGGTGCGGCGGGTGTCGTGGACCAGCCCGGTCGCGAGCCGCTCGACGCGCTCGCGGGCCTCGGCCGCGGCCTCCGGGGTGCGCAGGTCGGCCCCGAACCACGGGTCGCCCGCGCCGTCGCCGTCCCAGGCCGCGAGGGTCGCGACGCGGGTGAGGATGTCGCCGGCCTCGGCGAGGGTGTCGCGGTCGAGACGGGCGAGCACGGCGCCCTCGACGCGCACGCGCGAGCGCGGGGCGTCCTCGAGCAGCGCGTGCCGGCTGACCTCCTCCTGCACCTCGTGCAGGGTGACGCCCCACGGGTCGCGGTGGCCGTGCAGCGCCCGCAAGTGGGTGTCGAGGAGGGCTGCGGCGTCGGCGCGCTCGCGCCGCGACCCGGGGCCGTCGGCGCCGGAGGCCGGGCGCCGGGGCTCGGACGACGGACCGGAGACCCGCTCGACGGCCCGGTCGAGGCCCTCGACGAGCGAGCGGACGACCGCGCGACGGGCGTGCCCGCCGTCGGAGAGGTCGAGCACGAGCTCGCCGAGGCCGACGTCGGCCAGCCGGTCGCGGACGGCATCCAGCGCGGTGCGCTTCGGGGAGACGACGAGCACCCGCTGGCCGTCGGCCGCGAGCGCCGCCGCGAGGTTGGCGACGGTCTGCGACGCGCCGGTGCCGGGGGGTGCGTGGAGGAGGAGGTGGGACCCGCCCCGGACCGCCTCGACCGCCTCGCGCTGCGTGGCGTCGGCGTCGAGGACGAGGAAGTCCTCGACCGGGCCGCCGCCGGCCGCCCCGGCGGCCGCCGCAGGGAGGGCGTCGGGGACACCGGCGAGCGCCGCGACGACGTCGTGCGCGGCGAGCGCGTCGCCGTGCGCCGCGAGGTCGGCCACGAGCGGGGCCTTGTGGTACGGGAAGGTGCTGACGACGACGCGCGGGTCGACCGACAGGTCGCGCACCCCGTGGCACGCCTCGGCGAGCGCCGCGTAGGCCGGGTAGGGGTCGAGCGCCCCGTTCGCCGTCGCGAGCTGCTCGAGCCGGTCGGTGTCGAGGGTGATGCCGTGCTCGGACGCGAGGTAGTTGACGAGGGCCGGGTTGACCTCGAGCTCGTCTCCGGGCTCGAGCATCCAGTCGTGGCGGCGGGGGTCGGTGGGTCGGGTGGCGAGCGCCCGGAGGAAGACCGGGGCGCCCGGCTGGCGCGGCACGACACGGCCGTCGTCGAGCACCACGGTCCAGGACGCCATCCCGACGCCCAGGAAGCAGGTGCGCACCGCGTGCTCGCGCTCGATCTCGGTCGCGGTGTCGTGGATGCGCCCGAGCCGGGTGCGGGCGTCGTCGAGGGCGTGCGGCTCGCGGACGAGCTCGGAGAGGCGGGTCGGGCGCCCGGTGAGCAGGCCGCTGCGGGCCCCGAGGTGCGCCGACGAGAGGTCGAGGGTGCCGACGGTGAGGTCGCGGTACCAGAGCAGCGTGTTCGGCCCGCCGAGCTCGACGAGCTGGCGGGTCCACCGGGCGCGCGCCTCGTCGACGCGCCGGGCCCGGAGGGTGGCGGGGTCCGGGGCGATGCTCAGGTGCCCTCCCCGCGGTTCGTCGTCGCGTGCGGCATCGGCGGCGCCGACCCGCCTGCCGGGCCGTGCGTCGCGCGCCGGTCCGCTCGCAGTCACCCCAGCAGGCTAACAACGCGCCGCCGACGCCACGGGGAGGCGCGGCGTGGGCGGGCGCTCGACGCCTCCGGGTCGAGGTGAAACCCGACCAGCAGAGGGTCGCCTTTCACCTCGACCCCGCCACCCCTCGTCCGGGTCGAGGTGAAACCCGACCAGCAGGAGGTCCACTTTCACCTCGACCCGAGCTCGGGGCCGAGGTCAGGCGGGGACGGGGCGCCCCTCGCGGTCCAGCGGCTCGGCCGGCACCCGGGTCGTGAGCGCGAGCACGCCGATGAGCAGCGCGAAGCCGAGCGAGGTGAGCGCGAGGGCGTGGAAGCTGACCCGGTCGACGATGACCCCCGCGACCGCGCCCCCGCCACCGGCCGCCAGCCCCATGAGGAGGTCGGACCCGCCCTGGACGCCGGGCCGCTCGGCCGCCGCGACCGCCGAGGTCAGGAGGGTCGAGCCGGCGACGAGGGTGCAGGACCAGCCAAGGCCGAGGAGGAAGAGGCCCGCGACGAGCGTCGGCGACTCCCCCATCGGTGACGCCGACGCCAGCAGCGTCGCCGACGCGAGCACCCCGGCGCCGACGAGGGCCACGGCGCGGCCGCCGAAGCGATCGACGGCCAGCCCGGTCAGCGGCGAGAAGGCGTACATCCCGACGATGTGGATGCTGATGACCAGCCCGATGACCGTCAGCTCGGCGTGCCCGTGCGCCATGTGCAGCGGCGTCATCACCATGACCGAGACCATGACGCCGTGCCCGAGCGCGAGGGTGAGCAGGCCGAGGCGCGCCACCGGGTGGCCGAGGGCGACGCGCAGGCCGCGGGTCACCGAGCCGTGGGTGGGCTCGCCCGGCTCGCCGCCCTCGTCGAGCGCGAGGCGCCGCGACTGCACGAGCGGGTCGGGGCGCAGCCGCACGAGGACGACGGCGATGGCGAGCAGCAGCCCGACGAGCGAGAACACGAAGGGTCCGGTCAGCCGGGGCAGGCCGAGCGCGTCGGCCACGGGGGCGCTCGGTCCGACGAGGTTCGGGCCGAGGACGCTGCCGAGGGTCGTCGCCCAGACGACGATGCTCAGGTCGCGGGCGCGACGGTCGGGCAGCGCGAGGTCCGCGGCGGCGTACCGGCTCTGGCTGTTGGCCGTCGTCGCGCCGCCGAAGAGCAGGCTCGAGACGAGCAGCAGCGCGAAGCTGCCGATGATCCCCGCGGTGACCAGGCCCACCGCACCGACCGCGGCCAGCGCGTACCCGAGGACGAGCCCCGGCCGGCGACCGTGCGCCGCCATGACCCGCGCCATCGGGATGGCGACGAGGGCCGAGCCGAGCACCTGGAAGGTCCCGCCGAGGCCGGCGAAGCGCGCCGACCCGCTGACCTCCTCGGCGAGCAGGGCGCCGACGGCGATGCCGGCCGAGAGCCCCACGCCACCGAGCACCTGCGAGCCGACGAGCGTCGTCACGGTCCGCCGCTGGAGAGTGGCGCGGTCGGCGGTCGTCACGGGGTCGGTCACGACGGGCAGTATGCCGCCGCCGGCGACCTCGCACCGCCCGGGTCCCGGCCCGGGCCGCGCTCGCACCCGCCGAGCGACGCCCCGTAGGCTGTCCGCGGTCTTCCCGCCCTCGTAGCTCAGGGGAAGAGCACTTCTCTCCTAAAGAAGGTGTCGCAGGTTCGAATCCTGCCGGGGGCACCGAACGCACGCGCGCCAGCGCGGGCGAGCGGGGACCCCGACAGGATGACGGGAGCCGGAGACGACCGCGAGGAACGAGCGGACGGCGACGGCGGCACCTGCCGGGGGCACCCGCGCGGACGGTGGGCTCCTGCCCGGGGCACCCGTCATCGACGAACATCGAGCGATCGGCGGCAGAAGGTCATCGATCGGCAGCCACCCCGACTGGCCGCTGATCGCACCCATCGCACGGCGCGCCGACGCACCGAGGGCGTGACGATCCTTGAGGCAATCGTGAGCGAGGCCTGAGGTTCCCGCCGGACGGCGGGCCCCGGCGCCGGGCATCGTGGACGGATGACGACGAGCCACCTCCTGCCCGCGCCCGGTCCCGACGGCTGGGCCGACGTCCTGCAGTTCCCGACCCGTGACCCCTGGCCGGACGAGCCGCTCGCGGCCTGACCGTCCCGCGAGCCGAGCGGACCCGACGATGACCACCCGTCCCGGACCGGCAGCGGAGCACCCCCGCCGTTCGGACAGTGTTCGCCGACCGTTCGACACCGTTGTCAAGTTCTCGGCGGTGCTGCCGATGGGTCCCACGTCAAGGCGCGTCGACGGTGCGTGCCCACCCCGAGGAGGTCAGGTGCTGCGTCGAACGGTCGGCTTCCTCGCGCTGTACTGCCTGGCGCTCGCCGTCGGACGCGCGACGGCCCAGCCCGAGACCCACCTCGCCCTCTTCTGGCCGGCGGCCGGTGTCGGGGTCCTCTGGGCGCTGCGCACCGTGACGCGCCGCGAGCTCGCGCTCGCCGTGACGCTGACCGGCATCGCCGCCTCCATCGGCAACATCGTGACCGGCTTCGCGATCGGCCCGGGCCTCGTCCTCGGCCTCGGGAACCTCCTCCTCGGCCTGGTGACCACGGTGGTCTACCGGGTGGCGGCGCCGCGTCACGAGCGCCGCGGCTCGATGCGCCGGCTGTCGGAGCTGAACCGGCTCGTGCTCGCGGCGGGCGTCGCCACGCTCGCGACGAGCGCGTGCGGGTTCGTGGCCCTCACCCTCGACGAGGGGTCCGCCGCCTGGACCGTCGGCCTCGCGATGTACCTGCGCAACCTGGCCTCCGTCGTGGTCGTCGTCGGGGCCACCCTCGGCACGCGGCAGAACCTGCAGCGGCCCACGGCCCGGCAGGCCGCCGAGGCCGTGGCGATCTTCGCCCTCACCAGCGCCGTGGCCTGGTGGGTCTTCGGCCCCGGCCAGAGCCTGCCCCTGGCCTTCCTCCCCCTCGGCCTGCTCATGTGGGCCGGCGTGCGGCTGCCGCTGCCCCTGACCGCCCTCGACGGGGCCGTCGTCGCCGTCATCCCCCTGGTGCGCCTGATGACTGGCGCGGGCGGTCCGTTCGACGCGATCGCCGCGGGTCACCTGCAGTCGCTCGTCCTGCAGGTCTACATGATGTTCGCCGCCTTCCTCGCGCTCGTCCTCGGCACGTTCCGGGCCGAGCTGCGCTCGCTCGTCGGCAGCGTCCGCCGGGAGCACCGGTGGTCCGACCTGCTCATCGCCTACGCCCCGAGCGGCCTGCTCGTCGTGCGGCCGACCGGCCACGTCCTCCAGGCCAACCAGGCCGTCGGCGAGATCCTCCGGCGCGACCCGGCAGACCTCGTCGGGACCCGGGGCGACAGCCTCGACGACGACCCCGCGTCCGGCCTCGGGGCCGTCCTCGCCGCCGCCGTCGCCGCCGACGGAGAGCTGATCCACGCCGAGTGGACCGCCCGCGGCCCCGTCGACGCCCTCCTCACCCTCTCGTGCAGCGCCCGCGCGGTGCCCGGACCGGACGGCGAGGTCGTCGTCCTCGTCAACGTCGTCGACGTCTCCGAGCGCCGGCGGATCGAGCAGCGGCACGCGCACGACGCGGCCCACGACCAGCTGACCGGCCTGCCCAACCGCCGCCAGCTCGACACGCTCATCTCCTGCCACGCCCAGACGGCCCGGATGCGCTCGCGCGGCGCGCTGCTGCTCATCGACCTCGACCACTTCAAGCAGGTCAACGACACCCGCGGCCACGCCGCCGGGGACACCCTGCTCGCCGACGTCGCCCGCGTCATGGCCCGCGTCGTCGGGACCAGCGGCACCGTCGGGCGCCGCGGTGGCGACGAGTTCGAGGTGCTCCTGCCCGAGGCCGACCAGTCGGCCGCCGAGGCCGTCGCCTGGGCCCTCGTCGACGCGGTCGACAAGCACGGTCGCACGACCCAGCTCGAGCTCGGGTGCGCCGTCTCCGCGAGCATCGGCGTCGCCACCTTCGCGCAGGCGCACGCCGCCGGTCGCGACGTGCAGGCCCTCGCGGACGCCGCGATGTACTCGGCCAAGCGCACCGGCGGCAACAAGGCGCGGACGTGGCAGGGCGTCACCGAGACCGCCGCCCGCCGGGTCACGCCCCTCCCGACGAGCGCATAGGTCCCGGGGCTCCGACCCACCGCCCGCTCCCCCTCCTGGCGCACGTCCGCGAGGCCTCGCCCACCGTCCCCCTCGGGCGGCACCCACCATCCGACTGATTGCGAGTTGTGCTGGCCGACACGCCCCGGCACGGCCCGTCGAGCGGCGGAACTCGCAATGAGTCGAGGACAGCCCGTTCGGACTGATTGCGCATCCGCCACCTCCGGAGCCCCGTGGCGGCCGGCCCCGGGTGGCGGATGGGCAAGAAGTTGCCTGGATCCCCGAGCGTCCCCACCCGACCCGAGCATCCGAGCGGCACCCATCGCCCGATCCCTCACCTCACTGGTGCGGCACCTGCCATTCGACTGATTGCGAGTTGTGCCGGCCGACACGCCCCGGCACGGCCCGTCGAGCGGCGGAACTCGCAATGAGTCGAGGACAGCCCGTCCGGACTGATTGCGCATCCGCCACCTCCGGAGCCCCGTGGCGGCCGGCCCCGGGTGGCGGATGGGCAAGAAGTTGCCTGGATCCCCGAGCGTCCCCACCCGACCGGAGCTCACGGGCGGCACCCACCGCCCGCCCCCTCACCCCTCGCGCCCCGCCCGCCATCCGACTCATTGCGAGTTGTGCCGCTCGACAGGCCCTGACACGGCGCGTCGAGCGGCGGATCTCGCAACCAGTCGGGAAGGAGTGGGAGGGAGACCAGGGTCAGGCGCGGGCGGGCTCGGCGGCGAGGTCGCCGTCGTCCACGCTCTCGCGCTCGCGCGCGGGCCGGCCGAAGAGGTGGCCCTGCCCGAACCGGACGCCGAGCGATCGCAGGGTGTCCCACTGCTGGGCGGTCTCGACGCCCTCGGCGCACACCGTCGAGCCCATGCTCTCGGCCCAGCCGACGAGCGTGCGCAGGTCGTGCTGGCGCTCGGGGTCCTCGAGGTCCTCGAGGAGGCCGCGGTCGAGCTTGACCACCTCGGGGCGCAGCCGCATGAAGCGCTCGGCGAGGGCGTAGCCGTGGCCCCAGTCGTCGACCGCGATGATCGCCCCCCGGGAGCGGTACACGGCGACGACCTCGCGCACCCGGTCCCAGTCCTCGACGTCGGCCTGCTCGGTGATCTCGATGACGAGCCCCGTGAGGTCCGTGGGCAGGACCGCGCGGACCTCGTCGCTGACGAGCGCGCCGATGCTGACGTTGACCGACAGGTAGCCCTGCGGCGGACGGGCGCGCAGCGCGGCGGCGATCGCCGCCGCCTCGAGCAGCGACCCGTCCCCGATGCGGTGCGCCGCGGCGAAGACGGCCTCGGGCTCGCCCTCGGAGAAGCGGCTGAGCGCCTCGTGGCCGACGGGGTCCCCGGCGTGCAGGTCGACGACCGGCTGCAGCGCGATGAACACCGGCGGCGTCGTGCCCCCGTGGCCCGGCCCGGCCACGCGCACGCAGCCACGCCCGGCGTGCTTGGCGTCGTAGAGGGCGCGGTCCGCGCGCTCGACCACGGCGGCGGGCTCGGCACCCGGTGACCAGCTCGCGACGCCCGCCGAGAAGCGCTGCCCCTCGGGGGTCGCGCCCAGCATCGCCTCGAGCCGACGGACGGCCTCGTCGGGGTCGGCGCCGGGCAGGAGCAGCCCGAACTCCTCCCCGCCGTAGCGGGCGAGCAGCTCGCCGGGCCGGAGCAGGGCGCTCCACGCGGCGACGGCCTCGCGCAGCAGCCGGTCGCCGGCCTGGTGGCCGTTCCGGTCGTTGTAGCGCTTGAAGTGGTCGAGGTCGACGAGGGCGACGGTGATCGGGCCGCCCGACTCCTCGGCCAGGTGGAACGCCCGCCCGAGCTCGTGGTCCCAGGTCCGACGGTTGGGGGCGCCAGTCAGCCCGTCGCTGCGCGCGAGGGCCGACAGCTGGACGGCCTGCTCCTCGACGACGCGCACGAGCACCGCGATGCGGGTGACGACGAGGAGCGAGAGGACGATCGAGCCGGCCCCGACGACGCCCCACGGGATGTCGAGGCCGAACAGCCCGACGACGAGCAGCGTCACCCCGGGCAGGGCGACGGCCGCCCCGAGCGCGGTGAGCCGTCGGCGCAGCGGCACCGCCGGGCCGGTGCGGGGCGCACCGCCGACAAGGGCGGCGCCCGAGGGCGAGCACGCGGCGGCCGCGGCCGCGAGGTACCCCAGCATCCACAGGAGGTCGAGCCAGCGCGGCGTGTCCGCCGAGGGGTTCACGAGCGCCACCGCGTTCCACACGAGGTCGGCGGCCGTCGTCGAGACCAGGCTGAGGAGCAGCAGGCGGAAGGCGGTGTTGCGCGAGCCGACCGAGGCCCACAGCCGCACGAGGACGCCGACGAGGACGACGTCGCCGACGGGGTAGGAGGTGGCGACGAGCCGTCCGAGCACCGAGGTCGTGGAGTCGCCGGCGATCGGGCCGACGAGGAAGGTCCCGACGACGGTGCCGAACCCGGCGGCGACGATGAGCGCCTCGAGGATCGGTGTCGGGTCCATCCCGCGCCGGCGCCCGCGGACCAGGCGCAGCAGGCCGGCGGTGAGGACGACGTACCCCGAGATGTACAGGACGTCGCTCGGGACGGGGTAGCCCGTGACGTGGACGAGGTCCTGCTCGACGGTGAACAGCACGTCGCCCGCGACCCACAGCGAGAAGCCGGAGAGGACGACGCGCCAGCCCCGGCGCCGGGCCGTCAGCCGGCGGGCGCCGGCGAAGGCGACGACCATGCAGAGGACGCCGATCACGTTGTTCGCCACGTCCTTCGGCGTGCCGGAGGGCACGGCGAAGTAGCCGGCGCACAGCGCCACCAGGACGACGAGCGCCGCGCGCAGGACGCCCGGCGTCGACCCGGTGGGGGCCGGCGCCGCGGCGAGGGCCGGCCCCTCCTCGGCCACGACGGACCCGCTCCCCCGGACCACCGCTGCTGCGTCGACGACGTCCCCCTGCCGCGCCGTCCGCGGGGTCATCCGACCCGTGCCTCGTCGACCAGGGGCTCGTCGGCCCGCGCCGCAGCGCCGGGGACGAGCTCCCGGGCCTGCGCGAGCGGGACCGGCCGCGACCAGAGGTAGCCCTGGCCCCGCCCGCACTCCTGCTCCTCGAGCCAGGCCGCCTGCTCGGAGGTCTCGACCCCCTCGGCGACGGTCGTCATGTGCAGCGACCGGCTCATCTCGAGGATGGCGAGGGTCACCGTGGCCGCGTGCCGGTCGGCGATGATGTCGTCGATGAAGCTCTTGTCGACCTTGAGGATGTCGACGGGCAGCTGGGAGAGGTAGGACAGCGAGCTGTACCCGGTGCCGAAGTCGTCGATGGCGATCGAGACCCCGAGGGCCCGCAGTCCCTGGAGCGACTCGGACGCGGCGGTGATGTCGTCGAGGAGCACCGACTCGGTGATCTCGAGGACGAGGAGGGTCGGGTCGAGCGTCGTGCTCGCGAGGACCTCGGCGACCTCGGTGATGAACTCGGGCCGGGCCAGCTGCTGGGCCGACACGTTGACGGCCATCGTCACGCGGTGCGCGCCCTGGAGCTCGACGGCGGCGCGGCACGCCTCGTAGAGGACCCAGGACCCGAGGGCGACGATCGCGCCGGAGGCCTCGGCCGCGGGGATGAACTCGTTGGGCGGGAGGAAGCCGCGCGACGGGTGCTGCCAGCGCACGAGCGCCTCGAAGCCGGTGACCTCGCGGGTGCGGAGGTTGACCGTCGGCTGGTAGTGCAGGACGAGGCCACCCTGCTCGATCGCGGTGACGAGCTCGGCCTGCAGCGTCATCCGGTCGAGGGTGACGGCGTGCTGCGCGGCGTCGAAGACCCGCAGCGTGCCCTTGCCCTGCTCCTTGGCCCAGTACATCGCGACGTCGGCCTCGCGCAGGACGTCCTCGGCGGTCGAGGTGCGGGCGTCGGCGAGCGCGATGCCGAGGCTCGCCTTGACCGACCACGACCCGCCGTCGATGGCGACCGGCTGCGCGAGGGCCTCGAGGAGCCGCTGGCCCATCTGCTCGGCCGAGGCGCGGTCGGTGCCCTCCATGAGGACGGCGAACTCGTCGCCGCCGAGGCGGGCGGCGGTGTCGCCGGAGCGCAGGACGGCCCGCAGGCGGTCGGTGACGACGACGAGGAGCCGGTCGCCGACGGAGTGCCCGCGGGTGTCGTTGACCTGCTTGAAGTCGTCGAGGTCGAGGAACATCACCGCGAGGGTGCCCTCGCGGCGGGCGATGGCGTGCTCGAGGCGGTCGGAGAACAGCGCGCGGTTGGCGAGGCCGGTCAGCGCGTCGTGGAAGGCCTGGTGGGAGAGCTGCTCGGCGAGCTCGTGCTGCTCGGTGACGTCGCGCAGGGTGAGGACCCAGGCCTCGACGGTCGACTCGCCGAGGAGGTTGGTCAGCGTCCCCTCGCCGACGATGGTGCGCCCGTCGGCGCGCTCGAGGCGCAGGCGGACCGGCTGGTCTCCGGTGCGGCCGTCGGTGAGGAGCGCGAGCAGGGCCGGTGCCTCGTCCCCGACGAGCTCCTTGACGTGGAGCCCGACGAGCTCGTCCGGGGTACGGCCGATGACGGCCGGCGCGGAGGGGCTGACGAACGAGATCGTGGAGTCGGCCTCGATGACGACGATGAGGTCGGCGCTGTTCTGGACGAGGGCGAGGAGGCGGCGCTCGCGCTGGTCGACGATGCGCTGCGCGGTCAGCTCGCGCTCCAGGGTGCGGTGCCGGTCGACGATGCGGCGGAACCAGGCGAACCAGCCGATGGAGACGCCGACGAGCAGGGTGGCGTGGATGGCGAAGGCGAGCCAGGCCCGGCCGGAGGACGCCTCGTCGAGCTCCTCCACGAGGGCGGCGTCGGCGGCCTCGAGCGCGGCGAGGGCCCGGGCGTCGCCGGGGCTGGTGGCGACGACGCGGGCGGCGGCGACGGCGGTCGCGCCCGCGGAGCCGGGCGAGAGGTCGAGACCCGACCGCTGCAAGCCGTCGACCTGGCGCTCGAGCGCGGCGGGCGTGCTCGCGCCGGAGGTGGCGACGGCGGAGAACGCGGAGGCAGCCTCCCGCTCGCGGTCGAGGGCGTCCCCGAGGTGCCACACACCGGTGAGGAAGGCCATCTCGAGCACGACGACGAGCAGCGTGCCCACGACGGTCGCCGTCGAGCGCAGCCTGGTCCGGCCGTCGCGGATCATCACAGCTCCTGGTCTGGCGTCCGCGGCTCGGACCCCACGGAAAACGCTAGGGACCCGCCGGCGTCGGGGGCGAACCGACGGGGCGCACACTGGCCGTTCGACCGAGGCGGTCTGCCCGACCGTCGGCCCGACGTCGTCCGCACGCCGGCACTCCCCGCGCTTCCGGCGCTCCCGGCGCTCGCGCAGCCGGACCCCGCGGGTCGGCGAGGCGTTTGTGCGTCGCAGGGCGGGGTAGGTGACCGGTCGGCTGCCTTCACCACGTCGTCGGCCGCACGTTCGAGCCGGTCGTCAGGAGGTGGGTGGTGGACGTCGTCGCTGCCGCCCCCCGGCGCCCGTCGGCTCCGCGCGGTCCGGCCGACCCCCTGCACGTCGTCCTCGTCGCCTCGTCGCGCTTCCCGCTCGCGGAGCCGTTCGCGGGGGGCCTGGAGTCCCTGACCTGGAATTTGTGCCGCGGGCTGCGGGAGCGCGGTGTCGAGGTGACCGTCTTCGCCGGTCCGGGGAGCGACCCCCGTCTGGCCGCCCGGGTGCTCCGGACGCAGCCGCTCGCGCTGAGCGACACCGCCCGGCAGGACGTCGCGATGCCGCCGGCGACGTGGCTGACCGAGCACCACGCCTACCTCCAGCTGATGCTCGAGCTCCAGCGTCGTGACGACGTCGACGTCGTGCACAACAACAGCCTCCACCACCTGCCGGTGGCGATGTCCGCGGCCGCGCGCGCCCCGATGGTGACGACGCTGCACACGCCCCCGACCCCGTGGCTCGAGCCCGCCATCGCCATCGCCGACGACACCCGCTCGCGCTTCGTCGCCGTCAGCGACCACACGCGCGCCGCCTGGAGCCACGTGACCACGGCCGACGTCGTGCCCAACGGGGTCGACGTCCGGCGCTGGACGGCGGGCGGGGGCGGCGACGCCCTCGCCTGGGTCGGACGCCTGGTGCCCGAGAAGGCGCCGCACCTGGCCATCGACGCGGCCCGCGCGGCCGGTCGCCCGCTGCGGCTCGCGGGCCCCGTCGGCGACGCCGAGTACGTCGAGGCGATGGTCCGTCCGCGGCTGGGCGGCGGGATCGAGCTGCTCGGCCACCTCGGCACCGACGAGCTCGTCGAGCTCTTCGGCACGAGCGCCGCGACCCTCGTGACCCCGGTCTGGGACGAGCCGTACGGGCTCGTCGCCGCCGAGTCCCTCGCCTGCGGCACACCGGTCGTCGCGTTCGCGCGTGGGGGCCTGCCGGAGTTCGTCACCCGCGACGTCGGTCGACTCGTGCCCGGGGGCGACGTCCTCGCGGCCGCGCACATGGTCCAGGAAGCGGTCGCCCTCGACCGCGAGACCTGTCGCGCGCACGCCGTGCGGTCGTGCTCGGTCGACCGGATGGTCGACGACTACCTCGAGGTCTACGACGCGATGCTGCCCCTGCGCGGCGCCGCGTGATCGGCTACTACGTCCACCACCACGGGCTGGGGCACCTCACGCGGATGCGCGCGGTCGCGGCGCACCTGCGCTCCCCCGTGGTCGGCCTGAGCACGCTCCCGGCGCCCGCGGGCCTCGAGGACCGCTGGGTGCGCCTGCCGGCGGACGACGACCCCGCGGGCGGCGACGACCTCGACGCCCGCGGCGTCCTGCACTGGGCCCCGGTGCACCACAGCGGCGTCCGCGAGCGGACGGCAGCGCTCACGGCGTGGGTGGCCCGGGCCCGTCCGCGCCTCGTCGTCACGGACGTCTCCGTCGAGGCGGCCCTGGCCGTCCGGCTCTGCGGGGTGCCGGTCGTCGTCGTCGCCCTGCCCGGCGAGCGCGTGGACCGCCCCCACCTGACCGCGTACGACCTCGCCGACGGCCTGCTCGCGCCGTGGCCGGAGGGAGCGCACGACGGCGGCTGGCCGACGCGGTGGAGCGACAAGGCGCACTTCGCCGGCGGGCTCTCACGCTTCGACGACCGCCCGCGGGCCGACCGGGCTCCCGAGGGCGGGCCCCGGCGTGCCCTCGTCGTGTGGGGCGGTGGTGGCACGGACGCCGGAGCGGGCGCCGTCGACGCCGCGCGCGCCGCGACGCCGGGGTGGGAGTGGACCGAGCGCAGCCCGGCCCGGCCCTCCCCCGACCTCTGGCGCGAGCTGTGCGCCGCGGACGTCGTCGTCACCCACGCGGGCCAGAACGCGGTGGCCGACGTCGCCGCCGCCCGCGCGGCGGCCGTGGTCGTGGCCCAGCAGCGCCCGTTCGGCGAGCAGGAGGCGACGGTGCGGGCGGTGCGCCGGCTGGACCTGGCCGAGGGTGCCCTCGGCTGGCCGTCGGCCGACGACTGGCCCGGCCTCCTCGAGCAAGCCACCCTCCGCGGGGGGCAGGGGTGGTCGCGCTGGAGCACAGGTCGGGGAGCCCGGGAGGCCGCGGCCTGGCTCGACTCCCTGGCCGGGCGCGGCGTCGACGCCCGCCCAGGCCGGGCTTCCGGGATGGCCTCGTGAGCGCCTCCCTCGCGGTCGTCACGATCGTCCACGGTCGGCACGACCACCTGCGCGGCCAGCTGGCCGGCCTGCGCGGTCAGACCCGCGCGCCCGACCTCCTCGTCGTCGTGGCCATGGACGACCCGGCCGTCCCGGAGGTCGTGCGGGCCGAGGTGCCGACGGGCTGGGAGGTCCGTCACGCGAGCACCGGGCGGCCGCAGGGGCGCCTGCCGCTGGCCGCCGCCCGCAACCTCGGGGTCGCCACCGCCGTCGCCGCCGGGGCCGAACACCTCGTGCTGCTCGACGTCGACTGCGTCCCCGCCGACTCCCTCGTCGCCCGGTACGGCGAGCTGCTCGGGTCGCTGAACCCGGACGACGGGCCGACCATCCTCTGCGGCGACGTGGCGTACGAGGTGGACCCCGCCGAGGGACCACGGCCGCCGCGGTACCACCCCGCCCGACCGCGGCTCGACCCGCCGGAGGTGCGCGTCGTCGACGACGTCAACCTCTTCTGGTCACTCTCCTTCGCCGTGACGGCGAGCGACCTCGCCGCCCTCGGCGGCTTCGACGAGGGCTACGTCGGCTACGGCGCCGAGGACACCGACGTCGGGCAGCGGCTGGCCCGCGCCGGTGGCCGGCTGCTCTTCGTCGGCGGGGCCGGGGCCGTGCACCAGTGGCACCCGAGCCCGAACCCGCCGGTGCAGCACGTCGACGACATCGTCGCCAACGCCAACCGGTTCGCCGAGGTGTGGGGGTGGTGGCCGATGACCGGGTGGCTCGAGCAGTTCGACGGGCTGGGGCTCGTGCGTCGACGGCCCGACGGTCGCTGGGTCACGACCCCCTGACCGCGCCGGCGGACCGGCGTTCCCCCCGCGGGCTCACACGCGCTCGCGGGGCGGCGCCAGGGCCTCGCGGGCGTCGTCGGGGACGGCGACGGCGGGGCGGGTGCTGCGCTGCTCGTGCCAGGCGAGGGCGAGGACCGCCACGAGGACGACGACGAACCCGAGCCACTGCGAGCCCGTCGGCCGCGCGCCGAGGGCGGCCACCCCGACGACGACCGCCGAGACCGGGAAGGCGAGCTCGGCGAGCGTGGCCCGCGAGGCCGGGGTGTACCCGAGCGCCCGGTAGTACAGCACGAGCGCCAGCAGCCCCGGGACGAGCGCGAGCAGGAGGATGTCGACCGCCGCGTCGGTGCCCAGCGCCAGCGGGGTCGAGGTGACCATCGCGGTGACGGACAGGGTGAGCAGGCCGAGGGCGAAGCGCAGCGACGTGAGGTCGGCGAACCCGAGCTCGGCGCTGGCGGCGCGACCGAGCACCGTGCCGGCGGCCCAGAGCGCCGCGGCCCCGAGCGCGAGCAGCGCCGCCTGCGCGCTCGAGACGCCGACCGAGAGCGGGTCGGGGAAGGCCAGGAGCCACGCGCCGACGAGGGCGGGCAGCGCGAACCACAGGTAGGTCCGCCGCAGCCGCTCGCCGAGCAGGACGGCGGCCAGGGCGACGGCGATGAGGGGCTGCAGCTTCTGGAGCACCTGCGGGGTGATGGGGTCGCCGGTCGCGAAGGCGGCGGTGAACATCACGGTCGCGAGGGCCGAGGAGCCGGCGCCGATGACGAGCACGCCCAGCTGCGTGCGCATCGAGGCGCGGGCCAGGCGACGCAGGGCGGGCAGCAGCCACCACGCGGTGAGGACCGTGAGGACGGCGTGCTCCCAGAAGACGATCGCGAGCGAGGGGTACTCGCGGGCGAGCGGCCCACGCCAGAGCGACGAGACGCCCCAGAGGGTCGCGGCCAGGGCGACGAGCCAGGTGCGGTCTCCTGCGGTGCGCGAGCGGGTCACGCGTCCTCCTCGGGGGCGGGGCGGGGCGGGGTGCGACGGGCAGAGGTCCCGCACGGCCCCGGCGCGCTTTCCGGGGCGCCGGGGTCGTGCGGGGTGGCCGGGACGGGTGGGGGGTGCACCGGTCTCCGGCCGGACGTGGACGGGCGGGCGCGTCCGCACCGACCGTCCACGGGACAGGTCAGGAGGCCTCGACCTTCGGCATGATGTCGTTCTTCAGCCGCTTGAGGTCGTCGAGCGTCTTCGAGACCGGCACGTCGGCGAACGGCGGCCACAGGAGCGGCATCGTCAGCCCGGCCTCCTGGTAGGCCTTGAGCCGGTCGGTGATCTGCTGCTCGGTGCCGACGAGGATGTTCGTCAGCTTGCGGTTGTCGGTCTGGTCGGTCTCGGTGTCGGTGATCGTGAACCAGATCATGCTGCTCATCTCGAGGTCGTCGATCGACTTGCCGAGCGCCTCGAGCTCGCCCGCGATGGCGGCGCGCCAGTCGGCGAGCTCGCGCGGGGTGTCCTGGATGCCGATCCAGCCGGCGAGCCCGTACTTCGCGACGCGGCGGGCCGAGCGCTTCGGGTCCTTGAGGCCGCTGAAGAAGATCGGCGGGCCGGGCTTCTGCAGGGGCTTGTGCCCGAAGCCGGAGGGAGCGAAGTCGGCGAACTCGCCGTGGTACTCGAAGGTCTCGTTGGCCCAGATGCCCTGGCAGATCTCGATGGTCTCGCGGACGTGGGCGTGGCGCCGGGGGAAGAGGTGCGTGGCGCTCGCGGCGTCGAACTCCTCGGGCATCCACCCGGCGCCGATGCCGACGTTGAGCCGGCCGCCCGACAGGTGGTCGATGGTCGCGCACTCGGCCGCGAAGACGCCCGGCGAGCGGTACGGGGTGTCGGTGATGCTCATGCCGATGCGGACCTTCGAGGTGCGCGCGGCGAGCCACGGCAGCAGCGGCCAGCCCTGGAACCACTGGCCGTTCGCGGCCACCGGCATCTGGGGCGGGAACTGCTCCATCATCCCGAAGGGGTACTGCAGCTCACCGCGGTCCGAGGCCTCCGGGACGATGATCCGGTCGAGGGTCCACACCGAGTCGAAGTCGAGCTCCTCGGCGAGGTCGGTCAGGTCCTCGAGCTCCTTGACCGTCACGTGGTTGCGGAAGTTGGGCAGGTAGAGGGCGAGCTTCATCGGTCACACATCTCCTCACGGGTCGCGGCCGGTCGGCCCGCAGCTCCCCTGCGTCGAGGTCCGCTCCGACCGTGCCCCCAGCGAACCGCCCGGCCTCCCGGCGTGACAAGGGGGCCCGTCCTCATGGTTTCCTCAACGCGCCCCGACGCGCCTCGACCCCCGCTCACCGGGCGTCCGGGACAACGCCGTCCGCGAGCCAGGTGCGCAGCTCGCGCTTGAGGACCTTGCCGTAGTTGTTCGTCGGGAGCGCGTCGACGAGGTGGTACTCCTTGGGGCGCTTGAACCGGGCGATGCGCTCGAGGCAGGCGCGGTCGAGGTCCTCGACCGTCGGCGCCGGCCCGTCACCAACCGCGACGACGAAGGCGACGACCGACTCCCCCCACTCGGGGTCGGGACGCCCGACGACGGCGACCGACTGCACCCCCGGGTGGGTCATGATCGCCTCCTCGACCTCGCGCGGGTAGATGTTCATCCCGCCGCTGATGATGAGGTCCTTCGAGCGGTCGCGCAGCGTGAGGTAGCCGTCGTCGTCGAGGCTGCCGATGTCGCCGGTGTGCAGCCAGCCGCCGCGCAGCGCCTCGGCGCTCGCCTCGGGCGCGTCCCAGTAGCCGGCCATGACGACGCGACCGCGGACGAGCACCTCCCCGGCCTCGCCGGGGGGCAGCGGCCGGTCGTCGGCGTCGACGACGCGCACCTCGACGTCGGTGCGCGGGAACCCGACTCCCGCCATCCGCTCGCGCCAGCGGGGGTGGTCGCTCTCGGCGTGGTCGGCCCTCGAGAGGCCGGTGATGGTCATCGGCGTCTCGCCCTGGCCGTAGATCTGCGCCAGCCGCGGACCGAAGGTCGCGAGCGCCTCCTCGAGGTCCGCGAGGTACATCGGGGCGCCGCCGTAGATGATCGTCCGGAGCCCCGAGAGGTCGGCGCCGGCGAGCGCGGGGTCGGCGGCGAGGCGCTTGACCATGATCGGTGCGGCGAAGAAGGACAGCCCGGGCCAGCGCGCGAGGAGGCCCACGAGCTCGGCGCCGTCGAGCGCACCGCTCGCGGGGAAGACGCTGACCGCGCCCTTCGCGACGTGGGGCAGCCCGTAGATGCCGGAGCCGTGCGAGAGCGGCGCGGCGTGCAGCACGCTGTCGCGGTCGCCGATGGCCGCGATGTCGGCGAAGTAGCTGAGCGAGGCCATGAGCAGGTTGCCGTGGGTCAGGGTCGCACCCTTCGGTCGGCCCGTCGTGCCGCTCGTGTAGAAGAGCCAGGCCGGGTCGTCGGATCCCCTGTCGGACAACGGGACCGGCTCGGCCGCGAGCAGGGCGTCCCAGTCCGGGCCGGGGGCGACGACCACCGCGCGCAGCCCCTCAAGCCGCTCGAGCAGCGGACCGACGACCTCGGCGTGCTCCTCGTCGGTGACGACGACCGCCGCGCCGCTGTGCTCGAGGACGTAGGCCACCTCCTCACGGTGCAGCCGGGCGTTGACCGGCACCGCGACGAGCCCGGCGTGCCACACGGCGAACTGCGCCTCGAGGTACTCGGGACGGTTGCTCATGAGGAGGGCGACCCGGTCACCCTCCGCCAGCCCCAGCCGCCCGCGCAGCCCTCCGGCGACGGCCGCGACGCGGCCCGCGGTCTCGTCCCAGGTCCCGGTCACCCGCTCGCCCACCGCCGTGGCGGGGCGTCCCCGCAGCCGGCGTCCGTTGCGCTCCACCCACGTCGCGAGGTTCATGGGTCCAACCTCGCCGCGCCCGCGGCGGCGCGTCAAGGCGCACGGGGCCGCGTTGAGCGTCCGATGAGGAGGGCCGACCCGCGCAGGCCCCTCCACCCACGGGGTCGCCCTCGGAGGCAGCCGGCCCGGGGACGCATCCGGTCTCCCCCCGGTGTCGTCCGGACGTCCACCCCGTGCAGGGGCTCGGTGCGGCCGACCGGTCGGAGCGCCCCGGGCCGGCGCCGCCAGCATCCTCACCCGGCGGCCCGAGCCCTGTCAGCCCCGTTGCAGCAACCTGCAAGAGCGGCGCCGGCCGGGCCCGTCCTCAGTCCGGGAGGACCTCGCCACGCCCGAGGCGGAAGCCCGCGGAGAAGCGCGAGCGCACCTGGAGGGTCTCGAGGACGTGCGCGACCTCGGAGCGCACGGTGCGCACGCTGACGTGCAGCTGGCGGGCGATGGCCTCGTCCGTCATCCCGGTCTGCATGAGCCCGACGACCCGCTGCTGCCGCTCGCTGAGCCACCCCAGCTCGGCCCGCTCGCGGCCGCACTCGAAGGCCGACACGAGGACGGTGTTCCAGTAGCGCATCGCCTGCTCGAGCACCCGGGCCGAGCGCACCTCGAGGACCGAGAAGCGCCCGTCGACGGTCGGCCCCTCGAGGAGCACCCGCTCGTGGTCGATGACCTTCATCTGGATGTCGGCGACCGCGAAGAGGTAGTCGCCGACCGGCTCCTCGACGAGCATCCGGCGGCACTCGTCGTCGAGGCGCTCGTAGTCGAAGACGCTGACCATCTGCAGGCCGCGCTCCACGAGGGCCCGGTTGCCGGGCAGGCTCATCCGCAGCTGGGCGGGCGTCGCGGTCGGCCGCACCGACAGCAGGTGGCTCCAGCCGACCGCGTCGGCGGTCAGCCACTCGTTGACGTCGTTGCCGACGGCCCCGATGCGGCACTCGCTCGAGCCGCCCTCGGCGAGCTCGGCGCACAGCCGGGTCCGCTCGGCCCACAGGGCCATGCCGGCGTCGAGCACCGCCGCACGCTGTGAGGGGGCGAACCTGGAGCCGGGCCACTGCCTGCCGGTCATGACCGCCCTCCCGTCCCGTCGATCGTGGGCTACCCGCGAGTATGCCGGTCCCCCGCGACACCCGCCCCCAGGGGTGGGCGCAGGGGGTCGCGCGCGTTGAGGGTCCGATGACGAACGCGCCCTAGCCTGAGCCGACGAGGACGCCGGCGAGGCGTCCCTCCGGTCCGAGGAGACGTTATGAGGCTCGACCCCGACGAGGCGCGCGCCCGGCTGGCCGCCGAGGTCCACGGCGTGCTCGTCACCCTGCACCCCGAGCGCGGCCCGGACCCCCAGCCGGTCGTCTACGCCCTCGACGACGCGGGGCACGTCGGCGTCCCCATCGACACGGTCAAGCCCAAGTCGTCGACCCGGCTGCGCCGCGAGGACAACCTGGACGCGGACCCGCGGGGCTCGCTGCTCGTCGAGCACTGGGAGACCGAGGACTGGTCGCGGCTGTGGTGGGTCCGCGCGCAGCTGGAGCACCTGCCCGACCCGCCGACGTCGGTCACCGACGACCTCGGCGACCGGCTGGCCCGCACCGTGCCGCAGTACGCGGACAAGCCCTTCCACCGCATCCTCGTCTGCCGGGTGGTCGGCCTCACGGGGTGGGCGGCGTCGCAGGACGCCTGAGCCGCACCGGGTTCGGTCACCGGCCGCCGGCACGCGGCAGGTGGACGAGCATCGACGTGCCGTCCGGCCCCGTGGCCCCGACCTCGAGGGTGCCGCCCATCGCCACGACGAGCCCGTGGGCCAGGCCGAGGCCGAGGCCCACCCCGCCGGCGTCGCCCGGGGCGCCGGGGGTGCTCGACGCGTCGCCGCCCGGCGCCGACGTGACGAAGGGGGCGAACACCCGGGGCAGCACCTCGGGGGCGATGCCCGGACCGTCGTCGTCGACCGAGAAGGCGACGGCGCGCGCGTCGGACGAGCGCCCGCGGACCCGGACGACGCCGTCGGTCGAGCCGTAGCGGATGGAGTTGCCGACGAGGTTGAGCAGCACCTGGCGCAGCCGGCGTCGGTCGGCGAGGACGACGTCGTCACCGAGGAGCGACAGCAGCTCGACCTCGCGCCGAGCGGCCGTCGCCGAGAGCAGGCCGAGGACCTCGTCGACGACCTCGCGCAGCGGCACCGGCTCGAGCGCGATCGGCAGCGCCCCGGCCTCGAGGCGGCTGAGGTCGAGGACCTCCCCGAGCAGGTCGAGCACGTGGCCCGCGGCGGCGTCGATGTGCGCGAGGGCCTCTCGGCGGCGGCCCTCGTCGAGGTCCATCGTCCCGAGCAGCTCGGCGAACCCGACGATCGCCTGGAGGGGCGTGCGCGCCTCGTGCCCGAGCGCGGCGAGCAGCTCGGACTTCCCGTGCGAGAGCCGCTCGGCGGTGCGGCGCGCGGTCTCGGCCTCGAGGCGCGCCCGCTGGTGGCGCTCGGCCGCGCGCCGCTCGGTGAGGTCGAGGACGTTGACGACCCAGCGCGCCGGTGTGCCGTCCCGGCCGGGCAGCCGGGAGACGGTCACCTCGACCTCGACGTCCGGGCGGCCTCGGCGGTGGAGCAGCGCCTCGGCGACGACCGGCGCCGCGGCGTCGGGGTCGAGGGCGTCGAGCAGGGCGCCGAGCGAGCCGCCGACGGGGGTCAGGAGGTCGGTGACGGGCCGGCCGAGCACGGCATCCGCGCCGCCGGCCAGCGCCGTGAGCGCGGGGTTGCCGGTCGTCACCGTGCGGTCGGGGCCGAGGATCGCCATCCCGAGCGAGTTGGCGTCGAAGGAGCGACGGAAGCGCTCCTCGCTCTCGACGAGGTCGCCGATGAGCCCGCTGTGGCCGATGGCCACGGACGCGAGGTGGGTGAAGCGGTCGACGAGCAGCTGCTCGCGGCCCCCGGGCCGGTGCGGGTGGGGGTGGTAGACCGCGAAGGTGCCGACCGGACGCCCGTCGCGCCCCTCGATCGGGGTCGACCAGCAGCTGCGCAGGCCGGCCGCGTCGGCGAGGTGGCGGAAGGCCGTCCACCGCGGGTCGGTGCGGACGTCGACGGCGACGATGGGCTCGTCGAGGGCGGCCGCCGTCCCGCACGAGCCCTGGCCCTCCCCGATGCGCAGCCCGTCGATGGCCGCGACGTAGGGCCCGTCGAGGCTCGGGGCGGCGCCGTGGTGGAGGGTGCCGCGGTCGCGGTCCAGGAGCAGCACCGAGCAGCGCGCCCCGGGCATCAGCCGCTCGAGCGAGACGAGGATGCGCCCGAGCACGTGGGTCAGCGGGGCGGCCCCGGCGACCATCTCGAGGACCTCGGTCTGCCGGTCGAGGATCTCGCGGACGTCGTCGAGCGAGAGCACGTCGACGGCGCCGCGCTCCTCGACGGTGGTCATCCGCGGTCGCTCAGCTGGTAGCCGACGCCCCGGACGGTGAGCAGCATCCGGGGGTGCGCCGGGTCCTCCTCGAGCTTGAGCCGCAGGCGATGGACGTGCTCGGTGACCGTCGCCTCGCCGAGCCACTCCGAGGAGGAGTTCCAGACCCGGTCGAGCAGCTGGGCGCGGCTGAAGACCTGGCGCGGGTGGGTGACGAGGAAGGCGACGAGGTCGAACTCCTTGGGGGTCAGCTCGACGTCCTCGCCGTCGAGGAGGACGCGCCGCGCGGCCGGCTCGACCCGCAGCCGCCCGACGACGACGCCCTCCGCGGAGAGCTCGGGGCTGCTGCGCCGCAGGACCGAGCGCACCCGCGCCGCGAGCTCGCCCGGCGAGAAGGGCTTGACGAGGTAGTCGTCGGCGCCGAGGTCCAGGCCGACGATGCGGTCGGTCTCGCCGTTGCGCCCCGACAGGACGATGACCGGCAGGTCCGAGCGGCCGGTCCGGCCCTCGCGCACCCGGCGCAGCAGGTCGAGGCCGCCGAGCCCGGGCAGCGAGAGGTCGAGGACGACGAGCGCCGGGCGGTCGTCCCGGATGCGCCGCAGCGCGCTCGGGCCGTCCTCGGCCTCGAGCACCCGGTAGCCGTCGTCGTCCAGCTGCCAGCGCACCACGGTGCGGATGGCCTCGTCGTCGTCCACGACGAGGACCGTCGGCGGGCGTGCCTCGCCGACCCGCTCCGTCGCGGTGGACCTCATGCGCCGATGGAACCACGGAACGGCGCCCGCGTCACCGCCCTCCGGACCGTCCTCGACCCCGCCTCACCGCGAACGTGTGTGAACACGCCGGGATCGCCCGGCGTGTTCACACACCTTCGCGGGGCAGCTCAGGCGGGGGCGGTCGCGGAGAGGGCGACCCAGGCGGAGCGGATGTGGTGCTCGGTCGCGGCGGCGGCCGCGTCGGCGTCACCGGCCGCGACCGCGGCGTAGATCTCCTCGTGGTCGCGCCGCAGCACCGGGGCGACGTCGTCCCAGACCGCGAGGTGGCGGAAGCGGTCGAGGATGGGCAGACGCATCGACTCGCGGATCGCCGAGGTGAGGTCGCGGGCCAGCGCGTTGCCCGCGGCCGCCGCGAGCGCGACGTGGAAGGCGGTGTCGCAGTCGTTGAACCGCGCGCGGTCGATGCCGGGGTCGGCCATCTCGTCCAACAGCGCCCGCATCGCCGCGAGGTCCTCTGCCGTGGCGTGGGTGGCGGCCAGCCGCACGCTGAGGCGCTCCAGCGCGATGCGGACCTCGACGACGTCGGGCAGCGGGAACGCAACGAGCGCGACGTGCAGCCGCAGCAGCCGGCCCAGGGCCCCGCTCGGCACGGTGGTCAGCGTCGTGCCGCCGGCCGCGCCGGCGCCGACCGAGGAGCGCACGACCCCCTGGGCCTGCAGCGTGCGGACGGCCTCGCGCACCGCGGCGCGGCTGACGCCGAGCTGCGCGGCGAGGTCGCGCTCGGCCGGCAGGTGGTCGCCGACCTCGAGCTCACCCCCGAGGATCCGCTCGTCGACCCAGCGCAGGACGAGCTCGAAGGCGCGCAGGCCGCCCGCGTCGGGGACGGGCATCGGGTCGGCAGCGGCGCTCACGCGCTCAGGATGCCACGCCGCGCCGGGCGACACGCGGAATGGTCGGACCAATAATGGTCAGACCATTGACACGACGTCGCAGCCGCCCCTACCGTCGACGCATCCCCGAATGGTCTGACCATTCAGGACCCGGCCCAGAGACGTGCGACCCGGAGGACCCCATGACGGTGACAGCAGCGGCGTTGACCGCAGTGACGACAGCACCCGCGACGGCGCTGACCGTCCCGACGGAGTTCCGGCCCGAGCTCACCCCGGTGGGCGGCAGCCTCACCCTCTCCGCGCTCGTCGCGCTCCTCCCCCTCGTGACGGTCTTCGTCACCCTCGGGGTGCTGCGCTGGAAGGCCCACTGGGCCGGGCTCACGGCCGTCGCGGTCGCGGTGCTCGTCGCCTCGCTCGCCTTCGGGATGCCCGTGCACCTCGCCGCGCTGTCGGCCACGCAGGGCGCCGCCTTCGGCCTCTTCCCGATCATGTGGATCGTCTTCACGGCGATCCTGCTCTACCAGGTGACCGTGCGCTCGGGCCGCTTCGAGGACCTGCGCGCGACCTTCCACCTCATCAGCGACGACCCGCGCATCCAGGCGATCATCATCGCCTTCTGCTTCGGCGGGCTGCTCGAGGCGCTGGCGGGCTTCGGCGCCCCCGTCGCCATCACCGGCGTCATGCTCATGGCCCTCGGCTTCTCGCCGCTGCGCGCCGCCGCCGTCGTCCTCCTCGCGAACACCGCCCCCGTCGCGTTCGGCGCCGTCGGCACCCCGATCATCACCGCGGGCACCCTGACCGGCATCCCGTACCACGAGATCGGGGCCTACGTCGGGCACCAGACCCCGGTGCTCGCCGCCTTCGTCCCGCTCCTCCTCGTCCTCATGGCCGGCGGGCGCGGCGGGGTGCGCGAGACCTGGCCCGTCGCGGTCGTCGTCGGCCTGACCTTCGCCCTCGCGCAGTGGTTCGCCGCGACCTACGTCTCGGTCGAGCTGACCGACATCATCGCCTCGCTCGCCGGCCTCGCCGCCGCGGTCCTCTTCCTCAAGGTGTGGCGCCCGCAGGGCCGCGAGACCGCGCTGGCGACGATGCAGGTCGAGCGCGAGCGGGAGCTCGCCTCGGTCGGCGCCCCGGCCTCCGGCGGCACCGGCACCCCGCCGGCCGACGCCCACGCCGCCTCGGCCGACGAGCTGGGCCGGCGTTCGCGCGACCTCACCGGCGGGCGCATCGTCATGGCCCTCTTCCCCTACCTCCTCGTCATCGCGGTCTTCGGCGTCGTCAAGCTCGTCACCCCGGTCAAGACCTGGCTCGTCGGCACCGACGTCAAGGTGCCGTGGCCCGGCCTGTCCGGCGAGGTGCTCACGCTCAAGGGCACGCCGAGCGCGGCCACGACCTACACGCTGCCGTGGCTCAGCTCGCCCGGCACGATGCTCCTGCTCTGCTCGCTCGTCGTCACCGCCGTCTACGCCGTCGGGATGCGCGGCTGGGGCGCCGAGGCGTGGGCCGTCGCACACCGGATGCGCTGGGCCTTCCTCACCGTCGCCTCGATGCTCGCCCTCGCCTACGTCATGAACTTCTCCGGGCAGACGATCGTCATCGGCACCTGGATCGCCGGCACCGGCGCCCTGTTCGCCTACCTCAGCCCGACCCTCGGCTGGATCGGCACCGCGGTCACGGGCTCGGACACGAGCGCCAACGCCCTCTTCGCCACGCTCCAGCAGAGCGCCGCGCAGACGGCCGGCATCGACCCGACGCTGCTCGTCGCCTCCAACACCTCCGGCGGCGTGGTCGGCAAGATGATCAGCCCGCAGAACCTGACGATCGCCGCGACCTCCGTGGGACTGCTCGGGCGCGAGGCCGACATCCTCCGTAAGGTCCTGCCATGGAGCGTCGGCCTGATCCTCGCGATGTGCCTCCTCGTGGGCCTGCAGTCGACCGTCCTGTCGTGGATGCTCCCGTGAGCGCCGCCGCCCGCCCGGCGACCGACCTGCGGGTCGCGCTGTTCGCCACGTGCTTCAACGACACGATGTGGCCCGACACCCTCAAGGCCACCGTCCGGCTGCTGGAGCGGCTCGGCTGCACGGTCGAGTTCCCCACCGAGCAGACCTGCTGCGGGCAGATGCTCACCAACACCGGCTACGGGGCCAAGGCCCTGCCCCTCGTCCGCCGCTTCGTCGACGTCTTCGAGGACTACGACGCCGTCGTCGCCCCGTCGGGCTCGTGCGTCGGCTCGGTCCGCCACCAGCACCGGGGCATCGTCGAGCTCGCCGGCGACGACCGCCTCGCCAGCCGCGTCGAGCGCACCGTCCCCAAGGTGCTCGAGCTCTCGGAGCTGCTCGTCGACGTCCTCGGCGTCACCGACGTCGGCGCGTACTTCCCGCACCGGGTCACCTACCACCCGACCTGCCACTCGCTGCGGATGCTGCGCGTCGGCGACCGGCCGCTGCAGCTGCTGCGGGCCGTGCGCGGCATCGACCTCGTCGAGCTGCCCGGCGCCACCGAGTGCTGCGGGTTCGGGGGCACCTTCGCGATGAAGAACGCCGACGTCTCGGTCGCGATGGGCTCGGACAAGGCCCGGGCCGTCGTCGGCACCGGCGCCGAGGTGCTCGTCGCCGGCGACAACTCCTGCCTCGCCCACATCGGGGGCATCCTCGGCCGGCAGCGCGCCGGCGTCCGCCACCTGCACCTGGCCGAGGTCCTCGCCTCGACCGAGGAGGACCAGGCATGACCACGACCACCCCCGGACCCCTCCAGGAGACCTCGCCGGTCTTCGTCGGGATGCCGAAGTTCCCCACCGCCGCCCGCGAGGCCCTGGCCAACACCCAGCAGCGCCGCAACCTCAGGCACGCGACGCACACCATCCGCGACAAGCGGGCGCGCGTCGTCGCCGAGGTCCCGGAGTGGGAGGCGCTGCGCGTCGCCGGCGCCGAGGCCAAGGACGAGGCGCTCGCCCACCTCGGCGACTACCTCGAGCAGCTCGAGGCCTCCCTCGCCGCGAACGGCGCGACCGTGCACTGGGCGCGCGACGCCGACGAGGCCAACGCGATCGTCCTCGGCATCGTCCGGGACAAGCAGGTCGACGAGGTCGTCAAGGTCAAGTCGATGGTCACCCAGGAGATCGAGCTCAACGAGGCCCTCGAGGCCGCGGGGGTCAACGCCTGGGAGACCGACCTCGCCGAGCTCATCGTCCAGCTCGGGCACGACCGGCCGAGCCACATCCTCGTGCCGGCGATCCACCGCAACCGCAGCGAGGTCCGCGACATCTTCCGCCGCGAGATGGCCGGCGTCGGCCGCCCCGCGCCGGACGACCTGACCGACGACCCCGCCCGCCTCGCCGAGGCCGCCCGGCTGCACCTGCGCGAGAAGTTCCTCCGTGCCAAGGTCGCGGTGTCGGGGGCCAACTTCGCGGTGGCGGAGACGGGCACCCTCGTCGTCGTCGAGTCCGAGGGCAACGGCCGGATGTGCCTGACGCTGCCCGAGACGCTCGTGTCGGTCGTCGGCATCGAGAAGGTCCTGCCCCGGTGGGACGACCTCGCCCCGATGCTCCAGCTGCTCCCCCGCTCGAGCACCGGCGAGCGGATGAACCCCTACACGACGATGTGGAGCGGCGCCCACGACGGCGACGGCCCGCAGGACGTCCACGTCGTGCTCCTCGACAACGGCCGCAGCCACGTCCTCGCCGACCGCGTCGGGCGCCAGGCGCTGCGCTGCATCCGCTGCTCCGCGTGCCTCAACGTCTGCCCGGTCTACGAGCGCACCGGCGGGCACGCCTACGGCTCGGTCTACCCGGGCCCGATCGGCGCCGTCCTCAACCCGCAGCTGCGCGGCACGGCGAGCGAGGTCGACAAGTCGCTCCCGTACGCCTCGAGCCTCTGCGGCGCCTGCTTCGACGCCTGCCCGGTGCGCATCGACATCCCCGAGCTGCTCGTCGAGCTGCGCGGGCGGGTCGTCGAGCAGGAGGGCCGCACCGCCGAGTCGGCCGCGATGGCCGCCGCGGCCTGGGTCCTGTCGGACCCGAAGCGGCTCTCGGCCGCACAGAAGGCGGCCACGACCGCCGGCCGCGTCATCGGGGACCGGACGATCCGGACCGTGCCGGGCCTCGGCGCCTGGAGCAGCGCGCGGGACGTGCCCACGCCACCGACCGAGACCTTCCGGCAGTGGTGGGCCCGCGAGCGCGGGGAGGGGTCCCGATGAGCGCGCGCGACGAGATCCTCGCCCGGGTCCGCGGCGCGACGGCCGACGTGACGACCACCCCGGCCGACCGCGCCCCGACCACCGTCGTCGAGGAGACGTCGCCCGGCCGGGTGACCACCCTCGACCTCTTCGTCGAGAACGTCGCCGACTACCGGGCTCAGGTCGTCCGGGTCATGCCCTCCGGGGTGGCCGACGCCGTGGCGGATGCGCTGCGCGAGCACGGTTGCGGCACAGCGGTGCTGCCGACCGGTCTCGACCCGGCGTGGCGCGACGCGGTGGGCGGCGCCGTGCGCGTGGTCGCCGAGGCCGACGTCACCGTCGACGCCGAGCTCGACGCGGTCGACGCGGTCGTCACGGCGGCGGCGGTCGGCATCGCCACGACGGGCACGGTCGTCCTCGACCACGGCCCGGACCAGGGGCGGCGCGCCCTCACGCTCGTCCCCGACCTCCACGTCTGCGTCGTGCGCTCCGGGCAGGTCGTCCACGACGTGCCCGAGGCGGTGGGGCGGCTGCGCCCCGGTGCGGAGCACGCCCGGCCGCTCACGTGGGTCAGCGGGCCGAGCGCCACGAGTGACATCGAGCTCGAGCGGGTCGAGGGCGTCCACGGACCGCGTACCCTCGTCGTCGTGCTCGTCGACGAGGAGGTCTGACCCGATGGCTGCTGCCGACGACGAACAGGCTTCCCCCACACCGGTGTTCTTCCTCGCCGGAGGGACGGGGATCTCGGCCGAGACGCTCGGCAACCTCATCATCAACCAGTTCCCGACCCTCGACTTCGTGCGCCGGAAGATTCCCTTCATCACGACCGTGGAGCAGGCGCAGCGCGTCGTCGAGGAGCTCGACTCCGCGGTCACCGAGTCGACGACCCCCATCGTCTTCTCGAGCGTCGCCGACGCCGAGCTGCGCGACGTCCTGCGCAGCACCCGGTGCGCCTTCATCGACCTCTTCGGCAGCCACCTCGACATCGTCGAGCGCGTCCTCCACGTCAACGCGAGCCCCAAGGTGCCGGCGCTGCACGGGCTCGGCGACATCCACCGGTACGAGCGGCGGATGAAGGCCATCGACTTCTCGCTCGAGCACGACGACGGCGCGAGCCTGCGCAACCTCCAGCAGGCCGAGCTGGTGCTCGTCGCCCCCTCGCGCTGCGGCAAGACGCCGACCTCGCTCTACCTCGCCCTCCAGCACGGCGTGAAGGTGGCCAACTACCCGCTCGTCGACGAGGACCTGCGGGCCAGCGAGCTGCCCGAGGCCGTCCGTCCCTACCTCGACCGGTGCGTGGCGCTGACCTCCACGCCGGCCCGCCTGAGCCAGGTGCGCAGCGAGCGACGGCCCGACTCGCCCTACGCCTCGCTCCAGCAGTGCTCCTGGGAGCTCAAGCGCGCCGAGGAGCTCTACCGGGCGCACCGCCTGCCGGTCATCAACTCCTCGGGGATGTCGGTCGAGGAGATGGCCGCCGTGATCATGCACACGCGCCAGCTCAAGGGCTCCGGCTGACCCGGGCTGCCATCCTGTCCCTCGCCGACACCCCGGCGACCCCGCACCACCACCGCACGACCCGCGCGCCCCGTCCCCCGGAAGGACCCCCGCCATGACCACCACCGTCCGCTGGTTCCGCGAGCTCGGCCTCGACGACGTCGAGTCCGTGGGCGGCAAGAACGCCTCGCTCGGCGAGATGGTCCAGCACCTCTCGGCCGCCGGCGTCGCCGTCCCCGACGGGTTCGCCACGACCGCGGAGGCCTACCGGCGCTTCCTCGGCGAGACCGGGCTCGCCGAGCGCATCTCCGGCCTGCTCGCCGACCTCGACGTCGACGACACCCGGCGCCTGGCCGAGGTCGGCCACGAGATCCGCGAGGCCGTCGAGGCGCAACCGTTCCCCGAGGACCTCGACCGCGACATCCGCGCGGCCTACGAGCGCCTGGCCGGCGAGGCCGGTGACGAGGCGAGCTTCGCCGTCCGCTCCAGCGCCACCGCCGAGGACCTCCCGGACGCGTCGTTCGCCGGCCAGCAGGAGACCTTCCTCAACGTCCGCGGCATCGACAACGTCCTGCACGCCATCCGCCTCGTCTTCGCCTCGCTCTACAACGACCGCGCGATCGCCTACCGGGTGCACAGCGACTTCGACCACGACGTCGTCGCCCTCTCGGCGGGCGTCCAGCGGATGGTCCGCTCCGACATCGGCGCCTCGGGCGTCCTGTTCACCATCGACACCGAGTCGGGCTTCGAGGACGCCGTGTTCATCACGAGCGCCTACGGCCTCGGCGAGGGCGTCGTCCAGGGCGCGGTCAACCCCGACGAGTTCTACGTCCACAAGCCCGCGCTGCGCGCCGACCGCCCCGCGGTCCTCAAGCGCGGCGTCGGCGCCAAGGCCACGAAGATGGTCTACACGCAGGACGCGACCGTCGGCCGCACGACCGAGTTCGTCCCCGTCGACGTCGCCGAGCAGCGCCGCCTCAGCCTGACCGACGACGAGGTCACCGAGCTCGCGCGCACCGCCCTGCGCATCGAGGAGCACTACGGCCGCCCGATGGACATCGAGTGGGGCCGCGACGGGGTCGACGGGAAGCTCTACGTCCTCCAGGCGCGCCCCGAGACGGTCAAGTCACGCGCGGCCGGCGGTGTGCAGCAGCGCTTCCGGCTCGAGGAGCGCGGCCCGGTCGTCGTCGAGGGCCGCGCGATCGGCCAGAAGATCGGCGCCGGCGCGGTGCGCGTCCTCACCGACATCGGGGCGATGCACGACTTCCAGCCCGGCGAGGTCCTCGTCGCCGACATGACCGACCCCGACTGGGAGCCGATCATGAAGCGCGCCAGCGCCATCGTCACCAACCGCGGCGGGCGCACCTGCCACGCCGCGATCATCGCCCGCGAGCTCGGCATCCCCGCGGTCGTCGGCACCGGCACCGCCACCCACGAGCTCGCCGACGGCCGCGAGGTCACCGTCTCGTGCGCCGAGGGCGACACCGGCTTCGTCTACGACGGCCTGCGGGAGTTCACCGTCTCCGAGACGACGCTCGACGAGATGCCCGAGATCCCGACGCGGATCATGATGAACGTCGGCACCCCCGAGCAGGCCTTCGAGTTCTCGCGCCTCCCCCACCGGGGCATCGGCCTGGCCCGCACCGAGTTCATCGTCAACCGGCAGATCGGCATCCACCCGCGCGCGCTGCTCGAGCTCGACGACCAGGAGCCGCGCATCAAGGCGGAGATCGAGGAGCGCATCGCCGCCTACGCCGGCCCGCGCGAGTACTTCGTCCGGCGCCTCGCCGAGGGCGTCGCGATGCTCGCGGCCGCCTTCGCGCCCGAGCCGGTCATCGTGCGCCTGTCGGACTTCAAGTCCAACGAGTACGCCGGGCTGCTCGGCGGCGCGCGCTACGAGCCGCACGAGGAGAACCCGATGCTCGGGTACCGCGGCGCGGCGCGCTACCTCTCGGCCGACTTCGCCGAGTGCTTCGCGATGGAGTGCGAGGCGCTGCGCCACGTCCGCGACGAGATGGGTCTGACCAACGTCAAGATCATGATCCCGTTCGTGCGCACCGTCGCCGAGGTGGAGGGCGTCATCGAGCTCCTGGCGTCGCACGGCCTCGAGCGCGGGAAGAACGACCTCCAGGTCGTCATGATGTGCGAGCTGCCGTCGAACGCGGTCAACGCCGACGCCTTCCTCGACCACGTCGACGGCTTCTCGATCGGGTCCAACGACCTGACCCAGCTGACCCTCGGCGTCGACCGCGACTCCTCCCTCGTCGCCGGCTCCTTCGACGAGCGCGACCCGGCGGTCAAGGCCCTGCTCTCGATGGCCATCCGCGCCTGCCGCGAGCGCGGCAAGTACGTCGGCATCTGCGGCCAGGGCCCCTCGGACCACCCGGACCTCGCCGAGTGGCTCGTCGACGAGGGCATCGAGTCGATGTCGCTCAACCCCGACACCGTCGTCGACACCTGGCTGCGCCTGGCCAAGCGCGGCTGACGGCCCCCGGCGCGGCCGGCCCTCGTCCCGGGGGCCGGCCGGCGGGCCTCGAGGGCGCCGGGCGCCGCCGGACGCGGTAGACATGGTGGAGACCGAACCGGACACCCACCGACGGAGGGCCTTCGTGCCGACCGAACCCACCGCAGCACCCACCGAGGGTCCGCTGGACCTCGTCGCCGAGCTCCTCGCCGCCGCGCCCGCCGACGACGGGCGGACCGGCACCCGCCGGCTGCTCGGCGCGCTCGTGGCACGCAGCGCCGACCTCGTGCACGGCGCCGAGTGGTGCAGCATCACCGTCATGCGCTCGGAGTCGCTGACGACCCTCGCGACCTCGCACGACGACGCGCTGGCCGCCGACCAGGTGCAGTACGAGCTCGGCTCCGGCCCCTGTGTCGACGCCGTCGTCGAGGACCACGTCTTCCGCACCGGCGCCGTCCAGGACGACCCGCGCTGGCCCGAGTACGGGCAGCGGGTGCACCGCGAGGTCGGCGTCACGAGCGTCCACGCGCGGCGGCTGGTGCTGCCCGACGGCAACGGCTCCGTCGCCGCCCTCAACCTCTACGCCACGGCCCCGGACGCCTTCGACGAACGCTCCGAGCGGGACGCCCTCCTCCTCGCGACCCAGTGCTCGCTGCTCGTCTCCGCCTACCTCGCGCACGAGCGGGCCGAGCACCTGGAGAAGGCCCTCACGAGCAACCGCGAGATCGGCGTGGCCGTCGGCGTGCTCATGGCCGCGCACCGCGTGCCGCACGAGGAGGCCTTCGCGATGCTGCGCCTCGTGAGCCAGGACACCAACCGCAAGATCCGCGACCTCGCGGCCGAGGTGGCGCGGACCGGCGAGCTCCCGAGACCGACCTCACGCTGATCCGGAGCCCGTCGCGGGTTTCGGCGGGGTCCCGTCCGGGCAGGTCACAGGAAGGATGGCCACCGGTGCGGTCAAGCAGCGGCCGCCCCGGTGGCCATCCGTCCCCTCCGTGCAGCGGGGCGCGCTCGTGGGTGGTCGGGTGCCGGGTGCCGGGTGCCGGTCAGAAGACGGGCTTGCCGCCCGTGACGCCGAGCACGGTCCCCGAGACGTAGCTCGCCTCGTCGGAGGCGAGGAAGACGAACGCCGCGGCGACCTCGACGGGCTGGCCCACCCGCCCGAGCGGCGTCTGCGTGCCGAAGCCCTCGACCTTCTCGGCGGGCATCGTCGCCGGGATGAGCGGGGTCCAGATCGGCCCGGGCGCGACCGCGTTGACCCGCACGCCGCGCGGGCCGAGCTCCTGCGCGAGGTTGACGACGAGGTTGGTGAGCGCCGCCTTGGTCGCCGCGTAGTCGAGCAGGTGCTCGGCCGGCTGGTAGGCCTGCACGGACGTCGTGACGACGACCGAGCCCCGCGACTCCTCGAGGTCGCGGGCCAGCTCGCGCACGAGCCAGAAGGTCGCGAAGACGTTCGTCGCGAAGGTCCGCTCGACCTGCTCGGGCGGGAAGTCCTCGAGGCGGTCGTGCGTCATCTGGAAGGCGGCGTTGCTCACGAGGACGTCGAGACCCCCGAGCTCGCCGCGCACGCGCTCGACGACCTCGACGACGGCCGCGTGCGTGCGCAGGTCGGCCGCGACGGCCACCGCGCGCCCGCCGGCGGCCTCGACCGCCGCGACGGTCTCGCGCGCGTCGTCAGCCTCCTCCGGGAGGTGGGTGAGGACGAGGGTCGCGCCCTCGTGGGCGAAGGTGACGGCGACCGCGCGGCCGATGCCGGAGTCGCCGCCGGTCACGAGGACGCGCTTGCCGACGAGGCGGTCACGTCCCACCCACGACGTCTCGCCGTGGTCCGGCCGTGGGTCGAGCGCCGCGGTCGTGCCCGGCCACTCCTGCTCCTGGGCGGGGATCTCGCTCATCGGGGTGTGCTCCTCGGTCGACGGGCGCCGCCGGGTCCGGCGGCACCCGCCGTCCCTACCCGCCGTCGGCTCCCCCACACCCGGCCGGATGCGCCCGCCCCGCCGCGGGCCGTCCGGCCGGCAACCTCAGACGAGGATCTCGAGCGGCTCGCGCGTCACGAGCTGTTCCCACGGGCGGGCGAGCGCGGAGGCGGCGACCACCTCGCGCAGGCGCACCCGGACCGACGACGGCAGCGACGCCGGTCGCGGCAGGAGCGTCGCCTCGCAGCGGCACTGTCGCACGGCGTCGACCCAGAAGAGCGCAGGCGTGGCACGGGGGGTGAGCGGGACCTCGGCGCGGAGCATCGCCACGAGGCGGCCGCACCGACGGCACGAGGCGGCCCCGACGTCGCTGAGCCGGGCGGCGCTCATCCTCGACCCCGCGTCGTCGGCGTGCCGTGGAGGAGGTCCCCGCCACCGGGGGCCGGGGCGACGGCCACCGTGGCCGTCACGACGAGGGGTGCGGCCATGGTGGTCTCCCAGAGGTGCTCGCCCGTGCGGGCGGTGGTGTCGGCGGTGGGCGTGAGGTCCTGCGGCGTGCGTAACCTCGCTGCCCGGCCGAGGGGGTCACCGGGGATGGTGCGGTCCGGCGTGCCGGTCGGCCGGTGGAGTCCTACCCGGGTCGGCGCCGCGGAAACACTGCTCCCCCCACGAACCACCTCCCCCGGGAGGTTTCCCACCCACCACGGGAGGGAAACCTCCCGCGACGCAACCACCGCCCGCGCTATGCCAGGGAAACCTCCCGTGGCGCCATCTGTGCACGAGTCGCGGCAGGGAACCTCCCGCGACGCAACCACTGCCCGCGCGGTGCGGGTGAAACCTCCCGCACCGCGTGGATCCCGGGGCACCACACCTCTGCCCGCCCGCCGCCGCGCCCCGGCACGGCCCGGTCAGGCGGCCACGGCGTCGAGGCTCCCGCGCAGCTGGCGCAGGATGCGCGAGAGGATGCGCGACACCTGCATCTGGCTGACGCCGAGCACCGACCCGATCTCGGACTGCGTCCGCTCCTCGACGAACCGCATCCGCACCACCCGCCGGTCCCGCTCGCCGAGGCCCGACAGCGCCCGCCGCAGGTCGCTGTGCAGCTCGAAGCGGCCGTAGACGTCCCCGATCTCCGCCAGCCGGTCACCCTCCGTGCCCCCGGACAGCACCGGGGCGTCGAGCGAGACCGGTCGGAAACCACTGCCGCACAACCGTGCCGACTCGACATCGGCCGGCTCGCACTCCAGCAGGACCGCGATCTCACCGACCGTCGCCTCTCGCCCGAGCCGGTGCCGCAGCGACTCCTCGGCCACGACCAGCTCGGCCCGCAGCTCCTGCACCCGGCGCGGCGGACGCACGACCCACCCGCAGTCGCGGAAGTGGCGCTTGATCTCGCCCGTGACGGTGGGGACGGCGAAGGCGACGAACCCCGAGCCGGAGCCGGGCTGGTAGCGCTCCGCGGCCGCGACGAGCGCGGTGCGGGCGACCTGCTCCAGGTCGTCGCGGTCGACACCGCGCCGGGCGTACCGGTGCGCGAGACCGTCGGCCAGCGGGAGCATCTCCTCGACGACCTGGGCGCGAAGCCGCCGCCGCTCGTCGGGGTCCGTGCTGACGGCCACCCGGGTGAGCAGGCCGTCGACCACCTGGTCGCGCTCGGTGGGAGGGGCGCTGCGAAGGGTCGTGGACATGGCTGTCCTCCATGAAGAAGAAGGAGGGCACCTTGTCTGACCCGAGCGGCCGGGTCTGGACCGAGAACACGACCATGCCACTCACGGGCCGCCCACGGGGCTTTGCTGACACGGACGTCACGGGCCGCGCGCGCCCGGTCGGGCACGTCCCGCCCCCACCCGACGTGTTCTGCGGGCGACCTGCGCTCCTGCGCGTGCGGTCGCGCCCGGACCCCCGCAGGTCACGCGGAGGAGGGCTCGCGGGGCCGCCGGAGCGTTTCCGCCGCCCCACCCCGGGTACCGATCAGGCATGACGACGCCCGCCGCCCACCGGCCCCCCGTCCACCGCACCGTCGCCGCCCGTCCCGAGGACGTCTGGGCCGTCCTCGCCGACGGCTGGTCCTACCCCTCGTGGGTCGTCGGTGCGGCCCGCGTGCGCGCGGTCGACCCCGACTGGCCGGCCGTCGGCACGAGCATCGCGCACAGCGTGGGGGTATGGCCGCTGCTCCTCTCGGACACCACGGAGGTCGAGGACTGCGAGGCCGGCCGGATGCTCCTCCTGCGCGCCCGCGGCTGGCCGATGGGCGAGGCGCACGTGCTGATCGAGCTGCGACCGGCCGGCGACGGGTGCGCCGTCACCCTCCGCGAGGATGCGGTGAGCGGCCCCGGCACCCTCGTGCCGGTCCCTCTGCGGCAGGCCGCGATCCATCCGCGCAACGTCGAGTCGCTGCGCCGGCTGGCGCTGCTCGCCGAGCGCCGTGACGCCGCCGGCGTGCCCCGTCCGGGGCGGGCCGTCAGCGGGGGCTGACCCGCTCCGGCCCGAGCACCCGGTGCCACACCGTCCGGGACAGCGCGCGACGCGCAGCCCCCACCGGCCCCTGCCCGTCGAGCGCGGCCCGCGCGGCGTTCCACCCGCAGGCCCCGTGGACCCCGCCGCCGGGATGGGCCGACGCCGACGCGAGGAAGAGCCGGTCGACCGGTGTCTCGGGCCGGCCGAGGCCCGGCACCGGCCGGAGGAAGAGCTGGTGGTGCAGCGCCGACGACCCGCCGTTGAGGGCCCCGAGGTCGAGGTTGGCGTTCGCCGCCTGGAGGTCCAGCGGCGTCTGGACCAGCCGCGCCGTGACGACGTCGCGGAAGCCCGGGGCCACCGCCTCGACCGCGCCCTCGACCGCCTCGACCTGTGCGGCGACCGCGTCGGCGTCGCCGGCCAGCGTGCGCGGAAGGTGCGTGTACCCCCAGGCCGTCTCGGTGCCGGGCGGGCAGCGGGTGGGGTCGGCCACGCCCATCTGCCCGAAGAGCACGAACGGCGGCGACGGCAGGCGCCCGGTCGTCGTCGCCGCCGACGCGTGGACGAGGCCGTCGGCGTCGACCCCGAGGTGCACCGTGCCGGCCTGCCGCGCGCCCTCGGCGGCCCACGGGACAGGCTGCGACAGAGCCCAGTTCAGCTTGAGGGTCGACGGGTCCCACTCGAAGCGCTCGAGCCGCTCGCGCAGGCGCGGGTGCAGCGTGCCCGCGGGCAGCATCCGGCCGAAGAGGGCCGGGGCCGACACGTCGGCGACGACCGCGCGCCGGGCCCGCACGCGCCGACCGTCGGCGAGCACCACGCCGGTCGCGCGCCGTCCGCGCAGCTCGACCCGCTCGACCGCCGTCCCCGTGAGCACCCGCCCACCGGCCGCCCGGAAGCGCGCGGCCATCGCCCCGGACAGCCGGCCCGCGCCGCCCTCCGGCACCGGGAACCCCACGTCCTGCCCGAGCATGCTGAGCAGCCACCCGTACAGGCCGCTGCCCGCGGCGTCCGGCGGCACGTCGGTGTGCGCCGCGTTGCCCGCCAGCAGGAGCCCGGCTTCGGTGCCGCGGAACTCCTCGGCGGCGAGCCGACGCACGGGCAGCGCGAGCCGGCGCACGAGGTCGAGCCCCTCCGCGGCGCCGAGCACCCGGGCCAGCCGCACCCCCGGGCGCACCGGGGGGAAGGTCGTGAAGAGGGCGTCGAGCAGCAGGTCGCGCAGTCGCTGCCACTGCCGCACCATCCGCAGCCAGGCCTCGCCGTCCCCCGGGGCGTCCTCGTCGAGCCGGGCCGCGGTGCCGTCGGCGTCGGCGTGCATCACCGCGCAGCGGCCGTCGGCGAGCGGGTGGGCCAGGACGTCGCGCGAGCGCCGCCAGGCGAGGCCGTGCGACTCCAGGCCGAGGTCGCGGATGACCGGGCTCGCCGCCGCCAGCGGGTAGAAGGCGCTGAACAGGTCGGTGACGACACCCGGCGCCAGCACCTCGGCGCTGCGCACGGCGCCGCCGACCTCGTCCTGCTCCTCGACGAGCAGCACGTCCCAGCCGGCGTCGGCGAGCGCGATGGCGGCGACGAGCCCGTTGGGCCCGGCACCGACGACGACGGCGTCACAGGTGTCCACGAGCACCCGCTACCCGGCCCCGACCGGGCGAAAACGCACTCCGCGCGCTCCCCGCGTCACGGCAGCGCCGCCTCGCCGGTCTGCACCGCCCAGAGGGCCGCGTACCGCCCCTGCGCCGCCACGAGCTCGTCGTGCGTCCCCGACTCGGCGACCCGTCCGGCGTCGATGACCCAGATGCGGTCGGCGTGGCGCACCGTCGAGAGCCGGTGCGCGACGACGAGCGCCGTGCGCCCCGCGCTCGCCTCCCGCACCGAGCGCTGGATGGCGGCCTCGGTCTCGGTGTCGACCGCGCTCGTCGCCTCGTCGAGCAGGAGGACCGCCGGCTCGCGCAGCAGCGCCCGGGCGAGGGCCAGCCGCTGGCGCTGGCCGCCCGAGAGGGTGAGGCCGCGCTCGCCGACCTCGCCGTCGAGGCCGCCGGGCAGCCGCTCGACGACGTCGTCGGCCGCGGCGTGCCGCACCGCCTCGGCCAGCTGCTCGCGCGTGGCCCCCGGGCGGGAGTACTCGAGGTTCTCGGCGACGGTGCCCGCGAAGAGGTGGACCTCCTGCGCCACGTACCCCATCGCCCCGCGCAGCGAGGCCCACGTGAGGGTCCGGACGTCGGTGCCGTCGACGAGCACGGCGCCCTCGCGCGGGTCGTCGAAGCGCAGCAGCAGCCGCAGCAGGGTCGACTTGCCGGCGCCGGTGGTCCCGACGAGCGCGTGCGTCTCACCGGCCGGCACGACGAGGTCGATGCCGTGCAGGACGTCCGGGCCGTCGGCGTACCCCGCACGGACGCCCCGGAACTCCAGGCGGCCGCGCACCGGCTGCGCGAGCTCGCGGTCGCCCTCGTCGACCTCGACCGGCACGGCGAGCAGGGCGAGGATGCGGGCCGTCGAGGCGCGGCCGCGCTGGTAGAGGTCGAGCACGGTCGCGACGTCGGTCAGCGGCCAGAGCAGCCGCTGGGTCATGAAGACGAGCACCGAGTAGAGGCCGACCGCGAGCCCGCCGTCGAGCACCGACAGGCCGCCGACGAGCAGGGTGCACGTGAAGCCGGCGAGGATCGCCATCCGCACGAGCGGGACGAACGCCGCCGACCGGCGGATGGTCTCGACGTTGGCGTCGCGGTAGGCCGCCGACGCCTCCCGGACCCGGTCGCGCTCGCGCGCCTCGGCGGTGAAGGCCTTGATCGTCGCGAGGCCGCCGAGGTTGGCCGACAGCACCCCCGAGAGGCGGGCGACCCCCTCGCGCACCCGGAGGTAGTACGGCTCGAGCGTGCGCTGGTAGCGCAGCGAGGCGACGACGATGACCGGGATGGGGAGGAAGGCGAGCACGAGCAGCTGCCACGACGCGACCGCGAACACGACCCCGACGATGAGGACGTTGAGGATGGTCTGCCAGATGGCCGGGAAGCCGACGTCGAGCAGGCGCTCGAGCTGGTTCACGTCGTCGTTGACCGTCGCGAGCGTCGCGCCCGACGAGCGGCCCTCGTGCCAGCGCAGGTCGAGGCGTTGGGCGTGGTCGTAGGCGTCGACCCGCAGGTCGTGCTCGACCGCCTGCGACAGCCCGCGGAAGAGCAGCGCGGCGACGTACTCGCTCGCCGACTCCACGACCCACACGACCGCGTTGATGACCGCGAGCCAGACCAGCTGGGCCTGGCGCGACTCGAGGCCGAGCAGCTCGCCCACGAAGGAGCCGTCCCCCCGGACGACGACGTCGACGGCCGCGCCGATGAGCAGCTCGGGGACGACGTCGGCGACCTTGTTGACGGTCGAGACCGCGACGGCCAGCACGAACCGCGTGCGGTGGCGGCGGTAGCGACCCCAGAGGGCGGCGAGGGGACGGGTGGGCGGTGCGGGCAGCTCGGGCAACGGGTCCTCGCGGCGGGGATCGGGGGTGGCGCACGGACGGGGCCCGACACCGGTAAGGGCACCCTAACCGAGCGGTGGGGGGCGCCGGCGCGCCGCCCGGGGCGGCCTCACCCCGGGAAGCGCGAACCCCGCCCGATGCGCACAGGCCCCGTGGCGTCGCGCTCGACCGCTGCCCCCCGCTGGAGCACCTCGAGCTCCCCGGCCCGGTCGTGGGCCAGCGCGCGCACGCGAGCGGTCAGCGGGCGCCAGCGCTCACCGCCGACGACGCGGGCGACCTCGCTCGGGCACGTCGTGCCCTCGGGCCGGTGGCGCAGGAGCACGCGGGCGGTGGCGGCCATCCGCTCGGCGAGGCCGTCGTCGGAGGGCTCCTCCCACCAGGGCTCGCCGCGTTCGCCGAGCGCGACCTTGGCGTCCTGCACCCGGTGCCGCGCGGCGTCGCCCTCGGTGCGCACCGCGCGGCGGGCGGACATCAGCTCGGCGACGAGCTCGGCGCGCAGCCGGTCCGGGATGCCGGGGTCGCTCGCGCGCCAGCGGCGGCCGTCGACGACGACGTACCGCCCGTCGGGGGTGCGCTCGACGTCGTCACGCTCGGCGGCCATCCCGGCACGCTACGCGCCCGGGGGCCGGCCGCGGCCGGCGCGGCACGACGACGTCGGGGCGGCGAGGCGAGCTCAGGACGGCCCGGGGGCGTCAGCCCTCGGACACGGCACGGCGCCCCGGACGAGCAGGGAGTCCGGGGCGCCGCGGTCGTGAGGGGTCAGAAGCGGCCGTAGCCGCTGACCCCGGCGAAGATCGGACGCTCCGAGGTCGACTTGCCGGGCTTCGGCGAGTCGATCATCATCCCGTTGCCGGTGTAGATGCCGACGTGCCAGGCCGGGGAGCCGTAGAACACGAGGTCACCCGGCTGCGGGTTGCTGACCGGCGTGGCGGCGGACTGCTGCGCCGCCGCGGTGCGCGGGAGCGAGACGCCGGCCTTGGCGAAGACGTACGAGGTGAAGCCCGAGCAGTCGAACCCGGCGGTGGTCGTGCCGCCGTAGACGTACGGGATGCCCAGGAGCGTGCGGGCGATGTTGACGACCCCGCTCGCGGACTGGGCGACGTTCGAGACGGCGACGCGCTGCGAGGAGCGGCTGGCCGAGCCCTCGGAGCGGGCCGAGACGGCCGCGGCGACCGGGGCGTCGGCGACGACCACCGGCTTGGGCTTCGGCTTCGGCTTGGGCTTCGCGACGGCCTTGACCCCGGCGACACCGAAGGTCGCGGTGGGCTTGGCGGTCGGCGCGGCGACGGTGGGGGCGACGACGGCCGGGGCGGCGGCCGCGGCGCGCAGCGAGGCGGGCGCGGCGACGGTCGTCGTGGAGTGGGTGGTCGCGGCCTCGGTGCGCGCGGTGGCCGCGTGGGCCGGGAGCGCAAAGGTGGCGACGAGACCACCGGAGGCGGCGAGGACGGCGGAGGCGCGGGCCCCGGTCTCACCGGCGGCCCTGACGATGCTCGACAGCTCGGAGACGGGGTTGTAGCGCGCGGGCTGGCGATGCCGGCCGTGGATGTGCTCGGACACGGAAGAACCTCTCAGGTGCCTACGAGGTGAGCTGTCGGGTTCGGGCTGAGGTTGCCCGGCCGTCGGGGTCCTGGTGGACCTCGCCGGCTTCACCCCAAGGCGCCTCGACCGGGGTCGTGACGCCGCAAGTGGTTCCCCCGCTCCTGCCAGCGGTTCGTGAGAGTCAATCCGTCGACGGGGGCAGGACTCGGCGGGCCCGTCGGGGAGGTCGTCGTCCGGGTCGGCGACCGCGTCGACCATAACAGCGGTCACGAGAAGGTCACAAAAAGGTGACGGAGCGTCCTCTCAGGCAGTTCTTGGGCGGCGCAACTGCCGATGACAACGATGTCGAGCCGCGTGCGCCACGGAAAGCGCGACGGCGCCCCCGGCCGAGGCCGGGAACGCCGTGTGCGGGGTGCGGGCGTCGGTCAGTAGTTGACCGTCACGTGCACGTGGTCCATGTGGTTCTGGGTCGGCGAGCCGCGGTCCTCCATGAGGCTCCAGCCCTCGCCCGGCGCCCAGTAGCGCTGCTGCCAGATGAGGTACTTGACGTTGAACTCGCTGACGTGGGCCTGGACGTAGGCGGCGATCGCGTCGCCCTGCGCCCCGCTCGTCATGAAGTCGATCGCCTGGCCGGTGCCGTGCTCGTCCGCGGTGGCGCGACGGCCACCGATGACCGAGGGGCTGAGCGCGGCGTCGACGGCGGAGCACAGGCGCACCGCGTCCGGGATGAGCCCGATGTTCGTGCACTTCGAGGACATCGCGCCGTTCCACGAGCCGGCGGCCGGGGCCTGCGCGGTGGAGGCGCCACCGGCGGCGTCGGCGACCGGGGCGGGCTTGGGCTTCGGCTTGGGCTTCGGCTTGGCGACCGCCTTGACACCGGCGACCCCGAGCGCGTCGGGCCGCACCGGGGCGGCGCCGGCCGGGGCCACGGCGGCCGGAGCGGCCTCGCGGCGCTCGGAGCGGGCAGCACGGGCCTCGGAGGAGCGGTCGGCGACGGCGGCGGCGACCCCGGCCGGGGCGGCCGCGACGGCCGCGGTCGGCTCGGTCTCGGCGTCGGCGAGCTCGGCGGGGACGGTCAGCGCGACGGCCGCTCCGCCGACGACGCAGAGGCCGGCGGCGGACTTGACGGCCCACGAGGCACCGCGGCCGGCGAGGCCGTCGGGGAGGCGCTTGACGCGGCCGGGGGCACGGCGTCGACCGGGGACACGAGAGGGTGAGGACACAGCAGATCTACTTCCGGGGTGGGTACGGCTCAGCGGCCACCGTACGGCAGAGGTCGGAGGAAGTCACGTTTCGGTAACGGGGAGGGGCCGCTCGGCGGGCCGGCGGAGGGGCCGTCCGGTCACACCGCGGCGACGAAGACGTGACCCGCGATGTCGACGGGCAGCGACACCCCCGTGGCCTCCTCCGCGCCCTCGCGGAAGACGACGACGCGCACGCCGTCGCGGCGCACCCGCGCCGGCTGGCCGGGGAGCAGGCCGGCGCTCGTGAGCAGGGCCAACGCCTCGTGGTCGACCTGGACCGGCTCTCCGATCCGGCGCACGACGACCGAGCAGGTCTCCTCCGTCGCGACCTCGTCGAGGGTCGTCAGGCCGGAGCGGAAGTCGACGACCTCGCCGACCTCGCCGAGCTCGTCGAGCCCGGGGATCGGGTTGCCGTAGGGCGACTCGAGGTGGTCGGGGAGGATCGCGAGGATCTTGCGCTCGACGCGGTCGGACATCACGTGCTCCCACCGGCACGCCTCGTCGTGGACGTACTCCCACTCCAGGCCGATGACGTCGACGAGGAGGCGCTCGGCGATGCGGTGCTTGCGCATGACGCGGGTCGCGAGCCGACGCCCCTCGTCGCTCAGCTCGAGGTGGCGGTCGCCGGCGACGGCGAGGAGGCCGTCGCGCTCCATCCGGGCGACGGTCTGCGACACCGTCGGACCGGAGTGGCCGAGCCGCTCGGCGATGCGGGCACGCAGGGGCGTGATGCCCTCCTCCTCGAGCTCGAAGATGGTGCGGAGGTACATCTCCGTGGTGTCGATGAGGTCGGTCACGCAGGCAAGCCTAATCCGACCGGCCGACGGCCCCTCCCCCTCGGCCCGCGCCCCGGCCCGCCGCCCCTCCCGCGAACGTGGGTGAAGAACGTCGGCACACCGCTCTTCCTCACCCACGTTCGCGGCACGGCGGACGAGGGGCGTCAGCGCTCGGGCTCGTAGCGCGGCAGCCAGCGCAGGAGCCACGCTCCCCCGGCGACCGTGAGCACCCCGACCGTCACGCTCGCGGCGCCGATGGACGCGACGGCCGCGAGCGCCCCGACGACGATCGAGGCCCCGTTGTGCCCGACGAGCGAGAGCAGCCGCCAGAGGCCGAGGAAGGGCGCGCGGCCCTGCTCGGGCGCCGCGTCCGCCCCGAGCGTCATGACGATGCCCGACCCGAGTCCGTTGCCGACCGCCATGACGACGGCGACCGCTCCGACGCCGACGAGCGTGCTCGTCAGGGGCAGCACGAGCAGCCCGATCCCGAGCAGGACGGTGACGGGCAGGGCGACCCAGATGCGCCCGCGGCGGTCCATCAGCGAGCCCGCCGGGTAGAAGAGCAGCACCTCGACGAGGCCGGCGACGCCGAAGAGGAGCGAGGTCTGGGCGGCGGTGAGGCCGACGTGCTCGGCCCACAGGGGCACGACGACGACCCGCGAGGAGCGGGCCAGGCCGATGGCGAGGACGCCGACCCCGACCGTGAGCAGCACCGCCCGGTGCCGGCGGGCAACCTCACGCACCGGCACGCGCTCCGCGGCCGCGTCGGCACCCGCCGGCCGGGCGTGCGCGCCGAGGTCCGGCGAGGCCCAGGCGAGCGCGGCGGCGGCCAGGCCCCCGGCGACGGCGACCCCGAAGGCGGCCTGCGGCGAGAAGACCGCGACGAGCGGCGCCCCGACGAACGGGCCGACGAAGAGCCCGATCCGCGCGACCCCGCCGAGCGTCGACATCGCGCGGGCCCGCAGGTGGACGGGCGCCGCAGCGGTGAGGAAGGACTGGCGGGCGAGGAGGAAGACGGCGCCGGTCGGACCGGTGAGCACGACGGCGAGCGCGAGCACCGCGAGCGAGGGTGCGAGCAGCGCGAGGAGCGAGGCCGCGGCGTCGGCGAGCCCGGCCAGGACGAGGGCCCGCCGCTCCCCCAGCCGGTCGACGACGACGCCGGCGGGGACGGCCGAGACGAGCTCGGACACGGTGCCGAGGCCGACGAAGAGGGCGGCCACCGAGACGGAGGCGCCGAGGTCGCGGGCGCTGAGGGCGATGACGGGCAGGACCGCCCCGATGCCGACCGACCACAGCGCCGTCGGACCGAAGGCGGGCACCGCGATGCGCCGCAGCGAGAACTCCGCGTCACCCATCCGACGCCTTTCTCTCGACATCAAGATTGTTTACATCGAGACAATCACGTCCGCGTGACGCACGCAACAGGACGGGCCCGATCGCGGTGGTTACGGTGACCCGGTGGAGCTGACCGTCCCCCGCCGTTTCTGCGGGCCCCCCGAGTCCGGCAACGGTGGATGGGTGAGCGGCTCGCTCGCCGCGCACGTCCGCACCTCCGGCCCCCTGCCCGCCGTGAGCGTACGCCTGTCGGCGCCGCCGCCCCTGGAGCGGCCGATGGCCGTCGTCGGCGACGACCCCGACCCGCTGACCGGCACCTCCGTGCTCCGGCTGCTCGACGGCGACGTCCTCGTCGCGACCGGCACCGCGGTGCCCGAGCTCGACGAGCCCGTGCCCCCGCCGGCCTCGTGGGACGAGGCGCAGGCGGCGCAGGAGCGCTACGAGGGCGAGGCCGACCACCCCTTCCCCACCTGCTACTCCTGCGGCACCGGCCGCACCGAGGGCGACGGCCTGCGGCTGCGGCCCGGCCCGCTCGCCGACGACAGCGGCCGGTACGCCACGCCGTGGACCGTGCCGGACGACGTCGACCTCGCCGTCGTCTGGGCCGCCCTCGACTGCCCCGGCGGCTGGTCGGCGGGCATCGCCGGGCGCCCGATGGTCCTCGGCACGATGACCGCCCGCGTCTGGCGCGTCCCGGCCCCCGGCGAGCGCCTCGTCGTCACCGCCTGGCAGCGTGGCGCCGAGGGCCGGCGCCACTGGTCGGCCAGCACCCTGCACGCCGGCGACGGCGAGATGCTCGGCCGCGCCGAGGCCACCTGGATCGCCGTCGACCCCGCGTCCGTCCGCCCGAAGGAGCAGCCGTGAGCACCGTGCCCACCGGGGCGCAGCGCCCCACCGCCGTCGTCACCGGCGCGAGCAGCGGCATCGGCGCCGCCACCGCGCGCCGTCTGGCCGCCGACGGCTTCCGGGTCGTCTGCGCGGCCCGCCGCGCCGAGCGGGTCGAGGCCCTCGCCGCCGAGCTCGACGGTGTCGCCGTCGCGTGCGACGTCACCGTGCCCGCCGACGTCGAGCGCCTGGCCGCCCTCGCCGGCGACCGGGTCGCCGTGCTCGTCAACAACGCGGGCGGCGCCCTGGGGCTGGAGCCGGTCGCGGGCGCCGACGTCGAGAAGTGGCGCCGGATGTACGACACCAACGTCCTCGGCACGCTCCAGGTCACCAAGGCGCTGCTGCCCGCGCTCGTGGCGGCGGGCGACGGCATCGTCGTCAACGTCGGCTCGGTCGCCGGGCTCGTCGCCTACGAGGGCGGCGGTGGCTACACGGTCGCCAAGCACGGCGTCCACGTGATGACCGAGACGCTGCGCCTGGAGCTCGTCGACCAGCCGGTCCGCATCACCCTCGTCGCGCCGGGCATGGTGCACACCGAGGAGTTCTCGCTGACCCGCTTCGACGGGGACCGGGAGCGCGCCGACAAGGTCTACGAGGGCGTCCCCGGCCCGCTCGTCGCGGACGACGTCGCCGACGCCATCGCGTGGATGGCGACCCGGCCGGCGCACGTCAACGTCGACCTCCTCGTCATCAAGCCCCGGGCCCAGGCCGCGCCGCACAAGGTCCAGCGCCTGACCTCCTGACCCCGCGCGCCCTCCGCATCCCCGGCGCCCCACGCGTCCCCCGCGTATCGGGTCACCCGATACGGCCGCGCTCCACCCCGGAACCGTTCCGGGGTGAGGCGCGCCCTTCTCCGCAGCGGGCGCGGCCGGGCCTACCCTCGCCGGTGTGGAGCCGTTCGCCGAGGTCCTCGCCGCCGGGGGTCGCTCGAACTCGCTGGGCCGCGCCGGCGAGGTCCTCGCGCTGCTGCGCACCGACCCCTCGCGCGTCGACGAGCTCGTCGCGTGCATCTCTGCCGACGACGCCTGGGTGCGGATGCGCGCCGTCGACACCTTCGAGAAGCTCGTCCGCGAGGACCCCTCCCTCGGGCAGCCCCACCTCCCCCACCTCCTCGGCGAGCTGGCCCGCAGCGAGCAGGCGTCGGTGCAGTGGCACGTCGCGCAGCTGCTCGCCCTCCTCGACCTGGACGACGACGAGCGCGCACAGGCCGTCCGCTGGCTGACCGGGCGCCTGCGCACGACCGAGGTCGACTGGATCGTCGCGGCGCAGTCGATGGCCACGCTCGTCGGCCTGCACCGCGACGGGCACGTCACCACCGGGTCGGTGGTCCCGCTGCTCGAGGTGCAGACCACCCATCGCTCGGCCTCGGTGCGCCGCAAGGCCGCCCGCTTCCTCGACGAGGTCCGCGGGCGCGGCTGAGCACCGCGCCCGCGCCCGTCGTCACGGCTGGCGGCGCGAGACCTCCCACGACGCGGCGTCGGACAGGTCGCCCTCGCCGACGCGCGTGTAGACGATGCGGTCGTGCAGCCGGTTGCGGCGGCCCGCCCAGAGCTCGACCTCGTCGCAGACGATGCGGAAGCCGCCCCAGAAGTCGGGGACCGGCACGTCGTCCTGCGACCCGTGGTCGGGGAACTCCTCGGCCCGGGCGCGGTAGGCGGCCTCGAGGTCGGCGCGCGAGCCGACCGGGCGCGACTGGTCGGACGCCCACGCCGAGATGCGCGAGCCCCACGGTCGCGAGGCCCAGTACTCCTCGACGGCCTCGCGCTCGAGCTCGACCGCGCGGCCGCGGAACCGGACCGCGCGGTACATCGCGGCCCAGGTCAGCCCGGCGGCGGCGTGCGGGTTCGTCGTCAGCTCGCGGCCCTTCGTCGAGGTGAGGGCCGTGACGAAGCCCGGACCCTGCTCGTCGAGGAAGCGCAGGAGCACGGTGCGGACGTTCGGCCGGCCCTCCGCGTCGACGGTGGCGACGGACGCGGCGAGCGGCTCGACGACGTCGCCCTGCTCGTCCGAGCGGCGCACCGCGTCGTCGACCCAGGCGCTCACCTGGGCGAAGGGGGTCTCCAGCAGCTGCTCCTCGGCGAGCCCGTCACCGGTGTAGTCGATGCGTCGTGGGTCCATGCCGCCACCCTAGGACCGCCCGCCGACGACCCGAGGTCGCCTGCGCACGACCGGACCCCGGCCGTGCAAGGCGGCGGTGGTCAGGGCGTCGGCCGGCGGGCGTCGTAGCGCAGGAACCCGGGCTGCCACAGCGAGAGCAGGACGACGGCGGCGACGCACGCGATGCCGCCACCGACGGCGGTCCACCCCTCGCCGGCCCGCTCGGCCACCCCGCCGCCGGCGAGCTCACCGAGACGAGGGCCGCCCGCGACGACGACGATGAACACGCCCTGGAGCCGTCCGCGCATCCGGTCCGGCGCCGCCGACTGGAGGATCGTCGTCCGGAACACCGCGCTCACCGCGTCGGCCGCCCCCGCGAACGCCATCGCCGCGAGGGCCAGGAGCAGCGCGTGCTCCCGCGACACCAGCCCGTCGGCCGCGAGCAGCGCCACACCGAGCCCGCTGATGCCGACGCCCCACCCGGCGACGCTCACCATGATGGCCGCGCCCTGCCGTCGCACCCCGCCGAGCCGGCCGGAGAGGGTCATGGCGAGGATGCCGCCGACGGCGGTCGCGGCGTAGAGCGCGCCGACGGTCGTGGCCCCGCCGCCGAGGATGACCGCGCCGGCCGCCGGGAAGAGCACGCGCGGCTGCGCGAGGAGCATCGCCGCGATGTCGGCGACGAAGGTCATCCGCACGTTCGGGGCGGTGCGCAGGAAGCCGAAGCCGTCGAGGACCGAGCGCAGCCCGACCCTCCTGGGCGCGTCGTCGCCCTCCCCGCGGTCCGGGGGCACCGGGTGCAGGCGCCAGAGGCTGGTCACCGCGGCGAGGGTGAGCACGGCGTCAGCGGTGTACGCCAGGCGGTAGCCGCCCCGGTCGACGAGCACGCCGGCGAGCAGCGGCCCGACCGTCATCGCCGTGTTCATCGCGAAGACCGACAGCGCGTTGGCGGCCGGCAGCTGGGCCGGCTCGAGGATGCGCGGGTAGATGCTCGTGCGCGCCGGCGACGAGACGGCGAAGGCGCCGTTCCACACCGCGACGATGCCGTAGAGCAGCCAGACCGAGGTGCTGCCGGCCCAGGCCTGCGCGGCGGCGACGAGGCTCGTCGCGCTCGCCACGAGCGTCGCGACGAGGCCGACCAGCCGCCGGTCGTGGTGGTCGGCGAGGGCCCCGCCGTACAGCCCCATGACGACGAGCGGCACGAGCGCGAAGAGCCCCACGAGCCCGACCGAGGCCGTCGACCCGGTGAGGTCGTAGACCTGCAGCCCGACGGCGACGACCGCCATCTGCGAGCCGACGTTGGAGAGCGTGAAGCCGGTCCACAGGCGCCGGTAGTCCCGGTTCTCCCGGAACGGGGTGAGGTCCGGGAGGAGCGAGCGCAGCACCGGCGCATCATCCCCCACCGCACGGACCGGCCCCGACCCGCGGTGCGCACGCGTAGCCTCGCGACCATGACCGACGACGCGCGCATCGCGCTGCTCATCGACGCCGACAACGCCCGCGCGCGCCGGCTCGACGTCATCCTCAACGAGCTGGCGGGCCTCGGCGAGACGACCATCCGTCGCGCGTACGGCAACTGGACCAAGTCCGAGCTCAAGGGCTGGCAGGAGATCCTGCACGAGAACGCGATCCGCCCGATGCAGCAGTTCGACCCCTCGAAGGGCAAGAACGCCAGCGACATGGCCCTCGCCGTCGACGCGGTCGAGATCCTCCACACGCAGCGGCCCGACGCCTTCGCCATCGTGTCGTCGGACTCCGACTTCACCCCGCTCGTCATGCACCTGCGCGAGCACGGGGTCGCGGTCTACGGGTTCGGCGACTCCAAGACCCCGGCGCCGTTCCAGAGCGCGTGCACCCGCTTCCTCGTGCTCGACCGCCTCTCGGCCCCGAGCGGCCAGGCCGACGCCACCGAGGCCCCCGACGCGCCCGACACCGTGGAGACGGCGGAGGCCGCCGCCCCGGAGCCGGCGACCGGCCGCGCGCCCCGCCGCGCGACGAAGAAGGCGACCACCGCGGGCAGGGCCACCGTCGCGACCGTCGGGGGCGAGGACGCCGCCGAGGCCCCGCGCAAGACCGCGACCAAGGCGGCCAAGGCCCCGGCCAAGACCGCCCGCGCGAGCGCGAAGAACGGCAACCCGCCGCCCGAGCGCGCGACCCGCGCCCAGCTGCGCGGCGACAACCGCCTCGTCGCGCTGCTGCGCCGCGCCGTCGAGAGCGCGGCCGACGACTCCGGCTGGGCGAAGATCGGCACGGTCGGCCAGCGCATCTCCAACCAGTCCTCGTTCGACTCGCGCAACTACGGCTACGCCAAGCTGAGCAAGCTCCTCGAGGCCTCCGAGCTGTTCGAGATCCGCGACGGCGGCTCCCCCGACATGGCCGTGCGCGACCCCCGCGCCGGCTGACCGCTCGCCGGGCGGCGCGACCACCCGGCGACGACACCGTCCCACCCGCCGGTCCCACGGGTGAGGCACGGGCACGGCGACGTGCACAATGGGCCAGCCCGACAAGGACGACGAGCGAACGGGGATTCGATGCCCAGCACCACGGACGACCCGAACTTCTATCCCGGACTCGAGGGCGTCATCGCCTTCGAGAGCGAGATCGCCGAGCCCGACAAGGAGGGCGGGGCGCTGCGCTACCGCGGGGTCGACATCAACGACCTCGTCGGGACCGTGTCCTTCGGGCAGGTGTGGGGGCTCCTCGTCGACGGCGAGATGGACCCGGGCCTGCCGCCCGCCGAGCCGTTCCCGCTCCCGGTCCACACCGGCGACATCCGCGTGGACGTGCAGTCGGCCATCGCGCAGCTCGCGACGGTGTGGGGGTTCAAGCCGCTGCTCGACATCGACGACGCGCAGGCGCGCGACGACCTCGCCCGCGCCTCGGTCATGGCGATCTCCTTCATCGGCCAGTCCGCCCACGGCCAGGGCCGCCCGATGGTCCCGCAGTCCGAGGTCGACAAGGGCCGCACCATCCCCGAGCGGTTCATGATCCGCTGGCGCGGCGAGCCGGACCCCAAGCACGTCGAGGCCATCGACGCCTACTTCATCTCCGCGGCCGAGCACGGCGTCAACGCCTCGACCTTCACCGCGCGCGTCATCGCCTCCACCGGCGCCGACGTCGCCGCCTGCCTCTCGGGCGCGATCGGTGCGCTGTCGGGCCCGCTGCACGGCGGCGCCCCTTCTCGCGCCCAGCACATGATCGAGGGCGTCGAGGAGATGGGCGACGCGGTCAAGTACGTCAAGGGCGTCTTCGACCGCAAGGAGCGCCTCATGGGCTTCGGGCACCGGGTCTACCGGGCCTACGACCCGCGCGCCGCGGTGCTCCGCGACACCTGCAAGCGCCTCGGCGCCCCCCGCTACGAGGTCGCCCTCGAGCTGGAGAAGGCCGCCATCGCCGAGCTCGCCGAGCGCTACCCCGAGCGCCGGATGGAGACCAACGTCGACTTCTGGGCGGCCGTGCTGCTCGACTTCGCCGAGGTCCCGGGCGACATGATGACGCCGCTGTTCGTCGCCGCCCGCACGGCCGGGTGGTCGGCGCACATCCTCGAGCAGAAGCGCACCGGCCGGCTCATCCGGCCGAGCTCGCGCTACGTCGGCCCCGGCGAGCGCCCGCTCTCGGACGTCGCGGGCTGGCGCGCCAAGGACTGACCCCCGGCGCCGAGCCACCACGCACAGCGCACCGACGCCCCCGGCCACCCGGCCGGGGGCGTCGCCGCGTCCGGGCCCGACCCACCCGCGCCATCCCCGCACGTGCGGGGATATCGCTGTCCGGGAGTCCAGCCAGCCCCGACAAGCCCGCACGTGCCGGGTTATCGCTGTCCGGCACCCGACCCACCCGCGGAAAGCCCGCACGTGCCGGGTTATCGCTGTCCGGCACCCGACCCACCCGCGGAAAGCCCGCACGTGCCGGGTTATCGCTGTCCGGCACCCGACCCACCCGCGGAAAGCCCGCACGTGCCGGGTTGTCGCTGTCCGGCACCCGACCGAACCGCGGAAAGCCCGCACGTGCGGGGTCGTCGCTGACGTCTCCGCCCGCCCCGACGGCCCGCCACGCGCGTGACGGTCCTCTCATCTGGTGGACCCGACGTCCGCCATCCGGTCACGGGCTGTGAGGATGGGCGGCGGTCGTGGTCCGTCGACGATGCCGGCCCGGCCATCCTCGGTCCGTGGCGCCCGCGCCCGTGCCGGTCCGGCGCCCGCCCGAGGACCCGCGCCCGGGACCACCGGGCGGACCCGGCCGGCCCCCGCCGGCACCGACCGACCACGGAGACGACACGTGAGCGACGCCCCGATCACCATCCCCGCCGACCTGCTGCCCCTCGACGGTCGCTTCGGCTCCGGACCCTCGAAGGTCCGCCCGGCGCAGGTCGAGGCCCTCTCCGCCATCGGTCGCACGGTGCTCGGCACCTCCCACCGCCAGGCGCCGGTCAAGAACCTCGTCAAGTCGGTCCGCGAGGGCCTCGCGACCTTCTTCGACGTCCCCGAGGGCTACGAGGTCGTCCTCGGCAACGGCGGCTCGACCGCGTTCTGGGACATCGCCGCCTTCGGCCTGGTCCGCGACCGCGCCCAGCACCTCGCGTTCGGCGAGTTCTCGAGCAAGTTCGGCTCGGTCACGAAGAAGGCCCCCTTCCTCGGCGACCCGACGATCATCACGAGCGAGCCCGGCAGCCGCCCCGACCCCGTCGCCGAGGCCGGCATCGACACCTACGCGTGGGCGCACAACGAGACGAGCACCGGCGTCATGGCCCCGGTCCGCCGGGTCGAGGGCGCCGACGACGACGCGCTGGTGCTCATCGACGCCACCTCCGGCGCGGGCGGCCTCCCGGTCGACGTCTCGCAGGCCGACGTCTACTACTTCGCCCCGCAGAAGTCCTTCGCCTCCGACGGCGGCCTCTGGCTCGGCCTCTTCTCCCCCGCGGCGCTCGCCCGGGTCGACGAGATCGCCGCGTCCGGCCGCTGGGTGCCCGACTTCTTCAGCCTCCCGACCGCGATCGACAACTCGCGCAAGGACCAGACGTACAACACCCCGGCCGTCGCGACCCTCGCGATGCTCGCCAACCAGGTCGAGTGGCTCAACGAGAACGGCGGCCTCGAGTGGGCCACCGGTCGCACCGCCGACTCCAGCGGCCGCCTCTACGAGTGGGCCGAGCGCACCGAGTACACCAGCCCCTACGTCACCGACCCCGACCACCGCAGCCGGGTCGTCGCGACGATCGACTTCGACGACGCGGTGGATGCCTCCGCCGTCGCGAAGACGCTGCGGGCGCACGGCGTCGTCGACGTCGAGCCGTACCGCAAGCTCGGCCGCAACCAGCTGCGCGTCGCCTGCTTCCCGGCGGTCGAGCCCGACGACGTGAGCCGCCTCATCGCCTCGGTCGAGCACGTCGTCGAGCGCCTCGCCTGACCGGCTGCCGCCCCCACCCGCAGCACGCACGCCGCCCCGGCCCGTCCACGAGGACGGTGCCGGGGCGGCCTCGTGTGCGGGGGTGGGACCGCGGGTCAGCCGCCGACGACGGCGTAGACGACCGCGACGACGACGAGGACCGCGAGCACCCCGAGGGTCATCCGGCGGCGGAAGAGCGGCGTCACCGCGCCGGCTCCGGCAGGGGCACCCGGTGCTCGTCCCGGTCGTCGGCGCTGGGCACCGTCGTCACGCTGACGCGCGGGCGGCGCTGCGACTCGTAGCTCACCCGGACATTCTCCGCCCGGGCCAGCCAGAACGAGACACCGACCAGCGCGAGCCCGACCGCGACGGCCCCGATGCCGATGGTCCAGCGCGGCCCGAACTGCTCGGAGATCCAGCCGATGAGGGGCGCGCCGGCCGGCGTGCCACCCATGAAGATCGCCATGTAGAGGGCCATGACCCGCCCGCGCATCTCGGGGGCGACCCGGGTCTGCACCATCGCGTTGGCCGTCGTCATCGCCGTGAGGGCGGTGAGCCCGACCGGCACGAGGGCGAGCGCGAACAGCCAGTACGAGGGCGCCACGGCCGCGGCGGTGGCGGCGAGGGTGAACCCGACGAGCGCCAGCAGCAGCACCCGCAGGCGCGGCTCCTTGCGGCGGGCCGACAGCAGCGCCGCGGTGAGCGACCCGACCGCCATGATCGACCCGAGCAGCCCGAACTCGCCGGCCCCCTTGTCGAACACCTTGGTCGCCATGAGAGCCATCGTGATCTGGAAGTTCATCCCGAACGTCCCGAGCACGAAGACGAGCAGCATGACGAGCTGGATGTCGCGCCGCTGCTTGACGTACGCGAACCCCTCGCGGATGCCCCCGCGCCCCTTGGCCCGTCGTGGCGAGCGCAGCTGCGAGACGTTGAGCATCGCGAGCGCCGCGAGCACGAAGACGAAGGTCAGCGTGTTGAGCAGCAGCGCCTCGCCGGTGCCCCACCACGCGATGATCAGACCGGCGACGCCCGGGCCGATGAGGCGGCCGGCGTTGAACGACGCCGAGTTGAGCGCCACGGCGTTCGCGAGCTTCTCGGGCGGCACCATCTCGGAGACGATGACCTGCCGCGCCGGGTTGTCGATCGCCGTCGTCACGCCCTGGACGAGCGCGATGGCGTAGACGTGCCACAGCTGGGCGGCGCCGGTGACGGCGAGCACGCCGAGGACGAGGCTCGTCAGCGCGAGCATGCTCTGCGTGACGAGGAGGATCCTGCGCCGCGAGAAGCGGTCGGCGATGAGGCCGGTCCACGGCGCGAGCAGGAGGAAGGGCAGGAACTGCAGTCCGGTGACGATGCCGAGGGCGGTCGCCGAGCCGGCGGTCAGCACGGTGAGGACGAGCCAGTCCTGGCCGACGCGGCCGATCCAGGTGCCGACGTTGGAGACGAAGCCGCCGAGGAACCACAGGCGGTAGTTGCGGATCTCGAGCGAGGTGAAGGTGGGGCTCATTCGGCGGCCACCCGTTCGAGCAGGGCCGTCGCCTCGGCGAGGAGCGCACGCTCGTCGTCGGTCAGCCGCTCCAGGCGCGTCGCCAGCCACTGGTCGCGCCGCCTGCGGGTCTCGCGGATGGCCCGCCGACCCTCCTTGGTCAGCGAGAGGATGACCTGCCGGCCGTCGGTCGGGTCGTCGGCCCGCGCGACCAACCCGCGCTCGACGAGGCCGTTGACCGTCCGGCTCATGCTCGGGGCCGAGACCTGCTCGATCTCCGCGACCTCCTTGGGCGTGCGCGGCCCGTCCTCGAGGCGCACGAGCGCCGAGAACTGGTGCGGCGCCAGCTCGGTGGAGCTCTCGAAGCGCACCCGGCGCGAGATGCGCATGCACACCATGCGCAGGTCGCTCGTCAGGCGGTCCTTCTGCGTGCGGGTCATCGTCGGGGCGGGTGCGGGCACGGGGTTCTCCAGCGGTGGTCGTCATCAGTCGTTAGCACAACTCATTACCGTGGCTAACTATTCCACCGTCCTGCGACGAGCGGGGCCGCAGCCGCACAGGAGCCCGTCGCACGCCGAGGCGCCCGCCCCGCGGTGTGCGGGACGGGCGCCTCGGGTGCCTCGGCTGCCGTGGGGCCTCAGCGGTTGGTGACGACCTCGGTGATCGGCTCGATGAAGAAGTAGACGACGAAGAGCAGCGCCGTGACCCACATCATCGGGTGGACCTGGCGGACCTTGCCGCGCACGATCTTGATGAGGACGTAGACGACGAAGCCCGCGCCGATGCCCGCCGTGATCGAGTAGGTGAACGGCATGAGGATGATCGTGAGGAACGCCGGGATGGCGATCTCGACGTCGTCCCAGGCGATCTCCTTGACCTGCTGCATCATGAGGAAGCCGACGAGGACGAGCGCCGGGACGGCCGCCTCGTTGGGGATGATCTTGACGAGCGGGGCGAAGACCACCGCGACGAGGAACAGCACGCCGGTGACGACGGACGCGAGGCCGGTGCGCGCGCCCTCGCCGACGCCGGACGCCGACTCGATGTACGAGGTGTTCGACGAGACGCCCGCCGCGCCGCCCGCGGCGGCGGCGACGGAGTCGACGACGAGGATGCGCTGGGTGTTCGGGGGGTTGCCCTCCTCGTCGAGCAGGCCGGCCTCGGCACCGATGGCCGTCATCGTGCCCATCGTGTCGAAGAAGTCGGCGAGCAGGAGGGTGAAGACGAGGAGCACGGCGGCGACGACGCCGACGCGGTCGAAGGAGCCGAGGAGGTTGAACTCGCCGAGCGTCCCGAAGTTGATGGCGTCGACCTGGTCGGGCCACGCGGGGACGTTGAGGTTCCAGCCGAGCGGGTTGATCTTGTTCGTGCCGTCGGCGTTCTGGCCGACCACGGTCGGGCCGACCTTGGCGATCGCCTCGACGACGAAGGCGACGAGGGTCATCGCGATGATCGAGATGATGATCGCGCCCCGGACCTTGCGCACCCACAGGGCGACGATGAGGACGACACCGAGCGCGAAGACGAGCGTCGGCCAGCCGGCGAGCTGGCCGCCGATGCCGAGCTCGACCGGCACCGTGCCCGCGCCGGTGCGGCGCACGAAGCCCGCGTCGACGAGCCCGATGAGCGCGATGAACAGGCCGATGCCCACCGAGATCGCGGTCTTCAGCTGGGCCGGGACGGCGTGGAAGACCGCCTGCCGGAAGCCGGTCAGCACGAGGACGAGGATGACCAGGCCCTCGAGCACGACCAGGCCCATCGCGTCGGCCCACGTCATCTTGCTCGCGATGGCGTAGGCGACGAAGGCGTTGAGGCCGAGCCCGGTGGCCAGCGCGAGCGGGAAGTTCGCGACGAGCCCCATGAGGATGGTCAGCACGCCCGCGACGAGCGCCGTGCCCGCCGCGATCGCCGCGAGGTTCGGGGCGTCGCCGCCGCCGAGGAACTTGCCGTCGGCGTCCTGCACGTACCCGAGGATCAGCGGGTTGAGGACGACGATGTACGCCATCGTGAAGAAGGTGGCGACGCCACCGCGGACCTCGCGGCCCACGGTGGAGCCGCGCTGGTGGATGTGGAAGAACCGCTCGAGGTAGCCCGGGTGCGTGGGGCCCGCGTCGGCGGTGGTCGTGGTCTCGGCCATGGCGAGCAGGCTAGTGGCGCCGGGAGCGTCGCGGGTTTCGGGGGTGTGTCGGCGAGATCGCTACGCTGGCGCCGTGACCGACGAGCCCACCCGCGCCCCCGACCCCGCGCTGCTGGGGCGCTCGGCCCCGGTCGACCCCCCGGACGTGCCGACGCGCACGCTCGTGCTCGTCGGGTCCGGCGTCTGGGCCGTGGCCCTCGTCGTCAGCCTGCTCGTGCCCTCGCTCCACACGGGCGAGCGCTCGTGGTGGCCGTGGGCCTGCGTCACCGGCCTCGCCCTCGGCGCGTTCGCCTGGTGGTACGTGCGCCGCGGGCGCGGCAACGCCGCCGGCGCCTGAGGCGGCCGGCGGCGTCGGAGGACCGACCGTCAGGTCAGGTCAGGTCAGGTCGAGGGCGTTGTCGTCGAGGATCGGTGCCGGCACCCGCTCGGGGGCCGGGGCCTCGAGGTCGGCCTCGGAGTGCGCGCCGCAGCCGTGGTCGAGGCTGACGACCTTGCCGTCGGACGGCGACCACTCGTTGGCGCAGACGCCGAAGACCGCGCGCAGGGCGCCGGCCATCGGCAGGAAGTAGCCGCACGAGGAGCACGGCATCGGGGCCTTGACCGCGACCGGGGCGGCCGGGCCGTTGTCGCCGTCGTACCAGCGGCGGGCGGCGACGTCGCGGCCCTCGGCCGACAGCACGCGGACCCGGCCGAGGCCGAGCTCCCACTGCGCGGCGGCGTCGACGTCCTCCTCGCCGGTGGCCTCCCAGCCGGCCTCGAGGTGGGGGTCGGCGTCGAGGTACGGCGTGACGTCGCCGGGGCCGAGGTCGCCCGGCGCCAGGCGCGAGGCGTAGGGCAGCCACGTGGGGCTGAGCAGCGCACCCTCACCGGGGACGAGGTCGGTCTCGCAGACGGTGACGGTCTTGGAGCGGGCGACGCGCGCGACGGAGACCGCCCAGCGCCAGCCGCGGTACGCGGCGGCCGTGCACGTGAAGTAGTGCGTCGCGAGGCGCTCGTCGACCATCTCCATGCCGAGGTGCTCGCCGACGGAGCCGGGCTCGGCGAACTCGGCCAGCGCGTCGCGCGCGACGTCGACCGCGTCGCGCAGGGTGGCGTCGGGACGCACCGTGGTGGCGGGCGCCATCAGAGCTCGAGGTCGGCGGCGACGGCCCGCAGGACCTGCGCGACCTGGTTGCCGTGCTGCTTGTCCGGGTAGTGGCCGCGGCGCAGCGACTCCGAGAGCGAGTCGAGGAGCTTGATGACGTCCTCGACGATGACGACCATCTCGTCGGCCGGCTTGCGGTCGCGGACGCGGCGGTTGGTGGCCACCGAGGGCGCGGGGTCGAGGACGCGCACGGCCATCGCCTGGGCGCCGCGGCGGCCCTCGGCGATGCTGAACTCGATGCGCTGGCCCCCCTTGAGCCCCTGGACGTCGGAGGGCAGGGCGGACGCCGGGACGAACACGTCCCCCTCGCCGCCGTCGCCGGACACGAATCCGAAGCCCTTCTCGGCGTCGAAGAACTTCACCTTGCCAGTCGGCACGGTCCACCTCATCCATCGTCGTACGCGCGGGGCACCCGGGAGCGGGCACCGCAGCCAAGGCTAACCGCTGGGGCCGACACCGCGCTGCCGGGTTCTCGCGCCCCCGCCCGACCCCACGCGGATCGGGCGACCCGAGAACGCCGCGCCTCCCCCGACGACCGTTCCCGGGTGGAGCGCCGCCGTATCGGGTGACCCGATACTCAGGTGACGAGCGGGCGGGCCGGGGACGACCGGCGGACCGGGGCGGGCGGAGAACCCGGTCGCCCGGTGTCGGCGGCTCGTGGGAGCGTGTCCCGGTGCCCGAGCCCGCCGCCTCCCCCGTCACCGACGACGCGCACCTCACGGTGCGCGGCTTCTGGGCGGCGCTGCCCCCGGCCGGGCGCTGGCTGCTGTCGACGACGGCCATCTCCACGCTCGGGCGGGGGATGACGCTGCCGTTCACCGCCATCTACATGCACGAGGTCCGCGGCGTCCCGCTGTCGGTCACCGGCCTGCTCATGGGGCTCATCGCCGGCGTGGCCGTCGTCGTCACCGCGCCCGTCGGCGTCATCACCGACCGGGTCGGCGCGCGCCCGGTCGTCATCGCCGGGCTGCTCGCGCAGGTCCTCGGCGCCCTCGTCATGGCCTTCGCGACGACCGTCACCGGCCTCACCGTCGCCGTCGTCCTCCTCGGCATCAGCTTCGGCGTCGGGTGGCCGTCGTTCAACGCGATGATCGCGAGCATCGTCGAGGGCCGCCTGCGCACGCAGTACTTCGGCATCAACTTCGCCCTGGTCAACCTCGGCATCGGCATCGGCGGCGTCGTCAGCGGCTTCCTCGCCGACGTCTCCCGCCCGGGCACCTTCAGCGCGATCTTCGTCGTCGACGCCGTCTGCGTCCTCGTCCCGATCGCCCTGCTGCTCGGCCCGCTGCGCTCCGTCGCGGGTCGTCCGCCGCCCCCGGCGCCGGGTGACGCCGCGGGCACCGGCTACCTCGCGATCCTCCGGCAGCCCGCGGTCCTCTGGCTCACGGCGCTCACCTTCCTCTCGAGCTTTGTCGGCTACGGCCAGATGGAGGCCGGCTTCCCGGCGTTCGCCCGCCAGGTCAGCGAGGTCTCGACCCGCACGATCGGCTTCGCCTTCGCGGCGAACACGGCCGTCATCGTGCTCATGCAGTTCCTCGTGCTGCGCCGCATCGACGGCCGCCGCCGCACGCGCGTCTTCCTCGGCCTCGTCGTCCTGTGGGCGCTCGCGTGGGCGCTGCTCGGCGCCACCGGGCTCGTCGCGGGCACGCTCGCCGCGGCGACCGGCGTCATCGTCTTCCACGTGTTCTTCGGCCTCGGCGAGACGTTGCTGCAGCCCACCGTGCCCGCCATCGTCAACGACCTCGCGAGCGACCACGACCGCGGCCGGTACAACGCCGTCTCCGGGATGGCCTTCCAGGTCGGCGCGATCACCGCGCCCATCGCCGCCGGGTGGCTGCTCGACCGCCGGCTCGCCGGCGTGTTCGTCGCCGTCCTGCTCGTCTGCCTCGGGTCCGTCGCCGTGCTCGCGCTCGCCCTCGAGCGGCGCATCTCGCCCGAGGTCAACGGGGTCCGCCCCCGCTGACGCCCCGGGCTCAGCCGCCGGTCAGCGCCTTGACCACCCGCGAGGGCGAGGGCCGACCGAGCACCCCCGCCATCCAGGCGGAGGTCTCGACGAGGGCGTCGAGGTCGATTCCCGTCGCGACGCCGGCGCCCTCGAGGGTCCACACCAGGTCCTCGGTCGCGAGGTTGCCGGTCGCCGACTTCGCGTAGGGGCACCCGCCGAGGCCGCCGGTCGAGGCGTCGACGACGCTCACGCCGTCGCGCAGGGCGGCGAGGGTGTTGGCGAGGGCCTGGCCGTAGGTGTCGTGGAAGTGCACGCCGGTGCGCTCCGGCCCGATGCCGGCCGCGTCGAGCCCCTCGAGCAGCCGGTGGACGTGCCCGACCGTGCCGACACCGATGGTGTCGCCGACGGACAGCTGGTCGCAGCCGAGGTCCATGAGCCGTCGGCAGGCGTCGACGACCTGGGTCACCGGCACCGGCCCCTCCCACGGGTCCCCGAAGCACATCGACACGTAGGCGCGCACCCACAGCCCCTCGGCCCGCGCCCGCTCGACGACCGGTGCGAACATCGCGACCGACTCCTCGAGCGAGCGGTTGAGGTTCTTGCGGGCGAAGGTCTCGGTCGCGCTGCCGAAGATCGCGACGGCACCGACACCGGCGGCGAGCGCCCGGTCCAGGCCGCGGACGTTGGGGACGAGCACCGGCCGGCGGGGGCCGCGCCCGCCCTCGCCGAGCAGCCCGAGGACCTCCTCGGCGTCGGCGAGCTGCGGCACCCAGCGCGGGTCGACGAACGACGTCGTCTCGACGGTCTCCAGCCCCGCGGCGACCAGGCGCCGGACGAACTCGGCCTTGACGGCGGCGGGCACGACGGCCGACTCGTTCTGCAGCCCGTCCCGCGGCCCGACCTCGTAGACGGTGACCCGCTCCGGGAGGGAGGGGTCCGGTTCGACCTGCGGCAGTGCACGGCTCACCCCTCGATCCTGACACGCCGGACCTCCACGGGGGATGCCGCCCGCCCTCTATCCTCGTGCGCGGTGGCCGATCCGCAGCCGCCCCGACCCGAGGGGAACCCAGACACCGTGAGCAGCAGCGACGACCACCGCGACCCGACCGCGCCCCCGCCGCTCCCGGAGCCCACGGACCAGGGGACGACGGACCCGTGGTCGACCGACGCGGCGCCCGGTGCGGACGACACCCGGGCGGTCGGGCCGGAGGCGACCCAGCCCTTCACCCCGCCGGCGCCGCCCGCGCCCCCGGCCGCGGACCCGCCGCACTACTCCACCCCGTCCTACGACCTGCCGGCGTACGACGCCGCGCAGGACGCCCCGGCCCCTCCCGCCCCCTCCGCGTCCGACCCGTACGGCGCGGGCCCGTTCCCGTCCGCCCCTCCCACCCCGCCCGCGAACCCCTACGGCTCGCCCGCCCCGGCCGCCTACCCGCCGCCGCCCGGTGCCGGGTACCCGCCGGCCCCCGGCGCGCCCTCGCCCTACGGGATCGACCCGGCCTGGGCCCCCGGGGCCCCCGGCTCCCCCTACGCCGCGCCCCGCAACAACACGAGCGCCCTCGTCCTGACGATCGTGTCGGGGCTGACCACGGTCATCACCATCGCGTTCTGCGTCGGGATCGTGTTCATCCCCGCGCTCGTCTTCGGCATCGTCGGCCTGACCAAGCAGTCCTCGGACCCCGAGAGCTCCCGCAGGATGGCCCGCTGGGGCTGGATCTCGTTCGGCGTCGCCATCGGCCTCGGCGTCCTCGCGCTCGTCGGGATCATCGTCCTCGCGGGCACGAACGGGGCCTTCACCGGCACCTGACGGGCCGCGGCTCGCCGGTCCCGCCCAGCGGACGTCCAGCCGACTCCCAGACTTCGGCGCGAGACTGGGAGACGTGAGCACCACGCAGCCCCCCGAGGCCCGGCTCCTCGTCGTCGAGGACGAGCCGAACATCCGCGAGCTCCTCGCCACCTCGTTGCGGTACGCCGGGTTCGACGTCGCCACCGCCGCGAGCGGCTCGGAGGCCCTCAAGGTCGCCGACGACCACCAGCCCGACCTGTGCGTCCTCGACGTCATGCTCCCCGACATGGACGGCTTCACCGTCACCCGCCGGCTGCGCGACCAGGGCCGGCGCCTGCCCATCGTCTTCGTCACCGCGCGCGACTCGGTCGACGACAAGATCAAGGGCCTGACCGTCGGCGGCGACGACTACGTGACCAAGCCGTTCAGCCTCGAGGAGGTCGTCGCGCGCATCCGGGCCGTCCTGCGCCGCACCCGCGGTGACCTCGACGAGGACCGGCCCGTCCTGCGCTTCGAGGACCTCGAGCTCGACGAGGACAGCCACGAGGTCCGCCGCGGGGCGCGCGTCATCGAGACGAGCCCGACCGAGTTCAAGCTGCTGCGCTACCTCATGCTCAACCCCAACCGGGTGCTGTCCAAGGCGCAGATCCTCGACCACGTCTGGGACTACGACTTCCGGGGCGAGTCCGGGATCGTCGAGTCCTACATCTCCTACCTCCGGCGCAAGATCGACGTCGAGGGCGCCCCGCCGCTCATCCACACCAAGCGCGGCGTGGGCTACGTCCTGCGCCTGCCCCCTCAGGCCTGATGGTGTCCCGCTCCCGGTCGGCGGCCCGTGTCGTCGGCCGGCTGGAGGCGGTGCCGCTGCGCACCCGCCTCCTGCTCATCGTCGGTGTCCTCGTCGGCGCGGCGCTCATCCTCACGAGCATGGTCACGGCGTACCTGCTCAAGAGCGACCTCGACGCCCGCGTCGACGCCGAGCTGCGCAGCGTCCTCAGCCCGGTCGCCACCCAGGCGATCGCCGACATCCAGGACCGCTCCACCGAGTCCCTCCCGACGAGCTACGCGTTCGCCATCCAGACCCCCGCCGGCCAGCTCGTGCGCCGCCCGGCGGGCCAGGAGTCGGAGCCCCTCCTGCCCTCGCTCGTCTCGTCCGACGCACGGGTGCGCACCCAGACCCCCTTCACCGTCGGGTCGAAGAACGACCGGATGAAGTGGCGCTTCATCGCCGCGCGCGTCACCGACAGCGACGCGGTCATCGCCGTCGGCGTGCCCTTGGAACCGGTGTCGCACACGGTGACCCGCCTCCTGGTCTCCACCGCGCTCATCGGCACCATCGCGCTCGTGCTCTCGCTCGTGCTCGGGCACTTCGCGGTGCGGCGCGCCTTCCGGCCCCTGCGCCGCATCGAGGACACCGCGGCGGCCATCGCCGAGGGCGACCTCACCCAGCGCATCCCGGTGCGACAGGCCGACGACGAGGTCACCTCCCTCGCGCGCAGCCTCAACGCGATGCTCGCGCAGGTCGAGACCTCCTTCGCCGTCCGGGAGGCCAGCGAGGAGCGGATGCGCCAGTTCGTCGCCGACGCCTCGCACGAGCTGCGCACCCCGCTGGCGACCGTCGGCGGCTACGCCCAGCTCTACCGCCAGGGCGCCGTGCGCGACCCCGAGGCCGTCGGCTCCGCGATGGAGCGCATCGAGGCCGAGTCCGGCCGGATGAGCACCCTCGTCGAGGACCTGCTGACCCTCGCGCGCCTCGACGAGGAGCCCGAGGTCGAGCACACCGACGTCGACCTCACGGTCCTGGCCGCCGACACCGTCGCCGACGCGCGGGCCCGGGCCCCCGAGCGACGCATCCAGCTCGTGGGGTTCGACGGCGGCGTCGAGCCCACGGTCGTGCGGGGGTCCGAGCCCCGGCTGCGGCAGGTCGTCACCAACCTCGTCGCGAACGCGCTGCGGCACACCCCCGACGGGACGCCCGTCGAGGTCGCCGTCGGCCTGCGCGACGGCGTGCCGAGCCTCGAGGTGCGCGACCACGGGCACGGCGTGCCCCCCGAGATCTCGACGAAGGTGTTCGAGCGCTTCTACCGGGCCGACCCCTCGCGCGGGCGCGCCGGCGGGGGCGGCACCGGCCTCGGGCTGGCGATCGTCGCCGCCATCGTCGCCGGGCACCACGGCCGGGTGGGTGTCGCGGAGACCCCGGGCGGCGGCGCGACGTTCGTCGTCCGGTTCGCACAGCGGACTCCCAGCCACTGACCAGCGCACGTCCACCTCGGGGGCGTTGAGTGGGATCCAGTCGAGCAGAAGGAGACCCGTCGGCGATGAACGACCAGCAGCCCCGCACCCCGGAGAACCCCGGCCCGTGGACCGCCCCGCAGTGGTACACCCCGCACGGTGGTGCCACCACCGCGACGCAGCCGACGGGCGAGGGCTCGCCGACCACCCCGGTCCCCACCGGGTACCCCCAGAGCACCCCGACCGGTCCGATGGCCCCTCCCCCTCCGTCGGGGCCGTTCGGGCCGGCCGGGGGGTCCGGACCCTCGGGCGTCCCCTCCCGCGGGTCCGGGCGTCGCCGTGGCGCCGAGATCGTCGGCGTCGCGGTCCTCGCCGCCGTCCTGTCCTCCGGCGGCACCCTGGCCGCGACCCGGCTGATGGACGACACCTCGACGACGTCGACGGTGTCCACCTCCCAGTCGGGTCGCGGCGCGGACGTCGTGCCGGTGCAGCAGGCCGACGCCTCGGCCCCCAACTGGGCCTCCACCGCGAAGGCGGTCTCGCCGAGCGTCGTGGCCATCACCGCGCAGCTCGCGAACGGTGAGGCGCAGGGCTCGGGCGTCATCATCGACGGCAACGCGCACGTCGTGACGAACAACCACGTCGTCGCCGGCGCGCAGAAGCTCCAGGTGACCCTCGCCGACGGCCGCACCTTCTCCGCGCAGGTCCGGGGCACCGACCCCTCGACCGACCTCGCGGTCATCACCATCGACAACGCCCCCGACGACCTCACCCCCATCGCGATGGGCGACTCCGAGGCCCTCTCGGTCGGCGACCCGGTCATGGCCGTCGGCAACCCGCTCGGCCTCGCCGGCACGGTGACGACCGGCATCGTCAGCGCGCTCAACCGCCCGGTGAGCACCCAGGCCGAGGAGCCGCAGCAGGAGCAGAACCCGTTCAACGGCGGGTTCCAGCAGCAGCAGCAGACCGCGGAGCCCGTGGTGACCAACGCCATCCAGACCTCGGCCGCGATCAACCCCGGCAACAGCGGCGGCGCCCTCGTCGACGCGTCGGGCCGCCTCGTCGGCATCAACTCCTCGATCGCCTCGCTCGGCCAGTCCTCCGGCGGGCAGTCGGGCAGCATCGGCATCGGCTTCGCGATCCCGGTCACCGAGGTGCAGTCGATCACCAAGCAGCTCATCGACACGGGCAAGGCCCAGCACGCCTACCTCGGGGTCTACCCGCAGGACGGCAGCGCCTCCGACGGCTCGGCCACCCGCTCCGGCGCCGAGGTGACCAAGGTCGAGGCCGGCACGCCCGCCGAGAAGGCCGGCCTGCGCCAGGGTGACGTCATCGTCGCGATGAACGGCGACCCGGTCGACGGCGCGGAGTCGCTCATCGGGTACGTCCGCGAGCAGTCGGTCGGCAGCACCGTCACCCTGACCGTCCTGCGCGACGGCAGGAGCACCGACATCCGCGCGACGCTCGCCGCGGCCGCCGGCAGCCAGGGCTGAGCCGCCCGCTCCACGGGGCGCCCGAGCCCGGCTGAGTACCGGTGCTCAGGCGCCCCGTGGGCGTCCGACGGGAGTCTTGGGGGCATGACGCACCGGGACGACGTGGCACGCCTCGAGGTCGAGTTCGCCGACGCGATGCAGCGGATGTACACCGTCGGCAACGGCCTCGCCCGGCTCCGCCGCGAGCTCGAGGTGCCGCCGGTCGTCACGACCACCCCCCGCACGGCGTCGGCCGCCGTCCGGTCGGGTGACCCCGCGCAGGGCGGGGTCGCGGGAGCCGCGCAGGGCGGCGTCCCGCACCAGGCCGCCGGGACGGGACACCAGGGAGTCCCCGTCCCGGCGGTGGCCGGTGCACCGGCCGGTCCGGCTCCCGTCGGCCCGGCACCGGTCGGCCCGTCGCCCGCAGGGGTGGCGTCGGGCCACCCGGTGGCACCCCCCACGTGGGGAGCGCCGCCGACCGGGGCACCCGGTGGGCGCCCGCTCGTCGGCCCGCTCGCGCCGTCGGCCCCCGTCGAGCCCTGGTACCGCCGGGAGGGCGCGGTGACCCGTGTCCTCGCCGTCTCCGGCGCCGTCATCACGCTCTCGGGCGTGGCGATGCTCCTCGTGCTCGCCGTCCGGCACGGATGGTTCGGCCCCGGCGCGCGGGTCACCGCCGGCGCGCTCCTCGCAGGACTGCTCGGTGGTCTCGGCGTGCGCGGAGGGGCGCGCGACCGCGACTCGGGCTCTCCCGCGGGGAGCGCACCCGTGGCCCTCGTGGCCACCGGGGCGGCCGTCGCCTACCTCGACGTCGTCGCCGTCACGGCCCTCTACGGATGGCTGCCCGCGGGGGCCGGCGTCCTGCTGTGCCTGGGGGTCGCGGCCCTCGGCTCGGCGCTCGCGCGGCGCTGGGGCAGCGAGCTGCTCGCCGTGCTGCTCGTCGGCGGGGCCGGTCTCTTCGCCCCGGTCGTCGCGGGCCGCGCCGACTGGCTGCTCGCGGCCGTCCTCGCCGTGCTCGCCGCCGTCGGGTGGTGGGCCACCGCAGGGCGCACGACCCCGTGGCTGACGCTCGTCCGCGTCGTGCCCGTGACCCTGGCCCTGCTGGCCGGCGCCGCCTCCACGGCGGGACGGCCCGGCGCCGTGCCGCTCGTCGCCGTGGGGCTGCTCGTCCTCGCCGGCACCCTCGTCACCTCCGCGCTGTCGGTGCGCCGCGACGCCGACGACATCGCCTCGAGCGCCGCGCTCGCCATCGTCGCGACCGGGGCGCTGGCCGCCGCGGCCGCCCTGCCGCAGACCCCGCGTTCCCTCGTCCACGGCGCCGTCGGCGCGGTGCTCCTGCTCGCCGCGACGGCCCTCGGCCGGGCGCCGGTCGGGCGCGTCGCGTCCCACCTGCTCGTGACGACGGCCACCGCCGGCAGCGTCGCCGCCGTGCTGGCGGTCCTCTCCGGCACGCCGGACGGGTTCGTGCGCAGCGGCCTCCTGCTCCTCGCCCTCGCCCACCTCGCGGTCGCCGGGGCGACGCGCTCGCGGATCGCGCTCGGCCTCGGAGCCGGGATCGGCGCGCTGGGCGTCCTCGCCTGGCTGCCGGACGTCCTCGCGGTGACGACGGTCCGGCTGGCCGCCGACCACGACCTCGCCGCGGCGTTCGTCACGAGCGTCCTCGCCGGGGGCGTGGCCGCCCTCGCGTGGTGGGCCGCGTGTGCCGTCCGCGGTGTCGCCGACCCCGTCCGCCGGTTCGCGGCCGTCGTCGCGTGGTCCGTCGGGCTCGCCGCCACGGCCACCGCGCTGGTGAGCGTCGGCACGCTCGCCGGGCTGCGCCTGCAGGCGACCGAGACGGGCTTCACCGCCGGTCACGCCGTCGCCACGGTCGTCTGGATGGCGGCCGCCGCCGGCCTGCTGCTGCACTCGCTCGAGCGCCCGTCGGGGTCCGACCTCGCCCTGCGCAGCGGCCTGCTGCTCAGTGCCGTCGCCGTCGCCAAGCTCTTCCTCTTCGACCTCGCCGCCCTCGACGGCGTCCTGCGGTCCGTGGCCTTCATCGCCACCGGGCTGCTGCTCCTCGCGACGGGAAGCCGCTACGCCCGGGCCTGGGAGCGCGCCCGGCCGCGCACGTGACGCGGGCGCAGGTGACGCGCGGGTCCCGTTCTGCCAGAGTGGCCGTGTGAGCGGGCTGCATCGTCGGTGGGTGGCCGACGTCGCCGTCGCGGTGCCGGGGGCGGAGCGCGCCGACGTCGAGCGGCTCGGGAGCGACCTCCTGCGGCGCTGGAGCGAGCCCCACCGCCGCTACCACGACGTCGCCCACCTCACGGAGGTCCTCGCCGCGGCCGACGTGCTCGCGCGCGGGGGGCGCGGCAACCGGGCCGAGCGGTCCGCCGTCATCCTTGCGGCCTGGTTCCACGACGCGGTGTACGAGGGGCGGGGCGGTGATGACGAGCGCCGGAGCGCGGCCCTCGCCGCGCGCGAGCTCGGGGTGCTCGGCGCCGACGAGGCGCTGGTCGACCGGGTCGTCACGCTCGTCCTCGACACGGTCGAGCACGACATCGCCGATGCCGCGGCGGACGACGGGCCGGACGCCGACCGGGCCATCTTGCACGACGCGGACCTGTGGATCCTCGCCTCTCCCACACCGCGGTTCGACGAGTACTGCCGCCAGGTGCGCGAGGAGTACGCGCACGTCCCCGTGGCGGAGTACACGGTCGGGCGGGCCGCGGTGCTGCGCCCGTTCCTCGTGCGCCCGCACGTCTACCGCTCGGAGCTGGCCCGGCGTGAGTGGGAGCCCGCCGCGCGCGAGAACCTCGCCCGCGAGCTCACCCGGCTGGCGGGCTGAGCACCGCCTCGACGAGCGGCCACCAGAAGGTCGTGCCGCAGAGCCGCTCGAGCTCGGACGGGGTGACCCAGCGCCGGTCGGAGGTGTCGTCGTGGGCCGAGGTGAGCGCGGGACGCGTGGATGTCAGGTGCGTCTCGAAGAGCTGGAGCAGGTCGCGGCCGGCCGTCCACGGCCCTTCGCCTTCGACGCCCCGGAAGCGCTCGTAGCCGACGGGCCGCAGCGCGTCGGGGTCGAGCAGCAGGCCGGTCTCCTCGTGCACCTCGCGGACCGCGTTCTCGCGCACCGTCTCCCCCGGCTCCCGGCCGCCACCGGGTGCGCCCCACTCCTGCCGCCACACCGAGCGCACGACGGCCAGATCCCCGGACGCGTCGTGCACGAGGACGAGGGCGGCGAAGACCCGCCGGTCGGTGGCGTCCCGGGCCGAGCGGATGAGGTCGACGTCGACGACGACGCCGTCGGGCATCCGCACCCCCGGCACGCGGGCCACGCCCTTGTCGCCGCGCCGCTTCTGCAGCCGCAGGCCGCTGGCCACGAGGCGGCGCAGGAGCTCGCGGGCGTCGGTCGGCTCGGCGCCCGCGGCGACGACGGCGGCGTACCGCTCCTCGGGGACGTCGTAGTGATCCCCCTCGAAGCCCCGGGCCGGGATGCCGACGCGCCGGGCGAAGGAGTGCAGCTCCTCGAGGCTGGTGTCGCTCACGAGGTGCGACCACCGTCGGCCGTGCGCCTCGACCCGCGGGGGATCGATGAGGACGGCCACCCGCCGATCGTAGGCCCACCCGGGGTCCCGTGGACGAGGCCCTGTCTCGCGCTCGGGTGGCGGCGTCCGTCCCCGTCGCCCGCCCTCCCGATGCGATGGTCCGGGCCCAGGGGCCTGTGGATAACTCCGGCGGCCGGTCGGCGGCCCGACCTAGCCTGCGGTCAGCGGGTGGTCACCGGGCCACCCACCAGCACCAGGGGGCTCCCGTGTCCGCACAGTTCCAGGTCGACACCGAGCGCATCACCGCCGCCGCCGGCGACGTCGCCCGCATCTCCGCCGAGGTCGAGGGCCAGGTCGCCGCGATGACCGCCCGCCTCGTCGGGCTCCAGGACGCGTGGACGGGCAGCGCGTCGGCGCAGTTCCAGGGCGTCGTCGAGCAGTGGCGCGGCACCCAGCAGCAGGTGCGCGAGTCGCTCGACTCGATCGGTCGGGTGCTCGGCGCCGCGGGCGCGCAGTACGCCGAGGTCGAGGCGCAGGCCGTCCGGATGTTCTCCTGACCCGGCGTCAGCGCAGGTCGAGCTTGAGACCGGCATGGGAGTGCACCCAGCCCAGGCCCTCGTAGAAGCGGCGTGCGTCCTCGCGCCGCAGGTCGGTCGTCAGCTGGGCCAGCACCGCGCCGTGGGCGCGGCCCCACGCCGCGGCCCACGCCAAGAGGGCCCTCCCGAGACCGGACCCGCGCAGGCCCGCGGCGACCCGGACGGCCTCGACCTGCAGCCGGGTCGCTCCGCCGCGCGAGAGACCGTGCAGCAGGGTCAGCTGCAGGGTCCCGACCAGCTGCCCCTCCTCGCTCCGCACGACGACGAGGAGCTGGTGGGGGTCGGCGTCGACGGCGGCGAAGGCCTCGCGGTAGGGGGCGAGGCCTTCGCCACCGGGCGCGTCCGGGGCGGCCTCACGGCCGGCGCCGATGGGGTCGTCGCGCAGGAGGGCGACGACCGCCGGCACGTCGGCGGCGCTCGCGCGCTCGAGCGTCACGACGTGCCCGGGCAGAGCGAGGCGCTGCGGCAGGTCGACGGAGGCATCCACGCCGGTGACGCTACCGACCGGTCGGCTCCGCGATCGCATGGGCCGGGTGCGCGGGACCCCGCCCGGGGGCGGTCACTCCGTCGCGATGGCGCGCAGGACGTCGAGCCGGGCGGCCCGCCGGCCCGGCCACACCGCCGCGAGCACGCCGACGACCGCCGCGAGCCCGACGAAGCCCGCGAGCTGGAGCCACGGGACGGACAGCACGTCGATGCCGTCGTCGGCGAGCGAGCGCTGGAGCGCGACGGCGAACACCAGCCCCAGCACGACGCCGAGCACCGCCCCGAGCACCGCGATGGCCACCGACTCCAGGCGCAGCATGGTGCGCAGCTGGCGCCGGCTGAGGCCGACCGCCCGCAGCAGCCCGATCTCGCGCACCCGCTCGACGACCGAGAGGGCGAGGGTGTTGACGATGCCGAGCACCGCGATGACGACCGCGAGCCCGAGCAGGGCGTAGACGATGAAGAGCAGCTGGTCGATGGGCTTGCGCTGCTCGGCCGCGAACTGCTCCTGGTCGGCGACCCCGACGAGCGGCAGGTCCGCCACCGCGGCGTCGAGCGCCTTCTTGAGCGCGGGGCGGTCGGTGCCCGGCTCGGCGACGACGAAGGCCGACCGGTCCGTCGGCGGCACCCCGAGCTCGTCGAAGGTCCCGAGCGTCATCGTGACGTCGGACTGGAGCACGGCGTCCGGCTCGTAGGTGGCGACGACGCGCCCCGTCGCCTTCGCGCCGGCGAAGGTGGTCGTCACCTCGTCACCCACCCGCAGGCCGAGGTCGGCGGCATGGGCGGTCGAGAGCGCGACGTCGCCGTCGCGCAGGGCCTCGAGCGAGCCGGCGGTCACGTCGGGCCGCGCGACACGCACGACACCGGCCGGGTCGACCCCGGTCGCGAACTCCCGGTCGCCGGCGATCTCGACGCGGGCGCCGCGCACCCGCACGACCTCCTCGACGCCCGGGACCTTCTCGACGGCGTCGGTGATCGCGGCCGAGAAGCCCTGGCCGACGACGCTCGAGACGACGTAGTCCGCGACGATGTCCTCGGCGAGCGACTGGTCGAGGCTCGCCTTGGCCGAGGCCCCGAGCACCGACATGAGGGTGACGAGCGAGACGCCGATCATCAGCGCCGAGGCCGTGGCCCCGGTGCGGCGGGGGTTGCGTCGGGCGTTCTGCTCGGCCATCCGGCCCACGGCCCCGAACGCCCGCCGGTACAGCGCCCCGAGGACGCCGAGCACCGGGCGGCCGAGCACGGGGCTGAGCAGCGCCGTGCCGACGAGCACCCCGAAGGTGCCGACGCCGAGCACGTAGGTCGGCTCGCTGCCCCACCCGAGGAGCCCGCCGACGATGCCGACCACGCCGGCGGCGAGCAGCAGCGCACCGACGGCGACCCGCCAGCGCAGGCCGCCCTCGGCGAGCACGGCGTCGTCGCGCATCGCGGCGACGGGCGGCACCCGCCCGGCCCGGCGGGCCGGCAGGTAGGCCGAGAGGACGGTGACGAGCACCCCGACGGCCAGCGCCACGACGACGGTCCGGGCCTCGAGGACGAGCGGCGTCGAGCCGAGGTCGAGCCCCACCCGCCCGAATACGGCCCGGATGCCGATGGCCAGCAGCACCCCGAGCCCCACGCCGAGCGCGGACCCGACGAAGCCCACGATGGCCGCCTCGACGAGCACCGAGCGCGCCACCTGCCGACGGCTCGCCCCGATGGCCCGCAGCAGCGCGAGCTCGCGGCTGCGCTGCGCGACGAGGATCGAGAACGTGTTGACGATGAGGAACGCGCCGACGGTCAGGGCGACCCCGGCGAAGACGAGCAGGAAGGTCGTGACGAACGAGAGCGCCTCGTCGATGCGCGTCGCCGCGCGCGCGGAGGTCGCGTCGCCGGTGTCGGCCCGGAAGCCCTCGGGGAGCACGGCCTGGACCGAGCGCAGCAGCTGGTCCTGCGTCGTGCCCTGTGCGGCGGTGACCCAGACGGTCGACCATCCCGTGCCGCCGTCGAGGAAGAGCTGCTGGGCCTGCCGGGCGTCGAACATCACGACGCTCGCGCCGACGAGCGAGCTGCCGCCGAACTCGGCGGTGCCGACGAGCGTGGCCTCGATGCGCGGCTGCGCGCCGGCGGTGAGCAGGGGCACGGTGTCGCCGAGCCGCCAGCCGGAGCGCTGCGCGGACGTGGCGTCGAGGACGATCTCGCCCTCCGCGGCGGGGTAGCGCCCGCTCTTCAGCGTCGCCGACGGCGTGCCGTTCGCGGCCGGCCCCGAGCTGTACGAGACCCCGATGCCGGGGGGCCCTCCTCCGCCGACGAGCTTGCCCTGGCGGTCGACGACGAACGTGCCGAAGGTCGTCACGCGCCCGTCCGCGCGGGCGGCGCCGGGCACACCCGCCAGCGTGGTGACGAGGTCCTCGGGCACGGTGCGCACGGCGGCCGCGCCGAGCGGACCCCCACCCCCGCCCGCTTCGTCGGCGCTGCCCGGCCGGACGATGACGTCGCCGACGGCGCCGCTCGTCAGCCCGGTGAAGGCGCGGTCGAGGGTGTCGGTGAACACGTAGGAGCCGGCGACGAAGGCCACCCCGAGCACGACGGCGACACCGCTGAGCAGCAGCCGCACCTTGTGCGCGAGGATGCCGCGCAGCGTCGCGCGCAGCACGTCAGGCCTCCGACTCGGCCAGGCGCGCCATCCACTCGAGGACCGCCTCGGGCGTGGGCTCCCGCAGCTCGCCGACGACGTGGCCGTCGGCGAGGAAGACGACGCGGTCGGTCCAGCTCGCCGCGCCGGGGTCGTGGGTGACCATGACGACGGTCTGCCCGTGGGTGTCGACCGAGCGGCGCAGGAAGCCGAGGACCTCGGCGCCGGAGGCGGAGTCGAGGTTGCCGGTCGGCTCGTCGGCGAAGACGACGTCGGGGCGGCCGACGAGCGCCCGCGCGCAGGCGACCCGCTGCTGCTGCCCGCCCGACAGCTCCCCGGGGCGGTGGCCGAGGCGGCTGCGCAGCCCGACCGTGTCGACGACCTCGTCGAACCACGCCTGGTCCGGCTTGCGGCCGGCGATGGCCAGCGGCAGGACGATGTTCTCCTCCGCCGTGAGCGTCGGCACGAGGTTGAAGGCCTGGAAGACGAAGCCGATGCGGTCGCGCCGCAGCTCGGTCAGGCGGCGCTCCTTGAGCGTCGTGAGGTCGACGTCACCGAGGTAGACGTGGCCCGAGCTCGACGCGTCCAGGCCCGCGGCACAGTGCATCAGCGTCGACTTGCCCGAGCCGGAGCGGCCCATGATCGCCGTGAACTCGCCCGCGTGGAGGTCGAGGGTGACGTCGTCGAGCGCGACGACCCGGGTGTCGCCGGAGCCGTACACCTTCGTGAGGTTCTCGACCCGCGCGGCGGGCGGGCGGGCCGGCGGGGCGGCGGACGCGCCGGCCGGGCCGGGCTGGGACTCGGCGACGCTCATGGGGCCACGCTAGGCGACGCCGTGCGGGCGGCCGCCGCGGGGACCACCCGGTGGTCCGAGGGGCCGTCGTCGGTGGGCCGCGCCGTCACGGAGCCCGGCGGGTCGAGGTGCACCGACCAGACCTCGCGCAGCCACGGGTGGTCGTGGTCGGTGCCCTCGACCATCCCGGTGACCCACGTGAGGTCGAGACCGTCCGGCAGCACCCGGCAGAGGGCGACGTTGTTGTCGAACCACGGCCCCTCGGTGACCGTCCAGGGGTAGGCCGGGTCCGGCACGCGCCGCGAGGCCGACGCCAGCAGGCGCATCGGGCGCACGAGGGAGCGGGTGAGCATCGAGATGACGACGCGCACGCCGCGCGGCATCGGGTTGCGGATCGGCGAGCAGACGGCCTGGACGATCCGCGAGCGCGCGCCGTGCGCTGCCGGGTCGGTGACCTCGGCGAGGTAGGAGTTGTGGACGTCGCCGGAGAGGAAGGTGACGGTGTCGGGCGCCGGCCCGCGGTGGCCGCGCGCGAGGTCCATCACCATCTCGAAGACTTCGTCGAAGCCGGCGTTGAAGGCGGCCCAGTGCTCGAGGTCGACGACCCGGCGCACCCGCTCCGCGACGTGCGAGGCCCGGCGTCCGTAGGCGCCCTGCGCGACCGCCTCGTCGATGGCCTCGAAGTCGTGCAGCCCCGGCGGCAGGAGGAAGGGCAGCGACGTGCCGACGAAGACGTGCCGGTACCCGCCGCGCAGCGTCTCGTCGAGCCACGCGGTCTCGGTGGCGTCGAGGATCGAGCGGTGGTCGGGCTCCAGGTGGCGGGCGGCGCGGGAGTCCAGGACGACGAGCAGGCAGTCGCCGAGCTCGCGGGTGTGGCTCCAGCGGTAGGTCTCGGGCTCGGCGTCGGCCCGGGCCGCGAGGGCGTCGAGCACCGCCGTGAGGTCGAGCTCGTCGACGACGGCGCTCGTGCCGCGGGCCGCGTGGTCGGTCGCGTGCTCGAGGACGAGCCGGAAGACCTCCTCCTGCGCGAGCTCGGCCGGCGAGAGGTTGCCGATGTGCTGGTGGACCCAGTACGACGCGAGCCCGGAGACGATGCGCTCCTGCCACCACGTCGTCGCGCGCATCTCGCGGCGCCAGGACCACGAGGTGTTCCAGTCGTCGCGGATGTCGTGGTCGTCGAAGATCATCGCCGACGGCACGGTCGAGAGCAGCCAGCGGATGACCGGCTCGACCCACGTGATGCGGTAGAGCTCGTCGTACTCCGCGTAGTCCTTGATCTCCTCGTACGGCGGCTCGTCGAGGCTGCGCCGGGCCCGCATGAAGGCCTCGAGCTCCGGGTGCGGCGTCGTGTCGGCGTAGACCTGGTCGCCGAGGAGGACGAGCAGGTCGGGCCAGCCGGCCTCCGGCGCGTCGCGCAGCGTGACGGCAAGGCTGCGCAGGGCGTCGACGCCGTGGCGCCGCACGCCCTCGTCGTCGTGCGACCCGGTCGTGCGGCACGAGCCGAACGCGAAGTGGGGCATCCGGGCGGGGTCGAGGGTGCGGATGCGGCTCGGCGGCGCGCCCTCGAGCGGCCAGACGCGCTCGTCGTCGACGAGCACCTCGTAGGGGTCGTCGGTGCCGGGGAGGAGGCCGTCGCAGACGACGAGGGCGTAGTGCGACCCGTGGACGCGGAAGGTCGGCGCACTCCAGCGCCGACCGTCCCGGACGACGGTGACCGTCGCGGCGCGGGCGGTGCGCACCCACACGGTGGCCGAGACCTCGTCGACGTGGCGCAGCAGCGGGCCGAGGACGAGGGGGTGGGCCTCGCCGGGCTCGGGGTGGCTCATGTCCTCATCCTGCCGTCCGAGGCTGGGCGGCGGCTGTGGGTGAGCACCCGGAGCCGACCCCTGTCCCACCCCGGGACGGCGGTCGCCGGAACGCCGACGGGCGGCCCTCCGTGAGGAGGACCGCCCGTCGGTCGTGACCCGTGGTGCGTCAGGGGCTCAGAAGCCCATGCCGCCCATCTCGTCGCCACCCGGCATCGCCGGGGCCGACTTCTCGGGCTTGTCGGCGATGACCGCCTCGGTGGTGAGGAACAGCGCCGCGATGGACGCCGCGTTCTGCAGCGCCGAGCGGGTGACCTTCGCCGGGTCGATGATGCCCGCGGCGATGAGGTCGACGTACTCGCCGGTCGCGGCGTTGAGGCCGTGGCCGGAGGGCAGGTTGGAGACCTTCTCGGAGACGACGCCGCCCTCGAGGCCGGCGTTGACCGCGATCTGCTTGAGCGGGGCGGACGCGGCGACGCGGACGATGTTCGCGCCGGTGGCCTCGTCACCCTCGACCTCGAGCTTCTCGAACGCCGCCGTGGTCGCCTGGAGCAGGGCCACGCCACCACCGGCGACGATCCCCTCCTCGACGGCAGCCTTGGCGTTGCGCACGGCGTCCTCGATGCGGTGCTTGCGCTCCTTGAGCTCGACCTCGGTGGCCGCGCCCGCCTTGATGACGGCGACGCCGCCGGCGAGCTTGGCGAGGCGCTCCTGGAGCTTCTCGCGGTCGTAGTCCGAGTCGGTCTTCTCGATCTCGGCGCGGATCTGGTTGACGCGACCCTGGATCTGGTCGTTGTCACCGGCACCCTCGACGATCGTCGTCTCGTCCTTGGTGACGACGACCTTGCGGGCGCGGCCGAGGAGCGAGAGGTCCGCGGTGTCGAGCTTGAGCCCGACCTCCTCGGAGATGACCTGGCCACCGGTGAGGATGGCGATGTCGCCGAGCATGGCCTTGCGACGGTCACCGAAGCCCGGGGCCTTGACGGCGACGGACTTGAAGGTGCCGCGGATCTTGTTGACCACGAGCGTGCTCAGGGCCTCGCCGTCGACGTCCTCGGAGATGACGAGGAGCGGCTTGCCGGACTGCATGACCTTCTCGAGGAGGGGCAGCAGGTCCTTGATCGACCCGATCTTGGAGTTCGCGATGAGGACGTAGGGGTCCTCGAGCACGGCCTCCATGCGCTCGGTGTCGGTGACGAAGTAGTGGCTGATGTAGCCCTTGTCGAAGCGCATGCCCTCGGTGAGCTCGAGCTCGAGGCCGAAGGTGTTGCTCTCCTCGACGGTGATGACGCCTTCCTTGCCGACCTTGTCCATGGCCTCGGCGATCATCTCGCCGATCTGGGGGTCAGCGGCGGAGATCGAGGCGGTGGCCGCGATCTGCTCCTTGGTCTCGACGTCCTTGGCGTTGGCCAGGAGCTCGTCGGAGACGGCGCGCACGGCCTTCTCGATGCCGCGCTTGAGCGCCATCGGGTTGGCCCCGGCGGCGACGTTGCGCAGGCCCTCGCGGACGAGCGCCTGGGCGAGGACGGTGGCCGTCGTCGTGCCGTCACCGGCGACGTCGTCGGTCTTCTTGGCGACCTCCTTGACGAGCTCCGCGCCGATCTTCTCGTACGGGTCGTCGAGCTCGATCTCCTTGGCGATCGAGACACCGTCGTTGGTGATGGTGGGGGCGCCCCACTTCTTCTCCAGGACGACGTTGCGGCCCTTCGGACCGAGCGTCACCTTGACGGCGTCGGCGAGGATGTTCATCCCTCGCTCGAGACCGCGGCGCGCCTCCTCATCGAATGCGATGATCTTGGCCATTCGGGTGGTTCCTCCCACGCGAAACGTTGGTGGGACCGGGCGGTGCCCGCGACGGACGGGCCGGGGCCGCGGCTCACGTCACCGTCGGCGCACCTGCCCTCACCGGACCGGTCTGTTCTGTCACTCTCATGGTGAGAGTGCTAATGGCCATTATTGGCACTCTCACCCGGAGAGTGCAAACGCTGCCTGAGGGGCACCGACTCCGGCGGACCGGCTCAGAGCGCCGGGTCGACGCCCTCGACGTGGACGCGCAGGGAGGCATCCGCCTCGGAGGCGACCGGGTCGCCGAGGTCGGCGACGAAGACCGCGACCGCCTCGCGCGCCGGGTTGCCGTCCAGCTCGTGGAGCACCTCGCGCCACGCGGCGAGGTTCGGGTGCGGCAGGTCGGTGCAGGCCTCGGCGGGCGCGAGCGACTCGACCGCGGCCTCGAGGTCGGAGCGCGAGAGCGGCAGGGTGGCCGTCGAGCCGTCGTGGCCGAGCACCGTCGCGAGGACGACCGTCGCGAGGGCCGGGCGCCCGCCGGGGGTGGCCGTGACGTGCGGGAAGACCCAGTCCGGGGTCGAGGACGCCGGCGACAGGCCCACCGCGTGCGCCGCGGGCTCCCGCCAGCCGTCGATGCGGTCCACGAGGTGCGCGCGGATCGCCGCGAGTCCGTCCGGGGTGCTCCAGTCCAGGTCGCTCATCCCCCCATCCTGACAAAGACGGCCGCCCGGCGCGCCCCGCACGCCCCGTGCGCCGCACCGGCCCCATGCGCCGGATGAACAGCGGGTGAACGACGACCCCCGTCTTGGTGAAGCGAGGGTTGCCGCCCCAGACTGGTGCCTCGTGGACGCAGCGACCCTCATCCTCGTGCTCGTCATCGTGACGGCCCTGGCCTTCGACTTCACGAACGGCTTCCACGACACGGCCAACGCGATGGCGGCGTCGATCTCCACCGGGGCCCTCGCGCCCAAGGTGGCGGTCGGCCTCAGCGCGGTGCTCAACCTCGTCGGCGCCTTCCTGTCCGTCGAGGTCGCCCTCACCGTGTCGAACGCCGTCATCAAGATCCAGGACAAGAGCGGCGCCCCACGGCCCGAGCTCCTGACCGGTGGCGGTGAGGCGCTGCTGCTCATCGTGCTCGCCGGCCTCGTCGGCGGCATCGTCTGGAACCTCTTCACCTGGCTGCTCGGCCTGCCCTCGAGCTCCTCGCACGCCCTGCTCGGCGGCCTGACCGGCGCCGGCGCCGCGGGCCTCGGCCTCGCGGGCGTCAAGTGGACCGGCGACGGCACCAAGCTCGACGGCGTCGTCGGCAAGATCCTCCTGCCCTCGCTGCTCTCCCCCGCCGTCGCGCTCGCCGTCGCGTTCATCGGCTGCTGGCTCGTGCACCGCATCACCGCCTCGGTCATGGACCGGCTCAACGAGCGCTACTTCCGCTGGGGCCAGATCGGCAGCGCCTCCCTCGTCTCGCTCGCGCACGGCACCAACGACGCACAGAAGACGATGGGCGTCATGACCCTCGCCCTCATCGCGAGCGGCCACTGGGACCGCACCGACGCCGTGCCGATCTGGGTCAAGGTGAGCGCCGCGACGGCCATCGCCCTCGGCACCTACATCGGCGGCTGGCGGATCATCCGCACCCTCGGCAAGGGCCTGGTCGACATCACGCCGCGCCAGGGCCTCTCGAGCGACGGCGCGACGGCGGCGGTGCTCCTCGCCTCGAGCCACCTCGGGTTCGCCCTCTCGACGACCCACGTCGCGACCGGCTCCGTCCTCGGTGGCGGGCTCGGGCGCGGCACGCACGTGCGCTGGTCGACGGCCGGCCGGATGGTCGTCGCGTGGGCGCTGACCTTCCCCATCGCCGCCGGGATGGGCGCGCTCATGTGGTGGGTCGGCCACACGCTCGGCGGCGCGCCCGGTGCGCTGCTCGTCTTCGCGATCCTCTGCGCCGCCTCGCTCTTCATGTACCTGCGCTCGAAGCGGGAGCACGTCGGGGCCCACAACGTCACCGAGGAGTGGGGCGCCGCCGGCGGCGAGCCCACCCCGGCCGCCCCCGCCCCCACCAAGACCCCCACCCGCTGACGGAGAGGACCGACCACCATGCGCAGCCTCCAGCTCGCCCTCCAGGGCGCCGCCGACGTCCTCGTCGTCGGCCTCCTCTTCGGGGCCGGCCTGCCCGTGATCTACGCCCTCGCCATGCGCGCGCTCGTCGTCGGCGCCGAGGAGGCACCGGACGGTAGCGTGCGGTACTCGTCGCTCGGCCGGCTGCTCGCCGGGCTGCTCGTCGCGGTCATCCTCGGCGGGGTCGTGCTCGGCCTCGTGCTCATCGTCGCGAGCGGCTTCGGGAAGGCCGTGAGCTTCGAGCACGTCCTCCCGACCATCGTCGACAAGAAGTGAGTCCCGCCATGCCGCAGCTGTCGCACTCGGTGATCGCCCACATCCGGGCCGGTTTCCCCGACGGCGTCCCCGACGCCGAGGCGGCCGCCCTCGGAGCGGTCCTCCAGGAGCAGCTCGGCACCCACGCGGCGCACGACGTGCTGCGCAAGCTGGCCGCCGAGAAGGTCCTCTCCCGCCGCGCCGTGCGCGCCCTCGTCCCCGAGGACGAGCAGGTCCGCCAGGTCTCGGCCAAGCTCGTCCTCGGCGGCTGGCCGCTCGGCGGCATGGACGAGGAGGAGGACGAGGCCCCGCCGCGCGAGGGCAGCCCGCTCGCCCGCATCGTCAACTGGCTGCGCGAGGGCTACCCGGGCGGCGTGCCCGAGCACGACTACGTGCCGCTGCTCGCGCTGCTCGAGCGCCGGCTGACCCGCTCCGAGGTCAAGAAGGTCGCCAAGGCCCTGCGGCGCGCGGACGTCAGCCCGGCCGGCCCGTCGGACATCGCGGCGGCCATCACCGAGTACACGCACGCCGACCCCAGCGACAAGGACCTGCGCCGGGTGCGCGACCAGCTGGCCAAGAAGGGCTGGCCGGTCGAGTTCCCCGACCCCGACCTCCCCTGACCCCTCCCCCCGCGGGTCCACCCCGTCGAGCGAACAGGACACGCCGCCTGCGCCACCACGCACGCGGCGTGTCCTGTTCGTTCGACCCGTGGGGTGGGGCGGCTCGGAGGGGCCCGGACAGCAGAGATGCCCGTCCGGCTTCCCTCACGGACGGGCATCTCTGGTTCTGGGGGCTCCCCGGCTCAGGGCTCCATGCCGAGGCGTCGGGCCGAGCGGGCGCGCTGGCGGCTCGCGCGCAGGCGGCGCAGCCGCTTGACGAGCATCGGGTCGTGGGCGAGGGCCACCGGGTTGTCGATGAGGCCGTTGAGCACCTGGTAGTACCGCGTCGAGCTCATGTCGAAGAGCTCCTTGATGGCGGTCTCCTTGGAGCCGGCGTACTTCCACCACTGCCGCTCGAAGGCGAGCACCTCACGGTCGCGCTCGGAGAGGTCCGAGACGCTGACGGCAGGGGTGACCTGTTCGGAGGCGGCACTCACGGTGTGTTCTCGACCCTTCGTCGCGTGTGGCTTCGGGCCTCACTCTAGCCGCGGAATGACACCCGTGTCATTCCGCTCGGCGCGTCCTGCGGCGTGTCGGCTGGACACCTCGCGCGGCGGTCAGCTCACCCGTCACACACGACCCACGCCCCCCAGCAGCCGCGCCGGGTGCGGTCGGGCCGGCTCAGGCCATCGTGTCGAGGATGTCCCGGATGTCGTCCTCCGTCGTCGCGGGGTTGACGATCGCGAAGCGGGCCAGCGTCTCGCCGTCGTGCGTCGTCGGCACGACGAAGGCGAACTCGTCGGCGAGCATCCGGTCCGACCAGGCCTGGTAGTCGGCGGGCGACCAGCCGAGGCGCCGGAAGACGACCACCGACAGGTCGCGATCGCGGACCAGCTCGAGCTCGGGGCGGCGGGCGACCTCGGCCTCGGCGTACCGGGCGACGTCCAGCGTGCGCTCGACGGCGGCCGTGTAGGCGTCGGTGCCGTTGACGACGAGGGAGAACCAGAACGGCAGGCCGCGCGCCCGCCGGGTCAGGCCGACGGAGTAGTCGGTGGGGTTCCAGTCGGGGGCCTCGGTGAGGACGTCGAGGTAGCCGGCCTTCTGGGTGTGCGCGGCGCGGGCGAGCGCCGGCTCGCGGTAGAGCAACGCACAGCAGTCGAAGGGCGCGAAGAGCCACTTGTGCGGGTCGACGATGAAGGAGTCGCAGTGCTCGATGCCCGCGTAGAGCTCGCGCACCGACGGGGCGGCGAGCCCGGCCCCGCCGTACGCGCCGTCGACGTGGAACCAGATGCCGTGCTCGCGGCACACCTCGGCCACCGACGCGAGGTCGTCGACGATGCCGAAATTGGTCGTGCCGCAGGTCGCGACGACGGCGAAGAAGGTCTCGGGGCCGTGCTCCTCGATGGCCCGGCGCAGCGCCGGTCCGGTGAGCCGGCCGGCGTCGTCGGCCGGCACGCCGACGAGCTCGGCGTCCATCACCTCGCAGGCCGACGCGATGGAGCTGTGCGCGCCCGCGGTGGCCGCGACGCGCCAGGGGCGGTCGCCGGCGGCCGCGCGGTGGCGGGCGGTGGCGCGCGCCGCGACGAGCGCCGACAGGTTGCCGATGGTGCCGCCGGGGACGAAGACGCCACCGGCGCCCTCCGGCAGCCCGACGAGGTCGGCGATCCAGCGCAGCGCCTGGTTCTCGGCCCAGACCGCGCCCGAGCCCTCGAGCCAGGACCCGGCGTAGATCGACGAGGCACCGACGACGAGGTCGAAGACGACCGAGGCGTCGCTCGGCGCGCACGGGATGAAGGAGAGGTAGCGCGGGTGGTCGACCGAGAGGCACGCGGGCGCGAGCTCGTCGGCGAAGATGCGCATCGCCTCGGAGCCGCCGAGCCCGTGGGCCGTGACGGTGCGGCCGAGCGTCGCGTCGAGGTCCTCCTGGGTCCGCACGCGGTCGAGCGGCGGCTCCATCCGGATGCGCTCCTCGGCGTACGCGGTGACGGCGTCGAGGAGGGTCGCGAGCTCCTCGTGGGCGTTCGGGGAGTACGGGGTGGTGGGGTGCACGGGCGGGAGTCTAGGAGGCGCGCAGCCCGAGCAGGAGCGCCTGCAGGTCGGCGACCTCGTCGACGAGGGCCGTCGGGCCCTGGGCCGCGAGCGCTGCACGGTCGCCGGCGCCCCACGTGACGGCCACGGCGGCCATCCCCGCGGCCTGCGCCGCCTGCACGTCGACCGTCGCGTCCCCGACGTAGACGCAGCGCGCCGGGTCGACGCCGAGCACCGTGGCGCCGCGCAGGAGGGGGTCCGGGGCGGGCTTGTGGCGGTCGGTGTCCTCGAGGCCGGCGACGACCTCGACGAGGTGGTCGATGCCGACGCCCTCGAGCGCGAGCCGGGCGGTCTCCTGGCGCTTGGAGGTGACGACCGCGGTCGTGACGCCGGCCGCGTGGAGGGCCTCGAGGAGCTCGGGCACCCCCTCGTAGCGGCGGATGAGCCGGCCGGTGTTCGCGAGGTTCCACTCGCGGTAGGTGGCGTCGAGCGCGTGGCCGTGCTCGGGGCTCTCCTCGAGCAGCGCCTCGAGCAGCGGGCGGCCGATCCACGCGCGCGCCCGGGTCTCCTCGACCTCCTCGCCGAGCACCGCCCGGAAGGCGTGCTGGTAGGAGGCGACGATGAGCGGGATCGTGTCGGCGAGGGTGCCGTCGAGGTCGAAGAGGACGGTCGGCCAGGGCGGGGTCGCGGTCACCGGTCCAGTCTGACGGGGCGGCGTCGGCACCCGGGCGGCGGTCCACCCCCGGCCGCCCCGCGGTCGAGGGTCCGACCCCACCCGCCTTCTCCCGACTTCTTGCGAGTTCCGCCGCCCGACGCGCCGTTCCGGGGCGGGTCGGGCGGCGGAACTCGCAGTCAGTGGGACTGGTGGGCGGCCGGGACGCCGAGCTCGTCGAGGAGCGCGAGCACGCGCTCGAGGATCTCGTCGCGCACGCCGCGCACCATCGCCAGGCCCTGCCCGGCCGGGTCCTCGAGGACCCAGTCCTCGTAGCGCGTGCCCGGGAAGATCGGGCAGGTGTCGCCGCAGCCCATCGTCACGACGACGTCGGAGGCCTGCACCGCCTCGGGCGTGAGGACCTTGGGCCGCTCGGCGGCGATGTCGATGCCGACCTCGCGCATGGCCTCGACGGCCACCGGGTTGACGGCGTCGCCGGGGGCGCTGCCCGCCGAGCGGACCTCGACGGCCCCGCCCGAGAGGTGGTGCAGCCAGGCGGCGGCCATCTGCGAGCGGCCGGCGTTGTGGACGCAGACGAACATGACGGACGGACGGTCAGGCACGGGAGAACCCCTTCCGGAGGGCGAGCGAGACGTAGACGAGCCCGACGAGGACGGGCACCTCGATGAGCGGCCCGACGACCCCGGCGAGCGCCTGCCCGGAGGTCGCGCCGAAGGTCGCGATGGCGACGGCGATGGCGAGCTCGAAGTTGTTGCCGGCCGCGGTGAACGCGAGCGTCGTCGTCCGCGCGTAGCCGAGGCCGATGCCCCGCCCGAGCACGAACCCGCCGCCCCACATGAGGACGAAGTAGGCGAGCAGCGGCAGGGCGATGCGGACGACGTCGAGCGGCCGGCTCGTCACCTGCTCGCCCTGGAGCGCGAAGAGCACGACGATCGTGAAGAGCAGCCCGTAGAGCGCCCACGGGCCGATGCGCGGCAGGAACGAGCGCTCGTACGCCGCTCTGCCCCACCGACGCTCGCCGATGCGGCGCGAGAGGTAGCCGAGCACGAGCGGGATGCCGAGGAAGACCAGCACCGACCGCGCGATGTCCCACGCCGAGACGTCGAGGGCGGTCTGCTGCAGGCCGAGCCACCCCGGCAGGACCGACAGGTAGAACCAGCCCAGGCCGGCGAACGCGAGCACCTGGAAGACCGAGTTGAGCGCGACGAGCACCGCCGCGGCCTCGCGGTCGCCGCACGCGAGGTCGTTCCAGATGACGACCATCGCGATGCAGCGGGCGAGCCCGACGACGACGAGCCCGGTGCGGTACTCCGGCAGGTCCGGGAGCAGCAGCCAGGCGAGGGCGAACATCAGGGCCGGGCCGAGCACCCAGTTGAGGACGAGGCTGGCGACGAGCATCCGCCGGTCGCCGGTCACGCTGTCGAGCCGGTCGTAGCGGACCTTGGCCAGCACGGGGTACATCATGACGAGCAGGCCGAGCGCGATGGGCAGCGAGACGCCGTCGACCTCGACGGCCGAGAGCCCCTCGCCGAGACCGGGGACGAGCCGGCCGAGCAGGAGCCCGACGACCATCGCGAGGCCGATCCAGAGGGGGAGCAGCCGGTCGAGGGTCGACAGCCGGACGGCGCCCGCGAGGGCGGGAGCCGGGGCGTCGGTGGGGACGGTCACGAGCAGCAGGCTCCCTCGGCGCCGAGCACCTCGAGGCTCGCGGTCGCCGGGCGCGCGTCGGCGGGGTCCTCGTCCTTGACGGTGTAGACCTCCCACGGGGCGCCGGCCGGGTCGTGGACCCAGACCTTGTCCTGGAGGGCGTAGCAGCACGTCGTGTCGTCCTCGTCGAAGCTCGCGAGGCCGGCGTCCGAGAACCGCTCGCGGGCCGCGGCGACGTCGGCGGTCGAGCCGACCTCGACCCCGAGGTGGTTGAGCGCGCCGGCGGCGCCGCTGCCGCGGGTGGCCTCGCTCGTCTCGATGAGGACGAGCTTGAGCGGCGGCTGCTCGACGGCGAAGTTCGCGTACCCCGGGCGGCGCTTGTGCGGCGCGACCCCGAACATCGCCGTGTAGAAGGCGACGGAGGCCTCGAGGTCGCTGACGTTGAGCGCGATCTGGACGCGGCCGGTCGGTGGCGGGGCGGACGGGGCGGTGGTCACGGCGGGCACCTCCGGGACGAGGACTGGCATCGACGAGCGTCGATGAGGACAGCGTGGACCACCACATCGATGTGTGTCAATATGGAGGTCCGTCGCCCCAGGAGGTCCCCCGTGCCGGTCCGCGAGCTGCCCCTCACGAGCACCACCGGCGCCTGCTGCGGCATCGGCGTCGACGGTGGGATGTCGCGCGAGGACGCCGAGCGCAGCGCGGCCCTCCTCAAGGCCGTCGCCGACCCCGTGCGCCTGAGGCTGGTCAGCGCGATCCGCGCGACGGACGCCGGCGAGGCGTGCGTCTGTGACCTCACCGACCTCGTCAGGCTCGCCCAGCCGACCGTGTCGCACCACCTCAAGGTCCTCACCGACGCCGGCCTCCTCGAGCGCGAGCGCCGCGGCTCGTGGGCGTGGTACCGCCTCGTGCCGGCCCGCCTCGACGAGGTCCGCGGCATCCTCGCCTGAGGCTTTCCCACCCCCAGAGTCGACTCATTGCGAGTTGCGCCGCTCGACGCGCCGTGCGCAGGCGTGTCCAGCGGCGGAACTCGCAATCGGTGGGGACACCGCCGGCGCGGACCCGGGCGGGTGCTCCCGGCGGGGCGCCGACCGGCGGGGACTACCGTGGGCCCGATGTCCTCCGCGCCCTCCCCGAGCCCCGCCCGGCCGCTGCACGAGCTGGTCCACCCCTCGTGGGCGCAGGCCCTCGCACCGGTCGAGGAGACCGTCGCCCGGCTCGGCGAGTTCCTCCGCGAGGAGGTCGCCTCGGGCCGCGGGTACCTGCCCGGCGGGCCGCACGTGCTGCGGGCCTTCCAGCAGCCGCTCGACGCCGTCCGCGTGCTCGTCGTCGGCCAGGACCCCTACCCGACCCCCGGCCACGCGATGGGCCTGTCGTTCTCCGTCGAGCCCGACGTGCGCCCCGTGCCGAAGAGCCTCGTCAACATCTACACGGAGATGGAGACCGACCTCGGCCTCCCCCGCCCCGCGAGCGGCGACCTCACCCCGTGGGCCGAACAGGGCGTCCTCCTGCTCAACCGCGTCCTCACCGTCACCCCCGGCAAGCCGGCCAGCCACCGCGGCCGCGGCTGGGAGGAGGTGACCGGCCGGGCCATCGAGGCGCTCGCCGAGCGCGGCGGCCCCCTCGTCGCGATCCTCTGGGGCCGCGATGCGCGCTCGCTCGCGCCACGGCTCACCGAGGCCGGCGTCCCGTGCCTCGAGTCCGCCCACCCCAGCCCGCTGTCGGCGCACGGCGGGTTCTTCGGCTCCCGCCCGTTCTCCCGCGCCAACGCCCTGCTCACCGAGGCCGGCGCCGCGCCGGTCGACTGGAGGCTCACGTGACCACCCACCCCGCCGAGCGCCGGGTCTGGACCCGCTACGTCGCCATCGGCGACTCCTTCACCGAGGGGATGTCCGACCCGGACCCCGACCGCCCCGACGCGTTCGTCGGCTGGGCCGACCGGCTCGCCCACGCGCTCGACGGCGTCGCCGAGGCCGAGCACCTGCCCTTCGGCTACGCCAACCTCGCCGTGCGCGGCCGCACGCTCTCCGACGTCGTCGGCCCGCAGCTCGACACCGCCCTGCAGATGTCCCCCGACCTCGTCTCGATGGTCGGAGGCGGCAACGACCTCCTGCGCCCGAGCGTCGACCTCGACTCGCTCGCCTCCCGCCTCGAGGAGGCGGTCGTGCGCCTGCGCGCCTCCGGGGCCGACGTCCTGCTCGCGACCCCCACCGACACCCGCGACGCCGGCCTCTTCCGGGCGCTGCGCGGGCGGCACGCGGTGCACGCGGCCAACATCTTCACGATCGCGCAGGACCACGGCTGCCACGTCGTCAACCTCTGGGGCATGCGCGCGCTGCGGGACTGGCGGATGTGGTCCGAGGACCGCATCCACCTGACGACCGAGGGCCACCGCCGCGTCGCGCTCGCGGCCCTCACGGCGCTCGGCCACGAGACCGACACCGCGGACTGGACCGCCCCGCTGCCGCCCGCCGAGCGCACCTCGCGCGCCGACGAGCTGCGCCAGCACGCCGAGTGGGTGCGCACCCACGCCGCCCCCTGGGTCGAGCGCCGGGTGCGCGGCACGTCCTCCGGGGACGCGCGCACGGCCAAGCGTCCCGAGCTCTCACGCTTCCGCGACCCCGACCGCGCCCCGGCCCCGCACCAGCCGCCCGTCCTCTGACGACGACCCGGGCCGTCCGTCCCGGGTTTTGTTGGACGTCCGACCATCTCGTTACGCTCGGGGCATGCCAGCGACGAGGCTCATGCCGACCGAGGAGGGTCAGGACCTCATCGACCTGACCCGCGAGATCTGCGACAAGACCCTGCGGCCGCAGGTCGACGACGCCGAGCGCGCCGCCGCCACCGGCGAGCAGTTCCCGACGGAGGTCTTCCGCACGCTGGGCGAGGCGGGGCTGCTCTCCCTCCCCCACCCGGAGGAGCACGGCGGCTACGGGCAGCCGTACGAGGTCTACCTCCAGGTCGTCGAGGAGGTCGCGAGCGCCTGGATGAGCGTCGCCGTCGGCGTCTCGGTCCACTCGCTGACCGCCTACCCGGTCACCGCGTTCGGTACCGCCGAGCAGCAGGCCGCCCTTCTGCCCGGGATGCTCTCGGGCGCGCAGCTCGGCGCCTACTGCCTCTCCGAGCCGCTCGCCGGCTCCGACATCGCCTCGATGACCACCCGCGCCACGCGCGACGGCGACTCCTACGTCATCCGGGGCCGCAAGGCGTGGATCAGCCACGCCGGCCACGCCGACTACTACACGACCTTCGCCCGCACCTCCGACGACGGCGGCCGCGGCCTCTCGTGCCTCGTCGTCCCGGCCGACGCCGAGGGCATCTCGTTCAGCGCCCCCGAGAAGAAGATGGGCCTGCACTGCGACACCGTCCGCGAGGTGATGTTCGACGACGTGCGCGTCCCGGCCGACCGCCTCATCGGCGAGGAGGGCCAGGGGATGGCCATCGCGCTGTCCGCCCTCGACGCAGGCCGGTTGGGCATCGCCGCCGCGAGCACCGGTCTCGCACAGGGCGCCCTCGATCTCGCCGCGTCGTACGCCAAGGAGCGCAAGCAGTTCGGGCGCGCCATCGGCGAGTTCCAGGGCCTGTCGTTCCTGCTGGCCGACATGGAGGCCGCGGTGACCAGCGCCCGCGCCACCTACCTCCACGCCGCGCGCCTCAAGGACGCCGGCCGCGCCTTCAGCAAGGAGGCGGCGGTCGCCAAGCTCGTCGCCACCGACGCCGCGATGAAGGTGACGACCGACGCCGTGCAGGTGCTCGGTGGCGCCGGCTACACCCAGGACTTCCCGGCCGAGCGGTTCATGCGCGAGGCCAAGGTCACGCAGATCTTCGAGGGCACCAACCAGATCCAGCGCCTCGTCATCGGGCGGCACGTCCTGCGCTGAGCCACGGAACCCGTCCCGTCCCCGACGCGTCCCACCGCCGAGGACCTCCACCGGAAGGAACCCCCGTGCGCCTGCCCCTCCTGCTGACCGCCGCCCTGACCGCCACGCTGCTCGCCGCCTGCGGCAGCACGAGCACCCCCGGCAGCGGCGCGAGCGCCTCCGACCAGCCGTCGACGCTCCCGACCGTCGAGCCCTCCGGCTCCCCCACCGGCCCGCTGCCTTCGAGCCCGCCCACCGTGCCGCCGCCGGCGGACAGCGCCGTGCCGGCCGACCTCGCCGACCGTCCCGAGGTGAAGGCCGCGATGCAGGACGCCGCCGGCCGCGCGGGCATCGTCGCGAGCGACGTGCAGATCGGCGGGTACATGGCGGTCACGTGGGCCGACGGGTCGCTCGGCTGCCCGCAGAAGGGCATGGCCTACACGCAGATGACCGTCGAGGGCGAGCTGCTGCTCCTGCGCGTCGACCAGCGCGTCCTGGAGTACCACGCCCGCCAGGGCGCCCCGTTCAGCTACTGCGCGAACCCCAGCGGCACCTACAGCCCGCGCACCGCCGGCTGACCGCCGCTCGTCCGCACCCCCCGGACGCGGGCGGACCGGGCCATCTCATACGTGGCCCGGTCCGAGGTCAACGGTAGGCAGGGGCCGGTGTCCGCGGCGGGTCCGACACGCGAGCGCCCGATGACCGTCGAACGAACGCGACGCTGCGCGGCGGCTCAGCCGTCGACGTCGCGCGAGATGCCGGGCAGGAGCGTCTCGCCCTCCCGCAGCGCGTCGAGGGCGACCGGGTTGACCTCCTCGATGTGCCGCAGGCTGCGGCGCCGGTAGCGGACGAGCTGGACGGCCCCGAGGCCCCAGAAGAGGAACTGCACCGACATCGCGATGCGGAAGTCGTCGAGCGTGTAGTCCTGCGGCCCGCCGGGCGCGAGGTGGTCGAGCACGACGCCGATGAGCGCGATGGCCAGCAGCGACGCGGTGAACCCGCCGATGTTGACGACGCCGGTCGCGCGGCCGAGGCGCGAGGACGGGTGGAAGGTGCGGGCGAGGTCGAACCCGACCATCGACCCCGGTCCGCCGAAGGCCGTGACGACGGCCAGCAGGTAGAGCAGCCAGGTGGGCGCCGGGCCGGGCCACAGCAGCACGACCGCCCAGGTCGTGGCGATGAGCCCGACGATGCCGAGGACGAGCTGCGAGCGGCGGTACGGCATCCGGGCGGTGAAGGCCGCGACGACCGGGCCGGCGGCCATCGCCGTGACCGTCATCGCGACGAGGACGAGGGAGGCGGCCTGCTCGGACATCCCCTGGACGACGAGGAAGGGGAAGCCCCAGAGCATCGTGAAGACGGTCGCCCCGAACTGCGACGAGAAGTGCACCCAGAGGCCGAGGCGCGTGCCCGGGTTGCCCCACACCTCGGCGAGGGTCTTCGCGAGGGCGCGGATCTTGATCTTCTCGACGGCCTCGCCGCGGTAGGGCGAGTCCTTGACGACGGCGACGAGCCCGACCGACAGCAGCAGCCCGACCCCGCCGGCGGTGGCGAACGAGCGGGTCCAGCCGAAGGCAGCGAGGGCTGCCGCGAGCGGGGTCGCGGCGGCGACCGCGCCGAGCTGGCCGACCATGCCGGTCAGCTGCGTGATGAACGGCGCCTGCTTGACCCGGAACCAGACGGCGACGAGGCGCAGCAGGGACGTGAAGACCATCGCGTCCCCGGCGCCGAGCATGACGCGGGCCGCGACACCGACCTCGAAGGAGCCCGCCACGGCGAACCACAGCTGGCCGCCGGACATGAGGAGCAGGCCGGTGAGCATGAGCTTCTTGGAGCCGAAGCGGTCGAGCAGCACGCCGACCGGGATCTGCATCGCCGCGTAGACGGCGAGCTGGACGACGGTGAAGGTCGACAGCTGCGCGGCGGAGATGTGGAAGCGCTCGGCGGCGAGCAGGCCGGCGACGCCGAGCGAGGTGCGGTGGAAGACGGCGAGCACGTAGACCGACAGGCCGACGACCCAGATCGCCCACGCCCGCCGCTTGCCGATCGTGTGCACCTGGCGCAGGACGGGGCGGGTCACCCGCCGATTCTACGAGCGTCCGTGCGCCGTCCCGACCGCGGAAAGCCCGCACGTGCGGGGTTACCGCTGTCCCGACCCACACCCGACCACGGAAAGCCCGCACGTGCGGGGTCAGCGCAGGGCGTCGGTCATCGCGCGCAGGAGCCGGAGCGCCTCGGCGCGGTCGTCCTCGGTCAGGCGCTCGAGCATCCGCAGCTCGACCGCGCGGACGGCCGCGCTCGCGAGCGCGAGCCGCCGGCGGCCCAGCGACGTGAGGGTGGCCGGCAGCGACTTCCCGACCTCGGCCTCGGCCGGGCGCGTGACGTGCCCCTGCTCCTCGAGCGACTGCAGCAGCACGTGCATCGACTGCCGCGTGACGAACGTCCCCCGCGCGAGCTGCGAGCCCGACAGGCCCGGACGCTGCGCGAGGAGCTCGAGCGTCGAGTAGTGCGTGACGGTCATCCCGAGCGGGCGCAGCGCCAGCTCCATCGCCGCGCGCAGCGCGCTGGAGGCCACCTTGAGCTCGTACCCGACGGAGGTCCCGAGGTCGACGCCGTCATCCGCTGTACTCATGTCAGGAGTCTGACATAGGGTCCATCGTGTCAGACAACTGACACGTACCGTCCAGGAGGACACCATGCCCGTCATCGGCCCCGACTTCGTCTCGCTCCAGGTCCGCGACCTCGACGTCGCGCAGGCGTTCTACGAGACCCACCTCGGCCTGGTCCGCTCCCCCGCGGGCCCGCCGCACGCGGTCGTCTTCGAGACCCGGCCCGTCGCCTTCGCCCTGCGCGACGTCGTGCCGGGCACCGACCTCGACGCCGGCCAGCGGCCGGGCGTGGGCGCGGCCCTGTGGATGCTCGCCACCGACGTCGACGCCATGCACGACGCGCTCGTCGCGGCCGGTCACGAGATCGTCGCCGCACCCGTCGAGGGGCCGTTCGGGCGCACCTTCACCGTCGCCGACCCCGACGGCTACCACGTGACCCTCCACGACCGCGGCTGACGGCCACGCCCCCGCAACGGGCGCCGGGGATGCTGCCGGATGCGCCGGCAGCTGCGTGACCATCCGGCAGGAACCCCGGCGGCGGCCGGCGCGACCTCGTCGGGTCAGACGGGCAGTCGCTCCTCGGCCACGCCGTTGCCGCCGTCGACGACGAGCAGCTGCCCGGTGACGTAGGCGGCACCCGGGCTCGCGAGGAAGGCGACGGCCGCCGCCACCTCGGCGGGCGTGCCCGAGCGAGCCGCGGGGACGAGGTGCCCCTCGCGCTCCTCGGACGGCGTCTGCGACCCCGTCGCGACCCACCCGGGCGCGACCGCGTTGGCCGTGACCCCGTGCACCGCCTCGTCGACGGCCAGCGCCCGCGCCAGCCCGACGAGCCCGGCCTTGGCCGCGGCGTACGCGACGTCGGAGCGCAGCGCCATGACCGGTCCGGCGGTCGAGGACACCATGACGACGCGCCCCGAGCCGCTGCGGCGCAGGTGCGGCAGCGCGGCCCGGGTCACGAGGTAGGCGGTGTCGAGGTTGCGGGCGAGGGAGGCCGACCAGCGGTCGGGCGGGGTGCCCTCGAGGTCGCCCTGGAGGTAGTCCCCGCCGGAGGCGACCGACACCATCCCCGCGTTGTTGACGAGGACGTCGAGCCCCCCGCCGAGCGCGAGGGCAGCGGCGACGGCCGCCGCGGCACCGTCCTCGGTCGTCAGGTCCGCGACGGCGCCGGCGGCCTCGTGGCCCTCGGCCCGCAGCTCGGCGGCCCGCTCGTGGGCCCGGTCGGTCGTCGCGCCGAGCACGACCCGCGCGCCGCACTCGGCGAGCAGGCGCGCACAGGCCATCCCGATGCCGCTCGGCGAGCCGGCACCGGTGACGAGCGCCGTGCGCCCCGAGAGGTCGAACGCGGCGGGGAGGGAGGCGGCCACGCTCAGGCCAGCGCCGCGCCCATCGACTCCTCGAGGACGTCCATCGCCTCGTGGAGCAGGTCGTCGCCGATCGAGAGCGGCGGCAGGAAGCGGAAGACGTTGCCGTAGGTGCCGCAGGTGAGCGTGACGACGCCGCGCTCGTGGCAGCCCTTGTTGACCGCGCCGGCGAGCGCCGCCGCCGGTTCCTTGGTCGCCGGGTCGGTGACGAGCTCCATGGCCATCATCGCGCCGCGCCCGCGGACCTCGCCGATCTCGGGGTGCTTCTCGGCGAGCGAGCCGAGGCGGTCGCCGAGGATCTTGCCGATGCTGCGCGCCCGGCCGGCGAGGTCGTCGACCTCCATCGACTCGATGCTCGCGAGCGCCGCGGCGCAGGCCACCGGGTTGCCGCCATAGGTGCCCCCGAGGCCGCCGCCGTGGACGGCGTCCATGAGGTCGGCGCGGCCGGTCACCGCGGCGAGCGGCATTCCGCCGGCGATGCCCTTGGCCGTCGTGATGAGGTCCGGGACGACGCCCTCGTGGTCGCTGGCGAACCAGTCGCCGGTGCGGCAGAACCCGGACTGCACCTCGTCGGCGACGAAGACGATGCCGTGCTCGCGGCAGTACTCGGCCAGGCCCGGCAGGAAGCCCTCCGGCGGGACGATGAAGCCGCCCTCGCCCTGGATCGGCTCGATGACGACCGCGGCGGTGTTCTCCTCGCCGACCTGCGCGTGGATCATGTCGGTCACCGTGCGCAGGGCCTCCTCGGCGCAGCGCTCGGGGCCGCCGGCCCAGCGGTAGGGGTAGGCCATCGGCACGCGGTAGACCTCGGGCGCGAACGGGCCGAAGCGGTGCTTGTAGGGCATGTTCTTCGCGGTCATGCCCATCGTGAGGTTCGTGCGGCCGTGGTAGCCGTGCTCGAACACGACGACGGCCTGGCGCCCCGTGGCGTGACGCGCGATCTTCACGGCGTTCTCGACGGCCTCGGCGCCCGAGTTGAACAGCGCCGAGCGCTTCTCGTGGTCGCCGGGGGTCAGCGCGTTGAGCTTCTCGCAGACGCCGAGGTAGGGCTCGTAGGGCGTGACCATGAAGCAGGTGTGCGTGAACCGGCCGATCTGCTCGGTCACGGCGTCGACGACCCGCTGGTTGCCGTTGCCGACGGTCGTCACGGCGATGCCGGAGCCGAGGTCGATCAGCTGGTTGCCGTCGACGTCGCGGATGATGCCGCCCGCGCCGTCGGTGACGTAGACCGGCAGGCCGGTGCCGACGCCCGAGGCGACCGCCGCCGTCTTGCGGGCCTGGAGCTCCTGGGAGCGCGGGCCGGGGATGGCGGTCGCGAGGATCCGCTGCTGCTCGATCATGGCGGCATCCTAACCGCGTGAAATCCCCGCGGAAAGCGGCGGAATCCGTCGTCCCACGGGCTGTCGAGGGCCCGATCCGCGCCGGAGGCGTGGCCGGCCGACCCACGGGGTAGGAACGACGCACCACCGACGAAGGAGGCGGCCGTGCCCGCACGCAAGGACCCCGGACCCTCGGTCAAGGACCCCGAGCTCTACGAGCGGCTGCGGGAGGAGGGCAACAGCAAGGAGAAGTCGGCGCGCATCGCCAACGCCGCCGCCAACACCTCGCGCTCCGCCGTGGGGAGCAAGGGCGGCTCGTCGCCGGCCTACGAGGAGTGGACCAAGAAGGAGCTGATGGACCGCGCGCGCGAGCTCGAGGTCGAGGGCCGCTCGTCGATGTCGAAGCAGCAGCTCATCGAGGCACTGCGCGACCACTGAGCAGGGAGCGGCGCTCCACGCGCGACGAATAATCCTGCCCTACAACGGAAGACGTCCGGGAGCTGCGTGCAGGGGGTTCGCAGCTCCCGGACGCCGGTCCGAGGCCCGGAACGCCTCTCGGCCGACCGGACCCGAGTACTGTACCTGACGTCCGGGGCGTCCGCTGACGCGCGAGGGGTAGGGTCCCGCAGCACGAGCACCGCACGGAGGGAGACGCGATGAGGCTGCTCCTCGTCGAGGACGAGAAACCCCTGGCCGCAGCCCTGGGCGACGCCCTGCGGGAGGCCGGCTGGGTCGTCGACCACGCCGAGGACGGGATGGAGGGCCTGCGCCTCGGCCTCTCCAGCCAGTACGACGCGCTCGTCCTCGACATCATGCTGCCGGGGATGAACGGCTACGACGTCCTCAAGCACCTGCGCCACCAGAAGGTGTGGACGCCGGTCCTCATGCTGACCGCCAAGGACGGCGAGTTCGACCAGACCGATGCCTTCGAGCTCGGCGCCGACGACTACGTCACCAAGCCCTTCAGCACCCCCGTGCTCCTCGCGCGGCTGCAGGCCCTGGCCCGGCGCGGCGCCCCCGAGCGCCCGGTCGCCCTCCAGGCCGGCCCGCTCAGCCTCGACCCCACGACCCGCCGGGTGACGCGCGAGGGGCAGGAGATCCAGCTGACCGCGCGCGAGTACGCCCTCCTGCACCACCTCATGCGCAAGGTCGGGCTCGTCCAGAGCAAGGCCGAGATCCTCGAGAACGTCTGGGACTCCGACTACCCCGGCGCCGACAACGTCGTCGAGGTCTACATCGGCTACCTGCGGCGCAAGATCGACGCCCCGTTCGACGCCAAGGTCATCGAGACCGTGCGCGGCCTGGGCTACCGGCTCAACCCGACGGAGCCTGCGCCGGGAGCCTGACGGCGAACCGGCACCAGCCCTCGGGGCTCTCGGTGGCCTCGACGGTGCCGTCGTGCGCCGCCACGACCTCGGCGACGATGGCGAGCCCCAGCCCGGTGCCGCCCGTGCCGCGGGTGCGGGAGTCGTCGAGGCGCACGAACCGGTTGAACACGCGGTCGCGGTCGCGCGGCTCGATGGGCGGCCCGTCGTTGTCGACGGTGAGCACGGCCGCCGTGCCGTCGTGGCCGAGCCGGACCCGGACGACCTCGTTGCGGTGGCGCTCGGCGTTCTCGAGGAGGTTGCGCACGACGCGCCCGAGCCGCGCGGGGTCGCCCTCGAGGCGCACCGGCTCGACGGCGACCGAGACGGGCATCCCGCGCGCGCGCAGGGCGCCGGTCTCGGCGAGGACGACGTCGTCGAGGTCGATCTCGGCGCGGTGCAGGACCATCGCGTGCTCGTCGGCGGACGCGAGGGTCAGCAGGTCCTCGACGAGGACGGCGAGCCGGTCGACCTCGGCCGAGGCGCGGGCGGCCGTCGCCTGCCGGTCGGTGCTCGGGCGCTCCTCGGCGAGCCGGTCGAGGAGCACGCGGATGGTCGCGAGCGGGCTACGCAGCTCGTGGCCGGCGTCGGCGACGAACGCGCGCCGCGAGGCGTCGGCGGTGTGCATCCGCTCGAGCAGGTGGTTCATCGTCTCGGCGAGGCGGGCGAGCTCGTCGCGGCCGGCCGGGACCTCGAGCGCCGGGCCGGGGGCCGGGGGCGCACCGGAGGCCGCGACCGCCTCGACCTGGTCGCGCATCCGCTCGACGGGCCGCAGGGCCTGGCCGACGGCGAAGGTCGTCACCGCGCCGAGCAGGGCGATGAGCCCGACCGCGCCGATGAAGGCGAACTCCGTCGACTGCCCGAGCGCGGTGGCCTCGACGCGGGTCGGCACCCCGACGATCAGCGTGTAGTGCTCGGACTCGGGCGAGACCGCGTCGGTCGTCGCGACGACCCAGGCGCCCTCGGGCAGGCCCGTGACGTCGGAGACCTGCTCGACGCGCACCTCGTCGCCCTCGGGCTCGGAGCGCAGCAACGGGGTCGTGGGGGCGCCACCCGTCGCGGCGACGACCTCGCGGGTGCGCGGGTCGACGACCTGGACCACCCGGTTGCCGTCGACGACGGCGTGCGTGCCGATGAGGTCGCTGACGCCGTGCACCGCGAGGTCGGCCCGCAGCTCGACGACCTCGGCGCGCGCGACGTCGCGGGCGGAGGCCTCGAGCACCTGGCCGAGCGAGAGGTAGACGATGCCCGCGAGCGCGGCGCTGATGAGCAGGACGACCGGCATCGTCAGGGCGAGGATGCGGCTCCTCAGGCCGAGCCGGACGCGCATGCGGCGAGTCTAGGCGGGGCCACCGACGCAGCGCCCGGTCGGACGCCCCGCCCGCCGCGCCGACCTCTCAGGAAGCGCGGCACCGGGCAGGATGGCGGGGTGAGCGCCCCCTCCCGCACCCTCGTCCTGCGCAGCGACCGGCTGGTCCTCGAGGTCGTCACCACCGGCGCCGCCGTGCGCCGGCTCGTCCTCGACGACGACGGCCCGGTCGACCTCGTGCTCGGCCACCGCGACCCCGCCACCTACGACGACGACGGCGGCTACCTCGGGGCGACCGTCGGGCGCTTCACCAACCGGCTCGGTGGTGGGCGCCTCGTGGTCGACGGCACCGAGCACCGGGTGCCGCCGAACGACGGCGCGAACGCGCTGCACGGCGGCCCGGTGGGCTGGGACCGGCTCGCCTGGGAGGTGCTCGAGGAGGCGCCGGACCGGGTCGTGCTCGGCCTGACCAGCCCCGACGGCGACCAGGGCCTGCCCGGCGAGGTGACCGCACGGGTCACCTACGAGGTCGCCGGCGACGAGGTGCGCCTGCACCACCACGCGACGACGAGCGCGACCACCTACCTCGGGATGACCAACCACGCCTACTTCTCGCTCGACGGCGGTCCGGACGTGCTCGAGCACCGGCTCGAGGTGGGTGCGTCGGCGTTCACCCCGGTCGGCGCCGACCTGCTGCCGACCGGCGAGGTGCTGCCGGTCGACGGCACGCCCTTCGACCTGCGGCGGGCCCGACTGCTGCGCGACGTCCTCGCCCTCGACGACGAGCAGCTGGTGCGGGGTGGCGGCCTGGACCACAACCTCGTCCTCGACGGGTCCGGGATGCGCCGGGCCGCGCGGCTCGTCGGGGCGAGCGGCCGGTGGGTCGAGGTGCACACCGACCGGCCGGCGGTGCAGGTCTACACGGGGGCCCACTTCGACGGCGCGCTGACCGGTCTCGACGGTCGGCCGCTGCTGCGGCACGCCGGGGTCGCGCTCGAGACGCAGGGCTACCCGGACGCGCCGAACCATCCCGGCTTCCCCGACGCGCTCGTGCGCCCCGGCGAGGCCTTGGAGGCCCGGACCACCTGGCGCGTCGGCCGCGACTGAGCAGCGTGCAGAAATCGACGAAAGCGTCGATCGATGCACACCCGACGACGCACCGACCGTGCACACATCGACGAAAGCGTCAGTTGGTGCACACCCGGCGCGTCGGCCGCGACTGTGCAGCGTGCAGAAATCGACGAAAGCGTCAGTTAGTGCACGCCCGACGACGACCCGACCGTGCACAAATCGACACATTCGTCAGTTGGTGCACGCCGACCGGCGTCGGAGGTCAGGGGAAGACGGTGCGGACGGCCGCCATGTCGTCGGCGCCGTGCCCGGCCCCGGATGCCTCGGTGAACAGCTCGCGGACGGCGTGGAGCAGCCCGGTCGGGAACCCCGTCGCCGCCCCGGCCTCGACCATCAGCCCGAGGTCCTTGACGACCCCGTCGACCTCGAACGACGGCGTCCAGTCCTGCGCGAGCATCGCCCCGCCCTTGACCTTCGCGTAGGGCGCGAACACCGGGCCGCCGTCGATGGCCTCGAGGAACAGCGCCGGGTCGACGCCGAGCGCCCCGGCCAGGGCGAGCGACTGCGCGGTGCCGGCCGTCAGGAGCGCGACCCACGCGTTGCACGCGAGCTTGAGCGCGCTGGCCGCGCCGACCTCGTCACCGGCGACGACCGAGCGCGACCCGATGGCCTCGAGCACCGGGGCAACCCTCTGCCGCAAGGCCTCCGGGCCGGAGAGCAGGACCACCAGCGCGCCCTCCTCGGCCGGCTTGCGCGTCCCGAGCACTGGCGCGTCGAGCACCCGCCCGGCCCCGACCTCGGCGACCCGCGCCGCGCCCTCGACCCCGACCGTCCCGCACTGCAGCCAGACGGCGTCCTCGGCGAGGTGGGCGACGACCTCGCCGCCGACCTCGACGGTCGCGTCCGCGTCGAAGAGCATCGTCACGACGACGTCGGCGCCGTCGACGGCCTCGGCCACCGACGCCGCCACCGTCGCACCGTCCGCGGCGAGCGGCTCGGCGCGCGCGGCGGTGCGGTTCCAGGCGCGCACCTCGTGCCCCTCGCGCAGCAGGCTGCGGACCATCCCGCTGCCCATGATCCCCGTCCCCAGCACCGCGACCCGCACGTCGTCCTCCATCGTCCGTCGTGACGCCGACCGGCCGGCCGGCGCCACCGACCACCCTGCCACCGCGCACGCTCCCGCGGCCGGACAGGGACCGGCCGCGGGAGGTGGGGTCAGGGGTGGGTCACGGGTGGACGAGGATCTTGACGTTCTCCTCCTTGTTGTCGACGAGCTGCCGGAAGCCCTGCTCGACGATGTCGCCGAGGTCGATCCGCCCGGTGATGAACTGGTACGGGTCGACCTTGCCGTCGCGGACCATCGCGATCGTCGCCGGGTGGTCGTCGCAGTAGGCGAGGCTGCCGAGCACGTCGACCTCGCGGAAGACGAGGTCGTTCATCGCGACGGAGGCCTCGTGGCCCCAGATCGCGACGTTGACGCAGCGGCCGCCGGCGCGGGTGGAGCGGATGGCCGTCGCGAGCACCTGGTCGATGCCGGCGCACTCGAAGGAGACGTCGGCGCCACGACCGGCGGTGAGCTCCATGACGGCCTCGACGACGTCGGCGTCCCGGGGGTCGACGACGTGGTCGGCGCCGGCGACGACGGCCTTCTCCTTGCGGGCCCGCGCGGGCTCGACGACGAGCACCTGCTCGACCCCGACCGCCTTGAGGCAGGCGGTCGTCACGAGCCCGATCGGGCCGGCCCCGAAGACGAGGGCCGAGTGCTGCGGCTGCGCCCCCGAGAGCCGGACCGCGTGGTACGCCACGGCCAGCGGCTCGATGAGCGCGCCGACGTCGGTGCCGAGCTCCCCCAGCGGATGGACCCAGCGGCGCTCGGCGACGACGAACTGGCTGAAGCCACCGCCCTGCCCCGAGAGACCGACGAAACCCAGTGTCGCGCAGACGTTGTAGCGACCCTGCCGGCACGCGTCGCACCGCCCGCAGATGATGTACGGCTCGACGACGACACGGTCGCCGACGGCGAGGTCCGTGACGCCCTCGCCGAGCTCGGCGACGACACCGGCGAACTCGTGCCCGAGCGTGATCGGGGCGGACTCGCCGGTCAGCGGGTGCGGCGCGTCGGCCGTCGGCGCGAAGATCGGCCCGTCGAGGTACTCGTGCAGATCGGTGCCGCAGATGCCGCACCACTCGACCTCGACCTTGACGGTGCCGGGCCGGGTGGCCGGCTCGGGGACGTCGTCGACGCGGATGTCGCCGCGGGCGTGGAAGCGGGCGGCCCTCATGACGTGTGGTTCACCTCCTGCAGCCGGTGCACCGGGGTGTCGAGCCCCTCGAAGCGCGCCTTGAGCTGGAGCGCGAGGAACTGCGAGTAGTGGCGCGACTGGTGGAGGTTGCCGCCGTGCATCCACAGGTTGGGCACCTGCGTCGGCTTCCACATGTTGCGCTGCTCGCCCTCCCACGGCCCGGGGTCCTTCGTCGTGTCGGAGCCGAGGCCCCAGCACTTGCCGAGCCGGTCGGCCGTCTCCTGGTCGATGAGGTCGGCGACCCAGCCGTTCATCGAGTTGTAGCCGGTGGCGAAGACGACGAGGTCGGCGGGCAGCTCGGTGCCGTCGTCGAGGACGACCGCGTCCTCGGTGAGGCGCACGACCTGGCCGTGGGCCAGCTTGACGTCGCCGTTCGCCACGAGCTCCGCGGCGCCGACGTCGATGTAGTAGCCGGAGCCGCGTCGCAGGTACTTCATGAACAGCCCGGACCCGTCGTCACCCCAGTCGAGCCAGAAGCCGGCCTTCTCGAGGCGGTCGTAGAAGTCCTTGTCGACCTCGGCCATCTTCTCGTAGGCGGGGATCTGGAACTCGTGGAGGATCCGGTAGGGCAGCGACGCGAAGATCATGTCGGCCTTCTCGGTCGTCACGCCGGCCGCGAGCGCCCGCTCGGAGTAGAGGTCGCCGAGGCCGTACTCCATGAGGCTGTCGGACTTGACGATGTGCGTCGAGCTGCGCTGCACCATCGTGACGTCGACGTCGTTCTCCCACAGCGCTCCACAGATGTCGAAGGCGCTGTTGTTGCTGCCGATGACGACGGCCTTCTTGCCGCGGTACGCGTCCGGGCCGGGGTGGCGCGAGGAGTGGTGCACGTCGCCGCGGAAGACGTCCATGCCCTCGACCTCGGGCATCCGCGCCTTGCCGCTCATGCCCGTCGCGAAGACGAGGTGCGTCGGGCGCAGCGTCAGCGGCTGCCCCTCCTTCTCGACCTCGACGACCCACTCGCCGGCCTCGTCGTTCCAGGTCGCGCTCTTGGCCTCGGTGCTCGACCAGTACGGCACCTCCATGACCTTGACGTACGACTCGAGCCAGTCGCCGATCTTGTCCTTTGGCGCGAAGACCGGCCAGGTGTCGGGGAACTTGACGTACGGCAGGTGGTCGTACCAGACCGGGTCGTGCAGGCAGAGCGACTTGTAGCGGCCGCGCCACTGGTCACCGGGCCGCGGGTGCTTGTCGAGGACGAGGCTCGGGACGCCGAGCTGGCGCAGCCGGGCCCCGAGCGCGATGCCGCCCTGGCCGCCGCCGACGACGAGCACGTACGGCTGCGTCGTCGAGCCGAGCGACTCGGCCTCCTGCTGGCGCTGCTCCTTCCACGTCGTGCGCGAGCGGTTGGCGCCGTGCTCGGCGCCCCGGACGCGTCGGGTGCCGCGCGGCTCCTCGTGGCCCTTGAGCTCGTCGAGGGTCGTGAGGAAGGTCCAGGCCCGGTCCTCGCCCTCCTCCTCGACGAGCCGCACGAGGCCGCTGCCGCGCCCCACGCCCGTCTCGAAGGTGAACCACGCCGTGACGACACCGCCGTCCTCGGTCGCGGGCTCGCTCGTCACGAACGCCGACGCCGCGGTCCGCTCGGCCGTCGCGGCGAGCAGGTCGCGCACGCCCTCGCGGTCCTCGACGGTCGTGAGGTTCCACGTGAACGACACGAGGTCGCGCCAGAAGCTGCGCGTCGCGAACATCCCGGCGGCGCGGTCGAGGTCGCCTGCGACGAGCGCCTGCTCGAACCCGGAGAGCCAGGCGTCGGCCCGGGCCGGCGCGCTCCCCTCCTCGGTCGTCGTGCGCTCCAGGGTGTCGGTCATGGGGGCTCCTCTCGGGCCGCGCACGTCCCCGTCGACGTGCGCTGATGGGGCACAGGACAGCAAGCGGACGGGTCCGGCGGGAAGGGTTGCAGCGCGTTGCATCCCCTCCGGTTCGGCGGGGCGCCCGCGGACCCGGGGGGCTAGCCTGTGGCCATCACCCGGCGGCGCCGCCGGGGGGTGAGGAGCCGACGATGACGTCGTACCGCGCCGGGAGCGCCGTGGCCCCGGGCACCGACCTCGGGCAGCACGCCCGCGCGCTGCGCCGCGTCCACGACGCCGTGATGGGCGGCTCCGCCCCCGCCGCGGCGGTGCGGCCCGTCGTCTCCCGCTCCTGGCGCCGCACCCTCGGGTTCGGTCTCGACCCCACGCACGCCAACGCGCGCGCCCCGCTGCCGCTCGGCGAGGTCGAGCGCCGGCGCCGCGAGTCGCCCCTGCGGCTGGTCGTCGACGAGATCCGGGCGGTGCTGACGTCGGTCGCCGACGCGTCGCGGTTCATCGTCGTCGTCACCGACGCCGACGGCATCATCCTCTGGCGCGGGGGCTCCCCCGGCGTGCTGCGCACGGCCGACTCGCTCGGCTTCACCGAGGGCGCGACGTGGACCGAGGACCACGTCGGCACCAACGCCATCGGTACCGCCCTGGCCGAGCAGGCCCCGGTGCAGCTCTTCTCGGCCGAGCACTTCGAGGAGGGGCAGCACCCCTGGTACTGCACGGCCTCCCCCGTCCACGACCCCCGCACCGGGGCGATGCTCGGCGTCGTCGACGTGTCGGGGCCGGCGCTCACGCTGCACCCGGCGCTCATCGCCCTCGTCGACACCGCGACCAAGCTCGCCGAGGCGCGGCTGTGGCGCCACCACGAGCAGGCGCTGCAGCGGCTGCGGCGCTCGGCCGAGCACGTGCTCGCGACGACGCACGGGCCGGTGCTGCTCGTCGACGACGACGGCTGGGTCGCCCACCACAGCGGCGTGCTCGTCCGCGACCGCATCGCCGCCCCGCGCGAGAACCTGCCGCTCACCGTGCCGGGGCTGGGCCTCTGCCTGCCCGAGCGGCTCGGCGAGGGCTGGCTCGTGCGCCCCGACGAGCAGGCGGCCGTGCTGACGGCGACGCTGCGCACGGTCGGCGGCGAGGCGCTGCTCGAGGTGGCGGGCGGCCCCGACGGCGGCTGGCGGACGGCGCTGACGCCGCGGCACGCGGCCGTCCTGCGGCTGCTCGCCGCGGCCGGCCCCGACGGGCTGACGGCGGCGGCGCTCAGCCGCTCGCTCTTCGGCGACGAGCAGCACCAGGTGACCGTGCGCGCCGAGGTCAGCCGGCTGCGCCGGGTCGTCGGGGCGATCGTCGCCGCGGCGCCCTACCGGGTCGCCGAGGGCGTCCGGCTCACCTGCGACCCCACCTGACCCCGGCTCCTGCTCCTCTGGTTGCGAGTTCCGCCGCCGGACGCGCCGTCGGGCGGCGTGTCGGACGGCGGAACTCGCAACCAGTCGGACGACAGGGGGCGGTCAGGAGGAGGGGCCGAAGCGCTCGGTGCGGATGGCGCCCGAGTCGTGCCCCTTCCCGATGAGGATGCCCGCCGCCGCCTCGACGAACCCCGACGGCCCGCAGACGTAGACGACCGGCGGCGCCGGGAAGGCGTCGACCGCCGGCAGGTCCTCCGGCCGCAGCCGCCCCGGCTCGCGCGCCTCGTCGGGCAGCCCGCCCCGGGTGTAGAGCCGGTCGACCCGTAGCCCCGGCGAGGTCCGGGCGAGCGCGAAGAGCTCGTTGGTGTAGATGACGTGGTCCGGCGTGCGCGCCGAGTACACGAGGTGGAACGGCTGCGTCGCACCGACGCGCGAGCGGTGGCGCACCATCGCCATGAGCGGCACGACCCCCGAGCCGCCGGCGACGAGGAGCACCGGCTCGGGCATCGACTCGTCCCAGCGGAACCAGCCGCCGATCGGGCCGCGCACCTCGAGCTCGTCGCCCTCGCGGGCCTCGCCGACGAGCCACGGCGAGACCTCGCCCTCGGTGACGAGCTGGACGGTGAGGACGAGCCGGCCGGTCTCCGGGGCCGAGGCCACCGAGTACGTCCGGGTCGCGGTGTAGCCGTCGTCGGCGGTGAGCCGGACGTCGACGTGCTGCCCCGCGTGGTGGCCCGGCCAGCCGGGCACGTCGAGCACGACGGTCCGCGCGGTGCGCGTCTCGAGCCAGGCGTCCTCGACGCGGGCGGGGTACCAGGGCATGGGCAGCGGCGGGGAGGACCACGCGACGGTCATCGGGGCACCGGCCTCAGTCGCCCACGTAGCGCTGCTCGCGCCACGGGTCGCCGTACTCGTGGTAGCCCAGCTGCTCCCAGAACCCCGGGGAGTCCTGCGCGAGCAGCTCGAGGCCGCTCACCCACTTCGCGGACTTCCAGAAGTAGAGGTGCGGCACGAGCAGGCGCGCCGGGCCGCCGTGCTCGGCTGCGAGAGAGGCGCCCTCGTACTCGGTGGCCACCCACGCCCGCCCGCCGAGCAGGTCGGCCAGCGGGAGGTTGGTCGTGTAGCCGCCGGTCGCGTGGGCGAGGACGTGCGTGGCGCCCTCGGTACCGACCCCCGCGGCCGACAGGACGGCCTCGACGTCGACCCCGCGCCAGGACGTGTCGAGCTTGCTCCACTTCGTCACGCAGTGGATGTCGGTGCGGACGTCCTCGACGGGCAGGCGGTGCAGGTCGGCCCACGACAGCCGCCCGGACGAGCCGTCGACCCCGGTGACCCGCAGCGTCCAGTCCTCGCGGCGCACGACCGGCGTCGGACCGGCCGACAGCACGGGGAAGTCGCGCTCGAGGTACTGGCCGGGCGGGATGCGGGGGTCGCCGCCGGAGCGCCGGCCGACGAAGCCACGGGTCACGATGTCCACGCCCCCATTCTCCCCACAGGGACGACCCGGCGGGCACCGTGACCCCCGGCGCCCTCCGCCGTGGGGCCACCGCCGGGCCGCCGTCGGGGCGCTGACGCGCGGCTGACCGAACCCTGACCGACTCCGGGAACTCTCCTGACCCTCGGCCCCCGGACCCCTGCCTAGCGTGGGCGAGCCGGTGGACGACGGGTCCGCCGGCGCCGGACGACCCCACCCACCCCGGGGTCGTCCGCCCTCGACGCGGCGGGTGGGTGCCTAGCCACCGGGGCCGTGGCACCCACCCGTCGTGCGCGTTCCTGAGCAGGCGCTGACCTCGCGATTTGGGGTCGGGAGCGGGCTCGTGGCTATCGTGGACGGGATGTCCACCCCCGGACGGGAGAGCCCCGTGACCTGCCCCGAGTGCGGCGCCACGGTCCACGCCGCGGACCGCTTCTGCGCCCTGTGCGGCACGACCCTGCCGCGCGACCACGCCATGCCGTCGAGCCCGAGCGCCGCCGACGAGCCCACGACCGAGCTGCCCGCCGTGGCGTCCCCGCCGCCTTTCGCGCCGGCCACCCGGCCCGTGCCCGCCGCCGCGCCCGCGCGCCCGGAGACCGACCTCGACGCGCTGCTCCCCTCCGCCTCCGCACCCGTCGCCGTGGCCGACCCTGACCTCGACGAGGCGCCCGCGGGTCCCCGCCGGGGCTGCCTCGGGATGGTCGCGCTCGGGCTCGTCGGGCTGCTCATGCTCGCCGGTCTGCTCTGGTTCTTCGGCAGCGACGACGACGGGGGCTCGCAGGTCGCGGCCCCGACCGTGTCGAGCTCGTCGTCGGCCTCGCCGGACGACACCGCCTCGCCGGACGCGTCGTCCTCGGCGGCGCCCTCCGACGGGCCGACGCCCACCGAGCGGGCGTCGACCGCGAAGCGCTGCGGCACCGTTGACGGCGCCACCGCGTGGAGCGGCAACGAGGTGACGAGCTGCGACTTCGCGACCGAGACGGCGCAGGCGCTCATGGCCTCCTCGGCCGACCTCCCGACCACCGTGACGGCCCGCTCGCCGGTCACGAAGCAGGAGTACGCGATGCGCTGCGAGAACACGACGCCGGTCGTCTGCCGCGGCGGCACGGACGCGCTCGTCTACGTCGACGTCCCGAACTGACCGCCACCGCACCGACACACCACCTCCACCTTCTCCTCACCCGCGCCTCCGGACCGCCCGGCTAGGGTGAGGAGGGTGGAGCCGGTGGTGCGCGCCGAGCACCTCACCAAGGACTACGGTGCGGTGCTCGCGCTCGACGCCCTCACCCTCGACATCGGGTCGGGGACGACCGGCCTCGTCGGGGCCAACGGCGCCGGCAAGTCGACGCTGCTGAAGATCCTCCTCGGGCTCGTTCCGGCGACCTCCGGGCGGGCCGAGGTCCTCGGCCACGACGTCACCACCGAGGGCGCGCAGGTGCGGGCCGCGGTCGGCTACCTGCCCGAGCACGACTGTCTCCCACCGGACGTCAGCGCCAGCGACTTCGTCGTGCACATGGGGATGATGTCCGGGCTGCCGCGCGTCGCCGCCCGCGAGCGCGCCGCCGAGGTGCTGCGCCACGTCGGGCTCGCCGAGGAGCGCTACCGCCCGATGGGTGGGTACTCCACCGGGATGAAGCAGAAGGCGAAGCTGGCCCAGGCGCTCGTCCACGACCCGCGCCTGGTCCTCCTCGACGAGCCGACGAACGGCCTCGACCCCGCGGCGCGCGACGAGATGCTCGGCCTGGTCCAGCGCATCGGGCACGACTTCGGCATCGCGGTCATCGTCACCTCCCACCTGCTCGGCGAGCTGGAGCGGGTCAGCGACACGGTCGTCGTCCTCGACGGCGGCACGCTGCTGCGGGCCTCGCGCACCGACGAGTTCCTCGACGCGACCGGCGCCCTCCTCGTCGAGGTGCTGGGCGACGACGGGCGGTCCCGGATGGCCGACGCCCTCGGCGCGGCCGGCGTGCCGGCGGCCGTGCGCGGGTCGATGCTCACGGTCGACGCCACGGCGGGCGGCGAGCGCGACGTCCGGGACGTCGTGCGCGACACCGCCGCCGCGCTCGGGCTCGGGCTGGTGCGGATGCAGGCCGACCACCGCCACCTCGAGGACGTCTTCGCGGACACCGCCCACGCCACCGACGTCACCGGCACCGCGGACGAGCAGCCGGAGGTGCCCCGTGGCTGACCGGACCGCCCCCGGCGCCGCGACCGACGGGGGCCGCAGCGTCATCCACGACCTCGGCTACCGGCCCTACACCGGGCCGCGCCTCGGCAGCGGGGCCATCGCGCGCTCGCTCGTGCTCACCGGGTTCCGCAACGCCTTCGGGCTCGGCCGCTCGGGCCGCTCCAAGGTGCTGCCCTTCCTCCTCCTCGGGCTCAACCTGCTGCCGGCGGTCATCGTCGCGGGCGTCCTCGCGTTCATCGGGCTGGACCGGCTGCCCATCGGGTACGCGCAGTACGCCTCCACGACCCAGGTGCTGCTCGGCGTGTTCGTCGCGTCGCAGGCGCCGGTCCTGTTCTCGCGCGACCTGCGGCACGGCACCATCGCGCTCTACCTCGCCCGGCCGCTGCCGTCCGCGGTCTACGCGGTCGCCCGGTGGCTCTCGCTGCTGCTCGCCACCCTCGTCTTCCTCGTCCTGCCCGTCGTCATCCTCTACGCGGCGGCGCTGCTCACCGAGCTCGACGTCGCGGAGCAGACGCGCCAGGCCGTCGTCGCGCTCGGGCTGGCGGTCCTCCTCGCGCTCTCGCTGGCCGGCGTCGCGGGCCTCATCGCGTCGTGGTCGACGCGGCGCGGCTTCGCGGTCGTCGCGACCATCGCCTTCCTCGTCATCGCCAACGGTGTGGTGACCGCGGTCCAGGGCATCGCCTCCGACGAGGGCCACGCGCAGGTCGCGGAGGTGGCCGGCCTGTTCTCGCCGTACTCGCTCTACCGCGGGCTGATGGGCGCCTGGACCGACGCCGAGACGCTCGCCCCGCCGACCGGCACGGGGATGGTCCTCGCGTACGTCACCGTGCTCGTCGGCCTGTCGGCCGCCTGCCTCGGCGCCCTCGTCCTGCGCTACCGGCGGGAGGCGAGCGCGTGAGCACGCTCGTCCTGGACCAGGTGTCGCGCTGGTACGGCAACGTCGTCGCCGTCAACGGCATCTCGATGACCGTGGGCCCCGGCATCACCGGGCTGCTCGGCCCGAACGGCGCCGGCAAGACGACGCTCATCGCGCTGATGTCCGGCTTCCTCGCGCCGTCGGCCGGCTCGGTGACCCTCGACGGCACGCCGGTCTGGCGCCGCACCGACGTCTACCGGCAGCTCGGGCTCGTCCCCGAGCGCGAGGTGAGCTTCGGCTACCTGACGGGCCGGCGGTTCGTGCTCGCCAACGCCGAGCTGCACGGCCTGCCCGACCCGGGCGCCGCCACGGAGCGCGCCCTCGAGGTCGTCGACATGGTCGAGCCCGCGGCCCGGCGCATCGGCACGTACTCGAAGGGGATGCGCCAGCGGGTCAAGCTCGCCTCCGCGCTCGTCCACGACCCGTCGGTGCTCCTGCTCGACGAGCCCTTCAACGGGGTCGACCCCCGCCAGCGCCTGCACCTCATGTCGCTGCTGCGCCGGATGGGCGCCGAGGGGCGCACGGTGCTCTTCAGCTCGCACATCCTCGAGGAGGTCGAGCAGGTCGCCCGCCAGATCGAGGTCGTCGTCTCGGGGCGGCACGCCGCGTCCGGCGAGTTCGGCGAGATCCGCCGGCTCATGACCGACCGGCCGGTGCAGTACGTCGTCGCGGCCGACGACGACCGCCGGCTCGCCGCCTGCCTCATCGCCGAGCCGTCCGTCGTCGCCGTGTCCCTGCGCCCGGAGGGCGGCGTCGCGGTGTCGGTCTCCGACTTCGGCACCTTCGCCGTCCGCCTCCCGCAGGTCACGCGCGAGCAGGGGCTGCGACTGCTCGAGCTCGCCCCCACCGACGACTCGCTCGAGAGCGTGTTCTCGTACCTGGTGGAGGGCTGACCCGGTGAACCGCACGCTGTTCCTCCTCTCGGCGCAGGCCGTTGTCGGCCGCCGGCGCGGTCTCGTGCTGCTGCTCGTCCCGCTGGCGCTCGTCGGCCTCGCGGTCGTCGTGCGCCTCCTCACCTCCGACGCGGTCGGCGTCGAGGCGACCGTCGGGCTCGGGTACACCCTCGCGCTGCCGCTGGTCGCGCTCCTCGCCGCCACCGCCGTCCTCGGCCCGGAGGTCGACGACGGCTCGATCGTCTACCTGCTCGCCAAGCCGGTCAGCCGGCACACCATCGCGCGGAGCAAGCTCGCCGCGGCCTGGCTCACGACGACCGTCCTCGGGGCGCTGCCCCTGGCCGTCGCGGCCCTCGTCCTCGACACCTCCCACCCCGGGCGGACGCTGGGCCTGGCCGCCGCGGGAGTCGTGGCCGGCACGGTCTACACGGCCCTCTTCCTCGCCCTCGCCGCGCTGACCCGCCACGCGGTCGTCGTCGGCCTGCTCTACACGCTCTTCTGGGAGGGCGTCATCGGGTCGGTGCTCTCCGGCGTCAGGTGGCTGTCGGTCGGGGCGTGGGGCCGCGAGGTCGGGCACGCCGTCGACGGCCTCGTCGACGCCGGGGGCACCGGCCTCGCCTACGCCCTCGTCGCGGCGGTCGTCGTCACCGTCGGCTCCGCGTGGTTCGCCGGCGACCGCCTCCGGTCGTTCACCCTCCGGGGCGACGAGTAGCCCTCCGGCTCAGGCGGGGACCTCGTCCGGGCGGCTGCGCGACTACTCGATGACCTCGGAGCGCGCCGGCGTCGTGGGCTCGGGGACGTCGGCGTGCTCCTCCGTGAAGGGCGAGACGACGTAGGGGTTGCCGGCCATCAGCTCGGTGACGACCGAGTCGACCCACGGCCCCGGCATCCCGACGACGCCCACGGCGGTCAGCCGCTCCGTGAGGCGCTCGGCCACGGCGGTCGGGTCGTCGTGCGGGCCCTCCTCGGCGAGCCGGTCGACGACCTCCTGCACGGCGAGGTCGTGCTCGCGGCGTTCGGCCAGGCGGTCGGCATCGGCATCCATCAGGTGGTTCCTCTCGGTACAGGGTCGTCCCGAACCTACGTCCGCTCCCGGCAGACCAACCGCGCTGCGGCCCACCGATGCCCCCGGCGTCGAAGGCTCTGGGCACGGCCGTCCTGCGGGTGACCTGCGCGGGTCCGGGTGCGGTCGCACGCGGAGCCGCGCAGGTCACCCGGAGAAGCGGACGGTCGAGGGCCCGTGCGGGGAGGGCGCTCCGCACCGGTGGGACGGAGGTCCTCAGCCGAGCAGCGCCAGCGAGTAGCCGCCGACCTCCTGCCGCTCGCGGTCGGTGTGGGCGAGCTGGAGCAGGTGGGCCGACGGGCCGCCCTCGGCGAGCGCCGCCGCGAGACCGCGGGCGGTGAGGTCCCCGACGTCCCACAGCCGCACGAGGCCCTCGAGCAGGGCGTCGCCCGGCTCGGCGTCGACGAGCACCCCGACCCGCTCGGCGTGCTCGCGCGCCAGCTCCTGCGCGAGGCGCGCGACGTCCGGTGCGTCCGCCGCCCGGCGGCGACCCCGCTGTGGCTTCTCGGCGTCCTTCTCGAGCATCCCGAGCTCGGTGGCCAGGGCGACGACGCGCTCGCTGTCGGCGAGGAGCCAGCCCCCGCGGGTGCGCAGCAGCGTCGCGAGGTGCTGCCCGGCCGGCGTGGCGACCCCGTGCCGCAGCGCCTTCGGCGACGGCGGGAGCAGCCGCTCCGGCACCCCGAGCTCGGTCTCGGTGTCGCCGAGGACGCCCCGGAGCAGCGGCCCGACGGCCGCGCCGCCGTGGAGCAGCTCGAGCGTGCCGGTCACCCGCGACCCGAGCGTCCACAGCAGCTGCTTGGCGTCGTCGTCCCCGGCGAGGACCGTCAGGTTGCGCTGCCCCACGTGCCGGTCGGCGTTGGCGTCGAGGACGCCCGACCACGGGTCCAGGGGGCACGACACCGACGCGAGCAGGCACTCGTGGCCGGTCAGCGACTCGGGGATGTCCCAGGTGCGGTCGAGCTCGACGACCGCCACCGCGCCCGGCCGGGTGCGGTCCTCGAGGGTGACCATCGCGCCGCCGATGAGCTGCGGCTGGTAGGCCGGCCCGGTGCCGCCGCCGAAGAACCCGGGGTCGACGAACCAGGCGCGCACGTGCACCCCGACCGCCGGCAGCAGCCCGAGGTTCCAGACGCGGACGAAGACGCGGTAGCGGCGGCCGGCGGTGGGGCTGCCGACGAGCTGCGACGGGTCGAAGGGCCCGGCCGACGCGGCGTCCATGAGGAGGATGTCGGGCGACTGCCAGCACGGCACCGGCGGCCAGACCGGTCGCGCCCCGCGGTCGCCCGGGCTCGCCGCGCGCAGCAGCAGGTAGGGGTAGACGTCCTCGCGCCGGGGCCGGTGCTCGCGCCCGATCCCGGCGGCGAGCTCGCCGGCCTCGTGCGCGAGGTGGTCCGAGGGCGTCCAGCCCTCGGCCAGGTCACCGCTCGGGCGTTCCGTGGCGCCCACGGCGCCGGCGGGGTCGGTGCCACGCTGGGCCGCGTCCTCCTTCTCGCTGAGGACGGGGTGCTGCTCGTCGTGGCCGTCGTGTCGCGGGCCGGTGGGGGTGGTGCTCATGTCATCGCTCCTCGCCGAGGTGGCGCTGCCACTCGAGGTCGGTCACGGGCTCGTGCTCGGTCGGCTTCCCGCAGCGCCGGGGGCCGGCGCCGGGGAGGTAGTGCACGTCGAGGTCGTGCGTCTCGACGTACCAGCGGCCCGGGTGCGTCGGGCAGTCGTGGTCGGCGTGGAAGAGCTGCGGTGAGGTGCACGGCATCCGGTAGCCGTAGTCCTCCGCGCCGACCGGCGTGATGTCGGGCACGCACGGGACCGTCGAGCGGTTCCAGTCCCAGCAGCGCCAGGCGTAGCCGCGGTCGGAGTCGAGGTTGAAGTCGGGGACGGAGAACTCCGGGGCGCCGCTCTCGGCGGCCATCCGGCCGACGAGGTAGAGGCCGTAGTCGACCGGCCCGCCGAGGTGCTCGTCCTGCGGGAGGCGCACGTCGAGCACGGCGGCGGTCTCCTCCGGGGTGGCGGCCGCCTCGAGGTCCGCCCGGGCGCCGTCGTCGCCGGTGACGCCGGAGAGCAGGACGGTCGAGTCCGAGCCGACGACGTACGGCCCGACGTGGGTCGCCGGACCCTCCTGCGCCACACCGACACCCGCCTGGTTGCGCAGTGGGTAGCGCCACGGCGCCACCCACTCGGACGGCTTGAGCTCGTCGCCGGGGGCGTCCGCCGCGTAGCGCAGCGGTGAGGTGAGGCCGAGCGCACCGGCGAGGTCCGGGCGGCCGATGGCCGACGGCAGGTCGCGCACGATGCCGCGCGGGTAGGCGTGGTCGAGCGCGTGCGCCGAGTGCGAGGTGAGCCGGCCGGACGGCTCGGTCACCGGCGGCGGGGCGGTCGGCAGGCCGAACGGGGCGTCGAGGGCGGAGGCGATGTCGTACGTGCCCTGCCGCCCGAGCGTCGTCAGGCCGGGGTTGACCTCCGACGGCTTGGGCATCGCGAAGCCCGACATCACGAGCGCCCGCCGGGCGAGGAGGTAGAGGTTCCAGGCGGGGACGATGACCGCCCAGTAGACGACCTCGCGCGCCGGGAAGGTCGCGACGTCGAGGATGAGCCCGGGCAGCACGGTGGCGAGCCAGAGCACCACCTGCGCGAGGTAGGCCGCCCACGCGAAGAGCGCGAGCAGGAGGTCCAGCAGGCTGAAGGAGTCGTCGTCGTCCACGTCGGCGCCACGGCTCGGGTCGTCGTCGATGCCGGACCCGCCACCCCCGGGCGGCGTGGGGAAGGAGTGGTCGGTGAAGACCGACGGCGGCGGGGGCAGCCGCAGGCTGATGGCGTCGCTGCCGGTCATCTTGAGGTAGCGGTAGACGATCTCCCACATCTCGCCCATCGCGGCCTCGTTGGGTCGCCCGTCGGGCTGCCCGGTGCCGGGGTCGGTCGCCGAGAACGGCGGGTCCTGGAGCAGGATGTGCGGGCCGTCGGCGCCGTAGACCTCGTGCATCGCGTCGAGGAGGCCCTCGACGAGGTGGCCCGGCAGGGGTCCGCTGTCGAGGTCGAAGAACGCCCGGCGGGCGGCGGTCGCCGTCGGGCCGTCGCCGTCGTCGTAGGCGGGCAGGCCGGCCCAGTGGTCGTAGGCCGGGGCGTCGTCGCGCCCACCGTAGGGGGCGTCGTCGCGGTGCCGGAAGGCGACCCGGAAGTGCAGCGCCGACGTGCCGTACTCGCCGTAGAGGGGGCCGGGGTGGCGGGCGTCGTAGTTCTCGGAGTCCATGTGGTTCTCGACGAGGTGGTGGCGCTGCCAGTGGTCGCGGTAGGGCCCACCCGACTTGGCGTTGGTGAACGGGTGGCCGGTGACGTCGGTGGCGCAGTGCGACATCCACCCGACGGCGAAGGCGATGCGTGCCTGCGCGTCCTGCCGCTCGGTGTCGGTGGTCGCGGCGGCGAGCGCCTCCTGCGCCTGCCCGAAGAGGACGAACGGGAACTGGTAGGTCCGCCGGTAGTGGAACATGTCCGACCAGTAGAAGGCGTCGTCCCCGTAGCCCTGCGGCACACCGGAGGTCAGCACGCCGAACCAGTCGCCCATCTCGGCGAGCAGGCCCTTGAAGGCCGACATGATCGCCGACGTCAGCTCGTCGAGGACCTGCGCCAGCTGCGTCGAGAGACCGCCCGTCAGCTGCGACGCGAGCTGCGCGTTGTTCGTCGAGATCGGGTCGATCCACTTCTCCCACTTCGAGACGAACTCGGCGTCGACGACCTCCCAGACGTCGAGCGCCCACTGCACGACCTGGCGGATGACCTGGCCGGTCGTGTCCTTGAAGTCGGGCAGCAGGTAGAAGAGGTCGGGGCCGAGGGCGCCGAGCGCGAGGTAGTTGCGCCACGTGTGGCAGTGCTCGCCGATGGCTCGGGCCTCGGGCTCGCTCACCGCGAAACCGGGTGGGACGGTGCCGTCCCGCAGCAGCCGGGCGGTGTCGTGCGCCGCCTCCAGGTGTACGTACCAACCGGGCATGCTCGCTCCTCTCCACCGACGACGTGTGCCGTCGGCGGGAGGAGGAGCGGAGCACCCCCGCTGATACCTCCGCGGGTCAGCCGGTGGGCTGCGGGAGCGCGGTCGCCGTGCCCAGCCGCGCGAACCGCCGCAGCCTCTCGGCCCGGCGCTCGGCGTCCGGCACCGCGAGGAGCGAGGCCAGCTCGTGCTCCAGGACGGCCCCGAGGCGCAGGCAGAACGCCTCGGCCTCGAGGGAGGCGTCCGGCCGCTCCGGGACGACGACGTCGACGACCCCGGCCCGCCGCAGGTCGACCGAGCGCACCCCCTGCGCCTGCGCCATCGCCGGGGCGTGCGCGGTGTCGCGGTGGACGATCGCCGAGGCGCCCTCGGGTGGCAGCGGCGAGAGCCAGCCGTGCCGGGCGGCGACGGTGCGGTCGGCCGGCACGAGCGCGAGGGCTCCCCCGCCGGTGCCGGGCCCGAGCAGGACCGACAGGGTGGGCGCCGACAGGTCGACGAGGTCGGCGAGACAGCGCGCGATCTCGCCGGCCATGCCGCCCTCCTCCGCCTCCTTCGACAGGGCCGCGCCCGGGGTGTCGATGACGGTGAGCAGCGGCAGCCGGAGCTCGCTCGCGAGGCGCATCCCGCGGCGGGCCTCGCGCAGCGCGGCCGGCCCCATCGGGCGCTCCTCCGTCTGCCCGCGACGGTCCTGGGCGAGCACGACGCAGGGCACCTCGCCGAAGCGCGCGAGCGCGAGCAGCAGCCCGGGATCGCGTTCTCCCGCACCGGTCCCGTTGAGCGGCACGACGTCCCGCGCGGCGTAGCGCAGGAGCCGTCGGATGCCGGGGCGCTCCTTGCGGCGCGAGGCGAGGACCGAGTCCCAGGCGGGTGCGTCGTCGTCGACCTCGTCGAGGCCGTCGGGCAGGGGCGGCACCGCCGGCGTCCGCGGCGCGGTGAGGACGGCGAGGGCGCGGTCGAGGACGTCGGCCACGCGCTCCGGCTCGAGGACGGCGTCGACGATGCCGTGCGCGAAGAGGTTCTCCGAGCGCTGGACCCCCTCGGGGAACGGGCGACCGTGCAGGGCCTCGTAGACGCGCGGGCCGAGGAAGCCGATGAGCGCCCCGGGCTCGGCGACCGTCACGTGGCCGAGGGAGCCCCACGACGCCAGCACGCCGCCGGTCGTCGGGTCGCGCAGGTAGACGAGGTAGGGCAGCCCGGCCGCCTTGTGTGCCGAGAGGGCCGCCGTGATGCGGACCATCTGGAGGAAGGCGACCGTGCCCTCCTGCATCCGGGTGCCGCCGCTCACCGGGGCCGCGAGGAGGGGCAGGCCCTCGGCCGTGGCGCGCTCGACCGCGCGGGTCAGGCGGTCGGCCGTCGCGACGCCGATGCTGCCGGCGAGGAAGCCGAACTCCCCCGCGACGACCGCGACCCGGCGCCCGCGCAGCAGGCCCTCACCGCTGACGACGGCCTCGTCGACCCCGGAGCGCTCGCGCGCGGCCTCCAGCGCCGCGGCGTACCCCGGGTCGGGGTGCACGTCGACGGGCTCGACGTCCCAGGAGCGCCACGACTCGGTGTCGAGGACGAGGTCGAGCAGGGCGCGGGCCGACATCCGGGTGCTCACGGCCGCTCCAGCCAGGCGAGGACCGTGTCGCGGTCGGCGTCGAGCACCGGCGGGGCGGTGTGCCCGGTCCGGGTGGTCTCGGCGCCGGCGGCGTCGAAGAAGCGCAGCGGCGGGCCGGGGAGCGTGACCGGGCCGAGCGTGGCGTGCTCGACGTCGACGAGGAGGCCCTGCGCCGCCACCTGGTCCCAGGCGTAGACCTCGTCGAGGGAGCGCACCCGGCCGGCGGGGACGCCCGCCTCGGCGAGGCGCTCGAGCAGCGACTCGGCCGCGAACGGCGCGAAGACGCCCTCGACCAGCTCCACCACCTCGGCGCGCCGGCCGACGCGGTCGGCGTTGGTCGCGAGCCCCTCGGTGTCGGGGTCGAGCCCGAAGGCGGCGCAGAACCGGCGCCAGAGGCCGTCGCTGCCGACGGCGATCTGGACCGCACCGTCGGCGCAGCGGAAGAGGCCGTAGGGCGCGATCGACGGGTGGTGGTTGCCCTGCGCGGTGCCGGTCTCGCCGGCGACGGTCTGCCGGGTGCCCTGGAAGGCGTGGATGCCGACGACGCCGGCGAGCAGGGAGGTGCGCACGACCTGCCCGCGGCCGGTGCGCTCGCGCTCGAGCAGCGCCGCGAGCACCCCGTAGGCACCCCACATCCCGGCGAGGAGGTCCGCGACGGGGACGCCGACGCGCTGGGGGTCCTCGGGCCCGGACCCGGTGAGCGACATCAGCCCGGCCTCGCCCTGGGCGATCTGGTCGTAGCCGGCCCGCCCGCCCTCGGGCCCGTCGTGCCCGAACCCGGTGATGCTGAGGACGACCAGGCGCGGGTTGAGCTCGAGGAGGCGTTCCATCGGGAACCCGAGCCGGTCGAGGACGCCGGTGCGGAAGTTCTCGACGAGGACGTCGGCCCGCTCGACGAGGGCGGTGAGGACCTCGCGGCCCTCGTCGGACTTCAGGTCGAGGGCGATCGACTCCTTGTTGCGGTTGCAGGAGAGGAAGTACGTCGAGACGCCCTCGGCGGCGGAGCGCGCCGGGCCGTCGGCCGTGACGAACGGCGGCCCCCATCCGCGGGTGTCGTCGCCGTGGCCCGGCGACTCGACCTTGACGACGCGGGCGCCGAGGTCGCCGAGCATCATCCCGGCGTGCGGGCCGGCGAGCGCGCGGCTGAGGTCGACGACGAGCGTGCCGGTCAGGGGCCCGGTGCTCACAGCCATCCCGGCACCACCAGCAGGCCCCAGGTGACGAGGGGGGCGACGACGACCAGGCCCATCCCCCAGCGCATGAGCTGGCGGAAGACGCCGTCGCGGTCCTTGGCCTCGGCGTTCGCGACGCAGAGGGCGCCGTTCGTCGAGAACGGGCTGATGTCGACGACCGACGACGAGATCGCGAGGGCGACGACGAGGCCGACCGCCCCGACCTGGCCGGTGAGGAGGAAGGGGACGGCGAGCGGGATGAGCGCGCCGAGGATGCCGGTCGTCGACGCGAAGGCCGACACGACCGCGCCGATGAGGCAGATGAGGAGCGCGGCGACGAGCGGCGCGCCGACCGCGGCCACCTGCTCGCCGAGCCACTCGACGGTGCCCTGGTCCTGGAGGAGCGAGACGTAGGTGACGATGCCGCCGACGAGGAGCACCGTGCCCCAGGCGATCTTGTCGACCGCGCCCTTGGCCGACTGCGGGAAGGCGAGGGTGAGGACGACCGCGACGCCGAGGGCGGTGAAGCCCACGTCGAACTTGAGCAGCAGCGCCGAGACCGCGAGGAAGGCGAGGCCGACGAGGGTGAGGATGCGCTCGGGGTTCAGGCGCGTGTCGTCGTCCGCCGGCTCGGCCGGGGCCGCCGAGGGGGCGCCACCGGTGCGGGCGTGGTCGACGGCCGACTCCGGGGTGCCGGTCACCGTCGTGCGGGTCGCGGTGCGGCTGGCGGCCATCGCCCGCTCGCCGATCTCGGACTCGGCGCCGGCGTCCTTGCCCCGGCTCATGAGCTCGCGGCCACCGAAGAGGACGAAGGCCAGCGCGGTGATGACGAAGCAGGAGATGACGGACAGCGCGAAGAGCAGCGCGGGGTTGCCCGGGAGGTCGTTGTCGGAGACGACGCCGTTGGTGATCGCGCCGAAGATGCCGATCGGCGAGAACGAGCCGCCGGTCGCGCCGAGCGTGATCGCCATGCCCATGAGGACGGGGCTGATCCGGTAGCGGGCCGCGAAGCCCATCCCGACGGGGGCCACGATGGCGACGGTCGCCGGGGTCGCGGCGCCGATGCCGGCGATGACGGCGCAGATGCCGAACATCGCCCACGGCACGAGGGCGACCCGCCCGCGGACGGCGCGCACGCTCGCGTGGACCATCCAGTCGACGGTGCCGTTGTTCTTCGCGAGCGCGAAGAGGTAGGTGACACCGACGAGGATGACGAAGAGCGAGGCGGGGAAGCCGCCGACGACCTCGTCCGGCCCGACGCCGAAGACGGTGACGCCCACGACGGCGGCCGACACGAGCGCGAGGGCGCCCATGTTGATCGAGCGCACCGTCGCGACGAGGAAGACGAGGGCGAGGACCCCCAGGGCGATGACGTCGTGCATGCGAGCTCCTTTGCTCCGGCGGGCCGGTCGGTCCGTCGTGGATCAGTGGCCTAGCCTCTTGGCCAACGAGCCATCTGTCAATACATTGGGCCGCGTCAGCACGACGTGGCCGGAGTCGGAGGTGTGGTGGGCACGCAGGAGGCGCAGGCCCCGGACGCGGCCGTCCCGGGCGTCGGCGGCGGCCCGCGGCCGCTGGCCCGCCCGCGCCTCTACGAGCAGCTGGCCGACCACATCGCCGACTTCATCGAGGCCCAGGGCCTGGCCCCCGGCGACCGGCTGCCGCCCGAGCGCCGGCTCGCGAAGGACCTCGGCGTCAGCCGCGCGACCCTCAGCCGCGCGCTCGTCGCCCTCGAGGTCCGCGGGCGGCTCGAGGTCCGGCACGGCGACGGCGCGGTCGTGCGCGACCCCGCCGCGCGGGTCGCCCTCCCCTCGCTCGACGACGCCCCCCTCCACGAGGTCGTGCAGGCCCGGGCCGCGACGATGACGCAGATCGCGCTGGCCGCGTCCGCGCACCCGGACTCGGCGCTGCGCTCGGCCCTGCTCGCCGACGACGGGGGCCCTCGCTCGGTCGAGGACGTCTGGGCGTGCGTCCTGCGGCTCGTCGACGACGGGTCCTTCCTCGCCCGCCTCGACGCCGCGCTGGCCGAGCGCATCCGCCTGCTGGGCGGCTCCCCCGAGCCCGCCGCCGTGCGGGCGCTCGCCGAGTCGGTGCGCCGCGGGCGGCCCGACGAGGTCGTCGAGGCCGTCGCGGCGGTCCTGCGCGGCTGACCCGCGGGGCTGGGCGGACGGGCGCTCGCGCCGCTACCGTCGGGGCATCCGTCCGCGACGAAGGGATGCCCCCGTGCCGTACCAGTACAAGGTCGTCGAGCTCCGCGAGAAGATGATCGGCGGCAAGATGTCCGGCGACCGCCTCGAGAAGGTGCTCAACGAGCACGCCGGCCAGGGCTGGCAGCTCAAGGCCATCACCGGCGCCGACGTCAAGGGCCGGATGGGTCCCGGCGGCGTCGAGGGCCTGCTGATCACCTTCGAGCGCCCCGTCTGAACCGGAGCCCTCCGCGGGTCGAGGTGATACCCGACCGGTTGAGGGTCGGACATCACCTCGAACCCCGGGGCGCACCGACGGGTCGAGGTGATATTCGACCGTGCGAAGGTCGAGTTTCACCTCGGCCCACCGCAGTCGCCGGGGTGCGGTGTCTCACTGGTCACCCCGGTGCGCCGCCGCGCGACGAGGTCGGCAGGATGGGGGCAGCCCCGCCCCTCGAGACACGGAGACCCGATGACCGCCCTCGCCGCCCCGTTCCGCCCCACCCTCGCGGAGGCCGTCCTCCCGCGCTCGCTGACCCGCACCGGGGTGACCGTCGGCCTCGGGGCCCTGCTCACCGCGCTCGCCGCCCAGGTCGCCCTCCCGGTGCCGGGCTCCCCCGTGCCGGTCACGGGCCAGACCTTCGCGGTCCTGCTCGTCGGCGCCGCCCTCGGGCCCGGCCGCGCGGTCGCGAGCATGGCGCTCTACCTCGTCCTCGGGGTCGTCGGGCTGCCCGTCTTCACCGACGGCTCGCACGGCGCCCACGTCGTCGTCGGCGCGACCGGCGGCTACCTCGTCGGGTTCCTCGCCGCGGCCGCCGTCGCCGGCCTCGCGGCCCGCCGCGGCCACGACCGCTCGGTGCCGCGCCAGCTCCTCGCCGCCGTCGCGTCGTCCCTGACCATCTACGTCTTCGGCGTCTCGTGGCTCTCGCTCTCGACGGGGATGTCGCTCGCGACCGCGGTCACCGTCGGCGTCGTGCCCTTCCTCCTCGGCGACGCCCTCAAGGCGCTGCTCGCCGCGGGCGCGCTGCCCGCCGCGTGGCGCCTGGTCGGCGCGCTCGAGCGCGACTGACGCACGTCCGCACGACGACGGCGCCCTCCCCCTCACCGGGAGGGCGCCGTCGCCGTCCGTGGGGTCAGCGGTCCGGGTGGATGACCGCCTTGACCGAGTCGGTGACGCGCGAGCCGAGCGTCAGGGCGTCGGCGGTCTCGGCGAGCGGGAAGTGGTGCGTCACGAGGGAGTCGACCTTCACGCGACCCGACGCGACGAGCGAGATCGCCAGCGGCCACGTGTGGTTGTAACGGTTGACGAGGCTGATCGTCAGCTCGTTGACGTTGAGCTGCGAGAGCGGCAGCCCGACGAGCTCCTCCTTGGGCATCCCGATCATCGCCGCCCGACCCGCCGGCCGCAGCCGCCGCAGGCCCTGTGCGAGAACGCCCTTCGCGCCCGAGCACTCGAGCAGGACGTCGAAGTCCTGCCCGCCCGTCCCGTCGTCGACCGTCAGGCCGAGGTCGCGCGCCATCTTCTGCCGGAACTCGCTGGGGTCGGTCACGGCCACCGACCGCGCGCCGAAGGCCAGCGCCACCGCGCCGGCCAGCAGCCCGACCGGCCCGGCGCCGGTGACGAGCACGTCGTCCCCGGGCCGGAGCCCGGCGCGCGTGCAGCCCCAGATGCCGACCGAGAGGGGCTCGACGAGCGCGCCCTCCTCGTAGGTCATCGAGGCCGGGATGCGGTGCAGGTTGCGGGCGTCGATGACCATCGTCTCCATGAGCGCCCCGTCGTACGGCGGCGTCGCGAGGAAGACGAGGTCGGGGCAGAGGTGGTAGCGCCCGGCCATGCACTCGTCGCACTGGCGGCAGGGGGTGCCGGGCTCGATGGCCACGCGGTCCCCGACGTCGACGCCGGTCACCTCCGCTCCCACCGAGAGCACCTGGCCGGCGGCCTCGTGGCCGAGGACGATCGGCCCGTCGACCACCCAGTCGCCGATCCGGCCGACGGTGAAGTAGGCGGTGTCCGACCCGCACACCCCGACCGCCCGCAGCCGGACGAGCGCCTCGTGCGGGCCCGGCTCCCGCTGGGGCCGCTCCTGCACCTCGATCCGGCCGAGCTCGGTCATCACGGCCGCACGGATCATCATGGTCTCCTCCTGGGGCGGGTGGTCGGGGGTCACGGCGGTGCTCATGCGCGGCCGTGCGAGGCGCGTGTGCGCCGGGCGAGGGAGTCGATCGCCACCGCGACGGCCAGGACGAGACCGGTGATGACGAAACGGTACGACGAGTCGAGGTTGAGCAGCGTCAGGCCGTTGGCGATGGCGGCGATGACGACCGTGCCGAGCAGCGCCGACCACGCGCTGCCGCGCCCGCCGAAGAGGCTCGTGCCGCCGATGACCGCCGCCGCGATCGCGTTGAGGTTGACGTCGCCGGTGCCGCTGCTGAGGTTCGCCGACGCGAGCCGACCCGCGGCGAGGATGCCCCCGAGCGCGGCGAGGAAGGAGCAGACGGCGAAGGCGCTGAGGTAGACGCGTCGGACCGGGATGCCCGAGCGGCGCGCGGCCTCGACGTTGCCGCCGACGGCGAGCAGCGAGCGCCCCCAGCCGGTGCGCGTGATGGCGTAGTTGAGCAGCAGCACGAGCGCGACGAAGAAGACGACCATCCAGCCGACGCCCCGCTCGCGGTTGAGGTACCAGACGACGAACTCGAGCACGACGAGCAGCGCCACCGAGCGGACCGCCAGCACGCGCACCGAGGTCGCCGAGAGGTTGGCGCGCCGGCGGCGGACCATCGTCTCGTAGCCGCTCGCGAACACCGCGACGGGACCGATCGCCGCGAGGACGTACGCCAGCCACGGCGGCACGAACGCGACCTGGGCGAAGGTGACGAGGAAGGAGTCGAACGGCAGGTTGACCGACCCCTGGTCGCCGAGGATCGCCAGCTGGAGGCCGAGGAACGCGAGCAGCCCCGCGAGCGAGGCGACGAAGCTCGGCATCCCGAAACGGGTGAGCGCCAGGCCGTACGCGAGGCCGATGAGCGCCGCGATGCCGAGCGCCACGACGACCGCGAGCACCCAGCTCCAGTCGTGCCGCACGAAGAGCACGGCCACGATGGCGGCGGTCAGGCCGCTGACCGAGCCCACCGACAGGTCGATCTCGCCGACGAGCAGGACGCAGACGATGCCGAGCGAGATGACCCCGACGGCGGCCGAGTCGAGCATGAGGTTGACGAGGTTGCCGCTCGAGAGGAAGACCGGGTTCAGGCTCTGGAAGATGACGGCGATGATGACGAGCCCGATGACGACGGGCAGCGCCCCGAGGTCGCCGGACCGGATGTTGCGCAGGGCGGCCCTCGCGCGGCCGGCGGTCGAGGCGTCGTGGGTGATGCGCTCGTCGGCGCGGTCGAGCTGGACGGTGCTCATCGCGCGACCTCCTCGCCGGCCGGGGTGGACGCATCGGTGGCGGCGGACCCGCCCCCGACCCGCTCGCGACGTCGCGTGACGACGTTGTCGGTGGCCCCGGTGATGGCGGCGATGATCGTCTCGGACGAGACCGACCGCGCGTCGAAGCTGCCGTTGTTGCGGCCGAGCCGCAGGACGACCACGCGGTCGGCGACGGCGCGGACGTCCTCCATGTTGTGGCTGATCATGATGACGCCGAGCCCTCTCTGCCGGAGCCGTTCGATGAGGTCGAGGACCTCCGCGGTCTGCGCGACCCCGAGGGCCGCGGTCGGCTCGTCGAGGATGATGACCTGCGGGTCGCCGAGCAGCGAGCGCGCGATGGCGACGGTCTGGCGCTGGCCGCCGGAGAGCGACGCGATGGGGATGCGGACGGTCGGGATCTTCGCCGAGAGCTGCTGGAGCAGCTCCCAGGAGCGGACCTCCATCGACACCTCGTCCAGGCGCATCCGCCCGCGCTCCTGCCCGAGGAAGAGGTTGCCGACGACGTCGAGGTTCTCGCAGAGGGCGAGGTCCTGGAACACCGTCGCGATGCCGAGGGCGATGGCGGCGGAGGGGTCGGCGACGGTGACGGGCCGGCCGTCGAACGAGATCGTCCCGGCGTCCGGCGCGTGCACGCCGGAGAGCACCTTGACGAGGGTCGACTTGCCGGCGCCGTTGTCGCCGACGAGCGCGACGACCTCGCCGCGCGCGACGTCGAGGTCGATGTCGGTCAGCGCGTTGACCGCGCCGAAGGTCTTGGTGACGCCGCGCAGGCTGAGCAGCGGCGGTGCGGTGGTGGTCGTGGTCATCGAGGTCCTCCGATGGTCGGCCGGCCGGCCGCCGGGGCGGGGTGCGCCCCGGCGGCGGTCGGGGCTCAGGAGATGCCGAGCTTCTGGCAGGCGGCGGCGTACTCGGAGGTGCACAGCTCCGAGGCCGGGGTGATCTGCTTGTCGACGATCTCGGCCTTGAGGTTCTCGGCGGTGACGAGCGTCGGGTCGTAGAGCTTGGACGGCGAGCCGAAGAGGTCGCCGGTCGTCTCGGGAGCCTCGTTGTTCAGCAGCTTGACGGCCACCTCGGCCGCGGCGCCGCCGACGATCTCGCTCGGCTTGCTGATGGTGTTCCACTGGTCGCCGGCGATGACGAGCTGCAGGCCCGCGACCGTCGCGTCGTTGCCGCTGACCGGCGGGTTGGGGTTGACGCCGGCCGCCTTGAACGCGGCGATCGAGCCGCCCGCCGTGCCGTCGTTGGCCGCGACGACGCCGATGATCTTGTCGCCGAAGCGCGAGATCTGGCCGCTGACGAACTTCTGGGCGTTCTCGGGCTTCCACTCGATCGTGTCGTACTCGGCGAGGATCGGGATGCCGCTGCTGTCGACCGCGGAGTGCACGCCCTTCTTGATCAGGCCGGCGGCGGCGTCGGTCGGCGAGCCGTTGACGACGAGGAGGCCGGAGCCGGCCGGGACCGGGCTCTCCTTGACCTTCTCGAGGAGCGAGGTCGCGATCGCGTTGCCGATCTTCTCGTTGTCGAACGAGACGTAGAAGTCGACCTTGATGTCGGGGATCGGGCGGTCGTAGGCGATGACCTTGACGCCCTTGGAGTGCGCGGCGTTGACGAGCGACGCGGCGGCCGCGGAGTCGACGGGGTCGAGGACGATGACCTTGGCCCCCTGGGCCAGCGCCGAGTTGAACTGCTGCTGCTGCTTGTCCGCGCTGCCGTCGGCGTTGTTGTAGAGCGGCTGGCAGGAGGGGCACAGCTCCTTGAGCCGCTTCTCGAACCCGGGACGGTCGTGCAGCTCGTACCGGGTGGATCCGGTGTCGGGCATGAGGAAGGCGACCTTGGCCCCGTCCCCGCCGCCTCCCCCGGACGACGACCCCGCCCCGCTGTCACCGGACCCGCAGGCCGCCACGAGCAGGGTCGACAGGCCGGCTCCGGCCAGCACCACGCCTCGGATGATCCGACCACGCGCCATTGCGTTCTCCTCTTCGCTGAGGTGCTTGAATCGTTTCAAGCGGATGCGGACGATGGTAGGGTCCGTTTCTGAAACGTGTCAAGGATCACGGTCAGGAGCAGTCGAGGGTGACGACGCGACGAGTGGGCCTCAAGGACGTGGCCCGGGCGGCCGGGGTGTCGGTCGGCACGGTCTCGCACGTGCTCAACCACCCCGAGCGGGTCAGCGAGCCGCGCCGCGAGGCCGTCCAGGCGGCCATCGAGCGGCTCGGGTTCGTCCGCGACGAGTCCGCGCGCCAGCTGCGCGCCGGCTACTCCAGCACCGTCGGCCTGCTCCTCCTCGACGCCTGGAACCCCGCCTTCGCCGAGATGGCCCGCGGGGTCGAGGACGCCGCAGCCGATGCGGGCATGACCCTCCTCATGGCCAACAGCGCCCGTAGCCTCGAGCGCGAGAAAGCTTCTCTCACAGTGTTCTCCGAGCACCGAGTGGCCGGCGCGATCGTCGTCCCGCACGACCCGCTCTCGGCCGAGCTGCACCGCGTCCGCGCCGGCGGCGTCCCCCTCGTCGTCCTCGACCGGATGGACCCGCGCGAGGGGGCCGTGAGCGTCGGCGTCGACGACACCCTCGGCGGCCGGCTCGCCGCCGAGCACCTCCTCGGCCTCGGGCACCGGGCCGTCGCGTTCGCCGGCGACCCCTCGCTCGCCATCCCCGTCCGCGACCGCCACGACGGCGTGAGCGAGGTCGTCGCCGGCGCCGGGGCCACCCTCGTCGACCTGCCGTGCGCGCTGTCGGTCGAGGGGGGTCGCGAGGTCGGCGCCGCGCTCGCCGCGATGCCCCCCGCCGAGCGCCCCGGCGCGGTCGCCTGCGCCGTCGACGTCGTCGCGGTCGGCATCCTCCAGGAGCTGCAGCGGCACGGCATCCGCGTGCCCGAGGACGTCTCGGTCGTCGGCTACGACGACATCCCGCTCGCCGCCCAGCTCGCGGTGCCGCTGACCACCGTCGCCCGCCCGCACCACGCGATGGGCGTCGCGGCGTTCACCCTGCTCCTCGCCGTCGTCCGCGGCGAGACCCCGCACGAGCCGCACCGCCTCTTCGCCCCCGCCCTCGTGGTCCGGGGCTCGAGCGGGCCGCCCGCACCGACCGACGGGAGCACCTGACGTGAGCGAGCTGGTCCTCGGGATCGACATCGGCACCGGCAGCACGAAGGGCGTGCTCGCCACCCCCGACGGCACGGTCGTCGCCACCGCCGTCCGCGCCCACGAGGGGGCGATGGTCATGCCGCGCCCGGACCGCGCCGAGATGGACGCCGAGGCGGTGTGGTGGGCCGACGTCGTGGCCGTCTGCCGCGAGCTCGTCGACCCCTCGCGCCCCGTCGCCGCGGTGTGCGTCAGCGGGCTCGGGCCCTGCCTCCTGCTGACCACCGCCGACGGCACGCCGGTCCGGCCCGCGATCCTCTACGGCATCGACGGCCGGGCGACCCGCGAGATCGCCGAGCTCGACGAGCGGTTCGGTGCCGACGCCGTCCTGCGGCGTTGCGGCACACCGCTGACGACGCAGGCCGTCGGCCCCAAGGCGCTGTGGGTGCAGCGCCACGAGCCCGACGCGTGGGCGCGGGCCGAGCGGTGGTTCAGCGCCGGCTCGTACGCCGCGTTCCGCCTGAGCGGCGAGTACGTCCTCGACCACCACACGGCGAGCCAGTCGGTGCCGCTCTACGACCTGGAGGCCGCCGACTGGGCGCACGACTGGTACGACGACGTGATGGCCGGGCTGCCCGCACCCACCCTCGCGTGGTCGGGCGAGGTCGTCGGCGCGGTCACCGCAGCGGCCGCCGACGAGACCGGGCTGCGCGTCGGCACCCCCGTCTGTGCCGGCACGGTCGACGCCTGGGCCGAGGCCTACGGCGCGGGCGTGCGCGCCCCGGGCGACCTCATGCTCATGTACGGCTCGACGATGTTCTTCGTCCAGGAGCTGCGCTCCCCCGCCCCGCACCCGCAGCTGTGGAACACCCGCGGGGTCCAGCCGGCCGGCTTCTCGCTCGCCGCGGGGATGTCGACCTCCGGCAGCCTCACGACGTGGCTGCGCGACCTCGTCGGGGGCGTGCCGTTCGACGACCTCGTGCGCGAGGCGGCCGCCGTCCCGCCGGGCAGCGACGGGCTGCTCCTCCTGCCCTACCTCGCCGGCGAGCGGACGCCGATCTTCGACACCCGCGCCCGCGGCGTCGTCGTCGGGCTGACGCTGCGCCACCGCCGCGGGCACCTGTTCCGCGCCGCGTACGAGGGCATCGCGTTCGGCATCCGCCAGATCCTCGAGCTGCTGGACTCCCCCGAGAACCCCGTCGAGCGGCTCGTCGCCGTGGGCGGCGGCACGCAGGGCGGCCTCTGGACGCAGGTCGTCAGCGACGTCGCCGGACGGCCGCAGCACCTGCCGCGGCAGACCATCGGGGCGGCCTACGGCGACGCGCTGATGGCGGCCCAGGGCGCGGGACTCGTGGCCGCGGACGCCGACTGGGCCTCCCTCGACCGGGTCGTCGAGCCCGACCCGCGCCACCGCGGGCTCTACGACGAGCTGTACGCGGCGTACACCTCGCTGCACCCCGCGACCCGGGAGCACCAGCACCTGCTGGCCGACCTCCAGTCGGGCACCGACGGCTGACGCGGCGGGGCCCCGACGCCGCGCGGGTCGAGGTGAAGGAAGACCGCCAGAGGGTCGGGTTCCACCTCGAACCCCGGTCGGGCCGAAGGGCTGCGGGTGAGGGGTGGGCGACGACGGTGCCGGTCGTGCAACCGACCGGCGCTGCGGCCGGGGGGTGGTTCAGCACCCCCGGCCGTCGGCCGGCGCCGTCGTCTCGTGCCCTCTCGTCGCGGGAGGCGACTCGTGGCACCACCCGCAGCCCGCCCCGGGGGACCGGCCCCGCGGAGGGGGGGTGTGGGGCCGGAGCCCCGAGGCATGACTCGATCCTCCTCCGCGACAGGCCCGTCCGACAGGTGCGGACGGCTCGACCGTCGTGATGCATCGGCCCCAGGCGCGACGACGGACCCGGGTGCGGACAGCCGGAGAGCCCGGCCTCCGTGCAGGGGGAGGGAGGCCGGGCTCTCGTCGTGGGGACCTCGGGTGCCCGGCCCCGATGCAGGGGGAAGGGGGCCGGACGCCCGAGGTGGACCCGTCCCGGGGGTCTGCCCCCCGTAGGCGGAGGGGGCCGGAGCCCCGGGGCTTGCGTCCAGTCTGGCCCGGTGCCCACGCCGGCCGACAGGTGCGCCTGCCCCGATCCTGCTGATGCATCCGGGCCACGCCGGGGGCCCACCACCGCCGGTCGCCCGGACGTCGAGGAGCCCGGCCTCCGTGCAGGGGGAGGGAGGCCGGGCTCTCGACAGAGGCTCCGCCGGGCGGCCGCCCCGATGCAGGGGAAAGGGGGCGTGCGTCCGGTCCGAACCTGTCCCGGGGTCTGCCCCCTGCAGGGGAAGGAGGCCGTGGCCCCGAGGCATGACTCCAGTGTGCCGGGGTCTCGGGGGCGCCCGACAGGTGCGGACGTCCCGACCCGGGTGATGCAGTCGTACTAGGTCAGGTGCTCCTCGACGGGCACGACGAGGGTCACGCGGGTGCCTGCGCCCGGGGGGCTGTCGACGACGAGGGTGCCACCCAGGCTCTCGGCGCGGGCGACCATCGACGTCATCCCCAGGTGACCGGGCTCGGTGCTGGCGCGGGCCCCGCCGACCCCGTCGTCAAGGACCTCGAGGAGGACGGTCTCGTCGCGCACCTCGAGGCGGACGAAGACCCGCTCGGCCCGGGAGTGCTTGCGGGCGTTGACGAGGGCCTCGCGCAGCGTGCGGAAGGCGCCGGCCTCGACCTCGGGCGCCAGGGGCAGGACCGCGGGACCGTCGACCTCGACCTCGATCGCCGTCCCCATGAACAGGCCCTCGGACAGCGCGCGGATCGCCGCGGCCAGCCCGTCGCGCAGGTCGGGCGGGCTGAGGGCCACGACGAGGTTGCGCAGCCGCTCGATGGTCTGCTCGAGGAGGGAGACGACGTGCTCGAGCGGCTCGGCGAGCTCCGGGGCCAGGAGCGGCTGGAGCCCGTCGAGCCGGAGGATCGCCGCGACGACGAGCTGGAGCGGCTCGTCGTGGACCGCCTCGGCGAGCAGGGCGCGCTCGCGGGCCTCGATCCGCTCCTCGGCCTCGCGCCGGCGGTGCTCGGCGTCGCGCTGCTCGGTGATGTCCTCGACGAACCCCCGGTAGCTCTGGACCTCGCCCGACGGGCCGTGCCGCGGGGTCAGCGTCGAGCGCACCCACACGGTCCCCCCGTCGCGGCGTCGCATCTGGGCCTCGATCATCCGGGGCCTGCCGCCGGACTCGCTCCGCAGCCCCCGGATGCGGTCCTCCGGGTCGACGTACAGCTCGTTCGCCGAGGTCACCGACGCCGTCAGCTCCGCGGCGTCGGCGTAGCCGAGCATCGTCGCGAAGGCCTCGTTGACGACGACGATGGCCCCGTCCGGCGTCGTCTCCTTCCAGCCCTCCGCCATCGAGTCGAGGAGGTCGCGGTAGCGCTCCTCGGCCGACCGCGCCCGGTGCAGCGCCTCGCGCACGGGGTCCGGGACGTCCTCGCTGTCCCCCGGCCGTCCCTCGTCGACGACGACCGTGACCCCGTCGGCCGTGGGGTAGAGGCGACGGCGCAGCCAGCGGCCCACGCGAGGGGCGAAGGACTCGAACTCCTGGACCTGCCCCGACTCGACGGCCCGCTCCAGGTAGTGCAGGAAGTCGGCGTCGCGGGCCTGGGGATAGAGCTCGTAGACCGTGCGGCCCACCACCGCCGACGCCTCCTCCCCGAGCATCGCGAGGATCGAGCCGTTGACGTAGAGCACGGTGCCGTCCGGAGCGACGGAGAAGACGCCGCCGACGATGCGCTCGAGCGCCTGGGCCGCCCCGGCGTCCAGCCGGTCCCCGTCCGGTGCGTCGGACACCAGTCCTCCCCTCCCGGGACCGTCACGACGCCCCCGTCCACGCCCATGCTAGGGGGCGGGCGTCGAGGACGAGAAGCGGAAGCGGTCAGGCTGGACGCCGAATTTCATTCCACAACAGGCGAATGGCGCTGCAGGGCCTCGCGCAGCGGCGCGAGGCGGCCGGTCTTGACGACGAACTCGTCGGCGCCGGCGGCCAACATCGCCTCGCGGACGGAGGGCTCGGTGTGCGCCGAGAACGCGATGATGGCGAGCCCGGGGTTCTCCTCGCGGACCGCGGCGGTGAGCTCGGGGCCGCCCCCCGGCATGCTGACGTCGACGACGAGGACGTCGACCGACGACGCACGCAGCGCGGCCAGGCACTCGGACCCGTCCTCGCCGACCCCGACCACGGTGAAGCCGGGCATGGCCTCGATGACGACCCGGAGCGCCTCGCGCATCTCCCACTGGTCGTCGCAGAGGAAGACCCGCCGCGTCACCGGCTCCGTGCCGGTCACGGGACGCCCCGCTGCCGGGGGCGCTCGGTCGCTGCCGTACTCATGGGCCGCTCACGATGTTCTCTCGCAGGGCGATGGTCACGGCCTCGAGCTTGTTGTGGGCGCCGAGCTTCACGATGAGCGACTGGATGTGGTTGCGGGCCGTCGCGTACGAGATGAACAGGCGCGCCGCGATGTCGCGGGTCGACACGCCCTGGACGAGGAGGCGCAGCACGTCGCGCTCGCGGGGGGTCAGGTCGTCGCCGAGCCGCTGGCCGCCCCGCTCGGACGAGGGCAGCAGCCGCTGCACGTCGCGCGCGCTGAGGATGGTGATGCCCTCGGCCGCGCGCATGACGGCCTCGTGGAGGGCCTCGGCCCGCTGGCCCTTGTTGACGATGCCGACCGCCCCGGCGGCGAGCGCCTGGTGCAGCGTGTCGACGCTGTCGTCGGCGGTCACGAGGAGCACCTTCGTCCCCGGGCTGGCCGTGAGCAGGCGCGGCACGAGCTCGGTGCCGAGGCCGTCCGGCAGGCGCTGGTCGAGCAGGCACACGTCGGGGCGGTGGCGCTCGACGGCGGCCAGGCCCTCGGCGCAGGAGGCGGCGACCTCGAGCACGGTCGTGCGCCCGCGGGCCCGCAGCCCGGCCGCCACGGCGTCGGCGAGGAGCAGGTGGTCGTCGATGACGACCACCGAGACCGTCCCGGTCCGGGGCTCCGCCGCTGCGGCCGTGGGTGCCATGTCGCTCTCTCTGTCCTCGGTCATGCGATCGTCCCTCTCCCCGAGTTGCCCCGCCAGAACCCCGTGCACCACCCGACGTGATGCATCTGCATCAGACGGCCGCGCACGGCCGTGCCGATGCTCCTTCCCCCGGAGACGGCGACGTCGCGGTCACCGAGGACCGCAACGCTACCGGCGGGGCCGCACCGCGTCGACGGTCCGCCGGACCGCCCACGCCCACGGCCGGCGGCGCGCGAGGGGCCGGCCGACCGGGCCCGCGGCGGTCCCGCAGGCCGTATACCACCGGGCGGGTTGACCGTCACGGAGCGCGCCCCCGTGTCGGGGATGGCTGAACGGCTGGACCGCACCGCCGTTCGGCCCACCCGTTCCCGGGCGGCACCCCTGTCGCGCACGCCGCTCGTAGCGTCGTGGACGAGGAAGATCGTCGGTCGAGGCACCTGCTCCGACCGGCCCGGGTGACGCCGAACCCCACCAGCACCCGGAGGTCCTCGGCATCCTCTGATGGTGGGGGCGGGGCGCCCAGGCACATGGAGTCGCTCCTCGGGGTGAGGTCCTCGCACGAGGACGGGGCGCACCGGCGTCCCAACCCGACAGGTCACGTTCCGCAGGCGCTCCACCCGGAAGGAACGTGCCCGATGTCCGCCCTGAGACGACCGACCACCCTGCTCGCCGCACCCCTCCTGGCCCTCGGCCTCGCCACGGCCGCCGCGCCCACCGCCACCGCCGCCGGGTCCTCCCTGGCGTGGGGTGGCTACAGCAACGGCAAGATCCCCCTGACCGCCCTGTGCGCCATCCCCTTCGCCCCCGCCGACAGCCTGCGCTGCGACGCGACGCGCAAGCTGAGCTCGCTCAACAAGGTCTACAAGGCCCGCTTCGGCGGCGACCTCTGCATCAACGACGGCTACCGCTCGTACACGCAGCAGGTCGCGACGTTCAAGAAGTACGGGTCACCGCGCGCGGCGAAGCCCGGCACCTCCACCCACGGGTGGGGCCTGGCCGTCGACTTCGGCTGCAGCATCGGCACCTACTCCGGGACGCGCTACAAGTGGCTCTCGGTCAACGGCCCGAAGTACGGCTGGGCCCAGCCCACGTGGGCGCTGGCCAAGGGCTCCAACCCCGAGGCGTGGCACTGGCAGTACTTCGGCACCTACGTGCCGACCTCCCCCACGCCCCCGCCGACCCCGACGCCGCCCCCGCCCCCGCCGCCGCCCGCGCCGGTCAAGAGCAAGGCGATCACCGCCGCGTCGCTGTCGGTGACCGGCACCTGGCCGCGCACCGCGACCTTCGCGCTGCGCCTGCGCACGACCGGCAAGGCCGTGGCCGGCGCCCGCGTCACCATCGCCACGCGCCCCGCCGACTCGACGCAGTACTCGACCGTGCGGACGGTGACGACCGACTCCAAGGGCCGCGTGTCGTTCACGGACACCCCCGAGACGCCGACCGTCGTGCGCTTCACCTTCGCCGGCTCGACGACGGCGAAGCCGACCTCCGGCGTCCGGATGCTCTCGACCCCGACGGAGGTGTCGGCCCGCTACGTCCAGGACCGCCGCCACCCGCTCGTCGTCGGCCGGCTGACGACGCCCGGCCAGGACGCCATCGCCGACCAGATGGTGACGCTCGAGCGCAAGGTCGCCGGGGCCTCCACCTGGACCAGCGTCGACTCGATGCGCACCGACGAGGACGGCTTCGTGTGGTCCGAGGCCCAGCGCGACCAGGACTCGTCGTACCGCTTCTCGTACGCCGGGACCTCCGGGTACGTCGGTGACGTCGGCACCGAGATCGCCGTGACCAAGAGCCGCCGCTGACCTCGGGGCCCTCCTTCCGGCCCCACGACGACGCCCCGCCCGACCCCGGTCGAGCGGGGCGTCGTCGCGCGTCCGGCGGTCGCCCGCGCCGGGCGCTCAGGCGACGGTCGGGGACCCCTCGACGAGCTCGAAGCGCACGTCCTGCGGCGGCACCTCGCGCCCGGCGGGGTCGACGAGGTGGGCGCGCACGGGCTGCCGGTCGTCGTCGGTCACCGGCGCGACGCGCAGGGCGGCGCCGTCCCCGACGTGGTCGTGGCCCCACTGCTGGAGGGCGGCGAGCACGGTGACGAGCTCCTGGCCGGCCGGGGTCAGGTGGTAGGCCTCGCGCACCCGCCGACCCGGCTCCCGGTAGGGCGTCCTCACGAGGACCCCGTGCTCGACGAGGGCGGCCAGCCGCACGGTCAGCACGTCGGTGGAGATGCCGAGCGCCTCGCGGAAGCGCGCGAAGGTGCTGGCCCCGAGGAAGGCCTCCCGCACGACGAGGAAGGTCCAGGTGTCGCTGAGGACACCGAGGGCGCGGATGATCGCGCACGGGTTGTCGATGGCCGTGGCGAGGACCGGTGACGAGCGGGGCACAACATCATCGTACGCAGTGCTGGCTTGGTTGAACCAACTCAGATGGGTAGGGTCAGCCCCGGGCCGCCCCACCGACCCCGGCGGCCACCGACACCGGGAGGAACCCCCATGCAGTACACGACCTTCGGCCGGCGCACCGGCCTGCGCATCTCCGAGCTCGCCCTCGGGACGGGCAACTTCGGCACGGGCTGGGGCGCCGGCGCCGAGCCGGAGGTGGCGCGGGCGATGTTCGAGCGCTACGTCGAGGCGGGGGGCAACGTCATCGACACCGCCGACGCCTACCAGGCCGGGCAGTCCGAGGAGATCGTCGGCCGGCTCGTCGCGTCCCGGCGCGACGACCTCGTCGTCGCGACCAAGTACACGGTCGGCACCGGTCGCGCACCGGCCTCGCCCGCACGGGCAACGCCCGCAAGAACCTGCGCCTGTCGCTGGAGGGCAGCCTGACCCGGCTGGCCACCGACCACGTCGACATCCTGTGGGTCCACTACCCCGACGAGCTGACCCCGATGGACGAGATCCTCCGCGGGCTCGACGACCTCGTGACGCAGGGCAAGGTCCTGCACGTCGCCTTCTCCAACTTCCCGGCCTGGCGCGTGTCGCGCGCCGCGGTGCTCGCCGACGTGTCGGGATGGGCCCCGGTCGCGGGGATCCAGGTGGAGTACAGCCTCGTCCAGCGCACCGCCGACCGCGAGCTGCTGCCGATGGCCGAGGCGCTCGGGCTGGGGGCGACCCTCTGGTCACCGCTGGGCGGAGGCCTGCTCACCGGCAAGTACCGGCACAGCCGGGAGGGCCGCCTCAGCGACTGGGGTCGCCTGGTGCACACCGAGGACGACGCCCGGGCGACCGCGGTCGTCGACACCCTCCTCGAGGTGGCCGGCTCGGTCGGGCGCCCGCCGGCCCAGGTCGCCGTCGCCTGGCTGCTCGAGCACGGCCGTCGGATGACGACGAGCGCGACGCCGATCATCGGTCCCCGGACCCTCGCCCAGCTCGACGACTACCTCGCCGCCCTGGAGGTCCAGCTCGACGACGAGGGCTACCGGCGCCTCGAGACGGTGAGCCGGCCCTCCCTGGGGATCCCCCACGAGGCCAACGCCGCGGCGCTCGACGGTCTCCGCGGCGGCCCGGGGTCGAGCGTCACGGCGCCGGCCGTCCCGGTGGCCTAGGACGGCGGGCACGCTGCGTGGACTTTCGCCCCACACCCCTTGACAGTGCGACTGACTGCACTCATTATTGAGTGCAGTCAGTCAGACCCTCGTCAGGAGCGAACCCCCCGTGCACGCCTTCGTCATCGACTCGTACAAGAGCCCCCTCCACGCCGCCGACGTCCCGGAGCCGACCGTGGGCGAGCACGACCTCCTCGTCGAGGTCGGCGCCGCGGGCCTCAACCAGCTCGACGAGAAGATCCGGCTTGGCGAGTTCACGCAGCTGCTCCCCTACCGCACCCCGCTCACCCTCGGCCACGACGTCGCCGGCACCGTCGTCCGGGTCGGGCCGGCCGTCCACGGCTTCGCGCCCGGCGACGTCGTCTTCGCCCGGCCGCGCGACCACCGCATCGGCACCTTCGCCGAGCGCATCGCGGTCCACGAGGACGACGTGGCCCTCGCCCCCCGCACCGCGTCGATGGCCGAGTCGGCCTCCCTCCCGCTCGTCGCCCTCACCGCCTGGCAGGCCCTCGTCGAGATCGCCGACGTCCGTCCGGGCCAGAAGGTGCTCGTCCACGCGGGCGCGGGCGGCGTCGGCACGGTCGCCATCCAGCTCGCCAAGCACCTCGGGGCGCACGTCGCCACGACCGCCTCCGGCACCGACGCCGTCTTCCTGCGCGAGCTCGGCGCCGACGTCGTCGTCGACTACCGCACCGAGGACTTCGCCGCGGAGCTCTCCGTGTACGACGTCGTCCTCGACAGCCTCGGCGGCGAGAACCTCCTGCGCTCGCTCGGCGTGCTCCGCCGCGGGGGGACCGCCATCGGCATCGCCGGCCCGCCGACCACGCGCTTCGCGAAGGAGGCCGGACTCAACCCCGTGCTGCGGGTCGTCATGGGCGTCCTGAGCCGCTCGGTCCGCGCCCGGGCCAGGCGCCTCGGCGTCGAGTACCGCTTCCTCTTCATGCGCGCCGACGGACGGCAGCTGCGCGAGGTCGCCGCCCTCGTCGACAGCGGCGCCATCCGCCCCGTCGTCGGCCGGACCTACCCGTTCGACGAGACCGTCGCCGCCCTCGCCGAGCTCGGGAAGACCAGCACGCGCGGCAAGACCGTCGTCACGCGCGCCTGACCCGCACACCACGCCCCCTCCTCCACCCCCACGCCCCTCCCCCGAAGGACCACCATGACCAGCCAGCCCGAGCCCGTCGTCACCTCCTACGCCGACGCCCCCACCCGCACCGTCCATGCCGCCGGGACGACCTTCGCCTACCGCGAGCTCGGCCCCGCCGGCGCCGTGCCGGTCGTCTTCTTCCACCACCTGAGCGCCAACCTGGACAACTGGGACCCCCGGATCGTCGACGCGGTCGCCGCGACGCGGCGGGTCATCGCCTTCGACCAGCGGGGCGTCGGCGCATCGTCGGGGAAGGTCCCGGACACGATCGAGGCCGCCGCGCAGGACGCGTACGCCTTCGTCACCGCCCTCGGCCTGACGCAGATCGACGTCTTCGCGTTCTCGATGGGCGGCATGGTCGCCCAGGACCTCGCCGTCGCGCACCCCGGGCTCATCCGTCGCTGGGTCCTCACCGGCACCGGGCCCCGGGGCGGCAAGGACATGGACAAGGTCGTCCGCACGACCTACCTCGACGTGCTGCGGGCCACCCTCACCCGGCGCGACCCGAAGGAGATCCTCTTCTTCGAGCAGGACGCCACCGGCCGCCGGGCCGGCAAGGAGTTCGTCGCCCGCCTCGGCGAGCGCACCCGCGACCGCGACACGGCCGTCACGCTCGGCGCCTTCCGCACGCAGCTGAAGGCCATCGCCCGCTACGGCCGCTCCGCCCCGTCCGACCTCTCGGTCCTCGACATCCCCACCCTCGTCGCCAACGGCGACCACGACCGGATGGTCCCGTCCGTCCTCTCCGAGGACCTGCACCGTCGCCTCCCGGGCTCCGAGCTCGTCATCTACCCGAACTCGGGCCACGGCGGGATCTTCCAGTACTGGGAGGACTTCGCCCCCCGCGCCGCCGCCTTCCTCTCCGCCTGACCACTCCCGCAACGGAATCGAGCCACACCATGCCCTCCGTCCTCGTCACCGGAGCCGGCCGCGGCATCGGCCGCGCCATCACCGAGCACCTGAGCGCCCGCGGCTGGGAGGTCCACGCCACCGCCCGCTCCGCCGCCGCCCTCGCCGAGCTCGCCACCCTCCCCCGCGTGCACCCGATCGACCTCGACGTCACCGACCGCGCGGCGGTCGGCGCCCTCGCCGAGCGCCTGCCCGAGCGGCTCGACGGCGTCGTCAACAACGCGGGCATCATCGTCAACGGGCCGCTCGAGGCCGTCGCCGTCGACGACCTGGCCCACCAGCTCGACGTCAACGTCGTCGCGCAGGTCGCGGTCACCCAGGCCGTCCTGCCGCTGCTGCGCGCGGCGCACGGCCGCATCGTGTTCATGTCGTCGACGAGCGGCCGGTACGCCGTGCCCGGCACGGGCGCCTACAACGCGTCCAAGTTCGCGCTCGAGGCCGTCGGCGACGCGCTGCGGATGGAGCTGCGCCCGTGGGACATCCGCGTCTCGCTCGTCGAGCCGGGCCCCATCGACACCGGCATGTGGGGCGATGTCGAGGCCGCCCACGACCGGATGGCGGCCGGCTTCACCCCCGAGCACCGCGCCCTCTACGCCGAGCACCTCGCCGGGACGCGCAAGCTCCTCTCGACCCTCGCGAAGCAGACCTCGGACCCCGCCAAGGTCGCCGAGGTCGTCCTCCACGCGCTCACGGCACGACGGCCGCGGCGGCGCTACCTCCTCGACGCGTCGAGCCGGGCGCAGGTCGCGTTCACGAGCCTGGCCCCCGCGTCGCTCACCGACGCGGTCCTCTCGGCCGCGACGACGAGCCGGGCGACCCGGTCGTCGTGAGGACGGCTGTGGGACGATGCCGCTGCCCGGCCGGCCCCACCGCGCCGGCCGCCCCGACCCGTTCCCGCAGGAGCACCCGATGACGCCCCCGCCGCCCGGACGCCGCGAGCGCAACAAGCAGGAGAAGCTCGAGCGCATCGTCGCGGCCGCCTCGACCCTGTTCGCCGAGCACGGCGTCGACGACGTGACGACGCAGCAGATCGCCGAGGCCGCCGACATCGGCACGGGCACGCTGTTCCTCTACGCGCGGACCAAGGGCGAGCTCCTCCTCCTGGTTCAGAACACCCACTACGAGGCCGCCCTCGTGCAGGGTCGGGCGGCGGCCGAGCAGGCGGACGACGCGGTCGGGGCCGTCGTCGCCCTCCTCGCGCCGGTCGTCGCGTGCAACCGGGCCCACGTCGGCAACGGCCGGGTCTACCTGCGCGAGATGCTCTTCGGTGACCCCGAGGTGCCCGGGCACGCCGCGGCCGTCGCGATCGTCGCCGAGACCGACCGGGCGACGGTCGACCTGATCCGCCGGTGGACCGACGCCGACGAGGCCGAGGCCGCGCGGCAGGCGGGCGTCATCTCGGCGGCCATGTACGTGACGATGGCCGCCGCCCCCGAGGAGGCGCCGGTCGACGACGTCGTCGAGGCCGTCCGCCGGTCCGTCGCGACGGTGCTGCACGTCTGACCGTCCACCCTCGGCGGCCTCACCCCGGGCACACGGAACGGCGCCCCGCCCGACCTGGTGGTCGGACGGGGCGCCGTGGTGTCGGTCCGGCGGCTGCGGCGTCGGCTCCCCCTGCGGAGCGTGGCCAGGCCGCCCGGCCTGGAGTCCGTCCCACCGCGGGCCCCTGCGCCCTGGGTGGATGGCCTGCGCTCACGGTCCTCCGCCCTGCACGGAGTGGGTGAGCTTCGACCCGAACTGCTGCATTCACTTGTCGTCCCGAAGACTTCTCGGGTGGCTTCCCTGCCAAGCCCTGAGGGCTCTCGCAGACCGGCGTCCGGTGGGCCCCTGCAGATCCACCGACTTTCCTTCCTGCTGACGACGACTTTACCCGGGCTTTACCTTCGGCGCCCCGGATTCAGGCCCGGGGCGACGAGGATCGCCCGAACGGATGAGTCACAAACCTCCGCTGCCGTGCCACGCATCCGGAAGATTCTGGCGCGGCGAAGGGTCAGGGCATGCGGACGAGGCAGGTGGTGCTCGCGTGCGCGAGCAGCCGCCCGGCGGCGTCGAGGAGGCGGCCCTCGGCCGTCGACTGCGTGCGGCCTCGGTGCAGCACCGTGCCGACGGCGCGGACCGGCCCGGTGCCGGGGCGCATCGGGCGCAGGTAGTGGACGGTGAGCTGGGCGGTCGTGTAGTCGGCGCCGGCCGGCAGGGTGGTGTGCACCGCGCAGCCCATGCACGAGTCGAGCAGGGTGGCCGCGACACCGCCGTGGACGGTCCCGAGCGGGTTGAGCATCCGCTCGTCCGGGGTGAGGACGAAGACCGCCGTGCCGTCCTCGACCGACTCGAGGTCCATCCCGAGGAGGGTGGCGATGCTCGGCGGCGGCAGGAGGCCGGACGCGACCCGTTGCATCACCTCGAGGCCGGAGAGCGTGGCGAGGCCGCCCGCCGCGGCGCTCACGGCCGGGCCCCGACGGCCGCCGGGGCGGCGAGGCTGTCGTGAGCCGAACCGCGGCGGGGCAGGGCGAGGGCCGCGACCGACGTGAGCACGCCGCAGAGCACGAGCATCACCCAGACGCCGCGGAAGTCGCCGGCAGTGGTCGTCGCGGTGACGGTACCGAGGATCGCGACCGTCAGGGCCACGCCGAAGGTCGCGCCGAGCTGCCGGATCGCCTGGTTGACGGCGGCGCCGGCGCCGAGGTCGTCCCGCGGGAGGCCCTGCACCGCAGCGCTCGTCAGCTGCGGGAGCACCAGGGCCACCCCGAGCCCCGAGAGCAGGGATGCGGGGAGCAGCTCGGTGACGTACGCGGGGCGGTCGCCGAGGCCGGTGAGCAGCAGCAGGCCGCCGGCGGCGTAGAGCAGTCCGCCGGGCACGAGCAGGGTGCGCTGGCCGTGGCGGGCGGCGACACGACCGAAGACCGGCGCGAGGGCCATGACGACGACCGGCCCGGGCATCATCGCCATCCCGGCGCGGACGATGCCGTACTGCCAGACCGCCAGCGTGAACTGGACGAGCGCGAAGAACATGGCGGTGAACCCGATGGTGAAGGCCGCGGTGGCGATGTTGGCCCAGCGCACCGACGGGGTCGCGAAGATCGTCAGGTCGAGTGCGGGGTGCGGCACGGCGAGGGTGCGCCGGACGAACGCGGCGAGGACGACGAGGCCGCCGGCGAGGACGCCCAGCGTGGCCGGCGAGGCCCATCCCCACCGGTCGCTCTGGACGATGCCGAGGGCCAGCAGGGTGAGGCCGCCGGCGAGCAGGACGATGCCGAGCGGGTCGGGGAAGCGGGCCCGCGAGGCCTCGCGCGACTCGGGCAGGAGGCGGGCGCCGAGGACGAGCGCGAGCAGCCCGACGGGCACGTTGACGAGGAAGGCCGCCCGCCAGTCCCAGGTCTGCACGAGGACCGCGCCGAGGGCGGGGCCGGCGGCGGCCGCGAGCGCACCGGACGCACCCCAGACCGCGACGGCGACCGGGACGCGGGCGGGCGGGAAGACCGAGAGGACGAGGGCGAGCGAGGCGGGGACGAGCGCGGCGGCGCCGAGCGCCTGGACCACGCGGAGCACGACGAGGAGGCCGGCCGACGGGGCCAGCGCGCAGAGGACGGAGGCGAGCGTGAAGGCCACGAGCCCGACGAGGAAGACCCGCCGCCGCCCGAAGCGGTCGGCCATCCGGCCCGCCGGGACCAGCGCGGCCGCGAGCGCGATCGTGTACGCCGAGAGGGTCCACGACATCGTCGCGAAGGACACCGTCGGGAAGCTGCGGCGCATGTCGTCGAAGGCGACGAACAGCACCTGCGCGTCGAGGAAGACCATGAACACGGCGAGGCTGGCGACGGCGACGACCGCCCAGGGGTCGACCGGGCGGCGCGCTGCCGCGGCGTGAGCGTCCATGGACGAGGACGCTAGACCCCGTGGTTGAGAAACTCAACCGTTTGATGGATGAAGTCAACCTGCCTACGATGGCGGTGTGCCCCACAAGAGCTACGACCAGTACTGCGGGATCGCGGCCGCGCTCGACGTCGTCGGCGACCGCTGGACGCTGCTGGTCCTGCGCGAGCTCTCGTTCGGGCGGCGGCGCTTCACCGACCTGCGCACCGGCCTGCCGGGCATCGCGTCCAACCTGCTGACCGACCGGCTGCGCGACCTCGAGGACGCCGGGCTCGTCGAGCAGCAGGAGCTGCCCGCGCCGGCGGCCCGCACGGTCTACGCGCTGACGGCCGACGGCCGGCGCATCGGCCCGGTGCTCGCGGCGCTGGCGAAGTTCGGGCTGCCGATGCTCGACGACCCCGTCGACGGCGGAGTCCGCCCGCGGACGGCGGTGCACGGGGTGCTGGCGCCCCTGCTCGACGGTGTCGCCGCGGCGGGGCGCGACCTGCTCGTGCGGTTCGAGCTGGACGGCGAGGAGCTCTGGCTCCAGGTCCGGGGCGGCCGGCTCGAGCGCGCCGACCGCACGGCCCGCCCCGACCTGGTCCTCACCGGTTCGGCCGCGGCCCTCGTCGAGCTCTGCCGTGGCACGGCCGACCTCGCGACGCTGTCACCGCGGATCACGGTGCGCGGGAGCCGAGCCGCGCAGAAGACGTTCCGCGAGCTCTTCCCCGTCGCGCAGGCTGTCCCGACCGCCTGACGACGCGCCTGCCGGGAGTCAGGGTCTCCCGGCAGGTCCGCCCTCCACGACCGGCCTCAGCCGGCCGTGATGCCGCCGTCGATGACGAGCTCGGAGCCGGTCACCCACGACGCCTCGTCCGAGGCCAGGTAGAGGACGCCCCAGGCGATGTCCATCGGCTCGCCCGGACGGCCGAGCGGGTGGACGGCGGAGAGCGCCTCGAAGAACGCCTGCCGGTCGCCGGTGTTGTCGCCGAGGAACTGGACCATCGGCGTCCACGTGTAGCTCGGGTGCACGGAGTTGACCCGGATCTTGTAGCCGGCCTTCGCGACGTGCAGGGCCGCCGACTTGGTGAACAGCCGCACGGCGCCCTTCGAGGCGTTGTACGCAGCGAGGTTCTCGATGCCGACGAGCCCGGCGATCGAGGAGATGTTGACGATGGAGCCGCCCTTCGGGTCCTGGTCCTTCATGACCCGGATGGCCTCGCGGGTGCCGAGGAAGACCGCCTCGTTGTTGATCGCGTTGACCCGGCGGAAGTCCTCGAGGGTGGTGTCCTCGACGGTGGCGTCGACGACGATGCCCGCGTTGTTCACGACGATGTCGAGACGTCCGTGCTCCGCGACGATCCCGTCGACGACCTCCGTCCAGGCGGCCTCGTCGGTCGTGTCCTGGTGCAGGTAGGTGGCCTTGCCCCCGGCGGCCCGGATCTCCTCGGCGACCGTCGCGCCGTCGCCGTCGAGGACGTCCGTGAGGACGACGGTCGCACCCTCCTGGGCGAACAGGCGACCGGTGGCCTCGCCCAGCCCCCGGGCACCCCCCGTGATCAGTGCAACCTTGCCTTGGACTCGTTCCATCGTGTCGCCTCTCTACGCTGAGATGGGTGTGGCGACGTCACGCTAGGTCCGGCCGCCGCACCGGTGGAGACGCACGCGGACCCGTCCGGCATGGTGCAGATGCACTACGCGCGACGGCCCCCCGCATCGCTATCGTCGAGGACCTCGAACGGCACCGGCCGAGGGGCGGACCAGCGGATGTACGTGTACGTCGTCGACGACGACGAGGTGACGCTCCAGATGATGGAGGTCGTCCTGGAGTCCGCCGGCCACCCCCACCGGACCTTCGCGCAGCCGCAGGAGGCGTTCCGCTGCCTCGGCCTGGAGCCGCTGCCCGACCTCGTCATCACCGACCTCGTCGCGGGGCCGCGGCGCGACGAGGGGTACCGGCTCATCTCACAGATCCGGGCGGACGCCCGCTTCGCCGCGGTGTCGGTCCTGGCCATCTCCGGGGTCACCGACGTGCGCGACCTGGCCCGGGCGCGCGCCCTCGGCGCCGACCACTGCCTGCGCAAGCCCGTCGACATCGCCGAGCTGACCGAGCTGCTCGACCGGATGTCACCCCGCTGACGAGCCGACCTCTGCTGCGCTGCGGCCGACCGAGGTCGGCGTGGTCCGCAGGTGGCGGCGCAGGATCGCCCGCAGCGCGTCGACCACGACCGGCTTGCCGAGGACTGCAGCCGGGGAGGCGCCGTCCGGGACGTCCAGGGGGCCGCCCGTGAGCACCACCGCGGCCGGCGCCGCGGCACCGAGGGACTCGACGACGCCGGCGAGCACGTCCCAGCCGGTCCCGTCGGGGAGCTCCACGTCGAGCACGACGACGTCCGGCGCGGGGCCGGTCGCGAGGAGGTGCCGGGCGGCGGCGCACGACGACGCGAAGGTGACCTCGACCCCGGGCCAGACCTCGAGCGCCGACGCCATGAGAGCCCGGCTCGCCGGGTCGTCCTCGAGGTGGAGGACGCGCCCGATCGGTGGTGCGTCGTGCGCGGGCGGCCGACGCACCGGGTCCTCGGGATCCGGCCGGTCGGCCCCGTCGGCCCTCACCGGCGGCAACGAGATGGCGAAGGTGCTGCCCTCCCCCTCCTGCGTCACCACGGCGAGGCTCCCACCCATCGCGAGCACCAGCTGCCGCGAGAGCGCGAGCCCCAGCCCCGAACCCTCGCCCGCCGCGGCGCCGGCGCGGTGGAACGGAGTGAAGAGGTGGGGCAAGTGCTCGGCGGCGATGCCGGGGCCGTTGTCCTGCACCGTGATCCGCCCCTCGTCCACCTCGATCGTCACGGTGCCCCCTCGGGGCGTGAACTTGATCGCGTTGCCGACGACGTTGAGCAGCACCTGTCGGAGCCGGTGCGGGTCGGCGGCCATCCACGCGTCGGCCCGGCCCCGCGGGCCGACGACCTCGATCGAGCGCTCGTCGGCGAGCGCCGCGAGGATGCTCAGGGCGTCCCGGCAGGCCGTCATGGCGTTGACGGGCTCCGGGACGAGGTGCAGCTGCCCGGTCTCGGCGCCGGTGAGGTCGAGCAGGTCGTTGATGGTGGCGAGCAGGTGCTGGCCGGCGCCGAGGATGTGGGCGAGGCTCTGGCGCTGACGGGCCGGGGGCAGCTCCACGGTCTGGAGCACCTGCGCGAACCCCATGACGGCGTTGAGCGGCGTGCGCAGCTCGTGGCTCACGAGCGCCACGAGCTCGCTCTTCGCGCGGCTCGCCGCCTCTGCCGCAACCTGGTTGCGCCTCGCCTGAGCGACCCGTCGACGCTCGGTCAGGTCGAAGAGCTCGACGCAGACGAAGCGGGGCGACCCGTCCTCCGCGCAGATGATGGTGCCGCTCATCGCCGCCGGGAGTGGCTCGTGGCGCGAGCCGACGATGCGCACCTCCGGCGTCCCCGGCCCGACGGCGACGCCGCGCTCGACGGACCGGGCGAGCCAGGTGCCGACGGCGGCGACGTCCTCGCTCGCGACGAGGTCGACGAACGCCTGCCCCACCGGGTCGTGGCCCGTCATCCACTGCAGGGCCGCGTTGGCCCGTCGCACCACCCCGGCCGGGTCGACGAGGGCGATGCCGAGCCCCGTCGTCTCGAAGGTGCTGCGGAAGAGCGCCTCGCTCTCGACGAGCTGGGCGTGCAGCTCGCTCGTGCGGATGGCGATGGCCGCGGCGTGCGTCAGGCGCTGGATGAGCGCGGTCGCCGAGGCATCGGGCGACCACGGGTGGTCGTGGTAGACCGCGAACGTCCCGAGCACGACGTCGCGCTCGTCGTCGACGATCGGCGTCGACCAGCAGGCGCGCAGCCCGTGCTCCAGCGCGGCCGCGCGGTAGTCGACCCAGCGGACGTCGGTCGCGATGTCGTGCGCGACGACCTCGGTCCGGGTGAAGGCCGCCGTCCCGCACGACCCCACGTACGGCCCGATGCGCACGCCGTCGATCCGCCGCCGGTAGGGGTCCGGCAGGCGGCCGCCCGCTCCGTGGCGCAGGGTCCCGGCGTCCCTGTCCAGCAGGAGGATCGAGGACCGCACGCCGGGCATCCGCTGCTCGACGACGAGCCCGAGATCCTCGAGCACGGCCGTCAGCGGCTCGCGCCGGGCGATCTTCTCGAGGATCGCCGCCAGGGTCAGCTCGGCGTCGACCCGCCCACCGACGGCCGGCACCGGGCCGTCGTGGCCGGACCGGGGCAGCTCGAGGCGGCAGACGACGCCCCGACCTCCCGGCCGGTCGACGAGGACGAGGCGACCGCCGTGGTCCTGCACGAGCTCGTTCACCTCGCAGAGGCCGAGCCCGTCCCGGGGGTCGTCCCACCCGCTCGCGAAGGGGGCGCAGGCCGTCTCCGTGGTCCAGCCGGCCGGCAGCCCGCAGCCGTCGTCGCGGACCTCGAGGACCACGCGGGTGCCGTCGGGGCTTCCGGCGACCCGCACCTCGACCTCCTCGGCGCCCGCGTACCGGCTGTTCTCGAGGACCCGGTCGAGGGCGTTGAGCAGGCCGATGCGGTCGCCGAGCACGAGCAGCGACCCCGGGTGGGCCGCGGGGTCGCTCGTGAGCCGCACCGCGATGCCCGTCGTGTCCTGCAGCGCCGTCGCCACCACGTCGGCCACGTCGACGACCTCCAGGGGCGGCCTCGCCGACCGCGTCCCCCGCGCCGCGTGCCAGGCCAGCCGGGCGCCCTCGTCGGCCAACCGGCGCAGCTGGCCCTTGCGGCGGGCGGGCTCGCCCACCTCGAGCAGCTGGGCCGCCATCGCGACGGCCGAGGCGTTGGTCGCGACGGAGTGCGCGGCCGACTGGACGGTGGTCCGCGCCACCTCGGTGCGCTCGACGATGGCCCGGGCCGCCTCGCAGGCCGCGCCGAGCACACCGAGGTCGGGGTGGGCCGGGTCGCCGCAGGGGACGACGACCGTCGCGCCCGCGAGCTGCGCCGCGACGGCCTGGTCCGGCGCGCACGCGTCGACGAGCGCGACGATGGGGGTGTGCGGCGAGGAGCGGCGCAGGCCGGCGACCTCGTCGGCGCGCACGACGCGGGGCCGGGGGACGGAGCCGACGTCGGTCTCGGTCCCGGCCTCGGGTGAGATGATCCCTTGCATCGCTCTCCCGGAGTGAGGAAAGTCGGCAGCACGCTCCCGGCACCGTCGCCGGGGCATCAGTATCCACGCGTGGGGGGTCGGGTGTCACCGAGGCCGAAGGTGCTGCTGGTCGACGACCACCAGATGTTCGCCGAGCTGCTGGCCGAGAGCCTGACCGCGAGCGGCTTCGAGGTCGTGGGCATCTGCGCGACGCTCGACGCCGGGCTGAGCGCCGCGGCCGAGACCGGGCCCGACGTCGTCATCCTCGACCATCGGGTCCCGCCCGGGGCGGGCGCGAGCATGGTCACGACCTTCCGCCGGACGGCGCCGGCCGCGCGCATCCTCATGCTCACGGCGTCCGAGGAGCGCTCCGTGCTGTGGGAGGCGATGGACGCGGGCAGCGACGGGTTCGTCACCAAGCGCCAGTCGGTGGGGACCGTCATCGCCGCGGTCCACGCGGTCCTCGAGGGGCAGACGCCGGTCTCCCCCGACATGGTCGGCGCGCTCGTCGGGCGTCGGGCCGCGGTGCCGGGCGGGGACCTGTCCGGACGGGAGACGGAGATCCTCCAGCTGCTGGGGGCCGGATGGTCCAACCGCGACATCGCGACCCGCCTGCAGATCAGCCCCAACACGGTGCGCAACCACGTCCAGCACATCTTCGTGAAGCTCGACGCGCACTCGAAGCTCGAGGCCGTCGCCGTCGCCTCCCGGCTGGGGCTCCTGCACTCCGACCGCAGCCGGACCGTCGACCCGTCCTGACGGCCGCGTCGGAGCGGTGCTCGGCCGCGTGCGTTGCTCGGGTCAGGACTACGTCGGCCACAGGCCCGCGACAGGTGCCCGTCGGAACCTGAGGTGACGAGCGGCCACCCGGCCGCCGACCGACCCCAGGAGCACCCCATGCGACCCAAGACCATCGGCCTGGCCGCCGCCTCTCTCGCGGCCGTCGGCGCCATCGCCCTCGGCGGCGCGAGCATCGCCTCGGCCGCCGAGGACTCGACCGCGTCCCCGAGCCCCTCCACCTCCGCCTCGGCGTCGTCGGGTGACCACGGGCGCGGGTCGCAGGACACCGCCGTCACCGGCAGCGAGTCCGACAAGGTCATCGCCGCCGTCAAGGCCGAGGACTCCGCCGCCACCATCGACACCGTCCGCAAGGACCCCGACGGCTCCTACGACGCCCTCGGCACCAAGGACGGCAGCCCCGTCTTCTACGAGGTGAGCGCCGACCTCAAGACCGTCACCGCCAACACCCACGGACCCGGAGGAGGCCACGGCCCGGACGACTCGTCCGGCGGTGGCACGACGAGCACCGACCCCTCCGACGCCAACACGGCCACGACGAGCGCGACCACGACCGCCACCGTCTGAGCCGCAGCTCGCGAGGCGGCGCCGGCCGACTCCGCGCAGCCACCGGGCGCTGCCGTCGCGCAGAGGCCGTGGCACGCAGCACGGCGCCCCGCCCGACCTGGTGGTCGGACGGGGCGCCGTGGTGTCGGTCCGGCGGCTGTGGCGTCGGCTCCCCCTGCGGAGCCCGGCCAGGCCGCCCGGCCTGGAGTCCGTCCCACCGCGGGCCCCTGCGCCCTGGGTGGATGGCCTGCGCTCACGGTCCTCCGCCCTGCCGGAGTGGGTGAGCATCGACCCGAACTGCTGGATTCACTTGTGTTCCCGAGGATCTCGGGTGGCTTCCCTGCCAAGCCCTGAGGGCTGTCGCAGAACGGTGTTCGTCGGGCCCCTGCAGACCCTCGGTCCTTCCTTCCTGCTGACGACGACTTTACCGGGCCTTTACTGTTCGCGCTCCGTTTCTGGATCTTCACGGCAAACATCGGCCGAACGGATGAGTCGAGGAACGCCACATCCGCCTACTGATTCCGAAGCAGTTCGGCGTCTTGAGCGCCGAAGCAGCAGACTTTCACATCGCGCCTCGGCCCGGATGGCCACGGCTACAGGGGGCGTGGGCCCTCGTGGGGCGATCGACCCGGCCCGCACGGATCCGCAGCGGTGCGAGAACCCCGGCCGGCGCGCAACGGCTGTTCAGCGGAGGGTTCGCGGCCTCACCACGGGAGGACCCCACATCGGCGGACCCGGGGCGGCGCGTCACCGATGACGGCCACCCTCGCCCTCGCCGGCGTGATGAGACGCAGCACCCTCTGGTCGAGGTGCCCGATGATGGGGCCATGGACCAGTGGCCGACAGTGGAAGAACTCATCCGAGCGGAGGACGAGATCGTCCTGCCCGGGCTCACCGAGCGGACGGCTTACGAGCTCGGCTGCCACGCGGTGGACGCCGGTCTGCAGCAGGGCCTGCCGATCGCGATCGGCGTCTGGCGTGGGGAGCGTCAGCTGTTCCACTGCGCGCTGCCGGGGTCGACGCAGGACAACAACGAGTGGCTGCGACGCAAGGGGCGAGTGGTGATGCGGTTCGAACGCTCGTCGCTGTACGTCGCCCGGCTGTGCAAGGACCAGGGAACCACTCTCGCCGAGAAGTTCGCGTTGCCCACGTCGCGGTTCGCCGCTGCCGGCGGGGCCGTCCCGCTGCGGGTCCGAGGGGCCGGTGTCGTGGGATGGATGGGGGTCTCCGGGTTGCCGCAGCTCGCCGACCACCAGTTCGTCATGGCGACGCTGCGGGACCACCTCGCCGCGGGGAGCCCGGGCCCGACGGGATGACGCAGGTGGAAGTGCCCGCTCCTGGCCGATGAGCGTGTGTGCGGACGACCCCGCGACGGGCGGTCCCGTGGGGTTCGGGCCCTGCAGGAAGCCATGGACCACCACCTGGTGATCACCCGCGACGGCAGTCCAGCCGGGGGGCCTGCCGCACACTCGTGTGCCGCTGCACAGCGCCGAACTCCTGACGCCTGGATCAGCCGATGGTCCTGATGTGCGACACGGACCAATCCGGTCGCACCTCGGCTCCGAAGCACTGCGTGACCGGTCGCGTTCTGTAGCAGGGGCGTGACGCCGCCCGGCACCGGCGCCGGACGTCACCCGCAACCGATCAGCAGGGGTCTCCCGTGCGCTTTCGCATCGCTCTCGTCTGCCTGTCCTCCCTCGCTCTCCTCCTCCCGACCTCTGCGGCCCTGGCCGTCGAGTCGCCGCGCCCGGCGGTCTCCTCGGAGGCCACCCCGAGCCCGGTGCTCCCCGAGCAGGGCGGCTCGCTCGCCGACCCGCTGGGCGGCGGCATCCCCGCCGTCGGCGACCCGTCGACGGGCCCGGCACCGGTCGAGGTGACGGACCGGGTGCCGACCTCGGAGAACCCGTCGAGCGTGCTCGGCTGGGCCGGCGTGCTCCTGCTCGTCCTCGTGTCCCTCGTCCTGTCCGGGGTGGCCTTCACGACACTCGCGTGGATGCTGCACGCCTGGCGCACGCCGGAAGGCCTGCGCGCGACCCGGTTCGGCGGCCGCTCCAGCCGCGAGAAGCCGCTGCGCTTCAGCCTCCTGGTGCCGGCGCGGCACGAGGAGGCCGTGCTCGGCGACACCCTCGACACCCTGAGCGCGCTCGACTACGGCGACCTCGAGATCATCGCGATCGTCGGCGACGACGACGAGGGCACGGCCGCCGTCGCGCACGCCGCCGCGAGGCGCCACCCCGGCCGCGTGCGGGTCGTCGTCGACTCCAGCGTCCCCAAGAACAAGCCGAAGGCCCTCAACACCGCACTGCGCGAGGTGACCGGCGACGTCGTCGGCGTCTTCGACGCGGAGGACGAGGTCCACAGCGACCTCCTCGCGCACATCGACGCGCGCTTCCACGAGACCAAGGCCGACATCGTCCAGGGCGGCGTGCAGCTGATGAACGTCCACACGACGTGGTGGTCGATGCGCAACTGCCTCGAGTACTACTTCTGGTTCCGCAGCCGCCTGCACTTCCACGCCGGTCAGCGGTTCATCCCGCTCGGCGGCAACACGGTCTTCATGCGCACCGACCTGCTGCGCGAGGTCGACGGCTGGGACCCCGAGTGCCTCGCCGAGGACTGCGAGATCGGCGTGCGCGTCTCGACCCGCGGGGCCACCGTCGCCGTCGCCTACGACCCCGAGCTCGTCACCCGCGAAGAGACCCCCGGCGCCCTCCCGTCGCTCATCAAGCAGCGCACCCGCTGGAACCAGGGCTTCCTCCAGGTGCTCGCCAAGGGCGTCTGGCGCGAGCTGCCGACCGCCCGCCAGCGGCTGCTGGCCCGCTACACGCTCTCGATGCCGTTCCTCCAGGCCTTCACCGGCCTGATGATCCCGGTCTCGCTCGGGCTCGTCCTCTTCGCGAAGGTCCCGACCTGGGTCAGCCTCGTCACCTTCCTCCCGCTCGTGCCGACCCTCGTCACGCTCGCCGTCGAGGCCGCCGGCCTCCACGAGTTCGGCCGCGCCTACGACGTCAAGGTCCGGCTGCGCGACTACGCCGTCCTCGTCCTCGGGGCCTTCCCCTACCAGGTGCTCCTCGCGGGGGCCGCCGTGCGCGCGGTCTGGCGCGAGAAGCGCGGCCAGCGCGGCTGGGAGAAGACCGAGCACAGCAACCTCCACCGCACCCCGGCGCCGGCCCTCGCCCCGGTCGTCGAGCTCGCCGAGCGGAAGGCCTCCTGATGACCGTCATCGACCGCCCCACCACGACCACCGGGGTCGCTCCCGACGACGCGACGCCCGCGACCTCGCGGCTGCGCCGGGCCTGGTCCCGCGCCACCGACCCGCGCGGCGACCTCGTCGTCCTCGCGCCGCTGCTCGTCCTCGCCGGCGTCGTCATGCGCATCGGGCTCTACAGCGCGCCGCAGCGCATCGACGACGAGGGTACGTACGTCGCCCAGGCCTGGGCCGTCTTCCACCTCGGCGAGCTGACGCACTACACGTACTGGTACGACCACCCGCCGCTGGGCTGGTTGCAGATCGCCCTGTACACCGAGCTGACGGGCGCCTTCGACCGCGCCCCGAACGCCGTCGGCGCCGGCCGCGAGCTCATGGTGCTGCTCGCGCTCGTCAGCGCCGCGCTCCTCTGGGTGCTCGCGCGCCGGCTGCGGATGCCCCGCTGGGGCGCCGGGCTGGCGGTGGCCCTCTTCACGCTGTCGCCGCTGGCCGTGCAGTTCCACCGCACCGTCTACCTCGACAACGTCGCGACGCCGTGGCTCCTCGGGGCGTTCGTCCTCGCGCTCAGCCCGCGGCGGCGTCTCGGCGCCTTCGCGGCGGCCGCGGTCTGCTTCGCCGTCGCCGTGCTGTCCAAGGAGACGACCTTCCTCCTCTTCCCGGTGCTCGCCTACCTCCTGTGGAGCCGCAGCCGGGGCGGCACCCGCCGCTACGCGGTCGCGGTCTCCGCGACGCTCTTCGTGCTCATCGGCACCTTCTACGTCCTCTTCGCCGCGCTCAAGGGCGAGGTCGTCCCCGGCCAGGGCCGCACCAGCCTCCTCGGCGGCGTGCTCTACCAGCTGTCCGGCCGCGAGAGCAGCGGCAGCATCTTCGACCCCGAGTCGCTCGGCCACCGCACGGTCTCCATCTGGCTGCAGCTCGACACCGTCCTGCCCGCCGTGGCCGTCGTCGCGACGCTGCTGGCCTTCGCCGTCCGACGGCTGCGGCCGTTCGCGGCGGCGATGGCCATCCTGCTGGCGATGCTCGTCCGCCCCGGGTACCTGCCCGTGCCGTTCGTCGTCGCGCTGCTGCCGCTCGGGGCGCTGCTCGTCGCGGGCGTCGCGACCACCCTCTGGGAGAACCGGCCGACCCGCCTCGCGGGACGCCGGGTCGGCCGCGTGGCGGCCGGCGCGCTCGTCGCCGTCGGGCTCGGCCTCGCCGCCGTCGCCACGCCCGCCTGGGCCGGCCAGCTGCGCGGCCTGATGATCGCGCCGCTCGACCAGCCGATGACCGACGCGACCGCGTGGATCGCGCAGAACGTGCCGACCGGCGAGCGCATCCTCACCGACGACGCGCTGTGGGTCGACCTCGTCGAGCAGGGCCGCGCCCGCGGCGACGTCGTCTGGTTCTACAAGCCCGACACCGACCCGGCCGTCCCGAAGGGCGCCGACGCCTACCAGTGGGTCGTCTCGACCGACTCCGTCCGCAGCGACCCCCGCTCGTTCCCGACCCTCGCCGAGGCGCTGGAGCGCAGCGTCCCGGTCGCGGCGTTCGGGACCGGGGAGCGCCGCGTCGAGGTCCTCCGGGTGCAGCGCGCCGGCACCGACCCCGAGGTCCTCGAGCAGCAGCGCGCCGCGGCGGCCGCTGCGGGCCAGCAGCTCGTCGCCAACCCGGCCATCACGACCTCGACGGCCGCGCGCGACGCACTCCTGTCCGGCCGGGTCGACCCGCGCCTGCTCACCGTGCTGGCCTCCCTCGGAGCGCAGCACACGCTGAGCCTCGAGGCGCTGCCGCAGCCCGCCCCGGAAGAGGCGGCCGGTGCCGCGCGCCGCACGGTGACCATCACGGAGGTGGACGGCGACGCCGCCGTCCGGGACTCGTCAGCGGCGGCCGAGGTCGCGCGCCTGTCCGCTGACCGCCCGGCCCCCTACCGCGCCGACGTGCGCTTCACCGAGGCCGGGAGCGACACCCCGCCGGCCCTCGTCCTGTCCTGGCCCCGGTCGACCCGATGACCCGCCGCGCCACCACCCCGACCCGTTCCACCAGGGCCGCCACGCGCGTCCTGACCGCCCCCGGAGAGAGGAACACCATGCACACCACCACGCCACACCGGGCGCCCCGCGTCCTCGCGGTCCTCGCGGCCGCCGTGGCCGTCGCCCTCGGCGCCTTCGCGCCCTCGGCGTCCGCCGCCCCCGCCCCCGCCGCCGACGGGATGGCCACCGCCTGGGTCCGCGCCGCGCACCTCGTCCCGGGGATGGGGAAGATGACCATCAGCCTCGTGCCCTTCGCGGGCGCGGCGGCCGGGGACGTCACCAAGCCCGGTGTCCCCGAGGCCGAGCAGAAGGACGGCGCCCGCGTCGTCGAGCCCGCGGCCGGCTACGGCACGGCGGGGGACTACCGCCAGGTCCCGCAGGGTCTCTACACCGTCACCGTCCGCCCGGCGGGCGCCGCGGCGGACGCCCCGCCGGTCCTCACCGGCACCGTCGACGCCAAGGCGGACCAGGCGTACACGCTGGCTGCGCTGGGCACCAAGAGCTCGCCGCGCATCCAGGTCCTCTCCGACGACCTGCGCCCGCCGAAGGCGGGGACCGCGAGCGTGCGGCTGCTCCCGGCGGCCACGCGGGCGTCGGCCGTCACCGTCGCCGCGCAGAACGGCCCGACGGTCGCCGACGACGCGAAGTTCGGCACCCCCACCGGGTACGCCGCGGTGCCCGACGGGCCGTGGACGCTGAACGTCAGCACGACGACGACGAGCGCCGGCCGCGCGACGCAGGGCAGCAGCACGACCGGCAAGGTCGACCTCGCGAGCGGCGGCGTCTACACCCTCCTCGTCCTCGACTCCGCGAACGGCGAGGGCGTCGCCCTCAAGCCGGTCGTGGACGCACAGGGCGTCGCGACCGCCCCGAAGGACGGCGTGCAGACCGGGGGCGGCGGGATGGCCACGCGCCCGGCCGACACCACCCTGCTCGGCGGTCTCGGTCTCGCCGCGGCCGGTGCGTCGTTCCTCCTCGTCCTGGCCGTGCGTCGGCGCTCCTCCCTCCTGTCGACGCGCCGCGCCTGATGCGGTCCGTCCGGGGCCCGCTCGCGCTCGTCGCGGTCCTCTCCGTGGCGGTCGCCACGGTGCTGGCCCTCGTCGTGACCGGGTGGTCCCCCGACGGGGACACCCCGCGGTCCGCCGCCCCGACGGCCGCCCCGTCGGCCTCGGGGTCGGCGCTGCCCGCCGGCCCGGACCTCGCCGCCCGCTTCGTCGACGCCTACGTCGACGCGGACGGGAGGGTGGTCCGCCGCGACCAGGGTGGTGACACCGTGAGCGAGGGCCAGGCGTACGCCATGCTCCTCGCCGCGGCGGACGACGACGAGCAGACCTTCGACCGGGTCTGGGGCTGGACCCGCGCGAACCTCCTGCGTCCCGACGGCCTGCTGTCGTGGACGTGGGCGGACGGCGCCGTCGTCGACGCCAACTCGGCGGCCGACGCCGACGTCGACGCGGCCCACGCCCTCGTCGTCGCCGGCGAGCGGTTCGGCCGGTCGGACCTCGCGTCCGCGGGGAGGGCGCTCGCCGCGGCGGTGCTCGACCACGAGACGGCGCAGACCTCGCTCGGCCGGGTCCTGCTCGCCGGGCAGTGGGCCGACACCGAGCCCTACCGGGTCAACCCCAGCTACTCGGCCCCCGCGGCGTACGCCGTGCTGGGCCGGGCCACCGGCGACGCCCGCTGGGCGGACCTCGCCGACGGCGACCGGGCCGTGCTCGGCGCCCTGCTCGACGAGGCGCCGCTCCCACCGGACTGGGCCCAGGTGCGGGCCGACGGGACGGTCGACGCGATGCCCCCGCCCGGCGGAGGCGAGGTCGCCCACGGTCTCGACGCCCAGCGCGTCGCCGTCCGGTACGCGGTGTCGTGCGACACCGACGACCGCGCCCTGGTCGAGCGGCTCGGCGGTGCGGTGCCCACCGCGACCGCCGACGTCCGCGGCGTCTACGACCTCGGCGGCACCGCCACGGTCGAGTGGCAGCACCCCGTCGCGCTCGTGTCGGCGGCCGCCGTCAGCGACGCCGAGGGGAAGACCGGCCCGGCCGGCGAGCTGCTGCGTGCGGCCGCCGACCTCGACACCCGGGCGAGCACCTACTACGGCGCGGCCTGGGCCGCCCTCGGGGAGGACCTCCTCGAGGACCCGACGACGCTCGGCATCACCTGCCGGGACCAGGAGACCCGATGACCCCCGACACCACCCCCGTGACGTCCGCGCTCGTCGTCGTCCCCACCTACGACGAGCGGGAGTCCGTCGAGCGCGCGGTCACCCGGGTGCTCGCCGCCGACCCGCGTACCGAGGTGCTGGTCGTCGACGACGGCAGCCCGGACGGCACGGCCGACCTCGTCGCGGCGCTCGCCGCCGACGAGCCCCGGCTGCACCTGCTGCGCCGCAGCGGGAAGGGCGGGCTCGGCAGTGCCTACCGCGCCGGCTTCGCGTGGGCGCTCGAGCGCCGGTACGACGCCGTCGTCGAGATGGACGCCGACCTGTCGCACCCCGCGACGCGGCTGCCCGCGCTGCTCGACGGCCTCGCCGACGCCGATCTCGTCATCGGCTCGCGGTGGGTGGACGGCGGCGCGACGCATGGCTGGCCACTGTCCAGGCAGCTGCTGTCCCGCGGCGGCAACCTCTACGTCCGGATCGCCCTCGGGCTCGGGGTGGGGGACGCGACCGCCGGCTTCCGGGCCTTCCGGCGCGCCGCCCTCGAGACGATCGACCCCACGAGCCTGGTCAGCGAGGGGTACGCGTTCCAGATCGAGTCGACGTACGTCGCCCGCCGGCTGGGGTTGCGCCTGCTCGAGGTCCCCATCACGTTCACCGAGCGCGCTGAAGGCACCTCGAAGATGAGCGGTCGCATCGTCCTCGAGGCGCTGCTGCGGGTCACCGGCTGGGCGGTCGGCATCGGTCGTCCCCCGGCGGCCCGACGACGTGCGGTGCTCGCCCGTGGCGGCTCGGTCCCCGCGGTGCGGCCGCTCGCGAAGGTCGCGGCGGTGCTCGCCGCGCTGGCGCTCGTCGGTGGCGTCGCGCTCGCGGCCCGGGCGGCGACGCACCCCGAGCCGGCGAGCCTGGCACCCCTCCCGGCGCGCAGCGCCGCCCCGGTCCCGGCCTCGCCGTCGCCGGACGCCACGCCGTCCGGGGCGGGCGACGCCGCCGGCGGTGACGAGGCCCGCGACGCGGGCTCGAACGACGCGTCCATCCCGGTGCCTGCGGCCGGCTCCGACACGCCCGCGGCGCAGCAGCCGGTGGCCATCCGGATCCCCGCCATCGGGGTCGAGTCGCGGCTCATCGACCTCGGGATCGCGAAGGACGGGACGATGCAGGTGCCGACCGACCCGGCGCTCGCGGGCTGGCTCACCGGTGCCCCGGCGCCCGGAGAACGCGGCCCCGCGGTCATCGCCGGCCACGTCGACACGCACGAGGGGCCGGCCGTGTTCTACCGCCTGCGCCAGCTCGAGCCCGGTGACGCCATCGAGGTCGAGCGGCGCGACGGCACGACCGTGACCTTCACCGTCCGCCGGCTGGAGACCTTCGCGAAGGACGACTTCCCGACCGACCGGGTCTACGGGCCCGCCCCCGGCCCGGTGCTGCGCCTCATCACGTGCAGCGGCGACATCGACCCCGTGACCGGGCACTACGTCGACAACACCGTGGTGTTCGCCTCCTGAGTCAGCGCCGGCTCGAACAGCCAACGACTCTGAGCGCGTTGGCCCCCTGGCTCTCGAGAACCAGGGGCCAGTGCGGGATGGGGCCGTTGTTGAGGAGTGGCTACTACGTCTGAGGGGGGCCGGCCGCTGCCGCTGGCGGTCGACTGGCGGCGGAAAGACGCGGCTGACTCACCATGAAACTGACCGAGGACTTCGTCGCACCGGGGCGGCACTTGCCAGGGTGCTTCATCTAGGACGGTGCGGCGGCGAACTGCTCTTATCCCGAGCTGCGCCTGTCGTGCGGTACAGCCCGCATGCCCAAGTGGGTCAGAGAGCTGGCGGGGGGACTCGAACCCCCAACCCCCTGTTTACAAGACAGGTGCGCTACCAGTTGCGCCACGCCAGCGGGTCGGCCCGGGAGGCCGACGGCCCCACACTCTATCGGCCGCTCGACGGCCGCCTGCGTGGCTTCCGGTCGGGTCGTGACCGTCGTCGGCGCAGGTCATCCGGTCGAGGTGACAGTCGACCCTCGCGGGGTCGGACCTCACCTCGCACGCGGGGCGCCGGCTCGGGGCATCCGGGCTGGCACACGAGCTCGTCCGCGAGGCCCCGGCTCGGAGATCTTGTCTCGTCGACATCTCGGGGTGATCCCGAGATGTGGTGACGCGCAGGGCGTCAGGGGGTGCCGGGGGCGGGGTCGGCGGGTGCGGGCTCCGGCGCCATCTCGGCCACGGGCGCCGCCACCGGGACGCGAGATGGTGCAGCGGCACGCGCCGGGGGGTTGTGGAGCGTCGAGGCGACGATGCCGACACCGACGACGGCGGCCAGCCACGCGAGGCCGAAGCGGAGGACGGCCTGGTCGATCGAGAGGTTGCCGGCCTGGACGAGCATCGCGGCGGGGACGAACATCCCCACCCCGAACAGGGCGCCGAGGCCGAAGCGCTCGGGCGAGTGCGGCTTGGCCGCCTTGGCCTTGCCCTCTCCCCCATCCTTCTTGCGACCCACGTCAGACCCCCGCCGTGCCGAGCGCGTCGGCCGGGGCGACGTCGACGACGCCCGCGGTGGTCAGGGTCAGGTGCCCGCCGAGCTCCTGGTACGCGAGCACCGGCAGCTGCGGGGCCGCGCCCTCGACGAGCCGGCGCACCGCCCGCCGCAGCGGCTGCGCGCAGACCAGCACCGGCTGCACGCCGGCCTCCTCGACCGAGCGCGAGACGCGGGCGGCCTCGGTGGCCAGCCGGTCGGCGAAGTAGGGGTCGAGCAGCAGCTGGGCGCCGCCGTCGCCGGTGCGCAGCGACTCGAGCAGCCGCTGCTCCAGGCGCGGCTCGAAGGTGAGGACGTGCAGCTCGCCGTGGGAGGCGTGCGACGCGGCGATGGCCGGGCCGAGCGCCAGGCGGGCGGCCTCGACGAGCGCGTCGGGGTCGGTGGTGACGCGGGCCCGTAGCGAGATCGCCTCGAAGATGCGGACGAGGTCGCGGATGCCGACGCCCTCGACGAGCAGCCCCTTGAGCACGCGCTGGATCTCGCCGAGCGCGAGCGGGTTCGGGGTGAGCTCCTCGATGACCTGCGGGTGCGTGGAGCGCACCGCGTCGACGAGCAGCTTGACGTCCTCGCGGCCGAGCAGGTCGGCGGCGTGCCGGCGCACGGTCTCGGCGAGGTGGGTCGTGATGACCGACGAGCGGTCGACGACGGTGCCGTCGAGCGCCTCGGCGCGACCTCGCAGGTGCGCGGCGACCCACTTGGCCTCGAGCCCGAAGACCGGCTCGCGGGTGGGGGTGCCCTCGAGGTGCGCGATGGCGTCGCCGATGACGAGCACGTGCCCGGCGGGTGCCTCGCCCCGCGCGACCTCGACGCCGTGGACGCGGATGCCGTACGTGTGCGAGGGCAGGTCGAGGTTGTCGCGGGTGCGCACGAGCGGGATGACGACGCCGAGCTCCATCGCGAGCTTGCGACGCAGCGCCTTGACCCGGCCGAGCAGGTCGCCGCCGTTGTCGGCGTCGACGAGGCCGATGAGGTCGAAGGCCAGCTCGAGCTCGAGCGGCTCGACGCGGATGTCGTGGGCGAGGACCTGCGGGCTGTCGGGCGACGGTGCGGCGTCGCGCTCGGCGGCGGCCTCCTCGGCGCGCCGGGCCTCCTCGCGCTCCTCGAGCTTGGGCATCGCGCGGGCCAGGAGGATCGCGCCGCCGCCGACGAGGATGAAGGGCAGCTTCGGCAAGGCGGGCACGAGGGCCAGCGCCATGATGACGACGCCGGCGATCTGGATGGCGCCGCGCTGCTGGCCGAACTGGTGGATGATGTCGCCGCCCATGTCGCGCTCGGTCGAGGCGCGGGTGACGATGATGCCGGTCGACATCGACAGCAGCAGGGCGGGGATCTGCGAGACGAGGCCGTCGCCGACCGACAGGAGGCTGTAGGTCTGGATCGCGTCCCCGACGGCCTGGCCGTTCTGGACGACGCCGATGACGAGCCCGCCGATGAGGTTGACGAGCGTGATGACGATGGCGGCGATCGCGTCGCCCTTGACGAACTTCGAGGCACCGTCCATCGCACCGTAGAAGTCGGCCTCCCCCGAGACCTCCTTGCGGCGGCGACGCGCCTCGTCCTCGTCGATGAGGCCCGAGTTGAGGTCGGCGTCGATGGCCATCTGCTTGCCGGGCATCGCGTCGAGCGTGAAGCGGGCGGCGACCTCCGCCACGCGCCCGGCACCGTTGGTGATGACGACGAACTGGATGACGACGAGGATGAGGAAGATGACGAGGCCGACGACGAGCGAGCTGCCGACGACGAAGTGACCGAACGCCTCGATGACCTTGCCGGCGAACCCGTCGACGAGCACGAGGCGGGTCGCGCTGATGTTGAGCGCGAGACGGAAGAGCGTCGCGACGAGCAGCAGCGACGGGAAGACCGCGAAGTCCAGCGGCCGCGTCACGCGCAGCGCGACGAGCAGCACGAGCACCGAGATCGTGAGGTTCACGGCCAGCAGCAGGTCGAGCAGCATGCTCGGCACCGGCACGACCATCATGACGACGACCCCGACGACGGCGGCCGGGATGCCGATCTGGCTCAGCCGCGTGTTCTTCATCGGACCTCGCGCTGGCGACGGGAGCAGGGGGTGACGGACATCTCGGGTCTCCCATCGGCAGGCACGGACGTGACCTGAGGGCTCGGGACGGTCGGGGTGGTCGGGATGCTCACGCGGCGACCCCCGCGCGGTCGGTGCCGGCGTGCGGGCTGCGGTGGAAGCCGCTCGTCACCCCGCGGCGCTTGAGGCCGAGGACGAAGACGAACACCCCGGCGACGGCGTCGAACAGCTCGGCCGGGATCTCGTCGCCGACGTCGCACATCCGGTAGACGGTGCGCGCGAGGGGGACGTCCTCCACCATCGGCAGGCGCAGCTCGGCCGCCTCCTCGCGGATGCGGGCCGCCGCCGCCCCGGCGCCGCGCGCGACGACCTTCGGTGCGCCCAGGCCCATCTCGTACTTGAGCGCGACCGCGACGTGCGTCGGGTTGACGAGCACGACGTCGGCCGACGCGAGGTTGGAGAGCATCCGGTTGCGGCTCATCTCGCGCTGCTTGCCGCGGATCATGCCCTTGAGCATCGGGTCGCCCTCGGACTGCTTGTGCTCACGCTTGATCTCGTCCTGGCTCATCTTCAGCTGGGAGCCGATGCGCCGCTTCTCCATGACGAAGTCGGCGCCGGCGAGGACGAGCCCGACGCCGGCGACGAGCCGCAGGACGTGCGTGACGGCGCCGACCGCGGCGGACGCGGCCGCCCCGAGTGACCACGAGCCGTGGGTCGTCATGAGGATCGCGACGTCGCGCAGCTCGGTGTAGCCGACCCACCCGAAGACGACGAACTTGGCGAGCGTCTTCGCGAGGGTCCACGCCGAGTGCGCCGAGACGAGCTGCTTGAGCCCCTTGCCCGCGTTGAGGACACCGAAGTTGGGCTTGAACTTGCCGGGGTAGACCCGGATGCCGCCCTGGACCGCGCTGCTCACGAGCGCCGCGACGACCATGACGCCGAGGAAGGGCGCAAGCACCCACACGGCGTCGATGCCGGTCTGCCGGAGCACCGTCAGGCCCCGCTCGGGCTGCGGGTCGATGATGACCTCGCGCAGCCCCTGGAGCGTGCCGACGAACAGGTCCGACAGCCCGGAGACGAGCCGCGGCAGGAGGATCGATGCCAGCAGCACCGCGGCCCACGCGCTCAGCTCGGCGGTGCGGGCGACCTGCCCGTCGCGGCGCGCCTTCTTGAGCCGCTGCGGGGTGGGCTTCTCGGTCTTCTGCGACTTGTCGCTCACCGGGTCAGCCCCTCGCCCCGAGCATCCGCGCCACCGACGTCATGTCGCGGCCGGTCTGGTCGACGAGCTCGCTGACGACCCCGGGCAGCAGCGCGAAGGCCATCCCCGCGAAGGAGATGACGAGGATGATCTTGACCGGGAAGCTGATCGCGAAGATGTTGAGCGTCGGCACGGCCCGGGAGACGAGGCCGAGCACGATCTCCGCGAGGAAGAGGACGACGAGCACCGGGCCCGCGACCTGGAGCGCGCCGCCGACGAACGCGCCGACGCCGTCGGTGACGAGCCGGCCGAGGTCGCCGAGCGACATCGGGTGCAGCGGCAGCACGGTGAAGGTCGAGATGAGCCCGCGCACGAGGAAGAGGTGGCCGCCGCTCGCGAAGAGCAGGGTGATGGCGAGCAGCTGGTGGATGCGCCCGAAGATGCTGCTCGACGCGTTCGACATCGGGTCGTAGAGGGTCGCGAGGGTGAAGCCGCTCGCGAGGTCGAGCAGCTCGCCGGCGGCCTGGACCACCGCGAAGGCGAGGAGGACGACGAAGCCCATCGCCGCCCCGACGACCGCCTGGTACAGGGCCGCCCCGACGAGCGGGAAGAGCTCGAGCGCCGGCGCCGCCTGCCCGCGCAGGGCCGGCAGCACCGCGAGCGAGAGCGCCACGGCCAGACCGGCCTTGACCCGCATCGGGATCGCCTTGCTGCTGAACGGCGGCGCGAGGATGAAGAACACCGACACCCGCACCGTCGCGAGCAGCATCGTGACGAGCGAGTCGGCGGCGAAGGCGATCGTCATCAGCTGAGCAGCTGCGGGAGCATGTCGAACATCGCGCGGGTGAAGGAGACCGCCTCCTGGAGCATCCAGTGGCCGGCGACGACGAGGACGACCGCGACCCCGATGAGCTTCGGCACGAAGCTGAGCGTCACCTCCTGGACCTGCGTGACGGCCTGGAAGAGCGAGATGACGAAGCCGACCGCGAGCGCGGTCAGGAGCACGGGCATCGCCAGCTTCGCGCTGACGATCATCGCCTGCACCCCGATGTGGACGATGTCGGCGTCGGTCACGGCGCGCCCCTCACCGGTAGCTCTGGACGAGGGCGGTGACGATGAGGCCCCACCCGTCGACCATGACGAAGAGGAGGAGCTTGAAGGGCAGCGAGATGAGCGCCGGCGGCAGCATCATCATGCCCATCGACATGAGCACGGAGCTGACGACGACGTCGATGACGAGGAACGGCACGAAGATGACGAAGCCGATGATGAACGCCGACTTCAGCTCCGAGAGGACGAAGGCCGGCACGAGCGTCGTCAGCGGCACGTCCTCGATCGTCGCGGGCTTCTCCTCGCCGCTCAGCTTGACCATCGTCGCGAGCTCGGCGGGCCGGGTCTGCTCCCCCATGAACGTCCGCAGCGGCTTGACCGTCCGCTCGATGGCCTGCGACTGCGTGATGTCGCCCTTCATGTAGGGCTGGATGCCCTCGTCGTTCATCTGCGACAGGACCGGCGCCATGATGAAGAGGCTGAGGAAGAGCGCGAGGCCGACGAGGACCTGGTTCGGCGGGATGGTCTGCGTGCCGAGGGCGTTGCGGGTCAGCGACAGCACGACGATCACCTTGGTGAAGGCCGTCGTGAGGATGAGCAGCGCCGGCGCGAGCGACAGCACGGTGAGCAGGACGATGATCGTCACCGTCTGGCTCGGCTGCGTGCCGCCGCCGTCGAGCGTCACCGAGACCCCACCGGGGGTCGGCGACGGGCTCGGGGTCGGTGCGGCGGACGCGAGGGCGGCGCCGGGTCCGACGACCGTCACGAGCACGAGGCCGGTGACGAGCAGCAGCCGCAGCCGCCGCAGGAGCGCGAGGGGACTACGCACGACTCCCCTTGATCGCGCCGACGACGAGGGTCGCGGCGTTCCACGGCCAACCGGTCGGCACCGGGTTGCTCGCGGGCCGCGGCGCCGCGGCGGCCGGGCGGGGCCGCAGGTGGTGGCGGGAGCGCTCGAGCTCGCGGCGGCCGGCCCGCGTGGCGGGGAGGGCCGGCGACGTGGCGGGAGCGGGGACGGCGGCCGCCAGCGGCCCGAGGTCGAGGCCGGACTGGGCGGCCTGCATCCGCAGCGCGCTCGCGAAGTCGGGGACGGCGGCCACCGCGGGGACGGCCGCCGGGGAGGGCTCCGGCGCCGCGACGGGCTCCGGCTCGGCGAGGACGTCGGCGGAGAGCTCGCGCAGGAGGGAGACCTGCTGGTCGGTGACGCCGAGGACGAGCACCTGCTCGCCGACGCGCACGACGTGGACGGCGGACCCGCGGCCCAGCGCGCGCCGCGACAGCACCTCGACCTGCACCCCGGCACGCGTGCCGACCGCACCCCCGAGACCCCGCTTCCGCGCCCAGCGGGCGAGGAGCACGAGGAGGGTGAGGACGACGCCGAGGGAGACGAGGAGTCGCAGCACGACGAGCACGACGGATCCGTCCATCAGGCGCCGAGCCCCAGGGCCGGGTCGGCGCTGACGATCTCGGTGACGCGGACGGCGTACTCGTCGTCGACGACGACGACCTCGCCGCGCGCCATGAGCGTGCCGTTGACGAGGACGTCGACCGGGCTGCCGGCCGGGCGGTCGAGCTCGACGACCGCGCCCGGGGCCAGGCCGAGCACCTCGCGCACGGTCATCCGGCTGCGGCCGAGCTCGACGCTGATCCCCAGCTCGACCTCGCGCAGGAGGTGCAGGCGGCGCGGGTCGACGGCCGCGGCCGGGGCGGGCGCGCCACCCCCGAGCGGCGGCAGGGCGGGGGCGGCCTCGGGCTGCGCGAGCGGGGCGTCCCCACCGGTGGCGACGGCGAACGGGTCCTGGGTCTCGGGGAAGGTCATGGCGGGTCTCCGGTCGGGTCGGGGGGTCAGGGGACGATCTGGACGGCGAGGCGGCGGCCGTGGCTGCCGGGCGTCGCCCGGGCGACGCGCACGCCCCCCGCGGACACGACGAGGGGCTCCTCGGTGCGGTGGCGCAGGGGGACGACGTCGCCGACGGCCAGGGCGAAGACCTCGGCGGAGGTGAGCGTGACCTCGCGGAAGGAGATCTGGAGCTCGACGTCGACCTGGCCGAGGCGCTCGGTGACGACCCGGCGCACCTGCGCGGCCCGCTCCCCCGCGCCGTCGTCGTCGGCCATCTTGTCGAGGGAGGTGAGCAGCGGGGTGAGCGTGCTCAGGGTGATGCACGCCGTCAGCGGGACCGAGCGCTCGAAGACGAACAGCTCGAGCTCGACCGTGACGACGGGGTCGGTCGTGCGGGCGACCTGGTGGAAGCGCACCGTCGACTCGAGGCCGGTCAGCGCGACGGGCAGGTCGCCGATGACGGTGAAGGAGAAGGGCAGCTCGCCGACCATCTGGGCCAGGAGCAGCTCGGCCACCCCGGACTCGATCTCGGTGAGGGGCCGCTCGGGCTGAGCGCCGGTGCCGGAGCCGCCGAGCATCCGGTCGACGAACGCGAGCGCGTCGCCGAGCGAGAGCTGGGCGTGACCGCCGCCGGGGAGGTTCTCGACCGAGAGCGCGCCGAGGACGCTGGGACGGGCCATCGACTCGAGGTACTCGCCGTAGGTGCACTGCCCGAGGGCGACCATCTTCGCGGGCACGATGGTGTGCAGGGCGGTCGAGAGCACGGTGGAGACACGTCGGGCCCAGGTCTCGACGACGACCTGGAGCGCCTGCTCCCGCTGTCGCGAGAGCCGGTCCGGGCTCCGGAAGTCGTACGCCTGTGGCTCCACACTCACGGCCTGCCCATCGGCACCCGCCGGGGGGACCTGAGCGCTTCGTGGGTGCACGGGGACAGCAAGGGCCGTTCGGCCGACCCGGTGGGGGACGTCCGCCCGAGTGGGCGGGGTCCCCCGACCGGGTGGCTGCGGGCCGGCTCCCTGTCCGTGCCGGCCCGAAGGCCGAGGGGTCAGTGCAGGGTCACTGCATGACCAGCTCCGTCACGTAGACGTCCATGACGTCCCCGTCGTAGCGCTTCTTGATCTCCTTCTCGAGCGTCTTGATGGCCGCCTCCTTGGTCTTCGGCTGCAGCATCTGCTCGTAGGTGCGCTGGCCGAGGATGCTGATGGCGGCGTCGCGCGCCTTCGCGCCGTTGACGCCCTCCTTGCCGGCGGCGGTCTGGGCCTCCTCGGTCACCTCGAGCGAGAGGCCCATCTTGAGGTAGCGGCCGTCGGAGAGGTTGAGGGTCAGCGGGTCGAGGTCGACGACGACGCCGGGCGTCGGCTCGGGCTTCGGCTCCTCCGCGGAGTCCGACGAGGGCTTGAGGAAGAACCAGTACCCGCCGCCCGCCATGAGGAGCACCAGGACGATGGCGATGAGCATCATCGGCTTCTTCTTCTTCTCCGGCTCGGCGGCGGCGGCCGCTGCGGCGGGGACGGTGGCGGTGCTCATCGGGACCCTCCTGAGGTGGCCGAGACGCTGGTGGTGGAGGACGTGTCGCCGGTCGTGGCGGCGTGGACGACGACGGCCACGCGGCGGTTGCGCGAGCGGCCGGCGTCGGTCGTGTTGCTGGCGAGCGGGCGCTGGTCGGCGTAGCCGGCGGCGGAGAGCTGCTTGCCGCGGACGCCGGAGGCGATGAGGTACTCGAGGACCGTCGTCGCCCGGGAGGTGGAGAGCTCCCAGTTGGAACGGTAGAAGCTCGCCACCGGCACGTCGTCGGTGTGGCCCTCGATGGTCATCGTGTTCGACAGCCCGCGCAGGGTCGGGGCCATCGCGGTGAGGACCTTGCGGCCCCCGTCGCGCAGCGTCGCCTGGCCCGGGTCGAAGAGCACCCGGTCGGAGACGATGTCGACGACGAGCCCGTCGTCACGGACCTCGAAGTGCGCCGCGTTGGCCATCCCCTGGGCCGCGAGGGCCTTGGTGATCTTCTGGCGGACGCTCGTCAGCTGGTCGCGGGAGGCCTTCTTCGCCTTCTCGTCCACCGGCGCGCAGGTCTGCGACTTGCCGGGGGCCGAGGAGATGTCGCTCGTCACCTGGGGGGCGATGGGCGCGATGGCCTGGATGGCCGAGTCGACCGACGTGCCGTCGAGGACGCCGTTGGTGTGGTTGGTGATCTGCGGCGCCCCGAAGGACTCCTGCAGGCCCGAGGAGAGCTGGAGCAGCTTCTGCTGGTCGACCTGGCTGATCGCGAAGAGGACGATGAACAGGGCCATGAGCAGCGTGATCATGTCGGCGTAGCTGAGCAGCCAGCGCTCGGCGTTCTCGTGACCGCCCTCGTGCTCCTCCTCGTGCCCCTTGCGGCGCTTCCCGCCGGGCCCGGGGCCGCTCACGCCGCGTCCTCGAGCGGGGCGTCACCGGCGATGACGGCGCGCAGCCGCTTCTCGACGACGCGCGGGCTCGTGCCGGCCTGGATCGACATGATGCCCTCGAGCACCATCTCGAGGTGCGCGGCCTCGGACTCGCTGATCCGCTTGAGCTTGCTCGAGAGGGGCAGCCACATGACGTTGGCGGTCATGACGCCCCAGAGGGTCGCGACGAACGCGCCGGCGATGAGGTGGCCGAGCTCCTCGGGGGCGTCGAGGTTGCTCAGGACGTGGATGAGGCCGATGACGGTGCCGATGATGCCGATCGTCGGCGCGTAGCCGCCCATGTCGGCGTAGAACTTGATGCCGAGGTGGTCGGCCTTCTTGCGGGTCTTGATCCGCGCGGCGAGGACGTCGTAGATCTCGTCGGCGTCGGTGCCGTCGACGGTCATCTCCAGGCCCTCGCGCAGGAACGGGTCCTCGGCGCTGCGGGCCTTCTCCTCGAGGGCGAGCAGGCCCTCGCGGCGGGCGATGTCGGCGAGCGCGATGAGCTCGGTGACGGCCTCGGAGCTCTTCGGCGCGGAGGTCGTGAAGGCCTTGACCGTCTGCTTGAGGATGAGGGAGACGTCCGAGAGGAAGCCACCGGCCACGGCCGCCCCGATGCTGCCGAGGAAGACGAGGATGATCGGGGGGATGAGGATGATCGAGGTGGGCGAGGCGCCCTCCATGATCAGGGAGACGATGACCGCCACGAAGACGAGGATGATCCCGCCGATGGTCGCGAGCTCCACGGCTCAGTCCTCCAGGCCCCGGACGGCGCGCAGGGCCACCCGGCCGGCGCTGGGGCGGGACCCGGGCTGACCGGTCCCGGACTCCTCGGCGGCGTGCAGGACCGACGCACGCGACGCGCGCATGATCCCGACCACCTCGTCGAGGGTCTCCTGCACGACGTACCGCGAGCCGGTGACGAGCAGGACGATGGTGTCCGGGGTCTCGTCGACGCGCTCGACGAGGTCGGGGTTGATCCCGAATCGCGTGCCGTTGCGGCGGGTGAGGATGATCATGGGGCCGGGTCCGTCCTGGGTGTTCTGGATGCGCCGTCCGTGGCGCGTCGGGGTTCCCATCGGCAGCCGGGCCCAGGACTTGAGGTCCTGGCGGGTACCGACGAGGGGGATCGCGGGGGCCACCGGGCCGTCCGCGACGTCGTGCGAGAGGTCGTGCGGGAGGTCGTGCGAGGGGTGCTCCGACGGGCACCCCAGCGGGCCCGCCCCCGAGAGGGGCGGGCCCACCGCGGGACCGTCGGTCATCGGGCTGCCCCGGCTCAGCGCTTGAGGTTGACGAGGTCCTGGAGGATCTCGTCGGAGGCGCTGACGACGCGGGAGTTCGCCTGGAAGCCGCGCTGGATCATCACGAGGTTGGTGAACTCCTGGGCGAGGTCGACGTTGCTCATCTCGAGGCGGCCGGCCGCGATGGACCCGCGCCCGCCCGAGCCGGGGACGCCGATGGCCGGCTGGCCGGAGGCGGCGGAGACGCGGTAGGAGGTGTCGCCGGCCTTCTCGAGGCCCTCCGGGTTGCCGAAGTACGCGAGCGCGACCATGCCGAGCGACTGCGTGCGGCCGTTGGAGAACGAGCCCGTGATGACGCCGTCGGCGCCGACGCCCCAGCTCTGCAGCTGGCCGGCGGAGGAGCCGTCCTGGCCGCGCAGGGTCGCGGTGCTCGCGCCGGCGTACTGCGTGAGCGGCGTGCCGTCGCCCCCGAGGTTGACCGCGACGTCGCCGGGGAAGACGAAGCCGGCCGAGGCGAGGGCGCCGTTGGTCATCGTCACCGCGCCGGGCGTGAAGGCCATCGTCGTGGAGTTCCACGCGAGGTTGGCCGAGCCGACCGTGGCCGTGTTGCCGGCCGAGTTGGTGACCGTGGCGGTGGCCGCCCAGGTGTCGGTGCCGGTCTTCGTGTAGGTGAGCGTGACCGGGATGCTGCGGCCGGTCTGGTCGAAGACGTCGATGCCGTTGACGACCGTCGCGCCGACCGCGGCGTCGGCGGAGAGGTTGCCGCCCGCGTCGACCGCCTTGGTCGGGGTCGGCGCCATGATGAGGCCGGTCGGGACGCGCAGGCCGGTCATCGAGGTGCCGGTGTTGATCTGGCCGTCGACGGCCAGCCAGCCCTGCACCACACCGCCGTTCGGCGAGGTGAGGTTGCCCTGGTCGTCGAGCGAGAAGCCACCCGAGCGGGTGTACACCTGCGCACCCGCCTGCTGGACGACGAAGAAGCCGTCGCCGGAGATCATGAGGTCGCTCGGGCGGTTGGTCGTCTGGGCGCTGCCCTGGCTGAAGTTCGTCGCGACCCCCGCCACCTGGACGCCGAGGCCGACCTGCGCCGGGTTGACGCCGCCGCCGCCGGCGCGCAGCGCCTGGCTGAGGGTGTCCTGGAACTGGGTCTGGCTGGACTTGAAGCCCGCGGTGTTGACGTTGGCGATGTTGTTGCCGATGACGTCCATCGCGGTCTGGTGGCTGCGCATGCCGGTGACGGCGGAGAAGAGCGAACGGAGCATGGTGGGGAGTCCTTCGGGGTCGGGGAGGAGGGAGGTCGGGGGTGGCGCGGCTCAGGCCGTGCCGTGCTGGCTGACGCGGGAGACGATGGAGAGGGGGACCTCGGCGCCGCCGACGACGAGGAGGGGGCCGGTGGCGTCGAGCTTGACCGCCTGCACCGCACCGGACTTGGTGACACCGTCAGCGGTCCAGCTGACGTCCTTGCCCACGAGGGCGAGGGCGCTCAGGCTGTTCTGGCCACCGATGATCGCGGCGTTCTGGGTCACCAGCTGGTTCATGCTCTCGACCATCTGCATCTGCGCGGTCTGGGCCATGAAGGCCGAGCTGTCGACCGGCTTGCTCGGGTCCTGGTACTTCAGCTGGGCCACGAGCAGCTTGAGGAAGGCGTCGGAGCCGATCTTGCCGGTGCCGGCGTTCTGGGTGGCGCCGGCGGCAGCCGCCTGCCCCGCGGCGGCAGCGCCGGTGGGAATGGTGGTCATCGGGTTCACATCCTCAGGTCGAGTCGGGAGTCGTTGCGGTGCAGGGGTTCCGGCGTGGTCGCCGCGAGCGGCGGGGCCGGTCCGTGCCGGACGGCCGCGTGGCCGGCGGAGCGGGGGCGACGCAGGTCCTGGGCGTCGGTGCCGCCCTGGCCGGGCGTGCTGCCGGAGCCGACGTCGAGGCTCGCCGCCCGCAGGCCCGAGTCCTCGAGCCGGGTGCGGAGCTCGGCGAGCCCGTCGCGCAGGGCCTCCCGCGTGCCGGTCTCGGCGGCGGTCAGGTGCATCCGCACCTCGTCACCGCTCACCGACAGCCGGACGTGCACGGCGCCGAGGCCGTCGGGGTCCAGGCGCAGGGTCAGCTCGTGGCTGCCGTCGGCGCCGCGCAGGAGCGGCGTCACCGCGGTGAGCACCTGCGCGTGGGCCGGCTGCGGCACGGGGGCCGGAGCGGGCGCGGCGGCCGCGACGGTGGCGCCGGTGACGGGGGCCGGCGCGACCGGGGCCATCGCGGGGGCCGTCGGGACGGGAGCGTCGGCCGGGGCGGCCGGCACCGTCGGCGCAGGGGCGAGGCCCGCCGCGGCGTCGTGGGCCGATGCGTGGGCAGGGACGGGGAGCTCGGCGCCCGGCAGGGTCGCGCCGCCGTCGGCCGGGGTGCCGGTGGTCGCAGCGTCCGCGGCGTCGCCGGTGGCTCCGGTGGCGCCCTCGGCGTCGGGCGACGTCGGGGTGGCTCCCGCCGGGGTGGCCGGGGCCGGGGTGGCGCCGGACGCGGTGGCCGGCGCCGTGCCCGGGTCCGCGGAGGAGGTGGTCGCGGTGGTCGGGGCGGACGGGTCGGTGCTGACCGGGGTCGCGCCGGGAGCGGCGGCCGGGGTGTCCGCGCTCGCGCGGGTCACGTTCTCCCCCACCGTGGTCGGGGCGGCCGGGCCGGCGGGGGCCTCGGCGGGCGCTCCGACCGAGGCGGGGACGGCAGCCGTGGGGGTCGCGCCCGTGGAGGCCGCGGTGTCGACGGCGCCGACCGTGGTGTCGTCCGTGGTGGTGGTGGTGGGGCCCGCGGGGAGGGTGACGGGGGCGACGACGGCCGCGGCCGGGACGACAGCGGCGGCCGGCAGGGTCGAGGGGTCGACCGCCGCGACGACGGTGGGCGCGGCGGCCGGCGTCGCCGCGTCCGGCACCGGGGCGTCGGCGGGGACGGGGGCGGCCGGGGTGGCGTCGGCGTCGAGGGCGCGCGGGCGGTCGGCGCCCGGGGCGTCGGGGGTGGTCCCCGGCGCGGGGCGCTCGGCGGCGCGGTCGGCGCCCCGGCCGCGGGCCGGCTTGGCGTCGACGGTGCGCCGCTCGCGCGGGTCGGCGGGGTCGACCCGGCCGGCGTCGCGCGAGGAGCGGTCGGCACCGGAGCGGGCCGCGAGGACGGACGCGAAGTCGTCGTCGGGGCCGCTCGGGCGGCCCGGACGGGCCGCGTGGGCCGGGCCGGCCTGCGGCGCGACGGACGGGGTGACGGCGAGGGACATCAGCTCACTCCCAGGGTGCCGAGGACGCGGCGGACGTACTGCTGGGTCTCCGCGTAGGGCGGGATGCCGCCGTAGCGCTGCACGGCGCCGGCGCCCGCGTTGTAGGCCGCGACCGCGAGGTCGAGGCGGCCGAAGCGCGAGAGGTCGCGCGAGAGCATCCGGGCGGCGCCGTCGACGGCCTGCGCCGGGTTAAAGGGGTCGACGCCCAGGCCGCGCGCGGTGGCGGGCATCAGCTGCATGAGGCCCTGGGCCCCGGCGCCGCTGACCGCCCGGGTGTCGTACCCGCTCTCGGCCTTGGCGACCGCGTTCAGCAGGCCGGCCGGCAGGTCGTAGCGCGCCGTCGCGGAGGCGAAGAGCTGCTGGAGGCCGGCGGGGGCGCCGCTGCCGGAGACGGCGGCCACTCCCCCGGCGGAGCCGGCCGCGCCGGTCGCGGCGGCGCCACCGACGCCCTCGGCGACGGTCGGGCCGATCCGGCGGATGGCCGACGGGGTCTTGTAGACGTCCTGGATCTTCACGACGTCGCCGCGCTTGGGGGCCGCGATCATCTTGCCGTCGCCGAGGTAGATCGCGATGTGGGTGACGGGCGAGTTGAAGGCGAGCAGGTCGCCGGGCTGCGCGTGGGCCAGGTCGGGCACGGCGGTGCCCTGGCGCGCCTGGTCGGCCGCGACCCGCGGCAGGTCGACGCCGACCTCGCGGTAGGCGAGCTGGACCAGGCCGGAGCAGTCGAGCCCGGCGGGCGTCGTGCCGCCCCAGACGTACGGGACGCCGAGGTACTTCTTGGCCGCGGTGACGGCCCGGGACCCGACGTCCGAGCCCCCGGTGGTCGAGCCACCGGTGAGGTCGCTGCCGCCGGCGCCCTCGAGCGCGGCGCCGTAGACGGAGTCGAAGGACGCCGTGCCGGTCGCGGCGGCGGTCGTCGTGCGGGCGCCGCCGGAGACGGACGCGATGGCGCCCTGGATGGCGGCCATCCGGGCGAAGACGGCGGCGGGGCCGGAGGTGTCGACGCTCATGCCTGCTCCTCCGTCCGGCGGCCACGGACCGACTCCTCGGCCGTCTGCTCGTCGGCCGCGAGCACCTCGAGGCGCTGCAGCTCGGCGGCGCGCTCGACCAGGCGCTCCAGCCCGGAGGTCCGGGTGCGGGCCTCGGTGAGCAGCGCGCGGGCCCGGTCGCTCTCGCCCTCGGCGAGCGCCTGCTCGCGCACGGCGAGGGCCACGCCGTCGGCGCGCCGGGTCTCGGCCTGGCGCGTCCCGAGGAAGGTCGCGAGGTCGACGGGGACGCCGACGCCGCAGACGTCCCGCTCGCCGTAGCGGACGGCGGCCTCGGCGGCGGCCTCCGCGGCGCGGGCCTGGGCGGCGGCGGCGCGGGCGAGATCGCCGCGGCGCTGCTCCTCCTGGATGGTCCGGACGCGCAGCACGGTCTTGAGGCGCTTCGTGCGGGTGCTCACAGCGCACCCGCCAGGCTCGAGAGGGCGGCCCAGCTGTCGCGGGCGTCGGTCACGTCGTCGAGGTCCTGGCGCAGGAAGGCGTCGATGGCGCCGCTCTGCGCGAGGGCGCGGTCGACGAGCGGGTTGGTGCCGGCGACGTAGGCGCCGATCTCGACGAGGTCCTTGGCGTCGCGGCGCGCCGCGAGCAGGCTGCGCAGGGTGCCGGCGTCGGCGCGCTGCTGCGGGTCGGTCAGGGCGCGGTTGGCGCGCGAGACCGACTCGAGGACGTCGATGCACGGGTAGTGGCCGGCCGTCGCGAGGCGGCGGTCGAGGACGACGTGGCCGTCGAGGATGGAGCGCACCGCGTCGGCGACCGGGTCGTTCATGTCGTCGCCCTCGACGAGGACGGTGTAGAGACCGGTGATGCTGCCGCGCTCGGCGGTGCCGGCACGCTCGAGCAGCCGCGGCAGGATGCCGAAGACCGACGGCGGGTAGCCGCGGGTGGTCGGGGGCTCGCCGGCGGCGAGGCCGACCTCGCGCTGGGCCATCGCGACGCGCGTGACGCTGTCCATCGCGAGGAGGACGTCGCGGCCCTGGTCGCGGAACCACTCGGCGATGCGGGTCGCGGTGAACGCGGCGTGCAGGCGCACGAGGGCGGGCTCGTCGGAGGTGGCGACGACGACGACGGCGCGGGCCAGGCCCTCGGGGCCGAGGTCGTGCTCGACGAACTCGCGCACCTCGCGGCCGCGCTCGCCGACGAGGGCGAGGACGGTGACCGGGGCGTCGGTGCCGCGGACGATCATCGACAGCAGGCTGGACTTGCCGACGCCCGAGCCGGCGAAGATGCCCATGCGCTGCCCGCGCCCGCAGGGGATGAGGGTGTCGAAGGCGCGGATGCCGAGCCCGAGCTGGGTCGAGATGCGCTCGCGCGTCATCGCCGGCGGCGGGGTGCCGTCGGTGCCGACCCACTGGACGTCGCTCAGCGCGGGGCCGCCGTCGATCGGGTGGCCGAGGGCGTTGACGACGCGGCCGACGAGGCCGTCGCCGACGGGCACGCGCAGGGGGCCGCCGGTGGCCTCGACGCGGTCACCGACGCGCACGCCGCGCAGCTCGCCGACCGGCATGCAGCGGGCGGTGCCGTCGTCGAGCGCGACGACCTCGGCGAGGATCGAGCCGCGGCCGCCGACGACCCGCACGGCCTCGCCGACGGCGACGTCGAGGCCGCTGACCTCGAGGCCGACGCCGATGGCGCGGGTGACCCGGCCGGTGGCGCGGGGGCGGGCGGCGGCGACGAGCTCGTCGTGGAGAGTGGCGCTCATCGGGCGAGCACCTCGCGGACGCGGGTGAGCGCCGAGGAGAGCTGGGCGTCGACCGTGCGGTCGCCGACGTCGGCGAGGCAGCCGCCACGCTCGACGGCGGGGTCGGCGACGAGCTCGAGGACCGACGTGGGCGCGAGGGCGCCGAGGTCCTCCCCCGAGGCGGTGAGCAGCTCGGCGTCCTCCGGGTTGAGGCGCACCAGCACGGTGCCGCCGCGCGGCACCTCGGTCAGGGCGCGCAGGACGGCGTCGCGGGCCGCGCAGCCGTCGACCTCGAGGTGGTGCCCGACGAGGGCCTCGGCGATGTCGACGGCGAGGGTCGCGGCGGTCGTCATCACATCGCGGACGGTCAGCCCGGCGACGGCGTCCTCGGCGGCGCGGCCGATGCCGGTGAGGGCCGAGGTGGCCCGGTGCGCACGCTCGGCGCGCTCGGCGGCGGCGGCGGCCTCCGCGCGCTCGAGCCAGGCGAGCTGCTCGGCGGCGGCCTCGCGGCGGCCGGCGGCCAGCCCGGCCTCGCGGCCCTCGAGCCACTCGGCGGGGATGCCGAGGCCGGCGGGGTCGCCGACCGGGGCCAGCTGGCGCCCGAAGCTCGCCGGGCGCAGCTCGTCCGTGCCGCGCAGGAGCATCGTCGGGCGGCCGGTGTCAGTGGACGAGGTCATCGCTGCCCCCCGCCCGGGACATGACGATCTCGCCTGCCTCCTCGAGGGCGCGGATGCCCTTGACGACGGCCGAGCGGGCCTCCTCGACCTGCGCCGTGCGGACCGGGCCGAGCACCTCGACCTCTTCCTGGAGGGCGGCCGCGGAGCGCTCGGACATGTTGCGGAACACCTTGTCCCGCACCGCCGGCGTGGCGCCCTTGAGGGCGAGCGCGAGCTCCTTGGCGTCGACCTGGCGCAGGACGAGCTGGATGGTCCGGTCGTCGAGGTCGACGATGTCGGTGAAGGCGAACATCTTCGAGCGCAGGTCCTCGGCGAGGGTGGGGTCGCGCTCCTCGATGCCCTGGAGGATCGAGCGCTCGGTCTCGCGCTGCGAGCGGTTCATGATGCCGACGAGCGGGTCGAGGCCCCCGACGGTCACGTGGTCGCGGGCGTCGCCGAGGGTCGCGAGGCTGCGCACGAGGTGCGACTCGACGATCCGCACGACCTCGGGGCTCGTCTTGTCCATCGTCGCGAGGCGGTGCGCCACGTCGGCGCGGACGGCGTCGGCGAGGCCGGAGAGGACGAGGGCGGCCTGCTCGCTCGAGAGGTGGCCGAGCACGAGCGCGATCGTCTGCGGGTGCTCGTCCTCGAGGAAGGGGCGCAGGAGGGCGCCGTCGACCGTGCGCAGCGACGCGAACGGGGCGTGCGTGATGGCCGTCGAGAGGCGCCCGAGGATCTCGCGCGACTGCTCGTGCTCGGCCTTGACGAGCATCTCCTCGGCGACGTCGAAGCCACCGCGCGAGCGCTGCTTGCTGATGCGCACCAGGTCGGCGAACTCGGCGAGGACGGCCTCGCGCGACTCCTCGTCGGCGACGTCCATCGCGGCGACCTCGGACATGAGCGCCTCGATCTCCTCGGGGCGCAGCGAGCGCAGCACGGGCGCGGACTGGTCCGGGCCGAGCTGGATGAGGAGCAGCGCCGCCTTGCGCAGGCCGCTCATCGGGAGGGCGGCGACGCTCACTTCGCCCCCTCGGAGATCCAGCCGCGCAGCAGGCGGGCCACGTCGTCGGGGTTCTCGCGGGCCATCGACTCCACGGCGCCCGAGCCCGCGGTGACGAGCTGGGTCTCGGCCGGCTCGCGCATCGGCAGTGCGGCGCGGGCCTCGGCCATCTCGAGGACGGCGTCGGCGGGGGCCGGGCCCTCGGGCACGCGGTAGTACTCGACCTCCTCGGCCTCGGCGTCGCCGCGGCGACGACGGCTGCGGAGGAACCCGAAGACGAGGGCCAGGAGGACGAGGAGCGCGAGCCCGCCGGTCTTGGCGAGGTCGATCATGTTCTGCTGCTTGGCGTCCGCGGCGGCGGCGGCCAGCTCCTTCTGCGCCGCGGCGGCGGCCGAGGTGTCGAAGGGCAGGGAGGTGACCTCGACGAGGTCGCCGCGCTTGGGGTCCAGGCCGGCGGCCGCGGTGACGAGGCGGGTGATGTCGTTGGAGCTGACCGACGCGGCGGCGGCCGAGTCGAGGAGGACCGCGACCGACATCCGCTCGACCTTGCCGGGCGTGCTCTTGACCGACTCCTTGAGGGTGCCGAGCGCGTTGGTCTGGCTCGTCTCCGTCTTCGAGTAGGAGCCGTTGCCACTCGTGCCCGTGGTCGTCGCGCCGCCGAGGACGCCGCCGGCCGGGCCACCGGTGCCGGTGTAGGTCTCCTTGGACGTCTGGAGCTGGGTCGTCGTCTGCGGCTTGGTCGGGATGTAGGTCTCGCGGTCGGTCTGCTGGGCGTCGAAGTTGAGGGTGGCGTCGACCCGCACGACCGCCTTGCCGGGGCCGACGACCTTGTCGAGCATCGACTGGAGGTTGGCGGCGGCGGCGTCCGAGACGGCGCGCTGCTGGGTCTGGCGCGCGTCCGTGCCCCCGACGCCGGTGCCGTTGCCGCCGGCGCTGAGGACCTGGCCGGTCGCGTCCGAGACGGTGACGTCGGCGGCGGCCAGCTTCGGGACCGAGCCCGAGACGAGGTTGACGATCGAGTCGACCGCACCGGACGAGAGCGACTGTCCCGGAGCCGTCTTGACGAGGACCGACGCGGTCGGCTTCGTCGCGTCGGAGGTGAAGACGTCCTCCTGCGGGACCGCGAGGTGGACGACCGCGGACTGCACGCCGTCGAGCGCCTGGACGGTCTTGGACAGCTCGCCCTCGAGCGCGCGCTGGTAGGTGACCTTCTGCTGGAAGTCGCTGCTCGTCATGCTCTGCTGGTCGAGGAGCGAGTAGCCGGTGGCGCCCTCGCCGCCGCCCGCCGGCAGGCCCTGGCCCGCGAGCGAGATGCGCTCCTGGTAGACCTGCGCCTGCGGCACGAGGACGGTCTGCCCGCCGTCGGCCAGCTGGTAGGGGGTGCCGGCGTCGGTGAGCGCCGAGGTGACGGCGCCCGCGTCGGAGGCGCTGAGGCCGGTGAACAGCGGCGCGTAGGCCGGCGTCGAGACCCAGCGGACGAAGAAGAACCCACCGATGGCGACCCCGAGGACGGCGACGAGCGCGACCATCTTCTGGCCGGGGGCGAGGTCGGAGAAGATCTTGCCGCCCCGGGCGAGGAGGGCCTTGGGGTCCGGGCCGGTCATACGGGCATCCTCATGATCTCGGTGAAGGCCTCGACGGCCTTGTTGCGGACGGCGACCGTCAGCTGGGTGGCGACGGCGGCCTGGTTGGCGGCGATCGTGTAGTCGTGGACGTCGCTCAGCTGGCCGGTGACGGCCTCGACGGCCTTGGTGTCACTGACCTTCTGGAGCTGGTCGAGCCGGTCGAGGCCCTGGGTGACGGCCTCGCCGAAGCCGGCGCCCTGGGTGCCGGCGGCCCGCTGCGTCTGCCCGACGGGGGGCAGCGCACCGAGCGAGGAGATGGGGTTGATGCTCATCAGCGGCCCAGCCCGATCGCCTGCTGGTAGGCCGCCTGGGCGCGCTCGACGGTCGCGAGGTTCGCCTGGTAGCCGCGCTGCGACATGATCAGCTGGGTCATCTGCTCGCCGAGGTCGACGTCGGGGGCGCGGACGAAGCCCTGCGCGTCGGCCATCGGGTTGGTCGGGTCGTGGATCAGCCGGCCCTGGGCGGAGCCGAGCTGGATGCCGGCGACGTCGACCCCGGTGCCGTTGCCGCGTGCCTGGGCGACGACGTAGCGCGCCTGGAACGCGTTCTCGCTCGTCGGGCGGACGGTGTTGACGTTGGCGATGTTGTCGGAGATCGCGTCGAGCCAGGTGCGGTGCAGCAGGAGGCCGCTGCCCGCGGTGTTCATCGCACCGAAGAGGGCCATCACGCACCGCCGATGGCGCTGCGCAGGCGCTGGAAGCGGTCGGTCATCGCCTGGACGCCGAGCTGGTAGGACAGGCCGGTCTCGGTCGCGGCGAGGGTCTCCTCGTCGAGGTTGACGTTGTTGCCGTTGAGGCCGGCCGCCTCGGTCGAGGCCATCGTGCGGATGGAGGCCGAGCCGGTGTCGCCGCCGGCGGCCCACGCGGAGGCGAGGCTGCTCTCGAAGTCGACGCGCTGTGCGGTGTACCCGGGGGTCTGGAGGTTCGCGATGTTGTCGGCGATCGTGCGCTGGCGCACCGACAGACCGGTGAGGGCCCGGCCCAGAGCACTGAACGTGCTGTCGCCGACGGGGTCGATCATGGTTCTCCTGGAGGCCTCACGCGACCTCCGCTGACGGAGGTGCGTCGGGTGCGCCGCACGTCCGTGGCGGCTGCCGGCCATCCATGACCGCCTGCCCCATCGGCCCCGGTGGAGGCGACTTGAGGCCCCTGTCGCGGTGTGGCCGAACGGCCGAGGCGGTCTCCGACGCTCGGCCGGACCTCCCCCGTCCGCTCCCCCGGACGCCCCTCCGGGTGCCTACCGAGGTGGGGTCAGCGCAGGAAGTCGAGGATCGAGGGCTGGACGACCTTCGCCGTCGCCTGGAGCGCCGCCTGGTAGGCGGTCTGCTGCACGCTGAGGTCGGTCAGCGCCTTCGCGAGGTCGATGCCCTCGACGGTCGAGAGCTGCACGGAGGCCCGCGTCGCCGCGGTCTCGCTGACGCTGCGCACCGACTCCAGCCGGGTCGTGCGCGCGCCGATGATGCTCTGGCTCGTGCGCAGGGTCGAGCTCGCGGCGTCGAGGTCGCGCAGGCCCTGCTCCATCCCGGCCTTGTCGCCGCTGCGCAGGGCGTCGGACAGCCGCTGGAGGATGCCGGCCCCGGCCGGGTCGCTCGGGTCGGCGAAGAGGGTGGAGTAGGCCTGCGGTCCCACGATGCTGACCTCCAGCCGGTCCGGCCCCGTCGTGATGCGGCGCTCGACCGCGGTCGTGTTGCCGAGGTAGGCCCCGCTGCTCGCGTAGGCGTTCTCGGTGTCCTGCGTGCCGGCGAAGACCGCGCGGCCGAGGTAGCGGGTGTTGGCGACGTCGAGCAGGCTCGAGCGCAGCTGGTCGACCTCGGCGGCCATCGCGGCGCGCTCGTCGGTGCTGTTGGTGTCGTTGGTCCCGGCGAGCGCGAGCTGGCGCGCGCGCTGCAGCAGCGGGCCGCTCTGCATGAGCGCCGAGTCGGCGCTGGCCAGCCAGCCGGCGCCGTCGTCCATCGCCCGCTGGAGCTGCTCGTTGCGCAGGCTCTCGGACCGCAGCGACATCGCGGTCGCGGTGTCGGTCGGCGAGTCGGACGGCTTGCCGAGGCGCTTGCCCGAGCTGATCTGGTCCTGGGTCGCCTGCAGGCGCGCGAGGCTGGCCTGCAGCGACGAGACGACCTGCTGGCGGGTGGCGCTGGGCGTGACGCGGTTCATCACGGTCCTCCGGTGACGGGCGAGGCGTCGGACGACATCATCGTGCCATCTGCATGAGCGTGTTGAGCGTCTCGTCGACCGCGCTGATGAAGCGCGCGGCCGCCTCGTAGGCGTGCTGGAAGCCCATGAGCGAGACCATCTCCTCGTCGACGCTGACGCTCGAGACCCCGAGCCGGGCCGACTCGGCCTGCCCGGCGAGCGCCGTCTGGACGTCGGCGCGGCGCGAGGCGCCCTGCACCTGGACGCCGATGGAGACGACGAGGTCGCGGTAGGTGGCGTCGGGACCGGACGGCAGCTCCGAGAGCGCGGACATCCCGTCGGCGTTCTTCCCGTCGCTGGCGGGCGGCGGCGCCGAGGACGCGGCCACCCCGGACGCGGTGAGCGGCGCGAGGCGCAGCGAGGCCGCGCTCGTGCCGGCGAAGAACGGCGCCCCGGGGGCACCCGTCGCGTCGTAGCCGGCGGCCTGCCGGGCGTTGACCGTGCTCGCGAGGGACGCGGCCACGGTGTCGAGGCGCGACATGACGGTCGGGATGGTGCTGTCGAGCGTGGTGAGCATCCCGCCGATCTCGCCGGCGCCGACCGTGGCGGGCGTGCCGCTGGCCGCCCAGACGACCGACACCGGGCTCGCACCGCCCGGGCCCGTCGAGGGGCCGGACACGGCGAGGCTGCTCACGTGCGCGCCGGAGACGAGCACCGACCCGCCGACGGTCAGGGTCATCGTGCCGTCCTCCATCGGCTGGGCGATGGCGCCGACGACGTCGCCGAGCTGGCCGATGAGCTGGCCGCGGCGGTCCTCGAGCTCGGAGGTGTTGACGCCCGCGACCTTGGAGGCGCGGATCGCGTCGTTGAGGTCGCCGACGTCCTGGGCCAGCCGGTTGACGCGGTCGACCGAGGAGTTGAGCGCCTCGCGGGTGCCGCCCCACTGGGTCGAGAGCCGGCCGGCGAGCTCGCGGAACTGGGAGGCCAGCCGGCCGCCCTCCTCGAGGACGCTCGTGCGGGCCGCGCTGCTCGTCGGGTCGGTCGCGAGGTCGCCCCAGGTGCTCCAGAACTCGGCCATGCCGGCCTGCAGCCCGGTGTCGCCCGGCTCGCCGAAGGCCGACTCGACCATCGAGTAGCCGTTGGCGACCTGGGTGGCGGCGGTCGCGGCCCCGCGGGTCTGCTGGGCGCGGACCTCGAGGAGCTGGTCCTGGATGCGGGTCGTGCCGAGGACGACGACGCCCTCGCCGATGGCGGGGATGCGTCCGAACATCGACGGCACGTCGGTGCTCGAGGCGGCCGCCTGGTCGATGCGCTGGCGCGTGTAGCCCGGCGTGTTGACGTTGCTGATGTTCTGGCCGGCGATCTCGAGACCGCGCTGGGCGGCCTGGAGGGCGCTCAGGCCCATCCCGAGGGAGGAGGCGCTGGACATCTCAGGCCCTCGCGTCGACGTAGGCCGGCGTCTGCCGGGTGGGGGCGGTGTGCGGGCGGCGCTGGTCGGCCCCGAGGGCGCGGACCGTCGCGGCGAGCCGCTCGGTGACCTCGGCCTCGAGGGCTCGGGTGCGCTCGAGCGCGGAGGCCGCGCGGGGGCCGAGCCGCTCGGGCAGCCGGCCGGCGGGGCGCGGCGAGCGGCCGAGCACGTCGGTCAGGTCGTCGAGCTGCCCCGCACGCAGGGCGAGCTCGGCGCGCTCGAGGTCGCCCTCGACCGCGTCGAGCGCGTCGTCCCAGGAGAGGTCGGCCACGGTCACGACGCCTCCGCGGTGGCCGAGACGGCAGTGAACGCCTCGCGCACCGGCTCGACGAGCTCGAGCACCTCGGTGACGATCTCGGCCGACTTCGTCGCGTTCGCCTGCACGAGGCGCTCCTCGACGTAGGTGTACAGGGCGGCCAGGCCGCGGCCCTCGGGCCACATCCGCAGGTCGAGCGAGGACGAGAGCTCGCTGACGACGTCCTGCGCGTGGCGCAGGGCGTGGTGCGAGCGCTGGACGTCGCGCGCCTCGATGCCGACGAGCGCGAGGTGCAGGTCCTTGACGAGCCGGTCGAAGAGGAGCACGACGAGGCGGCTCGGCGAGGCCGTCGTCACGGAGTCGCTCTGGTAGAGGCGGCGCAGGGTGGCGGTGGTGGTCACGTCGGCTCCTGGCTCAGTTCGAGCTCGAGTTGGTGGGAAGGGTCTTGAGCTGGCCGGTCAGCCACTCACCCTGGGACTTGACGGTGCCGAGGAGGGACTCCAGGGCGGCGTACTGCCGCTTGAGGGTGTCCTCGCGCAGCGACATCCGCGTCTCGAAGGACGCGATCTGGTTCGTGTAGTCGCGGATGCGGCCCTGCTCGGACTTCACCGCGCTGGTGAGCGAGCCCTTGAGGGGGTCGGCGGCCTGCTGGGCGACGTCGACGATGGTCGAGGCCATCGTCGTGAGGTTGGCCGTCACCTTGGCGGGGTCCTTGGCGTACGCCGCGAGGAAGGCGGTCCGGTCGAGGGCGATCTTGCCGTCGCGCCCGACGGTGATGCCGGCGGCGGAGGGCTGCGAGGCGGAGCCGCCGACGGCGGCGTCGGTGACCCGGCGCACGATGTTCTGGGTCATCGAGTTGCCCAGCAGCACACCGGCGGTCTTGGTGTCACCGTTGAACCCCGAGCGCGCCCCGATGAACGAGATGGCGGAGTTCGCCGCGTCGACGAGGGCCTGCATCTTGTCCGCGATGCCGGAGGAGTCGCCGGTGACGGTGACGGTGACCGGCGTCGTCGGGTCGGCCTTGGTCGCGGTGATCGTCGCGCCGGGCAGCAGGCCCGTGACGTCCTTGCTCGCCGAGCGGACGTCGAACGCGCCCGGGCCGGTGCCGACGCGCAGGACGGTGTCGCTCGGAGTCTGCAGCTCGACGAGGTCGCCGAGCCCGCTGGTCCCGAACGCGCCGCCGGAGACCATGACGTCGGACGCGGCGCCCGTCGTGGACGAGCTCAGCTGGAGCTTGTAGGCGGCGTCGCCGACCTTGACGGTGGTGCCGCTCAGCCCGAGGGCGGAGCCGGTCGCGGCCGCGGCCACCTGGCCGAGGGTCGCACCGGCTGCGACGCCGAGGTCGGCGACGGTGGCCGTGCCCGTGCGCAGCCCGCCGGCGAGGGACATCCGCAGCTCGTCCGTGCCGGTCCCCGTGAGGGTGACCGTCGAGCCCGGGGCGACGTCGCTGAGCGTCGTGGCGACGCCGTCGAGCTCGACGACGCCGTCGGTGCCGTGGGCGGTGGTCGTCGTGTCGGTGAGGCCGAGGGCGGGGTCCGCCGAGACGACCTGGAGCGAGGCCGCGCTGCCCTCGCGGGTCGTGGCCAGGCGCAGGGCCCCGTCGTCGCCCGCGGTCGCGGTGAGGGTCCCGCCGGCCGCCCTCGTCACCTCGGACGCGAGCTGCGAGGGCGTGTAGACGCCGGCGGCGAGGCTGATGCTCTGGGGCCCGGAGCCGAGGTCGACGACGATCTGGGCGCCCGAGCCGATGGTCACGGTCGACCCGAGGGGGACGCCGGAGAGCGTCGCGGCGCCGGAGGCCTGGGTCACCTTGACGGTGTGGGACCCGGCGGAGAGGGTCGTGCCGGCGAGGAGGGCGGAAGCGCCGAGGGCGCCGAGGCCCTTGGCGGCGACGACCGGGCCGGCGGCCACCGCTGTCGAGGTCGAGGCGACCGTGCCCTTCGAGACCGCGGACCCGGCGGAGGCGACGCTCGACACCGTGAAGGTCGTGGTCCCGGGCAGGGCCGTCCCGTCGGTGACGACGGAGACGGCGGTCGGCGCGGAGGAGGTGGAGGTGGTCGTCGTCCAGCCCGAGGTCTTGAGGAGCGGGTCGGGGACGAAGAACTTCGCGGCGTCGCGGAGCGACAGCATCTGCGTGTTGAGGTTCTGCAGCACGCCGACCATCGTCTGGCTGGCGTTCTTGCCCTTGGTGAGGCCGGCCCCGGACTGCCGCTCGACGGTCATCAGCTGGCTGATGATCTGCGTCGTGTTGAGGCCGGAGATCAGCCCGTCGACTCCCGCCATGGTCCTGTTCCTTCCTCGCTGCTGGGGCTGACCGTGCGCCCGGGTCCGTGCGAGAGCCGGACCCGGGCGACGGTGTCAGTCAGTGCTCAGGCTCAGCCGAGGAGCTTGAGGACGGACTGCGGGGCGCTGTTCGCCTGGGCGAGCATCGAGACACCGGCCTGCGAGAGGATCTGGCTCCGGCTGAAGGAGCTCATCTCCTTCGCCATGTCGGTGTCACGGATGCGCGACTCGGCGGCGGCCGCGTTCTCCGACGCGACGCTCAGGCTGTTGATGGTGTGCTGCAGACGGTTCTGCACCGCACCGAGGTCGGCCCGGTTGCCCGAGACGGTCTTGATGGCGGCGTCGATCGCGGTCAGGGCGGTCGCCGCGCCGGCCGAGGTCGACACGTCCAGGGCGTCGGTGCCGAGGGTCGTCGTGTCGGCCTGCGCGAACGCGACGTCGACGGTCTGGCCGCTGTTGGCGCCGATCTGGAACGTGAAGGTGCCGGCGGTGCCGCCGGTGCCGTCGAGGAGGTTCTGCCCGTTGAACTGGGTGGTGCTGGCGATGCGGTCGAGCTCGTCGTTGAGGGCGGTCACCTCGCTCTGGATCGCGGTGCGGTCGTCCGCGGTGTTCGTGTCGTTGCCCGACTGGACCGCCAGCTGACGCATGCGCTGGAGGATCGAGTGCGTCTCGTTGAGCGCACCCTCAGCCGTCTGGACGAGGGAGATCGCGTCCTGGGCGTTGGACGTGGCCTGGGAGAGGCCGTTGGTCTGGGCGCGCAGCTTCTCGCTGATCGCCAGGCCGGCGGCGTCGTCCGCGGCGCGGTTGATGCGCAGACCCGAGGACAGGCGCTCGAGGCTGGTGTTCATCGAGCTCTGGGTGGAGTTGAGGTGCCGGTAGGCGTTCAGAGCGGCGACGTTGGTGTTGACCTGCAGACCCATGATGTTTCCTCCTTGGATGGGGTCTCGGACCGCCGTCCGTGGCGATCCGTGCCGCTCCCAGTCGGGGCGGCACTCCCCTCATCGGCGGGGCCGTGAGGGACTTGAGGCCCCGGTCGGACTTTTTCCGCCGGGGACGTTCGGGGGGTGGTGCGCGGGCTCAGCCCGCGTGCCGGACGCCGGCCGAGCGGCCGGCCAGGGTGCCCCGCTGCGCCAGGGTGGCGCGCTGGGCGATGTCGGCGTAGTAGCCGGCGCGGCGGCGGGCGGCAGCGGTCGTCGCGGCGGCCGCGGCGGCCGGGCGCTCCTCGCCGAGGGTGGCGCGCATCCCGTCACGGAGCATCCCGAGCGCCTCGGCCCGCAGCTGCGAGACCCGGGACTCGGTGACGCCCAGCTCCTCGGCGACGTCCTTGAGCAGGCGGTCGTCGAAGAAGGTGGCGCGCACGACGATGCGCAGCCGCTCGGGCAGCGCGGCGACGGCGGCGGTGAGGTAGTTCTCGCGCTCGCGCTCGACGACGACGTCCTCGGGGGTGCGCTCGTCGCGGGGCAGGGCCGCGTCGGCGATCCCGGCGTCGACGAGCGCGTCGAGGCGCACGACGACCGAGCGGTGCACGGCCTCGGAGACCTGGCGGATGTCCTCGACCCCGACGCCGAGCCGCTCCGCGACCTCGTGCGTGCCCGGCTCGCGGCCGAGCTCGGAGGTGAGGGCCCCCCGGGCGGCGTCGTGGTGGCGGGCCCGGGTGCGGACCGAGCGCGTCGCCCAGTCCATCGAGCGCAGCTCGTCGAGGAGCGCGCCCTTGATGCGGGTCGCGGCGTAGCGACCGAAGGGGACGCCCCGGCTCGCGTCGAACGACTCGGCGGCCGACGCGAGGGCGAAGAGGCCGGCCGACGTCAGGTCGTCGGTCGCCACGTGGGAGGGGAGGCGGGCGCTGAGGGAGCGCACCTCGTAGGTGACGATCGGGAGGTGCTCTCGGCAGAGAGCGTCCACGTCGTGCCGGGAGGCCGCAGGGGAGGCCGTGGTGGTCATGGACCCACTGTCGAGGGAGTCCCGGGCATGTCGCCAGCCGTAGAAGGACTCGGGGCCGACTTCGGGACCTTCGGCCACCACGGGGGTCTCCGACCGGTCGGTGGGGGTCGTCCGAACGGCCGGTTGTCGTGCCGATCCGCGCCTGCGCCACGCGTACGCGCGCGCGTGGCAGACTGGCTGGGAGGACCTGCCCCGGATCCGTGCCGCGGAGCCGCTCAAGTCCGCTCCCCCCGACCCGATGAGGACACCGTGCCCGACAGCCAGACCGACATCGCCGCCGCCTGCGCGGACCTGTCCGAGTCGCTGTGGCGCACCCGCGAGCTCCTCGACGTGCTCGCCTACCGCATCGAGGTCCAGCGGGCCCTCGTCGAGACCGCCCGCTCCGGGTGGCTCGCCCGCTCGACCCGCGAGGTCGACGACGTCATCGCGACGATCCGCTCCTCCGAGCTCGCCCGCTCGGTCGACCTCGTCCCCCTGACCACCGCGCTGGGGCTCTCCCCCGACGCCAGCCTGCGCGAGCTGACCGAGGCCGTGCCGGCCCCCTGGGACCAGGTGCTCGCCGAGCACCGGAACGCGCTCGGCGAGGCGACGGCCGCCCTCCTGCAGGCCGCCCTGTCCAACCGCGAGCTGCTCGCCTCGAGCGCGCAGGCCATCGAGGAGGCGCTCTCCCGCTTCCACGGCAGCGGCGCCGGCTCCACCTACACCGCCAGCGGCACCCGCGACCGCGACACCGCCGGGCGCCTGTTCGACGAGACCACGTGAGGGACGCGATGACCCAGCAGACCCAGGAGGCGGACCTCGACGTGCGCCGCATCCACCTGCCCGAGGGGCTGGTCGGCTTCCCCGCCACCGAGTACGAGGTGCGGGCGGTCGCGACCGGCCTGTTCGACCTCGCGCCCGTCGGCGACAGCGGGCCGAGCTTCGTCACGGCCGACGCCGCGGCGTTCTTCCCGGACTACCACCCCGAGATCGACGACGCGACGGCCGGGCGGCTGCACCTGAGCACCGCCGAGGACGCGCTCGTCCTCGTCGTCGTGACCATCGCCGAGGACATCACCCGCTCGACGGCCAACCTCCTCGCGCCGCTCGTCGTCAACACCCGCACCTCCGACGCCGAGCAGGTCGTCCTCACCGGTCAGGACCACCCGCTGCGCGCGCCGCTGGTGGCCGCATGACCCTCTCCGCGTCGCGTCCCTCGGGGGTGTCGTCGTGCTCGTCCTGAGCCGTCGGCCGCACGAGGCCATCCGCATCCGGCACGACATCGTCGTGACCGTCCTCGAGATCAGTGGCGACAAGGTGCGCCTGGGCATCGAGGCGCCGTCCGACGTCCAGATCCACCGCGAGGAGATCTACCTCGCGGTGCGCGCCGCGAACGAGGAGGCCTCGGCCCGCCCCGGCGCGGCCGGCGACCTCGCCCGCGCGCTCGGCAACGTCACCCCGCCGGCGCGACCCGCCGCGGCGCCCGCCCCGACGACCCCGCCGGCGCCCGCCCGCCCCGCGGCCCCGCGGCCGCCCCGCGACGCCTGACGCCGGGTCGGTCAGAGGCGGCCGTCGGCCAGCCGGCGGAAGGGCGTGCGCGTCGAGGACGTGACCTTGACGATGGACTGCCCGTCGGCGCTCGTGCCGATCGCGCCGTCGACGACGGTGTGCCCGATCTTCCTCGGGTCGACGCGGTAGAAGGTCGCGAGGAAGGTCAGCGCCTCCTCGGCGCCGAGGTCGGTCTCGGAGTGCCGTGAGGTGATGGTCATCGCCCGCGCGAGCGAGCCGACGCCCTGGCTCTTCGCGGCGGCGGCCGCCGCGAGGATGATCTCCTGCTGGTGGCGCGAGCGGCCGAAGTCGCCGTCGGGCAGCGACTTGCGCTCGCGCGCGTACGCCAGCACGGTGTTGCCGTCGGCGGTCTGGCGACCCTTCTTCACGTCGAGCAGGCCGAGGAAGGTGAAGCTGCGGGCGATGGTCAGCGGCAGGCCCCCGGCGTCGTCGACGATCTTGCGGAAGCCGGAGAACCCGGTGACGACGTAGCCCTCGAGGGGCAGGCCGCTCAGCGACTCGACCGTCCGCACCTGCGCCCGGCCGCCGCCGTAGGCGAACGCGGCGTTGATCTTCGAGGAGCCGCCGGTCGACAGCGGCACGTAGAGGTCGCGCGGGATGCCGACGACGCCGGCGCCCCCCTTGCCGTCGACGCCGACGACCTGGAGGGTGTCGGCCCGGCTCCCCTCGAGGTTCGTCGAGCGGGAGTCGCTGCCCATGACGAGCACGAACCGCGGCCCCTTGCCGAGCGAGGGGCCCTTGTCGAGCGAGGGCCACCAGCCGCCGACGACCTTCCAGCGCGGCCCGACGGCCAGCGTCACGTCGTCACCGGAGGTGACGACCGCGACCTTCTCCTTGCCCCAGGTGCCGAGCGAGGCCTTCGCCTCGACCCCGGTGCGTCCCTCGTAGACGGCGGCGACGGCCTTGGTCAGGGCCGCGTCGGCCCCCTCGACCGTGAGGGCGGCCGGCGTCGGGCTCGGCGAGGGCGTGGCGCTCGTCGTCGCCGTGGTGGGGGCCGCCGACGACGCCGTCGGCGCCGGGTCGCCGGTGCATCCCGCGAGGAGCAGGGCGGCGGTGGCGACGGAGGCCACGGCGACGGGTCGCCGGCGGGCGGCCGGGGGGCGCGGGGACGCGAGCGGGAACGCGGAGGGCATGGGCAGGAGGGTAGGCCCCGGTCCCGGACGCCCCGGGACCGGCCTCAGGCGTGTCTCAGCGCGGCACCTGGTCGGTGCGCGGGCGGCGCGACCCACGCACGTGGCGGTCCCACGGCGCGGCGAGGTACTCGCCGAGGACGGTGCCGGTCGCGATGGCCAGCAGCACGCCACCGGCCGACAGCAGGGTCGAGAGACCGGACTGGAAGGTGAGCAGCCCCGAGTCCTCACCCTGGGCGACGAGCTCGTAGAGGCCGCGGAAGATCGTCAGGCCGGGCAGCAGGCCGAAGCTCGCGGGCACGACGAGGACGAGGGAGGGAGCGTCCATCCGTTGGGCCAGCAGCCGGCCGAGCACCCCGACCACGACGGCCGCGATGCCGGTGGCCGTGACGGACCCGACCCCCGGGCCGCGGGTGAGCACCGCCGAGACCGCGACCCCGACGATGGTGAGCAGCCCCATCGGGAGGATGAGCTCCCGGCGGCTCTGCACGGTGACACCGGCGGCCAGCCCGACGACGAGCGAGGCGAGCAGGGCCGGGAGGATCGGCGCCTGCGTGACCCGCAGGTCCAGCACGTCCGGTGAGACGAAGCTGCTGCTGGTCCAGCGGGTGAGCGTGAGCATCGCGCCGAGCCCGGACGCGATGCCGATGATCAGCCCGGTGAGCGACAGCAGGACGGCGAGCAGCCGCCCGGCGCCGGTCAGCGGGTAGCCGAAGATGACGTCCTCGATCGCCGAGGCCATCGTGCGCCCCGGCAGCATCGCGACGATGCCGCCGGCCACGACGAAGGCGAAGTCGCTCTCGTCGAAGGGGATGCCCCCCGTCGCGCCGATCGCGTAGAGGCCACCGGCGAGGAGCGTGGCGGCGAAGGCGTTGATCGCGTTGCCGTAGAACTCGGGCAGGTCGACGCGCGCGTGCAGCCGGGCGATCCCGGCGACCGCGAGGACGACCCCGATGGTCGCGAGCGCCGCGAGCGCGCTGGCGCCGATGACGACCGCGACGGCGGAGGCGAGGACGGCGTTGGCGAGCGAGATGGCCCACTTCGGGTAGGTGCGCGGGGTCCGCTTGAGCTGCCGGAGCCGGTCGGAGGCCTCCTCGGGGGTCACCTCGCCGGCGACGAGCGACTCGACGAGGCGGTGCACGGCGACGAGGCGCGCGTAGTCGAAGCGGGTGTGCCGCACGACCTTGAGCATCGTGTGCTGGCGGCCCTCGGCGCTGCGCGCCTGGACGAGGATCGACTGGAGGGTGATGTCGAGCTCGACCTGGTCGACCCCGGCGGCGGCGGCCGTGGCGGCGATCGCGCCCTCGACCTGGGGCGCGCCGGCGCCGCAGCGCAGCATCAGCGCGCCGACGCGCAGCGCGAGGTCGAGCCCGCGCTCGATCGTCGGGTCGGGCGCGGAGGCACCGGGGATGCGGGCGTGCCGGTAGGGCGTGCGGCGCAGCAGGTCGGCCATCGGCATCGGCTCGGTGGGCAGGTCGCCGCGCAGGATGCGGGCGCGCCGGGTGCGGGGGTCGCTCACAGCTGCGGCACCACCTGGTCGACCCAGCCCGGGGCCTCCTGGAGCGGCCACCACGACGGCCCGCCGCGGCTGACGGTCAGCGCGGTGAGGAGGGCCCCGCCGAGCAGGAGCGCGACGACGAGGACCTGCCGGACGCCGGGGTGCGCCGTGCCTCCGCGCACGAGGCTGCGGCTGCCGCGGCGCAGGCTCGCGCCGCCGGGCCCCCACCACGCGGTGAGGGCGGTGAAGACCCCGCCGGCGAGGAGGGGCACGACGCCGTCGGCGCGGGTCGACCCGCCGGTCAGCCCCCCGACGACGAGGGCGCCGGCGAACATCGCCGAGACCCCGACGAGCAGCGGGAGGGCGAGCGTCACGAGGGTGCCGACGGCCCCGACGACCGCGTGCCACGGGCTGCTGACGACGGCGACCGCGACGTCGCTGCCGCGCGCGCCCCGTTCGTGGCGGCGCACGACGAGGGAGGTGACCGACCGGTCGGCGGTGCGGGCGAGGACCATCCACACCGCGAGGGCGCCGAGGGCGACGAGCGGCGCCGCGGCGGCCAGCCCGGCGAGGAGGGCGAGCAGCGCCAGCAGCACGCCGGAGCGGGTCGGCAGGCCGATGCGCGGGTCGGTGCGCGCCTCGAGGACGTCGTCGTCGCGCTCGCCGGTATAGGGGGCGGGCGGGAGGGCGTGGGGCGGCGGGCCCGGGCGGCCGGCGCCGGTGGGGGGCGGCGGGAGGGGCTGGACCTGCGGCTGGCGCTGGACCCGGGGGGCCACCGGCGGCAGCGCGGCGGAGGCCGCCGGGGTGGTGGGGCCCACCGGGGCGGGGAGGACCGCGGTGCCGGCGGCCGGGAGGGCCTGGGTCGCGGGCCGGGCCCGGCGCACCTCGATCGCCGAGGTCGCGAGCTCGCCGCGGGCGTAGCGCTCGAGGGCGCGCACGACCTCGTGCTGGTGCGGCCGCTCGTCCGGGTAGGGCGAGAGCGCCGCATAGAGCAGGGGCTCGATGCGGGGGTCGACCGCGACGAGGTCGGGCTCGCCGGCCGCGACCCGGGCCAGGACGGCGTTCATCCCGCCGCTGCCGAAGGGCGGGGTGCCGCTCGCCGCGAAGGCGGTCGTGGCCGCCCATCCCCACCAGTCGGTCGCGTCGGTCACGTCGTCGCCGTGGACGACCTCGGGCGCGAGGTAGCCCGGCGTGCCCATGACGAGGCCGACGCTCGTGAGGCGCACGTCGTCGACGACGTGGGCGATGCCGAAGTCGATGAGCACGGGGTCGCCGTCGACGAGGAGGACGTTGCCCGGCTTGACGTCGCGGTGCACGACGTCGGCGGCGTGGATGGCCTCGAGCGCCTGGGCCAGGCCGTCGGCGAGGCGGTGCAGCTCGGGCGGGGGCAGCGGGCCGCGCGCCGCGACGTGGTGGTCGAGCGCGGGCCCGTCGATGAAGCGGGTCACGACGTAGGGGGTGTCGCCGTCGACGTCGGCGTCGACGACCGGCGCGACGAAGGGGCTGCGGATGCGTCCGAGCGTGTCGACCTCGCGGGCCAGGCGGCGGCGGGCGTCGGGGTCGTGGGCGACGTGGGCGCGCAGGACCTTGACGGCGACCGCCCGGCCGTGGCGGTCGAGCCCGAGGTGGACGACGCCCATCCCGCCCTCGCCGAGGCGCTGGACCAGCCGGTACGGCCCGAGCCGGGCATGCGTCCCCGGGTCGTCGGGGTCCGGGGACGGATGTCCGTCCACGGGGGCGTCGGCGGTCATGGCTCCACGGTAGGCGCTGGGGCTGGGTGCGCGCTGGACGGGTGCAGCCCCCATCACCCCTCCCCCGTGCACCGATCGTCGAAAGCGACGATTTCTGCACGCCTCACGCGAGCGGACCGTGCACCGATCGTCGAAAGTGTCGATTTATGCACGCCTCACGCGAGCGGACCGTGCATCAATCGTCGAAAGTGTCGATCTGTGCACACCTCACGCAAGCGGACCGTGCACCGATCGTCGAAAGTGTCGATTTCTGCACGCCTCACGCGACGGGACCGTGCACCGATCGTCGAAAGTGTCGATTTCTGCACACCTCACGCGAGCGGACCGTGCACCGATCGTCGAAAGCGTCGATCTGTGCACACCGGGGCGACGCCGGCCGGCTACTGCTGGATGTACCGGCCGGCTACTGCTGGATGTAGTCGCGCAGCTGGTCGCGCTCGGCCTGCAGCGTGTCGATCCGGAACTTGACGATGTCGCCGATGCTGACGATCGCGCCAAGTGCGCCGTCGACGACGACCGGGACGTGCCGGATGCGCCGCTCGGTCATCCGCGAGGCGAGGTCCTCGAGGGAGTCCTCGGGGGTACAGGTGTGCACGTCGGCGGTCATGATCCGCTCCACCGGGGCGTCGAGGAGGCCGGCGCCGTCGGAGTGCAGGTGCCGCACGACGTCGCGCTCGCTGACGATGCCGTGCACCGTCGAGCCGTCACCGCTGACGACGACCGCGCCGATCCGGTGCTCGGCCAGGAGGGCCAGCAGCTCGGTGACGGTGGCGTCGGGCCGCACCGTGACGACCACATCACCCTTGCGCTTGACGACGTCCGCGATCCTCATGGCCCAACCGTAGGGACTCCCGGCGGGACGCGCCAGAGGAAGGAGGGGCGCCCCGCCACCCCGTGGGACGGTCCTCGCGGTGCGGGCGGGTCGTCCGGCATACTGGCGAAACCGTTTGCACCGACGCAGGCGGGAGCTCCACCCCTTTACAACGGATCGTCCGGCACGTTCCTGCCGGTGAAGGAAAGGCAACGACGCCATGGCAACTGTGAAGTTCGACGAGGCCACCCGCATCTACCCGGGCAACGACACCCCCTCGGTCGACAAGCTGAACATCGACATCGCCGACGGGGAGTTCCTCGTCCTCGTCGGTCCCTCCGGCTGCGGCAAGTCCACCTCGCTGCGCATGCTCGCCGGCCTCGAGGAGGTCAACGGCGGCAAGATCTGGATCGGTGACCGCGACGTCACCGACCTCTCGCCGAAGGACCGCGACGTCGCGATGGTCTTCCAGAACTACGCGCTGTACCCGCACATGACGGTCGCCGACAACATGGGCTTCGCCCTGAAGATCGCCGGCGTCGACAAGGGCGAGATCCGCAAGCGCGTCGAGGAGGCCGCGAAGATCCTCGACCTCACCCAGTACCTCGAGCGCAAGCCGAAGGCCCTCTCCGGTGGCCAGCGCCAGCGCGTCGCCATGGGCCGCGCGATCGTCCGCAGCCCGCAGGTCTTCCTCATGGACGAGCCGCTGTCGAACCTCGACGCCAAGCTCCGCGTCCAGACCCGCACGCAGATCGCCAGCCTCCAGCGCCGCCTCGGCGTCACGACCGTCTACGTCACGCACGACCAGGTCGAGGCCATGACGATGGGCGACCGCATCGCGCTGCTCAAGGACGGCATCCTCCAGCAGTGCGCGACCCCGCGCGAGATGTACGACAACCCGGCCAACCTCTTCGTCGCCGGCTTCATCGGCTCCCCCGCGATGAACCTCGTCACCGTCCCGGCCTCGTCCGACGGCGCGAAGTTCGGCAACCACTCGGTCGCCATCCCCCGCGAGGGCCTCGAGCACGGCGGCTCGCACGTCGTCGTCGGCGTGCGCCCCGAGGACGTCGAGATCACGACGAACAACGACGGCCTCGAGCTGACCGTCGACGTCGTCGAGGAGCTCGGCGCCGACGCGTACGTCTACGGCACGCCGACCGACAGCAACATCAGCCTCGTCGGTGGCGACGACAACCTGGCCAAGCCGTTCATCGCGCGCGTCGACGGCCGCTCGGTCCCCGAGAAGGGCTCGAAGGTCTACGTCTACCCCAAGGCGCAGCACATGCACGTCTTCGACCCCGACAGCGGCAAGCGCCTCTGAGGCCCACCCGCCGACTCGCCCGCACGCGACGACGCCCCGGACGAGACACTCGTCCGGGGCGTCGCCCGTCCCCGGCCCGCCCGCCGCCCGTGCCCACCGACCCCGGAAGCCCGTCATGGCCCTCGAGCTCACCGCCGCCCGCCCCGACCCCGCGCTCCTCGACCTGCCCTGGCGCATCCCGCTCGAGGAGTGGCCCGAGGAGATCCTCGCCGCCCTCCCCCGCGGCATCTCGCGCCACGTCGTGCGCTTCGTCCGCCTCTCCGGGCGCGTCCTGGCCATCAAGGAGATCAAGGACGACATCGCCCGCCGCGAGTACGAGATGCTGCGCAACCTGCGACGGCTGCACATGCCCTCGGTCGAGCCGTTCGCGGTCGTCAGCGGGCGCATCGGCCTGGACGGCGAGCCGCTCGACGCCTGCCTCGTCACCCGGCACCTCCAGTACTCGCTGCCCTACCGCGCGCTCTACAGCCAGTCGCTGCGCAAGGGGACGGCGACCCGGCTCATCGACGCCCTCGCGGTGCTCCTCGTCCGGCTGCACCTCACGGGGTTCTGGTGGGGTGACGTCTCGTTGTCCAACACCCTCTTCCGCCGGGATGCCGGGGCGTTCGCCGCGTACCTCGTCGACGCCGAGACCGGCGAGCTGCGCAACCGCCTGAGCGACGGGCAGCGCGAGCACGACCTCGAGATCGCACGGGTCAACATCGCCGGCGAGCTGATGGACCTCGATGCCGGCGGCCTGCTCCAGGAGGAGCGCGACCCCGTCGACGTCAGCGAGCGCATCGTCACCCGCTACCGCGAGCTGTGGGCCGAGCTGACGAACGCCGAGACCATCGACGACACCGAGCGCTGGCGGGTCGACGACCGCATCCGACGGCTCAACAAGCTGGGCTTCGACGTCGACGAGCTCGAGATCACCACCGACATCGACGGCACCTCGATCCGGCTGCAGCCCAAGGTGGTCGACTCCGGTCACCACTCGCGCCGGCTGCTGCGCCTCACCGGGCTGGACGTCCGCGAGAACCAGGCGCGCCGCCTGCTCAACGACCTCGAGGTGTACTCGGCGGCCACGGGGCGGCAGGGCGAGGACGAGGAGATCATCGCGCACGACTGGCTCGCGCAGGTCTACGAGCCGGTGACGCGGGGCGTGCCGCGCGACCTCGTCGCGAAGCTCGAGCCGGCCGAGGTCTTCCACGAGGTGCTCGAGCACCGCTGGTACATGGCCGAGCGCGCGCAGCACGACGTCCCCATCCGGGACGTCCTCGAGGACTACGTCGCGAAGGTGCTGCCGGGCAAGCCGGACGAGCGCGCGGTCCTCGGCGTCGACACCGAGGAGCTGCCGGTCATCGCCGACCAGTGACCCCGCTGACCCCGCCGAGGCGCTGCGGCGCGCGCCCCGGGATCGACGGGACGGCGCCGCCCCACCGCGGACCAGCCACCACGCCACGCACCGACGAAGGACCCCGATGAGCGACCAGCACCCCCCGGAGCCGACCTCCCCCCAGACCCCGCCGACCCCGGGAGCGCCGGCGTCGGCCCCGCAGCCGTACCCCGCTCCCGCTGCGGGACAGGGGTACCCGCCGCAGCAGCCGCCGCCCGGAGCACAGCAGAACCCGTACGGCGGGTGGACCACGGCGCCGGCCTTCTCCGGCGGGCAGGCACCCCCCGAGTCGGTGCCCTACGTCGAGGCCCACTTCGGGCCGGTCGCGTCCTTCGGCGACCGCGTCCTCGCGCTGCTCATCGACACGGCCGCGAGCTTCCTGCCGCTACTCCTCATGCTCGCCGGCATCCCCTTCATCGTCGCCGGGGCGCCCGACCGCACGGGGGTCGACGAGTACGGGATGACGACGTACGGCGACACCAACGGGGCGCTCATCGCCGTCGGCATCGCCGTCATCGTCCTGTTCTGGCTCGTGGGCGTCGGCTTCCAGCTCTGGAACCGGGTCTTCCGGATGGGCCGGCGCGGGCAGAGCATCGGCAAGTCCGTCGTCGGGCTGAAGCTCGTCGACGCCCGGACCGGCGCCCCGATCGGCGCGGGGAGCTGCTTCGTGCGCGAGCTGGTCAGCGGTGTCGTCAACAGCGCCGTCTACCTCTCCTACCTCTGGATGCTCTGGGACGACAACCGCCAGACCGTCGCCGACAAGGCGGTCCACTCGACGGTCATCAAGGTGCCGAAGGCCTGACGCGCCCGACCCGCGCCCCACGACCGCGCGGATGCCGTGGCGGCGCCGCCCGTGGCCGCTAGGGTGATCGCGAGCCGGCGGTCGCCGGCCCCAGACGACGGAGGACCCATGAGCAGCAGCACGCCCCCGCCCCCGCCGCCCCCGCCCGGTGGGAGCTACCCGCCCCCGCCGGAGCCCGAGGAGACGGGCGACTCGTCCGCGGCCGGTGGCTACCCGCCGCCCCCGCCGCCGCCCGGTGGCGCCGGTGGCTACACCGCCCCGCCGAGCATGCCCGTCCCCGGCGGCACCCCCGGTGGTGGCCTCGGTGGCAACAACACCAAGGCGGTCATCGCCCTCGTCCTCGGCATCCTCGGCCTGGTCTTCGCCATCTGCTGCTCGATCCTCGGGCTGCTGCTGGGCATCGGCGGCGCCGTGCTCGGCTACATGGCCAAGCAGGAGATCGGCCGCACCGGCCAGGCGGGCCGCGGTCTGGCCCAGGGCGGCTTCGTCACCGGCATCATCGCCGTCGTCCTCGCGATCATCATGATGGCGCTGGGCGCGGCCAACTTCGCCGCGAACTACACCAACTGAGATGACGACCCACGTCGGCGGCCTCGGCTCCCTCTCACCACGCGTGTGGTGGGGGGCGGCCGGGGTCGCCGTCGCCGGTGGGGCCGCCTGGCTGGCGACCCACTCGCCGTACGAGGCCGGTCACTACCCCGGCTGCTTCCTCTACTCGACCACCGGGCTGTACTGCCCCGCGTGCGGCGGCACCCGGGCCACCTACGACCTCCTCCACGGGGACGTCGGCGCCGCCTTCGCGCGCCACCCCCTCGTCCCGCCGCTCTACCTCGCCGTCGCGCTCTACCTGGCCTACCGCCTCGTGCGGGCGCGGCAGGGACGGCCCGTGCGCGTCGTCATCCCCAACTGGCTGCCCGTCGCGATCGGGGTGGGCGTGCTCGTCTTCGGCGTGCTGCGCAACCTCCCCGGCGCGGAGTTCCTCTCCCCCGCCTGACGCGCGCCCACCACTCACCGGCCTGATCGTCGAGCCCGCACGACGACGCCCCCGCACGTCGATGCCCCCGCGCCGGCGAGCGGTGCGGGGGCATCGACGTTGCCGCGTCGGTCAGTAGCGGGGGGCGTTGCTCGCCGCGTAGAACGCCGAGGACTCCTTGCGCCACAGCAGGTACACGATGTACCCGCCGAGCGCGATGCTCACGATGCTCAGGACCCGCGAGAGGGCCGCGGCCGGCTGCGTCAGCCCGACGAGGAACGAGACGAGCGAGAGCCCGAAGAGGACGGAGGCGGTGATCCGCGCCCACGACTTCCCCCGGCCGTTGGCCCAGGCCATGAACAGCCAGAGGCCGGCACCCAGCAGGCCGAAGACGACCGCGACGGCGATGCCGATGGTCACGGCGCCGTCGACGAGCGCCGGGTCGACCGTCTGGCCGGAGTCCTCCAGCGCCTGCGTGGCCTGCTCACGGATGTCGCCGGCGAACACGAAGCTCAGCACGAGCGAGACGAGGGACAGCGCGGCGCCGACGCGCATGAGCAGCACGGCGGTGTCCATCGTTTTCGGGCGCGTCACCGGGCCGGCCTGCGGCGCAGCGGCGTAGCCGTAGGCGGGTGCCGGCGGCGGTGCGCCGTAAGGGTTCTCGGCCGGTGCGGGCGCGCCGTACTGAGGAGCCGGGGGCATCGAGCCACCCGGCGGCGGGGGCGTCCCGGGGCCGGTGGGCTCACCGGGGGGCGGGGGCGGCGGGTACTGGTCGGACATCGTCGGTCATCCCTCCTCGCGAGCGGCGACGGAGGTCGTCGGTGGACCGCTCGCCCACCGATCGTGGCACACCCGACGTCGCCGCCGGTAGCGCGACAAGCCGGACCGGCCTGTCGCGCAACCGAAGGCTCAGCGGCGACGGCGGCGCGCGACCTCGTAGAGCGTGACGCCGGTGGCGATGCCGGCGTTGAGCGACTCGACGGCCGAGCTCATCGGCACCGACACGATCTGGTCGCACGTCTCGCGCACGAGCCGCGAGAGCCCCTTGCCCTCGGAGCCGACGACGATGACGAGCGGCTCGGACGCCAGCTCGAGGTCGGGCAGCTCGACGTCACCCTCCATGTCGAGACCGATGACGAAGAAGCCGGCCTTGCGGTAGTCCTCGAGCGCCCGGGTCAGGTTGGTGGCCTGGGCGACCGGGATGCGCGCGGCGGCACCGGCGGAGGTCTTCCACGCGCTGGCGGTCATCCCGGCGGAGCGGCGGCTCGGGACGACGACGCCGTGCCCGCCGAAGGCCGCCACGGAGCGGACGATCGCACCGAGGTTGCGCGGGTCGGTGATGCCGTCGAGCGCGACGACGAGCGGGATGCCCGGCTGCTCGGGGTCGACGAGGTCGCGCGGGTCGGCGTAGGAGTACGGCGGCACCTGGAGCGCGAGCCCCTGGTGCACGGCGCCGTCGGTCAGCCGGTCGAGCTCGCCGCGCGGCGTCTCGAGGATGGGGATCGAGCGCTCGGTGGCGGTCTTGATCGCCTCGCGGACGCGGTCGTCGGAGTCGATGCGGCCCGCGACGTACATCGTCGTCACCGGCACGTGTGCGCGCAGCGCCTCGAGGACGGAGTTGCGCCCGGCGACGACCTCGCTCGAGGCGGCCGCCTTCTTCGGCGAGCGCTGCGGCGGACGACCGCCGGCGCGCTTCTCGCCCGCCTTGGCCATCTTGTGCGCCTTGTGGTTCGGGCGGTCACCGGCCTTGGGGGTCGGGCCCTTGCCCTCGAGGCCGCGGCGGCGCTGGCCACCAGAGCCGACGGTGGAGCCCTTCTTGTTGCTCTTGCGCACGGCGCCACGGCGCTGGGAGTTGCCGGCCACGTCAGTCGCCCTTTCCTCGGATGATGGTCCACCGGGCTCCGGCGGCGGTGTCCTCCACGGCGATCCCCGCGGCGGTCAGCGCGTCGCGGATGGCGTCGGCGGTCTCGTAGTCGCGCGCGGCGCGGGCCTGGGCCCGGGCGGCGACGCGGTCGGCGACGAGCGCGTCGAGCGCCGCCGTCATGTCGTCGGACTCGGACCCGCCCGAGGCCCAGTGCGGGTCGAGCGGGTTGACCCCGAGGACGTCGGCCATCGCGACGACCTGACGCGCGATGGTCGCGGCGTCGTCCTGGTCGCCGTCGTCGAGCGCGACGTTGCCCGCGCGCACCGCCTGGTGGAGCGCGGCGAGGGCGTCGGACACGCCCAGGTCGTCGTCCATCGCCTCGCGGAAGTCGGCGGGCAGCTCGGCGCTGCCGTCGGGGACGAGGGTGTCGACCCCGGGCAGCGCACGACGCAGGAAGCCCTCGATGCGCTCGACGGTGGCGGTCGCCTCCTCGATCGAGCCCTCGTGGTACTCGATCGTCGAGCGGTAGTGCGCGGCGGTCAGGTAGTAGCGCACGGCCAGCGGACGGTGCTCGCGCACGACCTCGGAGACGCGCAGCGAGTTGCCGAGCGACTTGCTCATCTTCTCGCCGCCCATCGTCACCCAGGCGTTGTGCAGCCAGTAGTTGGCGAACCCGAGGCCCGCGGCGCGCGACTGCGCGACCTCGTTCTCGTGGTGCGGGAAGCGCAGGTCGACCCCACCGCCGTGGATGTCGAAGGTGTCGCCGAGGTACTTGCGGGCCATCGCGGAGCACTCGAGGTGCCAGCCGGGGCGGCCGGCGCCGAACGGGGTCGGCCACGACGCGGTCTCGGGCTCGTCGGCCTTGCGGCCCTTCCAGAGGGCGAAGTCGCGCGGGTCGCGCTTGCCGCGGGGGTCGGCGTCCTCGGCGTCGGACATGTCCTCGACGCTCTGCCGGGTCAGCTCGCCGTAGCTCGGCCAGCTGCGGACGTCGAAGTAGACGTCCGCCGAGTCGTCCGCGGCGGCGTAGGCGTGGCCGGAGTCGACGAGGGTCTGCATCAGCTCGACCATCTCGGGGACGTGGCCGGTGGCGCGCGGCTCGTACGTGGGCGGGAGCACCCCGAGCGCGGCGAGCGACTCGGCGGTCTCCATCTCGTTGCGGTAGCTGAGGGCGAACCAGGGCTCGCCGGCCTCCGCCGACTTGGCGAGGATCTTGTCGTCGATGTCGGTGACGTTGCGGATGAGCGTGACGTCGTAGCCGTGCCCGGTCGCCAGCCAGCGGCGCAGGACGTCGAACGCCACGGCGAAGCGGACGTGCCCGATGTGCGGCGGCGCCTGCGTCGTGAGCCCACAGATGTAGATCCCCGCCTTGCCGGGCACGACGGGGACGAAGTCACGCAGCTCGCGCGTGAGGGAGTCGAACAGCCTGAGGGTCACCCGCGACAGGCTACCGGCCGGGCCGCGAGGGCCTCGCATCCGCGAGCCCGCCCCCGCTCGGTCGGCCCCCTCGCGAACGTGTGTGAACTCGCCGGAGATCCCCGGCGAGTTCACACACGTTCGCGGATACGACGGGTCAGTGGCCGCGGTCGAGCCACTCCTGGAGGTGCGGCGCCTCGTCCCCGATGGTCGTGGGATCGCCGTGGCCGGTGAGCACGACGGTCTCCGGCGGCAGGGACAGCAGGCGGGTACTGATCGACTCGACGATCGTCGGGAAGTCGCTGTGCGAGCGCCCGGTCGCGCCGGGGCCGCCCTGGAAGAGCGTGTCGCCGCTGAACAGCACCCCGAGTGCGGGCGCGTGGAGGCAGCAGGCCCCCGGTGCGTGGCCCGGCGTGTGCAGCGTGACGACGCCGACGTCGCCGACGGTGAAGGTCCTGCCGTCGGCGAGGTCCTCGTCCGGCGCCTCGTCCTGGCTCATGTCCCACAGCACCCGGTCGTCCGGGTGCAGCCACACGGCGGCCCCGGTCTCGGCGACGAGGTCGGGCACCGCGTTGACGTGGTCGTTGTGGCCGTGGGTGCAGACGATGCCGACGACCCGCCGGCCGCCGATCGCGTCCAGGATGGCGCGCGCGTCGTGCGCGGCGTCGACGACGAGCACCTCGTCGTCGTCACCGAGCAGCCACACGTTGTTGTCGACCTCCCACGAGCCGCCGTCCAGCTCGAAGACGCCGGAGGTCACGAGCCGCTCGACCCGCACGCCGCCCGGCGAGGTCGCGACCCCGTCGACGCCCGTCGCGCCGCTCACGCGGACCCGCCCATGACGACGACCGAGCGCAGGACGTCGCCGTCGTGCATCTTCGTGAAGGCCGCCTCGACGTCCTCGATGCCGATCCGCTCGGAGACGAAGGCATCGAGGGGGAAGCGGCCCTGCCGGAAGAGCTCGACGAGCATCGGGAAGTCGCGCGAGGGCAGGCAGTCGCCGTACCAGCTGGACTTCAGCGCCCCACCGCGCCCGAAGATCTCGATCATCGGCAGGGTCACCTCCTTCTCCGGGGTCGGCACCCCGACGAGGACGACGGTGCCGGCCAGGTCGCGCATGTAGAACGCCTGCTCGTAGGTCTCCGGCCGCCCGACCGCCTCGACGACGACGTCCGCGCCGTGACCGCCGGTCAGCGCGCGCACCGCCTCGACGGCGTCCTCGGACGAGGCGTCGACGGTGTGCGTCGCGCCGAGGTCCTCGGCCCACCGGAGCTTCCGGGCGTCGACGTCGACGGCGATGATCGTCGTCGCCCCCGCCACCTTCGCCCCGGCGATCGCGGCGTCCCCCACGCCGCCGCAGCCGATGACGGCGATCGAGTCGCCCCGCCCGACCCTGCCGGTGTTGACCGCGGCGCCGAAGCCCGCCATCACGCCGCAGCCGAGCAGGCCGACGGCGGCGGCATCCGCCTCGTCGACCTTCGTGCACTGGCCGGCGGCGACGAGCGTCTTCTCGATGAACGCCCCGATGCCGAGCGCCGGCGAGAGCTCCGTGCCGTCGGTCAGCGTCATCTTCTGGGTCGCGTTGTGCGTCGCGAAGCAGTACCAGGGCTTGCCCTTGCGGCAGGCGCGGCACTCGCCGCAGACGGCGCGCCAGTTGAGGATGACGAAGTCGCCGGGGGCCACCTCGGTCACGCCCTCGCCGACGGCCTCGACGCGCCCCGCGGCCTCGTGGCCGAGGAGGAACGGGAACTCGTCGTTGATGCCGCCCTCGCGGTAGTGCAGGTCGGTGTGGCAGACGCCGCACGCCTCGACGACGACGACGGCCTCACCGGGCCCGGGGTCGGGGACGACGACGTCGACGAGCTCGACGGGGGCGCCCTTGGCGCGGGCGACGACGCCCTTGACGGTCTGCGGCACGGTTCCTCCTGGATGGGCGGTGCTGGGGTCTCGCCACGCTAGCGAACCCGGGGCGCGCGACGGCAGTGGCGGGCGGGCCCGGGCTCGACGGGGTCGCCACCGGCGGGGCCCGACGCCGCTTTCCCGACGGGCAAGCCGACGTATCCTGCGGGCATGCCGTACCCGGTGTTCGACGACGTCATCCACGAACCGCACCGCCTGCGGATCTGCGCCTTCCTCGTGCCCGCCTCCGGTCGCGAGTTCGGCGAGGTCCGCGACGCCATCGGCCTGTCGGACTCCGCGCTGTCCAAGCACCTCAAGGCGCTCTCGGGCAAGGGCTACACCCGCCTCGAGCGCGGCGCCCGCGAGGGCCGCCAGGTGACGACGGTCGTCCTCACCGGCGCCGGCCGCGACGCCCTGTGCGGGCACGTGGCGGAGCTGCAGCGGATGGCCCGCATCGTCGGTGCCGACCGTCGTGTCCAGGGCGGCCCGCGCACCCGCTGACCATGCGTCGCACGGCCATCCACCGTTCGTTGCAGGTTCTCGCAGAACCCCTGTTCGGCGTCGGTGCGCGTCCTTACACTCTCGGCATCCGGGCCGAACGACAGCGCCCGTCGCCCCTCTCGAGGACCACCGCGTGCGCACGACCCGCCGACTCGGCCTACTGCTGACGACCCTGCTCGTCGTCCTCCTCGCGGGGGCCCCGACGGGCGCCCTCGCCGCGCCGACCGTCGACGCACCGCCCGGCCCCGTCACCGCCCTCTTCCTCAGCCCGGAGAGCGACCGCGTCACCCTCGCGTGGCTCCTCCCCCCCGACGCCGACCTCGCCGACGTCGTCGTGCGGCGCCTGCCCGGCACCACGGCGCCGGCGACCCCGACGGACGGCACGGAGATCGCGAGCGGCCTGATCACCCGCTGGCAGGACACCGGCCTGGACTTCGTCGACACCTGGTCCTACTCGGTCTTCGCCCGCGACACGGGCGGCCAGTGGTCCACCCCCGCGTCGGTGACCGGCGGCGCCCTCGACCTGCCCGGCGCCTCGGTCGTCTCCAGCACCACCGCCTCGCAGATCTCCCTGAGCTGGACCCTCCCGGCCGACCCGCGGGTCGCGGGCATGCGGGTCGCCCGGATCGGGTGCTCCAGCCCGTGGACCGAGGTCAGCAGCGTCGACGTGCCCCGCGGCACCGGCTCCTGGACCGACACCGGGGTCCCGGCCGGGACCCAGCGCTGCTACGACACCCGCACCTACGACCAGGACGGCCGCGCGCAGCGCACCCCGCAGCGCCGCGCGTTCACGACCCTCTGGATCGACCCCGTCACCGACCTGACGGCCACGGTGTCGGGCACCACGGTCACCGTCCGCTGGACCCGACCGACGAACCCGGCCCCGGCCGAGGTCGTCGTGATGCGCCAGGCACCGAACACCTCGGCGGTCGAGGTCTATCGGGGCAGCGGCACGAGCATCACCAACCGCAACCTCCTGCCGGAGCAGCAGTATCTCTACACGGTCAACGCCAAGACCGCGGACGGCAAGGCCTCCCCCCTCGCATCGGTCGACGCGACGACGGTCCACACGTGGACGCACGCCACGGTCGCGCCGATGACCGGCTCCCCCCAGCACGTCCAGTGCCCGCGCACGTCGTGGTGCCTGTCCACCGACGCCGCGAACCGCTACCAGGTGCTCGGCAGCACGGGCTGGTCGAGCCCGGTCGCCATCGACCCGGCGGTGTCGACCGGGCCGAGCCACCTCTCCTGTCCCGTCGTGGGCTGGTGCCTCGCGGTCTCGGCGGACGGCGTGCGGCAGTACACGCGCAGCGCCTGGCAGCCGGTGTCGTCGGTGCCCCAGCCGCCGGCCGGCACCACGGTGACCGCCCTGACCTGCACCTCGCCCACGTGGTGCGTCGCGATGACGAGCGGGACCCGGGCCACCGTCTTCGACGGCACCGGCTGGTCCGCGCAGCAGCCCCTGTCGACCCTGCGCGGCGTCGACTTCTACGACGTCTCGTGCCAGGCTGCCGGCCGCTGCTTCGCCGTCGGGTACTCGCCCACCAGCTTCTCGGCGTGGCGGGCCACCCTCGTCTCCGGCCGGTGGAGCACCGCCTCCCTCGACAAGGTCGGCCAGCCGGTCTCCGAGGTCGACTGCCCCACCAGCAGCTGGTGCATCGCCTCCAGCCAGTGGGGCACCTGGACGGTGTCGGGCACGACGTGGAGCGCCCGGCGCGCGCCGTCGTCCGTCAACGCGGGCCACGTCATGACCTGCGCCTCGGCATCGACCTGCATCGGGCTCGACCGGAACGGGCGCGGGGTGCGGTGGAACGGGTCCTCGTGGGGGTCGGTCACGACCGTCGTCCCGGCCGGCGTGATCCTCACCGCGGCCTCCTGCGCCAAGGGAGCGACCCCGTGCACGGCGGTGGACGACCGCGGGAGCGACTACCGCTGGAGCACCTCCGCCGGCTGGCGGCGGATCAGCACCTTCGACCCCACCTCCGGCGGGCTGACCCGCGTGGCGTGCCCGTCGGCGACGAGCTGCCTGGCGATGGACGCGCGCGGCTGGTTCTACCGCTTCGACGGCACGAGCTGGCGCTCGCCGAGCAAGCCGCTGACCGGCCCCGCCGAGCTCGACTGCGCCGCCTCCGGCTTCTGCCTCGCCGTCGAGTCCGTCGCGCCGGCCCGCTACCGCACGCTGTCGAGCGCCGGCGCCTGGTCCTCGGTGCGCAGCGTCTCCGGGGCGTCGCAGCTCGGCACCCCCGGCTGCTACTCGTCGACGCTGTGCATGGTCATCGACACCCAGGGCGTGGCGTGGCAGTGGAACGGCACGTCGCTCGTGAAGTCCGGCAGCCCCTTCACCGGGACCGTGGACGCCGGGGTTGACGCGCAGGTGCGCTGCGCGAGCGAGACCCTCTGCGTGGCGGTCTCGGCCGGCGGATGGTGGTCGCGGTGGACCGGCTCGACGTGGCGGACCCGCGCCCCCCTCCCCGGAGCCCTCTTCGGCGCAGGGCCCGTCGTCATGGACTGCGCCAGCCCCTCGATGTGCCTCGCCGTCGTGGCGTCGGGAGCCACCGCGCGCTACGACGGCCGCGAGTGGACCGAGCTGGCGCTCACCAACGGACGGACCCTCGGGAGTCGGCTGGCTGACCTGTCGTGCTCAGGTGCCACCACCTGTCTGGGGGTCTACCCCTGGACGAACACCACGGCGCCGGTCCGCTGGTCCGGGGACGGGTGGCAGGACGCCGGCCCCTACGGCCGGGAGACCTACGGCGACTCCGTCGACTGCCCCACCGCACGGCAGTGCGTCGTGGTCGGTCCGGTCGAGGCCACCTGGACCGTGGACCCGGCCGCCGTCGGCTGATCGCCACCTCCGGTCCTCGAGAGGAGGGAACACGCCGAGCCGCACGACCCGCGGCCTGCGTGTTCCCTCCTCTCGAGGGAGGACCGGAGCGCCGACAGGCAGCTGACGGGCGCGGCCGGGATCAGGCGCGCGCGACGACGAGGGCGGTCGCGACGGCGGCGACGCCGTCACCACGGCCGGTCAGCCCGAGGCCGTCGGTCGTCGTGCCGCTCACCGACACCGGCGCCCCCGCGGCCGCGGACAGCGCCGCCTCCGCCTCGGCCCGGCGGGTGCCGACCTTGGGTCGGTTGCCGACGACCTGGACCGCGATGTTGCCGATGTCGAAGCCCGCCTCGCCGACGAGCCGGGCGGCCTCGGCGAGCAGCGTGACGCCCGAGGCGCCGGCGAGCTCCGGGCGGGCCGTGCCGAAGTGCGCCCCGAGGTCGCCGATGCCGGCGGCCGAGAAGAGCGCGTCGCACGCCGCGTGGGCCGCGACGTCGGCGTCCGAGTGGCCGTCGAGCCCGCGCTCGCCCGGCCAGTGCAGGCCGGCGACCCAGAGCTCGCGCCCCGACCCCTCCGGCGCCACCGCGTGGACGTCGACTCCGACACCGACCCGGGGCAGCACGCTCATCCCCCGATGCTAGGCCCCGGCGACCAGGCGCTCGGCATGGGCGAGGTCGTCGACGGTCGTCACCTTGAAGGCCCGGGCGTCGCCGTCGACGACGAGCACGTCGTGCCCGAGCTGCTCGACGAGGGCCGCGTCGTCGGTGGCCCCGGCCCCGCCGGCGTGCGCCGACTCGAGCACCGCCCGCCGGAAGCCCTGGGGCGTCTGGACGGCCCGGAGCGCGCCGCGGTCGGGCGTGCCCGTGACGACCCCGCGGGCGTCGACGGACTTGACGGTGTCGACGACGGGGATGCCGGGCACGACCCCCGCCGCCCCGGCGCGGACGGCGTCGACGACCCGGGCGAAGACCGCGACGGGGGTGAGGCAGCGCGCGGCGTCGTGGACGAGCACGACGTCACACCCGGGGTCGAGGGCGGCCAGCCCGGCGGCGACCGAGTCGGTGCGTTCGGCGCCCCCGGCGACGACGTGCGTCCCGGGGGGCGGGTCGATGCCCGCCCACGCCGGCCCGCCGGGGTCGGCCAGGTCGGCCGGCGCCACGACGACGACCGACCGCAGACCGGGCACCTGCGCGACGGTGTCGAGGGCCCAGCCGAGCAGCGGCCGCCCGGCCAGCGGCACGAACGCCTTGGGCATCCCGGCCCCCAGCCGCGACCCGGACCCGGCCGCGACGACGACGACGCCCACACCGCGGGTGGCGGTGTGGGCGTCGGTGGTCACGTCAGTGAGGTCGCCGGAGCGACCGGTGCGTCAGGACGCGAGGACCTCGTCGAGGATGGACTCGGCCTTGTCCTCGTCGGTCTTCTCGGCGAGCGCGAGCTCGGAGACGAGGATCTGGCGCGCCTTGGCCAGCATCCGCTTCTCACCGGCGGACAGGCCGCGGTCCTTGTCGCGGCGCCACAGGTCGCGGACGACCTCGGCGACCTTGATGACGTCGCCGGAGGCGAGCTTCTCGAGGTTGGCCTTGAAGCGGCGCGACCAGTTGGTCGGCTCCTCGGCGTACGGCGTGCGGAGAACCTCGAAGACGCGGTCCAGACCGGCCTTGTCGACGACGTCGCGGACGCCGACGAGATCGCAGTTCTCGGCAGGAACCTCGATGACCAGGTCACCCTGCGCGACCTTGAGCTTGAGGTAGAGCTTCTCCTCTCCGCGGATCGTGCGGTGCTTGATCTCTTCGATGCGCGCGGCCCCGTGATGCGGGTACACGACCGTCTCGCCGACCTTGAAAACCATGTGGTGTTGTCCCCTTTCGAGAGCCCCAGAATACCACGACACGCCGATCCGACCCAACGGGAACGGAGGGCGTTTGTGCAGGTCAGAGGGGTGAAATGACGATCCACACGAGAAATTCGGGGGTTGACAGAACGGTCCGCTGCATGCTTCGCGCGCGACGCGGGCGCGCCGACGAGGCGGTCCCGGAGGGGTGCGCCCGACCCGCCCGGCGACCCGGTGCGGGAGGTGGCGCGAGCGCTCGCCGGCCCACCGCTATCCTTGGGCGCGTGACGACCCGCGCCGCCTCCGCCCTCCGGCTCGCCGGACTCGCCGCCGCCACCCTCACGGTCTCCGCCTGCGGCGTCTTCTCGCCGGTCCAGACGGACTACCCGTACATCCCGGCGGACGGCGTCGACCTCACGCTGCCCGGGCTCGACCTGCGCAACATCGCGATCGTCAGCGCCGAGGAGGGCGCGGCCGGCACGCTCATCGGCCAGGCCGTCAACAACGCCGCCGAGCCGGTCGAGATCAGCTTCTCCATCGAGGGCGGCCAGGCCGCGACCACCTCGCTGCCGGCGTACTCGGGCGAGGGGCTGGCCGACGCCAAGGTCCGCCTCGAGGCCGTCCCGGTCGCGCCCGGTGCGATGGTCCAGCTGACCGTCGCCACCCGCGAGGGCGGCCAGAACCTCGTGCTCGTGCCGGTGCTCAGCCCCGAGCTCTACTACGAGGGCCTCGCGCCGAGCCCCTCCGCCACGACCTCGCCGTCGGCCACGCCGACCGCGACCCCCTCGCCCACCGCGAGCTGACCCCGCGCCGACCGCCACCCCGCGCCGGGGCGACGGACCACGACGACCGGGGCCCTCAGGCCTCGAACTTGTAGCCGAGCCCGCGCACGGTGACGATGTGCTGCGGCGCCCCCGGGTCGGTCTCGATCTTGGCGCGCAGCCGCTTGACGTGGACGTCGAGGGTCTTGGTGTCGCCGACGTAGTCGCTGCCCCAGACGCGGTCGATCAGCTGCCCGCGGGTCAGCACCCGGCCGGTGTTGCGCAGCAGCATCTCGAGCAGCTCGAACTCCTTGAGCGGCAGCGAGCGCTGCTCGCCGCGGACCGTGACGACGTGCCGCTCGACGTCCATCCGCACCGGGCCGGCCTCGAGGGTCGTCGGCAGGAGCTCCTCGGGCTCCGCGCCGCGGCGCAGGACGGCCTTGATGCGCGCCAGCAGCTCGCGCGAGGAGTACGGCTTGGTCACGTAGTCGTCCGCGCCGAGCTCGAGGCCGACGACCTTGTCGATCTCGCTGTCCTTGGCGGTGAGCATGATGACCGGCACGTTCGAGCGCTGGCGCAGCGCGCGGCAGACGTCGACGCCCGACAGGCCCGGGAGCATCAGGTCGAGCAGCACGAGATCGGCTCCGCCGGTGTCGAACTCGCTCAGGGCGTCGTGCCCGTTGTCGGCGACCGACACCTCGTAGCCCTCCTTGTTCAGGAGGTAGCTCAGCGGGTCCGAGAACGACTCCTCGTCCTCGACGATCAGGATGCGCGTCATGCCGTGCTCTCTTCTCGGGCGACCTCGAGGCCGGGATCCGGCTCGGGCGCGTCGTCGTCGTCGACCGGGGTGGCCGCGACGGGCAGACTCATGGTGAACGTCGAGCCGCGCCCCTCCTGGCTCCACACGGTGACCTCGCCGCCGTGGTTGGCGCAGACGTGCTTGACGATCGCGAGGCCGAGGCCGGTGCCGCCCGTGGCCCGCGAGCGCGCGGCGTCGACCCGGTAGAAGCGCTCGAAGATGCGCTCCTGCTCGGCGGCCGGGATGCCCTGGCCCTGGTCGGTGACGGCGACCTCGACGGTCTCGCCGACGCGGCGGGCGCCGAGCCCGACCTTGGTGCCGGGGTCGCTGTAGTTGACCGCGTTGGTCAGGAGGTTGGTCACGGCCGTCACGAGGAGCTCGCGGTCGCCGAAGACGCGCAGGCCCCGCTCGGTCGCCAGGCCCAGCTCGATGTCCTTGGCCTCGGCGGCGACCTTGACCCGGTCGACGGCCTCGACGACGACGGTGCCGACGTCGACGAGCTCGGGCTCGTGGAGGGTGTCGGCGACCTGGAGGCGCGAGAGGTCGACGATCTCCTGGACCAGGCGCCCGAGGCGGGTGGCCTCGACCCGGATGCGCTGGGCGAAGCGGGTGACCGCGACGGGGTCGTCCTTGGCGTCGAGCACGGCCTCGGCGAGCAGCGAGATGCCGCCGACCGGCGTCTTCAGCTCGTGGCTGACGTTGGCGACGAAGTCGCGGCGCACCTCCTCGACCCGGCGCGCGTGCGTGTGGTCCTCGGCGAGCAGGAGCACGTGCGCGACGCCGAGGGGGGCGACCCGCACGCGCATGACGACGCTGCCGTCGGGGTTGGGGCCGCGGGCGAGGTCGAGCTCGGCCTCGCGGATGACGCCGTCGCGGCGCACCTGGCGCGCGAGGTGGCGCAGCTCGTGGTGGACGAGCTCCTGGTGGCGCACGAGGCCGTAGGTGACCGCGGGGGCCGACGCCTTGACGACGGCGTCCGAGGCGTCGACGACGACGGCGATGGAGCGCAGCACCGACAGGACGTCACCGACGCCACGGGCCAGCGGGGGCTCCTCGAGCACCGGTGCCTCGCTGAGGCTGCGCTCGGACCAGCGCGCCGCGAGCACGGCGACGGCCCCGACGACGAGGCCGGCCGCCCCGCCGAGGCTCGCCGCGATGGTCGCATCCACGTCGTCAAGGGTACGGGGGCGCGTCGGGCCCGCCCGGCCATCCGGGGGCCGCGGCGCCCACGGACGCCCGAAGTTCACCTCGGCCACGTCTGCGGTTCACCCCCGGGTGCGATGGTTCCCGGGCGACGGCGCGACCGCCCGGTCCCCGTCGCGCGCCGACGCACCCCCAGCCACGAAGGACCCCAGCCGTGATGCGCAAGGCCTACCACGAGGAGCTCGACCGGATCGCCGAGAGCCTCGTCGAGATGACCCACCTCGCGGCGTCGGCGATGAGCCGCGCGACGACCGCCCTCCTCGACGCCGACGTCAGCCTCGCCGACTCCGTCATCGCCGCCGACGCCGAGATCGACCGGATGCGCGAGCAGGTCGACCTGCTCTCCTTCGACCTCATCGCGCTCCAGCAGCCCGTCGCCACCGACCTGCGGGTCGTCGTCACGAGCATGCGGATGAGCAGCGACATCGAGCGGATGGGCGACCTCGCCCGCCACGTCGCCAAGGTCGCGCGCCTGCGCTACCCGGCGTCGGCCGTGCCGGCGGAGCTGCGCGGCACCTTCCGCGAGATGGGGACCGTCGCCGAGCTCGTCGTCGAGAAGGCGGGCTCCGTCATCGCCGCGCGCGACGTCGACGCCGCCCGCGACGTGGCCCGCGAGGACGACGCGATGGACCGCCTGCACCGCGCCCTCTTCACGCACGTGACGGGCAGCGACTGGCCGCACGGCACCGAGACCGCCGTCGACGTCGTCCTGCTCGGCCGGTACTACGAGCGGTTCGCCGACCACGCGGTGTCCGTCGCCGAGCGCGTCATCTGGATCGTCACCGGCGAGTGGGGCGACGAGGCCGCCGGCGGTCACGACGAGGTGTCCGACCACACCGTCGTGTGACGCAGCAGGTCCCGGAGCGCCTGCCGGCAGGCCCACCCCGCCGCTAGGCTCGGGACGTGGACGAGCAGCAGCGCCGGTCCGTGACCGAGGACTACGTCGAGGAGCTCGACGAGCTGCATGAGCTCGACGAGACCGCAGATGCGGGGGCATCCCGTCCGGGCAAGGCCTGGCAGCACGGCTACCCGTACGACACCAAGCTCCCCCGCGACGAGTACGAGCGGACCAAGCGCCGGCTGCAGATCGAGCTGCTCAAGCTCCAGCTGCACGTCAAGGAGACCGGCGGCAAGGTGCTCGTCATCTGCGAGGGCCGCGACGCCGCCGGCAAGGGCGGGGCCATCAAGCGGTTCATGGAGCACCTCAACCCGCGTGGTGCGCGGGTCGTCGCGCTCGAGAAGCCGACCGAGGTCGAGACGACGCAGTGGTACTTCCAGCGCTACGTCCAGCACCTGCCGAGCGGCGGGGAGCTCGTCTTCATGGACCGCTCCTGGTACAACCGCGCCGGCGTCGAGCGGGTGATGGGCTACTGCTCCCCCAGCCAGTACCTCGAGTTCATGCGCGAGGCGCCCGAGCTCGAGCGGATGCTCGTCAACTCGGGCATCCACCTCGTCAAGCTGTGGTTCTCGGTCAGCCGCGAGGAGCAGGCCGCGCGCTTCGCCTCCCGCCAGAACGACCCGGTGCGCCAGTGGAAGCTCTCGCCGACCGACCTCGCGAGCCTGGACAAGTGGGACGCCTACACCGAGGCCAAGGAGGCGATGTTCTTCTACACCGACACCGGTGACGCACCGTGGACGGTCGTCAAGAGCAACGACAGGAAGCGCGCCCGCCTCGAGGCGATGCGGGTCCTGCTCAGCGGCGTCGACTACGCCTCCAAGGACGTCGGCCTCGTGGGCACCCCCGACCCCCTCATCGTCGGGCCGGCCTCGCGCATCTTCGAGCCGGGCGAGCACACCGAGCGGGTCCTGCCGCGCCTCTGAGCGACTGCTCGCCCGGATGTGCTGCACCCACCGGGCCCGGTGGGTGATCATGGCGGCGTGAGGCACGCCGAGGGGGACGAGTTCGAGGGCTTCGTCGCCGCGCGCTGGCCGGCCCTCGAGGCCGTCGCGCTCGCCGTGACCCTCGACCCCGCCGTGGCGCGCGAGGTGACGACGGCGACCCTCACGGCCCTGCACGGGCGATGGTCGGCCGTCGTCGAGGACGGCGCTCCGACGGCCGCCGCGCGATCCGGGCTGCTGGCCCGCCTGGACGACCGGGGCCCGCGCGACATCGCGACCTCCGGGCCCCCGGTGCCCCCCGAGCTCCTCGACGCCGCCCGGGACCCGTCCGCCCCCGCCGACCCCGTGCCCGGGGCGCTGCTCACCGCGCTGGCGGCCGAGCCCGCGTGGGTCCGGGCGCGGCTCGCGGCCGTGACCCTGTGGGAGCTCGTCGACGACGAGGTCGCGGCGCTCGCGCCGGCGGGGGGCCGGGCGTCGCGCGGTGGCCGGGACGGGGGCCGGGACGGCGTGCTGGGGGCGCTGGACGACGCGCGCGGCCGGCTGCTCGCCGCGCACCGCGCCGCCCTCGCCTCCACCGGTTCGGCGCCGGCCGACCACCGGGCCCCGGGCGACCTCGCCGACCTCCTCGACCGGCTCGCCGCCTCGCTGCCCGGCCCGCCCGCCGCGGACGAGCTCGTGCGCGCCCGGCAGCGCGGCGTGCGCCGCCGCTCGCTCGTCGTCGTCGGAGCCCTCGCCGTCACCGGGGTCGGTGCGGGCACGTGGGCGATGGCGTCGGGCTCGCCGACCCCGACCGCGGCCTCGCCCCGGGCCCGCCCGGCCCCGTCGACGGCCGGACCCGACGACCCGGCGTGGGCATCGGCCGACCGCTGGCCCCCGCGGGGGGCGCTGGGTCGCGACCCCGAGGTCCAGGCGATGCTCGCGCGGGTCACGCCCGGGGCGCGGCTGCTCTTCGCCGACGACGTCGAGGGCCGGCGGCTCGTCATCTCCACCGACCCCCAGGTGCCGTCCGAGAGCGGGCTCGTGCTGCGGGCCTGGGGCGGCCCGGCCGGCACCTCCCCGCGGCGGCTCACCGACGTGCAGATCGGCTACGGGTGGGCCGGTGACACCCGCGACGCCCTCGCGCTCGCCGTCACCGCGGGACGCGGCTCCGTGCTCGTCGCGCTGAGCCGCCCGTCCGTGCGCGAGGGCCGCTACTCGCTCGTGGTCCGCCCGACGAAGGACGGCCAGGTCCGGCGCGAGTGGACGCGCTTCACGCTGCGTGACGGGGTCGCGACGACCGTGCTCGGCCGCGACGCCGGGCCGGCGGCCCGCATCCAGCTGGGCGACCTCGACGGCCCGCTCGCCCGTGAGCTGACGCCGACCGACATGGGGGTCGGGCCGGGTGGGTTCACCGAGTCCACCGTCCAGGAGATCGCCCGGGCGCTCGGGGTCGCGCGGCGGTCGCTGACGGTCGAGCGCACGAGCCACGTCCTGCCCGACGACAGCTTCCGGGACGTCCTCGGGGTGAAGGGCACCTCGGTCGCCGACACCGTCGTCGTACGCACCGCCGAGGGCGCCGTCATCCGGTTCGCCTCCTTCCGGGGCGGCTCGAACGGCGAGTCCGCCGAGTACGGCGACCCACCGCTCGTCGTCCCGGCGGCCGCCGTCCGGGCGCCGTACGTGGCGGCGCTCATCGGCACCCAGGAGAGGGCCCGCTACTTCGTCACCGTCCCGCAGGGCTCGGCCACGGTCCAGCTGCGCACCGTGACCGGGGTGGCACTCAGCCGGCCGACGCGGGTCCGGGGGCGGGCCGCGGTGGCGCAGCTCGTCACGGGGACCAACGACGAGGACGTCCGGGTGGTGGCGCGCGGGGCCGACGGGCGGCTGCTGTACGACGACGTGCCCCCGAAGGGACGCGACGTCTTCGACCTCTACGACTTCTTCGGCACCGGCTCGGGCACCTACTACAGCTGAGCGGACGGTCCGGCGGCCGTCGACGACGGGCCGGCGCCACGACCACCGGCCCGATGGTGTGCTCTCCCGGCCTCCACCCGGTCCGGGAGGTCTACCTCCCACCCGGCAAGGTTTCCCGCCACTGCGGGGCGTTTCCCTCCCACCCGGCAAGGTTTCCCCGCCACCGCGGGGCGTTTCCCTCCCACCCGGCAACGTCTCCCTCTCACCCGGGAGGTTTCCCTCCCACCAGAGTGGGTTTCCCTGCCGGCGCGGGACGTTTCCTCCCGGCCAGGGACGTCTTGCTCCCACCCCGGGAGGTTTTCCTCCCAGGGTGCGTGGAGTCCGGGAGAGCACACCGTCGCCGGCCGGTTCGGACGCGCGCCGCGCTCGACCCGGCGCCCGGCCGGTGGCGCGGTCGGCCCCACCCGGGGCCGCGGCGGGTGATCATGGGCCCATGACGACGAGCCCGACGGTGGCGGCCGACGACGCCGCCCGCTTCGTCGCCGCCCGCTGGCCCGACCTCGAGGCCGTGGCCCTCGTCTCCCTCCTCGACCCGGGCGCCGCCCGCGAGGTCACCCTCAGCACGCTCGTCGCGCTGCGCCGCCGCTGGAGCGAGGTCGTCGAGGACGGTGCCCCCACGGCCACCGCCCGTCGCGACCTGATCGACCGTCTCGCCGCCCACCCGCCGACCGCCCGCCCCCCCGACCACACGCACCGCACCGGGCGGCCCACCGCCACCGGCCCCGACGACCTCGCCCGTCCCGCCCCACCCGCCGACCCCGTCCACCCGAGCCTGCGCACTGCCGCCACCGACCCCGACGACCCGGTCCCGGCCGCCCTCCTCGACGCCCTCGCCGCCTCGACCCGCGCCGAGCGCACCGCCCTCGCCGCCGACGTGCTGTGGGACGGCGACCTCGCCCCCGGGACCGCACCGGTCCTCGCCGCCACACACGACCGGATGCTCGCCGCCCACCGTGCGGCCCGCGCCGCCGCCGGGCGGGCCCCGGACGACGCCCGCCTCGACGCCGACCTCGACGACCTGCTCCTGCGCCTCGCCCGCGCCCAGCCCGAACCGCCCGACCCCGCAGCGCTCGTCGACGACCGCACCCGCCGGGGCGCCCGACGCACCCTCCTCCTGGCCGGCGCGGCGACGGTGGCCGCCGGCGCCGCCGGGTGGGCGCTCCTGCGCCGCAACGGCGCAGCCACCCCCACCACCGCCTCCCCCCGCCCCTCCACCGCCCCGACGACCGCCGGCCCGGACGACCCCGCCTGGGCCGACTCCTCGCGCTGGCCCGCCCGCGGCCCGCTGCGCGCCGACCTCGGCATCCAGGCCCTCGTGGCGCGGGCCGGCGCCGGCACGCGCCTGCTCTGGGCCGGCGACCTCGACGACACCCGGGTCGTCATCGCCTCCTCCCTCCTCGGCGAGCGAGCCGACAGCACCTCCGTGCGCGTGTGGACGGGCCGCTCCGGCGCCGCCGCCGAGGACCTCGACGAGACCCCCCTCGGGTTCGACGCCGTCCTCGGGGTCACCGACGTCGTCGCCGTCGGGGTCGAGCGTGCGGACGACGCCGCCCTCGTCGTCCTCACCCGGCCCACCGTCGAGTCGGCCCGCTTCTCACCGTTCGTGCGGCCCACGAGCTCCGGTGCGGTGCAACGCGACTCGCGGCCCATCCGCCTGCGCAACGGAGTCGGCGCCCTCACCCTGCGACCCTGGGGCGTCGCCGGGCGCCTCGCCTGCGGTGCCTACGACGGGCCGCCGGTCGCCCCCCGGGCGTGGGGCGACGGCACGCTCACCTCGCTCACCGCGTCCCCGCTCGACGGCCTCCTCGACCAGGTCGCCTCCGCCACCGGCCTCGCCCGCGAGGACCTGCGCGGCGAGGTCCTCTGCGACTCACCGGTCGTCGGCAGCGTCCTCGACACCGCCGCGGACTCCCCCACCGGCGGCGACGGCCGCGTCGTGCTCTCGAGCGTCCGCCTCCCCGGGGGCGGGGTCGTGCGCCGGCTCGACGTCCGCGACGACGGCCGCTCCGGGCGCAGCGGCTTCCTCGTCGTCCCCGCCGTCGCCGTACCGGCCGAGCTCGCCGACGCACCGGCGGTCTACCGCCTCGACGACGACCCGCCCGGCACCGGCCGCTACCTCGTCGTCGTCCCCGGCGGCGGGTCCACCTGCCAGCTGCTCGCGACGAGCCCCAACGCCTACCCGGTCTCCAAGGTCACGCCGATGAAGCGGCGCACCGCGGTCGTCTCCGTCGTCAACGCCGACGACGCGGCCGCGTTCCGCCTCGTGGTGCGCGACGCCGGCGGCCGCCTCACCTACCGGGGCGTCCCGCCGGTCGGGCGCGACCTCCTCGGCGACGAGGACACCGGCTGGCTCGGGCTGCCGGCGCGCGGCAGCCGCGACACCGTCCCGGTGCTGCCGAACCCGGCCTGACCGCTCCGGGGCAGGCGCCCCGGACGGGCCTCAGCGACCCTGGTTCGCCACCGCCGCGGCAGCGGACGCCGCGGCCTCGGGGTCGAGGTACTCACCCGGGCCGGTGGGCATGAAGTCGTCACCGAGCCGGTAGACGAGCGGCATCCCGGTGGGGATGTTCAGCCCGGCGATGTCGTCGTCGCTGATGCCGTCGAGGTGCTTGACGAGGGCGCGCAGGCTGTTGCCGTGCGCCGTCACGAGGACGGTGCTCCCCGCCGCGAGGTCGGAGCGGAGCTCGTTCTCCCAGTAGGGCATCATCCGCGGGATGACGTCGGCGAGGCACTCGGTGGCCGGCACGTCGACCCCGGCGTAGCGCGGGTCGCCGGCCTGGTCGAACTCGCTGCCGGCCGCGATGGGCGGCGGCGGGGTGTCGAAGGACCGACGCCAGAGCATGAACTGCTCGTCGCCGTACTTGTCGCGGGTCGCCGCCTTGTCGAGCCCCTGGAGGGCGCCGTAGTGGCGCTCGTTGAGGCGCCAGCTGCGGTGCACCGGCACCCAGTGGCGGTCGCACGCGTCGAGCGCGAGGTTGGCCGTCGTGATCGCGCGGCGCAGGACCGAGGTGTGGACGACGTCCGGCAGGAGGCCGGCGTCACGCATCAGCTGGCCGCCGCGCACGGCCTCCGCACGCCCCTTCTCGGTGAGGTCGACGTCGACCCACCCGGTGAAGAGGTTCTTCTGGTTCCAGTCGGACTCGCCGTGGCGCAGGAGGATCAGCGTGTGCTCCGTCATGCCGCCAGCCTAGCGAGCCGGGGCGCGCACGGAACCGGCCATCCGCCACCGTGGACACGCCCGCGGACGCGCGCCGCCGGCGTCAGGCGGGGTCCTCGCGCGGCGGGTCGCCCGGCCGCTCGAGGATGTGGCGGAAGGCCTCGAGGTTGCGCAGGCTCTCACCGCGCGACACCCGCCACTCCCACTCCTTGCGCATCGAGGAGAGAAAGCCCATGACGAGGAGCTCGTTGAACGGCTCGTCGGCCGCGGCGAGCACGACCCCGAGGACCTGGTCGAGGTAGTCGGCGTCGACGCCGGCCAGCGGTACCCGGCCGGTGACGAAGACGTCGCCGGAACGGTCCACGGCGTACGCGAGCCCGGGCAGGCGCAGGTTGCGGCTGAGCAGGAAGCGGTAGACCTCGCCGTGGTTCTCGTCGGGGTTGCGGATGACGAACGCCGACACCGACAGCGCCGACTCGCCGCAGACGAGCGAGACGACGGTCTTGAGCTTCTTCTCGCCCGGCAGCGCGACGACGACCTCGTCGTCGCGGGCGCCGGCCTCCCACTCGAGGCCGGACTCGTCGAGGAACGCCCGCACGGTGGCGAGCACGTCGGGGGTGCTCACGGGATGACCGCCTGCGGCACGCCCGCGATGCGCTGCGCCCCGTGGATGGAGACGTCCTTCGGCCGGGCCAGCGCCTCGCCGTACACCTCGAGCAGCCGCTCGGCCGTGTGCTCCCACCCGAAGCCGCGGGCGTGCTCGACCGCCTTCGGGGACAACGTCGCCCGCAGCACCGGGTCGAGCGCGACCCGCCCCAGCGCGGTCGCCCAGTCGGCGGTGTCGTGCCCGTCGACGAGCAGGCCGCCGTCCCCGACCGCGGTCGGCAGGCCGCCGACGTTCGCGGCGACGACCGGCGTCCCGCACGCCTGGGCCTCGACGGCGACGAGGCCGAACGACTCGTTGTGCGAGGGCACGGCGACGACGTCGGCCGCGCGGTACCAGCGGGCGAGCGTGGCCCGGTCGACCGGCGGGACGAGCCGCAGCCGGTCGCCGATGCCGAGCGAGGTCGCGAGCGCGTCCAGACCCATCGGCGTCCGCGCGCCGGTGCCGCTCGCACCCCCGAGCACGGCGACGACGAGCCGCTCGCGCACGTCCGGGCGGCGGCGCACGAGCTCGGCTGCGGCGCGCACGAGGACGTCCGGGGCCTTGAGCGGCTGGACCCGACCGACGAAGAGGAGCAGGACGGCGTCGGCGGGCAGGCCGAGCTCGGCGCGGGCCTGCGCGACCGGGCCCGGCGTGAACGTCGCGAGGTCGACACCGGGGGCCGCCACGGCCACGCGCGCCGGGTCGGCGTCGTAGAGCTCGACGAGCTCGCGCGCCTCGCGCCTGGTGTTCGCGACGAGCCGGTCGGCCGCCTCGACGACCTGCGACTCGCCGATCTCGCGGCCGCGCGGCTCGGGCTCGTCGCCGTCGGCGAGGTGGAGGTTCTTGACGCGGGCCATCGTGTGCATCGAGTGCACGAGCGGCACGCCCCACCGGTCGGCGGCGAGCCAGCCGACCTGCCCCGAGAGCCAGTAGTGGGAGTGCACGAGGTCGTAGTAGCCGAGCGGCGCGTGGGCCGCGACCCGCATCATGCCGGCGGCGAAGGCGCACAGCTGCCCCGGCAGGTCCTCCTTCGAGAGGCCCTCGTACGGGCCGGCGGCGACGTGCCGGACGACGACCCCGGGCTCGACCTCGACGACCTCGGCCTGGGCCGCGCTCGTCGTCCGCGTGAAGAGGTCGACCTGCGTCCCGAGGCGGGCCAGCCGGCGTGCGACCTCGAGGACGTAGACGTTCATCCCCCCGGCGTCACCCGTCCCGGGCTGCGCGAGCGGGGAGGTGTGCACCGTGACCATCGCGACCCGGTGCGGGCGCGGGGCACCGGCGGGGTCGGTCATGGGATCGAGTCTTCCACGTCGGCCCTGGGGGTGTCCGTGACGGTCACGACGGCCCGCGGCGACCAGACGTGGATGCCGATGCGGCCGTCCTGGCGCAGGTCGACCGCGCGCGGGACCCGCACCGGGGCGATGGAGACGTCGGTCCCGAGCACCCAGGTGAACGCCGGCTGCTCGGTCTCGACCGGGTCGACCCAGTAGGCCCGTTCGCGCAGGTTGCGCTCGGGCAGGGCCGGGGCGATGCCCGTCGTCGCCGGGCGCCAGTCGAGGTTGACCGCGACGGCCGAGGCGCCGGGGACGGCGACGTCCATCCGGATGCGCCCGTCGGTCGGCTCGAACCGGATGCGCAACGGCAGGCTGCCCGTCGCGTCGTGGACGACCCCGCTGTAGGTGACGGTCTCGTCGTCGCGGCTCACGGCGTCGATGCTCACTGCCGAGTAGACGCGCGAGACCTCCTCGCGCGGGTGCTCGCCGTCGGCGTCGACCGTGCCGGTCATCGCGACGACGGGCGCCCCCTTGGTCACGGTGTCGGCGAGGACGGTGCTGCCCCGCTGCAGCCGGAAGCCGCGGTCGTAGAGCGTGACGGTGAGCCCGGCCCCGAGCGACTGGACGCCGAACGCGCCCTGGGCCACCTGGAGCAGGCCGGGCTCGGCGTCGACGATGCCGATGTCGCGGGCCAGGACGCGGGGCACCCACGAGGTCAGGCCGAGGACGAGCGCCGCCGTCAGCGAGAGCACGAGCGAGACCATCGACAGGCTCACCCGCCGCTCGCGCCCCTCGGAGCGCCACCACGTCAGCACCGACCCAGCGTATGTCGACGGGCCGGGTGCCCGGCGCCGGGTGCACCGGACCTCGACGGCGTGGGGATGCCGCCGCGCGCCGCCCTAGGCTGGGCCGGTGGCCGGCCAGCGACCCGTGGGTGTCATCACCCGCGGCACCACCAACCCCAACCGGCTGCGGCGGTGCGACCGCTGGCTCGCCGGCCCGCAGGCGTGGCGGCTGCGCCGGGCCGGCACCTCCCCCGTCGTCGTCGACCTCGGCTACGGCGCCTCCCCCGTCACGGCCCTCGAGCTGCACGACCGGCTGCGGCGGGTGCGCCCCGACGTCGAGGTGGTGGGCGTCGAGATCGACCCGGCGCGCGTGGCCGCCGCGCGGCCCCTCGAGCGTCCGGGGCTGCGCTTCGTGCGCGGCGGCTTCGAGGTGCCGCTGCCCGGCGGGGCGCGACCGGTGCTCGTGCGCGCCTTCAACGTCCTGCGGCAGTACGACGAGGACGAGGTCGAGCGGGCCTGGGCCACGGTCGTCGAGCGGCTGGCGCCCGGCGGGCTGCTCGTCGACGGCACGTGCGACGAGCTCGGCCGGCTCGCGGCGTGGGTCGCGGTCGGCGCCGACGGCCCCGAGACGCTGACGCTCTCGTGGCGGCTGCGCGGGCTCGAGCGGCCCGGCGTCGTCGCCGAGCGCCTGCCGAAGGCCCTCATCCACCGCAACGTGCCGGGCGAGCCGGTGCACGCGCTGCTCGGCGCGCTCGACGACGCGTGGCTGCGGCAGGCGCCGCTCGCGTCCTACGGGGTGCGGCAGCGGTTCATCGCGACGGCCGCCGCGCTCCGGGAGGCCGGCTGGCCGCTCGTCGGCGGACCGTCACGCTGGCGGCTCGGCGAGCTGACGCTCGACTGGGCCGCCGTCGCGCCTCACCAGGGGCCGTAGGGGCCCTGCCGCCCGGTGCTGCCGCGGCCCGTCACCTGGTCGAGCGCCGGCTTGACGTCGGCGAGGTAGACGCCGGCGCCGATGAGCGCCGCGATGCCGAGCAGGCCGAGGGCCGCCGGGCTCGCCGCGGTCGCGAAGCCGATGAGTGCGGCGACGCCCGTCACGAGCATCCAGAAGTTCTTCGTCCGCTTGCCGGCCGCGACGAACGCGTCGGGGCGCCGACGGACGCAGTCGACGAGGGCCCAGAGCTCGACGCCGAGCGCGGCGATCGAGAGCACCAGGTAGACGGCGTACTGCGCGTTGGCCAGCCAGCTCATGACCCCAGCCTAGGTGTCAGACGTCGAGGAGGATGGTCACCGGGCCGTCACCGACGAGCTCGACCTCCATGTGCGCCCCGAACCGACCGGTCGCCACCTCGACGCCCCGCTCGCGCAGCTCGGCCACGACCGCCTCGACGAGCGGCTCCGCGACCGGGCCGGGCGCGGCGGCGTTCCACGACGGACGCCGGCCCTTGCGGGTGTCGGCGTAGAGGGTGAACTGGCTGACGACGAGCACCGGCGCCCCCTCGTCGAGCACCGAGCGCTCGTCGTGGAGGATGCGCAGCTCGGCGATCTTGCGGGCGAGCGTCGCCACCTGCTCGGGCCCGTCGTCGTGGGTCGCCCCGACGAGGGCCACGAGCCCCGGCCGGTCGATCGCACCGACGACCTCGCCCTCGACGCGGACGGCCGCCCGCGTCACCCGCTGGAGGACCGTCCTCACGCGCGCCCCGCGTCGAGCCCGACGGCGACGACGGCCCCGACCGGGGCGCCGTGGCCGAGGACGGGCGCGTCCTCGAGCCGTGCGTAGGCGTCCGACGCGACCCCGAGCCGGCGCAGCACGGCCGCGAGGATGACGGGCCGGGCGCGCTGGCCGCCGTCGGCGACCTTGAGCGCGATGCCCCGGCCGTCGGGCAGCCCGACCGCGTAGACCGACTCGGCGCCGTCCTTGGCGACGACGCCCGCCGTGCCGCGGATCAGCGCGGTGACGTCGCGCCGGGTGCCGCCGAGCATCTCGGGGTGGGCGCGGACGGCCTCGGCGACCCGGCCCTCGTCGGTGCCCGGGTCGGCGGCGGCGACGCGGCCGAACGCCCGCGCGAGGCCGGCGAGCGACACGGCCATCACCGGGGCGCCGCAGCCGTCGACCGCCGTGGCCGCGACCGGCTCGCCGGCGAGGTCGGCCAGCGTGGCGTCCATCAGGCGCTGGAGCGGGTGCTGCGGGTCGAGGTAGGTCGTGGGGTCCCAGCCGGCGGCGCGGCAGGCGGCGAGCATCCCCGCGTGCTTGCCGGAGCAGTTCTGGGCGAGCGGGGAGGCGGCCCGACCGGCGGCGAGCCAGGCGTCGCGCTCCTGCGGGTCGTAGGGCAGGTCGGGGGTGTTCTGCAGGTCGGCCTCGGTCAGGCCGGCGCCCTCGAGCATCGCGCGGACCCCGTCGAGGTGGAAGGCCTCGCCGCTGTGGCTGGCGCTCGCGAGGGCGAGGTGCGGCGGCGGCAGCTCCAGGCCGGCGCGCAGCATCGCCACGGCCTGGACCGGCTTGTTGGAGCTGCGCGGGAAGACCGGGTCGTCGGCGGCGCCCCAGGCCTGCTCGAGGCTGCCGTCGGGGGCGGTGACGGCGACGCTCGCGCGGTGCGCGGACTCGACGACCCCGCCGCGCACGACGTGGGCGAGGACGGGGGCGTCCGCCAGCGCGGGCGGGGTGGGCAGGGCGGCGGGGCGGGCAGCGGGCTCGGACACGCCTGCGACCCTAGCGCCGCCGCTCCCCCGGGGCGCTCCCCCGCCTCACCGGTCGAGAGACGAGAACGTGCCGTGCGCCCCGGGGGGCACACGGCACGTTCTCGTCGTTCGTCCGGGTCAGTCGCCGACCTTGGCGGCGCCGGCCTCGACCGCCTTCTCGACGGCCTTGACCGTCTTGCGGGCGCTCGTCGTGGCGGCCTTCGCGGAGGAGGTCGTCTTCTTCGCGGCCTTCTTGGTCGTCGTGCTCGTGCGCTTGGCCGCGGTGCGCGTGCGCTTGGCGGCGGCGGTGACCTCGGTCTCGGCGACCTTGGCGTCCTGCTCGACGGTCTCGGTGACGACGTCGGTGGCCTTGGCGGCCTCCTTGCGGCCGACCGTGACGGTGGCCTTGGCGGAGCGCTCGACCTCGGCGGCGGCCTTGCGGGCGGTCGTGACCGCACCCTTGGCCTGCGCGACGGTGGTCTCGGCCTGGGCGACGAGGTCCTTCGTGGCCTGCTGGCGACGGATGCGGGCGACGATGTCCTTGCCGCGCAGGACGAGGTCGTCGTAGCCCTCGGAGACCTTGCCGCCGACGACGAGGCCCTGGTTGACGGCGAGGGCCGGGAGGTCCTTGACCTGGCCGGCGACGGTGGTGACGCGGGCCTGGATGGCGGCGGGGGCGAGGTCGGCGCGAGCGGCCTCGACACGCTTGGTCATCTCGGCGCGGCGGGCGTCGGCGCGCTTCTGGGCCTCACGGACCTTCTCGACGGCGAGGTCGGTGGCGCCGGCGAGGGCGTAGAGGGGGGTGGTGTCGACGGTCTTGCGGAGGTCGTCCTTGACGGCCATGGTGGGCTCCTTCGTGGGGGGTCTGCGGTGCTGACGGTGTCTGGGTGGCCCGGCGGGCGGCGCTGCCGTGGGGCGGTGCGGCCTCAGGGCCGGGCGTCGTCCTCGACGTAGGACTCGTAGATGTCGAGGAGGGTCTTCTTCTGCCGCGGGGTGAGGCGGGGGTCCTCGGCGAGCGCCCGACGGACGTCGGGGGCGTCGTCCGGGGACGCGGCGTGCTCGGCGTCGAGGATGCCGGCGCGCACGTAGAGCGACTCGGCCGAGACCTCGAGGCCCTTCGCGAGCTGCTGGAGGATCTCGGCGCTCGGGCGCTTGAGCCCGCGCTCGATCTGCGACAGGTAGGGGTTCGACACCCCGGCGAGCTCGCTGAGCTGACGCAGGGAGAGCCGGGCGGACCGGCGCTGCTCGCGCAGGTACTCCCCGAGGCTCTCGCCCAGGTCGTTCAGCGGGTTCTTGCTCATGCCTCCAGTGTGCTTGCTCCAGTTAGCAAAATGCAAACTGGGGCAAGCGTGAGTCGGGCCACACCACCCCGACATGCCGCGAACATGTGTGAACTCGCCGGAGAACACCGGCGAGTTCACACACGTTCGCGGAGAGCCTGGGGGGTCAGGCGGCGGCGGCCTCGTGGCGGCGGCGCAGCGAGATGTCGGCGCACTCGACGCAGGTGTCGTCCGAGACGACGCCGAGGCGCATCAGCTGGGCGAAGGCGAAGCAGCCGGCGCAGAAGCCGACGAAGGCCTCGAGCGCGGCGAAGAGCGTGAGCACCGAGAGGAGCACGACGGTGACGACCGGGGCGCCGAGCGCGAGGGCGAGCGTGCCGGCGGCGGTGAACGCCAGGCCGATGCCCTGCGCGAACCGCTTCGGGGCGCCGGAGACCATCCGGGGCTCGCCCAGGCGCGGCGCGACGACCTGCGTCGCGAGGCGACCGAAGGGGTCGAAGCGGGGGCCGGCGGCGACGCGCAGGGCGAAGCCGACGGCGAGGACGGCGGTCAGCCACAGCCAGCCGGTCGCGAGCGCCACGACGGCGACGAGGACGACCTGCGCGGCGACGGCCCGCGCGGCCTTCTCGTTGACGACCGCCGGGAAACCGATCAGTGAACGCATGGAGGCCATAACGCTGGATTATGCGACCGGCATTCCCCGGCTGCCGCCCGGTCCACCCCTCGGACCCCACCGCCAGGCCCCACCGCGAACGTGTGTGAACACGCCGGTGAAGACCGGCGTGTTCACACACGTTCGCGGGAGGGGGAGGGTGCCGCGAGGGTCAGCGGGTGGGGCGGCGGTCCTTGATGCCGAGCAGCTCGCGCGCCTGCTCGCTCGTCAGGGCCGGGCGCTGCATCGTCGCCGCGAGCTCCGCGGCCCGGGCCACGAGCTCGTCGTTGTGCTGGACGACCTGGCCACGCCGGTAGACGACGTTGTCCTCCATCCCGACCCGCAGGTGCCCGCCGGCCGAGAGCGCCGCGGCCATCACCGGCAGGTGTCCGCGGCCGATGCCGGTCGCCGACCACGAGGTCACCTCGGGCGGCAGCATGGCCACGCCGGCCATGAGCGCCGCGGTCGTCGCGGGCATCCCACCGGGCACGCCGGTGACGAAGTCGACGTGCACCCGGCCGCCGAACGGCAGCCCGTGGGTGTCGAGGAGCCGCGCGAGGGCGTGGACGTGCCCGAGGTCGAAGAGCTCGAACTCGGGGACGACCTCGCGCTCCTGCGCCTGGACGTAGAGGTCGCTCATGAACCCCCACGGGTTGAGGAACACGTCGTCGCCGAAGTTCGTCGTGCCGCAGGTGAGCGAGCAGGAGTCCGGCTCGGCGTCGAGGACGGTGAGGCGCTGCTCGAGCGGGTCGTGCACCGAGCCGCCGGTCGAGAGCTGGACGACGAGGTCGGTGGCCTCGCGCAGCGCGTCGACCGCCGCGCGCAGGTACCCGCCGTCGAGCGTCGGACGGTGCTCGGCGTCGCGGATGTGCAGGTGGACGAGCGAGGCGCCGGCGGCCTCGCAGCGCTGCGCGGTCTCGACGACCTCCTCGAGGGTCGTCGGCAGCTGCGGGAGGTCGGCCTTGGCGTGCTCCGCCCCGGTCGGCGCGACGGTGATGAGGGTGCCGGTCACCCCGGCGGACGGCGTCGTCATGGCGTCATCCTGTCAGGCTCGACCGCCCGACCGCCATCCGGCGCCGATGCACCCACGCCGGAGGATCTTCGGCAATCAGCCCCGAACGACGACGGTCTGTGCGGCCGAGATGCCGTCGACGACGAAATCGACGTCCTCGGCGACCGACCGCTTGACGACGGCGAGCGCGACCGGCCCGTCCTCGTGGTGGCGCGCGACGCTCGTCAGCCGCCCGACCTCGCGGCCCTCGAGCGTGACCGGCGACCCGACGGCCGGCAGGACGTGCCCGGAGCCGTCGAGGTGGAGGAAGACGACCCGCCGCGGCGGCCGCCCGAGGTTGTGGACCCGGGCGATCGTCTCCTGGCCGCGGTAGCAGCCCTTGTGCAGGTGCACGGCCGTGCGCAGCCAGTCGACCTCGTGCGGGATGGTGCGGTGGTCGGTCTCGTGCCCGAACCGCGGGCGCCACGCGGCGACGCGCAGTGCCTCGGCCGCCCAGGTGCCGGCGAGCGGCCGGTCACCGACGGCGGCCTCGATCCCGCCGCGCGGCACGAGCAGCTCGCGCCACGCCCGGCCCTCGCCGGCGTGCCCCTCGACCGGGCCGTAGGCGGCGGTGTCACCGACGAGCCGGGGCCACGGGTCGACCCAGGCGAGCGGCTCGCCGTCGGCGGACTCGGAGCCGACGGGCTCGCCGAGGACGGCCCAGGCGTCGCTGACGTCGGCGACCTCGACGCGCAGCATGAAGCGCATCGACTCCAGCCACGCGACGAGCGCGGGCGCGGTGCCGGGCTCGAGCGAGAGCCACGTCGTGGCGCCGTCGTCGACGACGTGCAGCGCGTGCTCGACGTGGCCCTTGGGCGAGAGCACGAGCGACTCCGCGGAGCTGCGCGGCGCCAGCCCGGCCAGCTGCTGGGTCGTCATCGAGTGCAGCCAGGTGAGCCGATCGGGGCCGCTCACCGTGACGACGCCGCGGTGCGAGAGGTCGACGACGGCCAGCCCCTCGGCCAGCAGGCGCTGCTCGCGCATCGGGTCGCCGTAGTGGGCGGCGACCCCGGCGTCGAGCCCCTCGCCCTCGACCGCACCGTGGCGGTCGAGCAGCGGGGAGCGGGTGGTCTGGACGGATGCGGTCACGGGTCCTCCCGGCAGGTGCGGCACAGCCCGTGGACGGCGGCGTGACCGACGTCGGCGGCGAAGCCGAGGCGGTCGTCGACCCGGGCCACCAGCTCGTCGGCGACGTCGAGCGGGAGCTCGCCGACCCAGCCGCAACCGCGGCAGACGAGGTGGAGGTGGGTCGCGTGCTCGGCCAGGTGGTAGCTGGGGCTGCGGTGGTCGACGTGCGTGTGGGCGATCAGCCCGAGCTCCTGGAGCGCGTCGAGCGAGCGGTAGACGGTCGAGACCGGCACGGCGCCCCCACCGTCGGTGGCGACGGCGTCGGCCACCTCGTCGGGGGTGGCGTGCCCGAGCCGGCCCACGGCCGCGAGCACGCGCTCGCGCTGCGTCGTCAGACGCTTGCCGCGCGCACGCAGGCGCTCACCGAGGTCGCTCACCCCTCCAATGTAGGCCGACCCCCGGACGTCACCCAGCCCGCCTTCCTACACTGACCCGGTGAGCGGACAGAACCTCGACCTGCTCGGGTTCGGTGACGACCGCCCCGAGCGCCCCGACGACGCCCCCGACGAGGGCGGGCAGCGCCCCCCGCGGCGGCGCCTGCGCCGGGTGCTGACCGTCGTCGGCGTGCTCGTCCTGCTCGTCGCGCTCGCCGTCGGCGGGTTCGTCGGCTACCTCGGCTGGCGCGTCTCCGACAACGTCACGCAGGCCGACCTCCTGCCGACCGCGCCGCCGCCGACCGTCGCCTCCGACGGCACGCCGATCACGATCGGCCGCGACAAGGGCACGAACTTCCTGCTGATCGGGTCCGACAGCCGGGGCGCCGACCGCGGTCGCGCCGACGTCATCGTCCTCGTCCACGTGCCGAAGGACCCGACGTCCATCCAGATGGTCCACTTCCCCCGCGACCTCTTCGTCGACATCCCGGGCCACGGCAAGAACAAGATCAACGCCGCCTACGCGTTCGGGGGCGAGCCGCTGCTCGTCGAGACCCTCCAGGACCTCGTCGGCATCAAGATCGACCACGTCGCCCGCACCGACTTCGAGGGCTTCAAGAACATGACGGACGCCGTCGGCGGCGTGCGCGTCTACGCCGAGGAGGGCAACGACGCGAACGGCAACGGCGGCAAGGCCATCCAGAAGGGTTGGAACACCCTCGACGGCGAGCAGGCGCTGGCGTTCGTCCGCGAGCGCTACGAGCTGAGCGAGGGCGACATCTCCCGCGGCAAGCGCCAGCTGGCGTTCGTCAAGGCGCTGCTGCTCAAGGCGACGAGCGGCGAGACCGTCCGCAACCCGCTGGCCGTCGCCCGGTTCGCCGACGCCGCGACGAAGAACCTCGTCGTCGACCGGGACCTGAGCATCGGGACGATGAAGGACTACGCCCTCGAGCTGCGCGGCATCCGCGCCTCGGACGTCGTCTTCGCGACGGCGCCGTTCTCCGGCTTCGGGACGGACCCGAACGCGGGCAGCATCGACATCGTCGACGAGCAGGGCATGGCGCTGCTCGGCAAGGCGCTGCGCGCGGACCGGATGGACGACTACCTCGACGTCTACGTCGCCCCCTGACCCCCAGGTCCAGAGGGGCCCGGGGGCGCCCGGCGTCACTCGACGCGCTTGAGCTCCGCGGAGACGTGGGACTGCAGCGGCTTCCCGACGGCGGCCATGTCCATGACCCACATGAGGTTGGAGTTGACGTACCCGTAGAGCCGGTGCGCCGCCGTGTACTCCTTGGCGTCGGGGCTGCGCATCACGCCGTCGGTGCGCAGCTCGACCTTGGCGGGCTCGGCGACGCCGGCGTACATCTCGACGAAGCCGGTGGGGTGCGCGAGGAGCAGCTCGACGTTGGTGCCGTCGGACGCCTCGGTCACCGGGCGCCAGAAGCCGGTCTCGGTCGCGAGCGGGCGGACCTGGTTGCCCTCGTCGTCGAGGAGCCAGGTACGCGACTCCCAGCGCAGGAAGCGGCGGCCGTCGTGGCTGCAGACGACCTCCTGCCCGAACCGCTGCGACTCGATGGTCGGGTAGCCGACGAGGCCGGCCCCCGCCCAGGTGCCGACGAGCCAGGCGAGGGGGGCGAGATCCTCGTGGAGGGTGGTGTCGAGCGTGAAGACCATAGGGTCCAGTCTATGGATGACGCCGCCTCCACCCTCGTCGTCAAGGTCACGTGCGGTCCGGAGGCCCCCGAGCGGCTGGCCCAGGGCCTCACCGTCGCGGCCACGGCGCTCGCGTCCGGGCTGGAGGTGAGCCTCTGGCTGACGGGGGACGCCGCGTGGATGGCGGTGCCGGGGCGGGCCGAGGCAGTCGACCTGCCGCACTCCGCGCCGCTGGCCGAGCTGCGCGACGCGGTGCTGGAGGGCGGCCGGGTCACGGTCTGCGGCCAGTGCGCGGCCCGGCGGGACCTCACCGTCGACGACCTGCTGCCCGGGGCGACCATCCGCGGGGCCGCCGCGTTCGTCGAGGAGGTCGTGGCGCCGGCGACGCGGGCGCTCGTCTACTGAGCCGGCGGTGGCCCATCGGGGCGTGCAGCAATCGACACTTTCGTCAGTTGGTGCACGCACCACCGACCCCGGAGCGTGCAGGAATCGACACTTTCGTCACTTTCTGCACGCGTCGGTCAGCCGACGAGCCAGAGCGAGATGCCGTAGGCGACGACCCCCGGCACGAGCAGCGACGCGGCCCCGGTCGCCAGCTGACAGCGGACCGCGGTGACCGGCGGCAGGACGACGAGGGTGCGGCGCAGCGCGTGCGCGACGGCCGAGCAGAGGACGCCGACGAGGGCGGCCGTCCCCGCCCCGGGCCCCCCGAGGACGCTCGCCGTGACGAGCGCACCCGCGCCGCCGAGGAGCATCGAGAGCGGGAGCAGCCACCCACGCAACACCCGGACCCCGGCGGCGAGGTCGGCGAGCGAGCCGACGGCGACGGCCACGAGCGCGGCCGTCGCGAGGTCGGTCGGGCGGGGCGAGCGGGCCAGCGGCAGCCACGTCGTGCCCACGGCGACGAGGCCGAGGCCGAACGCGGTGATGCCGATCGACTCCGTGAGGCGCGGGCGGCCGTCACGCCGGACGATCTGGTGGACGAACATCACGCCGAGCGCGACGGCGAGCGCCACCGGCACGAGCCGCAGCCACGGCTCGTCGGAGGTCGCGGCCCCGGCCGCCGGCGCGAGCACGCCGGCCACACCGACCGCGAGGGAGGCCCCGAAGCGGCTCGAGCTGCCGAGCAGGCGCGGCCAGCCCCACGCGACGACGAGGCCGGTCCAGGCGAGGCCCGCCGCGAGGACGACGGCGTCGGTGCGCAGGGCGAGGACGAGGAGCGCGCCGAGGACGAGCGTGACGGCCACGACCAGCGGCCGCACGACGGTCGCCATCTCGGGCAGGACCGGGTGCCGGCGCAGCGACTCCAGCCGGGCGCGGCGCGAGGCCCGCGTCTCGACGGCGGAGGCGCCGTCCCCCGAGGCGCCGTCCACCGGCGCGTCCGCGGGGACGGTGTCGAGCGCCGTCACGCCGGGCGCGCCGTCCCCCGAGGCACCGTCGGCCCCCACGGGCGCGTCGGATGCCTCGGCGCCTGCGCCGTCCGGGTGCTCGTCCACGCCCGGCATCCTCGCATCACCCACCGGCGAACGGCGGGAGCACCTCGACCGTGGCCCCCGGCGGGAGGGGGTCGTCCCCGGAGGCCGCGAGGCCGTCGACGAGGACCGAGCAGACGGGCAGCACCGCGGCGAGCCCCGGCCGGGCCTGCGCGAGGGCGGCGATCAGGCCGCCGACCGTCGGCGGCGCCGGCACGCTCTCGCCGTCGACCCCGGCCGCGGCCCGGGCCCCGGCCCAGTAGCGCACCGTGACGACCGCCCCCGCGGAGGCGTCTGTCCCATCGGAGGCCGTGGCCCCGTGCCGTACGTCCATGACCGCCTATCCTGTGGGGCGATGGCCCACCTGCTGCTGTTGACGAACACCTTGGCCCCCGCGGCCGAGGTCCTCCCGGCGCTCGGGCTGCTCAGCCACCATGTTCGCATCCTCCCGGCGGAGGCGTCGGCGCTCGTCGACGCACCCGACGCGGACGGGGTGCTCGTCGACGCCCGCCGCGAGCTGGCGATGGCACGCTCCCTCTGCCGCGTCCTCACGACGACCGGGGTGTCGGGGCCGCTGTTCGCCGTCGTCACCGAGGGCGGGCTCGCCGGCCTGACGAGCGAGTGGGGCCTCGACGACGTCCTCCTCGACACCGCCGGCCCGGCCGAGGTCGAGGCCCGGCTGCGGCTCGCGCTCGGCCGCCGCGCCGAGACGGCCGACGACGAGGCCGGGCCCATCACGGCCGGGGCGCTCGTCATCGACGAGGCCACCTACTCCGTGCGGCTGCGCGGGCGGCTGCTCGACCTCACGTACAAGGAGTTCGAGCTCCTCAAGTACCTCGCGCAGCACCCGGGCCGTGTCTACACGCGCTCGCAGCTGCTCCAGGAGGTCTGGGGCTACGACTACTTCGGCGGCACCCGCACCGTCGACGTCCACGTGCGCCGGCTGCGGGCGAAGCTCGGCACCGAGCACGAGCTGCTCATCGGCACGGTGCGCAACGTGGGCTACCGCTTCGTCCCGGAGGCCGCGGGCGTCGACGGCGAGCTCGAGGAGGTCGAGGGCTGACGTGGGCGACACCATCCACCTGGAGGCCGTCGACGGCGACCTCGCCGCGGCCCTGCGCGGGCTGTGGGCCCGGGCCGAGGAGGCCGACGGGGTCGGCGCGGTCTCGGAGGCCTTCCGGCTGGCCGTCGGTCCCGCGCGCGACGGGGTCGTCCACCTCGTGCGGCGCGAGGGCGACGAGGTCGTCGGGTACGCGCAGGTCGCGTCCGCCGGAACCCCCGACGCCGTCGCCGAGCTCGTCGTCGACGCGGCGCACCGGCGCGCCGGGCACGGCTGCGCGCTGCTCGACGCCGCCCTCGCCGAGGACACCCGCTCGGTGTGGGCGCACGGCGACCTGCCGGCCGCCCGGTCGCTCGCGGCGTCCGCCGGGCTCGAGCGCACCCGCGAGCTGTTCCGGATGGCCCGTCCGCTCACCGCCGACGACGCCACCGACCCGGTCCTGCCCGAGGGCTGCACGGCGCGGGCCTTCGAGCCGGGGCGCGACGACGAGGACTGGGTCGCGCTCAACGCCGCCGCCTTCGCGCACCATCCCGAGCAGGGCCGGCTCACGGTGGCCGACCTGCGCGAGCGGATGGAGCAGGACTGGTTCGACCCCGAGGGCTTCATCCTCGTCGAGCGCGACGGCCGCGTCGTGGCCTTCCACTGGACCAAGGTCGAACCCGGTTCCAGGAGCGGAGAGGTCTACGTCGTGGGGGTCGACCCGGCCGAGCAGGGCCACGGCCTCGGCGGCCCGCTGACCCGCCTCGGCACGGCGCACCTGGCCCGCCGCGGCCTGGCCGAGGTCGAGCTCTACGTCGACGGCGACAACACCGCGGCGCGGCGCACGTACGCGCGGCTCGGCTTCGAGGACGCCGCGGTCGACGTGCAGTACACCGTCCCCCGCTGACCCTCCCCCGCCTCCGTCCCGGCTACACCGCAGTACCCGTCGCTGCAGCAACACTTACTGCGGTGTAGCGCGCGACGGGCCTCGGGAGGGCACGCCGGGCGCCCCGGGTGGCGCGAGCGGGCGGGCAGCGGGAGAGTGCCCGCATGCGCCGATCGCTGCCCGCCGCCCTCGTCTCCGTCGCCGCGCTCGCGGCCTCCCTCGTCGCCGCCGCTCCGGCGCACGCCGCGGGCGCTGACCGTCACCACGCCCCCCGCCTCGCCACCTCCACCCGGGTGGTCGACGCCGACCAGTCCTTCCGCGGCCTCGACGCCGTCGACCGGCGCACGGCCTGGGTCGCGGGCGGCAGCGTGTCGGGCGGCCCCGGCGGCGTGTGGCGCACCCACGACGGCGGCCGGCACTGGACCGACGTCTCGCCGCCGCAGACCGAGGGGCTGAACTTCCGCGACGTCGAGGTCACCGGGCGCGGCACGGTCACCGTGCTGGCCATCGGCGAGGGCGAGGCCTCCCGCATCTACCGCACCCGCGACGACGGTCGGACGTGGACCGAGACCTTCCGCAGCACCGAGCCCGCCGCGTTCTACAACTGCCTCGCGTTCTTCCCCGGGGGCCGCACCGGCCTCGCGGTGAGCGACCCGGTCGACGGCCGCTTCCGCATCGCCCGCACCACCGACGGCGGGCGCTCGTGGCGGGTCCTGCCGAGCACCGGGATGCCCGACAGCACCGGTGAGGCCAACTTCTCCGCCAGCGGCGAGTGCCTCACCGTCTCCGGGCGCGACGCGTGGTTCGGCAGCGGCGGCGAGCGCTCGCGGGTCTTCCGCTCGGGCGACCTCGGCCGCACCTGGACGGCCACCGACTCGCGCATCCCGGCCGGCGAGGCGGCGGGCGTCTTCGGCATCGCGGTCCGACCGGGTGTCGGCGGGCTCGCCGTCGGCGGCGACTTCTCCGCCCCGGACGACGGCGCGGACGCCACCTCGGTGAGCCGCGACGGCCGGCGCTGGGCCTCGGCCGGCGACCTGGAGCACCTCGGCGAGGACGTCGCCTGGCTGCCCGGCGTCCGCCGGGGCGCGGTCACGGTCGGCGAGAGCGGCGAGGTCGGCGGCGTCAGCGTGACGCTGGATGCCGGGCGCTCCTGGTACCGGCTCTCCGACACCGGGTTCCACACCGTCGACTGCACCACCGACGGCTCCTGCTGGGCCGCCGGGGGCAAGGGCCGTGTCGCGCGGGTGTCCATCGGCTGAACCGGCCGTGAGCGGGCTGACCGCCCGGGCACGGACCTGACAGGATGGACGCATGACGGACGAGACGGCGGTGGACGTCGAGGAGCAGGGCGGGACGGCGCGCGACGCCGCGGCCGACGCGTCGGCCGAGGGCGCCATCGTCAGCGAGGTCTCCATCGCGAGCGCCTCGGCCACGGAGACCCGGCAGCAGCCGCGCAGCGCCAACGGTCGCTTCGTCCGCGGCGCGCACCACGCCGAGCCCGAGGACGACGAGGGCCTGCCCGCCGACCGCTTCCTCGACCGCGAGATCTCGTGGCTGCAGTTCAACGAGCGTGTCCTCCAGCTCGCGGCCGACGACAACGTCCCGCTCCTCGAGCGCGCGCGCTACCTCGCGATCTTCGCCTCGAACCTCGACGAGTTCTTCATGGTCCGCGTCGCCGGGCTCAAGCGGCGCATCGCCACGGGCATCGCCGTGCGCTCGGCGTCCGGCCTCGAGCCGCGCGAGGTCCTCGAGCAGATCAGCCTCGTCGCGCACGAGCTGATGACGATGCAGGCCCGCGTCTACGCCGAGCAGGTGCGCCCGGCGCTGGAGTCCGAGGGCGTGACGATCGTCCACTGGGACGCCCTCTCCGACGACGAGCGCGAGCGGCTGGGCGGCGTCTTCACCTCGCGCCTCTTTCCCGTGCTCACCCCGCTGGCCGTCGACCCGGCGCACCCCTTCCCGTACATCTCGGGCCTCTCGCTCAACCTCGCGGTCATCCTCGTCAACCCGCGCACCGGAAAGGAGCACTTCGCCCGCGTCAAGGTGCCGCCGATGCTCCCGCGGCTCGTGCGCGTCGAGCCCGGGCCGGACGAGTCCCCGCTCGCCGACATGTACGACACCCGGTTCGTGCCGCTCGAGGACGTCATCGCGGCGCACCTCGACCAGCTCTTCCCGGGGATGGAGATCCGCGAGCACTTCACCTTCCGGGTGACGCGCAACGAGGACCTCGAGGTCGAGGAGGACGACAACGAGAACCTCCTCACCGCGCTCGAACGCGAGCTGACCCGGCGCCGCTTCGGCCCGCCGGTGCGCCTCGAGGTCGAGGAGGACATCGACGACCACGTCCTCGACCTCATCGTCCGCGAGCTCGGGGTCAACGGCACCGAGGTCTACCGGCTGCCCGCGCCCCTGGACCTGCGCGCGCTCAACGTCATCGCCGACCTCGAGCGCTCCGAGCTGCACTTCGAGCCGTTCGTGCCGCGCACCAACGCCGACCTCGCGCCGACCGAGTCGGCCAAGGCGCGCGACATCTTCGCCTCGATCCGCAAGCAGGACGTGCTGCTCCAGCACCCGTACGACTCGTTCTCGACCTCGGTGCAGGCGCTGCTCGAGCAGGCCGCGTCCGACCCCAAGGTCCTCGCGATCAAGCAGACGCTCTACCGCACGAGCGGCGACAGCCCCATCATCGACGCCCTCATCGACGCCGCCGAGGCCGGCAAGCAGGTGCTCGCGGTCGTCGAGATCAAGGCCCGCTTCGACGAGGAGAACAACATCTCCTGGGCCCGCAAGCTCGAGCACGCGGGCGTCCACGTCGTCTACGGCATCGTCGGGCTCAAGACCCACGCGAAGCTCTGCCTCGTCATCCGCCAGGAGGCGGAGGGGATGCGCCGCTACTGCCACGTCGGCACGGGCAACTACAACCCGAAGACCGCGCGCCTCTACGAGGACCTCGGGCTGCTCACCGACGACGAGCAGGTGGGCGAGGACCTCAGCCGCCTGTTCAACCAGCTGTCGGGCATCGCCCCGCGCAGCAAGTTCCGCCGCCTCCTCGTCGCGCCGCGCTCGGTCCGCTCGGGCCTCGTCGCGCACATCCACCAGGAGATCGAGCACGAGCGCGCGGAGCCGGGCAGCGGCTACATCGGCCTCAAGGTCAACTCCATCGTCGACGAGCAGATCATCGACGCCCTCTACCGCGCCTCGCAGGCCGGCGTGCGGGTGCAGCTGTGGGTGCGCGGCATCTGCGCGCTGCGGCCGGGGGTGCCGGGGCTGTCCGAGTCGATCGAGGTGCGCTCGGTGCTCGGGCGCTTCCTCGAGCACTCGCGCATCTTCTTCTTCGGCGGCGGGGGCGACCCGCTCGTCTACATCGGCAGCGCCGACATGATGCACCGCAACCTCGACCGCCGCGTCGAGGCACTCGTCCGGCTCACCGACCCGCGGCACATCGACGACCTGCGCTCGCTCATGGAACGCGGTGCGGCAGAGAAGTACTCGCACTGGGCGCTGGGGCCCGACGGTCGATGGACGCGCCACCACCTCGACGAGGAGGGCCAGCCGCTCGAGGACCTGCAGTCGGCGCTCGTCGAGATGCACGCCAAGCGCCGCCGCAAGGCCCGGCGCCGCTGATCGGCGCCGCCGTGCCGACGACGATCCCGGCCGCCGGGACCCTCCCCTGGCGGGTGCGCGGCCACGCGCTGCAGGTGGCCCTCGTGCACCGCCCGCGCTACGACGACTGGGCCTGGGCCAAGGGCAAGCTCGACGCCGGCGAGGAGTGGGCGCCGGCCGCCGCCCGGGAGACCGAGGAGGAGACCGGGCTGCGGGTGCGCCTCGGGGTGCCGCTGCCCGAGGCCCGGTACACGATGCTCGACAAGGACGGCCGGCCCGCCGACAAGGTGGTGCGCTACTGGGCGGCGCGCGTCGTCGGGGGCAGCGGCGAGCTGGTCAACGAGATCGACGACGTCGCGTGGCTCGACCCGCGCGAGGCCCACGACCGGCTCGACTACGCCCGCGACCGCGAGCAGCTGCGCGCCCTCGTCCGCCACCACCAGGCCGGCTCGCTCGACACCTGGCCGCTCGTGGTCGTCCGGCACGCCCGCGCCGTCGCGCGCGGCGCGTGGTCCGGGGGCGACGACACGCTGCGGCCCCTCGACGCCGCCGGCGTGACCCGGGCCTCGGCGCTGGTCGGGGTGCTCGCGGCGTACGCGCCCCGACGGGTCGTCAGCTCCCCGTCCGTGCGCTGCGTCGCGACCGTGGCGCCCTTCGCCGACTCGGCCGGGCTCGGCGTCCGCACCCGCGGCGGGCTGTCGGAGGAGGGCTTCGAGGAGGACCCCACGAAGGCCCCGCGGCGCGTCCTGCGCCTGCTCGAGGCGGGCCGGCCGACCGTGCTCTGCTCGCACGGCCCGGTGCTCCCCGCGGTGCTCGAGGTGCTCGCGCCCCTGGCGGCGGACGCCTCCGCGGCCGACCGGGCGCTGCTGCTCGCGGCGGCCGACGCGAAGCTCGTCAAGGGCGAGGCCCTCGTCCTGCACGTCGCCGGCACCGGGGCGGCGGCCCGCGTCGTCGCCGTCGAGCGCCACCTGCCCTGACCCGCACCTCGCACCCCGAAGCTCGACCCCATCCGCGGCCCACCCCACCCCGGAGCCCGACCCCACCCGCGCCCCCATCGCGAACGTGTGTGAAGAACGTCGTCATGCCGACGTCCTTCACACACGTTCGCAGGGCGGTGCGGGGGCGTCCCGGGGCGTCGTCGTCGCCCGCGACACGCACCCGTCCCCGTGGCCTGACCAACCCGTCGGCCGATGCTCGGGTGCTGTTCACGCCCCGTTCACCGGTGACGGGCCACGGCGTCACCCGGCCTCCTTACCGTCCTCAGCGTCGGACATCGATGTCCGGCACCACGACTCCCTTGACCTCCGAGAGGCACACCAGTGAAGACCCTCCGTTTCGGCCAGCTCGCGAGCATCGCCCTGGTCGGCTCCATCGCCCTTGCGGGGTGCGGTTCGGACAACAACGCGGGCACCGGCGCCACCGCCGGCAGCGGCTCGAGCGGCTCCGCCGCCACCGCGGACTGCTTCGACGGCACCCTGAACGCCGAGGGCTCCTCCGCCCAGAAGAACGCGTTCGACGAGGCCGCCGCCTCCTACAAGGCCGCATGCACCGGCGCCCAGGTCAACTACAACCCGACCGGCTCCGGCGCGGGCATCAAGCAGATGATCGCCGGCCAGGTCGACTTCGCCGGCTCCGACTCGGCGCTGAAGACCGAGGAGAAGGACGGGATCGTCGAGTCCGACGCCGCCGCGCAGACCTGCGGCTCCCCCGCCTGGAACCTCCCGATGGTCACCGGTCCGATCGCGATCGCGTTCAACGTCAAGGGCGTCGACTCGCTCACCCTGACGCCGGCCGTCGCCGCCGACATCTTCGCCGGCAAGATCACCACCTGGAACGACCCGAAGATCGCGGCGGTCAACTCCGGCGTCACCCTCCCGTCGACCGCCATCAAGGTCTTCTTCCGCTCCGACGAGTCGGGCACGACCGAGAACTTCACCAAGTACCTCTCGGCCGCCTCCGACGGTGGCTGGACGGCCGAGCCGGCGAAGAAGTGGACCGGCACGGGCGAGGGCAAGGAGAAGTCCGCCGGTGTCGCCGAGGGCGTCAAGTCCACCGACGGCGGCATCACCTACGTCGAGTGGAGCTACGCGAAGGACAACGACCTCGGTGTCGCGAAGGTCGACAACGGCGCCGGCGCCGTCGAGCTGACCGGCGAGACCGTCGGCAAGGCCGTCGAGGCCGCCCAGCCCGACGGCGAGGGCAACGACCTGCGCCTCAAGCTCGACTACGCGACCCAGGAGGCCGGCGCCTACCCGATCCTCCTCGTCACCTACGAGATCGTCTGCTCCAAGAACAAGGACGCCGAGAAGGGCAAGAACATCAAGTCCTTCCTCAAGCACTTCGCCTCCGCGGACGTGCAGAAGAGCCTCGAGGAGATCGGCTACGCCCCGCTCCCCAGCTCGGTCCAGACCAAGGTCGAGGCCGCCATCGAGGCCCTGTCCTGACCAGTATCGGCCGGCGGCCGCGGCCGCTGACCTGACCGCGAGGGGGCGGGCCCGACCGGCCCGCCCCCTCCGGCACGACCACCATCCGACGAGAGAACTGCGAGGAAGCCGTGTCGACCTCCATCACCGGCCGCTCGGCCGCCGACGAGCTGCCCGGACCCGACGGACGCCCACCGCTCCACGGGGACGGCGCCGGCACCGGTCGCCTCGGTGACCGGCTCTTCGGCGGGGCCGCCACGGCCTCCGGTGTCTTCGTCATCGCCCTCGTCACGCTCGTCGGCGTCTTCCTCGTCGCGCAGGCCGTCCCGGCCCTCCAGGCCAACCAGGCCAACTTCCTCACATCGCGCGAGTGGAGCACCGCCGGCGCGAACCCGCGGTTCGGCATCGTCGACCTGCTGTGGGCGACCGTCGTCACCTCGGTCATCGCGATGGCCATCGCCGTGCCGCTCGGGGTGGCCATCGCCCTCTTCATCACGCAGTACGCGCCGGCCTGGCTCTCGCGGCCGGCCGCGGCGACCATCGACCTGCTCGCCGCCGTCCCCTCCATCGTCTTCGGCTTCTGGGGGCTGACCATCGCCGGGCAGTACTTCGAGCCCGTCGCGAGCGTCATCGACGGGGCGCTCGGCTGGATCCCCTTCTTCGCCGAGTCCGAGGACGGACCGAGCGCCAAGAGCACGCTCGCGTTCGCCGGCGTCATCCTCGCGATCATGGTGCTCCCGATCGTCACCGCCATCTCGCGCGAGGTGTTCGCGCAGGTGCCGACCCCCCACAAGGAGGGCGCCCTCGCCCTCGGCGCGACGCAGTGGGAGATGATCCGCACCGCCGTCCTGCCGTTCGGCAAGCCGGGGGTCATCAGCGCCGCGATGCTCGGCCTCGGGCGGGCCCTGGGCGAGACCCTCGCGGTCACCATCCTCCTGTCGGCGCTCAACGAGGGCTCGGCGTTCTCGTCCTCGATCTTCAACGGGGGCGCGACGTTCGCCTCGAAGATCGCCCTCGGCATCCAGGAGGCGAACTCGGCCACGAGCACCGGGGCCCTCGTCGCCGCCGGGCTCGTCCTCTTCGTCCTGACCTTCGTCGTCAACGCGATCGCCCGCCTCATCATCGAGCGCAGGAAGGCCTTCACCGAATGAGCACCATCGAGCTCGAGGCCGGCCGCCGCGGCGGAAGCCCCGCCCCGGCCGCGCCGCCCGCCCTCGGTCCCAAGTCGGGGTCACGAGCGTTGCGCGACAACCTCGCCCGCATCGTCATGTGGTCGGCGTTCGCCCTCGGCGTCATCCCCCTCGTCTGGATCCTCGTCTCGACGGCCCTCAAGGGCGGCTCGATGCTGCTCGAGTCGCAGTGGTGGACGAACTCGCAGTCCGGGATCACCGACCGCCGGGTCGGCGGCGGTGCCGTGCACGCCATCCAGGGCACGCTGATCCAGGCGGCCGTGACCGCCGCGATCTCGGTGCCGGTCGGCATCATGACCGCGGTCTACCTCGTCGAGTACGGCCGGGGCCGGCTGGCGCGCACCGTCTCCTTCATGGTCGACATCCTCACCGGCATCCCCTCGATCGTCGCCGCGCTGTTCGTCTACGCGCTGTGGGTCACGACGTTCGGCTTCCAGCGGGTCGCCTTCGCGGTGTGCCTCGCGCTCGTGCTGCTGATGATCCCGACGATCGTCCGCTCGACCGAGGAGATGCTCAAGCTCGTGCCGAACGAGCTGCGCGAGGCGTCGTACGCCCTCGGCGTGCCGAAGTGGAAGACCATCTTCAAGGTGGTTCTCCCGACGGCGTTCTCGGGCATCGTCACCGGCGTGCTGCTCGGCATCGCGCGCGTCATGGGCGAGACGGCTCCGCTGCTCGTGCTCGGGCCGTACACGCCGGTCATCGTCACCGACCTGTTCGCGACGAACATGGCGACCCTGCCGACGATGATCAACCAGAGCCGCAGCGAGAACCTCCAGCCGGCGCTCGACCGGGTCTGGGGCGCGGCGCTCACCCTCATCCTCCTGATCTTCCTGCTGAACCTGCTCGGTCGCTTCGTCGGCCGGTTCAGCAAGGTCAAGAGCTGAAACCCCCTCTCCCCCAACGCCCCCCCGACCACCCACCCGGGACGAAAGAGACACCCACACCATGGCCAAGCGCATCGACGTCAAGGACCTCGACATCTACTACGGCGACTTCAAGGCCGTCGAGGGCGTGACGATGACGGTGGAGCCCCGCTCCGTCACCGCCTTCATCGGCCCCTCCGGCTGCGGCAAGTCGACGGTCCTGCGCACGCTCAACCGGATGCACGAGGTGATCCCTGGCGGGCGGGTGAACGGGTCGGTCATGCTCGACGACCAGGACCTCTACGCCTCCTCGATGGACCCCGTCGCCGTGCGGCGGACGGTCGGCATGGTGTTCCAGCGGCCGAACCCCTTCCCCACGATGTCGATCCGCGACAACGTCGCCGCCGGGCTGCGGCTCAACGGGCTGAAGAACAAGAAGAAGCTCGACGAGGTCGTCGAGACCTCGCTCAAGGGCGCCAACCTCTGGAACGAGGTCAAGGACCGGCTCGACAAGCCCGGCGCCGGCCTCTCGGGCGGTCAGCAGCAGCGGCTGTGCATCGCGCGGGCGATCGCGGTCAACCCGCAGGTGCTCCTCATGGACGAGCCGTGCTCCGCGCTCGACCCGATCTCGACGCTGGCCATCGAGGACCTCGTCAACGAGCTGAAGTCCGAGTACACGATCGTCATCGTCACGCACAACATGCAGCAGGCGGCCAGGGTCTCGGACCAGACGGCGTTCTTCAACCTCAAGGCGACCGGCGAGCCCGGGCGCCTCGTCGAGGTCGGCGACACCCAGCGGATCTTCTCCAACCCGACCGAGAAGGCGACCGAGGACTACATCAGCGGCCGCTTCGGCTGACCCGCCGCGCCACCCACCCCCACCTCCCGGGCTTTCCCGACTTATTGCGAGTTCCGCCGCTCGACACGCCTTCGCGCGGCGCGTCGGGCGGCGGAACTCGCAATCAGTGGGGATGACACGGCGCCGTCCACAGGCTGCCGGGTCGCCGAGCGTCATCCACAGATGTCCAGCGGCGTCTGGTGACGGTCGGGCCCACGTCCCAGCATCGTCCAGATGCTGCTCCCCGACCTGACCGCGCTGCCCCAGCCCTTCTTCCTCGACGACGCCGCTGCCGCCGGCATCACCCGGCACCAGGTGACCCGCGAGGTCGGCCGCGGCGTGCTCACGCGCGTGCACCGGGGCCTGTACGCCGTGGCGGACGGGTGGAACGGGACGCCGCCGTGGCAGCAGCAGCTGGGACTCGCCGCCGCTGCTCATCGCGCCCACCCGGGGCACGTGACGAGCCACCACAGCGCCGCCGGCCTGCACGGTCTCCCCCTCCCGCAGCAGGGTCTGCACCAGGCCGTCCTCACCGTGGAGGACACCTCGACCACCAGCCGTCACGCCTGGCTCGACCTGCGGCACGGCGAGCTCCCGGACGCAGAACGCACCCTGGTCGCCGACGTCCCGCTGACGACGGTGCCGCGGACGGTGGTCGACTGCGCCCGCTCCCTCCATCGGCCCGACGCGGTGGCGGTCGCCGATGCTGCACTGCGCGCCGGGCACTGCACGTCGCACGAGCTCGTGGCGGTGCGGCGTGGGCAACGGCGCTGGCCGGGTGTCACGGGCGCCGACGCCGTCTTCGCGTTCGCCGACCCCCGGCGCGAGAGCTGGCTCGAGTCGGCCTCCGCCGTCACGCTGCACGGGTGGGGGATGCCGCTCGGTGTACCGCAGGTCGACGTGTTCAGCCTGGACGGCGAGTGGCTGGCCCGGGTCGACGTGGCGTGGGCCGAACTCGGGGTCGTGGGCGAGGCAGACGGCCGGGGGAAGTTCCTCGGCGACCCGGAGCTCGGCCTCGGCGATGCCCCGACGGACGTGGCCGCCCGGCTGCTGCACTCGCACGACCGCGCCGAGTCCCTCCGTTCGGTGGGGCTCCAGGTGGTGCGGTGGACGTCGGCGGAGCGCATCGCCAGGCCCCAGGCGGTGGTCGCGCGCTGGCACCGCGCCGTCGGCGCCGCGGCCGTCACCCCGCACCGGGCGCTGCTCCGGTGCACCTGCTGCGGCATCCCTGCGACTGATTGCGAGTTCGACCGCTTTCCCGGCCTCACACCGGCGCGTCGAGCGACACAACTCGCAATAAGTCGGGTCGTGGGGACGAGGGGTCAGGTGAGGGGGGAGAGCAGGGCGTAGACGAGGGCCGCGGCGAGGCCGGCGCCGGGGAAGGTCAGCACCCACCCGATGACGATGGAGCGCGCCACGCCCCAGCGCACCGCCTTGGCCGAGCGCGTCGCCCCGGCGCCGGTGATCGCCGCCGTGATCGCGTGCGTCGTCGAGACCGGCGCCCCGGTCATCGTCGCCACCCAGAGCACGGACGCCGCCGACGCCTCCGCCGCGAACCCCTGCGGCGGGTCGAGGTGGATGATGCCGCGCCCCAGCGTGCGGATGATCCGCCAGCCGCCGGCGTACGTCCCGAGCGAGAGCACCACGGCCGACAGCGCCAGCACCCACCACGGGACGGAGGACTCGTCGGCGCCCCGGTGCCCGCCCGCGACGAGCGCGAGCACGACGACGCCGGCGGTCTTGGACGCGTCCTGCATCCCGTGGCCGAACGCCATCGCTGCCGCCGACACCGTCTGCGCGTACCGGAAGCCGCGCTGCGCCGGCCCCGGCCGCGCCCCCCGGAACACCCAGAGGATGAGCGTCATCAACGCGAAGCCGCCGACGAGGCCGACGACCGGCGACACGACCATCGGGACGACGACCTTGTCGAGGATGCTGTCCCACTTGACGGTCGCGCCGGCCGCGAGCGCCGCCCCGCCGAGCCCGCCGATCAGCGCGTGCGTCGAGGACGACGGCAGCCCCCGCCACCACGTGAGCAGGTTCCAGCCGGTCGCGCCGAGCAGCGCCCCGACGCACAGGACGATCCCCGTCGGCCCGGTCGGCACCGAGACGATGTCGCCGCCGACGGTCTCGGCCACGCGCACCCCGACGAACCCACCGGCGAGGTTCATGACGGCCGCGAGCACGAGGGCGATCCGGGGCGTCAGCGCCCGCGTCGAGACGGAGGTCGCGATGGCGTTCGCGGAGTCGTGGAAGCCGTTCGTGTACGTGAAGGCCATCGCGAGGACGACGACGAGGGCCGCGGGCCACCACTCCACGACGGGTCAGGACTCCCGGACGGCGATCGCCTCGACGGTCATCGCGACGTGCTCGAAGCCGTTCGCGGTGGCCTCGAGCGCGTCGATGATGTCCTTGTGCTTCATGACCGTCAGGGGGTCGGCCTTCTTGGCGTTGAACAGCTCGGCGAGCATCCGGCGGTACTGCTTGTTCGCGCGGTTCTCGAGCCGGTTGATCTCGACCCAGTACGCGTCCATCTCCTTGAGGGAGCGCAGGCGGGGCATCGCGTCGAGGGTCAGCTCGGCCATCCGCGAGATGACCTCGACCTGCTTGGCGACGCGCGGCATCAGCTCGTCGACGCGGTAGAGGACGATGAGGTCGACCGCGGCCTCCATGAGGTCGACGCACTGGTCGAGCGCGACCGCGAGGGCGTGGATGTCGGAGCGGTCGAACGGGGTGACGAAGGACCCGCCGACCTTGCGGACGATGGCCCGGGTGGCGTCGTCGGCGGCGGCCTCGATCTCGTGCATCTGCTCGAGGATGACCCCGCGCTCGTCGGCGTCGGCCGCCAGGAGCGCGGTCAGCGCCCCCGCGCCCTCGACGAGCTGTCGGGCCGAGTCGGCGAACAGCGCGAAGAAGGAGGGGTCCGAGGGGGTGAGGCGAAAGCCCACGATGAAGGTCTCCCGGGAAGCGGCCTGGTGCTCGGGTACAGGCTAGGCCCCGACCCGCCCCCGTGCGTCAGGACCCCGGATCCCGAGCGGCCGCGTCGTCGTCACCCGCGGCATCACCGTGCGCGTCGTCGGCGTCCGACGGCGGCGTCTGCGCCCCGTCGACCCCGAGGATGGCGTCGATGTGCTCCTGGTCCATCGGGCCGTCGCTCGCGGTGGCCTCGATGACGAGCGCTCCGACGAGCGTGATCTCCTCCTGGAGCTCGTCGTCCGTCAGCGGGTCGTCGGGGCTCATCCGGCCACCGTAGGGGCAAACGCGCCGCCGCGGCCGGACGCCGACGATGTCGGGGGCCGCGGCGTCGAGGGCGGCGCACTTAGGGGTCGAGGACGGGCCGCGGACGATGAGGTGGGTGCCGGACCGGGAGCGCCTCACGGCGCGTGGCCGCTCGTAGCGGCTGATGTTGGGACCCGGGGCTGCCGCGGCCCGGCACCCACGAGAGACACTAACGCGTGCCCCGGCCCGGGATGTTCCCGACGGGGGAACCGATCCTCGGGGAAGTGAACGCCCCGGGGCCGAGCGGGTCCCCGCGGGATCCCGGTCGGGCCTCAGTCCAGCTCGCCGGTGCGCCAGAGGCGGGCGCTGACCCGCAGGTCCTCGCCCGTGGCCAGCAGCGCGGCGCCGCTGCGGGTGAGGTCGGTGGCCGACAGGGGGTCGAGGACGTCGTGGTCGTTCGCGAGGTCGGCGCGGCCGGCGGCGATGACCGCGCAGAAGGCGGACGCCCGCTCGAGCGCGACGGCGAGGTCGCCGTCGAACACCCCGGCGAGGATCTGGTCGGCGACGCGCATCAGCTCGGCGGGCTCGGGCGGCTCCGCGATGCCCGCCACGGCGTGCGCGACGTCGGTGAACCGGATGCCGGCGGCGTACTCGCGGCTCGCGGCCTCGGGGCTGCGGCGCACCCACTCGCGCAGCGCGTAGAGCCGCCACAGCGCCCCGGGCAGCGAGCGCCCGGGCCGGGCGGACCACAGGTCGGCGACCGTCGAGAGCCCGAGGTCGTCGACGAGCGAGACGAGGCGGGAGGTGACCTGCGGGTCGTGCGCGGCGCGGCCCGCCCCGACGAGGATGGCCGCGGTCTGGTGCGCCATCTCCGTCGTCTCGGCCGGGCCGGGCGAGGTGCCGCCGTGGGCCTCGAGCGCGTCGGGGCCGAAGCGCACCGGCCGGCGCGGTACGGGGCGTCCTCCGTCGCTCGTCATCCCGGCAGTCTCGCACCCCGAGCCGGGCGCGGCGGCGCGGTGGTCCATCCGACCGCCCTCACCAGCGCCGATGCCGACCGCCCCGGCTAGGTTGGAGGGACCGCCGTGCCCGCCGGGCACTCCCGCACCCCGGAGGACGACCATGGCCACCGACGCACCCGTCGCGAGCGCCCGCCGCGAGCCCGGGGCCGGCCGCGACCGGGCCCCCGACTCCCCCACCGAGGTCAGCCGGCGCGGCTGGCGCACGACGGCCAAGGCCGCCTTCGCCGAGTTCCAGCGCGACCAGTGCACCGACCTCGCCGCGGCCCTCACGTACTACTCGGTCCTCGCGGTCTTCCCGGCGCTCCTCGCGCTCGTCTCGCTGCTGGGCGTCTTCGGGCAGGGCGAGTCCACGACCCAGGCCCTGCTCGACGTCGTGCGTCAGCTCGGCCAGGGCGACGCCGCCGACCAGCTGTCGGGCCCCATCCGCTCGATGGTCGGGGCCAGTGGCGCCGGCTTCGCGCTCGTCCTCGGCATCGGCACCGCCCTCTTCTCGGCCTCGGGCTACGTCGGTGCCTTCGGGCGGGCGCTCAACCGGGTCTACCAGGTGCCCGAGGGCCGGCCGGTGTGGAAGCTGCGCCCGCAGCAGGTGCTCATCACCCTGGGCCTCGTCGTCATGGCCGGGCTCGTCCTCGTCGGGCTCGTCGTCAGCGGGCCGCTGGCCGACGTCGTCGGCAGCCGGATCGGGCTCCAGACGGCCACCGTCACGGTCTTCACGGTCGCCAAGTGGCCGGTGATGCTCGGCGTCGTCGTCGTCATGGTGGCGGTCCTCTACTACTGGACGCCCAACGTGCGCCAGCCCCGCTTCCGCTGGGTGTCGGTCGGGGCGGCGGTCGCCATCGGGCTCTGGCTGGTCGCCTCGATCGGCTTCGGCTTCTACGTGACGACCTTCGGCTCCTACGCCAAGACCTACGGCTCGCTCGCCGGCATCGTCGTCTTCCTCCTCTGGCTGTGGATCACCAACCTCGCGCTGCTCTTCGGCGCCGAGGTCGACGCCGAGCTCGAGCGGGTCCGCGAGCTCGAGGCGGGCATCAAGGCCGAGCACACCGTCCAGCTGCCGCTCAAGGACGCCTCGGGCGCCGAGAAGGCCAAGGAGAAGCTCGACGAGCGGGTGCGGGCCGGACGCCGGCTGCGGCGCGGCGTCCCCGAGCCCCGGCCGCACGACGAGCGGGCCGACTCCGTCGAGCTCGAGCCGCTCCCCTCGCAGGGCGCCCGCCGCCGCTGAGCCGGCGACGGGCACCCCCGGCGGGCGGTCAGCGGGCGGTCAGCGCCTCCGGCAGGCGCTCGGCGCGGGCGTCGACGTCGGCCGAGATGCGGTCCAGCTCACCGAGGGTGCGCTGGGCGGCGGCCGGCGGGACGGGCCGCGCGCAGGTCGAGGTGAGGGCGTCGACGAGGACCCGGTTGGCCGCCGGGAGGGTCGGGGCGTCCGCCGTGTACTGGCGCCCGCCGAAGGCCACGCTCGCCTGCCGGGTGCCGTCGGCCGAGGTGAAGACGAGCGTGATCGTCCCGAAGGACGCGCCGTCGTGGCCGTAGAGCGTGCCGTACCGCCCGGACGCGTCGGGGCAGGGGTCGCTCGCCCGGTAGATGCCCAGGCCGTAGGCGATCGGCTCGGTGGTGCGCGGGGTGAGCAGCTGCGCCAGGGACTTCTTCGAGACGAGCTTCCCGGCCATGAGGGAGCGGTAGAACGCGCCGATGTCGGCCGCGCTCGCGACGACCGCGCCGGCCGAGGAGAAGACGCTCGAGCTCGTGCCGTCGAGCAGGTAGGGCCGCTCGAGCACCGCGTAGTCGCCGATGTGCGCCGGCCCGGCGAAGGTCCGCCCGGTCGTGGGGAAGCGGGCGTCGCGCATCCCGGCGGGCCGGAAGACCCGCTGCTGCAGCAGAGAGCCGACCGAGCGGTGCGTGGCACGCTGGAGCATGAGCCCGACGACGACGTAGTTGGTGTTCGAGTAGCCGTAGGAGGTCCCGGGCTCGAACAGCCACGGCTGCGAGAGACCGGCCCGCACGAGCTGCCGGTCGGTGCGGTCGCGGGTCAGGACGTCGACGAGCTCCGTGCCGGTCTCGGCGTCCCCGAGCAGCGGCAGGATGTAGTCGGGCAGGCCGCTGCGGTGGCTGAGCAGCTGCTCGAGGGTGACGTCGCCGTGGCCGGGCAGCAGGCCGGGCCAGACGTCGTCGACCGTCGTCTCGAGGCTCCAGCGCTTGCGGTCGACCTCCTGCAGCGCGAGCACGGCGACCATCGCCTTCGTCACGCTGGCGACCCGGGCGGTGTCGCCGGGCCGGGCCGGACGGGCGGCGTCGATGGTGCGCACGCCGGCGGCACCCTCCCAGGCCCGACCGGTCGCGCCGCGGCTGTGGGCGACGGCGCCGACGGCCCCCGCGGCGGTCAGCTCCTCGAGCCGCTGGTCCAGGCGCGCCCGGGCCGCCGCCCGGTCGTCCCCGGCCGGGGCGGAGGCGGCGCCGGAGGGTGCGGCGGCCACCGGGGCGGGGGCGGCGCTCGCAGCACCGGAGGCGCCGGCGACGGTCAGGGCGCCGACGGCCCCGAGGGCGAGGGCGGTGCGCAGGCGACGGACGTGGCGGGTGGTGGTCATCGGGTCCCCTCGGTCGGTGGTGGGTCGCGGCGGGCTGCCGCCCCTGCCGTCTACCGGGGCGACGGGGCGCACCGGCTCCCCCGCGGGACGGGTCCTGCCCTCCCCCTCGCGTGTGAGGCCGGGCCGGGATGTGAGGCGTGGGACGGGTGGGGTGCACGCGAGGTGAACTTCTCGACAAACCCTCAACACCGCAGGTCAGGGTTGGCGAGCGCGGCCTCCGGACGCGCGTACAGTCGACACCGTGCGAACGAGTCGACACCGGTGAACCGGCTGCAGCAGGGGTACCGCCTCGGGGGCCGGTACCTGCTCGGCTCGCGCATCGCCTCCGGCGGGATGGGTGACGTCTGGCGCGCCGACGACGAGGTCCTCGACCGCACGGTCGCCGTCAAGGTCCTGCGCCCCAGCACCGAGAGCGAGCCGGTGTTCGCCCGGCGCTTCCGCGACGAGGCCCTCTACACGGCGGCCCTCGCGCACCCGAACATCGCGACCGTCTACGACTACGGCGAGGAGGACCACCTCGCCTACCTCGTGATGGAGCTCGTCGACGGCGAGCCGCTCTCGGCCCTCGTCCGCCGGGAGGGCGCCCTCGCCCCCGACCGGGTGCGCTCGGTCGTCGCGCAGGCCGCGCTGGCGCTCGGTGTCGCGCACGAGGCCGGGGTGGTGCACCGCGACGTCAAGCCGGCGAACATCCTGCTCACCGCCGACGGCACCGTGAAGCTCACCGACTTCGGCATCGCCCGAGCGCTCGACGGCAGCGGCCACACGCTGACCGGCGAGGTCGTCGGCACGCCGCACTACCTCTCGCCGGAGCAGGCCCTCGGGGAGGCCGCCACGGGCGCCAGCGACCTGTACGCCCTCGGCATCGTGGCGCACGAGATGCTCACCGGCAGAAGGCCGTTCGATCGCAACACGCCGGTCGCGACCGCGCTGGCGCAGGTCCACGACCCGCCGCCCCCGCTGCCGGAGCACGTCACCGGCGCGCTGCGCACGCTCGTCGAGCAGTGCCTCGCGAAGCGCCCCGAAGAGCGCCCCGCCAGCGCACGCGAGCTCGGCGAGCGGCTCGGCGACGTCGACGCCGAGCCCGCGGCCGACGTCGCCGCCCACCACGTCCGGGGGCACGCCCTCTCCGCCGAGCGCCGGTCGGCCGACGAGGCGGCCGCAGCCGCCGCGGCGCCCGTCCGCGACCCCTCGCCGACCCCCACGACCCCGGTGGCGCCCCTGGGCCACCCCCACGGCCGTCGGCGCCGTCGAGCGCTGCACCACGAGCGCGGCAGCGTGCCGGCCGGTCCGTCCGTGACGGTCGGCGAGGACGGCGTCCGCCGCGTCCACTGGGCGTGGCTGCCCGCGACGGCGGTCATCGCCGCGACCTTCGCCGTCGGGCTGGTGCTCGCCCTCACCCGCTGAGCAGGCCCCCGCCGCCGCCCTCGCCGGGCCCCTCGCAGGGGCCGCGCGACCCCCGCGGGAACACCAGCGGCTCCCCCACCGTTCACCGAGCAGACGCACCTTCGTCAAACTTGAGACAAAGCTTTGACAAGGGTCCCTGACCTCGACATACTCATGGCTCCGGCCTCACCGCCCCAGCCGACCCAGCTCGACCGAGAGGTGCTTGACATGGCAACCGACTACGACGCTCCCCGGGTCCGTGACGGCGAAGAGGAGAAGTCCGACAACATCATCGAGCTCGACGCCGCCCGCTCCCGCGGGACCAGCGTCGACCTCCTCGAGGAGGACACCGAGGCCGTCGACGGCCTCACCCTCCCCGGCGCGGACCTGTCCGACCTCTCGCTCGAGGTGCGGGTCATCCCGCGCCAGGCCGACGAGTTCTCGTGCATCAGCTGCTTCCTCCTCGTGCACCGCTCGCAGGAGTCCAAGCCCGGCACGAGCATCTGCCTCGACTGCGCCTGACCGTCCGGAACCACCGCACGACCCGCACGACCCCGATGGCCGCACTCTTCCGGAGTGCGGCCATCCCGCGTCCCGGGGCCTCAGGGGGCGCCGGGGGTGCGGGCGACGTCCCGGCAGGAGCTCGACGGGTCGCCCGAGGACGCGGGGAAGACGGTGTCGAGGTCGATGCCCTGCTTCTGCGCGACGGCGCCGAGCAGGCGGCACATGTCCTCGACCTGCGCGCTCGACGCGGCGTCGCCGCCGTCCACGACCTGGGTCACGACGTCCCTCGCGTTGCCCGCGGCGCCGCACGAGGCCAGCAGGATGATGACGAGCACGACGTTGACCCACGTCTGGAGCCGGACGAGCGGCGGACCGGTCGGGCCGCTCGGCGGCGGCTCGAAGGCCGGGACGGGTGGCGGCGTGGCGGGTGCGGACATGGAGGTGCTCCCCTTCGCTCGTGGTCCGACGGACCGTGCGCCCACGAGTGTGCCGGTCCGGGGCCGCTCGGACCATCAGGCTGCGCCGGCGCCGGCCGGGTGACGACGAGGGCGGTCACCGGCGGTCTGCCCGCAACCGGCTGCTGCGCAGCCGTGTCGGGGACGCGTCCCGAGAGATGCCTACTCGCAGACGATCCCGTCGGAGTCACCGTCGCGGTACCAGCCGTACTCCGGGTCCCGGCCGCGCGTGTAGGGGCCGTGGCCGGCGGCCTTCGCCGCCCGGCAGGTGGCGAAGCGGGGGTCGCGCGCAGCCTCCGGTCGGGCCGGCGCCGGAGGACGCGGTGTCGTCGGTGCCGACTGCTCGGGCGACCCGCCGAGGGGGATGCGCCGCGCCGTCGGCAGCGGCTGCCCGGGGCACCTCGCGAGGACGCGCTCGGTCGCCGCGCGCTCCGCGGCGGTCATCCAGAGGCGGTACCGGATCTTGACGGCCACCTGCCGGGCGACGTACGCGCAGCGGCCGGCCGCGCGCGGGGGCAGCCAGGTGGCGGCGTCGCCGTCACCCTTGGCCGCGTTGGTCGGGCCGTCGACGGCCAGGAGGTTGAGCGGGTCGTTGGCGAAGGCGGTCAGGGTGGACGCCGGCCAGCGTTGCGCCCCCTTCTGCCAGGCGTCCGAGAGCGCGACGACGTGGTCGACCTGCACGGCGCCCGACGTGCCCGCGCCCCGCACGAAGCGGAGGGTGCGCCCGGTGTAGGGGTCGTGCAGCGAGCCCGAGAGCACGACGCACCCGCGCGTCCCACCCCTGAGCGTGACGTCCGTGAGGTCCCTGCGCAGCACGTCGTTGCGGGTGTCGCAGCCGTTGCGGTCGGCGTCGGCCCAGGCCTGCCCGAAGCGGTCCCGGTCGTAGCCCGTCCTCGGCGCGCGACCCTTGACCGGGATGCCGGCGAGGGCCGCCAGGGCCGGACCCCGGGGCTTCGGGGACGCGGAGGGCGGCGCGGACGCCGGAGCCGGTGTGGCCACCGGCGGAGGCGTCGAGCGGGTGGGGGTCGGGGTCGGAGTGACCGTCGACGGCGTCCGCGTGTGGGTCGCGGTCGGCGCAGCGACGGGGGCATCGGCCTCCGCGCCGGCGCAGCCGGTCAGCATCAGGGCCACGAGAGCGCCGGCGGCCACGGCGACCCGACCACCGGATGCATGTCGGCCTCGTCGACCATCCTGAACGTGGTCAGGTGTCCCGGTGTGCCGCACCGGGACAGGATGCCTTCCAGGGCCGGCCGCCTCCTCGAGGCTCGCGGAGCGCCGACCGAACGGACGACCTCGGCGTGCGGGACGCGGTGCTCCGCCCCGTCGACCTAGAGGCGCTCGTCGGTGCGCCGCGCCGTGGCCCGCTGCCTCACCACGGCCACGCCCGCCGCGACGACGACCGCCACCACGCCCAGGACGCTGACGAACAGCTGCGTCCCGAGGGCGAACAGCAGCCCGAGCCCCATCCAGAACAGGCCGTAGCCCGCGACCGCCGCGAAGGCGACGGCGAGAGCGGCGACGACGACCGACCCGGTCGTGACCCGACGGCCCGAGGAGGTGCTCACGGGTCCAGCATGCCCGCCCACCCCACCACGGGGCCATCGACGGCTCGGCCGGACGGACGGGATCTGCCCTGTTCACCGGGTGTGCTGTCCTCCCGCCGTGGTCTCATGGTCGCCGGCCACGCGCACAGGAGGACGGAGGCACCGATGGCTCGACGCCTGGGAGCGCTGCTGCTCGGCCTCTCGCTGACCGCCCTGGCCGGGTGCGGCTCGACCTCGGCGACGGCCGGCGCCGACGGCACGGCGCCCGTCCCCCGGACCCTGGCCCCGGCCCCCGCCGGGCCCTCCACCGGCCTGACGGCGATCCAGGGCACGGTCCTCGGCCTCCCGGACGGCGAGCGCGCGACGGTCCACCTCGAGATCTGGCCCGCCGACGACGACACGAAGGTCGGCGAGGCGGTCGACATCCGGTCCACCCCGGAGGTCGAGACCGACCCCTCCGGGCACTGGTCCGTCGCGATCGACCCCTCCGACCTCGGCCGGAAGTACTTCTCCACGAAGAGCCCCGTCCTCAACGTCGACGTCGCGGTGCGGGCCGGCGACGTCGGGGCCTCGTGGTCGGTGCCGCTGTGGTTCCTCGTGGCGGACGGCGTCTGGCGCAGCGACCAGTACGCGACCATCGACGACCGCGTCGTGGACCTCACGATGGACCTCGCCGCGCAGCAGGTCACCACCACCAGCTCGGTCGGCGAGAGCGAGACGCAGGCCCTGCCCGTCATGCCCTTCACCGCGCCGTCGGGCTGACCCCTCGCAGCGGCGCGACACCCGGAGCGGCCGACATCCACCCGTGGACGGGGTGATGTGCGTACTCATGGGTGAGGCGGCGGGGACCCGGCCGCACGACGAGGAGGGGACATGGCGGATCGCGAGGCGTTCGACGCCTACGTGCGCGAGCGGTGGGGCCCGCTGCTGCGCACGGCCGTCCTGCTGACGGGCGACCGCCACTCCGCGGAGGACCTCGTGCAGGAGACGCTGGTCCGTGCCGCGCAGCACTGGAGCCGGGTCGACCCGGCGACGCCCGACGCCTACGTCCGCCGCATCCTCTACACGCGCTCGGTCGATGCCTGGCGCTGGCGACGCCATCAGCCGGACCCGGTCGACTCCTCCACCGAGGGACGCACCCCGCGGTCGCACCCGTCCGACGACGCCGACGTCCGCGTCACGCTCGAGGCGGCCCTGCGTCGCCTCACCCCGCGGCAGCGCGCGGTCCTCGTCGCCCGCTTCTACGAGGACCGCACGGAGGTCGAGACCGCGCGGGTGCTCGGCTGCTCCGTCAGCACCGTCAAGTCCCAGACCCGGCACGCCCTCGAGCGGCTGCGCGTCCTCGCGCCCGAGCTCGCCGCCACCTTCGGACGGGAGGGGAGCCTGCGATGACCCCCGACACCCTGACCACCGCCCTCCAGCACCTCGTGGACGGCGTCGACGACGCCTCCGGGCCGGCGCCCGAGGCACTGTGGGCCGGCGGGCGACGCCGCCGCCGGGCCGCACGCGCCGTCCCCCTGCTCGCGGCCGCCTGTGTGGCCGCGCTCGTCGCCCTCCTCGCGTGGCCGGCCGGCTCCCCGCGGGCCGCGGTCCCGGCCGTCCGCGTCGACGACGGTCCCGTCCGCTTCACGTCCTACCCCGGCGCGATCCCGAAGCCGCCCGTCGTGACCGAGACCTCGACGCCCGGGACCACCGCGGCCGTCGTCCTGGGCGAGGACCCGGCCCGCCCGTGGGTCGTCTCCCCCACCGGGCAGGTGCGACGTCTCGTCCTCGACACCGACGTGCCGGTGCCCACGGAGGCCGGCCCGTCGCTGTCGCCGGACGGCCGGTGGCTCGCCCGCGGCCCGGTCCTCACCGACCTGCGCACCGGCACCACCGTCCCCGGGCTCCGCGCGCGCTCGACGCTCGAGCGCCGGTGGACGCCGCCCGAGCAGCCCGCCTTCTGGTCACCCGACTCCTCGCGCGTCCTCGTCGCCGGCGTGAACCAGGGCATCCCGGTGTCGGTGGGCGTCGTCGTCGCGACGGACGGCTCGACCGCCGACGCGCCCCTGGTCGACGACGCCGTCCAGCCCGTCGTCGCCGGATGGCTGGACGACGACACCGTGCTGGCGCTGCAGCCCTCCGGCTCCCCCACCGTGCTGGACCTCTACCGCTGGACCGTCGGCGACCCCACCTGGACCCCGACCGGCGCGACCGTCTCGTGGGGCGACCCCGAGGCCCCGGGGATGCGTGCCGACCTTTCCCCCGACGGCACGCGGCTGCTGCTCACCCAGGGTGAGGTCGACCCCGACAGCGGCGTGATCGCCGGGACCCACGCGATGCTCTTCGACACGCGGACGGGTCGAGGGCTCGGGCAGCCGTCGCCCGACGGAACCCTGGACCCCGCTCACTACCTGCAGGGGTCGTTCTTCGGCTGGGACGGGTGGGGCTGCCGGCCGGCCTGGAAGGACGGGCTGCCCGTCCACGCCGACGGGGACGTGGCGGGGTTCGTCGAGGACCCCGGCGCGCGGTACTCGGGCCGGTCGGGCTCCGCCTTCGACCTCGTCGCGGTCTCGGCTCTGTACGACGGAGCGTGTGTCTCGTTCGCGGGCAACGAGCTCCGCGGCACCCCGCAGGTCGACACCCGAGCCGTCTGGACCGAGCGACTCGTCCGGTGGGGTCCGTGGGTGCTGCTCGGCTTCGCGGTCGTCCTGGTCGTCCTGTGGCGCCGTCGCCGACGTCACCCGGTGCGGATGTCGTGAGCGGTCGGGCCGGTCAGACCTCGAGGTCCCCGGCAGTCGTGACCGTGGCGTAGGAGTCGGCGAGGGCGGCGAGGAACGCGGCGTGCACGTCGGCCGCGACGACCGTGCGTCCGCCGAACTCGAGGTCCGGTGCCGCGCAGGCGTCCGCGACGACGGTGACCGTGAGCCCGAGGTCGGCGGCGGCCCGGACGGTTGCGTCGACGCAGAGGCTCGTCATCATCCCGGCGACGACGAGGGAGTCGACGCCGAGGCCGTCGAGCATCGCCCGGAGGTCGGTGTCGCGGAACGCGTTCGGGAAGGCCTTCTGCACCACGGGCTCGCCGTCCTGCGGCGCGACCCGGTGGTGGATCTCGACCCCGGGAGTGCCCGGCCGGAAGAAGTCGGCCTCCGGGTCGTCCCAGACGTGCTGCACGTGGACGACCGGGTGGCCGGCGGCGCGGAACCGGCCGAGGACGTCCGCGGCGTGCTCGGCGGCCTTGTCGGGCCCGACGAGGGGGAAGGCGCCCCCCGGGAAGTAGTCGTCCTGGATGTCGATGAGGAGGAGCGCGGTGGTCATCGGTGTCCTGTCGTCAGGGGCCGCCTCGGAGGCGGCACGGTCGTCGGTTCCATCCCAGCACGGCCGAGCCTGCCGAGGGCCCGGCGCGCCCTCCGGCCACCTCGCCCGTGCCGGGTCGACGCCTCAGCCGGTGGACTGGTCCTCGGCGCCGAGCCCGTCGAAGGCCTTGGTGCGCCCCTCGGGGTCGAGCGTCGTCAGCAGCCCGTCGCAGATGGCGCGCAGCTGGTCGACCTGCTCGGCGTCGAGGCCGTCTAACACCCGGCCGCGGACCTCCTCGACGTGGCCCGGGGCGGCGGCGACGACGGCGTCCCAGCCCACCTCGGTGAGGTGCGCGTTGGTCGCCCGCCCGTCGCCGGGGCACGGCAGGCGCTCGACGAGACCGCGGTCCTCCAGGCGCCGGACGACGTGCGAGAGCCGGGGCAACGTCGAGTTGGTCCCGCGCGCGAGGGCGGTCATCCGCAGCACCCGCCCGGGCGCCTCGGAGAGCCGTGCGAGGAGGTAGTACTCGAAGAAGGTGAGCCCGGCGTCGCGCCGCAGCTGGGAGTCGAGGGCTCCCGGCAGGAGCTCGAGGACGGAGACGACCCGCATCCACGCGGCGCGCTCCGGGGCCGTGAGCCACCGGGTCCCGTCGTCGGGCGCGCCGCCGGACGACGGGGGGCGGGGCGTGGAGGCGGGCACGGACCCAGTCTGCCCGCTCGATGGTTGTTGAGACAACTATTCGGTGCTACGTTGGTTGTAGCAACAACCAACGATCGTCGAGGAGACACCGTCATGACCGCAGTGACCATCATCGGAGCGGGGTCCATGGGCTCGGCCATCGCCGCCCTGGCCGAGAAGGGCGGCAGCAGCGTCCAGGTGCTCGGCCGCGACGGCGCCGACCAGGCCGTGACCGGCGACGTCGTCGTCCTCGCGGTCCCCTACCCGGCGCTGCGCGAGATCGCGACCGCCCGGTCCGCCGAGCTGGCCGGCAAGGTCGTCGTCGACATCACCAACCCGCTCGACTTCCAGACCTTCGACGCGCTCGTCGTCCCGGCCGACTCCTCCGCGGCCGCCGAGCTCGCGGCGCTCCTCCCGGACTCGCACGTCGTCAAGGCCTTCAACACCAACTTCGTCGCGACCCTCACCTCGGGCGAGGTCGCCGGTCGGCCGACCACCGTGCTCGTCGCGGGCGACGACGCCGACGCCAAGGCCACGCTCGCCGAGGTCGTCACGGCCGCCGGGCTGCGCGCCGTCGACGCCGGCAGCCTGCGCCGCGCCCGCGAGCTCGAGGCCCTCGGCTTCGTCCAGCTGACCCTCGCCGTCGGCGAGAAGACCCCGTGGACGGGCGGTTTCGCGCTCGAGGCCTGAGCCGACCGACCGCAGCACGAGAGCCCCCGCACCGGCACCTGCCGGCGCGGGGGCTCCGTCGTCGATCGTGGCGGCCGGCCCTCAGACGAGGGCGGGCTCGCGGGCCTCGGCGGGCTCGGCCGTCCGGGCGGAGCGCCGGGCGACCACGAGGACGACGAGCCCGAGGGCCGTGACCGCGGCGCCGGCCCAGATCGGCGAGGTGTAGCCGAGGCCGGCCGCGATGGTCATCCCGCCGACCCAGGCGCCGAGGGCGTTGCCGACGTTGAACGCGGCGATGTTCGCCCCCGAGGCGAGGGTCGGGGCCTGGCCCGCGAACCGCATGATGCGCATCTGCAGGCCCGGCACGGTGGCGAAGCCGAAGCCGCCCATGAGCACGAGCAGGACGACGGTGGCGGCCTGCGAGCGCGCGGCGAGCGCGAAGGCGACCATGACGAGGGTGAGCCCCGTGAGGACGAGCACGAGCGTGCGGTCGACGTCGCGGTCGGCGGCGCGCCCGCCGAGCAGGTTGCCCGCGAAGAGGCCGACCCCGAAGAGGACGAGGAGCCACGGGACCCAGCCGGCGGCGAAGCCCGAGACGCCGGTCAGCGTGTAGGCGATGTAGGTGAAGGCGCCGAACATCCCGCCGAAGCCGAGGACCGTCACGACGAGCGAGAGCCAGACCTGACCGCTCGCGAAGGCCCGCACCTCGGTGCGCAGGCTCGTCGGCTGCCGCCCCTGCGCGCCGGCGGACGGGACGAGGACGGCGATGGCCACGAGCGCGAGGACGCCGATGCCGGTGATCGCCCAGAAGGTCGAGCGCCAGCCGTGGGCCTGGCCGAGGAAGGTGCCGAACGGCACGCCCAGCACGTTGGCGACGGTGAGGCCGGCGAACATCGTCGCGACGGCGCCCGCGCGCCGCTCGGGGGCGACGAGGCCGGCGGCGACGACCGACCCGATGCCGAAGAACGCCCCGTGGCACAGGGCCGCGACGACCCGGCCGGCCATGAGCAGGCCGTAGGTGGGGGCCAGCGCCGAGATGAGGTTGCCCGCGACGAAGAGCACCATGAGGCCGAGCAGCACCGGCTTGGGGCGCAGCCGGGCGGTGGCCATCGTCAGCAGGACGCCGCCGACCGCGACGGAGAGCGCGTAGCCAGAGATGAGCCACCCGGCGGTGGCCTCGGTGACGCCGAGGTCGCCGGCGACGTCGGGCAGGAGCCCGGCGATGACGAACTCGGTGAGCCCGATGCCGAAGCCGCCGGCGGCGAGGGCGAGGAGTGCGAGGGGCATGACTGGTCCTTCTCGTGATGAGTGCACGCGGCGGTATCCCGCGTCTGCAAGTAACTGGGACGACGTTAGTTGCAGACGCGGGATATTGCAAGACGCGATATGATGGTGACGCACGTGGACGACGAGGAGGAGGACCGATGGGGATCAGCGACACCGCGGTCGAGGTGCGCGCGCAGGGCTGGCGCCGGCTCACCGCGCTGCACGGGCTCATCGAGTCGACGCTCGAGCGCTCGCTCACCGAGGAGCACGGGTTGTCCGTCGTCGAGTACACCGTCCTCGACACGCTCTCGCGCCAGGACGGGTGGCACCTGCGGATGACGCAGCTCGGCCGCGCGGCCGCGCTCTCCCCCAGCGCCGCCACCCGGCTCGTCAACCGCCTCGAGGACCGCGGCCTCCTGACGCGCATCCTCTGCGCGGACGACCGGCGCGGCATCTACACCGAGCTGACGCCCGCAGGGCGCGACCTGCTCGAGCGCGCCCGTCCCACCGCCGACGACGCACTGCACGGAGCGGTCGAGCAGGCCCGCGACACACCGGAGCTCGCCGACCTCGTCGACGCCGCAGGCCTCGCCTGAGGGTCAGGCCTCGGGGCTCGTCGGCAGGTCCTCGAAGACCTCGAACGAGTAGCCGGTGTCGCGGTGGACCCGGCTGAGCAGCTGCACCGAAGAGACCTCCCACTCGGGGCTCTCGTAGCGCCCCAGCGCCTCGACGACCTGCTCGAGCACGGGCACGGTCGTGGCGTCGGTGACCTTCGCGACGGTGAGCCGCGGCACGAAGAGGCGGCGGTCGACGTAGAAGGCGTGGTCGGCGACGAGCGGGGGCAGGTTGCGGGCGATGTGGGCCAGGTGCTCGACGTCGCCCTGCACCTTGAGGGCGATGCTCGGGTCGGTCTCGTCCTCGAGCGCCCAGACGCCCGAGAGCCGGATGCGGGCCTTGAGCCCGAAGCGACGGGTCGGCCAGTAGAGCGCCTCGTGCAGACGCCGCGCATCCGGGACCGTGAGGTTGCCGAGCCCGATGATCCGCAGCCGGAAGGCCCCCGCGTGGGTGAGCTCGAGCTGCTGGGCGGCGCCGGGGACGCGCGCGACGATGCCCGTGACCGCCTCACGGACGTGGTCCGGCGGCAGCACCGCCACGGACAGCTGCATGTCACCTCCTCACCCTCGTCGTCCGGTTCCACGACATCGTGGCACCGCTGGCCCTCGTGTGCCGGGAGGCACGGGCCTGTGCGGACCGAACCACCCCGAGCCGGAGCGCCGCGCAGGCCGACTCGTCGCGCCGCGCCCGTCCCGGCCGCCGCCGGACCTCGGGCCCCGCGCCACCGGGAGTGGCCGGAGGTGACGCTACCCTCGGTCACGCGGGTGCGCGGGACATCCGGGCCACGGGGTGTCCTCGACCGGTCCGAAGTGCCTCCACCCCCGGGCCTCTAGCTCAACGGTCAGAGCTGCGGACTTTTAATCCGTAGGTTGTGGGTTCGAATCCCACGGGGCCCACCAAAGCCGCAGGTCAACCGCGGTACCGCTGATCGCTCGCACCCCGAAATCAGGGGGGTGTGGCGATATGTGTGGCTACATCCCGTCACTTCCGCCGGTCGGAGCAGGAGCTCTGCCACGGACATCGGCCCCGCCAGATCACCCTCACGGCGACGGCTCGCGATGTGGTCAACGGCATCTGCTGTGGTTGACTCCGGCGAACCCATTTCGTGGAAAGGAACCACATGGCCCAGCGAACGGTCACGATTTTCTCGGACGACCTCGATGGCAAGGAGAGCTCGGACATCGAGACAGTCGCATTCGGCTTCGACGGCGCCAGCTACGAGATCGACCTGTCGAAGAAGAACCGCGCTGCGATGGAGAAGGCTCTTGCGCCGTACCTCAACGCAGCGCGCAGGGCGACGAGCACCCGCGCACGCGCTACCCCTGCTCGCCGCGAAACCGTGACCTCGGATGACCGTGAGTGGCTGCGCAAGAACGGCTTTCCGGACGTCAAGGACCGGGGCCGGCTTCCCAGGGCAGCGATCGATGCGCTGAAGGGCCGCTGACAGCTCGACTGCATTGCCGCGTCTTTCGACGCTCGCGCTCTCACTCATTGCGCGCTATCCCGCCGTCGGTCGAGCCTTCCAGTGACTCCAACACCTCGGCCATCGCCGACGTTACGGCACGACGTCCCATGTAGACGTCCTGGGTCATCGAGATTCTCGAGTGCCCGAGCTGATCGGCAATCATTCGCGCACTCGCGCCGCTGCTGTCGAGAATGGTCGCGACCGTCTTTCGGTACGTATGTGGGGTGACCCATTCGAATTGCGTTCCCTGCCGGACCCGACGGAATGCAGCGCCGACGTTGTTGCGGTCGCGATAGCCGCCTTTGGCGTCGGCGAAGACGGGTCCATCGCTGATGCCCAGGCGGTCTCCTCGTGCGCGGAGCATCGTCAGGCACCAGCCCGGCAGCACCAGCACGCGGTAACTCGATCGCGACTTCAACCGTGAGGCGATCAGCCCCTTGCCGTTCACGCGGATCACCGTGCGCTCGACGCTGACGACGCCTCGGTCGAAGTCGATGTCGGACCATCGCACGCCTAGGGCTTCGCCCAAACGCAGTCCTGTGGCGAGGACGAACCGCGCGAGCTCCGGGAGGTCACGCCGGCGGGCGAACTCATCCTCGTCAAGGACCGATAGCCACTCATGGACCTCGCTCGGCGTCAGCGCCTTCGCCGTACGGTCCCGATCGAGCTCGAGCGGTGTGACGTCACGGACGGGGTTCGTCGTCAGCCCGCCCTGGCGCACGGCCCAACCGCAGATCCCAGACAGAATGGTGCGGCACAGCTTCGCCGTCGCATAGCCCTTGGTCCGCAGGACCCCTTGGAGGAAGCGGTCGAGCCGGGCGGTGGTGGTCTCCGCCAGCAGCAACTCACCCAGCTGAGGGACAACGTGTCGCTTGACGGCGTGCCGGTACAGGTCGAGCGTCGAGGGGCTCCTCGTTCCCCGCTCGACACGCTCCTCGATCGAGGCAAGCCACGCGGCGGCCGCCGTCGACAAGGGCATCGCGGCCGCTACCCGATCCTGCTCCCCTCCCTCCAAGACCCGGTTCAGCTCGCTCATGACCGCACGCCTGGCAGCTGCACGGGTCGGAGCGCTCTTCCGTATTCGTTGGCGGCGGCCGCTGAAGTCCCGGTAGTAGACGGTCGCAGACGTGCTGCGCCCTCTGGCTGCGTAGGAAATCTCGCCGTACTCACCGATGCCCAGTCGCCTCATGACGCCACGTTCGTTGAGAGGCCGGCCACCCACGCCTTGACGTCCTCGGGGCGGTAACGCAGTCGTCGACCCACACGGCGACCAGGAGGGCCCACCCCCTGCCCTCGCCACGAGTAAAGAGTCTGGATCGGAACGCCGAGGTAGTAGCTCGCGTCTTCTACGCTCCAGAGGCGATCCTCGGCGAGCAGGTTGCCGTTCATCCGGCAGCCCTCCTGGTTATCGAACGGGCAGTTGCCGAACGACTCTCCACAGGAGGGTCGCTGCCGCATAAAGCCTTGGCCTGCTCGTACTGCTCGCGCCATCTGCGACGTTGGACGACGGCCTCCATGATGATGCTGGCCGACGAGCCTCCGTGGCTGACGACGGCCGACCAGAGGAAGCGCGCGTCGCCGTCCGAGGCCACGACATCGGCAGCCATCCGTCGCGCCGACTCGACCTCGATGCCCGCCTCCTCGAGCGCTTGGCGGACGACGGCGGCGCGGTCAGCCTTGTGGTCCGCGAGCGTCTTCCCGGACCATCCGCGCGAGACCAGGACCCGTCGCCCACCGACACCCAGGTGCTCTCGGTCGTGCGCCTTGCTGAGGCACCGTCCGGGGACGAGTCCGGCGCTGACGGTTCGTGGTTGAACACCGAACCGCAGCCAGTTCGCGCAGTCGGGGGAGCAGGGCAGCCACCGAACCTCGGCATGGAGGCGGTCGATGTGGGCCTCGTACGAGGCGTTCGCGTCCCTGGCGTACGTCTCCCCTACGGCCTTGGTCAGATACTTCGTGAGGTAGCGGACTGAGCGGTCGGCATCTGGGGAGCCGGCGAGCAGCCCCTGGATGTCGATCTGCGATCCGAATCGGAGAACGTGCGCCGGCCGAGCGAGAGGCTGCCTGTCCAACTCGTCCAGCGCCTCGGCCCACGTTTGAAGAGGAAGCCCGGTGATCGGATCGAGGTAGTCGAGGCCGTCCCACACCGGGAGCTCACTGACGTACACAGGATCGTCCATCGGCGGCCACCACAGCTGGTGGTAAGTCGCTGTGGTGACCTCCTTGATGACGGCCCGGGGGATGGCTCCCCGAACGGCGACGTGGAAGTGTGGCGCGAGCCGCCGTTGCCCTTCGACGGCCCCGAAGTACTGCACCTTGTAGCCGGCGCACCGCCTGAGGTTCTGGAACCAGCGGTCGAGAAGTTTGGGGAAGTGGAGAGCGTCCAGAGCTGCTCGACGGTAGTCGTACTGCGCGAAGTCCCGAGGGGTGCCCGTTCCAGGAAGGATCCGTCCGTATCCCGGCAGCGTCAGCGTGATGAACATGGAGGGGCGGTAGGTGCGCCCCTCCGGCGACTCGAAGACCCGACCGACTGTTCTGTCCTCCTGTGAAATCCGCGGCAGATCCGGCGCGTCGCTTCGGCGGCTGGTTGAGCGAGTCCTGGCAACTGACTCTGGTTCAGGGAGTGACGTTTCAGCCCCGGCCACAACGACCTCTTGTAGCCGCTCAGGTTCCTCCGCGAGGTGCCAGCCCGCCAGGCACTGCGTCATCCGCAACTTCCTCGCCCGGGCGGCACACGAGGGGCAACGTGACTCTCGCGTCGACTGACAGGGCAGCGCGATGACCGAGGCTGCGCCGGTCTCCCGGTCGACGACCCTCCGCAACAACGGCCGGATGCAGACCTGTTCCTTGACGGCATACTCCTGTACCGCCTCGAGCGGAACGTCAGACAGCCTCATCGAGATCCCTCGCTAACGTCGCCCTGGCAGCCTCTCTGACAACCGCATCGAGGGATTCCCCACGGTGGAGCCGCGCATCAAGGAGAGTTCGCTCCTCGGGTGCGAAACCTCCCCAAATGCCGTACTCCTCGCCGTAGAGCAACGCGGCAGCCAAGCAGCGCCGCCTCACGGGACAGGCCACGCACGCCTGCCGTGCCATCCGCGCAGCCGGCGTTCGAAGATCGGCAAACCACGCGCCTGACCGGTCGCCGGCGCAGCGACCCCGAAGGCGCCAGCGAAGCCCGTCGAGCTCCTTGATCACGGATGGGGTAGTCCTCACGTGGGCGAGTGGCTGCCCGAAGGTGCGGAAGGCCACGCGGTGATGGTTGTCGCTGGAGGTCATGCTGCTTCTCCCTGGTCTCGGTCGTTGTGGGGCTCGTCCGAGGTCGGGGACGGCGACAGCGAGGCGGACAGACTCAGGACGTCCTCGTCACTCAGGTACGACGCGCGGACCCGGCGCACGTCTCGAGTTCCCTCGGTGCGGATGTAGGCGACGCCGGGTGTGAGCTCGGAGATGTGGTCGGCGCGGGCTCCACGCTCACGGGCGCCGTCACCGAGCACCATGTCGACCTGGATGGGGTTGTCCAACCTCATCGCGATCCGCGTCGGGAAGAGGTCTCGCCATCCGACGACGTCCTTCCCCGGGTCCTGCACGGCGGCGATGACGGTGATGCCCACCGCCCGGCCCTGGGTGAGCAGCAGCCCGAGCGAGTGCTCGATGCGTCGGACGACCGAGCGTTCCGCGAAGGCGCTGAGCGTGGCGAGCTCGTCGATGACGACGACCAGGTGCGGACTGTCGGATGAAGGACTGTGCGAACGGAGTCCGTGCGTCGACAGGTCCAGGCTGCGCCGGCTCTTGAGGTCGACGGCCTCCTCCAAGAGGTCACACATCGCCTCCGGATGCCCGCCTTCGAACCTGGCGAAAGCGCCCCGCCCGAGGCCGAGCTCCATGCCGCCCTTCGGGTCGATGGCCCAGACCTGGACCCAGCCTTGCTTGATGGCTGGCGAGAGGCCGTGGATCAGGCTCCAGAGGACCGATCCCTTGCCGGCTCCAGTTGCGCCCGCGATGAGCGCGTGTGTGCCTTCGACCCTGAAGCGCCAGGCCTTGCCGTCGTCCCCCATGCCGAGTGGCACGCCAGCGAGCGCAACTGGTCCGGCAGGTACTGGAGGCACCACCCGCGCCAAGGGGTCATGTCGTCGGAGCTCGAGCCACACGCGTCCGGGCCGGGCGAGGACTACGCGAGCATCGGCCACGTGGAAGGCGTGCCCCACGGCCTCGGCCCGCCGCGCGACATCGTCTGGTGTCAGACCCACAGGAAGCCGTAGGAGCAGCCGGTCGATGCCGGCCGAGCTGACAGTGACTCGCAGAATGATGGGAATCCTGTGCCGCGCGGGTTCATCGTGGACCACCACCCCGTGCGGATGCACGACGAGTCCGCACCGGGTCGCGACGCGGTGCCACCGGAACCGGTACACGGGAGCCCTCCACAGGAGCGCAAGCCGTGGACCGGTAACTCTGTGGAACGACTCTGGCCGCGCCAACCGCCAACCGACGAGCCCAGCGACCACCGTCGTCGCCACCCCGGCTCCCGCCCGGAGCCCGCCGAGCCAGGCTAGAACCAGACAGACGCCGAGGGTTCCTGCCGTCAGCGGGTGCCGACAGAGGACGACGACGCCCCCGACGACTAGCCTCGCGAGAAGCCAGATACTCCGCACGACGGCCTCGAGAGTCATCGACAGCGGGTCGTCGGCCTCGGTGATGATTTGGGAATGGTGCAACTTCACATCAGCTCCTGCAGCACTTCGTGGTGGAGGTCGCGGATGAGCGCCACGACGTCCCGGATGCGCCGCTCGAGCTGCAGCAGCGCCTCGTCCAGACCTCGATCGGGGCAGTCGTGGAGCATCGTCCGGAGCTGCACAATGGAGTCGTCGAGCACCTCGACCCCTCGTACAAGCAGGTGCGTGCTGGCCGGCAGGTCGTCAGGTCCGACGCCCAGAAGATTCGCCCACTCCAACGGCGTCCCGCTGCGCATCACGCGCTCCGGTTGAGGTCCGTCAAGGTCTCGGTCACCCGGACACCCGCCTCCGCGAGCGACCTCGAGGCGGAAGAGAGCATGATGACGAGCTCCTCGTCGGGGCCGGCCGCGAGAGCTACGCGCAGGCGGGTCACCTCGTCGTGGATCTCGGCGATCTGACGGGCCTTGTTCCGCAGCGCCCACGGGAGCTCCTTGCGGCCGACCCCCAAGGTCTCCGTCCACGCCACGGTGTCGACGGCACGCATGTCACGCCGCCCGGCCCTCGCTGGAGGTCGCCGACTTGGCGGCCGCCTTGCCCGGGGCGTGCATCGAGTCCGCGCGGTACGACCACGCGATCCGCGGGCGGTTGCCGTTGTCGTCGATGTAGGCGAGGGCCGTCAGTCCGTCGAACTCGACGGGCGTGAAGGGAGAGGCGCTGTCGTTGGCCGGCGGGACCGGCTGCACCTTCGCGAGGAACTTGATGCTGACCGTCTTGGACTTCTTGGGTGCCTCGGGGTCGGCGTCGAGGACATCCATCGACCAGATGAACTCGCCGGTCTCCTTGTCGGTCTGCTGGACCTTCACCTCCCGGGTGGACTGCTCGAAGTCGAGGACCGCGGTGACAGGCGAGACGATGTACGCCCCGTGTGGGAACACCTCGTGGTGCGAGATCCTGAACCGTCGTGCAAGGGCCATGGCATTTCCTTCCCGAGAACTGGATAGCCGATTCGGCTCACACCAGAAGACCGTTATCCACAGGACGCCGATACCACCTCGCGGGACGTCTCGGGACGTCCTACCGTTGTTCGAAAGGGCCGCAAACGTCCTCAGGAGGGCTCATGGCCAACGACCGACTCAGGAGCGCGCTCGCCGCCGCGGGGATGACCTCCAGCCAGCTAGGTGATCGCATCGAAGTCGACCCCAAAACGGTTGACCGGTGGGTCAGCAACGGGCGGATGCCGCACCGGTCCAACCGCCAGCGAGTCGCAGCGGCCTTGACGCAGGATGAGGCATACCTGTGGCCCGAGGCCTTCAGCGATGCATCAGCATCGCGAGCCAGCCAAGCGGAGGTCGTCGGCGTCTACCCGAACCGCGGATCCATCCCGACGGCGCTGTGGCAGAGCCTCTTCGACGGCGCGGTCGAGTCGATAGACATCGTCGCGTTCGCTGCGAGCTTCCTGCACGACACCATGCCCGACGTCGATGATCAACTGCTCAAGAAGGCGCGATCCGGGGTGCGCGTGCGCTTGGCCTTCGGCGATCCAGACTGCGCTGCCGTCGCACTTCGAGGTGACGACGAAGGCATCGGTCCATCGCTGGCTGATCGATGCCGTCTCACGTGGAAGTACGTCGAGCCGCTGCTGGGTGTATCAGAGATCGAAGCTCGAGCCCACAGCACGACGCTCTACTGCTCAATGTTCCGGTTCGACGGTGACCTGCTCGCCAACCATCACCTCTTCGGGGCTGCTGCGAACCACTCACCAGTTCTTCACGTGAGGCGTCTTGTTGGGGGCCGGCTCTTCGACCACCACATGCGGTCCTTCGAGCGGGTCTGGGACGCCGCGCTACCGCAGTAACGCCATCAGCGCTCGGACAGAACGTGCCCCGTTGGCGACTTCGTGCTCGACGTACGGGGCTATCGTCTTGAGCATGGGCAGGGTCGACTACATCGATGATCCCGAGGCGCCGACAGCGAACAGCGTCGTTCCCTCAGTCGTGGCGATCGTTCGAGACGGAGTAGGCCGAATCCTCCTGATTCACAAGACCGACAACAACCTTTGGGCGCTGCCTGGAGGGGGTCACGAGATCGGCGAGTCGATCTCCGAGACGGTCGTGCGCGAGGTCAAAGAGGAGACTGGCTACGACGTCGCGGTCGAGGCGATCACTGGTACGTATACGAACCCCCGTCACGTCATGGCCTACGACGACGGCGAGGTCCGGCAACAGTTCTCGATCGCCTTCCGTGCCCGTCTCATCGGCGGCCAAGCTCGCACGAGCAGCGAAAGCAGTGAGGTCGAGTGGGTCAGGCCTGAAGACCTCCCTGCCTTGGACCTCCACCCGTCAATGCGGCTTCGCATCCAGCACGCGCTAGAGGACCGCAACTCCCCATTCCTCGGCTGACGTGCGGCTGGCCGCGCGGGCGCAGCAGGCAAAAAGATACTCCGATGACTTAAGCACTGCGCGATGCACCGGATCGCTCGTGCCATAGCGAGCAACGATCTCAGCGATCCGGTCGGCGACGCCTGTGTCAGTGCCTACAGGTGAAACGGTGAGATCACACAGGATCAACGTGTCCAGCAGCTGCTGCGGAGGTCGCGCGTAGGCCATCAGTTCACCCAGCAAAGCTCGCTCGTCCGCTTCGAACTCCGCCCCTGTGTGGAAGGCCACGAGTGACACAACCATCGGATCCACGTTGCGCGAGGCGAGCCAGGCGGCACCGTCCAGCGCGTGCAGACCGGTGTAGGCGACGGTCGGGGCGTATCCGATGTCATGTAGCCACGCAGCTGACACGAGGGGGTTCTCGTCCACGTCGTTGGTCAATCGCTGAGCGCGCGCCGCTACGCCTTCCACATGCCGCCAACGTCGCGGGTGGGAGTCGATCAGACACCCTTCCGCGAGCTGACGTGCCTCAGAAGGTCGCATGCCTCCAAGATACGCAGCAGCCGCGGACGGGCTTGCCTAGACGCTCACCTCTACACCTACCGGGGAACGCTGGGTACTCGTCCTGGTGCTGCGCCACCCCTCGGGCTCGCGGAGCGAGGTTCCTAGTTCCTACCCGCCCCGGCTATTGACCCGCGGGAGGGCTCAGGCCACGACCCGCACGAAGGAACGGGTGGCGCCCAGCCAGTCGCCTGTAGTCTGTGAGCACTCAAGTGCAGGAGGAGCAGGTGGCGCGGACCTTGCCAGTCCAAAGGGCCAGCGGGTTGTCCCATCCGGAAGGGGTTGACCCGCCTGATCGCCTGCGCCTCTCTGTCACTGATGCATGCAACTTCGCTTGCTCTTTTTGCCACAATGAAGGCTCGTTTCAAACGCAGATTTCCTCGCGCAACCAGTTGCACCCCGAAGATATGGCGTTCTACATCCGTGCGAGCGTAACTGCGGGGGTTCGCGCTATAAAGTTGACCGGCGGTGAGCCTCTCATCTATCAGCGCGATGGCATGGACATCGTTGCTCTTTCAGAATTAGCATGCGAGACGGCGGGAGCCGAGGTCAGCGTCTCTTTGACGACCAACGGGCAGCTTCTGAAACGCTTTGCAGAACGTCTTCCGGATACGGGCCTGTCACACGTCACCGTAAGCGTTCACACTCTCAATTTGGAGACGTTTAGAGCGGATATCAGTAACTCCGGAAGCCCTCGCCAACAAATGGCGGGCATTCGCGCCGCCGCGGCCGCGGGGATGCACGTGAAGGCGAACGTGGTTGTGATGCCGGACACCGTCTCAGAGGTTAACGGTCTGTGCGCGGAGCTGTTCAGGGCTGGCGCACGCGAGGTCCGCCTTTACCCTGTCCTGTGGTCACCTTTTGCCGAGAAAGCGGCGTCTGAACTTTCACTTGCGGGCGACGATCTACTATCTCTTGCTTTCCGGGCATCGGGCCTCCCTATGACCAAGGACAGGCGTGATTACGTCTCAGCTTTCTTAGCGGCCGACAGCCCGCATTTGCCAAGATCGGTGCGTCTATCTGGTCGCGTCGGGCCTATCGTGATGGATCGCATACGTAAGCGAAACGCCGGCGGGTCCGATGATGAGGGGGATTATGCAGTGAGGATTTCAGCGCAAGGCGCCTTGCACGCACGCCTATTCAGTCCCCCAGTAGACCTATCCGTTGCCGCCTCAAGTGGAGATTTGCGGCTCGCCGTGAGGGCTATCAACTTCGCACGCAGCGAGATCTCTGGCCTTGACTGAGCTGCCAATAATCGGCCTGCCGGGCGATCACCCTCTTCCCTGCGCCCTCAATCCGCGCAGCATCAGTAAAATCCGGGCTTTCTATACTTTCGGGGTAGACCTTGGAGACTACTTCGGCGTCACCGATGATTCCATCGCCGCGCTCCAAGAAATCCGTGCCGCTGGGACGCTTCTGAGTCTTTACGAAGACGCCTTAACGGGCGTTGAAGGCTTTGCTCCGCAGGCAGATCGCATCGAAGCCGACGCAAACGAAGCAGTGAACAAGGACGGCAAGGCCGTATGGTCGGACACTTTCATTAAGACTCGGGCCTCGTGGACAACGCCCTACCCCAGCTCGTTCGATATGGGCGCAGAACAGTTGCGCATTCAGGGTCGGATGCAGAGTTTAGATGCTTCTCTGGGGGGATGGGAGTTTGACACCATCCGCGGGTACTTGACCCCAGACGGTGTGGTGGTCCTAACTGTTTCCTTCCGTCAAGATCAGGCACTCGATCTGGACGAAACCATCCGTGACCTGCGCACACTCCGACGCTTTGCGCGCAAGATGTTCGATCAACACGCCTCAAACATGGTGGGTGCCAGTTCTCCTATTCGCTCAATCCTCGAGCGTGAGGGATTCACTTGCGGCTCGCACCCGAACTCCGAAAAGGTTCGTTCTCATAGAACAATTTTCGTTCAGAGCATGCAGTGCGACTCGGGGAGAGTGTGCGACGCGCACCGCCTCCGCGACACAGCAGCCGTTGCAGGGCTTATGAATTTGGCGGCTTGGTACCCTACTTATCACGCAGAATACCGTGAGCGCTTGGCCAGTAAGGAGTTCGGCTACCGCTCAAATGAGCTCTACCTCGTCGATCGCGACACAACTCTCTGCATCCAGAGTGGGTTCTGGGACGCCGAGAATCCACTTCACCTTTATATGGGCAACGTGCTACAGGCAGTGGAGTACCACGTGGGACTGCAGGCGCTCCTACGTGGTCAACTTCAGTACGCTCGCAAGCTCTACTCGACGAGCACCTCAGAAGCATCCAGCATGGATGCGGTGGAGGGCGTGCGACGGAGTAGAGCTATCCTCTCGGGCGCGTACGAGAGCTTAAATTATGCCGTCCTGGTGCTACACGGGTTCACGCGCCGGCTGCTTCGAGCCTTGGATGAGGAATCGGAGATTTCGGCGATCCTGGAGGACGTTGAACGTCGCGTCGAGAACGTTTCTGACTCTGTGACGCTGCAGGCCTCCGTCTCAACGAGCCTGATGTCGGCGAATCTGCAAGGTTTCGGAAATGCGATTAACCGTCGCGTCTTGTGGGTGACGGTAGTCAGCGCAGTGGTCGGGTTGATCGCACTCTTGGTCGCGCTGCTCTCACTTTCTCAGTCTACACAGGATGGGGCAGCAAAGGACCACAATCCGACTCGGTCGACGACAGCTATCGCGCAGATACGCTATTCGGCCTTGAACGGCGACGATGATCTATTTGACTTGCCCCCTTCTAATCGTCGTCGCGATCTTAGTTGCACGGCGGCGCTCTAAGCGTTTCTCGACGGAAGCGGCGCCCTTGACACCTGTTTGGTTATCGATCCCGTTCAGCGCGTCGGACCATCCACCACTCTTTGCCCTCGGCCCTACGGCCTTTAGGGTCGTTGTTTTCTACTCGCGTCGGGCCTGCCCGCGACGACGTCGTCGTCGCCCCACGGTCTGTCAGCGGACAGATCTATAACTTTCACCTCGACGGTCCTCCCGGACGCCGGTGCGTGGATTACCTGGCCGTCAGCGACATAGAGAGCCACATGGTGGTAGACGCCGCTTGAGTCCCGAGGATCGTGAAAGAAGAGGAGGTCGCCTGGGCGGATCTCTGTGAGGGGCACGTGAGCCACAGCCGCAGCTTGATCGCTGGCGACTCGGGGAAGGGTGATTCCGGTCGCTTGGAACCAGACGTAGCGCGTGAAGCTAGAGCAATCGAAGCCAACGACCCCTGTTCCGCTACCGAATCCCGGACCGGGTCCGGTCAGCGTCCCACCTCCCCAGGAGTAGGGGACGCCGAGCTGGCTCAGAGCTACATCGACGACCTTGCTGTCCTGGTTAAGGCCACGAGCCGCAGCGCAGGAAGCAGCGGCGATGCTCGGCGCGCCCACCAGCTGACGCGCGGTCGCCTCCCACTTCGCGTACGCAGTCGGGAAAGCGCTGACCTGGACCGCCTGGGCGGCCTCGGCCACTGGGAGCTCGAGATACCCCGGAACGCTGAGCAAGCCTCGTTGTCCGCCATGACCCCCACGGAAGAACATCGACGTCGACTGGATCGGATCGAGGCGCTCGGCGCGGCTACCCCAGGCATCCCGCTGCTGGAACATCCCGATCGAGTCGCGGTCGCCGAAGGGCAGGTTGCGCAGGCCTGATTCTTGGAGCGCCGTGCTGATCGCAACTACCCACCCTTGTTGAGGAACACCGAGTTCTCGACCGACAGCCACGATGGTCTGGGCGTTGGCCAGCTGCTCGGAGTCGAAGGACGAGACGCTCACTACAGCTGGACGATCGACGGTCCCGCAGCCCATCACGGCCGGCTCGGAGTCAGAAGGCTCGCCTGCGAGCAGCGACATCGTGAAGACGGTCAATGCGAGGAAACCGACGAGTGCCACAGGCAGCACCACAGCCAGAACACGCACGAGCAAGCGCCACAGGCGCCGCTTCAATTCGGCAGCGGCAAGAGCAGTGACCGGGTCCACGGCTCAACCCATCGCCCTGCCGACGAGAGCTGGGGACTCCTCGGGCTCGATGCCGTCGACAAGCCACTCGGAGCGAACTCGTTCGAGGCTGACGAAGACTGCCCCGCCATCCGTGGGAACCCGCACCCTTGCGGAGGCCGCGAAGCGCTCAACGGTCTCGGCGCTTCCCAGCGCACGCGAGGCGGGGACGCTGGCTGACGAGGAGTCACGCAGCAACCTGGTGAAGCGAGCCGTCGCAAAGGAGGAGCACTCGGAGCGCCACGAATCGACATCCGCGTCAGGACGAGCCCAGACCTCGGTGAACGCGAGCGCCACATCCTCCGGGGCTGCCCTCGACGAGGACGAGGTGGGGCCGGGGCGGGGGGCAGATGGAGCATCGCTCGATAAAGAGCGACCTACGGACGAGAGAGGCGTCGCCTCAGTAACCGGTGCCTCGTCGACCGTGGGCTCGCCCAGCGCGGAGACCCGGCCGAGCGCGCCGACCAGCGTCGTCGCGACCAGCAGCGTGACCGCCAGGTTGCGCCAGGACCACAACGGCCAGCGCCACCACTCGGGCCGGCCGCTAGTCATGACGCCTCCGCCTGTTCCGTCGGGACCGCGTCGGAGTGCCGCAGCATGGCCCCGGTCCGCGGGTCGTACACGAAGTGCCCGAGGCCGTCTTGGTCGAGCTGCTCGTTCGCACCGTGGGCAGGCTCCGCGCGGACGGGTTGCAGCCGGGGACTCGGTGCTGGTGGCACTAGCTCACCGGCGACGACGTCCGGCGAGACCTTGGTATCGGGCAGTCCGCCGCTCTGGCGGTGCACGTCGTGGGGCATTGGCGCAGGTGGTGTCGCAAGGTCGGATGCGGCCTGGCGGCCCATCGAACTCGGACCTGCGCTGATGAGATGGGCAGGAACGACCGTCGACCGGCTCAGGCCACCGTCGCTCGTGACGTCCCAGACCACGCGCTCCCGGCCGAACGTCTCGCTGCGTGGTGGCCGTGTCCCCGCTCGTGGCGTCGCACCCTCGCTGGGGATCGTCGGCTCGGGCGCGGAATCAGGCGTCTCCTCGATCGCGTGCTTCGTGCCGTCGTTCACGCCCTGCCGGGTGACGAGATATCGAGTCACCTGCCGTCCGATGCGACGGCCCCGACTCCGACGGCCGGCATGGCCGAAGATCCTCGTGAACGACAGCAGGGGTGCCGTCAGCACGAACGCCGCGAGCGTGATGACGAGGCATAGGACCAAGGCCATGATGCCCATTCCGGCGTCGTCCGCGGTGCTGAGGACAGCCGTGATCGCGGCGGTGTAGATCACGGAGCCTGCCGAGAACGCCACGACATTGATGACCGCGGCACCGCCGATATTGGCCATCTGCTTCACGATCCCGGACATCGGCGCGAACACCCCCACGACCGCAGCCGCGGGCAGGAACATCACGAGCAGGCGCAGCATGACGAGGCCGGCGAGCAGGAAAACGTCGGCCACCAGCCGGAACAGATCGACGAAGACCGCGCCGAGCAGCGCGAATGCTCCGGTGCCCATCCGTCCGCCGGCCTTCCCCTGGAGGACCGCGTAGGTGGCGGGGTCCTCCTCGGCGATCTGTTCGGCAGTCTCTTTCCAGGTGGATGCCTTGCCCTCCGTCAGCTGCTTGCTCGCCTCGGGCGTCGTTGCCGCTGCTTCCTCGGACCACGACACTGCGCTGGCCCGGAAAAGGGCTGGGCCCCAACGCTTCGCGGCCGCCGAGTCAGAGGACCCCAACTGGCCGCGCAGCCACGCGTCGTACAACACCCGGTCGACAGTCAGCGCTCCCTGCCCGCGGGCAGCTCCTTGGCCAGCTGGCGTGGGCCCATCGACCCCGCCCGTCCGCGCTTGGAGGGTCCCAATGGTCGAGGTGATCGCGCCGTCGAAGAACCGGCTGGCCTGGGACGGATACTGCGTGATAACCGCGACGACACCAAGGATCAGTACCGCCCAGACCGCTCCTCGCAGGACGCCCGGGAAGTGCCCGCGTACCGCCTGGAGGAGCAGCATCGCGGCAACACCGAAGAGGGCGACGCCGCCCCACGGGCTCCAGATGGCGTCGCGCAGCCGCTGGGTCACGGTGCCGACGACTTGGTCGAGTGGGCCCATGTACGAGGCCGGGTCGGCCACCTTGTTGTGGAGTCCGTTTGTCGCCGCGGTCAGCCACACCGCTGTCGACAACATGACGTTGCCGATCATGGTGTCGGTGGTGGCCGATGGGTCTCGCACGGATCCGCCGCAGCCGAGGTCGTAGGTGTTCCAGGTAAGGCCGGCGTATCCGTACTGGTCGTAGATGCTCGTAGTCGGGTTGTTCGCGAAGGGGTCTGCATTCGGTGGCAGAGGGTCGGGCTTGGGGTCCAGAGCTCCTGCAAGGCCGGTGCCAGGGCGTCCCGGCAGTGGTGCGTCCTTGCAGTCCGGGATCCCCGGAATGCTTGGAGCCTCCACTGCACGGTGCGCAGTCGAGGGTGGGCTCGCAAAGCCGTTTGGTGCGCCGCCGATCGCCAGCACCCCTACGGCAGTGGCCGTCCCGAGAATGGCAAGGAGCCTCTGCATTCTTCCCATGTCAGGCGCTCTCCTGCAGCACGTCGCTTGCAGCCTCACCCAGACCCGGCGCCGTCGCAGCGGCGCGCCGAGCGCGGGTCTTCGTGGGATCGGCGGTGGTGTCCAACGCCTCGAGCACCTCGGGGTGGGCGGACAGGTCCATCCGGATCCGCTCCACTCCTCCGGCGCCGTCGCTGAACACGAACTCGCGAGCACCCCGCCGTCCGGTGGCATTCGGGCGCGACAGCGACTCGAAGATCGCCTCGTACCCCTGCCCGGTCTGGATCCCAGGGATGAACCGCAGGGCGTCCTTCTGCGCCTGCTCGTCGGTCAGGCGGCCGATGAACGCGGCGGACACGAGGTTCGCCAGATCTAGCCGCAGCAGGTCTGACGGGTTCTGGCTGGCCATCAGTACGCGGGTGTTGTGCTTGCGGCTGTCCCGGCCGGCGCGCTCGATGAAGCGCCGGCCGGTGGTGAACGTCGACAAGGCCCATGCCTCGTCGATGAAGATGCCCTTTCGAGCATGGGCATCGCCGAGGTACATGCCCCGCTGCGCCAGCCAGGCCGCGAGGTAGAGGACGCACATGCTCAGCCGCTCATCGAGGTCCTCAGTCCCCTTGCTGTGCTCGTCGGGGAACGCTAGGCCGCGCAGGGAGTACACGGTGAGCAGCGCCTCGTCGGAGCCGTAGTCGTTGCGGTAGCCGGACGGGAACAGCAGGCGACCGTGGCCGGTGTGGGCTGCCTCGGAGAGGAAGTCGCGCATGTACCCCGCGTGCCGACGCAGCTCGTCGTCACCGGAGATCTGCCCGAGGGCGGCAACGACGTCGCTCAGGCTCGAGGTGCTGGTTGCCGACACTGCACCGACGGCTCGCATCAGGGCGACCTCGGTGAGGACGTGGTCCTGCATCTGTCGGGGAAGGATCGATCGCAGCACGCTGCTGGTGAGGAGGCGTCGCGTGTCGGCGGCGTTCTCCTGAGCGGCGCGCCATTCGCCATCGCTGTCGTAGTGCTCGCGCCGCGGTTCGGCGATGACGCGGTACGTGCACAGCGCGCCCGGTGGTGCGTCGAGGAGGTCGACGGCCTGGGACACCGCCGCGAGCTGTGGGAGCCGACAGAGCGCGGTCAGGCGCCCCGATGGGTCGAGGACCGTCCACGACACGCCCTGCATCACCGTGCGGTAGATGATGTTGCCGCCAGCGGTGGACTTGCCCCCGCCGAGCCCCGCGCAGATCACGGCCAGCCCGGACTCCTCGGCCTGCTCGGTGGCCAGCCAGGGCTCCCAGGCGACCACGCGCGCCGAGGTGCCGGAGGTCTCCCCGAGGTGGATGCCGACGCGGTCACCGACCTTTGCCGTCGCGGTCGGGACTGCGGCTGCAAGGGTCGTCACGGGCATGCGACGCCGGTAGGCCGTGGTGCCGAGCTTCTCGCCGGGGATGAACTCGCGGGCAACGGCGTACTGGTCGGCCGGCCGGGAGATCGTGATCTGCGGAGCGAACAGCTGACGGACTGCCGCGGCGCGCTCGAGCGCCTCCTCTTCGGTCTGGCCAGAGACCGCGAGGCGGTACCAACCTGCGGTCCGGGTGCTGAGCCCGGAGAGGCCGGTCGAGAGCTCGTCCTCGGCGTGCAGCGCCTTCGACGCCTGCCGGTCGAGCGCCCCCGGGGCGGGCTCGGCGTGCTCGACCTCGTAGTGCTCCTTCTGCGAGCGGATCCGCTGGATGTTCCGGCGCATCGCTGACCCGACTCGTCCGGCGTCCTCGATGCTAATCCGCGCGGACCACTCGATCGGGAACGGCAGCTGGTCGGTGCGCTGGATCCACGGCACGCCGGGTGGGATCTCGAGGTCGGTCATCCGGCCCACCGAGAGCACGCAGACATGCCGCTCGACGATGGCTCCGTTGGCCTCGCCTCGGACGCTGATGGTCCGTCCGTACGGCACGGCCGACCAGGTGACGTGGTCGGTGAACTCGTGGAGGTCGTCCTTCTCCCAGTCGGGGTGCTCTGCGGTTCCGAGAGTCAGCGGGGCGGGGAGTCCGAGCGAGCAGGAGCGGTGGAGCAGCCATTCGAGCTCACGCGGGGTGGCCGGGGTTCCGTCCAGCCCGGGGTGGCGCAGGAGGTCGTCGATCTCGCGGACCGGCTTGGCGAGGGCGGTGACTTCACGATCCGCCATGCGCGGCGCGAGTCCGCTCAGTGCGTGGAGCAGTCGCCTCGTGCTGCCGAGGTCGACCCCGAGGTAGACCTCCTTATCGGCCATGCTCCTGCCGGCGAGGTGCAGTTGGTCGCGGATGAGGTGCTCGGGCCATCCGGGCAGTGGCGCGGGAGCGTTGGCGTCATGTGCCTCGGCCCATCGCGACACCGGGTACGGCCTCGTCGTGACGCGCAGGTGGAGGTTTCGGCGCGACAGCTGGGCGAGCGCATCAGCGGTGTCGATGATCAGCTGCTCGCGCACGGTGTCGGGTCGGAAGGACCAGCCTTGCGGCCCCATCCGGTACCAGGCGGTGACCCGGTCGCTGGTCACGGTGCAGTGGCCGGTGATCCGCCGCAGTGACAGTCCGCGGCTGCTCACGACTCGCTCCCAGACGTGGATCCGGTCGCAGGGGAGTGGTTACCCCGAGGCCGGGTCCGACCCGGACGCGCGGGGACTGCGCGGATCCGGGCCGGACGAATGGTGGCGGTCGTCATCCGCGTGGTCGCGCGCGGTGCGCTGATCTCGTTGGCGAGTCCCCTCAGGACCGCGCTGACGGGCCGGTCGTGGTCGACGACGCGCAGGATCAGCTTCGTCACGGCGACGGTCACAAGCATCGAGTAGGCCAAGGCGAAGAAGCCGAACCCGATGCCGAGGCGACGCTCGAGCATCTGGACCAGGACGAAGACCGCGGCCCCGACGCCGTAGGCGACGTAGCGGGCCCGGAAGGGGAGGGTCTTGCCCGGAGGGCCGAGCCAGACCGCGTTGACGTTGTAGATCTCGTCATCGACCGCGAGGCGCATGGCTCAGCCCGTGATGAGGCCGGCGAGCCAGGTGCCCACGTCGTCTGCTCGGCCGGTGGTGGCGATGCCCAGAACCCCGAGAGCGATGACGACGCCGGCGACGACGCGCATGGCCTTGGCGTTGTCTCCGCGCTGGGCGAAGACGAAGAGCATGACGGCGATGAGTAGCAGGAGCAGCGGGATGATGTTGTCCTTGATCCAGGACTGCAGGTTGGTGGTGTCGCCGGTGGCGCTGGCGAGCGCGACGAACTCGTTCACGGTGTCCCCTAACGTCGAGCCTCGGAGGGCCCGGAATGGTCCTCCGAGACCTAGTCGGCTCCGCTCGGGGTGCTTCGTTCAACAAGAAGCAGAAACCCTTACCAAGACTTTGAACAGCCGTGCTCGTGGACGGTCGCGTTGGGTGGGCTGGCTCCCCCACTCCCCATCATCCGGGCCCGCCGGAACGCGTCAAGGGCGCCCACGGCGTCACTGCGTGATGGCCGACGGCCACCCTTGACCCACTCCGCCGGGCCCTACAGCTGCTCCGCTAAGGGGATCAGCCTCAGACAGGTGAACGTCCTCGGCAACTACTGCGCGCCTGCATGAACTGCGGTTGGGCCTTAGACCACGGCCTGAAGGATCTTCCTGCGGTAGTAATCAGCCCACTCACCACCGAAATCCAACCGTGCAAGATGCACCCGGCTTGCTGCGCCGGCCAGAGCACGCATGTGACCGTGCTGAGCGATTGGGTGCGCGCGCAACCTTTCCTCTAGGTAGGCACCGAGATGTTTTCCGCTGAGCAAGGGGAAGTGCCCGTTTCTCCTCAACGCCTTTGAAAGTCTCTCCTCGATGACTTGCCGCCTCACCACGGGATCCTCGCAGGTCGCCGTGGTGGAGACCAGCTCTGACTCTGCCGCCGCAGCGATGTCGCTTACGGGACCAAAGACGGGCGAGTTGATACGAGACTGGCTTTTGGGCTTTGTTCGACACTGCGAGCCAAGCGCGACTGATATGACGCACAGTTCCAGCCATGTGGACCATTTATCAGCCAGTTCATGCTGCCATTTTCCTAGGTCAGCGGCCACCCTGGCCGCTTCACCGTCGGACAGGGAAGCCAAATCCGCCAGCGCACGGACGGGGTCCGCACTGTCGAAAACTTCAGCCTCAACGTTGTACGTCCGCGTCAAGGCTATATTCTTAGTTCTGGGCAACTGACTCTTGATGATCGGATCGAAGTCTCTATCCATAAAGAAGAGTGCGCTCACCCTTCCGCGTGAATTTGCTTGATTCAGTTTTCTCTGATCGCGCAAATACTCATAATATTCCTCCAAGCCCGATTTTCCTTCGTGGCCCTGCACGGCGACTATTCGCTCCACAGTGTATTCGAAGCCAGTCGCCGCCAGTGCAGTTCTACTAATGCCATCATAGAACGGTACGTCGAGTTCACGCCCCTCGACAAAAACGAATAGGCGATAGCGGCTGGTCTTCATGCGCCACGCCATCGATGCGGGCGTTCTCTTCGGTCGACCACCCGAAGACGGCATGGAGCCGCTCACAACTCGAAGATTTTCGACTCAGGGACAGTGGCTAGGATTTCTGGCGAATGGGTGGCCAGGACCAGTTGGCAATCTGGATTTACAGTCTTTATCGACGCAACGAGCCTTGATTGCCAGTCGAGGTGCATCGACAGTTCGGGCTCGTCGACAATAAGCGGGTTGAACTCTGCGCCGAGCGCCTCAAGAAGGAGGAGAAGAAGTTGACGCTCACCAGAGGAGAGCGTGCGAAGGTCCAGATGTCTTCCTTCGACATCGAAGCCAATGGTGTGCGCTCTAACCACCGCCCTTTTGGATCCTGAAAACAGGTCGTTCAGGAGGTCCTGCAGGGCAATCATTGGACGCTCCGCCTCGTCGACTTCGAGGTTCAGATCCAAGATGCTAGCGACAATCTCACGTTGCGTCGGCTCCGACACGTAGCGCTTGATAAAGCTGCTCTTGTTGATCCGTCCAGACACGCCTTGGCCACGCAGGAAGTCTCTGACAATGGCGTAAGCATCTTCGGCGTCGAGCTGGAGTCCGCGCTCGTGCCTTGTGCCCGCAAAACTGAGCTCCATCACGCGCGCCAACCCGCGGCGTTGCGCCAAAGCCTGAGCTTCAAGAGACTGGTTGCTTACTCGGATCCAGAGAACTTTGATGGCTTCGGCAAATGCGTCATCGAAGGCAGACTCGTCCATAGCTTCACGCCTGCCGGAGACCCTTTCTAGCGGACGGGAGCTCGGGCTCAGCCTAGTAATTGGCAGGTAAGCGTGAGCGAAAGACCGCGACGCGTACTCAACATTTGCAGGTTTAGTCATCCATCGCAATTCTCGTGCGACCTGAGCAGTCCTGACTCTGCGGCTTTGAACTTCCTGCTCTTCTCCCCATAGATCCAATTCCCCGGCCATAGCAGCAGCAGGCTTGGTAAGAGTCCGAACGAACGACTGCTCCCTGTGATGGCTATGAAACCGAACGACTGCTCTTTCAAACGCGACGTTCGTCAGTCCCGCCGCGTCGTTACGCAGCGCGCTATCCAGAATACGAAGAAGTGATGTCTTGCCACTTCCATTCAAGCCCCAGAAGACGTTCAAGTCGGGGTGCAAGTCGAAAGCGACTGCACCTTCCCGTCCTGCTAGCCCTTGGACCTCGACTGACTCGATGCGGGTCATGCGCGTTACCAATCTGATAGCCGGGCGGAGACTTATACCCGAGTGGAGGTTACGGAGGGTGCAGCTGCGGTGACTCTAGCGCGGCCTGGGCAGCAGATCCTCCGCGTTGTGTGACCGCCACCCACCTGCGCGCAGCGAGGCGTCGGAGGCCACAAGCTAAACAGCTTGCCCAGCAGAAGATGCTGAGTTCGGGGGGCACTGATCCGGGCTCGAGGACCACCCAGCATTTGGGATGCGCGATGCCGTCACGGTCCGCCTGATCGCTGCGCCGGCCATCCCAGAACGCTGCGGCTGAAGTTGTCAATCGACTTGGACAGCGGCGCACCGTTCAACTCGGCGACTGCTGAGTGTGCCTCTACTAGATCAAGGCCTCGCTTCGCTCGGCGGCGCCTGCGGGCGGCGCTGGCGCGCCGTCCTCGGTCGGCCCTCCGACTTAAACTGCGTCGGCGTGCCTTTAACCGGACCGACAATGGGCGGCCGCGCAAGAGTCAACCTCAAGCATTCGTGTAGCCAGCCAGATACGCGTACGTATTCTTAAAACAGTTCTACGAGTACTCGGACGTCTCGCTCGTTATAGTCTTCGTGAATTCGCGATTACGACTGGCCGGGAGATTCTCTCAACTAGGGTCAAGCACTATCTCGGGTCGCGCAATCCATTTGTCCAAGAGTGCTTCCAGGTCGCCATTGGCCAGTTTCCTCTCCACGGCACCAAGATCGAATATCTCTTGAAGGAGCGGGTCGTTTAACAGCGGGTCGTTGAACGCAAGTATCGCATCGTACAGATGCCGCAGCGATCCTTCCGCGATCCTGTATTCACCCTCCTCAAGCGTGAAATCGCGCCCGTGGCCCCAGCGCACGTCAGACAGTCCATCGATGTAACCAGGGCGCAGAAAGAGCGGATCAAGGTTGGCGACCAGAGCACCCCTTACAGGCACACTTGCGGCGTCGTCCCTATAGTAGGAACCGAACTTCAACAACTGATAAGTGCCTTTTTTTACGTCATCAGTCCGCCCAAGCCCAGGCTTAGTCTTATTGGAGTCGATCTCGTCACCCCAGCCGTTCACGAGATACGCGAGCGCAGCAGTCCGGCCCGCTCTTTGCGTCTTGGGGGTTCTGTAAGCCGCGTACAGCTCGATCCACGCCTGCAGATAACTAGCGGCATTGGCGGGTACTGAGAAGTAGTCGATCAGCGGTTCATAGGGCCAAGACTCCCCCTCTCGTTCACCGAGAGGGATTGCCGTCTCTGCGTGCGGGATAGCTACAGCGAATTCTCGGCCTTGCAGCGTTAAATCCACCAATGAGTGTTGCCGGTACTCTACTGGGCCGTCGGGGCCCTCCTGCAGCATTGGTTCTTCCAGTTCAGTCACCAGAGGAAAGGAGACCATTGGGGAAGCTTTAATCTCGAAAAGGACCAAAAGATCGTCACGGAAGCCAATGGCATCAACGTCATGCGACTGTTTTGTGATCGTGGCGATTTCGAACGGATTCTCGTTAGCGGCAGCCACCAACTGGAGAAGAAGGGCGATCGCGACGGTGGTTATCTCACCGATGTGATGGCTCGTCGGCTTGTGCTGTGCGCCACTCAGCCGCCCCTCCAAGCCTCGGTCAAGGCAGCACCGAGGACACTGTTTCAGGAAAGAGTAATAGGCGACAGCCGGCTCACCCCCTCGGTGGCAGTAGATCCACTTATTGTTGACCAATCGCCCGTGGACATATTCTGCATTACAAATTAGGTCGAATCCCGCGGATAGCATCAACCCGAAGAGTTTCGCCTCGTCGTGCGCCTCAACTAAATTGGCTCGAGTGGCCGACTCCTCGGCGCTACCAATGACGCTACGAAATGACCGGATAAATGTGCCTAGCAAGCGAGCTGCGTTCGCCCCATCCACGTACTGCGAGTTGGTCAAGGAGCGATCCATCAGCCTTTCAAGGTCTGAAATCTTTGGCGCGGCCGAGCTGTCTCGATACTCGGGAAATTCAATCACGACGCTTCCCTCGCGAGGTCAAAAACCAGCTGCGTCTGGCCCTCTGCAGCAACTCCACTCATGACTGCCTCAATTGAGTGCTGGAAGACCCAGCGCACGGCGGGGACACAAACGGCGTCACCAAATGCCCACAGCGCGTCGCTTTCGACCTGCGGAATCGCAAAGTCATCCGCTGCGTCCGGTAGCCCGACTCCTTGCAGACGTGCGCTCTCCAGGCCAGTGATCCGGCGAACGCCAACCGAGCCGTCGGATCGAACTTCCACGACGAACTGAATTGACGACCCTCCCTTCGGTGTACGCAGGCAACTGGCCAGACCGTCGAATCGAAGGTTGAAGATCTGCTCGCGCAGTCCCCGTCGGCGGCCGCGCCGCACAGCGGTCAGTCGTACGGGAATGCGCCTGCGGGCCATCTCTTCAAGCTGAGGGCGGTGATGGTGCTCGAGATGCTCCCAGAAATAGGACATCCTTTCCGCGTTCCACCAGCGGGGGTCCGACACAGGAATATCTTCAAGCAGGTCTTTGAGTTCGTACGTTGCCGAGGGTAACCGCGGAAAGTCGAAGAAGTGCCACGGCAAATCCCTGTTTCGATCGAATACTTCACGCACCTTATACCGCCGGATATGCGAAGTTGGCATCTCTCCCAGCGAGAGAGGCAATCCGAGGCCAGCAATGATAAACACGCGATTACGCGCCTGGGGCAAAAAGTGACGGGCGTCCACCTGAACGACGTCAATTGAGTAGCCAAGTTCCGCAATCGCGTGCAGCAGTATATCAATGCTCTTTCCGCCCTGCAGGGTCAAGAGGCCAGCCACATTCTCTAGGAACAAAAAGCGTGGTTGACGATCAACCTTCTTGGCCTCTCTGATTCGATCGAGGTAGGCCCAGACGACTCCGCTATGGGTGCCGTGGATGCCGACGCGACCGCCCGCCTGGCTGAGGTCGATGCATGGGAACGAAGCCGTCGCAAGAGTCGCGGGCGGAATATCGCTCGCGGAGAGATCGCGAATGTCTAGCGCACTCACTGGCACGTTCGGATAGTTCGCCTCATAGGCGCGGACCTTTTTAGGATCATTGTCGTTCGCCAGCTGACAAGTCCATCCCAAGGGGCGGAGCGCTTCGTGAATCAAACCTACGCCGGCGAAGTACTCCACGAAGGTGCGCCCTACTCCGGAAACCTGATGGAGGGCTGAGCTAGGCATGAGGTACACAGTAGGTGAGTGTCACGACAGTGCGGCGCACCCCGCCGTCCGGGAGCGGGCTCAGCCCCAGGCCAGCCTCTGAAGAGGTCGGCGTGGGATGGGCCGAACCGACTGGACCGAAGGGACTGCCACTTTCCGTGCCACCGTGAGGGCGCCGTCGTCGACTCGGAGCCTCCCTCGACTGGGCTAGCGGTGCGGACGTGTTGGTCTCGTCGGCGTCTCCCGACTCGCATAGCTCCCTTCGCCACGTCAACCTTGGACTTGGGGTTACATATGAGGACACATCGCTAAGCCACTAGTCGCCAACAACCACGACCGCCCGCGGTCGCCACAGCAGAGCACCGCCGGGTCGCAGACCACGGTGCTGGGGACCCGAGAACTCCGTAGGTTGTGGGTTCGAATCCCACGGGGCCCACCGCACGCCGGCCGACACCGGCCGGGCACGGGCCGGCGGCGCCGGACCGCCCGCCCGGCGCCGCCGATCCGCACCGCCCCGCTCAGGCCGCCTCGACCCAGACGGCCGTCTCCGGAGCCAGCCCCTCCCCCTGAGAGGGGTTGCTGCTCAGGAGGATGCGACCGGGCACGGCCACCTCGTGCGCCGAGAAGTTGAGCAGGCAGGACCAGCCGCCCGATCGCCGGAAGTGCAGGACCAGCGGGTCGTCGGTCGGCACCCACGCGAAGGACTCGTCGTGGGCCAGCTTGCGCCGCAGGTGCAGCGCCGCGCGGTAGAGCTCGAGGCTGCTGTCCGGGCGGCCGGCCTGGACGTCGACGGCGACGTCGGCGAAGGACGCGGGCTGGGGCAGCCACGCACCGTCCGGGCCGAAGCCGAACGACGGTCCGGACGCGGTCCACGGCAGCGGCACGCGGCACCCGTCACGCCCCTTGAGCACCCGCCCGGTGCGCTCGTGGACGGGGTCCTGCAGCCGGTCGCGCGGGAGGTCGGCGACCTCGAGCAGCCCGAGCTCCTCCCCCTGGTAGAGGTAGGCCGACCCGGGCAGGGCGAGCATCGTCAGCGTCGCCGCGCGGGCCCGCCGGGCGGCGCCCGCGGGGTCCACGGCGGGGGCCAGCCCGTCGGTCGAGAGCCAGGCGTCGACGTCGGTGCCGGCGGGGAGGGCGAGCCGGCTCGCGTGGCGCGGCACGTCGTGGCTGGAGAGCACCCACGTCATCCCCCCGCCGACGGCGCCGTGCTCGGCGAGGGAGCGGGTGATGACGTCGCGGAACTGGTCGGCGTCCCACTCGGACTTGAGCAGCGAGAAGTCGAAGACCTGCCCGAGCTCGTCGTTGCGCGCGTAGAGGTAGGTGCGGCTGCTCGTCGGGTGCCAGGTCTCGGCGACGGCCATCCGCGGCGGGTCGTACTCGTCGAAGACGCGCCGCCACGAGCGGTAGATCTCGTGCACCTCCTCGCGGTCGTACAGCGGGTCGGTGCCGTCGAGCGGCAGCCGGGAGTCCAGGTGGGGCTGGCTGCGCAGCGGCTCGGTGAGGTCCTTGGCCAGGGAGTGCGCGACGTCGATGCGGAAGCCGTCGACGCCCCGGTCGGCCCAGAAGCGCAGCGTGTCGAGGAAGTACTGCCGCACCTCGGGGTGGCTCCAGTCGAGGTCGGGCTGCTCCCGCGCGAAGAGGTGGCAGTACCACTCGCCGTCCTGCGTGCGCTCCCACGCCGGGCCCCCGAAGTGCGAGCGCCAGTCCGTCGGGGGCAGCGAGCCGTCCGGGCCGGACCCGCGCCGGAAGATGTACCGGTCGCGTTCCGGCGCACCGGGGCCCGCCTCGAGCGCCGCGCGGAACCACGGGTGCTGGTCGGAGGTGTGGTTCGGGACGACGTCGACGATGACGCGGATGCCGTGCGCGTGCGCGTCGGTCACGAGCGCGTCGAAGTCCGCCAGCGTGCCCAGCCGCGGGTCGACGTCCCGGTGGTCGGTGATGTCGTAGCCGCCGTCGGCCAGCGGCGAGGGGTAGAACGGGCTGAGCCACACCGCGTCCACGCCGAGCTCGGCGACGTAGGGCAGACGGCTGCGGACGCCGGGGAGGTCACCGATCCCGTCCCCGTCGGAGTCGGAGAAGCTGCGCGGGTAGACCTGGTAGACGACGGCGTCGCGCCACCAGTCCCGCGTCGTCGGGTCGTGAGGTGCTGCGTCCACGGGCATCCGCGGTCGCCTCCTTCGGGGTGGTCGTGTCGACAAGTGTGGACCGGGCAGCCCGTTCCCGACCCAGACGGGACGGGCTGCCCGGAGCTTCGCGGAGCCCTCAGCCCTTGACGGCGCCGGCGAGCATCGCCTGGATGAAGTAGCGCTGGAAGGCGAGGAACACGAGGATCGTCGGCGCCATGATGAGCAGCGCCCCGGCGTTGAGCAGGACGACGTCGGTCGAGTGCGCCCCGACGAACCCCTGCAGCGCCCCGGCCATCGTCCGCTTGTTCGGGTCGTCGATGAGCACGATCGCCAGGAGGAACTGGTTCCAGGTGCTGAGGAACATGAGCACCGCCAGCGAGGCGATCGCCGGCACCGCGAGCGGGAGCTGGATGCGCCGGAACGCCTGCCACGGACCGGCTCCGTCGATCGCGGACGACTCCGACAGCTCGGCCGGCACCGACATGAAGTGCGTGCGCATCCAGAACACCGCGAAGGGCATGTTCAGCCCGATGAGCGGCAGGATCAGCCCGAGCCGGGTGTTGAGCAGCCCGAGGCCCTGCATCTCGTAGTACAGCGGCACGACGACGATCTCGTAGGGCAGCGTCAGCCCGAGGAGCAGCAGCAGGAAGAAGACCTTCCCGAGGGGGATGCGCAGCTGGGCGATGGCGTAGGCCGCCATCGACGCGATGAGCACCGCGACGGGCACGACCCCGACGACGAGGATGATGCTCGACCTCATGAGCGTCGTGATGTTCGCGACGTCCCAGGCGTCGACGAAGTTGTGCCACTGCGGGTCCGTCGGGATCGAGAACCCGGCCGGCGAGGAGCCCTGGGGCTGCAGCGCGGCGGAGAGCATCGACAGGAGCGGGAAGACCGAGAAGAGGGCCGCACCCCCGAGCAGGAGGGTCTTGGGCGTGGAGTCCTTGAGACGGGTCAGCATCGGGCTCACCTCTCCCTGAAGAGTCGCTGGAGCGGGAGGATGACGGCCAGCACGATGAGGCTGAGCACGACCGCCACCGCGGAGGACTGGCCGATCCGGTTCTCCGTGAACGCCAGCTGGTAGACCTGCACGCCGGGCACCTGCGTGGAGTAGCCCGGGCCGCCCTGCGTCGACATGTAGACGACGTCGAAGCTCGCGAGCGCCGCGATGATCGTGATGGTCACGCAGACCCCGATCTCCTGGCGCAGCCCCGGCAGGGTGACGTTGCGGAACTGCTGCATCCGGTTCGCCCCGTCGAGCTGGGCCGCCTCGTAGAGGCTGGTGTCGATCTTGCCGATGCCCGACATGAGGAGCAGGGTGCACAGCCCGGTGGCGAGCCACGTGCCGATGATGCCGACCGCGGGCAGCGCCCAGGTGAAGTCGCCGAGCCACGGCCGGGCCAGCGCGTCGAGGCCGAACGCCCGCAGGCCCTGGTTGACGGCGCCGTCCGGGGCGTACATCCACGTCCAGGCGATGGCGGCCGCGGCGCCGGGGATGATCTGCGGCAGGAAGAGCAGGGTGCGGGCCAGGCCGCCGGCGACGGCCGAGCGGATCTCCCGGACGATCGAGGCGATGACCAGCGCGAGCAGCACCGGGACGACCGAGAAGAAGATGACGAGGATGAACGCGTGGACGATCGAGGACAGCAGCTGCGGCTCGGTGAAGACCCGCACGTAGTTGTCCAGCCCGACCGGCGTCGAGAGGTTGATGCCGTCCCAGTCGTAGAACGAGTACTGGACCGCGGTGACGATCGGGTACAGCTCGAAGACGACGTACATGACGAGCGCCGGGAGGGCGAACCACCAGCCGGCCCAGCGGGCGCGGCGCCGGGACCCGGCGCCGCCCGCCCGCCGTCGGCGCGGAGCGCGCCGCTCGGCCTGCAGCTCGGCCTCGGCGACGGCGGCCGGACCGGCCAGACCGTCGACGGTGCTCATCGCCCGAGCTCTTCCTCGTACTTGGCCTGGACGTTCTTGACGAACTGCTCCGGCGTCTCACGGCCGCCGTAGAGCAGCTGGCTCTCGGGGTTCCAGGCACGGTTGTTGATGCCGGCGGTCGCGTTCTGCACGAACGGGACCTGACCGCCCGCCTCGGAGACCGTGGCGAAGGCCGTGGTCACGTCGGCGAGCACCGAGCCGTCCTTGATGGTCGGCGCCTGCTGCTCGCTCGTGCCGGAGGGCATGAAGCCGGCGTCGACCGCGATCTGGCGGGCCTCGTCGCTGGAGAGGAAGTTCAGGAAGGCCGCGGCGGCGTCCTTGTGCGCGGACTTCGCGGGGATGCCGAACGCCGTGGCCGCGTCGGACATCGCCGCCGGGGAGGCGCCGTCCTTCGCCGCCGGGAAGGGGAAGAACCCGACCTGGTTCGGCATCGTCGTGTCGAGGTTGCCGGCGTCCCAGTTGCCCCACGGGAAGAACAGGCCCTTGTTGCTCGCGAAGAGCGCGTCGGCCGCCGTCGCGTCCACGGCGTTGACCGACTCGGGGAAGTAGCCGGCCTTCTGCCACTGCATCACCGTGGTGGCCGCCTCGAGACCCGCCGGGTCGTCGATCGTCGCGTCCGGGGCGTTGAACACCCACTGCGACACCTTCTCCGGACCCATGAGCGTGTTGAGGAGGAGCTGGAACGGGAACACCCCGCCGCCCTCCTTGTTGTGCACGACCATCGGCGTGAGCCCCTGCGCCTTGGCCTTGTCCATGTAGCCGGTCAGCTCGGCGAGGGTGGTGGGCGGGGTCGACATGCCGACCTTCGTCGCGAGCGCCTTGTTGTAGTAGAGGCCGGTCATCGTGAAGCCGGAGGCCTTGGCGTAGAGCGACCCCGAGCCGGCGACGCCGTTCTCGGCCCGGAACTGCGCGAGCTGGGACGCGGGGAGGGCGTCCCACCCGTAGGCCTCGGCGTACTTGTCGAGGTTGGTCAGGAGGTTGTTCTTCGTGCCGGCCGTCACCGAGATGACGCGGACGAGGTCCGGGGGCGTCGGGGACGCGAGCTGGCGCGGCTGGTTCTGCGTGGTGACGTTGTCGGGGTCGTACGTCGGCGTGATCGTCACGGTGGGGTGCTTCTTGGTGAAGGCCGCGATGAGCGCGTCGTCGAGGGGCTTGAGGCCCTGGCCGTCGTAGAGCTCGAGGGTCACCGCCTGGCTGCCGAGCGTGGTGCTCACCGCCGACGGGACCGCCTCGGCGGACGAGACGCCGGCGGAGCCGCCGGGGGCCGAGCAGGCGGCCAGGGCGCCGACGCCGAGGGCGCCGACGGCGGCCACGAAGGCACGACGGGTGGTGCTGCGGGGGGACTGGGATGCCGAGGGCATGGGCTTTCTCCTGCGCCGTTGGAGGATCCGGCGAGCCGACTCGCCGGGGGTGGACCGACCGCTCCCGGTCGGACTGGAAGCGTTTCCGGTCCGAGGATGGCGCGCGATCCTGCTTCCTGTCAAGAGTCCGTTTGCGTTCGCCTCTCGCGATCGTGCGGCCGGGGCAGGTCTGGACCGAAGCGCTTCCATCCGGCAGTCGGTTACGCTCCCGCCATGCCCCGCAAGGTCGACGCCCGCGCCAAGGTGACGATCGTCGAGATCGCCCGCCTCGCCGGCGTCGGGGTCGGCACCGCCTCGCGCGCCCTGAGCAACGCCAAGGACGTCGCCCCCGCCACCCGCGACCGGGTCCTGCGGGTCGCCGAGGAGCTCAACTACGTCGTCTCCCCCGAGGCCTCGCGCCTGGCCAAGGGCACCCGGGGCCGCGTCGCCGTCGTCGTCCCCCACCTCTCGCGCTGGTTCTTCGGCGAGGTCGTCGAGGGGCTGGTCCGCGTGCTGCACGCCGCCGACCTCGACGTCCTGCTCTACCACGTCGCCGACACCGCCGAGCGGCGCGACTTCTTCACCCGGCTCCCGGCCCGGCGCAAGGTCGACGCCGTCGTCGTCGTGGGCTTCCAGGTCGACGCCGCCGAGCAGGCGCAGCTCGCGACGATGGGCGTGCACATCGTCGCCGCCGGCGGCCAGAGCGCGACCTACCCGTCGGTGCACATCGACGACCACACCGCCGCACGCCAGGCCGTCGACCACCTCCTGTTCCTCGGGCACCGCCGCATCGGGATGCTCGAGGCGTACGACCCCGAGCAGCCGACGCTGCCGCCCACCCGCTCACCGGCGTACGTCGAGGCGCTGCGCGAGCGCGACCTCCCCGTCGACCCCGAGCTCGTCCTCGCCGCCTCGTGGAGCGGCGAGAACGGCGCCGCCCTCATGGGTCGCCTGCTCAGCCTGCCCGACCCGCCGACCGCCGTCTTCGCGCACTCGGACGAGGTCGCCCTCGGCGCGGTCCGGACCCTGCGGCGCAGCGGACTGCGCCCCGGCGTCGACGTGTCGGTCATCGGCATCGACGGCCATCCCCTCGGCGAGCTGACCGACCTCACGACCGTGCGTCAGGACCCCGCGGCCCAGGGCGCCGTCGCCGGCGAGATGGTCGTCGACCTCCTCGGTGGCCGGTCGCTCGCCGAGGAGTCGGTCATCGCCCCGACCGAGCTCGTCGTGCGGTCCTCCACCGGCCGTCCGGCGGAGGTCCTCACCCGGAGCACCTGATGCCGCGACCGGGACGGACCGGCCCGGCGCCTGGCCCCACGGGTCAGCGCGAGTAGACCTCGAGGTCGACGGCCTTGGCGGACAACCAGACCCGCTGCCCGGCGGACAGCCCGAGCTCGGCCACGGCCGCCGGTGTGATGTCGACGAGGCAGGACGGCTCGCCGACGAGGTCGAGCCGCACGCGGTCGGTGAGCAGCGTGAGGCCCGAGATGGTCGCCGCCCACGTGTTGCGGGCGCTGGAGGGCCCCGGCGGCTGGGCGCTGACCGTGACGGCGGAAGGACGCAGCGCGACGAGCACCTCGCCCCGCTCGCCGTGGTCGGGCACGACGAAGCGTCCGCCGCCCTCCAGCCGTACCCCGTCCGGCTCGGCGGTCCCGGGGTAGAGGTTGAGCCCGACGAGCCGGGCCACGTACTCGGTCGAGGGTCGGCGGGCGACCTCGGCCGGGCTGCCCTCCTGGACGACCCGCCCGTCCTCGAGGACGACGAGCCGGTCGGCGAGCACGAGCGCCTCGAGCGGGTCGTGCGTCACGAGCAGGCTCGGGCCGCCGAACGCCGCGAGGTGCTTCTTCAGCTCCCCCTGCACCTCGAGCCGCGTGCGCGCGTCGAGCGCGGACAGCGGCTCGTCGAGGAGGAGGAGGTCGGGCGAGCCGGCCAGCGCGCGCCCCAGCGCCACGCGCTGCGCCTGCCCGCCCGACAACCGGTGGGGTCGCCGACGCGCGAGGTCGGCGAGCCCGAGGCGCTCGAGCCACTCCGTGGCCACCGTCCGCGCCTCGGCGCGCGAGCGTCCGCGCACCTGCGGCGAGAACGCCACGTTGTCGAGCACCGAGAGGTGCGGGAAGAGGCGGTAGTCCTGGAAGACGAAGCCGACCGGACGGTGCGCGGCCTCGACGAACGCCCCGGACGTGGCGTCGTCGAGCACCACGCCGTCGAGGCGGATGCTGCCCCCGGCGAGCGGCACCAGCCCCGCGACGGCGCCCAGCAGGGTCGACTTGCCCGACCCGTTGGGCCCGAGCACGGCGAGCACCTCGCCCGGGGCGGCGCGCACGGCGGCCTCGAGCACGAAGTCGCCGCGGCGCACCTCGACCGACGCGTCGAGCCCCGCCGCGCTCACACGCTCCCCCCGCGCAGCCAGCGGTCGCGCAGCGCGACGAGGATGGCGACCGAGACCAGCAGCAGCACGAGGCTGAGGAGGATGGCGGCGTCCGGGTCGGTCTCGAGCGCGTAGTACACCGCGATCGGCATCGTCTGGGTGCGCCCGGGGAAGCTGCCCGCGAAGGTGATGGTCGCGCCGAACTCGCCGAGCGCCCGCGCCCAGCAGAGCACCGCCCCGGCGGCGAGCGAGGGCGCGACCATCGGCAGCGTCACGCGCCGGAAGACGGTCAGGCGGCCCGCGCCGAGCGTGGCCGCGGCGTCCTCGTAGCCCCGGTTCGCCGCCCGCAGCGCGCCCTCGACGGTGACGACGAGGAAGGGCATCGCGACGAACGTCTCGGCCATGACGACCGCCGCCGGGCTGAACGGGATGGTGACCCCGAACCACGCGTCCAGCCACCGCCCGATGAACCCGTTGCGCCCGAACGCGAGCAGGAGCGCGACACCGCCGACCACCGGCGGCAGCACGAGCGGCAGCGTGACGAGCGCCCGCACGACGCGCAGCCCGGGGAAGCTGCTGCGCGCGAGCAGCCACGCGAGCGGCACCCCGAGGACGAGCGCGATGACGGTCGCCAGGCTCGAGGTCCACAGCGACAGCCGGAGCGCCTCGGCCGCCTGCGACTGCCGCAGGATGCTCCACGCGTCCGACCACGGCGCGCGCACGAGCAGCCCCAGCAGCGGGACGACGAGGAACGCGACGCCCACCAGCGCCGGCACGAGCAGGGGCGCCGGCGGCCTGCGGGATGCGCCACCGGTCGCGGCGCGGCGGGCGCGCTCACGGGCGCTCAGGGTCACCGACCCCGCAGCGGCGGGACCCTTCTCGCGCACCGCCCCGCCCGGAGCCCCAGGGCTCACGGCTTCTGGAAGCCGGCCGCCGTCAGCACCGTCGACCCCTCGGCCGAGAGGACGTAGTCGACGAAGGCCTGCGCCGTCGCGGCGTTCGGCGCCTTGCTCAGGGTCGCGATCGGGTAGCTCGTCGAGGCGTTGACGTCGGCCGGGATCTCGATGCCCGTCACCTTGTCGCCCGCCGCGCGGACGTCGGTGACGTAGACGAGCCCGGCGTCGACCTCGCCGAGGGTCACCTTGCTGAGCACCGACTTGACGTCGGGCTCGAGGGTCACCGGCGTCACCGTGACCCCGGCGTTGGTGAACACCTTCGCGGCGGTCGCCCCGCACGGGACCTGCTCCTGGCAGAGCGCGGTCTTCACCCCGGAGCCGGCGAGCGACTCGACGCCGGTCACCCGGCCGGGGTTCGAAGGCGGCACCGCGATCTCCATGACGTTGTTCGCGAACGTCATCGGGCTCGTGGCGTCGCCGGCCGAGACGACCGCGTCCATGTTCTTGGCGCTGGCCGAGGCGAAGACGTCCGCCGGTGCGCCGGAGGTGATCTGGGTCGCGAGGGCGGAGCTGGCGCCGAAGCTCAGGGTGACCTTGACCCCGGGGTGCGCGGCCTCGAACTGCTTCCCGAGCGTCGTGAACGACTCGGTGAGCGACGCCGCGGCGAGCACCGTGATGTCGCCCGACACGGTGCTGCCCGCGGAGGCCCCCGCGGAGGCGGTCGTCGACGCGGAGGGGCTCGAGGACCCGCACCCGGCGAGCCCGAGCCCGAGGAGGACGGCGACGGTGGTGGTGACGGTGCGGCGCACGGTGGCTCCTCGGGGACGACGGGCGGCGGTCATCGGCGCGCTCACCGGCTGCTCGGGATCTCGACGGACACGTTCGTGGCCTTCATCGCGGCGACGGCGAGGACGCCGGGCTCGAGGCCCAGCTCGTCGGCGGCCTCGCGGCTGAGGAGCGACACGAACCGGTGCGGCCCGGACTGGATCTCGACCTGCGCCATGACGCCGTCCTTGAGGACGCGCGTCACGAGGCCGGTGAACCGGTTGCGCACGGAGGCGGCCGCGACCTCGCCGACGGCGGCGTGGGCCCCCTCGGCTGCCAGCTCCTCGGCGAAGCGCGCGAGCACAGGCCCCTCGACGGCCCGGCGCCCGGCGGCGTCCGTCGTCGTCTCGAGCCGGCCGGCGTCGGCCCAGCGGCGCATCGTGTCGTCGCTGATGCCCAGGAGGTCGGCGGCCTCGCGCATCCGGAAGAGGTGCATGACGTGACCCTAACCGCAGGTGCGGCACAAATCCACGGTTCGCGACGGAACTGCCCCATCGGCGGTGGTGACGCCCACGCGGGTGCGCCGTGCGGCACCCTCGGGGACGACGACGGCCGCGGGCGGAGCACCCGGTGGGCGCCCCGGCCCGCGGCCGGTCGTGGGGGTCAGGCGGACGTCAGAGCGTCACGACCATCTTCCCGGTGTTGTCGCCGCGCAGGACGCCGAGGAAGGCGTCGACCGCGTGCTCGAAGCCGTCGACCGAGGTCTCGCGCTGCGACAGCGTGCCGTCGGCGAGCCACCCGGCCGCGGTCGAGAAGTACTCGCCGGCGAGGTCGTAGTGGTCACCGACGAGGAAGCCCTCGATGCGGCCGCGGGTCTGGATGAGCCGCACGAGGTTGCGCGGGCCCGGGGCCGGCTCGGTGTCGTTGTAGGCCGAGATCATCCCGCAGACCGCGATGCGCCCGCCGAGGTTGAGCGAGCCGATGGCCGCCTCGAGGTGCTCGCCGCCCACGTTGTCGAAGTAGACGTCGACGCCCTCCGGCGCGAGCTCGCGCAGGTGGTCGGAGACCTTGCCGTCGCGGTAGGAGAACGCGGCGTCGAAGCCGAGGTCCTCGGTCAGGTGGCGGACCTTCTCGGGCGAGCCGGCCGAGCCGATGACGCGCGAGGCGCCCATCGCCTTGGCGATCTGGCCGACGGCGCCACCGACGGCACCCGCGGCGCCGGACACGAAGACGACGTCGCCCTCCTTGAGCGCGGCGACGCGCTTGAGGCCGGCGTAGGCGGTGAGCCCGGTCATCCCGAGGACACCGAGGTAGGCGGATGCCGGTGCGGCAGAGGCGTCGACGACGCGGGCGTCCTTGGCGTCCAGGACGGCGACCTCGCGCCAGCCCAGGCCGTGCAGCACGTGGTCACCGACGGAGAAGCCGTCGGCGCGCGACTCCTCGACGACGCCGACCGCGCCGCCGTTCATCGCCTCGCCGACCGCGTAGGGGGCGGCGTAGGACTTGGCGGCGCTCATCCGGCCGCGCATGTACGGGTCCACGGAGAGGACGACGTTGCGCACGCGGAGCTGGCCGTCGGCCAGCTCGGGGACGTCGCTCTCGGCGAGCTCGAAGTTCTCGGGCGTCGGCCAGCCGGTCGGGCGGGACGCCAGGCGCCACTCGCGCGGGGCGGTGGTGGAGCCGGGGGTCGGGGTGGTGTCGGTCATGGGTGGACCTCCAGGGGTGTCGGGGACGTGGACCGAGGATGTCCAACGCCGACGGGGCCGCGGTCTATGCCGTGACCTCGTTCACCCGCCGCACCGTCACCCGACGGGCGGGCGCCCACGACGGAGTCCGTCAGCCCTCGCGGGAGCGACGGGCCTCCTCGACGCGCCGGGCCCGCTCGCGCCGCAGCCGGTTCTGCGGGTCGTCCTCGGTGCCGAGCTGCGCCGGGCCGAACACGCTGGTCAGGAGGTAGCGCACCCGCCACCCGATGCGGTAGCCCAGCGACAGTCCTTCGGAGCCCGCCACGGCGACCACCTCTCCTCGTGCGCGGGCGGGCGGCCCGCGTCCTGGCGACGACACGTCCAACCTACGGGATGCGGGCCGCCCGCGATTTCCCTCGCCACCCCGCGGGCGGCTACCGTGGGCGACGAAAGGGAGTAGTCCCCAATCGCCGTGTCGACACACTGACCCCCGGGTCCGGTACGGCGGGCCACCTGTGGTGGCGGACGAGACTTTCGGCCAGAAGCACGCCCGTCGATCACGCGTGCCGGCCGAGAGGTCCGTCCCGCGGCACTCCTCGTCCGGCACGAGGAAGAGCCCCCACCACATGTACGCGTTCCTGCTCAGCACCGCCGTCATCTTCGTCGCCGAGCTCGGCGACAAGAGCCAGCTCATGGCGATGACCTTCGCGACGCGCTACCGCGTCCGCGACGTCCTCATCGGCATCACCGCCGCCACCGCGATCGTCCACCTCGTCTCCGTCGGCATCGGCGCCGCCGTCGGGACCGCCTTCGAGCAGTACCAGGGGACGATCTCCGTCGTCGCCGGTGTCGCCTTCCTCGTCTTCGCCGCGTGGACCCTGCGCGGTGACGAGCTGACCGAGGACGAGGCCGACAAGGCCCGCCGCAGCACCGGTGCGGCGCTCCTCGCCGTCGGTGTCGCCTTCTTCCTCGCCGAGCTCGGCGACAAGACGATGCTCGCCACCATCACGCTCGCCACCCAGGAGGGCTGGTTCGGCACGTGGGTCGGCAGCACGGTCGGGATGGTCGCCGCCGACGCGCTGGCCATCGGCGTCGGCGCCGTCCTCGGCCGCAAGCTCCCCGAGAAGGTCATCAAGTACGGCGCGGCCGGGGCCTTCCTCGTCTTCGGCCTCCTGCTCATCGCCCAGGGCGCCGGATGGCTCTGACCCCGGTCCCCGGCGGGGCGACCGCCGGCCCGAGCACCTCGGTGGCGCTCGACCTGCGCACCGAGGTCGTCACCGCCGGCGAGGTCGCGTTCTGTCTCACCGCCGCGGGTCACCTCGAGCGCGACGAGTCGCTCGTGGTGACCGGCGCCGACGGCCACGCGCTCGACGTCCGCGAGGTCGGGATGCACCACCACACCCGGCTGCACCTGGTCGACGCCCCGCTCGGCGAGCTGTCCGTGCGCTACCGGGCGACCGTGCGACGGGACTCCCCCGCACCCGCCCCGGTCACCGACGCCGACCGGTTCACCTACGTGCTCCCCAGCCGCTACTGCCCGAGCGACCGCGTGCAGGGATGGGCGGCAGCCCAGTTCGCGGGCACCGACGACCCCTGGGACCTCGCCCGCCGGGTCGCCGCGTGGGTCCACGCCCGGACGGCCTACACCCCCGGGTCGACCGGCCCCGGCGACGACGCCCTCGTCCCGCTGCACACCGGGCAGGGCGTCTGCCGCGACTACGCGCACCTCACGGTCACGCTGCTGCGCGCGCTCGAGGTGCCGGCCCGCTACGTCTCGGTCTACGCCCCCGGCCTGGACCCGATGGACGCCCACGCGGTCGTCGAGGCGGCCGTCGGCGACGAGTGGCGCCTGCTCGACGCGACCCGGCTCGCGCCCCGCGCGTCGATGGTGCGCACCGGCACCGGGCGCGACGCGGCCGACGTCGCCCTCATGACGACGCTCGGCGCCGAGACCGGGCCGTTCTCGATGGAGGTCACCGCGACGGCCGACCCGGACCTGCCGGTCGAGGACCCCGACGTGGTCGTCCTCCTCGGCTGACGTCCGCCCGCCGGCGCCGTGGTGCCGCTCGTGGCGCAGGAGTGGGGGTCATCACCCCGGTTCCCACGCCACCGGGCGCACCGTCACCGACGCCACAACCCATCGACCCGGCGACGCCACCGACATCACGACCGGCCGGCGTCGGGACCCCGACATGTGGAGGCGCGGGGTGGGTGGGGTCAGGCCTCGAGGGGGCCGGAGAGCGCCCCACCGCAGTGGTAGACGTCGGGGCGCCCGGGCCAGATGGTGCCCGCCTCGTGCATCGCGTCGTCGAGCTCGTTGCGCCAGGTGCCGCGCTCGTCGACCCAGTAGCGCGCGGCGTGGTCCCAGAGCCGGCGGTACCAGCCCTCCCAGTGCGGGTCGCCGGTGAGCCGGACCATCGACGCCGAGAGCTGGATGCCCTCGCAGACCGGCCAGTGCAGGCGCACGTCGGCGACGGGAGCGCCCTCCCAGTCGACGGTGTAGACCAGGCCCGGGCGGCCGTCGAGGGCCCAGCCGCCGTCGAGGGCCCGGCGCGCCAGCGCGTCGGCCGACTCGACGAGCCAGGCGGGTGACGCGACGAGCGGCGAGGCGTCGAGCTGGAGGAGGAAGCGCGCCCACTCCAGGGAGTGACCGAAGGTCGCGCCGTACGGGCGGAACGGGTGGTTCGGCTCGTCCCGGTTGTACTCGGGCAGGACCTCCCAGTCCGCCGAGAAGTGCTCCGGCAGCAGCCAGTCGTTCTCGCGCGCCGCCCGGTTGATCAGCCGGTCGGCGATGTCGAGGCCGCGCTCGTGCCAGACCGCGTCACCGGTCGCGTGGCCCATCGCGAGGAAGGCCTCGAGCCCGTGCATGTTGGCGTTGGCCCCGCGGTAGTCCTCGGAGTCGCTCCAGTCGGGGGCGAAGGACTCCAGGAGCGAGCGCGAGCCCTCGTCCCAGAGGTGGGCGTCGACGACCTCGACCACCTGGTCGAGCAGGGCCTGCGCGGCCGGGTGCCCGACCCCGAGCGCCGCGGAGGCGGCGAGCCCGACGTGGACGTGGTCGTAGGTCGCCTTGCGCGTCACCGTGCCGGGCTGGGTCAGCCAGCCACCGTGCTCGCGGTCGGCGTGCAGCCCGGTGAGCGAGGCCAGCGCGTGGTCGAGCAGCTCGCCGGAGCCGGGGACGCCGTGCCGCACCCCGGCGGACGCGGAGTAGGCCATCCGGGCGGTGAGGAAGAGCATCGGGGGGTGGTCGGGCAGCGGTGTGCCGTCGGCGTCGAGGTGGTGGAAGCCGCCCTCGGGCCGGATCGAGCGCAGGGCGAAGCCGAGGACGTCCGACAGTCCTCGGCCGAGCCACTCGCGGTGGGTCGGGTCGTCGAGCCAGCTGGTCACAGGTCCTCCACGGACAGGCGGTAGGTCATCGTGCGGGTCTCACCGGGGCCGACGGTCACGACGTCGGCGAGGACGTTGGCGGCCTCGACGCACACGAAGTGCGGCCACTCGTCCCCGATGTCGGGGATGCCGGGGCCCTTGTCGGGGCCGGGGTTCCAGACGACGCGGTCGGCGGCGCCCGTCGTCTCGATGCGCAGGCGCCGCCCGAGCACCGGGTCGGTGACGGTGACGGGGGCGTCCGAGCGGTAGACGCGGTCGGTCTCGCCGTCGAGGACGAGGTCGCCCTCCTGCACGCGGTCGACCCCGGCCACCTTGTCGTGGAAGCGCACCCCGTCGAGGCCCCCGACGCTCACCCGGCGCACGTCGCCGACGGCGAGGTAGGCGTGCAGCGCCTCCTCGACGACGAAGGGCTCACGCCCGGGGTTGGTCGTCGACAGCGACACCTCGAGCTCACGGCCCATCCGGGCGACGAGCTCGAGCCGGTAGGCGTGCGGCCACTGGAGGCTGCCGGAGTCCTTCGACGTCAGCCCCATCCGGACGGTGCCGCCGTCGGCGTCCGCGCTCTGCTCGAGGAGGCGCCAGCGGGCCCAGCGGACCCAGCCGTGCGACGGCGCCTTGTCCTGCGCGCGGCCGGGGCCGAACCACGGCCAGCACACGGGGATGCCGGCGTGCGGCGGGGTGCCGGAGCGCACCGGCAGGGTCGGGTGCGAGAAGAGCACGGGCTCGGCGCCGCGAGGGTGCCAGCGCAGGACCAGCGCTCCCTCGTCGAGCACCTCGCCGGTGCAGCCCGCACCCGAGACCGGGTGCGAGGAGGGGGCGTCGTCGGTCACGGCCCCCACGGTAGTGAGCCGCGGCGGGCGACCGCACTTTGCGCCCACGGGACGGCCCGGCGGGAGGTGTCCCGCCGGGCCGTCCGGTGTGGTGGTGCTGGTCGTAGTGGTGCTGGCGCCGGGTCAGGAGCGCTCGGGCTCCAGCTCCGGGCGGCGGGTGGAGTCCGGGTCGTCGTCCCCGCCGACCCCGCGGGCCTCGTCGCGCTTGTTGGCGATGATGCTCGTCGTCGTGACGAGCGCCAGGATGCCGACGATGACGGCGAGCGAGGCAAGGGTCGGGACCTCCGGGGTGGCCGGCCAGACGCCGTGCGCCCAGTGCAGGACGAGCTTGACGCCGATGAAGGCGAGGATCGCCGCGAGGCCGAAGCCGAGGTGGCGCAGCGCACCGAGCAGGCCCTCGAGGACGAAGTAGAGGGCGCGCAGGCCGAGCAGCGCGAAGGCGTTGGTCGCGAAGACGAGGTAGGCGTCGCCGGTGATGCCGAAGACGGCGGGCACGGAGTCGACGGCGAAGACGATGTCGGTGCCGAGGATGGCGACGGCGACGAGGCCGAGGGGGGTGAGGGCGCGCTTGCCCTTCTCCTTGACCGTGAGGTGCGGGCCGCGGTAGTCCTCGACGACGGGGAAGAAGCGGCGCAGGACCTTGACGCTGCGCAGCGAGCCGATGTCGACGGCGGCCTCCTCGTCGGACATCGCGTCCTTGAGCACCTTGACCGCGGTGAGCAGGAGGATGGCGCCGAAGAGCAGGAAGGTCCAGGAGAACATCGAGATCATCTGGGCGCCGACGGCGATGAAGATGCCGCGCAGGATGAGGGCGCCGGCGACGCCGATGAGCAGCACGCGCTGCTTGAGCTCGTCCGGCACGGCGAAGGCGGCCAGCAGGAGCATGAAGACGAAGAGGTTGTCGACCGACAGCGACTTCTCGACGAGGTAGCCGGTGTAGTACTCGATGCCGCGGTCACCGCCGTACTGCGACCAGATGAAGACACCGAAGGCCAGGGGCAGGGCGATGTAGAAGCTCGACCAGCCGACGGCCTCCTTCATCGACACCTCGTGCGGCTTGCGCGTCAGCACGAAGTCGAGGGCGAAGAGGCCGAGCACGGCGGCGATGGTGACGCCCCACAGCAGGGGGGTGCCGACGGACTGCTCGGTGGCAGCGGCGGGCTCGGCCGCTGCGACGAGGGTGTGGAGGGATGGCATGACGCTCCTCGGGGCAGAATCGTTGTCCCGAGGTCTCCTTCACCACACCGGGGTGTGGCGCCGTCCCGGGAGCACCATGGGGTGCTCGTACTGACCGGTGACGGACTTGGGAAGTACTCCCCTCGTCACGCCCAAGGCTACCGGCGGGCCGATCTTTTCCCCAAGTCCGTGTGCGGAAATCGGTGAACGTTCGACACGCGGCCCCGCATCGGCGCAGGTCAGCCGCGGACGGCCGAGTACCGCTCGAGCGCCTCGCGGCGCTCCTCGGCGTGGTCGACGATGCGCTCGGGGTAGCCGTGCGCGTACCCGTCGTCGTGGTTCCACGGCTGGTGCGCGGCCTTGCCGGTCAGGTGGCGCAGCTCGGGCACCCAGCGCCGGACGTAGTCGCCGGACGGGTCGAACTTCTCGCCCTGGGTCACCGGGTTGAAGACGCGGAAGTAGGGCGAGGCGTCGGTGCCGGTGCCGGCGACCCACTGCCAGCCGTGGTTGTTCGACGCGAGGTCGCCGTCGCAGAGGTGGTCGAGGAAGTGGCGCGCCCCGACCGGCCACCACACGTGGAGGTCCTTGGTGAGGAAGCTGGCGGTGATCATCCGGACCCGGTTGTGCATCCAGCCCTCGGCGAGCAGCTGGCGCATCCCGGCGTCGACGACGGGGTAGCCGGTCTCGCCGCGGCGCCAGGCCTCGACGGCGTCCTCGGCGTCGTCGTAGCGCATCCCCGAGAGGGCGGGGCGCAGGTCGGACCACGCGCTCGCGGGGTTCTGGAAGAGCACGTCCGCGTAGAACTCGCGCCACGCGAGCTCGTCGCGGTAGGTCTCGACCCCCGTCCCGGTGCGGTCGGCCAGCTCGGCGAGCAGCGTGCGCGGGTGCACGACACCGAGCTTGAGGTAGGGCGACATCCGGGAGGTGCCGTCAAGCGCCGGGCGGTCGCGGTCGTCGTCGTAGTCCGCCAGCGCGTCGTCGCGGAAGGTGCGGAAGCGGCGCAGCGCGGCCTCCTCGCCCACCGGCGGCAGCTCGGGCAGGTCGGGCGCGGAGAGGGCGGCGTCGAGGGCCGCGGTGGCGTCGGCGTCGTTGCGGGCGTGGCGCAGCGACAGCGTGCGCGGCGTCGGGGCGGGCTCCGGCCAGCCGTGGGCGCGCCACGCCTTCGAGAAGGGCGTGAAGACCTTGTAGGGGTCGCCGGAGCCGTTCGTCACCAGCCCCGGCCCGACCGCGTACGGGGTGCCGGTCTCGACCCACTCGACCCCCTCGCCGAGGGCGTCGCGGACGGCGTCGTCGCGCCGGACACCACCGGGGTTGGTCTCGCGCGAGACGTGCACGCTGGATGCCCCGACGCGCTGCGCGAGGGCGGGGACGACCTGCCGCGGGTCGCCGTGCAGCAGCGTCAGCGACCCGTCGAGCGTCTCGTCGAGGTCGCGCAGGGTCGCGGCCAGCCAGGCCCGGCGGACCGGCCCGCCGCGGTCCCAGAAGCGCGGGTCGACGACGAACGCGACGACGAGGTCGCCCTCCCCCGCCGCGTCACGGGCCGCGAGCAGCGCCGGGTGGTCGCGGCGGCGCAGGTCGCGGCGCAGCCAGAGGACGGAGGTCATCGTGGGGCCCTGTTCAGGAGAGGCGGTCGAGGACGGGGGGCAGGAGGAAGAGCATCCCGAGGGACCAGGTGAGGTGCGTGACGATCGGGCCGAGGATGCCCCCGGTGACGCGGCGCTGGAGCCCGACCACGACACCGACGACCGCCGCCGCGAAGACGAGCAGCGGGATGGCCGAGGTCGCCGTGACGAGGGCGTAGACGACCGTGGTCACCGCCACCGCGTGCTTGCGGCCGACCCCGGCGTAGAGGGCGCCGCGGAAGTAGAGCTCCTCGGCGACGCCGTTGACGACGGTGATGACCGCGACGACCCACAGGGACCCGTAGCGCGCGTGGTCGAGCAGCTGCTGGACCGGGTCGCGCAGGAACGGGATCTGCGCGACGACGACCGACCCGAGGAGGAACACGGCAAGCAGCAGCCCCCCGAGCGCGAGCGACTGGACGACCGGCCGGCTGTCGGTGCGCCCGGTGCGGGAGTGGGCCCGGCCCAGGTGCAGCGGCCCGGACACGAACGCGCCGACGGCCCACACGAGCGCGAGGGCCAGCGTCGCGACGTAGAACGTCGGGTCGCCGGGCTCGATGCGCAGCGCGTAGGCGAGGATCGCCGCCCCGACGAGCAGGGTGACGACCGCGACGACCCGGCGCCGCCGGAAGGCCCGGTCGGTCTCGGTGTGGTCGCGCGGGACGGGGTCGACGAGCGCGGCGCGGACGAAGGCGCGCAGCTCGGCGACCGGCTTGACGGAGGTGGCCACCGGACTCAGCCCGACGACCCGCTGCCACCCCCGGCCCACGAGGGGTCGGCCGCGGTGACCCGGGCGGGGTCGACGGTGCCGGGCTCTGGGCGCGGGTTCGCGTCGTCGCCGGCGATGGCGTCGGTGACGGCGCGGTCGAACCCCAGCGCGCCGTGCGGGGGCGGGCCGACGAGGTCGTCGACGTCGTGCTCCCCGCAGACGACCTCGTGCAGGAGGCTCTCGACGAGCGGCTTGGCGACCCCGGTGGGCACCGGGGTGACGAAGCCGACCCACTGGCTGGCCAGCCGCGGCGTCAGCACCGGCACGGTGAGGACGGTGCGCGGCAGCATGCCCCCCAGCCTCGCGAAGCGGGTGATCATCTCGCGGTAGGTCAGCACCTCGGGGCCGCCGATGTCGAACGTGCGGTTGACCTCGGGCGGCAGGTCGGCGGCGCCGACGAGGTAGTGCAGGACGTCGCGCACGGCGATCGGCTGGATCTTGTTGTCGAGCCACTTCGGGGCGACCATCACGGGCAGCCGCGAGGTGAGGTGGCGCAGCATCTCGAAGGACGCCGACCCGGAGCCGAGGATGATCGCGGCCTGGAGGACGGCGGTCGGCACCCCGCTCGCCATGAGGAGGTCGCCGACCTCGACGCGGGAGGCGAGGTGGTCGCTGAGCGGCCCGTGGTCCGGGTGCAGCCCGGAGAGGTAGACCAGGCGCCCGACCTCGGCCTCGTAGGCGGCGAGCCCGAAGGCGCGGGCCATCTCGCGGTCGCGCTCGACGAAGTTGCCGGCGCCGTCCATCGAGTGCAGGAGGTAGTAGGCGACGTCGACGTCGGCCAGCGCCTCCGCGAGCGTCGCGCGCGAGGTCGCGTCGCCCTCGACGACCTCGGCCCGCTCGCGCCAGAGGCGCTGGTCGAGCTTGGACGCGTCACGGGTCAGCACCCGCACCGTCCAGCCCTGCTCGAGCAGGGCCGGGACGAGGCGGGAGCCGATGTAGCCGGTGACGCCCGTGACGAGGGCTCGGCGGCCGGTGCCGCTGGAGGGGCTCACCGGCGGTCCAGCACGTCCTTGAGCTGGGCGGCCGTCTTGTCGCCCAGCCGCTCGAGGAGCGGGGTCATGAGCGGGCCGACCAGCGCGACGATCCCGCTGAAGTCGAACTCGGCCTTGTAGGTGACCTCGGACCCCGTGCCGTGCGGGCGCACGGTGATCGTGTCGTGGCTCGTCGCGGCGTCGTTGCGCCCGACGATGACGACGTGGTCCTCACCGAGCTCCTCGGTCGTGTACTCGAGCTCGACGGTGTTGCCGGCGAACTTCGACACGTTCTTGTACTTCGTGCCGACGCCGCCGTCGCCGCTGACCCGCTCGCACGAGACGGTGCCCGCGTCCCACTCGGTCGCGTTGCGGAAGTCGGCCAGGTAGGGGAGCACGTCGGCTGCCGGGGCGGTCGTCGTGATGGTGCGTTCCACCGTCGTGGTCATGCGGTGTCCCTTCTCGAGAAACGGATCTGGGCCACGTCGAGGTAGCCGGTGGCGAAGCCCGCCTCGCAGTACGCGAGGTAGAACTCCCACATCCGGCGGAAGGTCTCGTCGAAGCCGTTGCGCTGGATGTCCGGCCACTGCGCGTTGAAGCTCTCGCGCCAGCGACGCAGCGTCTCGGCGTAGTCGGCGCCGAAGCCGTGCACCCTCTCTACCCGCAGGGTGGTCGACTCACGCGTCACGTCGCGGATCGCCTGCAGGGAGGGGATGAGGCCGCCCGGGAAGATGTACTTCTGGATCCAGCCGAAGGAGCCCTTCGTGGCGAGCAGCCGGTGGTGCTCCATGAGGATGGCCTGGACGGCGACGACGCCGCCGGGCGCGAGGAGCGCGTCGATCTGGCGGAAGTAGGTCTCCCAGTACTCCTCCCCCACGGCCTCGATCATCTCGACGCTGACGATCGCGTCGTACTCGCCGGTCGTCTCGCGGTAGTCCTGGAGGAGCACCTGCACCCGGTCGGAGTACCCGGCGTCGGCGATGCGGCGCATCGCGAGGTCGCGCTGCTCGGCCGAGAGGGTGACGGAGGTGACGGTGGCGCCGCGCGCCGCGGCCCGGATGGACAGCTCGCCCCAGCCGGTGCCGATCTCGAGCACGCGCGAGCCCTCGCGGACGTCGGCGGCGTCGAGGATGGCCTCGACCTTGCGCACCTGCGCCTCATGGAGGTCCTGCTCGGCGACCGGGCGGGTGGGGTCGAACAGCGCCGAGCTGTAGGACATCGACGGGTCGAGGAAGGCCGCGAAGAGGTCGTTCGAGAGGTCGTAGTGCGCGCTGATGTTGCTGCGCGAGCCCTCGAGCGTGTTGCGCTGCGCCCGGGGGATGGCGCGGTCGACGAGGCCGCGCAGGGAGAGCAGCGGCTTGGGCACGAGCTCGCCCATCCGGGCCGCGAACGGGGCGAGCGCCCGCGCGAGGTCCGTGCCGTCGGCGACGCGCCAGTCGCCGGCCATGTAGGCCTCGCCGAGACCGATCTTCGGGTGCGCCTCGAGCCGGCGGAACATCGCCCGCGGGCGGACGACCTCGAGCACCGGCGAGTCGGGGCCGCCTGCGCCGACGACGGTGCCGTCGGGGTAGCGCATCCGCACCGGCATCGGCTTGACGGCGATCTCGGTGATGGCCTTGGCGACCGCGCCCCGGGTCAGGACGTGGGGGAAGCGCAGCGCGGGGGCGGCGAGCTCGAGGCGGGGGGTCTCTGCGGTCATCGGACGGTCTCCAAAGAGTTCTCGGGGCGGGGTCGGACGGGCAGCCGCCGCAGCCACAGCCAGATGCCGTGGACGCGGATGAGCGCCGTGACCCGTTGGGGCATGAGCGGGTACCGCAGGGCCGTGCGGGCGACCTGCGCGGTGGTGGCCGCGCGGGGGCGTCCGGTGACGGTCGCGGTGACGAGTGGTTCGTCGCGGGTGCGCAGCCGGATGGCGACGCCCACCGTGTCGGGGGTCAGGGTGAGGCGGATGGCGTACTCGCCCTCGACGTCGTTGAAGGGCGAGACGTAGAAGTCCTTGTCCATCGCCGCACGGCCACCGTCGTCCGGGCGCAGGACGTACGCGTGCCGGCCGCCGTAGGTGTTGTGCACCTCGACGAGCACCGCCCGCAGCGAGCCGTCCGGCGCGAAGACCCAGAAGGCCGACATCGGGTCGAAGACGTGCCCGAGCACGCGGGCGTGCGACAGCATGACGACCCGGTCGCGGGACGAGGTCGTGACCCCGTCGCGCTCGAGGACGCGCAGGACGTTGGCCTTGAGGGCGGGGATGCCGGGGTTGCCCGCGAGGTGGTCCTCGGCACGGAAGGTCGCGAACGGCCGCAGCGGGCGCGGGACCCGCGGCATGGCGTCGAGGTCGACGAGCCACTGGGTGTGCCGGTGCGTGAAGGAGTGCCGCACCGGCCGGTGCCGGGTGTGGTGCACCCGACCCACGACGAGCGCGGGGAGGACGGGGAGGTCGGCGGTCGAGGTCACCGGGTCACCACTCGACCCCGAAGGCGCGCGCCGCCTCCACCCCCGACCGGCAGCCGTCCTCGTGGAAGCCCCAGCCCTGGTACGCGCCGGCGAACGCCGTGCGGGCCGTGGTGATCTCGGGCAGGCGTCGCTGCGCGCGGACGGCCGCCACGTCGTAGAGGGGGTGGGTGTACTCCATGGTGGCGACGACGCTACCGGGGTCGATGCGCTCGGTGGCGTTCAGCGTGACGTAGAAGGGCTCGCTGTCCGGGATGCCCATGAGCTTGTTCATCCAGTAGGTGACGACGGCGCCCTGGGCCGGGTCGCCGACGAGGTAGTTCCACGACGAGCGGGCCAGGCGGGCGCGCGGCATGAGCGAGCCGTCGCGGTGCAGGACGGTCTTGTTGCGGGAGTAACGGAATGCCCCGAGAACCTCCTTCTCCGTGGGCGTCGCGTCGGCGAGCAGCCGCAGCGCGTCGTCGGCGTGGGTCGCGACGACGACCTGGTCGTGACGGTCCAGCCGCCCACCGGCCGTGCGGATCTCGACGCCGTCGGGGGTGCGGGACACGGACGTCACCGGGTCGCCCACGTGGACGGCGGGCAGCCGCGCCGCGAGGAGGTCGACGTAGGTGCGCGAGCCGCCGACGACGGTCATCCACTGCGGGGAGTCGCCGACGGAGAGCATCCCGTGGTGCTGGAGGAACCGGAAGAGGTAGCGCGCGGGGTAGTCGAGGGCGTCGCCGCCGCCGCTGGACCAGACGCACGCGACGACCGGGATGGCGTAGAGCCGGACGAAGGGCTCGGGGAAGCCGTGGTCGCGGATGAACTCGCCGTAGGTCGTCGTGTCCTCGTCGTCGGTCTCGTCCAGGAAGCGGGAGGCGACGGCGTGGAAGCGCTTGACGGAGCGGAGCATCCCGACGTACTCGCGGTCGAGGAGCTGGCGCGGGCGGGCGACGAAGCCCTTGACCCCGCGGCCGCCGGCGTACTCGAGGCCGCTCGAGGCGTCGCGGATGCTCATCGACATCTCGGTGTCACGAGCCTCGACGCCGAGCTCGCGGAAGAGGCGGCGCAGGTGCGGGTAGGTGCGGTCGTTGTGGACGATGAAGCCGCTGTCGACCCGGACGTCGCCGCCGTCGGTGGGCACGGTGTGGGTGTGCGCGTGGCCGCCGAGGCGGTCCTCGCCCTCGTACAGCGTGACGTCGTGGGTGGTCGAGAGGACGTGTGCCGCCGTCAGGCCGGAGACTCCGGCGCCGACCACGGCGATGCGCCGGCGAGCGTCGGGGCTCGCCGTGGGATGGGTGGGCATGGGCACGACCGTAGAACCTTTCGTCGAATGTCGTCAAAGGTTTGTCAAATCTCTGCCGAGCACCTACCGTGGGTGACGTGAGGCGTTCGGTTCCGCCATCGATGCGGATTGGAGAGCTGGCCACCAAGGTGGGGGTCAGCACCCACGTGCTGCGTGCGTGGGAGTCCCGCTACGGGTTGTTGACCCCGGTGCGGAGCAGTGGCGGTTACCGCCTCTACGGGGCCGACGACGAGCGGCGTGTCCGCGACGTCCTGGCCCTGCGTGAACAGGGCGTCAGCGCGATGGAGGCGTGCCGGCAGGTGCTGGCCGCCGAGCGCGCGGGCAACGCGGCGACGGGCGTCGCCTCCGCCGACGAGCATGGAGAGCTCGCGCCTGAGGGCCAGGGCCTGGACCCGATGCGCACCGACCCGCCGCTGCTGGTGACCCAGCTGCTCGACGCGGTCACCGCGCTCGACGAGGACCGGGCGCACGCCGTCCTCGACACCGCCTTCCTCGACCGCTCCGTCGAGAGCGCGATCGTCGACGTCCTCGTCCCCTTCTTCGTCCGCGTGGGCGAGATGTGGGAGCTCGGGCGCATCGGCATCGCCCAGGAGCACTTCGCCTCCAGCCTCGTGCGGCGGCGCCTGGGCGCCCTGTCGCTCACCTGGGGCATCGGCACCGGCCCGGTGGCCGTGCTCGCGTGCCCCCCGGGCGAGTTCCACGACATCATCCTCCTCAGCTTCGGGGTGCTCCTCGGCCGGGCCGGGTGGCGCATCCGCTACCTCGGCCCCGACACCCCCATCGCGTCGCTGGCCTCGGCCGCCGACCTCACCCAGCCCGACGCCGTCGTCCTGGCCAGCCGCCGGCCCTCCGGCTTCCGGGCGCACGCCCCGGCGCTGCGCCGGCTCGCCGAGCGCCACCCCGTGTGGCTCGCCGGCCGCGGCACGACGCCGCGCGTCCTCGACGAGATCAAGGCCCACCACCTCGGCCCCGACCTCGTCGGTGACGTCACCGAGCTGACCGCCGCGGCGCGCGAGCGCCGCCGGGCCCTGGCGCAGGAGCAGTCGCAGGAGCAGGGTGCGCGGCACGAGGCATCCGCCGCGCGGACGGACTCCGAACGCCGGTCGTGACCACTTCCGACAGGCCGGGCGCTGCCACCAGCGCCCGGCCTTCCCCTACCCCCCTCACCCCAGGAGCCCCCGTGACGCTGACCGACCGGAGCACGACGAGCACCCCGACGCAGGGCCTCGCCCCGCGCATCGAGGCCGCCCTGCGCCCCCTCCTCGCCGGGCCGCTGCCGGTCCGCCTGCGGGCCTGGGACGGCTCGGAGGCCGGCCCCGAGGGCGCGATGCTCGTCGAGCTGCGCTCGCCGCAGGCCCTGACCCGCCTCCTCTGGCACCCGGGCGAGCTCGGCGCCGCCCAGGCCTACGTCACGGGCGAGATCGAGGTCCACGGCGACATCGGTGACGCCCTCGACCTCGTCCGCGAGACCGTGGCCGCGCGCAACATCCCGCCGCTCACCCCGGCCCGGGTCGCGCGGATGCTCCCCGACCTCGTGCGCCTGGCCCGTGACACCGGCGCCCTCGCCCGCCCGCCGGCCCCGCCGGCGACGCAGGCCGTCATCAAGGGGCGGCTGCACTCGCTGGCCCGCGACCGCGCCTCGATCAGCCACCACTACGACCTCTCCAACGAGTTCTACGAGTTCCTCCTCGACCCGCACATGGCGTACTCGTCCGCGTTCTACGCCGACGGCCCGCAGATGCGCCTCGAGGACGCGCAGGCCGCCAAGCTCGACCTCGTCTGCCGCAAGGTCGGCCTCCAGGAGGGCATGCGCTTCCTGGACGTCGGCTGCGGCTGGGGCTCGCTCTCGCTCTACGCGGCCGAGCACTTCGGGGCGCACGTCACCGGCGTCACCATCGCCGCCGAGCAGAAGGCGTTCATCGACGCCCGCATCCGCGAGCGCGGCCTGCAGGACCGGGTGCAGATCCGGCTCCAGGACTACCGCGAGGTCCACGACGGCCCGTACGACGCCGTCGCCTCCCTCGAGATGGGCGAGCACGTCGGCGAGAAGAACTACGACACCTACGCCGAGGTGCTCCACCGCAACGTCCGACCCGGCGGCTACGTCCTCGTGCAGCAGATGTCGCGCTTCCGCGGGCACCACCCCGGCGGCGGCCCGTTCATCGAGCAGTTCATCGCCCCGGACATGACGATGCGCCCGGTCGGCGACACCCTGACCTTCCTCCAGGACGCCGGCTTCGAGGTCCGCGGCGTGCACGCGCTGCGCGAGCACTACGTGTGGACCGTCGAGGCCTGGCACCGCACCCTCGAGGAGAACTGGGACCGCGCCGTCGAGCTCATCGGCGAGGAGGGCGCGCGGGTCTGGCGCCTCTACCTCGTCGGGGGCGCGCAGGCGTTCCGCGACAACCGGATGGGCGTCGACCAGCTGCTGCTCCGTCGCACCGGCGGCCCGGCCGTCGTCTCGGACCCGGCCCGCTGATGGACGGCTTCTCCGGAGGCACGCTCGGCGTCGTCCTCGTCGCGTCCGCCCTCACCTCGCTCCTCGCCATGACCGTGACCGCGGTGTGGTCCAGGCGGGTGGGCCGGTACTCGGTCGTCGACGTCACGTGGGGCCTGGTCTTCGTCGCCATCGGCTGGGTCGCGTACCTGGCCGGCCAGCACTCGACCCGCTCGCTGCTGCTCGCCGTGCTCGTCACCCTCTGGGGCGGCCGGCTCGCGTGGCACATCCGCGGTCGGGCGCTCGGCCAGGGCGAGGACCCGCGCTACGCGAAGATGCTGTCGGGCGTGCCCGAGGAGAAGCGGTTCCGCACCGCCCTGGTCAAGGTCTTCGGCACCCAGGGCGCCGCCGCGTGGTTCGTGTCGCTGCCGCTGCAGGTCGCCGCGGCGACGGACTCGGCCCTCGGCTGGGTCGCGGCCCTCGGCGTGGTCGTGTGGCTCGTCGGGGTGACCTTCGAGTCGGTCGGCGACGCCCAGCTCAAGGCGTTCAAGGCCGACCCCGCGAACAAGGGCAAGGTCATGGACCGGGGCCTGTGGGGCTGGACCCGCCACCCGAACTACTTCGGCGACTCCGCCGTGTGGTGGGGCATGTGGGTCGTCGCCGCCGAGGCCTGGCCGGGCGTCCTCACCGTGCTCTCGCCGGTGGTCATGACGTACTTCCTCGCCTTCGCGACGGGCGCTCGCCTGCTGGAGTCCGAGATGGCCAAGCGGCCCGGCTACCCCGAGTACCAGCAGCGCACGAGCATGTTCTTCCCGCTGCCGCCGAAGAAGCGCTGAGCCCCGGCCCTGCGCCGCCGCGGCTCAGCGGCGGCGCAGGGTGACGGCGAGCGCGACCGCGGCCGTCACGGTGCACAGGAGGGTCCCCCACGCGATGTCGACGAGGACGACGACGAGGGGGAAGTCGCGGAAGACGGCCATCGAGGTGAGGTCGAAGGTCGCGTAGGTGACCGCGCCGAACGCCGCCGCGTCCCGCACGCCCCGCCGCACCGAGCCCGCGGCGAGCGCCGGCCGGACGACGAAGTGGACGAACCCGAGCAGGTAGACGACGTAGAAGGCGACCGCCGCGGCCATGTTCGGCCGCTCGGCGAGCAGGTGGCCGATCCGGTCGTCGTAGAGCGTCCCCGAGCCGGTCGTCAGCCACACGGCGTCGAGCACCGCGAAGACGAGCGCGCTGAGCGCGGCGGCGGTGAGCAGCAGGCGGGTCGGCGGGGTGGTGGCCTCGGCGGTCATGCCCCCCAGCATCCCAGCCGGGCGGCGGCCGGGGTCATCCGAGCAGCTGCGCGACCGCGTGGATGACGAGGCCGGCGAGGGCGCCGACGACGGTGCCGTTGATCCGGATGAACTGCAGGTCGCGGCCGACGTGCAGCTCGATGCGCTCGGAGGCCTCGCGGGCGTCCCAGCGCTCGACGGTGACCGAGATGACCTCGGCGAGCTCCTGGCCGTAGGTGGAGACGACGAACGAGACGGCCTCGCCGAGACGGGCGTCGGCGACGGCCTTCCACTCCGGGTCGTGCTCGAGCCGGGCCCCGAGGTGCTCGAGCAGCTCGTCGCCGCGGGTGTGGAAGTACGAGGCCTCGTCGTCCATGGCCGTCTCGAGCGAGGTGCGGAACGAGCGCCACAGCCCGACGGCGGTCTCGGCGGCCTGCGGGTGGGTCAGGAGGCGCTCCTTGAGCGACTCGGCGCGGGCCATCACCTCGGCGTCGTGCTGGAGGTCGTGGGCGAGCCGGCGCAGGAGGTCGTCGAGCGCGAGCCGGGCCGGGTGGCGCGGGTCGCGGCGGATCTCGCGCAGCCACGCGAGCACCTGGTCGTAGGTCCACGTGATGACGCGGTCGTCGAGCCACGGCGGGGTCCACCACGGCGCCTTGGTGCCGAGGACGTCGGCGTAGGTGCCGGGGTTCTCGCGCAGCCAGTCGTGCAGCTGCTCGAGCGCGAGGTCGACGAGGCCGTGGTGGGTGCTCTCCTCGACGACGCCCTCGAGCAGCGCCCCGGCGATGGGGCTGACCGGCTCGCGGACCAGGCGCGGGACGAGGACGTCGGCCACGAGCGAGCGCACCTCGTCGTCGGTGAGGCGCCCGAGACCGGCGCGGGCCACCCGGACGACCTCGGTGAGGACCCGACGGCGGTTGCGCCCCACCCCGAGCCAGCGTCCGACCCGGCCGGTGACGTCGGCCGCGGCGAGGCGCTCGCGGGCGATCTCGACGGTGAGGAAGTTCTCGGTGACGAACTCCTGGAGGTTGCGCCCGATCTCGTTCTTGCGCCGCGGGATGATCGCCGTGTGCGGCACCGGCAGCCCGAGCGGGTGCCGGAACAGGGCCGTCACCGCGAACCAGTCGGCGAGCGCGCCGACCATCGCCGCCTCGGCCGCGGTGTTGACGTAGCCCCAGGCGCCCGAGTGGTCCAGCCGCAGGGTCGCGAGGAAGACGACCGCCGCCAGGAGCAGCAGCGAGAGCGCCAGCAGCCGCATCCGGCGCAGGGCCGTGCGTCGCCGGGCGTCGGCCGGGGTGTCCGCCATGAGGCTCACCCGCCCGATCCTGCCCCATGGCCGGGCCGCCGACGCACCTACGCTGGACCCGTGCAGTTCCTCAACGGCCTCCAGCCCCAGCTCGACCTCACCTACGACGACGTCTTCATGGTGCCCAACCGCTCGGCGGTCACCAGCCGGCTCGACGTCGACCTGAGCAGCACCGACGGCACCGGCACGACGATCCCGCTCGTCGTCGCCAACATGACCGCGATCGCCGGCCGGCGGATGGCCGAGACGACCGCCCGCCGCGGCGCGCTGACCGTCATCCCGCAGGACATCCCGGTCGAGGTCGTCGACGAGGTCATCGCGTGGCAGAAGTCGCGCCACCTCGTCTACGACACCCCGATCAGCCTCGCGCCGACGACGACCGCCGGCGAGGCGCTCGTCCTCCTGCACAAGCGCGCCCACGGCGCGGCCGTCGTCGTCGAGGGCGACCGGCCGGTCGGCATCGTCAGCGAGACCGACCTGACCGGCGTCGACCGCTTCACGCAGCTCGCCGACGTCATGGTCCGCGAGATGGTGACCCTCGACGACGGGGTCGACGTCGAGAAGGCCTTCGACGTCCTCTCGCACGCCCGCCGCCGTCTCGCGCCGGTCATCGCCCCCGACGGCACCCTCGTCGGCCTGCTGACCCGCGCCGGGGCGCTGCGCGCGCACCTGTACTCCCCCGCCGTCGACGCCTCGGGCCGCCTGCGCATCGCCGCGGCGGTCGGCATCAACGGCGACGTCGCCGAGCGGGCCCGGGCCCTGGCGGCTTCCGGCGCCGACGTCCTCGTCATCGACACCGCGCACGGCCACCAGGAGAAGATGGTCGAGGTGCTGCGACAGGTGCGCGCCCTCGACCTCGGGGTGCCGATCGTCGCGGGCAACGTCGTCTCGGCGCAGGGCACCCGCGACCTCATCGAGGCGGGCGCCGACATCGTCAAGGTCGGCGTCGGCCCCGGCGCGATGTGCACGACGCGGATGATGACCGCCGTCGGCCGACCCCAGTTCTCCGCGGTGCTCGAGTGCGCCGCGGCCGCCCGCGAGCTCGGGAGGCACGTCTGGGCCGACGGCGGCGTCCGCCACCCCCGCGACGTCGCGCTCGCGCTGGCCGCCGGCGCCTCCAACGTCATGGTCGGCTCGTGGTTCGCCGGGACGCTGGAGTCCCCCGGCGACCTCTACACCGACGAGCAGGGCCGCCAGTACAAGGAGTCCTTCGGGATGGCCTCCGCCCGCGCCGTGCGCAACCGCACGGCGACCGACAGCGCCTACGACCGTGCCCGCAAGGCCCTCTTCGAGGAGGGCATCAGCAGCGCGCGGATGTACGTCGACCCCGCGCGCCCGAGCGTCGAGGACGTCATCGACCAGATCGTCGCGGGGCTGCGCAGCTCGTGCACGTACGCCGGCGCGCGCTCGCTCGAGGAGTTCCACGAGCGGGCGACGGTCGGCATCCAGAGCACCGCCGGTTTCGCCGAGGGACGGCCGCTGCACACGTCCTGGTGAGCCGGCGCGGTGGCGCGCGCCCATCCCTCGGACACCCGGCCACCGGTCGGGAGGGTGCGCACCACGCGGCCTCGCCCATGGGCGAAAATGACGGCATGGCCTACGACGTCGAGCGGATCCGGTCCCACTTCCCCTCCCTCACCGAGGGAGCGGCCCACTTCGACGGCCCCGGCGGCAGCCAGGTGCCGGACGTGGTCGGCCGGGCCGTCGCCGACACGCTCACCTCGGCGATCTCCAACCGCGGCACCATCACCTCGTCCGAACGCCGGGCCGACGCCGTCGTCCTCGCCTACCGGCAGGCGATGGCCGACCTCCTCGGCGCCGACCCGCGCGGCATCGTCCACGGCCGCAGCGCGACGACGCTGACCTACGACCTGGCCCGGGCGATGGCCAAGACCTGGGGGCCCGGCGACGAGGTCGTCGTGACGCGCCTGGACCACGACTCCAACATCCGCCCGTGGGTCCAGGTCGCCGAGTCGGTCGGCGCGACCGTGCGCTGGGCCGACTTCGACCCGGAGTCCGGCGAGCTGCCGACGTCCGCCGTCGAGGCCGTGCTCAGCGAGCGCACCCGCCTCGTCGCGACCACCGCGGCCGGCAACCTCATCGGCACCCGCCCCGACACCGCCGCGATCTCGGCGGCCGCGCACGCGGTCGGCGCCTTGCACTGGGTCGACGGCGTGCACGCCACGGCCCACGTCCCGGTCGACGTCGCCGCCCTCGGCGCCGACGTCTGGACCTGCTCGCCGTACAAGTTCCTCGGCCCCCACTGCGGCGTCCTCGCGGCCGACCCGGCGCTCCTCGAGACGCTGCACCCGGACAAGCTGCTGCCCTCGAGCGACGAGGTGCCCGAGCGCTTCGAGCTCGGCACCCTCCCCTACGAGCTGCTCGCCGGCGCGACGGCGGCCGTCGACTTCCTCGCGGGGCTGGACGACCTCGACACCCCCGTGACCCCGGAGAACCGTCGGGCCCGGCTGCTCACGTCGATGGCCGCCCTCGAGAAGCACGAGGAGGGGCTGCTCGGCCGGCTGGAGCCGGCGCTGCGCGGCCGTCGCGGTGTGCAGGTGCGCTCGAACGCCGCCCGGCGCACCCCGACCCTGCTCTTCACGGTCACCGGCCGCGACCCCCAGGACGTCCGCCGCACCCTGGCCAGCCACGGCGTCAACGCCCCCGCGGGCAGCTTCTACGCGCTGGAGTGCAGCCGGCACCTCGGGCTCGGCGACGCGGGCGGCGTGCGGGTCGGCCTCGCGCCGTACACGAACCGCGAGGACGTCGAGCGGCTGCTCGGCGCGCTCGACGACGTCTGCTGACGCCACGGGCGGACGGGGCCGTCGCGTCCCGTCCGCCGCTCCGGCGGCTGTGACAGCATCGACGGCATGGTCGCCCTGCTCGAGCCGCTGGAGGCTCCCGTCGACCCCGTCGACGCGCTGCGCCGCATCGCCTTCCTGCTCGAGCGCACCCGCGCCGGCACCTACCGGGTCGAGGCGTTCCGCAACGCGGTGAAGCGGGTGCGCACGCTGGACGACGACGAGCTGCGCGAACGCGCCTCCGCCGGAACGCTGCAGGAGCTCGACGGAATCGGGAAGTCGACGGCGGGCGTCATCGCGGAGGCCGTCGCGGGCGAGGTGCCGTCGTACCTGGCGTCGCTCCAGGAGAAGTCCGGCGGCCCGCTCGTCGAGGGCGGCGACGAGCTCTACGGGCTGCTCCGCGGCGACTGCCACCTGCACTCCGACTGGAGCGACGGGGGCTCCCCCATCGACGAGATGGTGCTGACCGGCGTCGAGCTCGGCCACGAGTGGATGGTGCTGACCGACCACAGCCCGCAGCTGCGTGTCGCCAACGGGCTCACCGTCGAGCGGCTGCGCCAGCAGCTGAAGATCGTCGACGGCGTGAACCGTTCGCTCGCAGGGCAGTTCACGCTGCTCAAGGGCATCGAGGTCGACATCCTCGACGACGGCTCGCTCGACCAGACCGACGAGATGCTCGGCCGCCTCGACCTCGTCACCGCGTCGGTCCACAGCAAGCTGCGGATGAACCACGACCCGATGACGCGGCGGATGGTGGCGGCGGTGTCGAACCCCCGGGTCAACGTGCTGGGGCACTGCACGGGGCGGCTCGTCACCGGCTCGCGCGGCACCCGGCCGCAGTCCGAGTTCGACGCGCGGGCGGTCTTCGAGGCCTGCGCCGAGCACGGCACCGCCGTCGAGATCAACAGCCGGCCGGAGCGCTGCGACCCGCCGGACGAGCTCGTGACCCTCGCGCTCGAGATCGGCTGCCTGTTCAGCATCGACTCCGACGCGCACGCGCCGGGGCAGCTCGACATGAAGGCGTACGGGTGCGAGCGGGCCGAGCGCCTCGGGGTGCCGGCCGACCGCGTCGTCACGACGTGGGACGTCGAGCGGGTCCTGGAGTGGACGGGGGCCGGGCGGTGAGCGGGCGCGTCACCACCGCGCTCGGCGGCGTCCTGCGCGTCGAGCACGAGGGCGCGCGACCGCCGTTCGACCAGGTGCGGACCCAGCTGGCCGAGGCGGTCGGTGACGGGCGGCTGGCCGAGGGCACCCGACTGCCCACCGTCCGCGGCCTCGCCGAGGAGCTCGGCCTCGCCGCCAACACCGTCGCCCGCGCCTACAAGGAGCTCGAGGCCGCGGGGCTCGTCGTCACGCGCGGCCGGCTCGGCACCGTCGTGGCCCCCGGTGCCGGCGGCGCCCCGAGCACCGGAGTCGTCGGCGGGGACCCCGGGATGCGGCTCGCCGCAGCCGACTTCGCCCGCGCGGCGAGGACAGCAGGACTCACCGACGAGGCGGCTCTGGCGCTCGTGCGGGACGCCCTCGGACACCGCCGCTGAGGCCCCCCGATCGTGTCCCCGGACCCCGTTTTGGTGGTCCCGAGAATCTCCCCTATGCTTTCGGAGTCCTCGACGGATCCGATCCCGGGTTGTGCGACGGAGAGGGTCCGACGAAGGTCGGGTCCCCATCGTCTAGCGGCCCAGGACCCCGCCCTTTCACGGCGGTAGCACGGGTTCGAATCCCGTTGGGGATACGGTCTTGCACCAGCCAAGGCCCCGTAGCGCAGTTGGTTAGCGCGCCGCCCTGTCACGGCGGAGGTCGCGGGTTCGAGTCCCGTCGGGGTCGCTCCTTCACGAGAGGGGCCGGATACGTCCGGCCCTTCCGTGCAGGTCCAGGCCAGGTAGCTCAGTTGGTACGAGCGTCCGACTGAAAATCGGAAGGTCGGCGGTTCGACCCCGCCCCTGGCCACCACCACGAGCCGCAGTCCGCATGCCGGGCTGCGGCTCTTGTCGTCCCCGGCCTTGGCCGTCCCGGCCGACCGCCTCAGGCCAGCCAGGTCGACGTCGCGCCGAGCACCCGGCTGCCGTCGAGGTCGGCGAGCGAGAGGCCGACGAAGGCCGACGCCTGCTCGGTCGTCTGCCAGCGGAAGCGCGGTGCGTCCGTCGTCGCCGCCTCGACGATGACCTCCGCGGCCGACGCGGAGGTCTGCGCGTCGTCGAAGGCCCCCGCCGTGCGGCGCAGGTAGGCGGCCAGCAGCTCGGCGTAGGGGTCCTCGCCGCCGGTCCCTGCCGCACCGCCGCCCTCGCCGTCGGCCCGGTGGACGTTGCCCGTGAAGTCGCTCGCGACCGCGCCGGGCTCGACGATGCTCACCGTGACGCCGAACGGCGCGACGACGGGCGCGAGGGACTGCATCAGCCCCTCGACGGCGAACTTCGCCGCGCAGTAGGCGTCGGCGAACGGCTGGCCGACCGCGCCGCCGACGCTCGTGACCGTGACGACGCGCCCGCGCCCGGCGGCGCGCATCGAGGGCAGCACGAGGCGGGTCATCCGGGCCACGCCGAGGTAGTTGACGTCGAGCTGCTCCTGGAGCTGGGCGTCGGTCAGCTGCTCGAGGGTCGCGACGGCGCCGCGTCCGGCGTTGTTGACGAGGACGTCGACGCCCCCGTGGTCGGCGAGCACCCCCTCGACGGCGGCGCGGGCACCGCCGGCGTCGGTGACGTCGAGGGCCCGGACGTCGAGCTCGACCCCCGCCTCGTCGGCGGCCGCCCGCAGCCGGTCCGCGCGCCCGGTGTCGCGCATGGTCGCGACGACGGTGCGGCCGGCGCGAGCCAGCCCGACCGCGGTCGCCAGCCCCATCCCGCTCGACGTACCGGTGACCAGGGCGACCTCACGACGCGACATGGCCGGAGCGTAGACCCGCCGGACCTCCGGCGGCGAGGCCCGCCGATACCCCCCCCCCGGTCGCCGTCGGCTGACCGAGCGGGCCGGACACGTCCGGCACCCCGTTCGTGACGTCACTGCGGCGCCAATGCTCTTGCCAGTGACGTCACGATGGTGTCATAGTGGCGTCATGGACCTCACGCCCTACGTCGCCCGCCTCCAGCGGGACCTCGTCACGACGGCTCGCACCGGCGGCCCCGAGGCGACCGGGCTCGCCGAGCTGCTGGCCGGTGGCCTCGAGCCCTCGGCCCGGATGCTCCTGCTCGACGCCGTCGTCGAGGCGGCAGCCGAGGTGACCGAGCGGATGGCCCCCGGATCGGTCGACGTGCGGCTGCGCGGACGGGACGTCGACCTCGTCGTCACCCCGGCCACCCCGGACGCGGTGCCGGCCCCCGCGCCGCCGGCCGCCGAGCCGGAGGACGACGAGGCCGGCGGCACGGCCCGCCTCAGCCTCCGGCTGCCCGAGCGCCTGAAGCCCCGCGTCGAGGAGGCCGCCGACGCCGCCGGGATGTCGGTCAACGCCTGGCTCGTCCGCACGGTGGCCGCCGCGGTCACCGACCCGTCCTCCTCGCCGTCGGCGAGCCACCGGGCGCCGTCGGTCACGACCGGCCAGCGCCACACCGGCTGGGTGCGCTAGCCCCCGCCCACGAGCCGCGGCATCACGCCCGGCCCCACCAGAACCCCACCGCCGCAACCCGACCCGCCACGGGAGGATCCGCCATGCCCACCTTCAGCACCCCACGACCCGTCACGCTGCACGTCGACGTCGCCGGCCTCGACCTGACCGTCCGGGCCACCGCCACGGACGAGACCGTGGTCGACGTCCGCCCGCACGACCCGCACCGTCGGGGCGACGTCGACCACGCGGCGGCCGTGGTCGTCGAGCACACGGACGGCCGCGTCGTCGTCCGCTCGCCCCGCTCCGTGACCGGCCGCCTGCGGGCGATGGTCGGCACGGGCGACCGCGCCGACGTCGTCGTCGAGCTGCCCGAGGGCTCCGCTCTCGAGGTGCGCGGCTGGGGCGAGACCCGTGCCACCGGGATGCTCGGCGCGGTCGACGTCGACACCTCGATGGGCGACATCGCCATCGAGCGGGCCGCCGGCGTCCGCGGCCGCACCTCGATGGGCGACGTCCGCGTGGGCACCGCCCGGGGACGGCTCGAGCTGCGGACGTCCGCGGGCAGCATCCGCATCGACGACGCCGGCGACGAGACGAGCGCACGCACGGCCGCCGGTGACGTCACCGTCGGCACGGGGCGCGGGCCACTGCACCTCTCGACGACCGCCGGCGACGTCCGCGTCGAGCGGGCCCAGCGGGGCGTCACCGCCAAGGCATCGGCCGGCGACGTCCGGGTCGCGGCGGTGGACGGCGGCGCCGTGAGCATCGACAGCGCCTACGGGCGGGTCGAGGTCGGCGTCGCCGACGGCGTCGCCGCCTGGCTCGACGTCGAGGCCCGGCACGGCACGGTCCGCAGCGACCTCGAGGCGAGCGCCCCGCCGGCCGACGGCGAGCCGAGCGTGGAGGTGCGCGTGCGCGCCGGCTACGGCGACGTCGTCCTGCGCCGCGTCTGACCCCCCTCCCCCCGACCCGACCGACCCCGCGAAGGGACCCACGATGAGCACCAGCACCCCGGCCGTCGAGATCCGCGGCCTGCGCAAGTCCTTCGAGGACCACGTCGTCCTCGCCGGCGTCGACCTCACCGTCGCGCCCGGGACCGTCCACGCCCTGCTCGGCCCCAACGGCGCCGGCAAGACGACGACGGTCAACATCCTCACGACCCTCCTCGCCCCGGACGGCGGCACCGTGGCGGTCCTCGGCCACGACGTCGAGCGCGAGCCCCGGCTCGTCCGCGCCTGCATCGGCCTCACCGGGCAGTTCGCCGCGCTCGACGACCTCCTGACGGCCCGGGAGAACCTCGTCCTCGTCGGGCGGCTGCACCACCTGCCCGCCGGGGAGGTGCGCCGGCGCTGCGCCGAGCTCCTCGAGCGCTTCGGGCTCGAGGACGTCGCCGACCAGCGGCCCTCGACCTTCTCGGGTGGGATGCGCCGCCGGCTCGACCTCGCGATGGGGCTCGTCGGGCGACCGAGCGTCCTCGTCCTCGACGAGCCGACGACGGGCCTGGACCCCCGCAGCCGGCGGGCGACCTGGGACGTCGTGCGCGAGCTCGTGACCGAGCGCGTGACGGTCGTCCTGACCACGCAGTACCTCGAGGAGGCCGACCGCCTGGCCGACCACGTGTCGCTGCTCGACGGCGGGCGGGTCGTCGCGGCCGGCACCCCGGCCGAGCTCAAGCGCCGCGTCCCCGGCGGCCACGTGCGCCTGGGCGTGGCCGACCTCGACGCGCTCGACGCCGCCCGCCGGGCGGTCGGGGGCGAGCCCGACCCGGACGCCCTGGCCCTCGACGTGCCCGGCTCGGGCGACGTCCCGGCCCTGCGCGCCCTCCTCGACCGGCTCGACGAGGCCGGCGTCCGGGTCGACGACCTCGCCATCCGCACCCCCGACCTCGACGACGTCTTCCTGGCCCTCACCGGCCGCCCCACCCCCGACGACGCGGCCGAGGAGGCCCTGCGATGACCACCGCTGTCCCCACCGCCCCCACCCGCTCGCGCCCGTTCGCCGACGCGATGACCATGCTGGGTCGCCAGCTGCGGCACGCCCGCCGCTACCCCGAGCTGACGGTCATCGTCCTGCTCGTGCCGGTCGTCCTGCTCGTCCTGTTCGTCCTGGTCTTCGGCGGCACCCTCGGCGCGGGGCTCGGGCCGGCCGTCGCCGGTGGGCGGGGCGCCTACGCCGACTACGTCCTGCCGGGCATCCTCGTCATGACGGTCGCGTCCATCGCGCAGGGCACGTCGACGACGATGGCCATGGACACCACCCAGGGCATCATCGACCGGTTCCGGACGCTGTCCATCTCCCCGGGGGCCGTGCTCTCCGGGCACGTGCTGGCCGCCACGATCCAGTCGGTGGGGTCGATGGCCGTCGTGACCGGCGTGGGGCTCGCCGTCGGCTTCCGGCCGCGCGCCTCGGTCACCGACTGGCTGCTCGTGCTCGCTCTCCTCGCCGCGCTCTCCCTCGCGGTGTCGTGGCTCTCGGTCGCTCTCGGGCTCGCCTCGCGCACCGTCGAGAGCGCGAGCAACTACCCGATGCCGCTCGTGCTCCTGCCCTTCCTCGGCAGCGGGTTCGTCCCGACCGGGTCGATGCCCGCCGGCCTCGCCTGGTTCGCCGAGCACCAGCCCTTCACCCCGGTCATGGACACCCTGCGCGGGCTCCTCCTCGGGACGGGGGTGGCGACCGGGACCGCGTGGCTCGCCGCCGGCTGGTGCGTCGTCATGGCCGTCGTCGGCTGGTGGCTCGCCCGCCGCCTCTACGCCCGACCGCGCCGGGCCTGACGCACCTGGCGGGGCCGGCCGGCCGCCGCGACACGAGCAGAAACCCGAGACCGGCCGGCCCGTGGCTCGCTACGGTGGGCCGGGGTCGATGTCCGGGTCACCCCTGATGTGCGGGCAGGGGGAGGCACGCCACGGTGGTCACCATGACGAGGATGTGGGGTCCGGGGCTGCGGCTGGCCCTCGGTGCGGCGGCCGCCGCCACCGTGCTCGCCGTCGCGCTGCCGCGGGTCGTCGGCACCTCGTGGCGGCCCATCGCCGAGGCGCTGACCCACCCGAGCGCCGTCCAGCTCGGGCTGCTCGCGGCCCTCTGGCTCCTGGGCCTCTGGGTGCACACGCCGGCCCTGACGGCCGCGCTCCCCGGGCTGAGCCACCGCCGGGCGCTCCTGCTCAACCTGTCCGGCTCGTGCGTCTCGAACCTCCTGCCGCTCGGCGGGGCGGCCGGCACGGTCGTCAACTGGCGGATGGCCCGCGGCTGGGGCTTCGGCTCGGCCGCGTTCGGCCGCTGGGCCCTCGTGACCAACCTCGTCGACACCGCCGTCAAGCTGCTCCTGCCGGGGGTCGTCCTCTGCTGGTTCGCGCTCGCCGGCGACCGGGGGACGGCGCGGCTGGCGGTGCCCGGCGCGCTCGGCCTCGCGCTGCTGCTCGTGCTCCTCACCGGGGTCGTGCTCCTCGGGCGCGACGACCGCGCCGTGCGCCGGGCCGGCGGCGCCCTCGACCGGCTCGCCGCCCGGCACCGCCGCGTGCCCTCGGCCCCCGAGGGCTGGGGGGAGCGCGGCGCCCGCTTCCGCGCCGAGAGCGCCGACCTCGTCCGGCGCGGCTGGCACCGGATGCTCGGCGCCAAGATCCTCTACGCGCTCTTCCAGGCCCTCCTCCTGTGGGCCTGTCTCGTCGTCGTCGGCGCCCCCTCGGCCCCGCTGCTCGTCGCCTCGGCCTTCGTCGTCGAGCGCCTGCTCTCGATGCTCGTCCTCACGCCGGGCGCGACCGGGGTCGTCGAGGTCGGGATGGCCGGTGCCCTCACGGCGCTCGGCACCCCCGCGGCACCGGCCGCCGCCGGCGTCCTGCTCTACCGGGCGTTCGTCGTCGGGATGGAGGTGCCGGTCGGCGGGCTGGCCCTCGGCGGCTGGTGGCTCGCCCACCGGCGCGCGGTTCGACGCGTCCGCGGTGCGGTCGCCCTGCACCCCGCGCCGGTCCCGGAGGTGCTCGGGGCGCATGATGCGGGGAGCATCCCGACCGAAGGAGCACCTCGATGGAGTACACCCGCCTCGGCAGCACCGGGCTCACCGTCAGCCGGCTAGCGCTCGGCTGCATGAGCTACGCCGACGGCTCGCGCGGCTACCACCCGTGGGCCCTCGACGAGGAGGCGTCCGGGGCGTACTTCCGGCAGGCCGTCGAGCTCGGCATCACCTTCTGGGACACCGCGAACGTCTACAGCGGCGGGACGTCCGAGGAGTTCGTCGGGCGGGCCATCAGGACCTACAGCCGGCGCGAGGACGTCGTGCTCGCGACGAAGGTCCACGGGCGGATGCACGACGGGCCGGGCGGGAGCGGGCTGTCGCGCACGGCGATCCTCGAGCAGGTCGACGCCTCGTTGCGTCGCCTGCAGACCGACCACGTCGACCTCTACCAGATCCACCGCTTCGACCCCGAGGTCCCCGTCGAGGAGACGATGGAGGCCCTGCACGACGTCGTGCGTGCCGGCAAGGCGCGCTACATCGGCGCCTCCTCGATGTGGGCCTGGCAGCTCGCGACGATGCAGCACGCGGCCGACCTCGGCGGCTGGACCCGCTTCGTGACGATGCAGGACCAGTACAGCCTCCTCATGCGCGAGGAGGAGCAGGAGATGTTCCCCCTGCTCGAGCACCAGGGCCTCGGCGCGCTGCCGTGGAGCCCGCTCGCCCGTGGGCGGCTCGCCCGGCCGTGGGGCGAGCAGACCGGCCGCTCCGACACCGACGAGTTCGGCAAGCGCCTCTACCAGGACGGCGACGGCGAGATCGTCGGCGCCGTCGAGGCGGTGGCGCGCGACCGAGGCGTCGCGATGTCGACCGTCGCGCTGGCGTGGGTGCTGCGCAACCCGGTCGTCACCGCCCCCATCGTCGGCGCGACGAAGCCGCACCACCTGCCGGACGCCGTGGCCGCGCTGGACCTCGACCTGACCGACGACGAGGTGGCCGCGCTCGAGCGCGCCTACACCCCGAGGCGCCCGACGGGCTTCTGACCGCTGCCGGGGTCAGGCCTCGGGGACCGGTGCCGCACAGGCCTCCCGGATGCGCGCCGCCACCATCCGCATCGTCAGGCGGGCGCGCACCGGGTCGCCGGTGAGGAAGTAGTGGTCGGCGCCCGGGGTGACGTCGTGCAGGACGTCGACGCCGGCGGCCCGCAGGCGCGCGGCGTACCGGTCTCCCTCGGGCCGGAGGGCGTCGCGCTCGCCGGTGAGGACGACCGTCGGCGGCAGACCGGACAGGTCGGGCGCGAACAACGGTGAGGCGTAGGCCTCGCCGCGCCGCTCGGCGTCCGGGAAGTAGACCCTCCGGACGAGGCGGCGCAGGGCCGGGTCGACCATCCCGGGACGGTCCTCGACCTCGGAGGCGAGGTCGAGCGAGGGGACCCCGAGCACCTGGAGGACCGGTGCGCAGGAGCCGGAGTCGCGCGCCATGAGGCAGACGGCCGCGGCCACCTGCCCGCCGGCGCTGAAGCCGCTGACGACGACGCGGGTGCCGTCGAGCCCGTGCTCGCGCCCCGCCGCCGCGAGGCGGGCGACGACGTCGTGCCCCTCCTCCTGGCCGACGGGGTAGCGCGCCTGCGGGCCGACAGACCAGTCGACGTTCGCCACGGCCACCCCGGCGGTCGCGGCGAGGTAGCGGCACCACCAGTCGTCCATCTCGGGGTAGCGCATGACGAACGCGCCGCCGTGGAAGTGGACGACGACCGGGGGCCGCTCGACGCCCGGCGGGCGGTACAGGTCGACGCGGACCGTCCCGTGGCGCGTCGGGACGCGGAGCCGCTGCGGGGCGGGCAGGTCGCTGCCCGCGAACCGCAGCGGCTCGCCGTAGCGCACGGTGAAGCGCGCCGAGGCCTGCATCGCGAGCGCGCGGACGTCGTCGAGGAGGGTCACGGGCGGGGTTCGTCGCGCGCCGGGCCGGCGGATGGACGCCGCCGTCAGTGGGCAGCCGCCACCCGCGCGGGACGGCGGCGAGGTCAGGTGCCGCCGGCGCCGAGCTCGTCGAGGACCGCCCGCGCGCCGGCGGCCACCAGGCCGGCGTCGGTCGTCACGGCGAGGAACCCGATGCCGTGGGCGCGCAGCCGGGCGGCGACCGCCGGCGTGCCGGCGAAGGCGCCGACGAGGATGCCCTGGCGTCCGGCCGCAGCGACGACGCGGGCCAGCGGGCCGTCCGGGGAGTCGTCGTCGAGGAGGGCGTCGACGCTCGTGCCGAGCGCGAGGGCGAGGTCGAGCGGGCCGACGAACAGGCCGTCGACGCCGGGGGTGCCCGCGATCGCCTCGACCTCGTCGAGCGCGCCGACGGTCTCGACCATGACCCAGCAGCGCACCAGCTCGTTGGCCGTCCCGGTGTCCGGGGCATCGGCTCCCCACATCGGGGACCACGGGCCCCAGCTGCGCTCGCCCAGCGGCGGGTAGCGCGCGGCGAGCGCCGCCCGCTCGGCATCGGCGGCGCCGGTGACCGAGGGGACGACGACCCCGTGGGCGCCGGCGTCGAGCGCGACGCCGATCCACGCGGCGTCGACGGCCGGGACGCGGACGAGGAACGGGCGGTGGGCCGCCGTGAGGGCCCGGCCGGCGGCGTGCAGGGCGGCCCGGTCGAGGGCGCCGTGCTGCGCGTCGAGGGCCAGCCAGTCGAACCCGCTCCCCGCGAGCCGCAGCAGCAGGTCGGTGTCGGCCGTCATCGTCCAGATGCCGCGTGAGTCCTCCATCCCGGCATCGTGTCACCGCGACGCGCCGTCACGTCGCTCAGATCCAGCCGCGCCGCCGGAAGATCCGGTGCAGCACGAGGCTGACGACGCCCATCGCGACGACCGCCAAGGGGTAACCGAAGCGCCAGTGCAGCTCGGGCATCACCTCGAAGTTCATCCCGTAGACCGTGCCGACGAGGGTCGGCGCGAAGAGGATCGCCGCCCAGGCCGAGATCTTCTTGACCTCCTCGTTCTGCGCGTTGCTCGCCTCCGCGAGGACGCGCATCTCCTCGTTCTGGGCCTGCGCGACGAGCGTGGCGTTGACGGTGAGGATGTCGCGCAGGAGGTGGCGGAACCCGTCGACCTGCTCGATGACCTGGGTCAGGTGGTCCTCGACGTCGCGCAGGTAGCGACGCAGCTCCTCGTCCGTGCCGTACTTCTCGAAGCCCGTGGCGAGGGCGCGGATGACCGCCCCGAGCGGCCGCGTCGCGCGCTCGAACTCGATGACCTCCCGGGTCAGCTCGTAGATGCGTCGCGAGACACCCGGGTCGCCGCGGAACACCTCGACCTCGATCTCGTCGATGTCGTTGCGCAGCCCGGCCACGACCGGTCCGTACCCGTCGACGACGCGGTCGAGGATGGCGTAGAGGACGGCCTCGGGGCCGAGCGAGAGCAGGTCGGGGTTGCTCTCGAGCCGGCGCCGCACGGCGGCGAGGTCCGGGGCCTCGCTGTGGCGCACCGTGACGACGGCGTCCGGGGCGACGAAGACGTGCAGCTCGCCGAACTCCACCTCCTCCTCGTCGTCGAGGTAGCGGGCGGCACGCAGCACGACGAACAGGGTCTCGCCGTACCGCTCGAGCTTGGGCCGCTGGTGGGCGACGATGGCGTCCTCGACGGCCAGCTCGTGCAGGTCGAACTCACGTGCCAGCGAGCCGATCTCGGCCTGGGTCGGCCGGTAGAGACCGATCCAGGCGAGGGCGTCGTCCGTCGTGTGGAGCTGCCGGTAGGTCTCGGCGAGGGTCCGCGGGGACGCCACACGGTCGCCGCCGACGTAGAGCGCGCTGTCGACGACGCTGGTCGGCTCGGCATCGCCGGGTCGCTCGACCGGGCGCTCGGGATCGAGGGGAGCGGGCGGCCACGTCGCGGCCGGGCGCAGGATGCGGCCGGCGAAGGAGCGCAGGGGCTGGAGCGTACGGTCGGACACGGGGCACCTCGGAGGGCACGGGGGCGCCCGCGTCAGGCCACGGGCTCCCGGGGTGGGCGGGGATCGGCATGACCGCTCGGACTCATGCGACCACCTCCCGCTGCTCGGCCACCCGTGGTGGCGACGACGACGGGCACCATCCCGTCCGCGCAGGAGGCTACCCGGTCGACCCCTGCGGGCCCACTCCTTGACGAGTCCTTGACGCCCGGTCGGTCGGGCCCGACGCCGGCGGCGTGACCTCCCTCCCGAACATCCCTCCGGGCGCATGCCCGGTGGGAGGATCGAGGTGGCGGGGGCGCGCGCCCCGTCGGCGCGGCTCTCCGACGCCACCGCCGGCAGGAGCAGCGCCATGTCAGCAGTCGTCCGGTCGTCGACGCGACGTCCCGGGGACCATCGCCTGCCGCCCAGAGCCGTCTCGGTCGCGGGTGTCGCCGTCGGCCTCGGCCTGCTCTTCCTCGTGCAGGTGCGGCCCGGCTGGCGGGCGCTCACCGTGCTCACCCCGGCGGCCGCCGAGGTCGTGCCGTTCGTCGTCGCGGCGCTCTGGACGGGGGTCCTCGCCGAGGCGGTCGCCCTCGTCGTCCGGACGACGTGGTGGCGCACCGTCGCCGGGCTCGTGACCTCGGCCGTCGGGCTGGCGGCGGCCGTCGCCGCGTGGGACGTCTTCCCCGTCGTGGCGGGCAGCCCGTGGCGGACGAGCCTGCGCGCCGTCCTCGTCGTCGCGGTCGTCTCCGGTGTGGTGGGGGTCGTGTCCTCGCTCCTGGGCCCGCTCGGGGGCCGGCCCACCGACACCGGTGGTGGCCGCCGGCGCTGAGCCCGGGCCGTGGGTCGGCGGCGTCGACCGCCGGCCCGTCGGCTCAGAGGGCCCCGAGCCCCCGGACCGTCTCGAGGGTGTCGACCTCGTCGAGCGGCTTGTCGTCGCGGTAGCGCAGGACGCGCGCGAACCGCAGGGCCACGCCGCCCGGGTAGCGCGTCGAGCGCTGCACCCCGTCGAGCGCGATCTCGACGACCTGCTCGGGCCGGACCGTCACGACGTACCCGTCGGCGGGCCCGACCGCGAGCTGGGTGAAGCGCTCGGTCTGCCAGCGCAGCATCTCGTCGGTCATCCCCTTGAAGGTCTTGCCGACCATGACGAGCTCGCCGGTGTCGGCGTCGCGCGCCCCGAGGTGGATGTTGGAGAGCCAGCCGCGCCGCCGGCCGGAGCCTCGCTCGACCGCGAGCACGACGAGGTCGAGCGTGTGCGTGGGCTTGACCTTGACCCAGCCGCTCCCCCGGCGCCCGGCGGCGTACGGGGCGGCGGCGTCCTTGACGACGACCCCCTCGTGGCCGTCGGCGACGAGACGGTCGAAGAAGGCCGCGGCCTCGTCGGGGTCGGCCGTGACCAGCCGGGGCACGAGCAGGTGCGGCGCGAGCGCGGTGAGCACCTCGTGCCGCTCGCGGGCGGGTGCGTCGACGAGGTCGCGCCCGTCGGCGTGGAGGACGTCGAAGAGGAACGTCGTCAGGGGCACCTCGGCCCGCAGCCGCTCGACGTCGGCCGAGCTCGCGGTGCGGGCGCCGGTCACCTGGAACGGCGCCGGGCGGCCGTCCTCGTGCAGGACGATGGCCTCGCCGTCGAGGACGAGGTCGCCGCCGGGCAGGGCCGCGACCGCCTCGACGACCTCGGGCAGCCGCTCGGTGATCTCGTCCAGGCTGCGGGTGAAGACCGTGACCTCGCCCGCGCGCCGGTGCACCTGCACCCGGATGCCGTCGAGCTTGCCGTCGACGAGCAGCTCGGCGCCGGCGAACCCCTCGACGGCCTCGTCGGTCGTCTTCGCCGACCCCGCGAGCATCGGGCGCAGCGGGCGGCCGACGACGAGCCCGACCTCCTCGAGCGCGGGCTGCCCCCCGGTGGCGGCGATGCCGGCGACCTCGTGGGTGGACCCGGCGAGCATGACGGCCCGGCGCACCACGGCGTCCGGCACCTCGAACGCGCGGGCCAGCGCGGCGAGGACGACGCCGTCGAGCGCGCCCTGGCGCAGGTTGCCGGTCATCAGGTCGCGCAGGAACTGCTGCTCGTCGGCGGTGGCGCGGCCGAGCAGCCCGGCGAGCTCGGCCCGCCGGGACGCGGTGGACCCGGCGCCGGCGGTCGCGGCCAACCGGTCGAAGGCGGCGTCGACCTCGGCGACCGTCAGCGTCGGCTCGCCGGCCGGCTCGGGCATCCGGGCGAGCGAGCGGTGGCCGACGCCGAGGCGCCGTTGGGGCAGCACCCCGGACAGGAACGCGACGACGGTGCCGACCTCGGCGGCATCGGCCCGCGCGACGAGCGCCGCGATGGCCTCGGTCTTCGCGGTGCGCGAGCGCGTGGCCGCGACCTCCTGCGAGGTGGTGACGAGCCCGGCCAGCGTGACGTCCATCCGGCCATCCTGCCCGGCGGCACCGACACCGCGGCGGTCAGCGGGCGAGGCGCATCGGCACGTGCGGGATGCCGTCCTCGACGAACTCGGCGCCGTCGCGCCCGAAGCCCAGCCCGGCGTACCAGTGCTCAAGGTGGCTCTGGGCGTCGAGGACCACCGGCCCGCGCGTGGCGGCGAGGACCGCGAGCACCAGCTCGCGCGCGACCCCGGCGCCCCGGGCCGACGCCGACGTCGCCACCCGGCCGACGCGCAGCACCCCGCCGCCGTCGTCGAGGACGCGCAGGGTCGCGACGACCCCGCCGGTCTCCGACTCGGCCCACCACTGGACGGCGCCGGGCTCGAGGTCGCGGCCGTCGAGGTCGGGGTAGAGGCACTCCTGCTCGAGGACGAAGACGTCCTGGCGCAGCCGCATCAGCGCGTAGAGCACCTCGGCGGGCAGGTCACGGGTCGGGGCGGAGCGGACGACGGGCACGCCGACCACCCTAGGCACCCCCACGACGCACGAACGTGTGTGAAGAACGTCTCCATGCCGACGTTCTTCACACACGTTCGCGGTGAGGCGGGTGGGTGGGGGCGGGGTCAGCCGCGCGCGACCTCCGCGGCCTCGCTCGGGGTGCTGTCGGCCTCGCCGAGCACCGACCCGTCGGCGGCCTCGACGGTCAGCGCGAAGTCGTCGCCGTGGCGGGTGGCCCCGGTGACGACGGCCTTCTCGACCGCGGCCACGGCGTACCTGCGGCGCACGACGACGGGGTCCTCGCGCAGGTCCTTGACGAGGGCCCACGCCAGCCCGACCATGACGAGCGCGAACGGCAGCGCCGCGACGATCGTCAGGTTCTGCAGCCCGGTCAGGGCCGAGTCACCGCCGACGAGCAGCATGACGGCCGCGACCGCTCCGGTGGCGACGCCCCAGAAGATGACGTTCCAGCGGCTGGGCTCCATCGTGCCGCGCTGCGACAGCGTGCCCATGACGATGGACGCCGCGTCGGCGCCCGACACGAAGAAGATCGCGACGAGGACCATGACGACGACGGTCGTGATGCCGGCCAGCGGCATCGTGTCGAGGAGGCCGAACAGCTGTCCCTCGGACGTCGACTGCCCCGCGAGGTCGGTGCCGTTCTGCTGCGCGTGGATGCCGGCGCCACCGAAGATCGCGAACCACACGAGGCTCACGAGGCTCGGGACGAGGAGCACGCCGGTGACGAACTGGCGGATGGTGCGGCCGCGCGAGATGCGCGCGATGAACATCCCGACGAAGGGCGTCCACGACATCCACCAGGCCCAGTAGAAGACGGTCCAGCCCGAGAGCCACGCGGCCATCCCGTCGCCGCCCGCGGCGTCGGTGCGCGCCGACATCATCGCGAGGTCCTGGAAGTAGGAGCCGACCGCGGTGGGGATGAGGTCGAGCATGAAGACGGTCGGGCCGACGACGAACACGAACAGCGCCAACGCGATCGCGAGCACCATGTTGATGTTCGAGAGCCACTGGATGCCCTTCGCGACCCCCGAGACGGCCGAGAGGATGAACGCGACGGTGAGCAGCGCGATGACGCCGACGAGCACGCCGTTGCCGACCTCGCCGATGCCCGCGACGATCTCGAGGCCGCTGCCGATCTGCAGCGCGCCGAGGCCGAGCGAGGCGGCCGAGCCGAAGAGGGTCGCGAAGATCGCGAGCATGTCGATGACGCGTCCCGCGCCGCCGGACGCGCGGCGCTCGCCGATGAGCGGGATGAACGCCGAGGACACGAGCTGCGAGCGGCCCTTGCGGAAGACGCCGTACGCGATGGCGATGCCGACGACCGCGTAGATCGCCCACGGGTGCAGCGTCCAGTGGAAGAGCGTCGTGGCCATCGCGGTCTGCACGGCCTGCGGGTTGCCGGCCTCGCCGGTGCCGGGCGGCGGCGTGACGAAGTGCGACAGCGGCTCGCTGACCCCGTAGAACATCAGGCCGATGCCCATGCCCGCCGAGAACATCATCGCGATCCACGAGACGGTGCGGAACTCGGGCTCCTCGTCGTCCGTGCCGAGCGGGATGTCACCGAAACGGCTGGCCGCCAACCAGATCACGAAGGCGACGAACGCCGACGCGAGGACGACGAACATCCACCCCATGTTCGTCACGGACCACCCGAGGGCGGCGCCGGAGGCGGCGGACAGGGTGTCGGTGCTGAGGAAGCCCCAGGCGACGAAGGCGACGGCGATGGCCGCGACGACGCCGAAGACGACCTTGTCGACGGACGAGCCGCGGGCGGTCTGCTCGACGACGTCGATGCCGAGGACGGGGTGCGGCGCCTCGTCGGCGACCGTCGTGCGGGTGTCGTCGTCGACGGCGGGTGGCGGGGTGGACTCGGGTGTGGTGCGGGTGTCTGTGCTCACGCTCGTGGTGTGTGCCGCGGGGGTGCCCCGCGACCCTCCGTTCTCGCTGTGCTCGGGGGTACTCGGTCAGGTCAACCTTTCAACCACACCACCGATGACGGTCTCGTTCAAGCTCGCACCCCGCCACGGAGGGGCCGCGGGACCCCCGCGCACCCCCGCTGACCTGCACGGACCACCCGAGTATTCCGATCCGGTCACGAGAGCACCGTCACGCCCCGCGGCGGAACCCGACCGCCGTCGACGCCGTTCCCGCGCAGCCCCGCCCGACGGGCTCGGACGGGCTCGGACGGGCTCAGACGGCGAGCCGGTACCCGATGCCCGGCTCCGTGACGATGTACCGGGGCGCCGACGGGTCGGCCTCGAGCTTGCGTCGCAGCTGGTTGCCGTAGACGCGCAGGTAGTTCGACTCGCGCCCGTACCCCGGCCCCCACACCGCCCGCAGCAGGTCGGCCTGGGTGACGACGCGACCGCGGTGCCGGGCGAGCTCGGCGAGCAGCCGCCACTCGGTCGGGGTGAGGTGCACCGGCGCGCCGTCGCGCGTGGCCGACAGGGTCGCGAAGTCGAGGGTGAACGCGTCGGTGACGACCGGCCCGACCGCGGCCAGTCCCTCGTCCTCGCCGCCGCGCCGCAGTGCCGAGCGCACCCGCGCCATCAGCTCGTCCATCCCGAACGGCTTGGTGACGTAGTCGTCCGCGCCCTCGTCGAGGGCCTCGACCTTGTCGTCGGACTGGTGGCGGGCCGAGAGGACGACGACGGGGACGCGCGAGCGGGACCGGATGCGCCGCAGCACCTCCACGCCGTCGAGGTCCGGCAGCCCGAGGTCGAGCACGACGAGGTCCGGCGGGGCGTCGGCGAGCGTCGTCAGGGCGTCGTGGCCGGTGCCGACCTCCTCGACCTCGTAGCCGCGGGCCCGCAGGTTGATGCGCAGCGTCCGGCGCAGCGTCGGGTCGTCGTCGACGACGAGCACGCGCTGGCTCATCCGGCCTCCTCCTCGCTCGGCAGGTCGACGACCATCGTCAGGCCGCCACCCGGGGTGTCCTCGGCGCTCACCCTGCCACCCATGGCCTCGGCGAGGCCGCGTGCGACCGCGAGGCCGAGGCCGACGCCGTCACCGCCGGGGGCGTCGCCGTGCCGCTGGAAGGGCAGGAAGATGCGGTCGCGGTCACCCTCCGGCACACCGGGACCGGTGTCGACGACGCGGATGTGCACGCGCCCGCCGAGGCCGCTCGTCGTCACGCGCACGCGGCCCGGGGCGGGCTGGTGGCGCAGGGCGTTCTCGACGACGTTGCCGAGCACCCGGTCGAGCAGGCCGGCGTCGGTGCGCACCACGCGCGCGGCGGGGTCGAGGTGCCACTCGACGCGCTCCGGCTCGGCGACCGACGCCACGACCCCGGGCACGACCTCGCCGAGGTCGACGGCCCGCGGGTGCGCGACGAGCGCGCCGGCCTGGAGCCGCGACATGTCGAGGAGGTTGCCGATGAGGGCGTCGAGCCGGTCGGCGGAGTCCTCGATGGCGGCCTCGAGCTCGGCCTCGTCCTCCGGGCTGAAGGTCACCTCGGTCGAGCGCAGGCTGCCGATCGCCGCCTTGATGCCGGCGAGCGGGGTGCGCAGGTCGTGGGAGACGGCCGAGAGCAGCGCGGTGCGGGCCGAGTTGTCGCGGGCCAGGGCCACCGCCTCGCCGGCCGACGCCTGGAGCGAACGCCGCTGGAGGATGGCCCCGGCGTGCGCGGCGAAGGCCGCGAGCAGGCGCTGGCGCCCGGCGGGCACGGCGGCCCCGACGAGGACGAGGTCGTGCTCGTCGTCGGCCTCGGCGCGCGGCAGCCCCTCGCGGCGCAGGTCGTCCGGCGTGAGCGAGGGGTCGGTGGCCGCGACGACCTCGGCGCCCGAGCGGCCGCGGCGGACGAGGGCGGCGGCCTCCGCCCCGAACATCTCGACCGCCCGGGCCAGCAGCAGCGCCATCTGGTCGGTCGACCCGAGGAGGGTGTGACTCAGCTCGGCCAGGGCCGACGCCTCGGCCTGGGCCCGCAGCGCCCGGTCGGCGCGGCGGGCGCTGCGGTGGACCACCCAGGCGACGGCCGCCGACACGAGGACGAAGACGAGCAGCGCGACGGCGTTCTGCGGCTGCGAGATCGTCAGCCCGCCCGTCGGCGGCGTGAAGAACCAGTTGAGGAAGAGCGAGGACGCGACCGCGCCGACGAGCGCCGGCCCCATCCCGCCGAGCAGGGCCGTGAGGACGCTGAGCAGGAGGAAGAGCGGGACGGTCAGGGGCAGGTCGGGGTCCTCCGGCAGGCCGACGAGCGCCTCGGTGAGGACGAACGGCCCGACGACCCCGAGCGCGTAGCCCAACCGGACGCGCCGCCTCGGCAGCGCCGCCCGCGAGACGCGTCGACCCTTGCCGTGCGCGAACCGGTGCGTGACGACGTGGACGTCGATGTCGCCCGACCGGGTGATGACCTCCTCGGTCGTGCTGGGGGACACCAGCGTCCGCCAGCGCGCCCGCCGCGAGGACCCGATGACGACCTGGCTGGCGTTGACGCCGCGCGCGAAGTCGAGCACCGCCTCGGGCAGGTCGTCGCCGGTCACGGTGTGGAAGCTGCCGCCGAGCTCGTCGGTCAGCCGGCGCTGCGTCACGAGGTCGGGCAGCGTGGGGCCGGCGAGCCCGTCGGAGCGCGCGACGTGCACGGCCAGCAGCTCTCCCCCGGCGCCGCGGGCGGCGATGCGCGCCGCCCGGCGCAGCAGCACCTCGCCCTCGGGCCCGCCGGAGATCGCGACGACCACCCGCTCGCGCGTCGGCCACGTCGCGTCGATGCCGTGGTCGGCCCGGTACCGGCCGATGCCCTCGTCGACGCGGTCGGCGAGCCAGAGCAGCGCCAGCTCGCGCAGGGCCGAGAGGTTGCCGACCCGGAAGTAGTTCGCGAGGGCCGCGTCGACCTTCTCGGGTGCGTAGACGTTGCCGTGCGCCATCCGGCGGCGCAGCGCCTCGGGCGACATGTCGACGAGCTCGATCTGGTCCGCGGCGCGGACGACCGCGTCCGGCACCGTCTCGCGCTGCACGACGCCGGTGATCGCCGTGACGGCGTCGTTCAGCGACTCCAGGTGCTGGACGTTGACCGTCGAGACGACGTCGATGCCGGCCTCGAGCAGCTCCTCGATGTCCTGCCAGCGCTTCTCGTTGCGCGACCCGGGTGCGTTGGTGTGCGCGAGCTCGTCGACGAGCGCGACCTGGGGCCGGCGGGCCAGCAGCCGGTCGAGGTCCATCTCGTCGAGGGTCGCGCCCCGGTGGCCGACCCGGGCGCGGGGCACCAGCTCGAGCCCCTCGAGCAGCGCGCGGGTGTGCGCGCGCTCGTGGGTCTCGACGAGGCCGACGACGACGTCGGTGCCGCGGTCGAGCCGCCGGTGCCCCTCGTCGAGCATGGCGACGGTCTTGCCGACCCCCGGGGCCGCCCCGAGGTAGATGCGCAGCCGACCGCGTGCCATGACGCCATTCTCACCCGCGGCCGAGGGTGGAGAGCGCGACGTTGAGCTCGAGGACGTTGACGCGCTCCTGCCCGAGGACCCCGCCGAGGGGTGCCGGACGGACGTGCTCGCCGACGAGCCGCAGCACCGCGGCCGGGTCCAGCCCCCGGGCGGCGGCCACGCGCGGCGCCTGCCAGCGGGCGTAGGCCGGCGAGACGTCGGGGTCGAGCCCGCTGGCGGACGCGGTGAGGGCGTCGGCCGGGATGTCCTGCGGCGCATCCGGGTTGGCGGCGCGCAGGGCCTGCTCGCGCTCGGCGACGGCCGTCGCGAGGTCGGGGTTGGACGGGCCGAGGTTGGAGCCGCCGCTCGTCTCGCCGGAGGCGTCGGACTCCGACGGGCGGCCCTGGAACCACTCGGGGCCGCTCGGCGGCTGGCCGAGGAGGGCGGAGCCGACCTCCCGTCCGTCGACGCGCACCGGCTGGCCGGCGGCCCGGTCGGGGACCACGAGCCCCACGGCGAGGACCGCCGCCGGGTAGAGGACGCCGCAGAGGACGGTGAGGACGAGCAGCGCCTTGAGCGCAGCAGACAGCTGACGGGTCATGGTGGTCACCTCAGAGACCGGGGACGAGCGAGACGACGAGGTCGATGAGCTTGATGCCGACGAACGGCACGACCACCCCACCGAGCCCGAACACGAGCAGGTTGCGCCGGAGCATCGCGTGCGCCGACAGGGCGCGGTAGCGGACTCCCTTGAGCGCCAGCGGGATCAGCGCGACGATGACGAGCGCGTTGAAGATGACCGCGCTGAGCATCGCCGACTCCGGGCTGGACAGGCCCATGACGTTGAGGGTCTGCAGACCGGGGAAGATGCCGACGAACATCGCCGGGATGATCGCGAAGTACTTGGCCACGTCGTTGGCGATCGAGAACGTCGTCAGGGCGCCGCGGGTGATGAGCAGCTGCTTGCCGATGGCGACGACGTCGATGAGCTTGGTCGGGTCGGAGTCGAGGTCGACCATGTTGCCGGCCTCCTTCGCCGCCGACGTCCCGGTGTTCATCGCGACGCCGACGTCGGCCTGGGCGAGCGCCGGCGCGTCGTTGGTGCCGTCGCCGGTCATCGCGACGAGCCGCCCGCCGGACTGCTCCTGCTTGATGAGCGCCATCTTGTCCTCGGGCGTGGCCTCGGCGAGGTAGTCGTCGACCCCGGCCTCCTCGGCGATCGCCTTGGCGGTCAGCGGGTTGTCGCCGGTGATCATCACCGTGCGGATGCCCATCGCCCGCAGCTGCTCGAAGCGCTCGCGCATCCCCGGCTTGACGACGTCCTTGAGGTGGACGACGCCGACGACGCTGGGGGCCTCCCCCGGGGCGGCCTCGGCGACGACGAGCGGCGTGCCGCCCGAGGCGCTGATGGCCTCGACGTGCATCTCCAGGTCGCCGCCGACCGTGCCGCCCTGCTCGCGCACCCACGCGGTGACGGCGCTGCCCGCACCCTTGCGGACCCGTCGGCCGTCGGGCAGGTCGACGCCCGACATCCGGGTCGTGGCGCTGAACTCGACGACCTCGGCCCCGGCCCGGCGCAGCGCCACGACGTCGCCGAGCGCGTCGGCGTCCACCCCGTCCTCGACGGTGTACTCGACGATCGAGCGGCCCTCGGGCGTCTCGTCGGCGAGGGACGACAGGTACGCGGAGCGCGCGAGGTCGGTGCGCGAGGCGCCCCCGACGGGGACGAGCTCGCTCGCGCGCCGGTTGCCGAACGTGATGGTGCCGGTCTTGTCGAGCAGCAGCGTGCTGACGTCGCCGGCGGCCTCGACGGCGCGCCCCGACATCGCGAGGACGTTGCGCTGCACGAGGCGGTCCATCCCGGCGATGCCGATGGCCGAGAGCAGCGCGCCGATCGTCGTCGGGATGAGGCAGACGAGCAGCGCCACGAGGACGACGAGCGAGAGGCGCTGGCCGGAGTAGACCGCCATCGGCTGGATGGCCGCGACGGCGAGGACGAAGATGATCGTCAGCGTCGTCAGGAGGATCGAGAGGGCGATCTCGTTGGGCGTCTTCTGTCGCGAGGCGCCCTCGACCAGGGCGATCATCCGGTCGATGAAGGTCTCGCCGGGCTTGCTCGTGATCCGCACCACCACGCGGTCCGAGAGGACGGTCGTGCCGCCGGTGACGGCGCAGCGGTCGCCGCCGGACTCGCGGATGACCGGTGCGGACTCGCCGGTGATCGCCGACTCGTCGACGGTCGCGACCCCCTCGACGACGTCGCCGTCGCCGGGGATGACCTGGCCGGCCTCGACGACGACGCGGTCACCGAGGAGCAGCGCCGTGCCGGCCACCTCCTCGACCGTGCCGTCCTCGCGCAGCCGGCGGGCGACGGTCTCGGTCCGGGTGCGGCGCAGGGTGTCGGCCTGCGCCTTGCCGCGGCCCTCGGCGACGGCCTCGGCGAGGTTGGCGAACAGCACGGTCGCCCACAGCCACACCGTGACCGCGATCGAGAAGACCGACGGGTCGAGGACGGAGAGCACGGTCGTGAGGACCGACCCGACCCAGACCACCATGATCACGGGGGTGCGCCAGAGGTGGCGCGGGTCGAGCTTGGCGAACGCCGCGGGCAGGTTCTGCCAGGCGGTGCGCGCGAGGGACGTGGTCATGACAGGGCCTCCGCGATGGGTCCCAGGGCGAGGGACGGGAAGAACGTCAGGCCGGCGACGACGATGACCGTGCCGACGACGAGCGTGGTGAACAGGGGGGTGTGCGTCGGCATGGTCCCGGCGGTGACCGGCCGGCGGCCCTGGGCCGCGAGCGAGCCGGCCAGGCGCAGGACGAGGACGATCGGCACGAAGCGGCCGGCGAACATGCAGAACGCGAGGAGCAGGTTGAGGTAGGGCTGGTCGGCCGACAGGCCCGCGAACGCCGACCCGTTGTTGTTCGACGCGGACGCGACGGCGTACATCAGCTCCGAGAGGCCGTGCGGCCCGTCGTTGGCGCGGGCGTCGAGCGCGGTGGGCAGCACGACCGAGAGGCCGGTGCCGAGCAGGACGAGGGCGGGCATCGTCAGGGTGACGAGGGCGGCGCTCGTGATCTCGGCGCGGCCGACGGTCTTGCCGAGCAGCTCGGGCGTGCGCCCGACCATGAGTCCGGCGATGAAGACCGCGAGCACGACGACGACGAGGTAGGAGTAGAGGCCGGTGCCGACGCCACCGGGCGAGAGCTCGCCGAGCAGCATGTTGACCAGCGGCACACCGCCGCCGAGCGCGCTGTAGCTGTCGTGCATCGAGTTGACGGCGCCCGTCGAGGTCCCGGTGGTCACGGACGCGAAGAGGCTGGACCAGACGACCCCGAAGCGCTGCTCCTTGCCCTCCATCGAGCCGAGCGGGCCGGCCCCGGCGTGCGCCTCGGCCCAGGTCGCGAGCGCGATGCTGCCGACGAGCAGGGTGCCCATGACGCCGACCGCGACGGCGCCCTGGCGGCGGTCGCCGACCATGAGGCCGTAGGTGTAGGGCAGCGCGAACGGGATGAGGAGGATGAGGACGATCTCGAGGAGGTTCGTCCACGGGCCGGGGTTCTCGAACGGGTGCGCCGAGTTGGCGTTGAAGAACCCGCCGCCGTTGGTGCCGAGCTCCTTGATGGCCTCCTGCGAGGCGACCGGGCCGCCCTGGATCGTCTGCTGGACACCGGTCAGCGTCTCGACGGTGTGCGGCGAGGCGAGGTTCTGGATGACGCCGCCGAGCAGGAGGAGCACGGCCGCGACGGCGGCGATCGGCAGGAGGATGCGGACGGTCGCGCGGGTCAGGTCGACCCAGAAGTTGCCGAGCCGGTCGGAGTGCGTGCGGGCGAGGCCCCGCAGCAGGGCGATCGCGACCGCGATGCCGGTGGCGGCCGAGACGAAGTTCTGGACGGTGAGGCCGAGCATCTGCACGGCGTGCCCGGCGCCGGCCTCGCCGGAGTAGGACTGCCAGTTGGTGTTCGTCGTGAAGGAGACGGCCGTGTTGAGCGCGGTGTCCCAGTTCATCGAGCGGCCGAGGTCCCACGGCAGCAGGCCCTGGCCGAGGATGAGCACGAAGAGGAGCGCGACCGAGGCGACCGCGAAGGCCAGCACCGAGCCGGCGTAGCCCTGCCAGCGCTGCTCGGTGCGGGGGTCGACCCCGACGAGCCGGTAGACGACGCGCTCGACGCGCCAGTCGCGCTCGTCGGTGAAGGCGCGGTGCATCCACGCGCCGAGGGGGACGTGGGTCGCGGCGAGGATCGCGGCGACGAGGAGGACGGCGGTGGCCGTCTGGAGGGCGATGGACATGGTGCGGCGCCCCTCAGTACCGGTCGGGGCGCACGAGCGCGTCGAGGAGGTAGCCGAGGAGGAGCAGGCCGATGACGCCTGCGAGGAGGTCTTCCCACATGCCGCCCACGACACCAGCGGGGCGGCGCCGCGGGCCGCGTGGTGATGCGGCACTGACGACGTCTTGACGCCATCCTGACGCCACCGCCCGTGCACCAATCGACGAAAGCGACGATCGATGCACACCCCGCCCCGCCCGACCGTGCAGAGATCGACGAAAGCGACGATTGGTGCACGCCCGACCGTGCACCAATCGACGAAAGCGACGATTGCTGCACACTCCGCCCCGCCCGACCGTGCACAAATCGACGAAAGCGTCAGTTTCTGCACACCCCGGGGGCCGGGGGTCCGGGACGGCCGGCGTCAGCGGGCGCGGAACTCCGGTCGTCGCTTGCCGACGAACGCCGCGGCGCCCTCGAGGTGGTCGGCGGTGCTCGCGAGCGCCCGCTGGCCGGCGTCCTCGCGGGCCAGCGCCCCCTCGAGGTCGAGGGTCGCGGCGTTGACGGCGGCCTTGGTCTCGCCGAGCGCGAGGGTCGCCCCGGCGGCGAAGGCGGCGAGCAGCTCGTCCGCCCGGGCGGCGAACCCGTCGGCCGGCACGGACTCCGCGACGAGGCCCCACTCGGCGGCGGTGCGGCCGGGCAGCGCCTCGCCGGTCAGCGCGAGCCGCATCGCCCGGGCCCGACCGACCGCGGCGGCCACGAGCGCCGTCGAACCGCCGTCCGGCATGAGCCCGATCCGGCTGAAGGCGAGGACGAACGGTGCCTCGTCGGCGGCGAGCACGTAGTCGCACGCCAGAGCCATCGGCACCCCGATGCCCGCCGCGACCCCGTGCACGAGCGCGACGACCGGCGTCCGCGACGCCACGAGGGCCCGCACGAGGTCGGCGCCGGCGTCGAGCACCCCCATCTGCGCGCCCTCGGCGGTCAGCGGTGCGCCGGAGCAGAACCCGCGCCCCTCACCCGTCAGCGCCACCACGCGGACGTCCGGGTCGGCGTCGAAGCGGAGCACGGCCTCGGTCACCGCCGCGCACATCTCCGGGTCGACGGCGTTGAGCCGCTCCGGGGCGTCGAGGGTGATCCGACCGATGGCCCCGTCCGCCTCCACGCGGACCCGTGCGCTGCTCATCCCGCCATCCAACCGCACCCTGCGCGCCCCCGCAGCGGTGGTCGGTGATGGACTTGTGCCCCGTGACCGGACTCCAGCCCGTCCCCCTGACCCCCGACCTCGTGCACGGCGCCGTCGAGCTCGAGCCCACCGACGGCGGCTTGCGCCCGCACCGCCTGCCGGCGTGGGCCCGGGCGCAGAACGCCGACCCGATGCTCGGCATCAACGAGGGCCAGCCCGCCGGGGTGCGGGTGGTCCTGCACACGAGCGCCACGGCGGTCGAGCTCGACCTCGTCGTCACCCGCCGCGCGCTGACCGGCGCCCCGGCCCGGCCGCAGGGCCAGGTCGACCTCGTCGTCGACGACGAGGTGCTCGACGGCGCCGTCGTCCCGCACGGCGACCTGCTGACGACCGACATGATGACGGGCGAGACCACCCTGGAGCAGGGCGGCCCGGGCACGGTGCGCTTCCCGCTGCCCTCCGGCGAGAAGACCGTCGAGCTGTGGCTGCCGCACCAGGAGGGCGTCGAGCTCGTCGCCCTGCGCGCGGACGCCCCCGCCACCGCCGTGCCGCGCGCCGACCGTCCCCGCTGGGTGCACCACGGCAGCTCGATCAGCCACGGCAGCAACGCCGTCCGCCCCACCGGCACCTGGCCCGTCGTCGCCGCGCGCACCGCCGGGCTCGACCTCGTCAACCTCGGCTTCGGCGGCTCGGCGGTCCTCGACCCCTTCGTCGCCCGCACGATGCGCGACCTCGACGCCGACCTGCTCAGCCTCAAGGTCGGCATCAACATCGTCGGGGGCGACCTGATGCGCCGCCGCGTCCTCGGGCCGGCGCTGCACGGCTTCCTCGACACGATCCGCGAGGGCCACCCGACGACCCCGCTGCTCGTCGTGACGCCCGTCCTCTGCCCGATCCACGAGGAGACCCCCGGCCCCGGCTCGGTCGACGTCGAGGCCCTGCGCGAGGGCCGGCTGGTCTTCACGGCCACCGGCGACCCGGCCGAGGTCCCGGCGGGCCGTCTCACGCTGCGCACGGTCCGCGAGGAGCTCGCGCGCGTCGTCGAGCAGCGAAGGGCGGACGACCCGCACCTCCACCTCGTCGACGGCCTCGCGATGTACGGCCCCGACGACGTCGAGGCCCACCCGCTGCCGGACGCCCTGCACCCCGACGAGGAGACGCACGGGCTGATGGGAACGCGGTTCGCCGCCATCGTCCCCGGCGCCGGCGGCCCCTTCCCGACCACCTGAGCGCCCGGCCTCCTCCTGACCGCCCGACGCACCCGCTCCTTCTCCGGGCGAAATGCGCGGGTCCGGGTGCGACCGCACACGGACCCGCGCAGGTCGCGCAGAGAACGGACGGCGGGCCGGGGCCGGGCCTGGACCGCGAGACGTCCGGGCGTCGGTCAGGCCTGGACGACCGCCCCGGACGCGATCAGCACCTCGACCTCGGCCGCCGCGAACCCGTGGGCCAGCAGCTGCTCGCGGGTGTGCTGCCCGGGCACCGGCTCGGGCCCCGGCTCCCCCAGCGGCGTCCCCGACAGACGCGGCGCCGGCCGGGGCACGGGCGCACCGTCGGGCCCGGGCACGAACGACCCCCGGGCCGCGTGGTGCGGGTGCCGGTGGGCCTCCTCGAGCGAGAGCACCGGCGCCACGCACGCGTCCGAGCCCTCGAAGTGCGCGGCCCACTCGTCCCGGGTCCGCCCCGCGAAGGCCGCCTCGAGGGCCGCGCGCTGCGCCGGCCACGTCGCGGTGTCGTACTGCTCGCCGTCGACCGTGACCCCGAGCAGCCCCAGCAGCTCCCGCCAGAACTGCGGCTCCAGCGCCCCGACCGCGACGAACCGGCCGTCCGCGCACTCGTACACGTCGTAGAACGGGGCGCCGCCGTCGAGGACGTTCGAGCGCCGGCGGTCCTCCCACGCGCCGGCCCCGAGCATCGTGTGGACGAGGGTCAGCAGGTGCGCGGCGCCGTCGACCATCGCGGCGTCGACGACCTGCCCGCGCCCCGTCGTCCCCCGCGACACGAGAGCCGCGAGCACCCCGGAGACGAGGTACATCGCCCCGCCCGCGAAGTCGGCGAGCACCGGCACGGGCGCGACCGGCCGCTCGGCGCCGCCCATCGCGTGCAGGGTCCCGGACAGGGCGGCGTACGTGATGTCGTGCCCGGCCCGCGGCGCCCACGGGCCCTCCTGCCCCCAGCCGGTCATCCGGCCGACGACCAGCCGCGGGTTGCGCGCCAGCAGGTCGTCGGGCGCGAGCCCCAGGCGCTCCAGCACCCCCGGCCGGAACCCCTCGATCAGCACGTCGGCCCCGTCGGCCAGGCGCCGGACCGCGGCCACGCCGTCGGGGTGCTTGAGGTCGACGGCGATGCTCGGCCGCGAGCGCCGCAGCCCGCCGGAGGCGTCGACGTCGCTCACGGCGCCCGGCCGGTCGACGCGCACGACGTCGGCGCCCATCTCGGCGAGGACCATCGCCGCGAACGGCGCGGGCCCGATGCCGCCGAGCTCGACGACGCGGACGCCGGCGAGCGGGCCGGACGGGGCGGGGGACGGACCCGCGCTCACCGGGCGGCGGGGACGAGCTCGCGCAGCCCGGGCAGGACCTGCTCGGTGAAGGTGCGCAGGAAGCGGTCCTGGTCGTGGCCGGGGCCGTGCACGACGAGGTGGTCGAACCCGAGGTCGGTGTAGAAGCGCATCGTCTCGACGACCTCCTCGGGGCGCGAGGCGACGATCCAGCGCTTGGCGACCTGCTCGATCGGCAGCTCGTCGGCGGCGCGCTCCATCTCCTGCGGGGAGTGGATGGAGTGCTTCTGCTCGGCCGAGAGCGACAGCGGCGCCCAGAAGCGGCAGTTCTCCAGGGCCTTCTCCGGGTCGGGGTCGTAGGAGACCTTGACCTCGATCATCCGGTCGATGTCGGCGTGGTCGCGCCCGGCCTTGTCCATCCCCTCGTCGACCGAGGGCACGAGCTGGTCGCGGTAGAGCTCCTCGCCCTTGCCGGAGGTGCAGATGAAGCCGTCGCCGTGGCGGCCGGCGTAGCGGGCGACCATCGGGCCGCCGGCGGCGATGTAGACGGGCACCGGGGTGTCGGGGCGGTCGTAGATCGCGGCGTCCTCGGTGCGGTAGTACTCGCCCTCGAAGGTGACGCGGGGCTCGGTCCACAGCTGGCGCATGAGGGTGACGGCCTCGCGCAGCCGCCCGAAGCGCTCCTTGAACTCGGGCCACTCGCCCTCGGCGACCGACCCGACGGCGATCTCGTTGAGCGCCTCGCCGGTGCCGACGCCGAGCATCACCCGGCCGGGGGCGAGGCAGGCCATCGTCGCGAAGGTCTGGGCGACCACCGGCGGGTTGTACCGGAACGTCGGGGTCATGACCGAGGTGCCGACCATGATCCGCTCGGTGCGCGCGAGCACCCACGACATCCAGGCGAGCGAGTTCGGCGCGTGCCCGCCCTCGAGGCGCCAGGGCTGGAAATGGTCGGAGATGGTCACCGAGTCCAGCCCCAGCTCCTCGGCCAGCACCGCGTAGCCCGCGAGCTCCCCCGGCGCGAACTGCTCCGCGGACGCCTTGTACCCGACCCTGATGCCCTGCGCTGCGCTCATGCCGCCATCCTGCTACACGGCGCGGGCGGGCGGCGCGGTCGGCGGCCCGCCGTCGACAGGACCCGACGACGGCGGCCGACGAAGCGGGCCGGGACGCACGTCGGGTGCGGACCGACCCCCTCCGACCGGTCCGCACCCCCCCTGACGTTTCGTCCCGCGCCGCCACCCCTGCCGACGCGGGACCCAGCTGCACCGGTCCCCCCGGCGCCCGGTGCAGCGATGACACCAGCGTGACCGTCAACGCTACGAGGGCGCTGCGAATCCGCTGCGAGGCGACGTGCGGGGGTCCACGCGGCTCACTCCGGGCCGGTGAACAGCTCCAGGGCGATGTTGTCGGGGTCCCGGAACGAGAGGCCGACGCCGTAGCCGGCCCGCTTGACCCCGCCGTGCTCGACGCCGAGCTCGTCCAGCCGCGCCTGCCACTGCTCGAGCTCGGCCACCGACCCGACGGCGAACCCGACGTGGTCCAGCCCGGTGCGCCGCTCGTCGAAGGCGTCCCCCGACTCACGCCCCTGATGGGTGTGCAGCCCGAAGAGCTGGCCGCCCTCGAGGACGAAGACGGTGTGGTGGAAGCGCCCGTCCTGCTCGTCCTCGTCGAGGACCGGCTCGGCACCGAAGAGGGCGGTGTACCACCGGGTGCTGCGCTCGAGGTCGGTGACGGTGATGGCGACGTGCTGCAGACCGGGGAAGGCCATCTCGGCTCCTGTGCCGTGGGGGTGCGGGTGCCCGCCGCGGGGCGCGGACGGGCCTGCTCCCGGTCTACCAGCGGCACCTCGGCCCGGGCCCCCTCCGGTCGGAGGGGTCGGGGCCGAGCGACCCCCGCCCCGGACGGCGTCGCCGGGGCTACCGTGGCCGCATGCCCCCCACGGACCTCGTCGACCTCGCGGGCCACGAGCAGGTCGTCTTCTGCTCCGACCCCGCCACCGGCCTGCGCGCCGTCATCGCGCTGCACTCCACGGCCCTCGGCCCGGGGCTCGGCGGCACCCGCTTCCACCCCTACCCGTCGATGGACGCCGCCGTCGCCGACGTGCTGCGCCTCTCGCGGGCGATGTCGAGCAAGAACGCGCTCGCCGGCCTCGACCACGGGGGCGGCAAGGCGGTCATCATCGGCGACCCCCACCGCGACAAGACCCCCGAGCTGCTGCGCGCCTACGGCCGCTTCGTCGAGTCGCTCGACGGCCGCTACGTCACGGCCTGCGACGTCGGCACCTACGTCGCCGACATGGACGTCGTCGCCGAGGAGACCCGCTGGGCCACCGGCCGCTCCCCGGAGCGCGGCGGGGCCGGCGACTCCTCGCTGCTCACCGCCCTCGGGGTCTTCCAGGGGATGCGCGCCGCCGCCGAGCACGTCTGGGGCGAGCCGACGCTCGCCGGGCGGCGCGTGGGCATCGCCGGCATCGGCAAGGTCGGGGCGCGGCTGACCGAGCACCTGCTCGAGGACAACGCCAAGGTGGTCGTCACCGACGTCGACGCCGAGGCCGTCGCGCGGCTGCGGGGCCGGCACCCGGAGGTGACGGTCGTGGCCGACGCCGAGGAGCTGGCCCGCACCGACCTCGACGTCTTCAGCCCCAACGCGCTCGGGGAGGCCCTCGACGACGTCACCGTCGAGGCGCTGCAGGCCCGGGTCGTGTGCGGCGGAGCGAACAACCAGCTCGCGACCCACGACACCGCCGACCGGCTCGCTGCCCGGGGCATCACCTACGCGCCGGACTTCCTCGTCAACGCGGGCGGCGTCATCCAGGTGAGCGACGAGCTGCACGGCTTCGACATGGAGCGCGCCCGCTCGCGGACGCAGGCCATCTTCGAGGCCACCCGCGAGGTGCTGCGGACCGCCGACGCCGAGCACGTGACGCCCGCCGTGGCCGCGGACCGGCTCGCCGAGCGGCGCATCGCCGGCGGCGGCCGCACCCCGTGGCTGCGCGGCGGCGACAGCCCGCACGCCCACTGACCCGGACCCCGAACCGGGGTGTCGCGGCCGGTCGGTCCGGTCACCGACGCAGGCCCGGGCCATGTATCGTTGGCGTCACGATATGCACACCATTCCCGGAGCCGCCCCGCGGAGCTGGATGACCCTCCTCGAGGGCCATCGGACCCGTTGTGCCGCCCCGGCAGATTCACGAGGGGGTCACGCCATGGGGCGCGGCCGGGCCAAAGCCAAGCAGACCAAGGTTGCTCGCGAGCTGAAGTACTTCAGCCCCGACACCGACCTGTCGGCGCTTGAGCGTGAACTGCACACCCAGAGCCACACCGGCGACACCGCCGATGAGCGCGACTGGGACGACGACGACGGGCAGTGGGTCTCCGGGCGGCGTTGACGCCGCTCCTCCCGCTTCCTCCTCCCTCGGTGGAGTGAGGCGTCACTGACGCCGGTGTGCCGTGCGCCGACGGCGCCGGGACGGTCTGCCATGCTCGCTCCATGAGCGAGACCAGCGCAGCCGAGACCCGGCGCCTCGGCGTCGAGACGACCGGCATCGAGATCATCGACGAGGCCGAGCGCACCGCCTCCCCCCGCGACCTCTTCTGGCCGTGGTTCGCGGCCAACGTGTCGGTCTTCGGCATCTCCTACGCCGCGTTCGTCCTCGGCTTCGGGATCTCCGTCGGCCAGGGCGTCCTCGTCGCCGTCCTCGGCATCGTCGTGTCGTTCCTGCTCTGCGGGGTCGTCGCGATCGCCGGCAAGCGCGGCTCGGCGCCGACGATGATCCTGTCGCGCGCGTCCTTCGGGGTCACCGGCCAGAAGGTGCCCGGCGTCATCTCGTGGCTGACCTCGATCGGCTGGGAGACCTTCCTGTCGATCACCGCCGTCCTCGCGACCGCCACCGTCTTCCAGCGCCTCGGGCTGGGCGGCGGCACCGCGACGAAGATCGTCGCGGCGGTCGTCGTGGCCCTGCTCATCGTCGCCGCCTCGGTCGCCGGCTACCACGTCATCATGCGGCTGCAGTCGGTCCTCACGTGGGTGACCGGCGCCGTGACCGTGATGTTCGTCGTCATCGTGCTCGCGCAGGGCACGATCGACTGGAGCGCGGTCTCGGCCGTGCCGTCCGGGCCCCCCGGAGCGGTCGTGGGCGCGTTCGTCATGGTGATGACCGGCTTCGGCCTCGGCTGGATCAACATCGCCGCCGACTGGTCGCGCTACCAGCGGCGCGACGCCTCCGACCGCGCGGTCGTCCTCTGGAACACGATCGGCGGGTCCATCGCGCCGGTGCTCCTCGTCGGCTTCGGCCTGCTCGTCGCCGCGTCCGACCAGAAGGTCGCCGACGGCATCGGCAGCGACCCCATCGGCGCGCTCGCCGGCATCCTCCCGACGTGGTTCCTCGTGCCGTTCCTCGTCGCCGTCATCCTCTCGCTCGTCTCCGGCGCGGTGCTCGGCATCTACTCCTCGGGCCTGACCCTGCTCTCCCTCGGCGTCAAGATCCCGCGGCCGGCCGCCGCGCTCGTCGACGGCGTCATCCTCACCCTCGGCACCTTCTTCGTCGTCTTCGTCGCCCAGGACTTCCTCGGGCCGTTCCAGTCCTTCCTCATCACGCTCGGCGTCCCGCTCGCGGCGTGGGCCGGCATCTTCATCGCCGACCTCGTGATGCGCCGCCGCGACTACGACTGGGGCCCGGACGGCGCCGACGCGCTCTTCGACGCGCGTGGCCGCTACGGCGCGTGGGACTGGGTGTCGGTCGGGACGATGGTGCTCGCCTCGGTGCTCGGCTGGGGCCTGGTCGTCAACAACTTCGCGCAGGACGCCGCCTGGAACAACTGGCAGGGCTACCTCCTCGAGCCGCTCGGCCTCGGCACGTACGTCACGCAGGGCGATGGCGCCCCGTACTGGGACGGCACCTGGCCCTACGCGAACATCGGCGTCATCCTCGCGTTCGTCATCGGCTTCGGGGTCACGTTCGTCGCCCGCCGCAGCGCCGTCCGTCGCCAGGAGCAGGGCGCCGCCGCCGAGGCCGCGTCCCCCGTCGCCCGATGACGGCCGACGGGCACTGGCTCGTCGTCGTCGACCCGCAGGTCGTCTTCGCCGCCCCGGGCACCTCGCCCTGGGGCTCGCCGATGTTCGCCGGCGCCGTCGACCGGATGCGCGCACTGGCCGAGCGCTTCGGCCCGGAGCGCACCATCGTCACCCGGTTCGTCGCCGACCCCTCGCTCGGCGGGTCGTGGGGCCCGTACTACGCGGAGTGGCCGTTCGCCCTCGTGCCCGACGCCGACCCGCTCTACGCGGTGGTCCCTGAGCTCGAGGGTCTCGCCGGGAGCGTCGTCACCGCCGGGACCTTCGGCAAGTGGCCGGTGCTGCGCGAGCTCGTCGGCGCCGACGCGCGGGTCACGGTGGCCGGGGTGGCGACGGACTGCTGCGTCGTCTCGACGGTCCTGCCGATGGCCGACGCCGGCGTCACGGTCGAGGTCGTCGCGGACGCCTGCGCCGGCTCGACCCCCCAGAACCACGCCCAGGCCCTCGCGGCGATGGCCCTCTTCGGCCCGCAGGTCACCATCACCTGACCCCGCGCCCCCTTCCCCACTGGTTGCGAGTTCCGCCGCCCGACGCGCCCCTCCGCGGGGTGTCGAGCGGCAGAACTCGCAACCAGTCGGACGCCACTGGGCGCCGGGGAGCCTCAGCCCGGCTCCTGCGAGAGCAGGCAACACGCAGGCGCAGAGCCCACCACCTCGGCGGGTTGCCTCCCCTCGCACGCCACCTCGGCGCGTCGACCACGTTCGTACGCGGCCCGCGGGCGCCAACGCCCGTCACACCGTCGTGCCCCCCCTTCCATCTCCACTGGTTGCGAGTTCCGCCGCCCGACGCGCGCACCCACGGGGTGTCGAGCGGCAGAACTCGCAACCAGTCGGATGGTGGGGCACCGGTGCGGTTGACCCGCGCATGGGTGAGTCCTGACCGAATCCTTGACCCGGCCAGACCCGCGCCCGACTGGTCGACGGGCAGGGTCGTCCACCGTGACCCGACACCAGACCCGACGGCGCGCGGTGCCCACCGCCCTCGCGCTCGCCTCAGCCCTCGTCGTCCTCCTCGGCCTGACCGCCCCCGCGTCGCAGGCGGCCACCCCGCTGACCGTCGCCCAGGCCGTGGCGACCCAGGACGGCGCCTCCCACACGGTCCGCGGCTACGTCGTGGGCCAGCCGACCGCGACCTCCACCGTCGTGCGCTCGGCCTTCCCCAGCGACTACGCGCTCGCGCTCGCCGACACCGCCTCCGAGACCTCGACGGCGAAGATGCTCTACGTCCAGCTGCCGACCGCCCTGCGCTCACAGTGGGGCCTCAAGACCAACCCGGGCCTGATGGGCAAGCAGCTCGACGTCACCGGCACCCTCGCGGCCTACTTCTCGCACCCCGGGATGACGAGCACGACCGCCGTCGCGTCCGCCGGCACCGGAGGCGGCGACACCGGCGGCGGGACGGGCGGGGGCACCGGCGGAGGTACCGGCGGGACCGGCGCCTACGACAGCACCTACTACGCCCCGGCGGTCGGCAAGACCGGGTCGGCGCTCAAGACCGCGCTGCACGGCATCATCGACGACCAGACGAAGCTCACCTACGACCAGGTGTGGACGGCCCTCAAGGACACCGACGAGGACCCGAACAACACCAACAACGTCGTCGAGATCTACTCCGGGCGCTCGATCGCCAAGTCCGACAACGGTGGCGGCGTCGACCAGTGGAACCGCGAGCACGTCTGGGCGAAGTCCCACGGCGACTTCGGCACCGCGACCGGCCCCGGCACCGACGTGCACCACCTGCGCCCCGAGGACGTCACGGTCAACTCCACCCGCGGCAACCTCGACTTCGACAACGGCGGCGGCGCGGTCGCGCAGTGCACCGGCTGCCTCTCGGACAGCGACTCCTTCGAGCCGCGCAACGCGGTCAAGGGCGACGTCGCCCGGATGATCTTCTACATGGCCGTCCGCTACGAGGGCGACGACGGCTGGGCGAACCTCGAGATGAACAACTCCGTCGGCAACGGCGCGGCGCCGTCCATCGGCAGGCTCTCGGTGCTGCTCCAGTGGAACGCGCAGGACCCGGTCGACGCCTCCGAGATGCGCCGCAACGACCGCATCTACACGACGTGGCAGCACAACCGGAACCCGTTCATCGACCACCCGGAGTGGGCCCCGGCGATCTGGGGCTGACCCCCGACCTCCCCCACCAGAACCGCCGGTCGTCCGTCGCGGACATCCTGTCCACTGTCCCGACGGGCGGCCGGCACCTGACCCTCAGCCCCACTGACTGCCCATCCGCCACCTCGAGGAGCCCTTGGCAGGCCCTCCGGGGTGGCGGATGCGCAAGAAGTCGGGCGGGCGGACCCTCAGGCGGCGGGGTGCTCGCCGACGAGCTCGACCGAGCCGCCGTCGACGCCCTTCGCCCCGCGCACGACCTCGCCGGTGGCGGCGTCCGCGGCCGACGCCTCGTGCACCTCGCCCATGACCCAGGTGTCGATGCCGCGAGCCGTCAGGTGCGCCGTCGCCTCGTCGACCGAGCCGGCCGGGAGCACCGCGACGAAGCCGACGCCCATGTTGAGGGTGCGCTCGAGGTCGGCCCGCGGGACGTTGCCGAGGGACCCGACGGTGGAGAACACGGCCGGCGGCGTCCACGAGGCACGGTCGAGCCGGGCGTGCACGTCCTGCGGCAGCACACGCGCGAGGTTGGCCGCGAGCCCACCGCCGGTGACGTGCGAGAGCGCGTGGACGTCGACGCCGTCGAGCCGGACGAGGTCGAGCAGGTCGGCGGCGTAGACCCGGGTCGGGGTGAGCAGCTCCTCGCCGAGGGTGCGGCCGAACTCGTCGACGTGCCGGTCGAGACCCCACCCGGCGTGCGCGACGACGCGACGGACGAGGGAGTAGCCGTTGGAGTGCAGGCCGCTGCTCGCGAGGCCGAGGACGACGTCGCCGCCCCGCACCCGCTGCGGCCCGAGGACGGCGTCGTGCTCGACGACGCCGGTGGCCGCGCCCGCGACGTCGTACTCGTCGGGGTCGAGCAGGCCGGGGTGCTCGGCGGTCTCGCCGCCGACGAGCGCGACGCGCGCCTGCTCGCAGGCGCGGGCGATGCCGGAGACGATGGCCGCGATGCGCTCGGGCACGACCTTGCCGCAGGCGATGTAGTCGGTCATGAACAGCGCCTCGGCGCCGCAGACGACGATGTCGTCGACGACCATCCCGACGAGGTCGAACCCGATGGTGTCGTGCCGATCGAGGGCCTGCGCGATGGCGACCTTCGTGCCGACGCCGTCGGTCGAGGTCGCGAGCACCGGCCGGCGGTAGGACGCGAGCGCGCTGGCGTCGAACATCCCGGCGAAGCCGCCGAGACCCCCGAGCACCTCGGGGCGGGTCGCCCGGCGCACGGACTCCTTCATCAGCTCGACGGCGCGGTCACCGGCCTCGACGTCGACCCCCGCCGCGGCGTAGGTGATGGCGGTGGGCTGCTCGGTGTCGCTCACGCCGCGCAGCCTACCGAGGCCGGGCCGCCCGGCCCGTCCGTGCCCGCGCCCCCGGCCCCTCCCCGCGCCGGACGGAGGGCGACCGGATGCTTGCCGCGCCCCGACCCGGAGCGCTACCTTGTGACGCATGGAACCGGGTGACAGCGCCATCCTGACGCACCTGCGTCGCGGCGCGCTCGAGCACTGCGTCCTCGCGCTGCTCGACACCGAGCCGACCTACGGCCTCGACCTCGCCCGGCGCCTCGGCGACGACGGGGTGCTGCTCGCCGGCGAGGGCACGCTCTACCCGCTGCTCTCCCGGCTGCGCAAGCAGGGGCTCGTCGAGACCACGTGGGCCGAGTCGAGCGCCGGCCCGCCGCGGCGCTACTACACGCTCACCGCGCAGGGGCGCATCGCCCTCGAGACCTTCCGGCGCACGTGGAAGTCCTTCCGCGACGCCGTCGACACCACCCTCCAGGGAGGACACCCGTGAACGGCTCCGACACCCGCGTCACCACCTACCTCGACGACCTGGCCCGGATGCTCTCCGACCTCGACCCCGGCACGCGCGACGACGTGCTGGCCGGCGTGCGCGAGCACCTCGACGCCGTCGCCACCGAGCACCCCGACGACCCCGGCGCCCTCGAGGCCGCCCTGGTCCGGCTCGGCCCGCCCGAGCGCATCGCCGCCGAGGCCCGCGCCGACCAGCCCGCCACGCCCCCGCCGTCGTGGACCGTCGCCCCGCCCCGGCCGCTGCATCCGCTGCGGGTGCGGATCGCGGTGGTCGCGTCCCTCGCAACGGTGGCGCTCCCCGCGGCCCTCGTGTTCGTCGGCCGGATCGGTGAGGTCCTGTCCCAGGGACAGTGGGGGCTCGTGTTCCCCCACCCCCTCGAGATCGCGATGCTGACCCAGCCGCTCCTGCTGCCGATCTGGCTCGTCGCGACCACCGTGGCGGTCGTGGGCGCACAACCCGCCACGCGCACCAAGGTGGAGCTCGCGCTGCTGGGTCCGGCGATGACGGTGGCCGTCGTCGCCGGCGCCCTCTTCCTCGACCCGATGGTCATCAGCACCCCGCTCGTCCTCGTGCTCACGGGGGCGGTTCTCGTGGGCGCCGTCGTCACCGCTCGGCGCACGTGGCGCGAGGCGCCTCTCGTCTGACCCGCCGGCCCGACCGGGTCAGAGGGCGGCGATGATGTCCTCGACGCGGGCCTTGGCGTCGCCGAAGAGCATCTGCGTGTTCTCGCGGAAGAACAGCGGGTTCTGGACACCGGCGTACCCGGTGGCCATCGAGCGCTTGAAGACGACGACGTCCTTGGCCTCCCACACCCGCAGCACCGGCATGCCGGCGATCGGCGAGGTGGGGTCCTCGGCGGCCGCGGGGTTGACGGTGTCGTTGGCGCCGATGACGAGGACGACGTCGGTCTCGGCGAGGTCGTCGTTGACCTCGTCCATCTCGAGGACGATGTCGTAGGGCACCCGGGCCTCGGCGAGCAGGACGTTCATGTGCCCCGGCAGGCGCCCGGCGACCGGGTGGATGCCGAAGCGCACCTCGACGCCCTGGGCGCGCAGCCGCTTGGTCAGCTCGGCGACGGCGTGCTGCGCCTGGGCGGTGGCCATCCCGTAGCCCGGGGTGATGACGACCGAGCGCGCCGCGGTGAGCAGCGACGCCGCGCCCTCGGCCGTGACCTCGCGGTGCTCGCCGTAGTCGACGTCGCCGGCCGCGGCGGTGCCCGCCTCGACCCCGAAGCCACCCGCGATGACCGAGATGAAGGACCGGTTCATCGCGCGGCACATGATGTACGACAGGTACGCACCCGAGGAGCCGACGAGCGCACCGGTGATGATGAGCAGGTCGTTGCCGAGGAGGAAGCCGGCCGCGGCCGCCGCCCAGCCCGAGTAGCTGTTGAGCATCGAGACGACGACCGGCATGTCGCCGCCGCCGATCGACGCGACGAGGTGCCAGCCGAGCCCGAGGGCCAGCAGCGTGACGAGCCCGAGCAGCAGGTGCCGCACGAACACGGCGTGGTCCGGCACCGCGACGTAGACGACGGTCAGCACGACGAACAGGCCCAGCGCGCCCACGTTGAGCAGGTTGCGGTGCGGCAGCATCAGCGGCTTGGAGGGGATGCGGGCCGACAGCTTGAGGTAGGCGACGATCGAGCCGGTGAACGTCACCGCGCCGATGAAGACGCCGACGAACACCTCGACGTCGTGGATCGTCGGGTAGGCCGTCAGCTCGTAGGAGGAGTTCCAGCCGACGAGCACGGCCGCGAGCCCGACGAAGCTGTGGAGCATCGCGATGAGCTCGGGCATCCCGGTCATCTCGACCTTGCGGGCCCGGTCCAGGCCGATGGCGGCGCCGATGCCCATCGCGACGACGATGAGCAGCAGGCCGACCCAGCCCGAGCCGCCTGTCTCGACGGTCAGGCCGCCGGAGGACTCGCGCAGCCCCATCGTCGCGGCGAGCACGGTGGCCACGAGCGCGACGGCCATCCCGGCGATGCCGAAGCGGTTGCCGCGGCGGGCGGACTCGTGCCGCGAGAGCCCCGCGAGGGCGAGGATGAACAGCAGGCCCGCGACGATGTAGGCGCCCTGCGTGAGGGTCGAGCTCATCGGACGGGCTCCTCGCGCTTGAACATCTCGAGCATTCGGGCGGTCACCCGGAACCCGCCGAAGACGTTGATGCTCGCGACGAGGATGCCGACGAACGCGAGCACCGAGACGGCGACGCTCCCGCGCCCGACCTGGAGCAGCGCGCCGACGACGATGATCCCGCTGATCGCGTTGGTCACCGACATGAGCGGCGTGTGCAGCGCGTGGTGCACGTTGCCGATGACGTAGAAGCCGATGACGACCGCGAGCATGAAGACCATGAAGTGGCCGAGGAAGGGCGGCGGCGCGAAGGCCGACACGAGCAGGAAGAGCGCGGCCCCGGCGGCGCCGAGCGCGAGCTTGGTCGAGCCGCTCATCGGCTGCTTCGCGGGCTTGGCGCTCGTGTCGACGGTGACGACGTCGGTGCCCGGCGCCGGGGCGGCCGAGACCTGCACCGGCGGCGGCGGCCACATCACCTCGCCGTCCTTGGCGACGGTCATGCCGCGCAGGACGACGTCGTCGAGGTCGAGGTGCACCTCGCCGTCCTTGCCCGGCGTCAGCAGCTTGACGAGGTTGACGAGGTTGGTGCCGAAGAGCTGGCTGGCCTGGGTCGGCAGTCGGCCCGGGAGGTCGGTGTAGCCGAGCAGCGTCACGCCGTTGTCGGTGACGACCTTCTCGCCCGCGACCGTGCCCGCGACGTTGCCGCCGTTGGCCGCGGCCATGTCGACGACGACCGAGCCCGGCTTCATCGCGGCGACCATCTCCTCGGTCAGCAGACGAGGCGCCGGACGACCCGGGATGAGCGCCGTCGTGATGACGATGTCGACGTCGCGGGCCTGCGCGGCGTAGAGCTCGGCGGCCTTGGCGTCGAAGTCGGCGCTCGTCTGCTTCGCGTACCCGTCGGCCGAGGGACCGTCGTCGTCGACGTCGATCCGCAGGAACTGCGCCCCCATCGACTCGACCTGCTCGGCGACCTCGGGGCGCGCGTCGAAGGCCCGCACGACCGCGCCGAGGCTGCTCGCCGTGCCGATGGCCGCCAGCCCCGCGACTCCGGCACCGACGACGAGCACCTTCGCCGGCGGGACCTTGCCCGCCGCGGTGACCTGGCCGGTGAAGAACGAGCCGAACTCGTGCGCGGCCTCGACGACGGCCCGGTAGCCGCCGATGTTGGCCATCGAGGACAGGACGTCGAGCGACTGCGCGCGGCTGATGCGCGGCACGGCGTCCATCGCGAGCGCCGTGACGCCGGCGTCGGCCAGGCGCTGCACGAGGTCGGGGTCGAGGGCCGGCGCGAGGAGGCACGCCAGCACCGTGCCCGGGCGCAGTCGCGCCACCTCGGCGTCGGTCGGCGCCGTCACCTTGAGGACGACGTCGGCGTTCCAGACGGCGCCCTCGATGACGTCGGCGCCGGCCTCGCGGTAGGCCTCGTCGGTGAAGCTCGCGCGCGCACCCGCGCCGGCCTCCACGAAGACGGTGTAGCCGAGGCCGACGAGCTGCTCGACGGTCTTGGGGGTCGCCGCGACACGGGTCTCCCCCGGTCGTGACTCCCTGGGGACTCCGATGCGCACGGGGCTTCCTCTCCGATGCCGGGGCGGACTCCGTCCGAACCTAGCGGGTCGGGCCCGGGGATTCGCGACGTGTGGCACGGGGCACACGCGCGGCGCGCCGGCCCCCGAGGGGACCGGCGCGCCGGGGAGTGCGGGCCTCAGCCCTGCGAGCGGTGGAAGCCGCTGCGCTCGGCGGCGGCCGCGTCGTAGAACCAGACGTCGGCGACGGCGTCGGCGTAGCCCGGGTCGTCGGGGAGGCGGTAGGACATCGTGTCGCGGTAGGCCTGCACCGGGTGGTCGAGCGGCTGGGCGCCGTCGTCGAGGGCGGCCGCGGAGCCCATGCCGTAGCCGCCGTCGCGGACCTCGTGGAACTCCGAGACCCGGCGGGCGGTCGCCGGGGTGGCGTCGTCCTGGGGCTCGTCGGCCGGGGCGTCGTCGTGGGACCCCTCGGCCGCAACCGCGTCGGCGTCGTGGGTGGAGGTCACGTCGGCGGGCTCGCCGGCGACCGGCTCGTCCACCGGCGCGGGGGCCGGCTCGTCCACGGTCTCGTCGTGCGCGGTCTCGTCGTGCGCGGTCTCGTCGTGCGCGGTCTCGTCGTGCGCGGGGGTGTCGTCGGCGGACGCGGGGTCGACCGGGTCCATCCCGACGGCGGCGGCGTCACGGTCCATCTCGGCGCGCTCCTGGGCGAGGCGGTCGCCCCGCTCGCGGTTCTCGTCGAGCAGCTCGGCCTCGTCGGCCGACCAGTCGCGCTCGGTCGACGGGTCGTGCACGTCGCCGGGCACCGGCTCCTCGGGCTCGGCGAAGGCGCCCGCGGCGGGGTCCTCGACGACCCGGGAGGCCTCGGGGCCGTCGGTGTCGGGCGTCGGGGAGACCGGGGCCGGCTCGTCGCCGGCGTCCTCGGTGGCGCCGACGGTGTCGGTCTCGTCCTCGGTGCCGGCCTCGCCCACCGCGGGCTCGGAGACGGCGGGGGCGTCCCCGGCCGGGGCCGGGGTCGTGGTGGGCTCCTCGGCGGCCGCAGCCGTCTCGCCCTCGGGCTCGCGCGGGCCGCCCCACTCGCCGGACGGGGTCCGGGCGTCGTCGGCGGCGGACGTCTCGTCGTGGTCGCTGCTCACGGCGTCGTCAGTACCCACGACCGGCGCGGTCCACACGTCGGTGCCGTCGGCCGTGTCGTCGCGGTAGTCGGCCGCGGTCGCGATGCGCGCGCTGGCGTGGTCGGCGGCGGACGGCTCGGAGGCGTCCTCGACCGGGGCCGTGACCGACTCGAGGGGCGCCGGGGCCGAGGCCGGGACGACGTCCTCCGGGGCCGAGGGGACCGGGTCGGCGTCCACCGGCTCGTCGACGACGTCGGCGTCGTGCACCTCGTCGGCGCGCACCTCGTCGGCGGGCAGGGTCTGCGTGGTGCTCGCGTCGACGGGGGCCGTGGCCTCCTCGGGGGTCGCGACCCGGGCGGGGGACCATCCGGCGTCGGGGGCCTCGTCCGACGTGGTCGGCTCTTCGCCGGCGGCGTGGTGGCCCTCGGCGGCGATCTCGGCCCCCATGACGGCGGCGCCGGCGGCGCCCGGCACGGGCGCGGCGGGGCTGCCGGCCCACGCGGAGCGCTCGGCCTCCTCACGCAGGCGGCGGGCCTCGGCGCGGGTCGTCGGCGCGGGGTCGGCGTCCTCGTCGGCCGCGGCGTCGACCGGGGCCGGCTCGGCGGCGGCCGCGACGGCCTCCTGCGCGTGCTCGGGCGTCTCGACGTCCGGGTCGACGACGTCGGCGCGGGTGAGCAGCTCCTCGTAGTCCGTCCGGGTCGCCTCGGCGTCCGCGCGGCGGGCCTCGGCCTCGGCGGCGAGGCGCTCGGCCTCGGCGCGGGCCACGGCCGCGCGCTCTTCGGACTGGGCGGCGAACGCCTCCTGGCCGGCGACGGCGGGGGCGAGCCCCTCGGCCTGCGCGCGCAGGCCGGCGGCCTCGGCGCGCGCGGCGTCCTTGCGTGCCGACGAGCGGCGGACGAGCAGCCAGGCGACCAGGAGGCCGATGACGACGACCGCGACGACGGCGACGAGGAGGGGCGTGTCGATGGACATGTGGGGTCTTCCTGTCGAGAGCACGCCGGGAGACGGCGTCGGACCAACCTACCGTCGGGCACGCGCCCGGCAGCACCGCCGGGCGTCGCCCGACCTTCCCCTGCGAGAGGAGAACCTAGGGGGTCCGCGCCCACGGCGGCAACCGGGCCCGCCGCGCCGCCCCCGCGGCGTCGCCGCAGGTCAGGCCGGGGTCGGCCGGGTCAGAGCCCGAGCTCCTCGACCGTCTTCTCGCGCATCTCGACCTTGCGCACCTTGCCGGTCACCGTCATCGGGAACTCCTCGACGACCTTGACGTAGCGCGGCACCTTGTAGTGCGCGAGGCGGCCGGAGCAGAACTCGCGCAGCGCCTCGGCGGTCAGCGGCTCGGCGCCGTCGCGCATCCGGACCCAGGCGCAGAGCTCCTCGCCGTACTTTTCGTCGGGGACGCCGATGACCTGGGCGTCGAGGACGTCCGGGTGCGTGTAGAGGAACTCCTCGATCTCGCGCGGGTAGACGTTCTCTCCGCCGCGGATGACCATGTCCTTGATCCGGCCGGTGATCTGGGCGTAGCCCCGCTCGTCCATGACGGCGATGTCGCCGGTGTGCATCCAGCCGTCGACGAGCACCTCGGCGGTCTTCTCCGGCTCCTCCCAGTAGCCGAGCATCACCGAGTAGCCCTTGGTGCAGAACTCGCCCGGCGTCCCGCGCGGCACGGTCTCGCCGGTCAGCGGGTCGACGACCTTGATCTCGAGGTGGGGGTGCACGGCGCCGACGGTGTTGACCTTCTGCTCGAAGGTGTCGTCGGTGCGGTTCTGGGTCGACACCGGCGAGGTCTCGGTCATGCCGTAGCAGATCGTCACCTCCTCGATCCCGGACTCGATGAGCTTCGTCATCATCGACGCGGGGCACGGCGAGCCGGCCATGATGCCGGTGCGCACCGACGTGAGGTCGTACGAGTCGAACTGCGGCAGAGCCCATTCCGCGATGAACATCGTGGGGACGCCGTAGAGCGACGTGCAGCGCTCCTCGGAGACGGCAGCCAGCGTGAGCGCAGGGTCGAAGCCGGGCGCGGGGATGACCATGCAGGCGCCGTGGGTCAGCGCCGCGAGGTTGCCCATGACCATCCCGAAGCAGTGGTAGAACGGCACGGGGATGCAGATGCGGTCGGCCTCGGTGTAGCGGCAGAGCTCGCCGACGAGGTAGCCGTTGTTGAGGATGTTGTGGTGCGAGAGGGTCGCGCCCTTGGGGAAGCCGGTCGTCCCCGACGTGTACTGGATGTTGATCGGCTCGTACGGGTCGAGGTCGCGCTGGGCCATCGTCAGCCGCTCGGGGCTGACGTCGTCGGCGCCGGCGAGCAGGGCGTCCCACGTCTCGCGGCCGATGACGACGACCTGCTCCAGGTCCGGGCACTCGGGCCGGGCGGTCTCGACCATCGCGACGTAGTCGGAGGTCTTGAAGGACGCGGCCGTCACGAGCACCCGGATGCCCGCCTGCCGCAGGACGTAGGTCAGCTCGTGGGTGCGGTAGGCCGGGTTGATGTTGACGAGGACGAGCCCGACCTTGGCCGTCGCGAGCTGCACGAGGGTCCACTCGGCGCAGTTCGGGGCCCAGATGCCCACGCGGTCGCCCTTGGCCAGGCCGGTCGCGAGCAGCCCGCGCGCGAGCCGGTCGACGGCCTCCCCCAGCTCGGACCACGTCATCCGCAGGTCCTGCGCCCGGTCGACGAGCGCGTCGCGGTCGCCGAAGCGCTCGACCGTGGCGTCGAGGGCGTCACCGATCGTCTGCTCCAGCAGGGGCGGGTCGAGCGGGCCGACCGTGTGCGAGAGAGCGGAGTCGGGCGTGACGGTCATCGGGGTCCCTTCGGCGGCGGTGCCAACGGGACCACCCAACACGTCCGCGGCCCGCCGGGCAACCGAGCGCCGCCTCGCCACGACCCGCCCCGGGACCGGACCACGAAAAGCCCGCACGTGCCGGGTCATCGCGCCTGCTGGGTCACCCGGATCTCGAAAAGCCCGCACGTGCGGGGATATCGCGGGCAGCCAGGTAACCCGACCACGGAAAGCCCGCACGTGCGGGGTCGTTGCGCCTGCTGGGCCACCCGGACCACGAAAAGCCCGCACGTGCCGGGTCATCGCGTCTGCTGGGTCACCCGGATCTCGAAAAGCCCGCACGTGCGGGGATATCGCGGGCGACCAGGCAACCGGACCGCGATAAGCCCGCACCTGCCGGGTCATCGCGCGGTCAGTCGCGGCCGAGCGCCCGGCGGATCCAGCGCCGCGCCCCGCGCACCGCGACGACGTCGCCGAACCCGCCGCCGCTCCACGACCCGAGGACGAGCGCGTCGTGGTCGTGCTGGCACGAGGTGCAGATGGTGCGGCCCAGCTGGGTCGTGTGCTTCGGTCCGTGCACGCTGCGGCCGCACTGCTGGCAGCGCCAGCTGCTCGAGAGGGTCGAGACCACGGGGTCCTCCGGTCGTCGGGGGTCAGGACGGGGTGGGGCGGGAGAGCCGGTCGAGGACGCCGACCAGCAGCGCCTCGCGCAGCGCCGGCGGGCTCGCGTCGAGGAGCGCGTTGACCGGGGCCATCCGGGACGGGAGGGCGATGCCGCCGCCCTCGCCGGCCAGCCCGGCCGCGGCGAGCAGCCGCGCGAAGCCCTCGTCGTCGAGGCCGGCGGGGTCGAGGTGGGCCAGCATCCCGGCGAGGGATGGGTCGAGGCGCACCGGCCCGGCGGCCCGCGCGGCGGCCGCGGACTCCCGCAGGGCCTCGACCACCTCGGGCACCGCCGCGGCGGTCGCGGCCGAGAAGGTGAGGTGCAGGGTCGGCGGCAGGTCGCGGAAGGTCATCTGCGGCTGGACGAACCAGCCGCGGGCGAGCATCTCGTCGGCGACGGTGAAGACGTCGCAGGTGTCGTCGGCGGCGAGCGCGAGGAGGGTGGAGTCCGGCGGGGCGACGACGCGCAGGCCGTCGACGTCCTCGACGGCGCGCGCGACCTCGAGCGTCGCCCGGCGGGTCTCGCGGGCCAGGCGCGCGTAGCCCTCGTCGCCGACGAACCGGGTCACCGCCCAGGCGGCCGCCACGGGTCCGCCCGAGCGCGTCGACTGGGTCGTCGTGTTGAGCATCGTGTAGCCCGGCCAGTCGGCGGACGCGAACAGGTGGCCGCGCCGCAGGTCGGCGTCGCGGTGCAGCAGCACCGAGACCCCCTTGGGCGTGTAGGCGTACTTGTGCAGGTCGACGCTGATGCTCGTCACGCCGTCGACGGCGAGGTCCCACGGCGGCACGTCGTCGAGGTGGGGCAGCACCCACCCGCCGATGCACGCGTCGACGTGGCAGCGGGCGCCGAGGTCGAGCGCGAGCTCCGCGATGGTCGCCACGGGGTCGACGACGCCGTGGGCGTAGGACGGCGCGGAGGCCACGACGAGCACGGTCGAGCCGTCGGCGGCCTCGGCCATCGCGTCGGGGTCGGCGCGCAGCGTGACGGGGTCGACGTCGACGACGACCGCCCGCACCCCGAGGTACTCGGCCGCCTTGCGGAACGCGGCGTGGGCCGAGGCCGGCAGCAGCATGCTCGGGGAGGCGACGTGCGGCGCGGCGTTGCGGGCGGCGAGGACGGCCAGCAGGATCGACTCCGTCCCACCGGAGCTCACGACCCCGGTGAACCCCGGGGGCGCGTGCAGCAGCGCCCCGGCCCGGGCGACGAGGTCGTTCTCCATCCGCTGGATCGAGGGGAACGCGGTGGGGTCGAGGCCGTTGGCGGACGAGAACATCGCGAGCGCCTCGCGCCCGAGCGCGTCCGCCTCCGCGAGCCCGGAGTCGTAGACGTAGGCGAGGGTGCGGCCGCCGTGCGTCGGCAGGTCGGCGGAGCGCAGGGCCCGCAGCTCGTCGAGGACGTCCGCGGCGGCGGCGCCGGTCGGGATGCTGGGCCGGGTCATCCGGTCTCCTTCGGGTCGAGGCGGTAGCGGCGCAGCACGAGGACGGACGCGGCGACGAGCACGGCCGGGACGACGGTGAAGCCCAGCGCGATGGCGGTCCGCGCCGAGTCCGGCTGCGCGGCAGCGGCATCGGTCGAGGACACGTACCCGCCCAGCGTCAGCACGAGGGCGTAGAGGAACGGCCCCACGGCCAGCCCCAGCGTCTCGCCCGCGGTCCAGACGCCGGTGTACGTGCCGGCACGGTCCTCGCCGGTGCGCGCGGTGTCGGCCGCCGCGACGTCGGGCAGCATCGCGAGGGGGAACATCTGGCAGGCGGCGTACCCGACACCGACGACGCCGACGGTGACGGCGGTCGCGGCCGTGCCCAGCGGCAGGGCGACGAGGGTCGCGAGCGCCCCGACGCCGAGCAGCACCGACCCCCAGAGGTAGCCGGTGCGCTTCCCGTGCCGCTCGCCGACCCGCTGCCAGAGCGGGGTCACGAGCAGTGCCGGCGCCACGAAGCAGACGAAGAGCACGGCCGAGGCTCCGGGGCGGCCGAGCTGCACGCGCGCCACGTAGTCGACGCCGGCCAGCATCGCGCCCGTGGCCAGGGCCTGGAGCACGAACACACCCAGCAGGGTGCGGAACTCGCGCGAGGAGCCGACGACGCGCAGCTGGTCGCGCAGGCTCCCCCCGGCGGTGGCGGCCCGGCGCACCGGCGCGGCGCGCGTCCCCCACCACGCCCCCACCGTGCCGACGAGGATGAGCGCGCCGACGAAGAGCCCGACCGCGCGGTAGCCCTGCTCGGGGCCGACGGCGTCGCGGACCACGGGAGCGAGGCCGCCGCTGACGAGGATGGCGAGCGCCAGCACCGCGACGCGCCACGTCATGAGCCGGGTCCGCTCGTCGTAGTCGTCGGTGAGCTCGGCCGGCATCGCGACGTACGGCACCTGGAAGAAGGCGTAGGCGCTGGCGCAGGCGAGGAAGAGGACGACGACCCACGTCGTGGCGAGCGCGGTCGGGCTCGTCGGGCCGGCGAAGAGGAGGACGAAGGCCACGGCGAGGGTGAGCCCGGCGCGCAGGAGGAACGGCCGGCGGCGGCCGGCCGGATGCGTCGAGCGGTCGCTGATGCGCCCCGCGACCGGGTTGAGGAGCACGTCCCAGGCCTTGGGCAGGAGGACGACGAGCCCGGCGAGACCGGCGGTGACGCCGAGCCGGTCGGTGAGGTAGGGCAGGAGCAGCAGCCCCGGCACCGTCCCGAAGGACCCGGTCGCGACCGACCCCAGCCCGTATCCGCGCCGCACGGACGCGGGCAGGGCGGACCGCTCCACCGCGACGCCGCGCTCGTCCATGGCCGGACCCTAGTGGCCCCGACGGCCGATCGGCAGGGACTCGGCGCGGGCCGCACGGGCACCGCCCGCGATGATGGGCCGATGGGCACGCGGCGCAGGTTCCGGGGACGCATCGTCGGCGTGGGGTCGACCTCCGGGGTACGGGTCGTCGTCGGGTGGTGGCTCGAGTCGCCCTTCGGGTCGTTCGCCGACGCGATGGTCGAGACCGCCACCGGGCACCGGGTGCTGCTCGCGCCGACGCCGGAGGTCGTCGACCTCGTCTCGACGACGTACACGTTCGACGAGGTGCGCCTGCAGCCGGTGGAGGTGCACGCGGCCGCGACCCGGGGCCTGACGGTGTCCTCCCCCTCGCTGTCGCTGGCCGTCGACGTCGGCGGGCGCACCCCGCTCGGCGCCCTGCTGGGGCTCGTCCCCGCCCCGCTGGCCACGAGCCCCGCCTTCGCCACGCTCGCCGACCCGGTCGCCCGCGTCGTGCTGAAGGGCGTGCGCACCCGCGGGGTGGCGCGCGCCGGGCGGCGGGAGTACTACGGCGCCAGCGACGTCCACGCGGTGACCGGGATGTCCGGCCGCTTCGACGGGGCCGACCTCGGTGCGCTGGCGCCCGTCGACCCGCCGTGCCGCTTCGGGTTCTCGTCGACGCCACGACGCCCGTCGGTCACCGAGGTGACGACGACCATCGTCGACGTCGCCTGACGCTCAGCGGCCCACGGTCGCGGCAGCGGCGGCAGCGGCAGCGGCAGCGGCGTCGACACGCCGGTCGTGCCGGGCGAGGGCCAAGAGCCCGAGCCCCAGCACGGCCGCCGCCCCGGGCAGACCCAGGTAGACGACGGCGGCGACGGCGCCGCGGGCCAGCGCGATACCGGTCACGACGAGCGCGAGCACGACGAGCGGGATGGCCAGGCGCGCCCACTCGCGCCGCCACGGCACGAGCGGGAGGACGAGGGCGAGCGCCCACGGCACACCGAGGACGAGCAGCCAGCCGAGCCGCTCGACGCCCGGGAACCCCGCGGCCGCGAGCGCGGCGAGGGCCGGCCCCGCCACGAGGAGCGCCGCCTGCCACCGGCGCGGCGGCCACAGCGCCGCGGCGGCGAGGCCGAGCAGCGGCACCATGACGACGAGGTACGCGACGAGGATCCGCACAGCACCAGTCCTACCGCGTCCCGGCGTCGCCGGCGGTCAGGTGCGCGGCGTGATGCGCAGCAGCTTGTCGTCGTCGCCGTTCGTCGTCGTCACGTAGAGGGCGCCGTCGGGGCCGAGGCGCGCGGCCCGCAAGCGTCCGTAGGGGCCGTTCGTCGCCTCGGGGATGGCCACGTCGGTGACGGAGCCGTCGTCGTCGAGGCTGAGCACCAGCAGCTTGGCCCCCTTGAGCGCGGTGATGACCAGCGCGCCGTCCCACGCCCCCCACTGCTCGCCCTCGAGGAACTCGGCGGCGCAGACCGCCTGGGTCGTCCGGCCGCTCTGCCACACCGCGGGGATCGCGTCGGGGTAGCGCCCGGTGTCGGTCATCGGGACGCCCTCGTCGTAGCCGCCGACGGTGCCGCCCTGCGCCGGGTCCCACCCGTAGTTCTTGCCCGGCTCGATGAGGTTGACCTCGTCGTTGTTCGACGGTCCGTGCTCGGCCGTGAAGATGCGCCCCGTGCCCGGCTGGAGCGCGACGCCCTGGATGTTGCGGTGGCCCCAGCTCGTGACGTAGCGCTGCGCGGGGTCCTCGGCGAAGGGGAAGGGGTTCTCGTCCACGGGCTTCCCCGTCTCGAGGTCGAGCCGGAGCGTCTTGCCACCGAGGCTCGTGAGGTCCTGCGGGATGCTGCCGACGGCCGTGTCGCCCGTCCCGACGACGAGCGCGCCGTCGGCGTCGAGCTCGGGGCGGCACCCCGAGTGCCGGCCGGTCGAGATCGGCAGACCGTCGAGGAGGGTCCTGACCCGCTCGGCGGAGCGACCGTCCGCCGACAGGCGCCACGTCACGAGGCGGATGTCCGTCGGGGTCCCGCCCTCCTGGTGGGTCTGGCAGGTCGTGAAGCGCCGGGTCTGCGCGAAGTCGGGGTGCACGACCATCCCGAGGAGGCCGCCCTCGCCGCTGACGTACACGTCGTCGAGGTCGGCGCGCACGCGGGTGACCGTCGCGCCCTCGCGCAGCCCCGAGACGAGCGAGAGGCGGGCGGGGCGCTCGGTGACGAGGGCCGAGCCGTCGGGGAGGAAGCCGATGTCCCAGCCGTGCTCGAGGCCGCCGGCGACCTCCTCGACGTCGAGCTCGGGCTCCTGCGTGCTGCGCGGGGCCGGGCTCGTCGACGCCGGGGCGCTCGTGCTGCCGCTCGGCGACGCGGTGGGGCGCGCCGGGACCTCCCCGTAGCCGTCGTCGTCGCCCGAGGAGCACCCGCCGACGAGCACGAGGCCGAGGCAGGCGGCGAGGGCCGCGGTGCGGCGGACGGCGGTCGAGCGACGCGTTCCCATGCCCCAGTCTCACATCCGCCACGGGCCGGGGCCACGCGCGTCGTCGGCGTTCGACAGCGCCCGCCCGGTCGGCCGGGGCAGGTCAGGGCAGGTCGGCGACGGCCCGCTCGTAGGCGTCGGCGAGCGCGTCGAGGTCGGCGCGGTACTCGCGGATGGCGCACCCGAGACCGTTGCGCTTGAGGAGGATGCCCTCCTCGGCCCACGTCTCGCGGGCCCGCTCGAGCAGGGGCGCGGGCAGGTCGCCGTAGCTGTTGGTGACCCGCCACCACGACACGTTGCCGCCGTAGACCTTCATGATCGAGCCCACCTGGCGCGGGCCGATGCCGACGAGCGCGGCGAGGTCGCCGTACGACACGACGCACCCGCGCGGCACCTGCTCCACCGCGCGCAGCACCCGCTCCACGAGCACGTCGTCCACGGCGAGGAGTCTGCCCGACGGCGCCAGCGGCGGGCATCCGGTGGACGACACCCCGCGAAACACCCGGGCGTGGGACGGGTGTGGCCTGCGAGACTGTCGCGCATGCGCCGGATCGTCCAGAGCCAGAAGCTCCAGCACGTGCGCTACGACGTGCGCGGCCCGATCCTCGTCGAGGCCCAGCGCCTCGAGGCCGAGGGCCACAAGATCCTCAAGCTGAACATCGGCAACACCGCGCCGTTCGGCTTCGAGGCACCCGAGGCCATCGTCGCCGACATGGTGCACAACCTCCCCGAGAGCCAGGGCTACGCCGACTCCCGGGGCATCTACTCGGCACGCACCGCGGTCGCGCAGTACTACCAGTCGCGCGGGCTGCGCGACACCGGCGTCGAGGACGTCTACATCGGCAACGGTGTCTCCGAGCTCATCACGATGGTCCTGCAGGCCTTCGTCGACGACGGCAACGAGGTCCTCGTGCCCGCCCCGGACTACCCGCTGTGGACCGGCGCGGTGTCCCTGTCCGGCGGCACCCCGGTGCACTACCGCTGCGACGAGTCGAACGGCTGGAACCCCGACCTCGAGGACATCGAGGCCAAGATCACCCCGAACACGCACGCGATCGTCGTCATCAACCCGAACAACCCGACGGGGGCCGTGTACTCGGAGGAGACGGTCCGGGCGCTCGTCGACATCGCCCGGCGCCACGACCTCGTCGTCATGGCCGACGAGATCTACGAGAAGATCCTCTTCGACGACGCCGTGCACCACCACGCCGCGTCCTTCGCCGGCGAGGACGTCCTCTGCCTGACCTTCAGCGGTCTCTCCAAGGCCTACCGGGTCTGCGGCTACCGCGCCGGCTGGGTCATGGTCTCCGGCCCGAAGCACCTCGCGTCCGACTTCCTCGAGGGGCTGACGCTGCTCGCGAACATGCGGATGTGCGCCAACGTGCCGGCGCAGCACGCCATCCAGACCGCGCTCGGCGGGTACCAGTCGGTCGAGGAGCTCATCGGGCCGGGCGGACGCTTCCGGGAGCAGTCGAAGCTCGCCTGGCGGCTGCTCAACGAGATCCCCGGGGTGTCGTGCGTCGAGCCGCAGGGCGCGCTCTACTGCTTCCCGCGGCTGGACCCCGAGGTCTACCCGATCGAGTCCGACGAGGCGTTCGTCATCGACCTGCTGCGCGCCAAGAAGATCCTCGTGACGCACGGCACCGGCTTCAACTGGTTCGAGCCCGACCACTTCCGGCTCGTGACCCTCCCCGACGAGGAAGTGCTCACCGAGGCGATCGGCCGCATCGCCGAGCACCTCGCGGCGATGCGTGCCTGACCGGATGGCCTCTGCCGCAGCCCTTCCCGATGCAGCGATGCTCGGCGTCGTGGCGGCCGGCGGCGTCCTGGGGTCGCTCGGGCGCTGGGGGGTCGGCCTCGCGCTGCCGCACACGGTCGGCGCCTTCCCGTGGGCGACGTTCGTCGTCAACGTGACCGGTGCCTTCGCGATGGGGCTGCTCGTCGCGTTCCTCGTCGACCGGCCCGGGGTGCACCGGCTGGCCCGCCCGTTCGTGGGGGTCGGGGTGCTCGGCGGCTGGACGACGTTCTCGGCGCTGGCCGTCGACGCGGTGCAGCTCGGGGCGACGCACCACGCGCAGCTCGCCCTGCTCTACGTCGTCGCGACGTTCCTCGTCGGCACGCTCGCCGTCGGCGCCGGGATGCTCGGCGGCCGGCGCGTCTGGCCGGGCCCGTGACCGCCGCCCACGCGCTGCTCGTCGCGCTCGGGGCCGCTGTCGGGGCGCCGCTGCGGCTCACCGTCGCGCACTACGCCCGCGAGCGCCTCGGCGCGGCACCCCCGGCCGGGACGCTGGCCGTCAACGTCGTCGGGTCGCTCGTGCTCGGGGTGCTCGTCGGCGACGCGGTGGGCGGGTCGACCCTGGCCCTGCTCGGCACCGGGTTCTGCGGTGCGCTGACGACCTTCTCGACGCTGGCCCTCGAGCTGTGGGAGGCGCTGGACGACCGGCGTCCCGTCGCCGCCGCGGCCAACCTCGGGCTCTCGCTCGTCCTCGGCCTCGGCGCCGCCGCGCTCGGCTACGCCCTCGCCGCCTGACCCCTCCCAGCCCAGCCCCGGCACGGCCGGTGTACATCGATCGACACTTTCGACGATTGATGCACGCCGGCTCCCCGGCCGGTGTGCACCGATCGACACATTCGACGATTGATGCACGCCAGCACCCCCGCCCCGTGCACCGATCGACACATTCGACGATTGAGGCACGGCGAGCCTGGGCCACGGTGGCGACGCACGAACGCGCCGCCCGTCCCGCGAGAGCGGGGCGGGCGGCGCGTCCGGTGAGGCGGGGCCGGTCAGTGACCGTGCCCGTGGTGGCCCTTCGCCACCACACCGGCGGCGTCGACGATGCCGGCGCCGTAGAACCCGTTGAACCCCTTCCCGCCGACGCAGGTGGCGGTGTAGAGGTCGGAGCGACCCACGTCGGTGTACGACTGCACGCCACCGGCCGGGCAGGCGTGGTCCTGCGCCGACCGCATGACGAGGGCGCGCACCGTGTCGGGCGCGAGGCCGAAGCCGCCGTGCCGCTGCGACTTCCCGTGCGCCGAGACCGCGAGCGCCGCGACACCCGCCGCGTGCGGCGAGGCCATCGAGGTGCCCTGGAGGTACTGGTAGTACCCGCACACCTGGCGGCCCCTGACGACGCGGCAGTCCTTCATCGTGCCCACGGCCTCGCCGGCCGGGGTGATGTCGCCGTTCTCGTCGACCTGGCCCTCGGCCTGCATGACGTTGAGCGGAGCGGTCGAGAGGATGAGGTTGCCGTTGGTCCGGTAGGTGTCGGTGCCGAGGCCGTCACGGAACCATCCGCCCGGCGCCGAGACCTCGATCTCGCCCGAGCGCAGGTCGGTGGCCCAGTTGGAGTAGTCGGCCTTGCGCTGCGACGGGCCGACCGACGAGACGCCGAGGACGTGCGGGCCCTCGACGGGCAGGTCGAGGCAGGTCGCGTTGTCGATGGTCCGCGGGTGCTCCGTGCCGCCGGGGTAGTCGGGGCTCGAGGTGTCGGTGCGCGGGTTCGAGATGTCCTCGTTGTTGTTGCCGAGGGCCGCGACGAGCGTGACGCCCTTGCGGTGCGCGTAGTTCAGCGCCCGCGTCATCGAGCGGATGATGAGGTCCTGCTCGGCCGCCTCCTCCGGGCTGTCCTCCGGGGCGCCGCCGACGCAGTTGTAGGCCCACGGGTCGACGTAGAACGACATGTTGACGACGTCGAGGCCGGCGTCGCCCGCGTAGGTGAGCGCCTTGACGGTGGGAGTCAGGAAGAAGTAGCCGCTGTCCTGGCCGGCGCGCACGTTGACGAGGTCGACGTTCGGGGCGACGCCCGAGACGCCGAGGCCGTTCATCGCGGCGCCGATGGTGCCGGCGACGTGGGTGCCGTGGCCGTCGTCGTCGTGGTCGGCCGGGTCGACGCAGCCGGCGTACTCGCACGGGCCGTCGATGTCGGGCATGTCGGTCGTGAAGTTGCGCGAGAGGCGGCGGTCGAAGTTCGCGGCGAGGTCGGGGTGCGAGCCGTCGACACCGGTGTCCATCACGCCGACTCGGACGCGCTTGTCGCCCAGCTCGGTGCGGTGCGCCTGCGGGGCGTTGATGAGGTCCATGCCCCAGAGCAGGGAGTCGAGGGGGTCGGCCTTGGCGCCCTTCGGCGGCTTCGGCGGCTTGTGCTCGCCCCGGCCGTGGCGGGCGGCGGAGCTGCGCGCGGTGGTGTCCTGCTGCTCACGCGTCACGCGGTCCTTGGCCTGGCCCGCGTCCGGCGTGCGCCCGATGACCCCGTCCTTCGCGGCGGCCGAGACCCCGGGCATCGACCGGGCGGCGGCGGCGAACCCACCGCGGGTCGAGGTGACCGAGACCAGGCCGATGTCGGTGTTGACCGCGGTCACCGTGGCGCCGGCCTTCTCGAGGCGCTGGGCCAGCGCCCGCGCGTCGGTGCCCTCGTCGGCGAGCACGGCGTAGGCCGTGCGGGCCGTCGAGGCCGTGGCCGCGGTCGGCTGCGCGGATGCCGTCGCCGTCACCGCCCCCAGGGTCGCCGTGGCCAGCGCCACGACTCCCGTCATCGCAACCATGCGAGATCGTCGCATCGTGTGTCTCCTGCCGTCGGGATGGACGCGGCGGTGCGTCCGCGCGCCACCGTAGGGGCAGGGGGCACGGGTGGGGAACCCCCGAGGTCGAGGGATCGCTCAGCGGTCGCCCGCGGCCACCTCGACCTCGAGCCCGTACGACCAGCCCTCGGCCAGCGGCAGGGTGTCGCCGCTCCAGAACCGGCCCGGGTCGTACCAGTTGGTCGGCACGTCCGGCCGCAGGACGCCCATGTCCTCGAGGGTCGCCGCGACGACCTCGGCGCAGTACGCGTCCTCGGGGCGCAGGCCCTTGACGTCGCGCGCCCGTCGGGTCAGGTGCGCGTCACGGCCCTTCAGCCACCGCCAGCCGAGCCGCACGGTCGAGGGGAACGAGACGCCGTCGAGCCGGGCCACCGTCCGCAGCGCGGCGTCCTCCTCCGCCCGCCCGGCGCGGGGCTCGAGCTGGCGCAGCCACGCCCGCTGGCCGTACCGGACCTGCCAGGTCGTCACGGCCTCGGCGAGGTCGTGCAGCTGGACGCCGCGGTGGTGGTCGCCGGTCCAGTGGTCGCGCATCGAGCGGCCGAGCTCGGCGTGCCAGAGCAGCGGGGGGAGGTCGTCGAGGACGAGGGCCATCCCCACGAGGTTGACCGGCGCGTTGCTCGCGGCCTGGATGACGCGGTCGGCCACCGTGCCGCCGCGGAAGATCCACAGGTCCCCCGTGCGGGACGCCGCGACGGCCTCGTCGACGGGGACGGGGCGGGTTCCGGTGTGCGCCATGGCGCCCAGTCTGCCGGGCCGCGCTCGCTAGGGTGGCGCCGTGGACCGCAACCGCGTGTGGAAGCTGCTGGGGGTCGCCGGAGCGGCCGGTGTCGTCGCGACCGGGGTGCTCGTCGCCCGGGACGAGCGGACCCGCCGCGCCTACGCGCCGGACGAGGTGCGCGACCGGCTGCGCACCCGCCTCGACGAGGCCGTGGCACCGGATGCAGTCGCCCCGGACGGGTCGGACGCCCCGGACGACGGCGGGCGCACCGGTCGCTGACCGCCGGGCTCAGGCGTCGTCGGCCCGCGGGATGAGCGGGCGCTGCGCCCGGGCCCGGATCTCCTGCACCGTCCAGGCGTTGCCGTCCGGGTCGCGGAACCCGAAGAGCGTCCCGCCGTCGCGCGCGTCGAGGACGACGACGTCGTCGCACTCGACCCCGCGCCCGACGAGCTCGGCGTGGGCCGCCCGCGCGTCCGCGACGACGAGCTGCAGACCGTGCTGCGTGCCCGGCGGCATCGACTGCAGGTTCGGCATGGTCCCCATGACGACCGAGCAGCCCGACCCGCGCGGGGTCAGCTGGGCGATCCGGCCGAAGCCGGCGTCGGTGTCGTGGTCGAGGTGGAAGCCGACGCGGTCGCGGTAGAAGGCGACCGACGCGTCGAGGTCCGACACGGGGACGACGACGACCTCGAGGGTCCAGTCCATCGCGCGCTCCTCGTCGCTCAGGCCCGCGCCAGCAGGGCGTCGAGCTTGATGTAGCCGTCGGTCATCCCCGACTCCATGCCGGAGGCGACCATCGCGTCGCGCCCCTCGACGCTCGAGCCGATGCTGCGGCCGTGCAACCGCGAGCGCCCGCCGCCGAGGTCCTCGAACCGGAGGTGCTCCAGCGCGACCTCGTCGGGCATCCCCTCGAACTCGAAGGTCTGGACGACGAGCTCGTCGGGGCGCACCGTGTGGAAGCTGCCGCGGAAGCCGTACTCGCCGCCGCCCGGTGAGCGGTGGACGTAGCGGTAGCCACCGCCGTCGCGGAAGTCCCAGTGCGGGACGTCCATCGCGTAGCCGTGCGGCCCGAGCCACTGCCGGACCAGCTCCGGGTCGGCGTGAGCCGCGAAGAGCGCGGAGACGGGGGCGTCGAACGTGCGGGTGAAGTCGATCCACGGCACGCCGGCCGGGATGTCGAGGTCGAGGCTGTGGGCCATGCTGCTCACTCCTTCGTGAGGTCCTGCCACTGCTCCCCGAGCAGGGCGTCGAGGCGGCGGTAGCTGCGCTCGTGGGCGAGCCGGTAGCCGTCGAGCCACGCCGTGAGGCGCTCGAGGGCGGCCGGTTCGAGGTGGACCGGGCGCCGCTGGGCGTCCCGGCCCTTGGTGACCAGGCCGGCGTGCTCGAGGACCTGGATGTGCTTGGAGACCGCCTGCACGCTGATCCCGAAGGGCTCGGCGAGCTCGCCGACCGTGGCCGGCCCGCGGCTGAGCCGGGCGACGACCGCCCGCCGCACGGGGTCGGCGAGGGCCGCGAAGCCCCGGTCCACCAGCTCGTCGTCCATGAGACCTACTCAACCAGAGTGTTGATCAACCGTCAAGTTGATCACGGCTCGGACCCTCCCGCGAACTTGTGTGAAGAGGGGCGGCATACCGACGTTCTTCACACACGTTCGCGGGTGCAGCAGGGGTCAGCGGCGGCGGCCGGAGCCACGGACGACGAGACGCGTCGGCAGGACGATGGTCCGCGGCGGCGACTCGTCCCCCAGCAGCCGCGCGAAGAGCACCTGGGCCGCCTTCTCCCCCATCGCCGTGGGGTCCTGGTGCACCGCGGTGACCGGGGGGTCGACGAGCTCGGCCAGCTCGAAGTCGTCGTAGGCGACGAGCGAGAGGTCGAGCCCGAGGTCGCGCAGCGCGACGAGGGTCAGCACGGTGACGCGGTTGTTGCCGGTGATGACCGCGGTCACCGGCTCCGGGTCGCTCGCCCACTCCCCCAGCGCCGTTCGCACCGACTCCGCCGAGTGCGGACCCATCGCGACCGGGGGCGTGGTCGGCAGCCCGAGCGAGCCGTGGGTCGCGAGGAAGGACTCGCGACGCTGGCGGGCGGTCCAGAACTCCGGGTCGTCGCCGAGGAAGCCGATGCGCCGGTGGCCGTGCGCGACGAGGTGCTCGACGGCGCTGCGCATCCCGCCGACGTTGTCGCTGAGGACGGTGTCGCAGCTCGCGCCGCGGACCGGGCGGTCGAGGTGGACGATCGGCGCGCCGGCCCCCTCGGCCTCGGGGTCGGCCACCGGTGTCTCGCCGGCGGGCACGACGACGATGCCGTCGACGCGGCGGGCCAGCAGCGCCCGGATGACCGCCCGCTCGCGGTTCGGGGAGTTCTCGGCCGAGGCGGTGATCAGGTGGTACTGGTGCATCCGGGCCTCGCGCTCGACCCCGGCGGCGATCTGCGAGTAGAAGGGGTTCGCGAGCTCCTCGACCGCGAGACCGATCGTGAAGGTGCGCCCCTCGCGGACGGTCGTCAGCCCGCCCGCGCGACGGAACCCGGTGCGGCGGATGACCTCCCGCACGCGCTCGGCGGTGTCCGGGCGCACGCCGGACTGGTGGTTGACGACCCGCGAGACCGTCTTGACCGACACGTGCGCCTCGGCGGCCACCTCGGCCATCGTGGGGCGCCCCGGTGTCCGGTTGGCCGACATCGCTGTCACCGCGTCATGACACCACACCCCGCCACGACCGGCGCGGCGAGCGGACGGGCCGCCCCACGCGCGCGTCCGTTGTCCGGTCCGATGTCCTGACCGGACAAGCCCGCGGCCCGGGTTGCCGCCACCCCGGCGGCCACGGAGGCTCGCCGCACCGGTGGGCAGCGACGCCCCCTCGACGGCCTCACCTGCCGCGTCGTCGCCGCCCGGGACAGCCGGCACGACGCCCGCCACGGGCGAGCACGGAGGACCCATGGGTGTCATGACGAGGTTCCGCGCGGGGGCCACCGTCCTCGCGGTCGCGGCCGCCACGGTGTCGGGAGCGGTGGTGCCGAGCGCCGCCGCGCCGGCCCCGGGCGACTTCTCGACCTCCTTCGAGGAGGGCCAGCCGCAGCCGGCCGACTCCACCGTCGAGCAGGGGCCGAAGGGACCGCTCCAGCAGAACGTCACGGGGACGGCCTCGACCGACGGCAGCCTGCTCGGGCAGGTCGTCGACGTGACGGCCAGCGCCGAGAACACCCCGAACGAGGCGGCCGCCAGCTTGGCCGACGCCAACCCCGACACCAAGTGGCTGGCCTTCGAGCCCGCCGCGTGGGTCCGCTACGAGCTCGCGAGGCCGGCGACCGTCGTCAAGTGGTCGATGACCTCGGCCAACGACTCCCCCGAGCGCGACCCGAAGGACGTCACCCTCCAGGGCTCGGCCGACGGGACGACCTGGACCGACCTCGACCGCGTCACCGGCCTCGACTTCCCGGAGCGCTTCGCCACCCTCGACTTCGAGGTCGACACCCCGGCGGAGTACCGCTTCTACCGGCTCGACGTGACGGCCAACCACTCCGGTGGCCTCGTCCAGCTCGCCGACTGGGACATCAGCGACGGCTCGACCGGCCCGGGCACCGTCTCGCCGATGGTGACGCGCACCGGCCCCGGCCCGATCTCCGGCTTCAACATCAAGCCGCTCGTCGGCTGGACCGGCGTCACGGCGATGCGCTACTCGGGCGGCCACACCGCGGCCGGCCGCGGCTACGCGTGGAACCGGCTGTTCGACGTCGACGTGCCGGTCGGCCACGCGAGCCGGCTCACGTACAAGATCTTCCCCGACATGGTGAGCGGGGACCTGACCTACCCCTCGACCTACACGTCGGTCGACCTGCGGTTCACCGACGGCACCTTCCTCTCCGACCTGCGGGCCGCCGACACGCACGGCACCGAGGCGAGCCCGAGCGGCCAGGGCCGCGGCAAGATCCTCTACGCCAACCAGTGGAACGCCGTCACGGTCGAGCTCGGGCAGGTCGCCGCCGGGCGCACGGTCGACGCGATCCTCCTCGGCTACGACAACCCGACCGCGAGCGCGCAGACCCGGTTCGGCGGCTGGCTGGACGACGTCTCCATCGAGGGGCGCCCCGCCGTCGTCGACGGGCGCGACCTGACGAACTTCGTCGACGTGCGCCGCGGGACCAACGCCTCGAGCAGCTTCTCGCGGGGCAACAACCTGCCGATCAGCGCGCTGCCCAACGGGTTCACGTTCCTCACGCCGGTGACCGACGCGACGTCGCAGTCGTGGCAGTACTACTACCAGTCGGCGAACGACGAGCGGAACCGCCCTGTCCTGCAGGGCCTGGCGGTCTCGCACGAGCCCAGCCCGTGGATGGGCGACCGCAACCAGCTGTCGGTCATGCCCTCGACCGCGGCCGGCATCCCCACCGGTGACGCCGACGCGCGCGGCCTCGCCTTCGACCACGCGACGGAGGTCGCCCGCCCCGACTACTACCGAGCGGTCCTCGAGGACGGCACCGTCGCCGAGCAGACCCCCGCCGACCACGGTGGCGTCTTCCGCTTCACCTTCCCCGAGGACGCCACGACCGGGCACCTCGTCCTCGACACGGTCGACGACGACGGCGAGTTCACCGTGAAGCCCGGGACGAACACCGTCACCGGCTGGGTCGACAACGGCAGCGGCCTCTCGGCCGGCCGGAGCCGGATGTTCGTCTACGGCACGTTCTCGCAGAAGCCGACCGAGGCGGGGACGGCCCCGGACGGGCACGCGGGGACCCGGTACGCGACCTTCGACACGAGCGCCGGCCGCGCCGTGACGCTGCGGCTCGCGACGTCGTTCATCTCGCTCGACCAGGCGCGGCGCAACCACGCGCTCGAGCTCGCGGGGCTCGGCTTCGACCGCGTCCGCCAGGCCGCCAACGCCGCGTGGAACGACCGCCTCGGCGTCGTCGAGGTCGAGGGCGCCAACGCCACCGACCGCTCGACCCTCTACTCGAACCTCTACCGGCTCAACCTCTACCCCAACAGCCAGTTCGAGAACACCGGGACGGCCCGCTCGCCGAAGTACATGTACGCGAGCCCGGTCTCCCCGCAGGACGGCGAGGCCACCGCGACCCGCACGAACGCGAAGGTCGTCAAGGGCAAGATCTACGTCAACAACGGCTTCTGGGACACCTACCGCACCGTGTGGCCCGCCTACAGCCTCCTCTACCCGGAGGTCGCCGCCGAGCTCGCCGACGGCTTCGTCCAGCAGTACCGCGACGGTGGATGGGTCGCGCGCTGGTCCTCGCCGGGCTACGCCGACCTCATGACCGGCACGAGCTCCGACGTGGCGTTCGCCGACGCCTACGTCAAGGGCGTGGAGCTGCCCGACCCGCTGGCCGCCTACGACGCGGCCGTGCGCAACGCCACGGTGCTGCCGACCTCGAGCGCGGTGGGCCGCAAGGGCATCGACACCTCGACGTTCAAGGGCTACACGAGCAACGCCACGCACGAGTCGGTGTCGTGGGGGCTCGAGGGCTTCGTCAACGACTACGGCATCGGGCAGATGGCGAAGAAGCTCGCCACCGACCGCGCGACGCCGAAGGCCCGACGGGCGCAGCTGCGCGAGGAGTCGGCGTACTTCCTCGAGCGGGCGACGCACTACGTCAACAGCTTCGACCGCGAGACCGGGTTCTTCCGCGGGCGCGCACCCGACGGGGACTTCCCGGACGCGGCGTCCTTCGACCCCGAGGACTGGGGCGGTGACTTCACCGAGACCAACGGCTGGAACTTCGCCTTCCACGCCCCCCAGGACGGGGTCGGGCTGGCCAACCTCTACGGCGGCCGCGACGGTCTCGCGAAGAAGCTCGACGAGTTCTTCGCGACGCCCGAGACCGCGACCAAGCCCGGCGGCTACGGCGGGGTCATCCACGAGATGCTCGAGGCCCGCGACGTGCGGATGGGGATGCTCGGCCAGAGCAACCAGGTCTCGCACCACATCCCGTACATGTACGACTGGACCGGCCAGCAGTGGAAGACGGCCGAGAAGGTCCGCGAGATCATGCGTCGGCTCTACGTCGGCGGCGAGATCGGCCAGGGCTACCCCGGTGACGAGGACAACGGCGAGATGTCGGCCTGGTACCTGCTGTCGTCCCTCGGCATCTACCCGCTGCAGGTCGGGTCGTCCCAGTGGGCCATCGGCTCACCGAAGTTCACGAAGACGACCGTCCACCGCACGCAGGGCGACCTCGTCGTCGAGGCTCCCGGCAACTCGGAGCGCGCCATCTACGTCCAGGGCGTGACCGTGGACGGGAAGCGCCAGTCGAGCGTGTCGGTCGACCAGGCCCAGCTGAAGGGCCCGACGACCGTCCGGTTCGCGATGGGCACCCGCCCCTCCTCGTTCGGCTCGCGGCCGCAGGACCTGCCGCCGGCGCTGACGAAGGGCACGGACGCGCCGAAGCCGCTGCGCGACGCCACCGGTTCCGGGCGGGGCTCCGCCTCGGCCACCGGGCTCGCCGAGGGCAGCACCGCCAAGGCCCTGTTCGACGACACGTCGCGGACGTCCTCGACGTTCACCACCCGTCGTCCGACGGTGTCGTACTCGCTCTCCGGCCTCGGCCAGCGGGCGACCTGGTACACGCTGACCTCCGGCCCCGAGAAGGGTGACCCGACGGCCTGGCGGCTCGAGGGCTCGACGGACGGCCGGCACTGGAAGACCCTCGACCGGCGCTCCGGCGAGACCTTCCCGTGGCGGGTGCAGACCCGGCCGTTCGAGGTCGACCACCCCGGGACGTACTCGAGCTACCGGCTCGTCGTGACGGCGGCGAACGGTGCCGTCAACCTCTCGGAGGTCGAGCTCCTGACCGACGGGTCGAAGGCCGCCCGGGGTCCGCTGTCGGTCACCGCGGGCGACCCCGCCGAGACCTCCGTCGGCCGTGAGTGGTCCGGCACGGTGGCGACGTTCGCCGGCGGCCGTGGGCCGCAGGACGCGACGCCGACCGTGACGGTCGACTGGGGCGACGGCACGTCGTCCCCGGGGCGGGTCCGGGTCGGCGACCTGGGCACCTCGACGGTCACCGCGTCGCACACGTGGAGCGAGCCGGGGTTCTACCAGCCCCGGGTCACGGTGACCTCGGGCCGCGAGTCCGCGAGCGGGCTGGCCGCCGTCACCGTCCACCAGGCCGTCGTGCCCTCGTACGCGGCCGGGTTCGACCTGCGGTGCATCGGCGACGTCGGCACCGCCGTCCCGTGCGACGGCGGCCGCTCGGGCCTGGCCCGCCAGGCCCTCGCCGACGAGGGGGTCGTCCCCGGTCGCCTCCAGACCGTCCCGGGCACCGACCTGCGTTGGTCGCTGCCGGCCGTCCCGGCGGGTGAGCCCGACAGCGCGACGGGCGCCGGGCAGGTCCTCGACGTCACGCTGGCTCCCGGCGCGACGCGGATGTCGCTCATCGGCACCGCGACGCAGAAGGACCAGGACACGACGGCGACGGTGACGTTCGACGACGGGTCGAGCGTCGAGTACCCGCTGCAGTACGGCGACTGGTGCGGCTCCGCGAAGTTCGGCAACACCGTGGCCGTCGAGCTCGCCTACCGGACGAACGGCACCGGGACGGACTCGTGCCGCCTGAAGCTGTTCGCCACGGCGCCGCTCGAGGTGCCGTCCGGTCGCACCGTGAAGTCGGTGACGATGCCCGAGCAGACCGGCGACCCGCAGACGGCCGGCCGGGTGCACGTGTTCGCTGTGGCCGACGACGGTGCGCCGGTGGCCCTCGACACCGCGGGGTCGGTCAGCGCCCGCCGCGGCAGCGCGACGACGGTGCAGCTCGGCACCGTGTCGGGCGGCGTGCCCGGCGAGGCCTACACGGCCCGCGTCCAGTGGGGCGACGGCAGCGCGACCGAGGACGCGACGCTCACGACGTCGTCGGACGGCGCGGTGGGCCTCACCGGGCGGCACGCGTGGGCGGCGGCCGGCCGGTACACGGTGACGGTCCTCGCCGGCGACACCCGCTCCGACGTCGTCGGGACGCTGGTGGTCACCGTCCGCTGACCCTCACGAGCCGCGAACGTGTGTGAACCCGCCGGGGATCCCCGGCGGGTTCACACACGTTCGCGCGCAGGAGGAGGGGTGGCAGGGCTACGGGAGGGTGAGGCGGGCGACGACGTGGAGGACGCCGGACGGGTCCTCCGTGTGCAGCGCCTCGCACCGCGCGGTCCCCGACCCCGTGGCCGGCGCCCCGCCGGAGCCCTCGTCACCCGCGGGTGCGGAGCCGTCGGCGGCCGGGCGGAGGAGGGTCGCCGCGACCTGGAGCGGCGCCCGGCCGTGGACGAGCAGGTCGGCGGCGAGGTCGGCGTCGAGGGCGAGCAGCGCCTCGCCGTCCGCTGCACGCAGCGCCCCGACGAGCGCCTCGTCCAGTGCGAAGGAGCGCTCGTCGAGGTGGCCGGGGGCCTTCTCGCCACGTCGCGCGCTGCCGTCCGCGACGACGACGACGGAGGCGTCGGGATGCGTCGCCGCCAGGGACTCCCCTGCCGCGACGCAGTCGGCGACGGACGCGTCCCAGGGCACGACGACGACGTCGGCCACGTCGAGCCCGGCCAGCTCCACGAGGTGGCGCCCGACCCGCTCGCCGAGCGGCGCCCGGGTGCCGCGCTGCTCGCGGTCGGTCGCGACGACGAGGACGACGGAACCCCCACCCGGGACGGCCGAGCCGAGCGCCTCGACCGCGCAGGCGCGCAGGTCCGCAGCGGCGTCGGTGCGCCCGGTGTACTCGGGCAGCAGCATCGGTGCGCTGGGGACGACGACGAGCGCGCGGCTCATGCGAGCCCCCTCACGGTGCGGGCCGGCCGCAGGTCGCCGGCGACGACGGACACCATGTCGAGCACCTGGCGGGTCTCGACGACCTCGTGGACGCGGTAGACCTGCGCCCCGAGCCAGGCGCAGAGCGCGGTCGCGGCCAGCGTGCCGGTCAGACGCTCGCCGACGGGCAGGTCGAGGGACTCACCGACGAAGTCCTTGTTGGACAACGAGACCAGCACCGGCCAGCCGAGCGACGTCAGCTCGTCGAGCCGCCGCGTCACCTCCAGCGAGTGCCACGTGTTCTTCCCGAAGTCGTGCGCCGGGTCGATGACCACCCGCTCGCGCTCGACGCCCATCGACACCGCGCGCTCGGCCTGCCGCAGCAGCGAGGACCGGGCGTCGGCCACGACGTCGTCGTACTCGATGCGGTGCGGGCGCGTGCGGGGCGTCACCCCGCCGGTGTGCGTGCACACCAGCGCGGCCCCGAACTCGGCTGCGACGGTGGGCAGCTCGGGGTCCGCCCCACCCCAGGCGTCGTTGATGAGGTCCGCGCCGACCTCGCACACGGCCCGCGCGACCTCGCTGCGCCACGTGTCGACGCTGATGACGAGGTCGGGGTACTCGCCGCGCACACGCTCGACGAAGCCGACGACCCGGCGCTTCTCCTCGGCGGCGTCGATCTCGACCCCGGGAGCCGCCTTGATGCCCCCGATGTCGACGATGTCCGCGCCCTGGTCGGCGACCATCCGGACGCGGTCGAGGGCGGCGTCCTCGGCCCAGCTGACGCCCCTGTCGTAGAACGAGTCCGGCGTGCGGTTGACGATGGCCATGACGAGCCGGGCGGTCGCCGGGTACTCGTGCCGGCCCAGCCTCAGCACCGCTCCACGCCCCGTCTCGGGCCCGCTCATCGCACCGTCTCCGTCCTCGTGGGGTAGCCCTCGACCGAGACGGCCGGCGGCCGCTCCGCGAGGTCGACCGCGCGCGGCCGGGGCGTGAAGCCCTCGGCCGTGCGCTCGTACTGGGTCAGCGTCGCGCGCCCGTCGGTGACGCCGGCGGCCGCCTCGACCCCGCGGCGCAGGCGTGACTCGACGGCCGCGAGCACCTGGACGGCCATCGGCCCCAGGGTGTCGTGCCGGTGGTGCCGGTGGGTGCGTCGGCCGAGGTCGACCTGCGCCACGGCGTCGGCCCCGAGCAGGGCGGCGGTGTCGACGAGCGCGGCGATCTCGACCCCGTAGCCGACCGGCACCGAGAAGCGCTCGAACGCGCTGCGGCGCACGGCCCACTCGCCGGCGAGCGGCTGCACGAGGCCGGCGAGGTCGGGGTGGTGCAACGCCAGCAGCGGGCGGGCGACGAGCTCGGTGACCCGGCCGCCGGTCTCGGCCTCGTGGCCGTCGGCGTCGAGCAGCGGCCGGTCGTAGACCGCCTTGACCAGGGCCACACCGGGGTCGGTGAGCAGCGGCCCGAGCAGCCCGGTGACGAAGTGCGTCCCCCACTCGATGAGGTCGGCGTCGAGGAACACGAGCACGTCACCACCGGTGACGTGCAACGACTTCCACAGCGCCTCGCCCTTGCCGCGAGCGTGCCCCAGCTGCGGCAGCACGTCGGCCGCCGCGAACACCGTGGCCCCCGCGGCCCGAGCGACCTCGGCCGTGCGGTCGGTGGAGTCGGAGTCGATGACGACGAGCTCGTCGACGAGCGGGACGCCCTCGACCCACGCGCGGCGCACCCCCGCCACGACGTCACCGACGGTCGCCTCCTCGTTGCGCGCGGGGACGACGACCGTGACGGTCGTGCTCCCCTTCGCGGCGAGCAGGTCGGAGACGGACGGCCCGGGGCCGCTGACGGTGCGGACCGGCATCAGGCCCCACCGGGGGTCGGGCGGCGGAAGACGGCGAGCAACCCACCGGCAGCGAGGAGGCCCCCGGCTGCCGCGGCCAGCCCCCACCACGCACCGGCGAGGTCCAGCCCCGCCGCGGCGTCGACGGACCAGCCACCGGGACCGACGACCGCGAGCGCGACGGCAGCCATCGCGACGAGGAGCACGTACTCCCAGCCGCCCTTGAAGACGAAGTACCCCTTGCCCCGGTGGTCGGTCAGGGCGGCGACGGCCATCAGCCCGACGAACGCCATCGACGCGAGACCGGTCAGCAGGCCGAGGGTCACGAGGACGCCGGCGACGATCTCCGTGCCGGCGGCGAGGCGGGCGTGCAGCCATCCCGGCCGCAGGCCGAGCGACTCGAACCAGCCGGCCGTGCCCGACAGACCGCCACCGCCCCACACCTTGTTGGCACCGTGGAGGACGAGCATGGGCCCGAGGGCGAGCCGCAGCACGAGCATCCCGAGGTCGAGGTCCATCCGGCTCCCGTCAGTCGCCCCGCCGCGCGGCGGGGTGGCCCGGCGAGCCCGGGCCGCGGCCCGGTCGGGCCGTCATCACTCTAGGTCTCGGTCCGGGCCGCTCAGGCGGTGACCTCGACGCCCTTCCAGAAGGCGTAGCGGCCGGTGATCTCGCGGGCGGCGTCCTTCGGCTCGGGGTAGTACCAGGCGGCGTCGGCGTTGACCGTGCCGTCGACCTCGATGCTCCGGTAGCTCGCCGTGCCCTTCCACGGGCAGACCGTCGTCGTGGCGGAGGGGCGCAGCAGCTCCTCGCGCACGGACTCGGCGGGGAAGTAGTGGTTGCCCTCGACGACGACGGTGTCGTCGCTCTCGGCGACGACGGTCCCGTTCCAGATGGCCTTCATGTCCGCTCCTTCGCGTGGTCTGCTGCCCGGGTGCTCCCGGTCACCGGCGCAACACCCGCGGCGCGGACCCTCTTCCCGGGTCCCGACGGGTTGTCGAAGGCTGTGCGGCGGGTGAGGATGAGCCGGTGACCGACACCGCCGCCCGCGCCACCCACCTGCTCGAGCTGCACCGCGCCCCGGAGCTGCTCACCGTCGTCAACGTCTGGGACGTCGTCTCGACCACCGTCGTCGCCGGTGTGCCGGGTACGCGGGCCGTCGCGACCGCCTCGCACTCGATCGCCGCGATGCTCGGCTACGAGGACGGCGAGAACATCCCGGTCGACGAGATGCTCGCCGCGGTCGAGCGCATCGTCCGCGCCACCGACCTGCCCGTCACGGCCGACCTGGAGTCCGGCTACGGCGACCCGGCCGGCACCGTCCGCCGGGCCGTCGACCTCGGCGTCGTCGGGGCCAACCTCGAGGACGGGATGCGCCCGCTCGCCGACTCCGTCCGGGCCGTCGAGGCCGCGATGGGGGCCGCCCGCGACGCCGGCGTCCCGGACTTCTGCCTCAACGCCCGCACCGACGCGTTCGTCAAGGCCGAGGGCCGCAGCCCGCAGGAGTGCCTCGACGTGGCCATCGAGCGCGGGCGGGCCTACCTCGAGGCCGGCGCCCCGCTGGTCTTCGTCCCCCGCGCCAGCGAGCGCGCGCACGTCGAGGCGCTCGTCGAGGCCTTCGGCCCGCAGCGCCTGACGCTCATCGGCATCCCCGGCACGTTGCCGCTGGCCGAGCTCGAGCAGCTCGGGGTCGCCCGCGTCTCGTACGGGCCGTGGTCGCAGCGGGTGGCGCTCACCGCGCTGCAGCAGCTCGTCGAGGGCGTCCACGACGGACGCGGGCTCCCCGAGGGCACCCGTCCCCTCAACTGAGGGACGGGTGCGCGCCGGCGGTCAGCCGGCGTCGACCGGCACGAGCGGGTGGATGGCGATGTCGCCGGCCAGCGCCCCGTCGGCCGCGCCGAGCGCCGCCGCGATGTGCGGCGAGGCCATGTGCGCGTCGAGCGCCTCCTGGCCGGTCCAGCGCTCGACCGTGACGAAGACGCCCGGGGCGGCGGCCGACTCGTAGAGGTCGTAGGCGAGGCAGCCCTCCTCCTGACGGGTGGCCTCGACGAGCGTGCGCAGGGCCGCGCGCAGCGGCTCGACGTGCTCGGGCGCAACGGGGATGGTGGCGACGACGTGCAGCTCGGCCATGGGGGACTCCGTCTCTCGGGGGGAGCCCAGCGTAGGGCGGCGGCGGGCGCCGGTGGCCCGCGCGCGCAGCCCTCCGTGCCGCCACGCCCACCGGGAACCTCCCGCGGCGCCGCGCAGCACGCGGGAGGCGTGGGAGCATCCCGGCGCCGGCCGCCGGGCCCCCCGGGTCAGGACTCGGCGAGGGCCTTCCAGGTGAGCAGCTGGCGGCGCGCCATCACGAGGTCGCCCACCGCGACGAGCGGCGCCACCGCCCGGCCGCGCGCCATGACGAGCTTGAGCAGGAGCCGGGTCGCGTCCTCGCCTCGCGGCTCGAGGCGGTAGCTCATGACGGCCCCGAGGATGCGTCCGGTCAGCTCGCGCCCGGGGGCCACGGCCACGACGCGCCCGACCGGGCGGCCGGCGCTGCTCGTGAACGGGTCGCCGACGGCGAGCGGCGGCAGGTCGAGCAGCTCGCGCGGCGAGGGGCGGCCGAGGTTGTCGACCCAGTCGTAGGAGTAGGGCGCGACCCGCAGCTGCGCCACCCAGGGCCACACCCGCTCGGGCGGCGCGTCCACCGTCACGCCCCGCCACGCCTGCAGCGCCGGCCGCGGCACGATCGCGTCGCACCCGTAGCGCAGCGCGACCTCGTCGTCCGTCACACCCCAGCGGTCACCGATCACGGGTCCATCCTCGCGGACGGAGCGGACCGGCGGACGACGAGGGCGCCGGCCTCCCGGAGGGGTGGGAGACCGGCGCCCGAGGTCGACGGGGCAGGGGGTCAGCCGCGGGGCTGGATCTCGCCCATCGGGCCGAAGCCGTCGACCTCCTCGGCGTCCACGTAGATGATCTGCGGCTGCGCCGAGACGATGTCCGGCATCTCGGCCATGAAGCGCTCGACGTGCGGCTGGCGCATGTGCTCGCCACCCGCCTCGGCGTCGCGGAAGCCCTCGATGCAGACGAAGGTGCGGGGCTCGTGGACGCTCTCGGAGAACTCGAAGAACACGTTGCCCGGCTCGGCGGTCACGTGCTCGACGTAGTACTGCGACAGCTCCTTCCACTCCTCGAGCCTGTCCTCGCGGATGGGGAACTTCACGGTGATGAGGATCAAGGGAGTCTCCTTCTGCCGGGGGTCGGTACCCGCCCCACGGTAGGTGGGCGGTGGTGGTGGGCGCCCACCCGGCCCGCTCTGGCGCGGGCCGGGCGGGCGACCGGGTCAGGCCGCCGCGGGAGCGGCGGGCGGCTCGGCGGCCGGCGGCTGGGAGGCCGTCGGGCGTCCGTCGACGAGCGACTGGATGCGGGCTCCGGCGACCGCCGAGGCCCACCCGAGGACGGCCCCGACGACGATGGCCACGACGGTCGACCAGAACGACGCGGCGTTGCCGAAGTACGACGCCGCCCCGAAGAACGCGCCGGGGATGAACGACAGGACGAACCATCCGGCCTGCAGGCACATCGCGGCGGCGATGACGGCGACCGCGACCGCGAGCGCGCCCGGGAAGGTGGCGACGCCGGCGAACCAGACGGCCAGCCAGCCGTACACGACGCCGGACAGCGCCGAGGCGAGGATGCGGACGAACCCGTCCCGGGTGCCGCCGGCGGCGTAGAAGCCGGCCCACACGATGAACGCGATCCAGGTGACCAGGCCCAGCTCGGTGCTGACCTGGGTCCACACGCCCGCGAGGACGCCGATCGAGACGGCGACTCCGATGTAGCTCTTCACGACGGACTCCTTCGTCCGAGAGGTGAGGTGGGGTCGCGCCCGGTCAGGGCACGAGGATGGCGCGCCCGCGGACGGCGCCGTTGTCGAGGTCGGTGACGGCCTGCTGGAAGTCGTCGAGGGCGTACTTCTGGGTGTGCAGCGTGACGAGCCCCTTGGCCGCGAGCGCCATGAGGTCCTGCAGGTCGTTGTACGAGCCGACGAGGTTGCCGATGACGTTCTTCTCGCTCGAGACGAGGTCGATCGTCGGGACGTCGACGTTCTCGCCGTAGCCGACGACGTGGTAGTCGCCCGCCTGCCGGGTCATCGCGAGACCCTCGGCCGTCGAGCCGTTCTCGCCGACGAAGTCGACGACGACCTCGGCGCCGGCACCGCCGGTGAGGTCGAGCACCGCCCCGACGTGGTTCCCGTCGGCCGCGACGCCCTCGTCGGCGCCGATGGAGCGGGCGAGGTCGAGGGCCGCGGGGATGCGGTCGACGACGACGATGCGCGCCGGGGTCAGTGCCTTGAGGACCTGGATCCCGATGTGCCCCAGGCCCCCTGCGCCGATGACGACGCAGGTGTCGCGCGGCGTGAGCCGACGGGCCGCCTTGGCCGCCGCGTGGTACGCGGTGAGGCCGGCGTCGGCGAGGGCCGCGACGTCGGCCGGCTCGAGCGAGTCGTCGATGCGCACGCAGGAGCGCGCCGACGTCAGCAGGTACTCGGCGTACCCGCCGTTCGTGTCGATGCCGGGGAAGGCGCTGTTCTCGCAGTGCACGTCGTCGCCCGAGCGGCACGCACGGCACAGGCCGCAGGTGACGAGCGGGTGGAGGATGACCTTGTCGCCCTCCTTGACGTTGGTGACGGCCGAGCCGACGGCGTGCACCCACCCGGCGTTCTCGTGGCCGATGGTGTACGGCAGGGCGACCTGGGACTTCTCGGCCCACTGCCCCTCGAGGATGTGCAGGTCGGTGCGGCACACGCCGGCCCCACCGATCCGGACGACGACGTCCCACGGCCCGGAGGCCTCGGGGATCGCCTTCTCCGTCATCTCGAGCTTCTCGTGGTAGCCGACCACCTGGACGGCGCGCATGGTGCTCATGGGTCAGGACTCCTTGGGGGTGACGGGGGTCAGGGTCAGCAGGTGGTGGTGGTCGGCGGGCTCGGCGCCCTCGGGCCGGGGCGCCTGGTCGGCGCCCGAGCCGTCGTAGCGCGTGCGCAGCAGGCCGCGGCAGAAGTGCGCGTTGCCGTCGATGCTGATGCGGGTCGAGCGCGCGCGGCGCAGGAACATCGCCGTGTCGTCGGCCGCGGGCGGCCGGCCCTCGTGGTCGACGAGCACCGGGGCGTCGCCGTCGCCAGGCAGGCCGAGCGCCGTCCGCCGGGAGAGCAGCGCGTCGCGCTCCCGTCCGGCCGGCAGGTCGCGCAGGCGCACCGAGCGCAGCCCGTCCTCCGCGAGGGAGGAGTCGGCCCGCAGCAGCGCGGTGAGGCAGCGCTCCATCGCGGCGGTGTGGGCCTTGCGGCGGAAGGTCGCCCGCAGCTCCTCGAGGTCCTTCTCGGCCTCGTGCCCGAACGTGCCCCGGTACCCCGCGTCGGCCGCGAGGCCACGGTTGATGAGGTCGGAGTCGTGGTGGTCGTCGAGCTCGACGACCACCCGCCCGACCCCCTCGATGCCGGTCAGGGCTTCCTTGCTGTCCGAGGCCATGAGGTAGGCGAAGTTCGGCGAGCAGAACGACGTCGGCAGGCGCAGGTGCACCGTGACGTCGCCCCCGTCGACCTCGACGGAGCGGACGAACCCGAGGTCGGTGATGGGCTCGTCGAGCTCGGGGTCGAGGACGACCGAGAGCGCGTCACGGACGTCGCCGTCCGTGAGCTCCCGGGTGGCGAGGGCGGTCATCAGACGGTCGCCAGGTCGGCGGCCTCGGGGTCGCGCGGACCGGTCTCGGTCGCGTCGGCCTCGGGCAGGCGCAGCTCGGCCGGCACCTCGATGCCGTACATCGTGGCGGCGTTGAGGCCGAGGATCTTCTTCTTCTGCGCCGTCGTCACCGGGGCGTACTCGGTCATGTCCTCGGGGATCTGGAAGTCGACGAACTTCTCGACGAGCCAGCGCGGCGTCCAGATGGCGTAGTCGCTCGAGAAGAAGATCCGGTCCTCGCCGATCCAGTAGAGGAGCTCGCCGAGGATCTGCGCGAAGTAGCGGGGCCGGGTGTGCATGAAGGGCATCGCGACGGCGAGGCCGCCGTAGACGTTCGGCTCCTGGGTGGCGATCCAGCAGAAGTCCTCGAGCCGCGGCAGGCCGACGTGCTCGACGATGAAGTTGAGGTCGGTGAAGTCGGTCGCCACGTGGTCGATGTCGGCCACGTCGAAGGCGTCGCGGTCCAGCGGCCGGATGGTCGGGCCCTTGTGGATGTGGATGTTCGTGACGCCGAGCTCGCGGCAGGCCTCGAGGTAGCGGTAGGCCCACGGGTCGGTGAGCTTCCAGCCGCGCGACTCGCCGTGCCACTCGGCCGTGTAGAGCTTGACGCCGGTGAACCCCATCTTCTCGTGGTCGGCGCGCAGCTGCTCGAGGCCCTGCTCGCCGTTGCGGGGGTCCCAGTTGTGGTTGTACGTCAGCCGGTCGGGGTTGGCCGCGGCGAGCTGGTACGCCTCCTCGGTCTGGCCGAAACCGTTGCGGTAGAACTCGGTCAGCGCCGCCGGCTGGAAGATGGCGTGGTCGACGTGCCCGTCCTCGAAGATGTCCTTCATGAGGCGCTGACCGCCCTGGTAGAGGTACTCGTCGTACGTCCACACCTCGCTCTCCGGCGAGAGGTTGCGGTGGTAGTCGTAGAAGCAGTCGATGAACTGCTTGCCGTGGAGGTTGCGCAGGTTCTCGGCCCGAGCGTCCCAGAGCGCGATGTGCGCGTCGACGATGAAGTAGCTCTCGCCGTCCTTGGTGTACATCCCCGATGTCTCCGTTCCCCACGACCTCGTCGTCGTGGACAGCCCCGACGCTAGGTCGGCCCCGGAGGCGTTCCCAGACCCCTCGTGTCCCACTTTGGGACACGGAGCACTGGCCGGGCGGCGCGCCCCGGGTTACCGTCGGCAGGTCGGAAGGAGTCGGCGATGGGGCCGAGCGGCGGGGCACCACTCCCGGAGCGGGCCTCCGCGCCCTTCGGCGTCCGGGGCCCGGCCGTCGACCACCGGTTGATGGCCTCGTGGCGACGCAGCGAGGAGTACGGCGTCTCGCTCGAGTCGGTCGAGCCGGTGTGGGTCGGCCCGGTCGTCGACGGGTCCCTCTTCGCCGAGTGCGGCGGCGCCGTCCTCACCGACCTGCACCGCACGCTCGCCAACGAGCCCCTCTCGCTCATGCTGACCGACCCCGACGGCCTGGTCCTCAACCGGTTCTCCGGCGACACCTCCCTGCTGCGGGCCCTCGACGCGGTGCACCTCGCGCCGGGGTTCGCCTTCTCCGAGCGCGAGGCCGGCACCAACGGCCTCGGCCTCGCGCTCGCCGACCGCACCGCCTCGCTCGTGCGGGCCGAGGAGCACTACAGCGCGAGCCTGTGCACCTACACGTGCGCCGCCGTGCCCGTGCTCGACCCGCTGACCGGCCGGCTCGAGGGCAGCGTCAACATCACGACCTGGGCGCGCTCGTCGGCCGACCTGCTGCTGGCGCTCGCGCAGTCGGCCGCGAGCACGACGAGCGCCATGATGCTCGCCCGCTCGCGGGGCCGCGCGCCGCGCACCCCACCGAAGGGCGGCGTCTTCCGGGTGCAGCGCGGCCGCCTCGAGCCGGGGGCCGGCACCCTGCGCAGCGTGTCCGGGCCGTGGGTGCGTGCCCTGGAGGAGGCGACCGCGGGGCTGGCCACCGGGCAGGTCGTGGCGGCGGTCGGCGAACCCGGATCGGGGCGCGCGACCCTCCTCGCCCAGGCCCTGCGGCGCGCCCACCCGCACCACCGCATCCTCAGCGCGGCCGCGCCGGCCCCGGACGACGTCGAGACCTGGCTCTCGCTGTGGACCCCGGAGCTGACCAAGCCCGACACCGCCGTCGTCGTCGAGAACGTCGACACGCTGCCGGCGTGGGCCGCCGCCGAGCTGCACCGTCGGGCCGTCGACGCCCTGCGCTCCTCCCCCTCCGGCGAACCCTCCGACCTCGCGTGGGGCGTCACGACCGAGTCGCTGGAGGCCGTGCCGGCGCCGCTGTCCGGGCTCGTCGCCTCCGTCGTCCGCGTCGCCCCGCTGCGCGAGCGGCCCGACGACGTCATGCCGCTCGCGCGCTACGTCGGCCACCAGACGCGGATGCGCGAGGTCGACTTCACGCCGGCCGCCGAGCGGGTGCTGACGACGTACGCCTGGCCGGGCAACGTCGACGAGCTCGTCCGGGTCGTGCACGCGGCCGCGACGCGCGCCGGGACCGTCGACGTGCGCCACCTCCCGGGCGAGCTGACGGCGACCCGCCGCCACCGGCTCTCGCGGCTGGAGTCGATCGAGCGCGACGAGATCGTCCGCACGCTCACCGCACCGGGGGTCACGGTCAAGCAGGCGGCGACGGAGCTCGGGATGAGCCGCTCGACGCTCTACCGCAAGATCAGCCACTACGGCCTCGACGACCTGCGCTGAGACAACGCTGGGGACGTCATCCCTCGTTCCGTCGCCCCGCGGCCGCCGCCTTGTCATGATGACCCGGGACGCCGAGCAGGCGGTGGTCCCGGAAGGAGCATCGTGCCCAGGGTCGTGGCCATCACCGGAGCGTGTTCCGAGACAGCGGTGGAGGCGGCTGCGCGCTTCGCCGGGCGCGGCGACAAGGTCGCCCTCCTCTCCCGCACGCCGATCGCCGTCGACGAGCTGGTCACGGCGCTGCGCCGCAGCGGCGCCCACGCGATGGGCGTCGTCGTCGACACGTCCGACCCGGACGCCGTCGAGTCGGCCGTCGCGCGGGTCGAGGTCGAGCTCGGCCCGGTGGACGTCTGGGTCAACACCGCCGACGACCCACCGGAGCGCACCTTCCGCGACCACGAACCGCGCGAGTTCCGCGCGATCACCGAGCAGCTCTACCTCGGGCACGTCCACGCGACGATGACCGTCCTCGAGCGGATGCGCGAGCGCGGCAGCGGCACCATCGTCCACGTCGCGACCGCCGCGGCCCGGCGCGGTCGCGCCGGCCAGTCGGCGCGCTCCGGGGCCGAGGCCGCGCTGCGCGGCTTCCACGAGTCGGTGTCGGCGGAGCTGCGCGTCGAGGGCAGCCCGGTCCGGCTGGCGCTCGTCGAGCGCGGCGAGCGCGAGACCACGGCCTCCGCCGCGGCCGCCGTCCTGCGGGCGGCCGGCCCCTCGCCGCGCGCCCGGACGACGCTCGCGGGAGCGCTCGCCGCGACGGCCACGGCGGCGTTGCTCGCCGTCCGCCGGCGCCGCCGCTGACCCCACCGCTCAGGCGGGCTCGACGTCCGTCCCGGTCGTCGTGACGAGGGCGGCGAGGTGGGCCGCGAAGCCCCCCGGCGCACGGCCGACCAGCCGGGCGGAGGTGCGGACACGCGTGCGGTCGGTCGCGACCCACGGTCGACCGCTCGCCCGGACCCGCCGCACCAGCTCGACGTCCTCGTGGGTCCGCCAGGGCGGGAAGCCGCCCGCCTCCTCGTACGCGTCGGCCCGGACGCCGAGGTTGGCCCCGTGGACGTGCGGGTGCCCCTCGGCCAGCACGTGGCGGGCGCGCCAGGCGGCGACGAGGCCCGGCACCGGCGCGGGGCGCGGCTCGACCGTGCCGACGACGAGGTCGTGGCCGGCGTCGGCCAGGCGCAGCTGCTCGGTCAGCCAGTGCGCCGGCACCTCGGTGTCCGCGTCGGTGAGGGCCAGCCACGTGGCGGCGGGCCCCGCGCCCACCGCGAGCGCGCCGCGGCGCCCCGCGACGATCGCCCGGTGCCTCGCGACGCCGACGGCCCCGGCGTCGAGCGCGACGACCCGGACGGGGTGCGCCGCCGCGACGAGCGCCGAGCCGTCCCGGCAGCGGTCGAGGGCGACGACGACCTCCACCGTCACCCCGGGGCGGCGCCGGCCCAGGTCGAGGACGGCTCGGCCGATGGCCCCGAGGCAGCGGTCGAGGACGAGCTCCTCGTCCCGCGCGGGGACGGCCACGACGACGTGCCGGACCGGCGTCACGCGCGGCCCTCTCGCTCGGCGACCGACCCCGCCGGGCCGCCCCACAGGTCGACGAGCACGTCGTCGTCCTCGAGGTGCAGCCGGTGCGGCAGGTCGTCGAGGGCCGCCGCCGCGACGTCGTGGACGAGCGGTCCGTCCAGGGGGACGTCCTGCGTGCCGTGGCGCCAGTGGACGAGGAGCACCTCGCCGTCGGGGGCGAGGGCGTCCCGCACGCGGCGCAGCGTCTCGAGCAGCTCGGTCGGGCGGAGGAAGTAGCCCACCTCCGACAGGACGGCGAGGTCGACGCGATCCTGCGGGCCGGGGTCGTCGGGCAGTACCTCGGGGACCCGCCCGAGCACCCACGAGACGTGCTCGGGGGCGTCGACCCGGGCGAGGTCCAGCGCTCGCACGCTGACGTCCGTGGCGGTCACCCGGTCCGCGCGCTCGGCGAGACGCCGCGTGAGGACCCCCGTGGCACAGCCGATCTCGAGCGCGTGGTCGTAACGCTCGCGCAGCAGGACGCCCGCCGTCAGGTCGCGCTTGCGGCGCTCGAAGAACGACCCGTGGAAGCCCCAGGGGTCGTCGCCCGCCTCGTACATCGCGTCGAACGCCTCGGCGCCCCCCGCGCTCGTCCGGCTCGCGGGCTGAGCGCCACCGTCCGCGACGAGCAGCTCGAGCGGTCGCGCGGCCCGGCGCAGCACCTCCGGCGGGAGGACCGGCCGGTCCCCCTCGGCCGGCCCGAGCGGCGAGGACTGCGACGGGTACTCGCGCAGCGCCGCCGCCTTGCGGTCGACGGCGTCCCGGTCGAGCTCGACCACGCATGCGCGCTCCCACGGCAGGTCATCGGGAAGACCCCAGTGCCACAGCCAGATCGGGTACTGCAGCAACGTCGCCCCACGCTCCGCGGCGACCTCCGCCGCCACGGCGCCGAGGGTGTCGTGGTCGGGGTGGCGGTCGCCGCTCCACGGGGCGACGACGAGCGAGCCCGGCCGGACGACGCGCTGCACCGCCTCCCGCAGCGCACCACGCCGCACCGCGAGCGAGCCGTCGGGGAGGCCGAGGTGCGTCAGGCCCGCACGGGGCGACAGGGCCGAGACGGCCGCCGCCGCCTCCAGCCGTCGCACCCCACCCAGCCGGTCGGGACCCCACGCCGAGGCGTCCGGGTGGGAGCCCTCCCCGTCGGTCGCGACGACGACGCTGACCGGCATCCCGGCCCGGTCGGCCAGCGCCACGAGGCCGCCGACCCCGAGTGCCTCGTCGTCCGGGTGAGCGGCGAGGACGAGCAGCTCGTCGTGGCGGGCCGCGAGCGCGGGCACGTCGAGCACCGGGGCGAGCGCCCAGCGAGGGTCGCCGAGCCAGGTGCTCTCCGACGTGCCGGTGTCGGTGTGGCGGAACGCCGGTGCGCCAGTCACCGGGTCTCCTCCCCGTCGAGCACGAGGGCCCCCAGGGCGGCGAGGTCCCGCTCGGCGTGGTGCTGGCGCAGGTAGACCGTGAGGTCGGCGACCCGCCCGGCGTGCTCGTCGTCCGCGGTGAGCGGCGCCGGCCCGAGCCCGTGCCCGACGGCCCGCAGCACCTCCTCGGCGGCGTCGGCGACGACCGCCCGCACCCGCGCCGCGAGCAGCGCGCCCGCCCGCCCGTCGGCCGACCCGTCCCCGATGGCCCGGGCCGCGTCCCGCAGCGACAGCAGGGCGCCGTGGAGCAGCCGGTCGACCGCCCCCAGGTGCAGGAGGGCGACCTGGTCCGGGGGCCGGCGCCGCGCCGCGTCGACGAGGCGCCCCGCGACGGCGGCCGCCGCCCCGAACCAGACCGCGGCCACGCCGATCCCACCCCAGGCGAAGCCCGGACGCTCGAGGTACCAGTCCCCCTCGCCCACCGCGACGGTCGGGACGTCGGTGAGCGTCATCGACCCGGTGCGGACCGCGGCGAGACCGCGGGGCACCCACCGGCCGTCGTCGTGGACCACGCCCGGGTGGCGCAGGGGGACGGCGTGGAGGCCGGGCCGGGCACCGGCGTCGACCGTGACGAGCGCGTGGCTGACGGTCGTCGACAGGGAGCACCAGGCCTTCGTGCCGTCGACGCGGGTCGTGCCGTCGGCGGCGGTCCGCGACACCAGGACGGCGCCCGGCGCCCGCGCCGCGTAGACGCCGAAGGTGCTCGCGGCGTCCACCCCGAGCGAGGACAGGTCGGGGTGCCCGGCCTGCGCGAGCACCGCGACCGCGTCGAGGTGCGGCTCGGCCGCGCGCGCGACGGTCAGGTCCAGGGACCCCAGGGTCGCGAGCGTCGACAGGTAGCGCCACGGGTCGGCCGCCAGCCGCTCGGCGACACCGGCCTCCCGTCGCGCGACGGCGAGCCCGTCGAGGACGTCGCCCGCCGCGACCTCGAGGTCCTCGCGCCGCCACTCCTGCGCCCGCCACGTCGTGTGCACCCGGGCAGCCACGCCCCACCGTCCTCGCCGCCCGGGAGGGCGCTCGCCACTGTCGTCGCGAGGGCGTTACCCAGGGCGCCACCATCCACACCCGGTCACGGGCCCGGGATGCCGGCGCGGCACGCGCGTGCGGTCAGGCGCTCATCCGGGGGGAGGCCATCCCCTGGCCGAGGCTGGACCCGGTCGCGGTGCGGCGCAGGACGAGCGCGGCGACGTCGTCGTCCGCGGACTCGTCGCCGACGGTGCGGACGAGCCGGGAGAGGGCGTCGTCGAGGGTCGCCCCCTGCAGCGCACGCATGGCGTTCTGCAGGCGGGTCAGGCCGGTCTCGAGGTCCTCGTCGCGGCGCTCGACGAGGCCGTCGGTCACGAGGAGCAGCGAGTCGCCCGGGCCGAACGGCAGCTCGAGCCCGTGGCGGCCGTCGGCCAGCCCGAGGGGCGGTCCGTCGGCGTCGGGCAGCCTTTCGACGCTGCCGTCGGGGTGGGCGATCAACGGGGGCAGGTGGCCGGCGCTCGCGACGTGGACGGTGCCGGCGCGGGCGTCGGCGAGCACGTAGACGAGCGTCACGAGCTGCTCGTTCTCGAAGCGGGTCACCATCCGGTCCAGGGCGTCGAGGACCGACTCCGGGGTGGGGTCGACCGACGCGAAGGCACGCACCGAGGCCCGCATCTGCGCCATCGCCGCCGAGGCCGCGACGCCGCGCCCCATGACGTCGCCGACGAAGGCGACGTGCCGGCCGTCGCCGATGGTGAAGGCGTCGTAGAAGTCGCCGCCGACCTCGGTGCGGCCGGAGGGCTCGTAGCGCCACGCGACCTCGAAGTCGTCGTCACCGGAGAGCAGCTCGGGCAGGACCGCCCGCTGCAGCTGCTCGGCGACGGCGCGGGTCTGCCCGTAGAGGTCGGCGTTGTCGAGGGCGCTGGCGGCCCGGCGCGCGAGGTGCTCGGCGAAGCGCACGTCGTCCTCGTCGTAGTGCCGGCCCGGCCGGCTGGAGCCCCACGTGAGGAGGCCGGCGACCCGTCCGCGGACGAAGAGCGGCACGATGAGGACGCTGCGCAGGTCGAGGGCCGTGAGGGCCGCGCGGTGGCCGGCGTCGCGGGCGGTCCGGTCGAGGACGTCGTCGGTGACGTCGGGGACGAGCAGCGGGCGGCCGGTCTCGACGACGCGGTCGAGCCACGAGCCGTCGGCGGCGCCCTCGGGCCACCGGTCCCGCATCGCCGCGACGAGCTCGGTGGCCGCGGGGTCGGTGTGCGCCGAGGCGAGGCGGCGCAGCGTGCCGCCGCGCACGACGTCGACCGCGCACCAGTCCGCGTAGCGCGGCACCGTCATCCGCACCATCTTCGCCGTCGTCGAGCGCACGTCGAGGCTGCTCGCGAGCTGGATGGACGCCTCGGCGAGGAACGCGAGCCGGCTCGTCTGCTTCTCGGCGACGGCCGCGGCCTCGATGCGCTCGAGGGCCTGGGCGCAGGTGTCGGCGAGGACGTCGATGAACTCCAGGGCCGCCGGGTGCGGCGGGGCGGCCTCCGGGATGGAGAGGTGGATCGCCCCGAGCGTCGACTCGGTGCCACGCAGGGGGACGGTGACGATGGTGCGCTCGCCGCGACCGGCGATGGCGGGGTAGCGCCGGCTGATCTCGGCCGCGCCGACCACGACGATGCGCTTGCCGTTGGCGATCGCGTCGGCCATCGAGTTGCGGGTGTCGAGCGGGAAGGTCCACCACGCGGTCGCCTCGGCCTCCGGCAGCCCGCGCACGCCGATGAGGCGGGCCTCGTCGGGCCCGTGGCGCAGGCCCAGCGCGGCGATCGTCGCGCCCACCGCGTCGGCCATGTGCTCGGTGACGACGGTGGTCACGGCGTCGACCGTCGTGGCCCGCACGAGCTCGTTCGTGACGTGCGCCAGCTCGGTCAGTGTCTGACCCACCTGGCGGGGGAGGCGCGGCGTGCGCGGCGCTCCGTCGAACGGCTCCACGCGGCACATCCTCGCAGGTGGAACGACCGGTTGTCAGCACCGACCGTCCGGCGGGGGCCGAACAGGCCGCCCTGTCGCGGCTCCATCCCGAGCATCGATCGACGAATGTGTCGAATGATGCACGCCCGCCCCCAGCAGGATGGTCCCGTGGATGCCTGGCTGCGTACGCTGCTCGCCCTCGGGGGCGGCCTCGCCCTGCGCTCGGTCACCCGTCGCGCCGGCCCGGAGGCGCTGGAGCGGTACTGGCCCGGCAGCCCTGTCGGGCTGGCGGCCGTGCGCCGGCTCGCCGGGCTGCCCCCCCCGGCTGAGGCGTCGCGAACAACGTCTCGACAGGACGGTTCGTGGGCGCGCCACCGGGGTAGCGCAGGGGTCCAGCCACCACAGCACACGAAGGAGCACGACATGTCGGACGACGCCAAGGCGGCCAAGGAGCTCGTCGAGACCCTCAAGGACGGCGAGCGCGGGTTCGCGGACGCCGCCGAGAAGCTGCGCGACAGCGACCACCCCGAGTGGGCCACGACGCTGCACCGCCTGTCCGAGCAGCGCGCGGGCTTCCACCGCGAGATCGTCGCCCTCGGCCACGAGTACGGCGACGACGTCGACGAGAGCGGCTCGGCCGCGGCCGCCCTCCACCGCGGCTGGATCGCCCTCAAGGACGCCGTCACCGGCGACAGCCCCGACAGCGTGCTCGGTGCCGCCGTCACGGGCGAGGACCACGCCGTCAAGGAGTACGAGAAGGCCCTCGAGCAGGACCTGAGCGCGGGCTTCCGCGAGGTCGTCGCGCGCCAGCACGCCGACGTCGTCGCCGCGCGCGACGAGGTCAAGGCGCTGCAGACCGCGAGCTGACCCCACCCCGCACGCCCCGAGGGGCCTCGTCCGACGTGGACGGGGCCCCTCGGTCGTCGGGGTGGTGACGCCGCGGTCAGGCGTTCTGCCGCGCGGCGATCTTCGCGGCCCGCTCCTCACGCTTCTCGACGAAGCGGGTCGCCTCGCCGTCGAGGGCCGCCACCGCGGCGGCGAGCTCCTCGCGGGCCTGCTCGCCGTCGGCGTCGAGGCCCTCGAGCTCCCAGACGCCCCACTGCCGCAGCAGCGGCGCGACGATGTCGTCGTGGTGGATGCGCAGGTCGTAGATGCCGGCCATCGCCATCTGGACGGCCTTGCGGCCGAAGCCCGGGATGATCGCGCCGGGCATCTGGAAGTTCACGACCTCGTCGGTGATCGCCCGCATCGTCTGGCTCGGGGTCAGCTCGAGCGCCGCCTGGATGATGTTCCGGTAGAAGATCATGTGGAGGTTCTCGTCCTTGGCCACCCGGATGAGCAGCTTCTCGGCGACGGGCTCCTCGGTGAAGCGGCCGGTGTTGCGGTGCGACACCCGGGTCGCGAGCTCCTGGAAGGACACGTACGCGCAGACGTTGAGCAGCGGCTTGTCGCCGGAGTCGTAGCCGGTCTCCATCGTGTCCATCCGCGCCCGCTCGAGCTCGTCGGGGTCGACGCCGCGCGTGACGAGCAGGTAGTCGCGGATGCAGAACGCGTGCCGGCCCTCCTCCGCGGTCCAGCGGTTGACCCACGCGCCCCACGCGCTGTCGCGGCCGAAGGCGCGCTCGATCTCGCGGTGGTAGCTCGGCAGGTTGTCCTCGGTCAGGAGGTTGACCTCGAGCGCGGTGCGGGCGATCGGTGAGAGCTGCGACTGCTCGACCGACCACGGCTCGCCGCCGAGCTCCTTGAAGTCGCGACCGAGCGACCACGGCACGTACTCGTGGGGCATCCACTCCTGGGCGGCGCCGAGGTGACGGTTGAGGTTCTCCTCGACCGTGGGCTCCAGCGCGGCCAGCAGCGCGGCGCTGTCGAGTGTGGCCATGGGGGTCCTCCTCGTGCTGGGGAGGGCGCGGGCCGCGCCCACGCCCTGCCTACACCCTCGGCGGCCCCCGGGCCAGAGGGAGGAACGGACCAACCGCGCTCCTGCGCACCGGGCGAGCCACCGAGGAGGCAGGATCGAGCCATGACCGTCGGCTTCCTCGACCCGCACCAGCGGGCGCGGCTGTCGTCCGCACGCCTGTCGTACGACGCGCGGACCGGCTTCCTCGACGTCCCGCCGGAGGGGTACGCGCGCCTCGACGAGTCGGTCGTCCTGGCGCACACCGACCTCGAGGGCGCGGCCCACGACCTCTTCACCTGGCAGGTGCAGGCGCGCGCGGGGCTGCACGTGCGCACCTCCGAGCTGCCGCTGCGCACCGGGACCGTGGTCGAGATGCGCGGAGGCGTCGGGCCGCTGGCGCTGACCATCCCGTGCCGCGTCGTCGACGTCATCGACGAGCCGGGTCGCGCGGGCTTCGCGTACGGGACGCTGGCCGGCCACCCCGAGGCGGGCGAGGAGCGCTTCCTCGTGGAGCGGCTCGACGACGGGCGGCTCCGCTTCCGCATCACGGCGGTCTCGCGGCCCGCGTCACTGCTCGCCCGCCTGGCCGGCCCGCTCGGCCGGGCCGGCCAGCGGTGGATGACCCGCCGCTACCTGCGCGCCCTCGACCGCCCCTGACCCCTCGGGCCGACAGGAGGGCGTCAAGACGCGTCAGGGCACGTCAAGATCGTGCGTCGACGCGACCCTCCGGCCGACCACCGGCCGAGGCTGGTCGTCGTGACCGCAGACACCAGCTCCGCCCCGTCCCTCCCCACCCGCCGAGCCGCCGCGACGGCCGGAGGCCCGGGCTCGATGCTCGCGACCGCCGCGGACCTCGTGGCGGCCGGTCTCGAGCAGACCCTGGCCGCGGCCCGGTCGGGCGACGCCACGGCGGCCCGCCGCGTCGTGCGCGGTTCGGGCCGTCGGCGCCTCGCGTGCCGCCGGGCGGACTGCTGCGCCCGGGTGCGGGTCGCGCACCGCGTGGCGGCGCCCCACGCCCTGCCGCGCACCGCGTCGGAGCTGCGCCTCGTCGCGGAGCTGGACCACCTCGGCGGCCTCGTCGACAGCCTCGCCCGGCAGGTCGCGACCGGGGCGCTCCCGCCGACGGCGCTCGCCGCGCTGCGGGACGACCTCGACACCCTCGCGTCCTGCGGCGTCGCCCGGCTGCGGCGGCTGTCGACCCTGAGCGGCCCGGACATGGACCCGGGCTACCGCCACGACGGCGAGGCCCTGCGCGCGGTGCTCGACCACCTGCCGGCGCTCGCGGAGGCACCCTCGCCGCGGACGCCGCAGCCCGCGCTCACGTGCCGGCGCATCGTCGAGTCGGTGCTCGCGGCCTCGTCGCTCGCCGCGCGGATCGCCTGACGCAGACCGGCGCACCACCCCCGAACAGAGCAAGGCCGTCGCCCGACCGAGTGAGGAAGCGCGTGCTTCGTGTGATGGCGGGGAGACCGGCAAGTGGCAGGGATGTGACCCCGCCCCGCGCCGACTTCCGCGTCATCCCCGTGACGACGTGGATGGTCGTCGCACCGCACGCACCTGCCGCATCCCGTCAGCCAGACACGAGCCTCGGTCGGATGCGACGTCGAGCGTCGGAACGCAGGTCCGGCAGTCGCAGCGGACCACGTGCGACCACTCGCTATGGCTGAGCCCGACTGGGGAGTCGACGAGGCAGCGGGGTCCTTCGGTCCCGCGACGTGGTCCCGGGAGCCGGTTCACTCAGATCGGCCCGAGGACCTGCGGGAGGTCGCGGCCGCCCTGGCTCTGGGCACTCACCCGGCCGACGAGGCACCGCCGTGGTGCTTCGTCCCGGCGATCAGGCCCCAGGGTGAGCGGGCCTGGGTCCGCGACTGCCGCGTCCGGCATCTCACCAGGGCCGACAGCGACGGGCGCGCGGAGCGGTTGCCGTGGACCGCCGCCGAATACGCAGAGACCGAGGACGACACGAACCGCATGCTGGCAGGGCTGGGTCTTCCGCCCCGACCCGCGGGGCAGGATCCGGCTGCTCCGTCCGCCGCCCTCATACCCGGACGCGCAAGCGGTCCTGGACGAGATCTGGGCCGGCTGGGTGGACGGACCGGAGACTGCGAGTCCGGCATTCGTCGAGCATGTCCACCGACGCCTGCGCGCCATCTTCTGACGCGGGGCACGATGCCGCCCGCAAGTCCCACCACCCACGTGGCCGATGCGAGAGCTCGCAGCCCGTCGGCGGGCCAGCAGCCGGGGCCCAGACCCTCGATCGGGCAGCTCCAGACCCCGGACAGAGCAGAGCCCCGACCGCGTTTCCGCTGATCGGGGCCCGTCCTACTGTCTCAACACAGTGCGCGCCCGAAGGGATTCGAACCCCTAACCTTCTGATCCGTAGTCAGATGCTCTATCCGTTGAGCTACGGGCGCCCGTCCCCTTGCGGGGACGCCCAGACGATACCGGACGGGTGCCCCCAGTCCGAAATCCAGACCTGTCGCAGGACAGTGCAAGGCCCGTGACCTGCGCAGATGCGCCCTGATCCTGGTCTTGGGCCGCGCACGGCCTTCCTTCGCGATGCTCAACCAGCCGGTCGATCATGCTGCCTACCTTCTCCTTCGTTGTGTCCACGCAGACACATGTCCGTGTCCGCCGGAAACCCGCCAGGGTCTGACTCTGCATCCGCACCGCGACCTCCGCTCGTAGCTGCGATCAACGTGACGGCCGCGACACCCCTGGCACTCCCCCGTACGCAGCCGTCTGCGACACGCCAGCACAGATGGGCGTGACCCATCGACGGCCTGAGGCACGACACCTCCCCGCTCTTCGGCACGACGGCGCCATCTCTCTCACCGCCCCGAGAGCCCCTGAACGCCTCCCATCCCTCCCCGGCTCGAGGGAGCGGCGGCTCTCTCCGAGGGCGACGACGGTGGTGGCCCCGCATCTGCGTGGCCACCACCGCCCACGGGTCACACCTGCTGCTGGATGGTGCCTCCGGGGTTGCGGCGGGCCGCCGCATCGGTGACGAACTGCCCCGTACTCGCGGAACGGTTCACGGCGCGGGAGTTGCCCGTCCCCCGGCCGACCCGCTCCGTGGTCGTGGTTGCCGGGGACCGCCGCACAGCTGCTGCCGTGACGAAGCGCCCGGTGCGGGCGCTGCGGTTGATGGACTTGGCCATGACATGGCCTCGATTCTGAGCGCCTTCCCGGACCGACACCCGCCCGCCGCCGTGTTCGGCGACGAAGAAGACGAGTAGCCTCGGCGGATCCGCTCGGCAGTGGATCGTGAGGCCTCGAACCGGGAGACCCCGGTCGGGGCCTCATGCTCGTTAACTACGGAACCACACGGTAGCAGCGCCGCACAAGACCATACGCTTCACTTTCTCGCATATTTTGCGCACCCCGACTTGATCCTGTCGACAGGAGTCGCAGCTTGTGGTTCACTCGACGCATGAATCGATCTGTGGAGGCCGCCGGGGTCGCGCTCGCGGACGCCGCTACCTTGGTGGGGGACAGCGGGCTCGGCGTCGCGCTGTCCGAGCTGGTGCGTGAGGTCTGGTCGACCAATGTCGCCCGCTTCGCCCCCGAGGAGCACGGCGACACCAGCAAGTCGTTGGGCTGGCAGTGCTACGAGAACTTGAGGGTGATCGCCAGCCGGCGCTTCTTGGGCGACGAGGCCGTCCCCGCCGAGGAAAGGTGGGACATCCCGGGCCTGTGGGTGGGAACGCCCAAGAACGTCCTGACCATGCGCTTGTCCGGCATCTCACTCGTCTTCAAGAAGGCGCCACACGTCCAAGGACGGGAGCCGCTGTGGGCCCGATTCCCAGAGTGGGAGACAGAGAGCTACATCCGACAGGACCTGGCGCGCAAGAACGCCGTCGTCTTGGGTGGAACCGCGCCGAGAAACTCCCAGCAGGGCGAGCTGCCGTTCGGGCCCGAGGACCAAGTCACCCCGGGCAGGGTCCGTGACTTCATGGTGGTGTGGGGCGGCGACCTCAACACGGGCGAGACCTCGGGCTGGCTCACTGTTCCGGTGGCCTGGCCCGAGCTCCACTTCGCGGGCGTCACGCAGCTGTGGGCAGACGCAGACGGGTCCTCGACCGCAGATGCCCGACGCGACGAGCAAGAGGTCAACGAGGCGATTGCCGCGCAGGGTGACCTCGAGCCCATCGTGCGCCTCAAGGCCCGCCCGAGGGACAGCCAGGGCGAGGCGTGAGAGCGACCAGGCCTTCCGGGCAGTCCACCGACTTCGACCCGTCGCGCCTCACGGTGGCCCGACGACTGCGCGGCATGTCCAAAGCCGCGCTCGCTCGCGAGGTCGGGATCTCGCCCACCGCCATCACGCAGTTCGAGAAAGGCGGCGCGAGACCGAGTCACGGCGTGCTGGCCCAGATGTGCCTGACGCTGGGCCTGCCACGTGACTTCTTCGGAGCCGGCAACCCGTTGGCACTCCTACCCGCCTCCGAGGCGCACTTCCGGTCCTTGCGCTCCACCAGCGCCACTGAGCGTGAAAAGGCCCTGGCGTTCGGCGAAGTCAGCTTGGAGGTTGTGCGGCTGATCGAGAACTACGTCGACTTCCCACCGCTGAACCTGCCCGACATCTCCGTGCCCGAGAGCATGTCCCCAGAGGCAATCGCATCGTGCGCCGCCGAGGTCAGGGCAGCCTGGAGCCTCCCCGAAGGACCGATCGCGAACATGGTCAGCCTCCTGGAAGCGCACGGCATCCTGGCCCTTCCCCTGCCCGAGACCACGGACAGGAAGGTCGACGCGTTCTCCACGGCCGCCGGCGGTCGCCCCCTGGTCTTCTTCAAGCCGGGTGCTGGCGACAAGGCCCGTCGACGCTTTGATGCGGCCCACGAGCTCGGGCACTTGGTGTTGCACCCAGACACCGAACCTGGCTCGAAGACGGTCGAGCGGCAGGCGCACGCGTTTGCGGCAGAGTTCCTCATGCCACGCAGGCAGATTGAGCCTCTTCTTCCCAAGCGCATCGACTGGCCGACACTTCACGACCTGAAGCAGACATGGCAGGTCAGCTTGCGCGCGCTGGTGTACCGCGCGCACGAACTGGGTCGCCTCAGCGACGCCTCGTACCGCAGGGCAAACCAGCAGCTTGCCATCTGGGGCCTCCCGGAGCCCGGGGAGCTCGGTCCTGCCGAATCTCCCCGCCTCCTAGGCAAGGCCAGAGCGCTTCTTGAGGAAAATAATATCGACTTGGCCTCGATCCTTAAGGCCGGTCGGATTCCGACGGACCTGTCGGACATGGTCTTATCTGCTGGGACGAGGATTCGACCAAACGTCACTATCTAGGTTTCGCCCCCAACTGGCGGCCAAGCCTTCAAGCATTTGATGACTTTCTTGCCCGCTTCCCTGCCTGTTAGAGCCGTCTGCGCCGCTCGGTTCTGCGCGAAGTCCACACGCCCGCGAGCTGTCGTCAGAGCCACATCGATCGGTCCAACGACCCTTGTTGCTCGCGCTATCCACGGATCATGGCCACGGGTGGCAGGATGCTGAACGCATCGGCCCGCGAGGCCACTTCATCACCTTCCAGGGGGACACATTGTTCAGAGTCGGCCTGACCACCGCCTCAGCTGTCGGCATCGCCCTTTTGATCAGCTCCTGCGCCGCAAACCCTGCGGCGCCGACCAGCAGTACCGCTACAGCTTCCTCGCCGAGCCCGACGCCCACGGCCAGCCTCTCGACTAGCGCCGCAACGGATCAAGAGAGCCCCACAGCCAGTGAGATGCCCACACCGAGTGAGGAAGACAGCACCGGTGATGCCGCCGAGCCAGCCACGAGCGAGGGTGCGCTCAGTGTGCGGAAGTCAGGTATTGGGACGGTGGCCGACGGCGCCTTCATGTCGTGGGCGGTCGTTCTTGACAACGCCGGTCCGGACCTCTCCCTTGTCGACGTCACCGTGACCGGTTTGAGCAAATCCGGAGAGGCGGTCGCCACCACCAGCGAGACCCTGAGCCGGGTGCCCACTGGCGAGAGCTACGTCGCGGGCCTGTTCGATGAGAAGGGCGTCAAGAGGATCGAGGTTGACATCTCCGGTGATGACTCCCCTTACGCCGAGGATTACAGCCCGATTTCGGGGGAGCTGGGTAGCAGGGTTAGCGTGAGCGGGCGTTCCTTCGACGCCATAGTTAGGGCAACCGTGACGTCCAGCCTCGACGTCAAAACCAGCGATGGAATGCCGTTCTACATTGCCTACTTCGACGCCGATGGAAACGTGGTCGGCGGAAGCTCCGGGTTCACGCCCGGATCATTCAGACCCGGCAAAACACGACAGGTTGCACTGCAGAGCAGCATGATCGGCCCTCCTGCGGACCGCTTCAAGAGTGCCCGCATCTCCTTCGACCTTTCCGACAGCTACCTTGAGGCGTCCTAGAGGCCGAACTCTTCAGCACACCGGTCGGGCAGCCTGCGTCTGCAACCTTGAAGCCTTGGCCAAAGCAGCGCGCGGAACGGATTCACGGCCTCCCTTGGGCCTGGGGCGGTCCCAGGCGATAGACGTCTCCGCTGGAGGCTGCGGTCCATGCTTTCCCACGACTTCAGGGACCCTCGCCACGGCGGGGGCGTGGCGCCCTCGCTCCGCCCCAGATGCCCGTGGCTCAGCTCTCGCGTTCGAGGGCGCCAGAGCTAATGTTGATGGCCTGGCCATGGATGGCCGATGTGCCGTCGACCTTGCGGAAGAGCGACACGGTCTGGGTGACGGGGCAGCCCCCGGCGCCGATGACGAAGAAGACGTCAAGCATGCGCAGGGCCGTGGAGGTGCGTCCGGCCTTCTGCTTGGTCGTCGACTATGCGGTCCCGGTCACTCGCAGACGACCCCGTCGTGGTCTCGGTCCTGGTACCAGTCGTACTCGGGGTCCTTGCCGCTGTAGTACGGGCCGTAGCCGGCGGCGATGGCCGCCTTGCATGTCCCGAAGTGGGGATCCGTGGAGGTGGTCGGCTTCGGTGGCTTGGTCGCCGAAGGCTTGGGCTTGGGGGCTGCCGTCTTTGCGGGTTCCACCCGGCCGCCGCCGAGCGGGATGGCCTTGGTGGTAGGGAGCTTTTGGGTGGGGCAGGAGGTCAGGATCCGCTCGATCGCGTCGTGTTCGGCGGCGGTGACCCAGAGCTTGTACTTGGCCTTCACGGCGACCTGCCGGGCCACGTAGGCGCAGCGGTAGCTCTTGCTCGGGGGCAGCCACGTGGCGGCGTCGCCGTCGCTCTTGGACTGGTTGGTCGGGCCGTGGACGGCCAGCAGGTTCAGGGGGTCGTTGGCGAAACGGGCCCGCGTGCCGGCATCCAGCTTCTGGGCGCCCTTCTGCCACGCGTCGGAGAGGGCGACGACGTGGTCGATCTGGACGGCGGAAGAAGTGCCCTGCCCGCGCACGAAGCGCATGTCCTTGCCCGTGTAGGGCTCGCGCAGGGTGCCGGTGAGGACGAGGCAGCCGTTCGTGCCGGCCTTGAGTGTGATGCCCCGCAGGTCGCGGCGCAGGATGTCGTTGCGGGTGTCGCATCCGTTGCGGTCCACGTCCGCCCACGCCTGACCGAAGTTGGCCCGGTCGTAGCCGGTCTTGGGTGCGCGGCCCTTGACCGCCAGGGCGGCCAGAGCCGCCAGAGCAGTCCCGCGCCCCGCAGCCGGCTTGGTCGGAGTGGTGGTGGGGGTCGCGCTGGGCGACGGCGAAGGGCTGGACGCGCTGGGCGTCGCCGTCGGTGTTGGGGCGGCCGTCTGCGTCGGGGTCGGCGACGCGCTCGCCTCTGCAGGTGCGAGGGCCGTTGCCGAGGCGACAGCGGAGGTGGTCGGTGGAGGCGTGTCGGCGGTGGCGCCGCCGACTCCGGCAAGCACGATGGCACCCGCGAGAGCGGCGCCGGCCTGGGCGCGGCCTCTCAGGCGCGCCCAGGAGACGTGTCCACGGGCCAGGCCGACAACCGCAACGACGAGGGCGTACACGCTGGTCATGATGAGCAGACCGCTCAGCCCGGAGCTGGCGGCACCCAGCCCCGCCGTGAGCACCAGCCCGCCCCACCCCGCCCAGGCCGCCGGACCCATCCGTCGTACCGGGTGCTGCGAGCCGGACCAAGCCGGAGTCGCGGTCTGCTGTGCAGGCGGGACATAGGTCGGCGGCGCCGGCACGATGTGCTGGGTCCACCGCTGCCCGTCCCAGTACCGCTGCCCTGCCTCGGTGGGGTACCACCCCGCCGGCGCGTCGTTGCCCATGACCATCCCCCCTGCTGCACTTCCCGGCTACTGCGTCGGAACGGTAGCCCCTCCCACCGACGGGCGCGGACGGTTCCGGGCTTCGAGCGTCTGGGCCGGGCCGGCTGATCGCGGGCTGGGTCTGGTCGTCACACGCTGTGGGAGGCGAGGAGGTGCGTGACGTGAATGAGGTCCTGCACACCACCGCTGCGCGCCGCTAACTACCGCGCGACACCCCGCAGGCCTGCTTGCTCAGCGGCGGTGCCATCGGGTTGGGCGCTGGGGTCCCGGAGCTGACGGCGGAGCCGCCTTGCGCCCGCTGTTCGGTGCCAGGGCGGAGCAGACTCTGCGGCGTCGTCCCCTGCCAAGACGCGTCGCTGCCGGAAAGTTGCGAGAACTCGCACTCTGGCATCGTTCGCGCAGGTCAGCGCCTCGACATCCGCCGACGAGGGATACCAGCAGCCATGGTTCCGGTTGCGTCCTCGCGAGGTGTTCGTAGGTTGTCTGGTCGGGAAGGGATGAGGTTCTACCGGGTCGAGGGGGTTGTGCGGTGCAGGGGTTCGAGGTGGACCCGTCGACGTTGGTCGACGAGGCGAGGTCCTTGGACGCGGTTGTCTCGGGCGTGGCTTCTGGACGCCTCCAAGGGGTCCGGACGGGGCACACCGGTGTCGGGGAGCTCGACCGTGCGGTCGGCAGCTTCACTCACGCTTGGCAGGAGGGGCTGCAGGTGATGCTCGAGGACGCCTCGGACCTGACGGACGGGATGCGAGCGGCCGCCAGACGGTACCTGGACCTGGACGCTGCTGCGGCCGAGCGGCTGCGCTCGCAGCAGCCGGAGCGATGAGCGCCTGGGGCGACCTGTCCGCCGGCCTCGCGCCGCGTGACCTGGTCCGGGGCGATGAGAGCGGCTTGTTGCTGGCCTCGCTCGAGCTGGAGTCGTGGAGCTCGGTGATCCAGGACGTCATCGACGGGTACAGCTCGTCGGCACCGCTGTGGGAGGGGCGAGCCCGGGAGCAGTGGACGCGGCGCACCACGGCCGAGGGACGTAGGTGGCGGGTCGCGGAGTCGGCGTTCCGCACGGCTGCCGACGCGCTCGATGCCTACCGCGGTGCGCTGCTCGGGGCGCGGGAGACCGCGCACGAGGCTCGCCGCCTCTGGGACAGGGGTGTTGCCGCCGCCCAGGCGCAGGAACGGTCCCTCGCCCAGCAGCGCTCGGCCGCGCGCGCCACTGGGAAGCGCGTCTTCGTCGAGCCGGTGCTGAGTGCCGGCGACGCCGACAAGGAGAGGGCTGCCCGCCTCCTGGAGCAGGCCCGGGCAGGGCTGCAGGAGGCAGGGCTACAGGCGGCGCGCACGCTGCGGAGCCTCGCTGAGCTGGCGCCTGAGCGGAAGTCATTGACGCAGTCCCTCGCCGAGCTGAGCAGTCCCGCGATCTTCGCTGCCACCTGGTGGGCCCGGATGAGCGAGCAGGACCGGCACGCCGCGGGGACCGACTTCGCCGGCCTGATGAACCACGACCCCCAGGTGATGCGCGAGTTCGGTGCCGGCATGGCGGCCGGCGCCGGCGACGCGCTGATCTCGATGAACCACAACGCCGGCCCCGAGATGTCTGAGGCGTGGAAATCGCAGACGAACGAGTGGGCGTGGCAGCACCAGATGGCCCCGGGCGGTCTGGCCATGTCCGGCGGGATCCTCGTCGGGGGCGAGCTGGTCAACTCCATCTCTGGCCCCGAAGGGCGCGCCGCCACCGCGACCGAGCGAGCGGCTCAACGGCTGCTGCGCCGTCTGGAGCGGTACGAGCGGCGCTACGGGATCACCGACCCCGTCCAGATCTGGGACAAGGTCGGTCCCTTGCGCCGCGGGATCATGGTCGAGGCGCACCACGGCGGCAACCTGCCCGGTGGGTTCAAAACCATCGACATCTGGGACGAGCGCTCAGGCAGCGCCACGAGCGTGAAGTCGATGGACCTTCGTGCGCCCACCTACTCCAGCGATGCCTCGGTTCGCTCCACCCTGAAGGGCTACGTCGACTCGATGGCCGACTTCGAGGGCGCCCGGCGAGGCGAGGTGCGGATCACCAGGTTCGACGTCACGTCCCGCAACCTGCTCGTCGTCATCCCACCCCAGGCCAGCACCCCGGCGCACCATGCCATCGTGGAGTCGATGCAGGAGTACGCCCGCAGCGTGGGCGTCACCATGACACTGAAGGAGTGGCCGTGAGCGGGGACGCGACGGTGGAGGTCTTCCGGTTCGACTCGCAGATCCTCATTACTCACCTCACGCGCGAGCCGGGCGAGGGATGGCTCGAGACCGACTACTACGAGCTCCTCGCCGAGGACGTCGACGACGAGGACCTCGGACGGGCAGTGCTCGCCGCGATGTACCCCAGCGGCGACCAGCGGCCCGTGCGGGCCGGCCACGCCCTCTACCCGGGCCGGCTCGGCGTGCCGAGTGAGGGCATGGTCCTCAACAGTGGACAGTCGGCGACGATCGCCCAACGAGCGGGCGGACCTGTCCACGTCGACACCATGAACAGCCAAGGCTCCAAGGGCGCGTGGACGCGCAGCCGAGGCGACTTCACCCAACAGCTGGAAGAGGCGAAGGCCATCCCGCTCGGTCGCGCCGTGCGTCAGGCACTGGAGGAGTCCCACCGCGTCGAGCCACCTCGGTCCGACGGCCCCTGAGCGGCACGATTCGCGGACGCCGTAGCTGCCCCAGTGCCGCGCCGATCGACTGAGCTGGATCCCATGACATTCGGCGGCCGAGGCCATCCAAGACTCGCCTTGGGCCAAGGACGCTCCCTTGGGCGACCTCCTCGCAGGATCGAGGCCAGCCGGCGCGCTCCGACTCAACGGTGGCGCTTCGCGCCGATCGCCCAACTGCCGGCACGATCAGCCCTTCGAGCGACTAGAGGGACGCAGCGGGATGTGACGACAGGCTGACGGTGTGCCACCGCACGTCTCGCAAGCTTCGGGTGGGGTCTCGGCGAGCCACCGATCGACGGTGCGAGGGAGCCACACCGGTCGGCCCTTGCCGGTCACCCAATCGGGTTCGGGCAGGAGGTGGCGCTTAGTGCGCACCACGGAGTCGCTGAGCCCGATACGCCGGGAGATGCTCTCGATCGTCTCCACCCCTTCCAAGCCTGTGGGGGCGGGCCGCGGGAACGGCCCGTGAGGGCGGGTGAGGCGCTGGACGACATGGGCGAGGACGCCGAACTCATCGGCGATCGCGGCCAGTGAGCGGCGTTGCTGGCGGGCCTCGACCCAGGCCTCGATCGATTCCCGCGAGGGCAAGGGGCCCCAGTCGCGGGTGGCCCGGGTGACGCTCTGATGAGAGACCCCGTCCCGTGCGGCGATCTCCTTGACCCGGACTCCACGCCTGCGGTCACTGACCCACCGGGCGCGACGCTCCTCCAGAAGCACCGGGGACAAGTAGGCGCGGCCCACATGCTGATCGGGCGGCGGGAACGGCCCGAAGCGGCCCGTCGCCTTGAAGACCGCCCGCTCGGAGACCCCTGCTCGCCGCGCGATGAGCGCAACGGATTCCCCGGCCCGGCGTCGCGCGAGCCATTCGAGCTCAGGGTGGCTCTCCGACACGGTGACGAATCTAATGTCCCGCGCTGGTTGCAGCCCGGTGCGATGCGGCCGCGTGACCTGATGCACGCTCACACGCTCGCTCATGCCGATGACTGGGATCGGCCCCAGAGGAACAGCCGAGGGTGCATGGCGCGCTCTTCCCGGCTACAGGCGAGCCAACCATCCGCTGTCGTGATCCCGCCACCCGCAAAGGCAGCACTCGACGTGGTCCCAGTGCTCCTCCTCAGTGACCCACTCCTTGTCCAGGATGGGCTCGCCATTGCCCTGCCTGCCGCGCACAAGGCAGCGCGTGACGCGCCGCGTGTCGCGCCCCAAAACGATGGTGGAGCTGTGGCCGCACTCCGGGCAGTTAATCTCTTCGGGGAAGTCGTACTCGTCAAAGATGTCGGTCATGCTCGACACGGTCCGGTGTGCCGCGGGGACGTCAATCAGCCTTGCGAGGGCTGGCCCGAGAGGGTGCAGCTCACTCAGTGACAGGCCCGCTGGCCGTTGGTTTGGTGACTGTATACGTATCCCTCTAGGCGACTCGGGCGCGCGTCGCCTACCCATGCCGCGGATAGGGCGGTACGGTCAGCCAGCGCTGGGGGCCTAGCGGTAGAGAGCGATATCCAGGTTTACGGTCGCGTAGAATCTGGTAGGGACAGTGCCACGACATGCTGCTTGATTGGCGGGTCAAGCTGAACTCGCGTGTCATCATCGCGATGAGTTCGACCTTGAGGGGGTTTGGCCTGTGACTGGCCTTGATTTGAATGCTGTTCGGGATATTGTGCGCTCCATTTCGATGGGATCGCGAGTAGCAGAAGATGAGAGACAGGCGCTTTCTGCATACTTTGTGGAGACAGAGAACTGGCGCAAAGTTTTCGAGGGCGAAGTTGATGTTGTCTTCGCCCCGAAGGGTGGCGGGAAAAGCGCAATATATTCGATGCTCATGTCTCGCGAAAGTGCGCTATTCGATCGCGGCATTCTGCTGACCACCGCCGAGAATCCCAGCGGGCAGACCGCTTTCGCTGAGGTTGAAAAAGCCCCCCCAACTAGCGAAGACGAGTTCGTGGGCCTCTGGAAGACCTACTTCCTCGCACTCATCGCACAGACCTTCAACTCTTACGACATCAACTCTCCGAAGGCTAACGAGCTTATTGCGCTCTTGGAGGGCGCCGAGCTCGTCAAGCCCGACGGTACCCCGAAGAAGCAGATTCTTCATTTTGTGATGGACTATGTTAAGTCATGGTTCCGACCGGCCGAATCGGTAGAGGCTGAGCTTCGCATGGACCCTTTAACGGGGATTCCGATAGTGAAGCCGAAGATCACGTTCACGGAGCCTACAACCGCGGAAAGATCGAACGGCTTCGTAGCTATCGACGACCTACTACTCAAGGCGGACGAGGCTCTCGAGGCCGAGACGCTAGACGTGTGGATTCTGCTCGATAGACTCGACGTTGCATTCGCCTCTGAACCGGAGCTGGAGGCGAACGCCCTAAGGGCTCTTTTCCGCGTCTACCGTGACATTCAGGCCCTTGACCACCTCAAACTGAAGATCTTCCTTCGAAGTGACATCTGGGACGCAATCACGCGGCAGGGCTTTCGCGAAGCAAGTCATATCACGCGCGATCTACGAATCACTTGGAGCGAGAGCGCCCTAATGCAACTTGTAGTGCAACGCCTGCTCCAAAGCAATGCTTTAGCCCAGCATTACTCCGTGGATCGCGATCAGGTGCTCGCGAGTGCACAGGCTCAAAAAGCCCTCTTTTACAGCGTCTATCCCGCTCAAATCGACCAGGGAAGCAAGAAGCCTGCCACGTTCGACTGGTGCCTCACTCGCACCAAAGACGGCACAGGCACGAACGCGCCACGCGAACTAATACATCTCTTATCTGAGACTAAGAACGAGCAGCTTTCTCGATTTGAGATCGGGCAAGCCACCCCCGAGGGGCATGCCATATTCGATAGGCAGGCATTCAAGGACGCCTTGCCTCAGGTTTCCGAGGTCCGGCTAAAGCAGACGCTGTACGCCGAGCACCCCGCCCTGCGCTCATATCTCGAGCTGCTGGAGGGCCAGAAGACCCGACACAATCATGCTAGCTTGGCGCGACTGTGGAGCGTTTCTGAGGAACAAGCGCAGGCTGTTTCCGAAGACCTTGTCCGGATTGGCTTCTTCGAAGCACGCGGAGAGGACTACTGGGTGCCGTTCATGTACCGCCATGCGCTGTCCTTGGTTCAGGGCTCAGCGGAAGAGGTTGGAACTGTCTCTTCCGACGACGACTAGATTGGTCCTTCCAGATGTGGTCGTTCAGCACGAGCACCACCAGGGCCAGGACGGTCACCGGTGAGCCGAGCCATCGGAGCGCTACCGGCCAGCGTGTCGCCCGCTCCCTGCTCCCCCGGCCCACGCACAGAGCCTGCCCGAGCAGCCGAGCCTGCGGGTCACGATCGAGGATCTACGAGGTCACGACCTCGAAACGGCAGCGCGCCAACCGCGTTGGTCGCGAGACTCACGCAGCAGCTCGCCGAAGCCCATAAGCGCCTCCAGTTGCGCAACGGCGTCTGCGTCGGGTGCTGAACTGTCCGCCGGCAGGCGCCCCGTCAGCCGGAGCACGGCGGCGTCCGCGATGTCCGCGGCGTCCCAGCCCATCCGACGGTCGGTAGCGGCGTAGTCGGCCAGCAGCGGCAGGGTGCGCTCGCTCGGGTAGAACAGCGTCGCCGTAATGAGGGCGGGTGAGGTCAGGTGTCCTTGGCACGTCTCGAGCGCGTCGTGCACCGGGTCGCAGAGGGCCTCGTCGTGGCGGGCGATCGCGTACCAGCAGCCCATCACCAGGGGGCGCCAGCCGCCCGCAAGCATCAGCCGCACCTGCTCGTCGGTCACGGCCCGGCTGCGGCGCGCGACGCTGCAGGACGCTGCGGTCGGCGTCGGCGGCGGCGGAGCCCATCAGCTTCATGTAGTGCGGGGCGACGAGGTCCATCCCGCCCAGCTCGAGGAGGCGATCGTCGGCAGCCATCATGGCGTCGGTGTCGGGGGTGCGCATGCCCGCAGACCGTAGCCGCCGTCCCCGACCCGCGCCCGGCCATGGCTCATCACCGCTGGAGGCGCTTCCTCCGCCGGCCGTGTCGCCCTGCGCTGCAGACCTTGCCCGAGGGGACCACGCCGTCCGAGCTCGCCCGAGCGCTCGGCATCCCGCCGAAGACGCTGCGTGCGTGGCTTCGCGCTCAGGGCTGGCAGTCGGTGCCCTATGAGCGCTGGCACCTCAGCGAGCAGCAGGCAGGCTAGGCCCGGCAGCACTTCACCGCTGGGCACCGACGCTCCTAGTTCGCTGGGGCACCGAGGATGGTCGAACCAGCGCCAGGTGAGGTCGTGTCGGCGGTGCGCTCAAGGCAGGCTGGTACCCAGGCACACAGGTGATGGACTACGCCAACCCTGACCGCTGGAAACCCCCCTTTTGAGCGGTCAAGGTTGACGCTGTCCGGCCGTCCTCGCAGGTCAGCCCCCATTGCCACGCGCGAGCGACTGCGCACTGTCTGCGCTCGTGACCGATGCGATCACCAGGCCCACCGAGGCCTCACCCCGTCCCCTGCCCACCGCCGCAGACGCTGCGCGCCGTACCCGACTGCACCGACTGCTGCCCGCCACCGGTGCCGAGCAGCCGCCACGGCCAGCGCGCTCGGTCGCGGAGCGGGTGCTTGCCGGACGCCCCGTGAGTGGTCTCGCCGCGACCGCGCCCGCCGCTGCAGGTGGCGCGTTCTCCCGTCACCGGCATCTGAAGGTCGCCCAGCCTCCGACCACCGTCCCGCCCGAGCGCATCGCCGGTGCGGCGTTCCTCGAGGAGGCCCACCGTGAGCTGGTCAGCTACTCGATGGCGACCGGCACGCGGCGGGGATACGAAGGCCACCAGGCCGCGTGGGTCCGGTGGTGCGAGCAGAGCGACATCGACCCGCGGTCGGCGACACCGCATGACGTGGCCCTGCACCTGACCTCCTACCTCCTCGGCGGCGAGGACGAGGCCGTGCGCGGCCCCGACGGGCAGCTGCTCGCCGCCATCGCCACCTCGACCCTTCAGGTCCGCCTGGCCGCCATCGATAAGTGGTTCGAGGTTGACGGGCGCGCGCGCCCCGGGCACGACCTCGAGGTCAAGACACTGATGCAGGGTGTGCGGCGGCTCTTCGGGGTCGCCACGACCCGCGCGAAGAAGCCGGTGCTGCTCGCCGACCTTCGGCTGCTGCTCGCGGTCGTGCGGCAGGCCCAGCTGCGCCCTCGACGGGACCTGGTCCTGGTCGAGGCCTCCCGGCAGTTGGGGGCCACCCCCGGCCAGCTCGCCCGCTTGGACTGGACCGACGTGGACCTCTCCGGCGCCGACGCCTACCTGGCGCTGCCACCGGACAGGCGCGGGGGCTCCCGCCGGCGGGTGCGACTGCGCGCGAGCGCATCTCACGAACGCTGCCCTGTCGAAGCGCTGCGCGCGCTGCATGAGGCCGCCACGGCCGACAGCACGGCTGTGTTCGGCGACGATGCCGGCAGGCGCCTGACGCGGCAGGCCATCGACAAGCGCCTGAGGACGGCAGCCAGTGTCGGCGTGGCCGCGCCGAGGGCGAGCACCAAGGCGCTGCGGGATGCGGCGATGCTCACGGTGGGTTGGTTCGCGGCGCTGCGCCGGTCGAACCTGGCAGCACTGAACTGGTCGGACCTGACCTGGACTCCTGACGGCTCGATCCGGGTGCGCCTTCGACGGTCCAAGACCGACCAGCAGGGAGCGGGAGCGTGGAACTGGCTGCCAGCCCTATCCGGCGACGCCGCCTGCCCGGTCGCAGCGCTGACCGCATGGCGTGAGCGCGTGGAGGAGCTGATCGGCGCCGACCCCCGTCACGTTCTCGCTGACCAAGCGTTAATCCCGGCGATGGACCGGCACGACCACCTCAAGCACCGTGGCGAGAGGTTGCAGCGGCTCCGAGGAGAGGCCGTCAACGAGCTGATCCAAGACCTCGCGGGTCGTGCCGGGCTCGCCGCGCCGGGTGCGACCGGTGCGAGCTCGATGGGTGGCCACAGCTTGCGCGCCGGGTTCGTGACACAGGCGTGCATCTCTGGCCTGCCGCTGATCGAAATCGCGAAGGTCACGCACCACGCGGACGTGCGCAGCCTCGGCGTCTACTACCGCCCGACCGACCGTTCATCGGAGAAGACGATCGCGGCGGTAGTGGCCGGAGCCGCCGGGTCTTGATGGGTCGGACCGAACTGCCCGGCCCCTCCGCGTCGCAGAGGGGCCGGGCTGTCGCTTCGCACGCGCGTTCAGTTGAAGTCGTACACGGGGTGCACCTCGTCCTCGATGCCGAGTCGGACGTATCGCGCCAGCTCAGCCTCGTCGTAGCGCATCGTGATGGCTGCGGTCTCGGCGAACGTGGCACCGGACCGGACAAGTGCGGTGGATGTGGTCACCCGCAGCGTCCTGGTGGCGATGAGGCGGCTGGGATCAAGGTCGGGCAGCGCCGACAGGACCAGCTCCCGGATAAGGTGGCGGGCGTTCTGCCTGGTCATGACACCCCACTTCCCGGCGTAGTGCGTCGCGAAGACCGGCCCGGAGGTTCGGCCCTGGCGCCGGCAGACCTCGAGCTGGTCTTCCAGTCCACAGGCCGGGCACATCGGGTCTGCCCCGCACATCTCGACGTCTGGTTCTACGTGCGGAACGGAACGGACCTGGACCTGCCCCGCACGAAGCTTCGCGACCCGGTAGGTCACCTCGTACCCGTCGTGGGTGACCCGCACGTCTTCGATGAGCAGGTTGGCGAGGCTGATCTGACGCAGGGCGTGATGGATGCCGAGCGCGAACCATGCGAGGTTGCGCACCCGTCGGTCGCGCGTGGGATCGCAGTGCACGAGGAGCCTATGAAAGTCCTCCGCCGAGAGGGCGCGCACCTCGCTGGGCGAGGACAGCCGAAGGCCTGCGCGCCGAGCGGCGCCACGCACCCTGGCGCGCAAGGCGCCGGCCTGGAGCGAGCACGTGCCTGCAGGGATGTCACCGTCGCGCGTCAGGATGCCGTACTCCACGCTCTCGGCTTCGATCTCGAGGCGGCGCCCCCGATAGGTCAGATCGCCGTTGGGCCCCGCTGCCACATCCAGCCCCTCAACCTCGGACCAGGTGGGCACAGCGCCAACTCGCGCCAGGGCCACCAGCCGGCGCAGGGCCAAGTCCGTGATCTCAGGGCGAGGAGTGGCGGCGTGGGCAGCCACTTGGTGCACCTCGGCGTCTGTCAACGGGCTGATCCGCTCCCTCGGTTCGGGACCGATCCGCTTGAGTGCGCCCAGGTAGCCATCGACGACTGGCCACTTCTCCCCGGTGCCGCCCAACTGGCGGATGCGCGCACGCAGGCTCTCTACGCGTCGGCTGGCGTAGCTGTGACGCATGCCAGGGCGCTCGGCGAGGAAGGCAACCACCACCTCGCCCGTGGGCCGCGACGCCTTGGCGCCGTGACGGTCGCAGAAGGCCTCCCATGCGGCCCAGTTCATGCTGTCGGTCTCCAGCGCGGTGTCCGCATAGCCGCTCCAAGCGAGCTCGTCGGCGAGCATCTGGAGGACGGTCGGTGAGATGTCCCCGTTCACTGGTCCACCTGCCCAGCGCCGTCGACGACCGCGCGTGACACCTCATCCGTCAAGGGCGCGAAGCTAAGCAGCCACTCACGCATCTGGTTCGGCTTGCGAAAACGGAGCACACGAAGCAGCTGTCCTTCAGTCGCGCCCCGCAGCACCAGATTCGAGGCGTGCATCTGACGCGCGGACTCCCACGTGTAGCCGGCCTCCCCCAGGCCCACGTCGCGCAGAAAGCGGATGAACGCGCTGCGCGCGGCGCCGACCGTGATGGCGTGCGAGGAGTCGTTGCTCCATCCTGTCGGTGCCACCAGCAGTGGCGCCGACCCAGGAAGACGATCCCCACGCGCGGCCTCCCGCACCAGTAGTAGCTCTCTCACAGCCGCGACCGCGCAGAGCGTCGGGTAGGGGATCGGCTTGACCCCGAACCAGTCTGTCCCCGGGCCCTGCTGCTTCATGCTTCGCGGCAACCTCACCTCGAGGCCGCCGGCCGCGCTGTCGGACAGTGCTGTTCGCACGTCGTCGAGGGTGAGGCGCGCGAAGATGTCCGAAGGGGTCAGCCCGCGCATGGCGGTCAGCTTGAGCGCAGTCAATGTGACCATCTCGCTCCTGGCCGAGCGCGTGCCAGCTCGGGCGACCAGCTGCCGGGCACCCGTGCGAAGTCGGGGTGCAACAGCGGACTGGTAGCTGAGGGGCTCCCCGGGGTGCAGGGTCAGCGCGGGAGACTGCCGCGCGCAGGACAGCAGGTAGGTGTGGATCGCCCTGTACAGAATCGGTCCTCCCGCCACCTGGCGGCCCTTCACAGAGAGCAGCCCCGTCCCAGCTCCGGCGCGGGGCAGCCGCAGATGATCGCGCACCATGCAGGCAGCGCAGGCCAGCCACACCTGCTCGGAGAAGAGGTGAGCACACGGGATCTGCACCATTCGTCCGGGAAGGATCAGGGTCACCGAGCCGTCGCCCTGGAGCGCCACGTCCTGATCGCGCAAGGACGCCAGCTCCTTGCACGTCAGTCGTGCGTCCAGACTCAGGATCGCTGCCACTGCGCAGGCGGAGTCGGCGCGGGTCCTCGGACCGGCCTCGCAGAGGGCCTTGAAGTCGCTCGGCGGCATCAGGGGCGCCGGGTCTGATGCCTTCGCGGTCGCCGCATAAGTCATTGCGCAGCTCCTGCGAAGGTTGCTCAGCTCATCAAGGCTGAACAACTCGAGGGGACAGTCTCGGCCGGCGACGCGGTAGGAGTAGCGCACGGCAGACAGCAAGATCTCCACCTGCCCCAAGCAGACCGCGCCGGTCCTGGTGTTGCCCTTGCTGAACCTGCGGATCTCTCCGCTCATGGCTCCGTCGAAGAGCGCCACGATCTCGGCCCGGCCCGCACCCAGCGGGTCCATGCCTCGCCCCTCGCACAGCGGCTTCCAGACCAGGCGAAAGGCGCCTTCGTACTTCTTTGCCGTGTCCTCGTTCACCGCGCTGGGCAGGACGGCCTTGGCCTCATCGATGAGGGAGTCCAAGTGCTTCCCCGCTTCCGACCAAGCGGTGGTGCTGGTCACGACAGGCCCTTGAGCGCGCGCCGTGCCAGGGTGAGGTCGGCCGAGCTGTAGGCGGCGTCAGCCAGGGAGTCGAGCCACAGCTGGAAGTGGTCGCTGTCCAGCGGGATGTCGAGGTGCCAGCAGGAGTCGGCGAAGGCCGCAAGGGCGGGGCCACCAGCGTGCTCCTCCGCCGCGCGGTCGCTCCCGATCGTGAGGAGGTCGTTCAGCACATCGTGCGGTGCGCAGCCCGTGCCGGGGTCATGGTGTGTGGTCATGACCGGGACAGTCCGGGGGACCTCCGCGCGCGCAACCCTTTACCGTGCGGCGTCGTCGCACGCTCATAGGCGAGCGCGCGGTTCGGCACGTGCCCCCTGTCGCCGCCAGCCGACCTCCCGGATCGCGGCATGTGCGGACGTCTCAGCAGTGACGGGCCGCTGCTGGCGTCGCCTCGTCGTGCTCGGACCGCGAAAGGGCGCGTTCTCGGATCCAATCTGCAGCCCCTTGCCAGGACTCACGGATCTTCGGGTCGAGGTCGGCCGTCATGCGTTCGAGAAGCGCATCGAGTTCCGGGCTGGGTCCCGCGTCAGATAGCAGGATGGCCTCGGCCCTGGCGAAGTAGGCCTCAAAGCCGTCCTTCTGCTTGATCTCGCCCAGCCCGTCGTCGCGTAGCTGGCTCAGGAATGTCGGGCGGTTCAGGAGTGCGTTCAGGCGCGGCCAGCCGTCGCGATCAAGGCGCGCGACCATGTCCAGGACTGCCGACTCGGCCGATGCAGGGGACCGGATGTCCCAGCGGGTGTCCAGCCTCTCGCGATACAGGCCGTACGACTCAGAGAGCGACTTGGGCAGGGGGCGACGCCGGCTGGAGAACTCCAGCCACGGGGCCGGCGCGACGGAGAGGTTGATGTAGCAGCTGGTCTGGTCGCGGTCGCCCCACGGGGACATCTGGACGTTGGCGAGGGCGACGTCGCCGGCATCGTTGATGCGCCGCCAGGTCGGCGCAGAGCCTTTGAAGCCTGCCGCGCGTGCCGAGGGGCCCATGTAGGCACGGAGCGCAACCCGCACAGCGTCCTTCACCGTCATGCGACGCATCGTCGCACCGCCGCGGCGGTACGACCAGGAGTGCGGCTTTGATCCGCGAAGCATCCTGACCGCGCCATGAGCGCACGTCTGCCGCTCACCGCCGATCAGTTCGAATTCGGTCGGGCCGATGGTCGTCGTGCCACCATCAAGCGTGACCAGTGCGGGCTTCGAAAGGACCAGACGTCGTCCCTGGCGTCGCCGAGCTGCGCTTACTCGGGTTCGAACCGCTTGAGGAGTACACCGGCGCGTTGCTCGTGGGCGAGATGTGGCCGGAGGAGCATCGCCGCTTTGTGCCCGAGACGAGAGAGTCCTGGCTGCGTGAGGAGCCGCAACTGGGTGGACGTCTGTGGTTGCTTCGCTCGCCGTGGCCGGGCTGGTCGTTGCGGGAGACGTTCAACGCGATGTGGGCCGGGCTTGAGAGGCCCGACGGCGAGTACGACCCGGACTACGTACTTGCCGGAGCGGCCGACTTCTTGCGATGGAGTGAGGGCGAGGCGATCAAGTGGCGGGTGCTCACATCGGACGACGTCGAGTAGCGCTCCGCAGCGCAAGAAGCCTTCGCGGCATGTGCGAGCACTCCAAGAATCGTTAGCCGCCGGGCAGTGACCCAAGGGGACCGGGGCCGGTGGCCTCGGACCGCAGGCTGCTCGGTTCGAGCCAGATGCGGACAATCAGATTGGTTTCCCTCGTCCCGGCGAGGGACCAGTCGGGAACTGAGTCCTTGAAACGCTGAACTACGTATTGCAGCCGAACCGCCAAGCCTTCGACGTAGCGGGTGGGGTCTCCCTGGCGCGTCCAGTCTGAGGTCTCGCCTTCAAGCGTGCGCAGCGTGAACATAGGCCAGTCGCCCATGCTCCCCCAGAACACCCTGGTGATGGTCCCGTCGAGGATGGTGGAGGGATAGCGCCCAGAGTCGATGGCACGCCACCAACGCCACGAACCAACCAACGCTGGGACCGGCGCTAGTCCTACGTCCGGCCGCTTTCGCGTGGCCTTCTGCATGGCGCGGACATGTGCTTTGTCGGCACGGAGGTCGTACTGGAGTTCCACGCGCTCACTCTGCCGCTTGCCTCGCTGCCCCGCCCGCTCATCGGCATGAGCGACTGTTGCGGGGGCCGAGGACGGTCACTCGCAGATCCGCTGAGTCGTGTGTTGGCGGCCTGAGCGCTGCTATAGATCCTGCTGCGGCCGCACCTTTCCTGCGATGCCAGTGCGGCCGCACCTTCAAGACCCGCTCGGTCTCTAGCAGTCATCCTGAAACGCTTCGAGCGCCTCCTTGGTCGCCGGAGGACCGCCGTCGACGTCAAGCACCTTCACCGGGAGCCCGATGGCATGGCCGATTGCTACGGGTCAGCGGCCCAGCACTCTTCGAGGGCATGACACGCAACGACCTCATGCCTCCCCCGCTCACCCTTCACACCTCGCACGGCCCTGCAGAACTGACGCTGCGGCTGAAGAAGAAGCCCGGGGTCCACGTCCGGGTGCGCCTGCAGATCTCCTCCCCCTCGCCGCGCAGGATCACGCACGAGCTCGACATCGACCCGACGACCACCACGTGGCACGGACCCGTCCGGATCGGTCCGGGCGAGAAGCTCACGCCCCTCCAGCGCGTTCTCCTGCGGAGCGAGCTCCAGTACGCGCTGCATCACGACCAACTGCGCGACCTCCTGGGCACGCCATGGGGGCTGCGCGCCCGGGCCTGCACCTACGAGCACACCTTTCCGAACGGGCACCGCCCGCCCCAGATCTCGGCGCACGAACTGCCCGTCACCGTGGAAGACCAGGCCGCTCTCCTCCGCGAGGTCATGCTCCTCAGCCGCGCATCCCTGCGGTACGACGAGGACGCCTTCCTCGCGCAGATGTGCCGTACCGTCCCGGACTCGTTCCTGCCCCTGGCGCTGGACATCTTCCGGGACACGCACGGACCGAACGCGGACGCCCAGCAGGCCACCGATCACGCTCTCCGCATCATCAAAGCCATCCAGAGCGACTCCTGACGTCACCAGTGAGGTGCGCCCACCGTGCCGGCTTCCGGCACGCCGTCGCCGGTCACGGCCGCCAGAGGACAGGACGAATACAGAGACTGGGCCCCAGCGCATCGCTGGGGCCCAGTCGTCGGTGCTACGCCACCTCCCGTCGGGGAGTCGCGTTGAGCGCAGCCGTGGCTGCTCTGAGCTCGTCGTGGATTCGAGCGGAGGCGTCCTTGCTCAGGAGCAACAGGGCGCTGATGGACTTCTGCGCGCTCTCGCCGTGACGGCGGACGATGGCATAGTCCCGAAGCGTCTCCTCCGCCCTCACCAGGTGTGCTTGCGCTGCGCGGACGTCGACCCCCTGCTCGTCACTGTCGTCACGTGCGGCGCCGACCCGGAGGAACTCACGCACGACGAGGTAGACGAGCTCGAGAGCGGTCTGGTCCCCGTCGAGGGCCACGACCCAGGCGGAGGGGCCGACACGCGCCAGTGGAACGGTGCCAGGCACCTCGCTTGTCGTGCGCACGACGGCGATTGCCGCTTGAGCGTCCCGATTCTCCGAGGCCGCCTGCAGTTCGCGAGCCAGAGCCGTCGGGCCCAGAGGACGCGTTCGGCTCTTGGCCTCGAACACCACGCGCACCGGCCGCTCGCTGGCCCCGACTACGAGTGTGGCGACACCGTCGCCGGTACGGCGGGTGGTTCCTGCCGCCGCCTCGGAGCCGGTCTCGGCGAACACGTCGCCGGCGGCGGTCACGACCGCGCGGGCGGCGGCCATGGAGTACGCCTCCCAGTCGTCGCCGACGGCTCGGCTGGACTTGCGCCCAGCTTCCTGGGCCGCGGACTCCGCCTGGACCTGAGCAGTCAGGGCCGACAACTGCGCCGACAGCTCGGAGCGCGTCGCGTCCAGCTGCGTCAGGACGTCCCGGCGCAGCATCTGCACAGGGCCCTCCCTATCGAGGCTGACCGCGTCGCGCACACTGGCGGCGTGGGCGCTCAGCGCGTCTCGGACCTGACGCAGAGCGGTCTCTTGTACCTCCGCCGTCACAGCTCGCACTGAGTCGCGGATGGTGTGCGCCTCACCAGCGAGCGCGGCTTCCACCCGAGCCGGCAGGTGCGTGAGCACCTGCTCGGCGGCCGTGATGACGGTCTGCTCGCCCGAGCGCAGCTGGGCGATCGTCTGGGTGAGGTCTCGACTGGCCGTGGCGGCGGACTGGTCGACCGCCTGACGGAAGCCGGCCAGGGTCCGCTCGAGGGAGCCAGTGTCGACCGAGGCCGACCCGAGCTTGAGCGCGACCAGACCGATGGGCAGAGCCCGCCGGACCAGGTCGAGGGCACCGGCAGGACCCGACGCGGAGACGGCAGCGGCGACGAGCGCCGCCGCCTCAGCGTTGACGATCGTGACGTCCCGCAGGAGCAGGCGGTCGGCGTGGACGATCAGCCCGTTGTCGTTCACAGGCGGACCCCCTGACGGGTTGCCGGCACAGGGCACTCTGGTGGCAGATTCAGGCGCGCGCGCCGGCACTGCAGGCAGTTGCCCGGTTCGCCGGCCGCGTCGTGGAGCAGCTCGGACTCCCACACGAGGAGCTCGATCATCCGCTCGTCGAGTTCCGGGAACGAGGTCGCGATCTCCTCTTCGACGAGGACCTGCTGGTGCCAGAGGAGGTTGGCATCGCAGGAGTCGTGAGCCATGGCCTCCGCCACCTTGATGGCCAGCTGGCACCACAGCCCCAGAAGGGCGACGGAGTGCTGCGAGCGGGGCGGTCTCGGAGTAGTGGCCGTTCCCAGCGGGAACAGCGGTTGGATGTCAGACACAGGTCCTCCAACAGGACGACCGTGGCGCGAGGGAGGATGCCCCCGCTGTCGCACGGGGGTCATCGACCCACTGACACTCCTTGCTGCCACCTCGCTGGGGACAACCTCTCTGGTGTCACCCGATGCGGGGACAGCGTTAAGCCTCGGTGTCGCAGTGAGGGCCTCCGGCTGTCTGGCGCGCCGGGGAAGCCCAGGCGGCGGCTCTCAGCTGGTGCACTTGGCGAGCGCTTCCTTCTCGAGCGACCACTTCCAGACGCCGTCCTCGATGAACATGTGCGCGTCGATGGGCACCTTGAGCCCGTCGACGTTGAGCTGGGCGTCGACCTTGGTGGCCGGCAGCTTGGTCTTGGTGCCGGGGATGGCCGAGTCACCGACGTCGGTAGCGCCCAGAGCCTTGCTCCAGGTGATCTTGGGCGGCGCCTCGGCGGTGCGGCAGGCGATGAACTCGCGCTGCGTGAGCAACTCCTGCTGGGGGCCGACGAGTGTCTCGTACTGGCTCTTCCAGTCGCGCTCGCCGAACTGCGTGACCCACGTCCTGAAGGCACTCTCTGCGCTCCCTGCTGGCTCGGCGGCCGTCGTCGCGGAAGGGCTCGCCGACGCGACTGCCTCGGGGGCGCCTTCCCAGTCGACGGGCGGACCCACGTAGACCGAACAGTCAGCAGGGTCGCCAGAGACGATGGGCGAGGTGTCGACCTTGATCTTGCCTCCGGCCGGCACCAGTTCTGGGAAGGCGATGTCGCCGCCGATGAGCTTGCCGCTCTTGTCCTTGCAGGCGAGCGCGATGCGCGGGTCCTTGATGGGGATCGTGAGCGGGTTGGTGATGACGAAGCTGACGTCGCGGTGGTCGCCGGTGCCGGTGATCTTGAGGTCGGAAACCGGGATCGCGGGGAAGGGCTGGTCGCTGAACGTTCCGGACGCCTCGACATCCAGAGTGGCCTCGACCTTGGCGGCCTTCTGCCCGGGCTCGAGCGAGATCTGCGTCCCGATGATGTGGTCGGCGCTGGGCTGGGAGAAGGACTCGACCTGGGACTCGCTGCCGAGGATCTCGCCGGCGTCACCCAGGATGTTGAAGGACACGGTGACGGTCTGTCCGATGTTGTCGCTGTTGTTGTGTACGACCGCTGTTGCCCAGACGTACTCGTCGGCCTGCCCGAACCCGGAAGCGGTGATCGTCCCGATATCTTTCGGTGCCGCCTGCGACGCGGCCGGGGCTGCCGCGGTGGCCGCTTCCTTGGGCTCGGATCCGCTGCCGCATCCCGCAAGGGTGATGGCTGCGAGAGTGAACACGACGGCGACTGATCGCACTGGGGATGCTCCTGCGGTAGGTGGGGGAAGGCGACCCTGCTCATGAAGGGCCGAGGCGCAGAACCTACGCGGTGGCTACGACAACCGGTCTGAGGATCGGCCATAGTGTGACGAGCCGCACGAGGACCAAAGCGAGTTGCCCACTGTCGCAGCGGCTCCGGGACCTAGACGCGCCATGCCGGCCGACTCGCCGAGGCTGCGCGATGACGGCCTGCATCATTGGTACGGTCACCCCATGGGGGTATCACCACGCTTGTTCTTCGTCATCGCCGCCGGCCTCGCGCTGCTCGGACTGGGCTTCGGCCTGGCTGGGGTCTCGGTCGGCCCGAACGCGAATGAGCCCGTCTCGTGCGGCAGCTTTCTGCGTCCTGACGGCGAGGCGGCGAAGACGGAGGACCACATCGACGCGCTCGCTTTCGGCGAGACCGACCGCGACATGAGCACTGCCTGCGAGAGTGCGCTGGAGCGACGTCAGCTGCCGACATACGGGCTGTTGGGCCTTGGCGCGCTGTTCGTCCTCGGAGGCATGTTGACCATCTCGCAGCAGACCGCCCCGCAGCGCCGGTGACAGAGCCCGGGAAGCTGTCGGCTCGCGCAGCCGCGGAGCTGCTTGGCGTCGAGGCGCTCCAGCACGCGGAACGACTGGCGCTCGAGCTGGAGGAGCTGCTGCGTGAGAGTGAGGAGCCGGTCCTGTACTTCGGCGACGAGCCCGGCGCGTCGTGGGTGTGCCTGTGGCGTGAACTGGACGATGCCGACTACCAGCTCGCGATCGCGATCTCTACGGAGGACTCCTCTCGCGTGCAGGAACACGTCCGTGCCGTCCTCGTGGCCGTGGTGGGCCTCGACCTAGTCGACAGCGGTGACGACGTGGTGCTGCTCGACTGGGCGAGCGCGGACGTCGCCGACGGCTCGCAGGCGCAGCTGGCGACCGCATTGGCGCTGGCGGTGGTGGCCGGCTACGACCCGCCCATCGAGCTCGAGGCGTGTCACTGGACCGGTCCGCAGTACACCGACGAGCAGATCGCGACCTGGCGCACGATCATCGAGTCGTACGAGGACGTGGAAAAGTAGATCCATCCCGCGCCGACACCACGACCACTGGGCCGGCGCCGGCCAAGATCCCCGGATGCTCGAGTGACGTGCCTGCCGCTCCGCTGCGATGCCCTTTCGGCCAATGCGCTCAGGTGACAGGCGGCAGGCCAAGCCAGTCACGGATCCGCCGGGCCAGGAGCCCGTTGCCGCGCGGGGGGCTGTCGAGGAGCGCCTTCTCGACCATGTCGTCCATGCCCTCCCACTTCGCTTGTGACCCGATTCCCTCGATGATGCCGCGATAGCTCTTCATGAGCTCGTGCTCGTCGTGGCCTGACCACCGCGAGGCCACGAGGGTGTCGGCGCCGTAGGTGACCCATGTGGTGATGCCGGCCTTGCGGAAGTCGTAGAGCGTGGCGTTGCGCAGTGACGGGAGCGCCGGCCAGAGGTCGTCGAGCTTGTCCACGGCTGGGCGGAGGTAGTCCTCGCAGAAGTTGCTGGAGTCCAGCTCGTACCCCTGGGGAGAGACGAAGAGGGTGCCGTCGGCGCCTGCCAGGCCAGCCTCGACGTGGTTCTTGATCAGAGTCCTGACGACTTCGCTGAGCGGTGCCGTCCTGCTCTCCCCATCTGGTCGCATCTTGAGGTGGCCCCCGGCCGGAGGCACGATCCGGGCGTCGGCCCCGTCGCAGTGGTCGGCGCGCAGCCGCAGGCTCTCACCGGGCCGTGTCGCGAGCTGCACGATCGTCAGCGGCAGGATGCGGTAGCGCTCCCCCGCTCGGATGCCGCCCTCGAGGCGGGCACCGCGCTCGGCGAGGGCGTCACCGAGGTCGACCCAGAACCCGAGCCCGTGGTAGGCGCGCTCCTGTGCCGTCACGGGTCGCACGCGGCGGAACGGACTGCGCTTGACGCGGCGGCGTCCGCCGTTGCCACGCGGGTTCCACGTCCTGAACGGGTTCGGGCCGGGGGGAAAGTGGCCGGCATCGAAGGCACGGTCGAAGACGAAGGACATCGCAGTGCGAAAGGCCTTCTCGGTGGTGGCCGAGATGATTGGTGAGCCGTCTGGGCTGACCGACGCCTCGAGAACGGGGGGGCGCGGTGGCACCGGCTTCCGGCCGCGCGGACCCGTGCCGGTGTTCCACAGAGCCAGCTTCTGGGCGTAGACCGCCTCGAGGCGGTCGTACTTCTCCTGCTTCTGTCGGTTGTTGTGCTCCGCGCGCAGGTTCACGGTTCGGCGGAGCATGAGGGCGTCGTTGAAGTCCTCGTGCCTGAGCAGGGACAGGTGGATGCTCGCTCCGGCCTCGAGACCGTACTTCGCGAGACGATCGTCGTTCTCGCCGTAGAGCATCACCGCCTTGATGAACCCGAGCTGCCCCTTCCACCAGATGTCGCTCTTGCCCTCGAAGCCCTGCTGCTTCCACTCGGGGCTCTCGAGGTGGATGACCCGCTCGATGTACTGGGCGACCGTGCTCCCGAGCTTGCCCTTGGCGGCGGGCTGCGTCGTGTCGGTGTCGTGGCTGAGGACCGGGGTCGGGGTCGGGGTCGTGCGGCTTGCGGGGGATTCCGCCACCGCCGCGGACGCATCGTCGGTGACACGCGAGGGCGCGGAGCGAACGGGGTAGCCCTTGTCGTCGCAGGGCTGCTGCAGCACACGCGCGGTCTCGACCTGCAGGGCGAAGCCGCGTGCGAGGGCTTCGTCGGAGAAGGTGCGCTTGCGCGGGTTGTTGAGAACGCTGACCCGCCACCGCACGACGAACTTGACGGCCGAGCACGGCGCATCGCACCCCCTGAGGGGCTCCCAGGTCACCTTGGCGCCATCGGCGGTGGTGGCGCTGCAGTAGGGACCGCTCCATCGGATGCTCACAGCCCGGCTCCCCTCGTGCGCACGTCGGTGGGGATGCCGTCGGCGAGGGCGTAGCGGGTCAGGGCCCCGATGGGGACCTCGACGACGGCGCCGTCGCAGATGAGGTGGGCCAGCTCGGTGTCGCTGAGGCTCAGGAGGGTCATGAGGTCTTCGCGACGGTGCACGACCACGCCGTGCCGAGCGGCGGCGGCGGCCGAGAGCCGGCCCTCGGTGCCGTCAGCGACGGTGGTCGCGGGCCGGGCTGCCGGCCGGGTCAGCGGGGGCAGGGCGCTGACCTTCAGGGCCCTGCTGGGCGCCCGACCGGGCTGCACGCGGTGGTGCGGTTGGGAGAGGGAGCCGGAGTCGGGCTTCGGCTTTGTGATCGGCTGCCATGCGAAGGGCAACCGGCTCGTCGTCGTCATGGACCGCACTGGTCCGGACCAAGGAACCGGGCGCAATCGGCCACGGCCGCCACGCGAGCCGCTCCCGGAGGGGCGCCGGCCGAGCGCCGGGCGCGCCGACGCGAGTCGCCGGTTCCGGGCAGCGTGTGCCGAGGCCCACCGGCTCAGAGAGCAGGCACGCTCAGCGCCGCCGTGTGTCCAGACCTGTGTCCGGACACCGGTCAATCCGTGTCCATGGCCCCGCTGATCCGCACCGAGGGCCAGCCAGCACCGGGCCGACGCCGGCTCGAGAGCGGCCCTGACCTGCATCGACGCAGTCCGAGAAGTCGGACGCGGAGCGGTGGGAGTGAGGTTCGGGCCGTCTGATCCGTAGTCAGATGCTCTATCCGTTGAGCTACGGGCGCCCGTCACGCCGAAGCGCAACGAGAGAGGAGACTACCGGACCCTCGCCGTCCACCAGAAATCGGCCCCTCGACGCCCCCCGTGCACCCTCCCGGGGCGGTGCGTGCCGACCACGTGTGCGGCCGGCCGCCCCGCCCGACTCAGTAGGCGACGGCGAGGTGCCCGCGCCGGGGCGAGTCGGCCTCGATCTCGTCGAGGAGCGCGGCCGCGAAGTCGGCGCCCCCGATCGCCGTCCGCCCGTCCTCGTCGGTGAGGACGAAGCCGTCGTCGGTGACGCGGTAGCTGCCGGTGCGCTCGCCCGGCACGTGCGCGCCGAACTCCATGCCCGGGGAGAGGAAGGACCAGCGCAGGTCGTCGGTGCGGGCCAGGAGGTCCTGGAGCACGTCGTTCATCTGCGTGGCCTCGCGGACGAGGGCAGCGACCTGCTCCGGCGGGATGCCGTCGACCGGACCCATGCCCTCCTCGATGACGCGGGGACCGCCGGCGGTGCGCCGCAGGGAGCTGAACCCGCCGACGACGTAGAGCTCGCCACCGGCCTGCGCGACGTGGTCCGCGACGGCGCGGTCGACCGCACCGAGCTGCCCGTCCAGACCGCCCCTCGGCGAGAGCGCCGACACGACGACCGAGGCATCGGCGAGGACCTCCTCGAGGGCTGCCGGATCGGCGACGTCGACGGCGCGGTACTCGGCGCCGTCGAGGCCACCCCCCTCGGGGGCCGTGGCGCTGCGGCTGACGACGACGACGCGGTGGCCGCGGGACGCGGCCTCGTCGACGATGTGGCGTCCGGCGAAGCCGGTCCCGCCGAGGACGGTGATGGTGGTGGTCATCTGTTCTCCTGGGTCGCGCGCAGCACGGTGCCGCGCTCGGTTGCTGCCGTGCACCGGCGTGGTCGGTGCCCGGGCGGAGGAGGACGTGGGCGCCGTAGCATGCCCGGCACACCGCGTCCGCCTGCCGGTGTCGGACGACCCAACGCACGCTAACTTGAGGATGTTCCTCAACTTAGGAGAACGATGCCCCGCGCCCCCCGCCGCGACGCCGCGCGCAACGCGGAGCGCCTGCGCGAGGCGGCGGTCCGGGTCTTCCGGGCCTCCGGCACGAACGCGCCGCTCGAGGAGGTCGCGGCCGCCGCCGGGCTGAGCATCGGCACGCTCTACAACCACTTCCCGGGCCGCGACCAGCTGCTCGCGGCGATCCTCCCGGCGGCCGCCGACGAACAGCTCCGCCGGATCGCGGCTGCGGTCGGCGAGGGGACGGCGACCGACCGGCTGGCGCGCTACCTCACCGAGGTGCTGGCGGTGCAGGCCTCCGACCGACTGCTCTCCGATGCGCTCGCCGACCCCGAGCGACTACCGCCCGAGGCCGCCTCGTCCTGCGAGGACGTCCTGACACTCGGGGAGGGCCTCCTCGACGAGGCGCGCGCCGAGGACCCGAGCCTGCTCCTCGACCGCGAGACGCTCCGGGCGCTCGTCGTCACCAACGCGCTGGCGCAGAGGGCCGGCACCCCGCCCGGGTGGGAGCGGCTCGTGCACGCGCTCGCCACCGCCCACGCCGCCCACGGCTGACGCCACCCGCCTGTACGCCGACCTTCCCGCCCCTCAGGCGTCGTCGGCCTCGCCGGACCGCGGCCCGTGCTCGTCGGCGAGGTGCCGGGTGACGACCTCGGCCACCTCGGCGAGGGTGTCGAGCTGCTCAGGGGTGAGGAGGTCGACGAAGCAGTGCCGCACCGCAGCCAGGTGAGCGGGCGCGGCGGCCTCGATGGCCCGCTCGCCCTCGGCCGTCAGGTGGACGTCGAAGCCGCGGGCGTCCCCGGCGCAGGCCCGCCGCTCGACCGTCCCGCGCCCCTCCATCCGAGCCACCTGGCGCGAGAGCCGGCTCCGCTCCCACCCGAGCGCACACCCGAGGTCGCGGAACCGGACCGCCCCCTCCGGCGCCTCCGAGAGCGCGACGAGGACGGCGTAGTCGGCCTCGGTGAGGTCCGAGGCCCGGGCCAGCTCACGCCCGAGGTGCGCCGTGAGACCGGACCGCAGCGCATGGAACCCGCGCCAGGCCCGCTCCTCCCGCTCGTCGAGCCATCGCGTCTCCATCCCCCGATGCTACCGCTTGTTGACATATCAACAAGCGGCCCCTACCGTCGTTGTCATGTCAACTAACGCCGAACTCGTCGGCCCGCACCCCCGGTCGGCCGGAGCCCCCGCCGGGATGGTGGGCACCCAGCTCGTGAGCGGAGGCCGGATGGCCGACGGGCGGCCGAGCGGCCCGCTCTTCTACTGGTCGGACACCCACTTCACCCGGGACTTCGAGTTCGGGCTCCACCCGCACCAGGGCTTCGAGATCATGTCGGTCGTCCTCGAGGGCACGACACGTCACTACGACACGGCCACGCAGGAGTGGGCGGGCCTGGCCACCGGAGACCTGGAGGTCATGGCGACCGGCTCGGGCATCTCGCACGTCGAGCAGGCCGCGGCCGGCACGCGGGTCTTCTCCATCTGGTTCGACCCCGACCTCACCACCGCCCTGACCGAACCTCCGCGCTACACCCTCGCGGCCGGGGCCGCCGCCGTGACCGGCGGAGCGGACCCGGCGCCCACGATCGCCGACCTCGTCGGCGGGCGCGCCCCCGTCGACCCCCGCACCGGCGGGCTCGCCGTCCAGCGGCTCACGGTGCCCGGGGGCCGTCGCGGCGAGATCGCGCTCGGCGCCGGCCGACGGGGCGTGGCGTACGTGCTCGGCGGGCACGGGTCGGTCAACGACCTCGAGGTCCACGGCGGCGACGTGCTCGACACCGGCACGGACGAGGTCGTCACGGTCGGGGGCCGCGAGGCGACCGACGTCTTCGTCGTCTCCTTCCCCGCCAGCACGCCATACACGCCCCTGCGCTCGCAGTGACCACTCACCCACCCCCGCACCGACAGACCGGAGACCGCACCATGACCAGCATCGGGATCGTCCTCGGCAGCACCCGCGAAGGACGCCGCGGCGACCAGGTCGCCGCCTGGGTCCACGAGGTCGGCGCGCGCCGCACCGACGCCACCTTCGAGGTCGTCGACCTGCGCGACCACCCGCTCCCCCACCTCGGGGAGCCCGCCGCCCCGGAGGACGCGGCACGGCACGCCGAACAGCGCTCGCGCTGGTCCGCGACCATCGCCGGTTTCGACGGCTTCGTCCTCGTGACGCCCGAGTACAACCACAGCACCTCGGGCGTGCTCAAGAACGCGCTCGACCACCTGCAGGCCGAGTGGCACGACAAGGCCGTCGGCATCGTGTCGTACGGCGGGGTCGGGGGCGCCCGCGCGGCCGAGCACCTGCGGCTCATCGCCGGCGAGCTCCAGATGGCCGACGTCCGCCAGCAGGTCCCGCTCTCGCTCATGACCGAGTTCGGCGCCGACTTCGCGACCCTCACGCCGGGCGAGTACAACCAGCAGGCGCTCAGCACGCTCCTCGACCAGGTGGTCGCGTGGAGCACCGCGCTGGCCCCTCTGCGCGGGAAGGCCTCTGCTGCAGCCTGACCGGTCAGGCCTCTTGCCGCGCGCCGTCGTCGGCCTGCTCCCGCAGGCCGGTGGCGGCCGCGGCCATGTGGGCGGAGAGCACGCGGCGGGCGACGTCGGGGTCGCCTCCCTTGAGCGCGTCGACGATCGGCTGGTGGTGACTGCGGGCCATGAGCCCCGCCGCCGCCTCCTCAGGGGCGGCGAGCACGGTGATCCGCATGAGGTCCTTGATGCTCGACCACATCGCGACCAGCGTCGCGTTGCCCGAGGCCCGGCACAGGGCCTCGTGCCAGCCGAGGTCGAGCTCGAAGCGCTCCGCCGCCGAGGCCCCGGCGCCGGCCTCCGGGAGCCGGCGCTCGAGGTCGGCGACCAGCTCCGCGGCGTCCGGTGCGGCGAGGACGGCGACGACCGCCTGCCCCTCGAGCGCGGCCCGCACCTCGTAGAGCTCGGCGATCTCTCGCGCCCCGAGCCGGCGCACCCGCAGGCTCAGCCGCCCCGCACCCTCGACGAGGCCGCTGTTCTGCAGCGCCCGCAGGGCCTCGCGCACGGTGCCCCGGCTCACGCCGAACTCGGCGGCCAGGTCGACCTCGGCGAGCTTGTGGCCGGGCGCGAAGGTGCCGTCGAGGATCGCCGCGCGCAGCTGGTCCAGCACCTGCTCGCGCAGCGTCCGGTTGACGATCGTCAGCGCCATGGGTCCTCCTCCGTCGGTGACCCCGGCCAGGGGCGCACGCGCACATTCTGACAGTCGAGTCTTGACTGTTAACTGTTAACAGTTAACACTGGCCGATGTCGCACACTGGGGTGCGGCCTCGGACGGAAGGCACGACGCCATGACCACGACTCCGGACACCCGGCTCGCCCTGCGCGGCCCGGTCCACGGCACGGGCAGCGAACGGAGGGTGGCGTTCGGGTCCACCGCCGGCGCGGTCATCGAGGCCTACGACTTCATCGGCTTCGGCACGGCTGCGGCCCTCTACTTCGGGACGGTGTTCTTCCCGAACGAGGACCCGCTGCTCGGCACCCTTGCCTCCTTCGCGACGCTCGGCGTCGGGTTCGTCGCCCGCCCCCTCGGCGGCATCATCGGTGGCCACCTCGGCGACCGCATCGGGCGCAAACCGGTGCTCGTCGCCTCGCTCATCGTCATGGGCCTGGCCACCGTGCTCATCGGCTGCCTGCCGACGCACGCCCAGGTCGGCGTGCTCGCGCCGGCCCTCCTCGTCGCCATCCGCATCGTCCAGGGCCTGGCCTACGGGGCCGAGTGGGGCGGCGCGATCCTCATGACCTACGAGCACGCCCCCTGGACCCAGCGCGGCAAGTTCACCGGCTTCGTCCAGTCCGGCTTCCCCGTCGGCCTGCTGCTCGCCAACCTCGCCTTCCTCGCGTCGGTCAACCTCCCCGGCGACTGGAAGTGGCGAGTTCCCTTCCTGCTCAGCGCGGTCCTCGTCATCGTCGGGCTCATCATCCGCTCGAAGGTGCCCGAGTCCCCCGTCTTCGAGGAGGTCAAGGAGTCCGGCGACCTCGTCCGCAACCCCGTCAAGCAGGTCATCGTCGAGGACTGGCGCAACATCCTGCGCGGCATCGGCCTGCGCGTCGCCGAGACCGCCGGCTACGCCATCGCGATCACCTACATGATCAGCTACCTGCACAGCACCGAGCTCGCGACCTCCGGCGAGACCATCCTCGCCCTGTGCATCGCCTCCGCCATCGGCATCGGCGCCACGGCCGGCTGGGCCGCGCTCACCGACCGCATCGGCCGCCGGCCGCTCTACGTGTGGGTGACGGTCTTCAACTGCGCGTGGGCGATCCCGATGTTCCTGCTCGTCAACACCGGCCTCTTCGCCGTCGTCGTCGTGACGATCGTCGTCAGCTACTGCATCAGCCAGAACGCGCTCGCCGGGGCGCAGGGCGCCTGGTTCCCCGAGCTCTTCAAGGCCAACACCCGCTCCTCGGGGGCCTCCCTCGCCTACCAGGTGTCCGCGATGGTCTCGGGGGTCACGCCCTTCCTCACCACGCTGCTCTACATCCGGTTCGGGTGGGTCGGACCCGCCCTCCTCTTCCTCGCCTACTCGGCGATCGGCCTGGCCGCGACCCTCGTGACCCGCGAGACGTGGGGTCCGGCCGAGCGCGCCGAGGCCGCCCGCGTCACCGCCGCCACCCCCCGGGAGGCGGGCGGCGCCACGGTCGCCCCCGCCGTCGTCGCGGAGGTGAGCGGCCGATGACCACCACGACCACGACCGCCGCGAGCGCCGTCGACGCACAGCGCCTCGAGCACGTGCGCCAGGTCGCCCACGACATCCGGATGGGGGTGCTCGAGCAGGGCGAGGCGCAGGGCGAGGGCTACGTCGGCCAGGCCCTGGGTATCGCCGACGTCCTCGCCGGCCTCTACGGCGACACCCTGCGACTGCGCCCGGAGGACCCGGAGTGGGAGGAGCGCGACCTGTTCCTCCTCTCCATCGGCCACTACGCGCTGGCGCTCTACTCGGCGCTCGCCGCCGCCCGGGTCATCCCGCGCGAGGAGCTGCTCACCTACGCGGCCGACGGGTCGCGGCTGCCGATGTCCGGGATGAAGACCTACACGCCGGGGATGGAGATCTCCGGCGGGTCGCTCGGGCACGGCCTCGGCCAGGCCGTCGGCATGGCGCTCGGGCTGCGCCTGCGCGGGCAGCACGAGCGGCGGGTCGTCAACCTGCTCTCCGACGGCGAGCTCAACGAGGGCTCGACGTGGGAGGCCGCGATGTCGGCCGCGCACTGGCGGCTCGGCAACCTCGTCGCCCTCGTCGACCTCAACGGCCTCCAGGCCGACGGTCGGACCGAGGACGTCCTGCGGCTGGAGCCGCAGGAGGACCGCTGGGCCTCCTTCGACTGGCGGGTCCTGCGCATCGACGGCAACGACCTGCACCAGGTGCTCGGGGCCCTCGACGCCGCCACCGCCGTCGCGGCGCCGGAGGGGACGCCGACCGTCATCCTCTGCGACACCCGGCTCGCGCACGGCGTCCCCGTGCTCGAGGCCAAGGACAAGCTCCACTTCCTGCGCGTCGCCCCCGAGGAGTGGCCCGTCGCCAAGGACCAGCTGACCGCACGACACGAGGGAGAGCAGCGATGAGCACCACCACCGTCCAGCGGTCCGCGGCGATGATCGCCTCGATCGCCGACCCCGGCGTCCCGACGACCCCGGCCCCCTTCGGGCACACCCTCGCCGCGCTCGCGGACGAGGACCCGCGCCTCGTCGGGCTGACCGCCGACCTCGCGAAGTACACCGACATGCACGTCTTCGCCCAGGCCCACCCGGACCGGTACTTCGAGATGGGGATGGCCGAGCAGCTCCTCGTCGGCGCCGCCGCCGGGATGGCCGCCGTCGGCCTCGTGCCCTTCGCGAGCACCTACTCGGTCTTCGCCACCCGGCGGGCCTACGACTTCCTCTGCCTCGACGCCGCGGAGCCCGGCCTCAACGTCAACATCGTCGCGGCGCTGCCCGGCCTGACGACCGGGTACGGCCCCTCGCACCAGGCCACCGAGGACGTCGCCATCCTCCGCGGGATGCCGGACCTGACGATCTTCGACCCGGCCGACGCGGTCGACGTCGAGGCGCTGGTCCCGGCCGCCGTCGCGCTCCCGGGCCCGACCTACACGCGGCTGCTGCGCGGCCAGGTGCCGCGCATCCTCGACCGCTACGACTACACCTTCGAGGTCGGCAAGGCCAAGGTGGTGCGTCCCGGTGACGACGCCGTCATGGTCTCCTCGGGCCTGATGACGATGCGGGCGCTCCTCGCGGCCGAGGAGCTCGCGAGCCGCCACGGCATCGAGATGTCGGTCGTCCACTGCGCGACGATCAAGCCCTTCGACGAGGAGACGGTCGTCCGCGAGGTCACCTCCGGCCGGCCGGCCTTCACCGCCGAGAACCACAGCGTCGTCGGCGGCCTCTTCGAGGCGACGGCCGGCGCGCTCGTCCGCCGCGGCGCCGCGGCGAAGGTCCGGCCGATCGGCCTGCCCGACGCGTTCCTCGACGCCGGCGCGCTGCCCACCCTCCACGACCGCTACGGCCTGTCGACGACCTCCGTCGTCGCGCGGGTCCTCGACGAGCTCCGCTGAGCCCGAGGGAGTCCCGACCATGAACCCCACCCACCCGACCGCGCGCACCGCGGTCGTCACCGGCGCCGCCTCCGTGCGGGGCATCGGCTTCCACACCGCCGCCCGCTTCGTCCGCGAGGGCTGGGCCGTCGTCCTGCTCGACGTCGACGAGGCCGGCCTGGCCCGGGCCGCCGAGGCCCTGCGGGAGACCGACGCGTCGGCGCGCGTCGAGACCCACGCGCTCGACGTCACCGACCCGTCCGCCGTCCGGGCCGTCGCCGACGCCGTCGCCTCCGGCCCGCTCCCCCCGGTCGGCGCCCTGTGCAACATCGCCGGCATCCCCAGCCCCGCGTCCTTCCTCGAGGTGAGCCTCGAGGAGTGGGACCGGGTGCTCGCGGTCAACCTCACCGGCCCGTTCCTCCTCTCCCAGGCCTTCGCCCCGCAGATGGTCGAGGCGGGCTACGGCCGGGTCGTCAACATGTCGTCGGTCACCGCGCAGCACGGCGGCGGGGTCTTCTCCAAGACCGCCTACGCGGCCGCCAAGGCCGGGGTGCTCGGCCTGACCCGTGGCATGGCCCGCGAGCTCGCGGAGCACGGCATCACCGTCAACGCGGTCGCCCCGGGGGTCGTCGACACCGACATCCGCACCGGCAGCGACGAGGAGACCGAGCGCGCGCTCGCCGCCGCCGTGCCGCTGCGTCGGCAGGCCCGGCCGCAGGAGGTGGCCGCCCTCTGCGTCTGGCTCGCCAGCGAGGACGCCGGCTACATCACCGGGACGACGCAGAGCATCAACGGCGGCACCTACGTCGCCTGAGCGGGCGCGGCCTCCGTCGCCACCCCACCGGGCCCCCTTGTGAAGGATTTCACAAGGGGGCCCGGTCGTGGCCTCTCGACCCCCGCGCACGGCGGTCCTACGGTGGAGGTGAGGCCCTGAGCGATGGGCCGCCGAGGTTCCTTCCCGACAGCGTCGAGAGCCCGTCGCCCGGTGACCGACCCCACCCGGTAGCGGCGGAAGGACCCGCGATGACCACCACGACCAGCACCCTCCCCCGGACCACCCATCCCGACCTGCAGTCCTGGGTCGACGAGGTGGCCGCCCTCACGCAGCCGGACGAGGTGGTGTGGTGCGACGGCTCGCGCGAGGAGTGGGACCGCCTGACCACGCGGCTCGTCGACGCCGGCACCTTCGTCCGCCTCGACGAGCGCCGCAAGCCCGACTCCTTCCTCTGCCAGTCGGACCCGACCGACGTCGCCCGCGTCGAGGACCGCACCTTCATCGCCTCCGAGCGCGAGGAGGACGCCGGCCCGACGAACAACTGGGTCGCCCCGGCCGAGCTCAAGGCCACGATGACCGAGCTCTACCGCGGCTCGATGCGCGGCCGGACGATGTACGTCATCCCCTTCGTCATGGGCCACCTCGAGGCGACCGTGCCGATGTTCGGCGTCGAGATCACCGACTCCGCGTACGTCGTGACGAACATGCGGATCATGGCGCGCATCGGCACCCCGGTGCTGCGGGCGATGGAGGAGCGGCGGGCATCGTTCGTCAAGGGCCTGCACTCGGTCGGCGCCCCGCTCGCGCCCGGCCAGGAGGACGTGCCCTGGCCGTGCAGCACGACGAAGTACATCGCCCACTTCCCCGAGACCCGCGAGATCTGGTCCTACGGGAGCGGCTACGGCGGCAACGCCCTCCTGGGCAAGAAGTGCTACGCCCTGCGCATCGCCTCGGCGATGGCGCGCGACGAGGGCTGGATGGCCGAGCACATGCTCATCCTCAAGCTCACCTCCCCGGAGGGCCGCGTCCACTACGTCGCCGGCGCCTTCCCCAGCCAGTGCGGCAAGACCAACCTCGCGATGATCGAGCCGACCCTGCCGGGCTGGTCCGCCGAGATGGTCGGTGACGACATCGCGTGGATGCGCTTCGGCCCCGACGGCCGCCTCTACGCCGTCAACCCCGAGTTCGGGCTCTTCGGCGTCGCCCCCGGCACCGGCATGCACACCAACCCGCAGGCCGTGCGCACCATCGAGAAGGGCCACTCGATCTTCACCAACGTCGCCCTGACCGACGACGGCGACGTCTGGTGGGAGGGCCTGACCGAGGCCCCGCCCTCGCACCTCACCGACTGGAAGGGCAACGACTGGACGCCGGAGTCCGGCGTCCCGAGCAGCCACGCCAACAGCCGGTTCACGACCCCCGCGCAGCAGACCCCGATGATGGCTGCCGAGTACGACAACCCCGACGGCGTGCCGATCGACGCGATCCTCTTCGGCGGCCGCCGGAAGACGACCGTCCCCCTCGTCTACGAGTCCCGCGACTGGACGCACGGCGTCTTCGTCGGCGCGACCCTGTCGTCCGAGACGACCGCCGCCGCCACCGGCGCCGTCGGCGTCGTGCGCCGCGACCCGATGGCGATGCTCCCCTTCATCGGCTACCACGTCGGCGACTACATGCAGCACTGGCTCGACATCGGCGCCCAGGCCGACCCCGCGAAGCTCCCGAAGATCTTCCAGGTCAACTGGTTCCGCCGCGACGAGGAGGACGGCTCCTTCCTCTGGCCGGGCTACGGCGACAACGCCCGCGTCCTCAAGTGGGTCGTCGAGCGCCTCGACGGCACCGCCGACGCCGTGCCGACACCGGTCGGCCTCGTCCCGGCCCCCGGGGCGATCGACACGACGGGGATGGACCCGGCCGCCGCCGCCAAGGTCGACCGCGCCCTGCGCGTCGACCCGGAGGACTGGAAGGCCGAGCTCCCGCTCATCAGGGAGTGGTTCGCCACCATCGGCGACCGGCTGCCGGCCGCGCTCACCGACGAGCTCGCCGCCCTCGAGGAGCGGGTCGAGCAGGCCTGAGCCACAGCGCAGGACAGGGCCACAGCGCAGGACAGGGCCCCGCCGGCATGCGCTCCGGCGGGGCCCTGCCGTGCCGTCAGGTGGTGGGCGCGGTGCCGTTCGCGTCGCCGGGGTCGCTCGAGGTCCCGCCCTGCTGACCGGGCTGTCCCTGCTGCCCCTGCTGACCGGGGACGCCGCCCCGGTCGCCGTCACCGTCGCGGTCCCCGAAGCCCCGACCGCCGTCACGGTCGCCGTGGTGGTCGCCGTCGCGGTCACCGAAGCCCTGGCCCGGCTGGCCCCCGGGGCCACCACCCGGGAAGCGGCCCTGGCCGAACCCGCCACGGCCGGCGTCGGACTGCGCGATGGCGGCGGTCGCCCCGGCCGCCCCGAGGGCGCCGATGACGAGGGCCGCCACGAGCGCGGCGACCGTGCGCGGGCCGGACCACCGGGAGGGGGTGCCCCAGCCGGCCCACGGACGACGCCACGCGAAGCCGTCGGCGGCGGCCGGCGACGACGCGGGAGCCGCCTCGCTCGCCGCAGGAGCCGCGTCGGTCGCGGCCGGCACCCACCCGGCAGCGGGCGGGACCGGCCGGGCCGGGTCAACCTCCGAGGTGGCCCACGCCGGCGACGGCGCGGCGGGGGCCGGGGGCATCTCGTGCGTCTCTGCGGCCGTCGGCAGGGCCGCGGTCTCGTCGGCCGGGGTCGGCCGGGCGGCAGGGGAACCGGGCGTCACGGGGTCGTGCTCGTCGCGGCGCTCGCTCATCGGGGTCTCCTTCGTCGTACGGGTGGCTGCGTGCACGGTGGCACCACCGGCTGTCACGAACCTGTGGCGCCGCCAGCACCCGGCTGGCAGGGTGGGGACGTGGCGCACAGGAACCGCACAGGTGACGCATCGGGACGACCCAGCCGTGCCGCACAGACTGGGCGCATGCCGACCCGCCAGCAGCCTGCCCCCGCGCCCGCCCTGACGCGCCTCGACGGCAGTGCCGTGCGCGTCCTCGTCGTCGACGACGAGCAGAACCTCACCGAGCTGCTGTCGATGGCGCTGCGCTACGAGGGCTGGGAGGTCCGCAGCGCCGCGAGCGGCATCCAGGCGGTGCGCGCGGCCAAGGAGTTCGGCCCGGACGCGGTCGTCCTCGACATGATGCTCCCCGACTTCGACGGGATGGAGGTCCTGCGGCGGATGCGCGCCGTCGACCCCAACGTCCCCGTCCTCTTCCTCACCGCGAAGGACGCCGTCGAGGACCGCGTCGCCGGCCTGACCGCCGGCGGCGACGACTACGTGACCAAGCCGTTCAGCCTCGAGGAGGTCGTCGCCCGGCTGCGGGCCCTCATGCGGCGCACCGCGATCGCCGCCGTCGACAGCGACTCGGTGCTCGTCGTCGGCGACCTGACCCTCGACGAGGACAGCCACGAGGTGACGCGCGGCGGGGTCGAGGTGCAGCTGACCGCCACCGAGTTCGAGCTGCTGCGCTATCTCATGCGCAACCCGAAGCGGGTGCTGTCCAAGGCGCAGATCCTCGACCGCGTGTGGAACTACGACTTCGGCGGGCAGGCCAACGTCGTCGAGCTCTACATCTCCTACCTGCGCAAGAAGATCGACGTCGGCCGCGCCCCGATGATCCACACGATGCGCGGCGTCGGGTACGTCCTCAAGCCGGCCGAGTGAGCCGATGACACCGTCCCTGCGGATGCCCGGAGCCGCGACCCGGCCCTCGCGCTGGACGCTGCGCACGCAGCTGATCTCGTCCGTCCTGGTCCTCTTCACCCTCGTCATGCTCGTGACGAGCGCCCTGACCGTCGTCGAGACCAAGCGCTACCTCGACGGGCAGCTGAGCCAGGACCTCCAGAGCGCCCTGTTCCGTGCCGGCGACCGCCGTGGCGTCTTCGACGACGACAACGACGGGCGAGGCCCCGGCGACGGCCAGCCGCCCGGCGCACCCGGCAGCGACCGCACCCTCGTCCTCGGGCTGACGGCGTCCGGCACGGTCGCCACCGACGCCCGCGGCTACCCCCTCAACCAGGTCGTCACGCGCTCGAACACCGACGGCACGCTGAGCGCCGACGAGATCCGGCAGCTCACGGCGGCCGTCGAGGGCGGCGAGCCGGTGCGCGTCTCCCTCGGGCACGACCTCGGCGAGTACCTCGTGACCTCGCGCAGCCTCGGCGACGGCGGGACCTTCGTCGTCGGTGTCTCGACCCGCCCCGTCGACGAGCTGCTCGGCAAGCTGCTCGCCCTCGTCATCGGCGGGACGGTCGTCGGCCTCGTCCTCGTCGGGGTGGGCGGTGCGGTCGTCGTGCGGCGCAGCCTCGCCCCGCTGGACCGGGTGGCCGCTACGGCCCGCCGCGTCTCGACCCTCCAGCTCGACTCCGGCGACGTCTCGCTCGCCGTCCGGGTGCCCGACCGCGACGCCGACCCGCGGACCGAGGTCGGCCAGGTCGGGCTGGCGCTCAACACGATGCTCGACGACGTCGAGCAGGCGCTGCAGTCCCGGCAGGAGAGCGAGATGCGGGTGCGCCGGTTCGTCGCCGACGCCTCGCACGAGCTGCGGACGCCGCTCGCGTCCATCCGCGGGTACGCCGAGCTGACCCGCCGCGAGCAGGACCCGGTGCCTCCCACCGTCACCCACGCCCTCGGCCGGGTCGAGTCCGAGGCCCTGCGGATGCAGGAGCTCGTCGAGGACCTCCTGCTGCTGGCCCGCCTCGACTCCGGCCGGCCGCTCGAGCGCGAGCCGGTGGACCTGTCGCTGCTGGCCGTCAACGCGGTGAGCGACGCCCACGCGGCCTCCCCCGACCACCACTGGGAGCTGGACCTGCCGGAGGAGCCGGTCGAGGTCACCGGCGACGGTGCCCGGCTGCACCAGATCCTCGCCAACCTGCTCGCCAACGCCCGCACCCACACGCCGTCGGGGACGCGGGTCGTCACGCGGCTGCGGCCCGAGGGCGCCATGGTGCGGCTGTCGGTGTCGGACAACGGTCCCGGCATCCCCGGCGAGCTCCAGCCGACGGTCTTCGAACGCTTCACCCGCGGCGACGACTCCCGCAGCCGCGCCCAGGGATCGACCGGCCTCGGCCTGTCGATCGTCGCCGCCGTCGGGCAGGCCCACGGGGGGCGCGTCGAGGTGGCCTCGCAGCCGGGGGCGACGACGTTCTCGGTCCTCCTCCCCGCGACCTGACGGCCGGGGTCAGAGGTCGAGGCGGAAGGCCAGCAGGCTGACCTCGGGCCGCGGTGACCAGTCGCGCTCGGGCCACCGCCGGAAGCCCAGGCGCCCGTAGAGCCGGTGCGCGGCGAGCATCCACGACCCGCTCGACAGGACGACGGCCCGGCAGCCGTCGGCGCGCGCCCGCTCGACGCAGTCCTCGCTCAGCAGGCGACCCACACCGGCGCCCCGCGCCCCGGGGTCGACGGCGAGCATCCGCACTTCGGCCTCGCCGTCCCCGCCGACCTCGGCGAACGGCGTGCCGGGCCGGACGTACGTGACCGTGCCGAGCAGCCGGCCCGCGTCCTCGGCGACGAGCAGCACCGCGTCGCGGGCCCGCGCGCCGGCATCCAGCAACGTTGCGGCGTAGGGGTTCTGTCGGTCCATCCCGCCGTCGGCGGCGTACGCCGCGAGGGTGAGCTCACCGACCTCGGCGAGCTCGTCGGGTCGGGCGGGGCGGACGGCGACGGGCACGAGCCGATCCTCGCACCCGGGTCATCCACGGGCGACAGCGCGACCACAGGAGCGCCACAGCGACCGGCCCGACCGTGGACGCATGGACACCGCCACCCTGCGCACGGCCTCCGGCTCCGGGACCCCCGACCTCGCGACGCACCCCGCCGCCACGACGACCCCGCGGTCGGGCCGCCTGGCCCGGACCCTGCGCGGACCGGCCGAGGACCCCGCGTGGGCCCGGCCCGCGCTCGTGGCGCTCCTCGTCGTCACCGCGGCCGCCTACCTGTGGAACCTCACCGCGAGCGGCTGGGCCAACAGCTTCTACTCGGCGGCGGTCCAGGCGGGCAGCGTCTCGTGGAAGGCGTTCCTCTTCGGCAGCTCCGACGCGGGCAGCTCGATCACCGTCGACAAGCCGCCCGCCTCGCTGTGGGTCATGGCCCTGTCGGTGCGCCTGCTCGGGCTGTCGTCGTTCGCGATGCTCCTGCCGCAGGTGCTCATGGGCGTCGGCACCGTCTGGGTGACGCACACGAGCGTGCGGCGGCGGTTCGGCCACGGCGCGGCGCTGCTGGCCGGGGTCGCGCTCGCCCTGACACCCGTGGCCGTCCTCATGTTCCGGTTCAACAACCCGGACGCCCTCCTGACGCTGCTCATGGCCCTCGCGGTCTGGGCGACGCTGCGCGCGGTCGAGGCCGGCTCCTACCGCTGGATCGCGCTCGCCGGCGCCTTCACGGGGCTCGGCTTCCTCACGAAGAGCCTCCAGGTGCTCCTCGTCGTGCCGGCCGTCGCCGTCGTCTGGCTCGTCTGCGCCGACACCCCCGTGCGGCGGCGCGTCGTCGGCGGCCTGCTGTCGACCGCGGCCGTCGTCGTCACGGCGGGCTGGTGGGTGGCCGTCGTCGAGCTCACCCCGGCGTCGATGCGCCCGTACATCGGTGGGAGCCAGACCAACTCCTTCCTCGAGCTGACCTTCGGCTACAACGGCCTCGGGCGGCTCGACGGGTCCGAGGTCGGCAGGGTCGGTGGCGGTGGCGGTGGCGCCGGTGGCTTCTCGGACGGGGTCGGCCTCCTGCGGATGTTCGGGTCGGCCGTCGGCGGCCAGATCTCGTGGCTCCTGCCGGCCGCCCTCGTGCTGCTCCTCGGCGGGCTCGTGATGCGGGGGCGCGCGCCCCGGACCGACGGGCGCCGCGCCGCCTACCTGGCGATGGGCCTGTGGCTCGTCGTCACCGCGCTCGTCTTCTCGCTCATGCAGGGGATCTTCCACGAGTACTACACCGTGGCGCTGGCCCCCGCGATCGCCGCCCTCGTCGGGATGGGCGCCGGCGAGGCCTGGGAGCGACGGCACGACGCCGTCGGCGCCCTGACCCTCGCCGCGGGCACGGCAGCGGCCTCGGTGTGGGGCTTCGTCCTCCTCTCCCGCACGACGTCGTACGGCGGGTGGCTGCGCTTCGCGGTCCTGGCGCTCGGCCTCGCCGCGACCCTGCTGTTCCTCGTCGTCGGGCGGATGCACCGCCGGGGCGGGGTGGCCGTCGCCGCCCTCGCGGTCGTCGCCGGGCTGGCCGGCCCGGCCGCGTACTCGGCCTCGACCCTCGCGACCGGTCACAGCGGCTCGATCGTCACCGCCGGCCCGGCCGGCGCGCGCGGTGGGCCCGGCGGCGGCGGGATGCCGCAGGGCGGGCCCGGCGGCCAGGGCGGGATGCCCGGCCAGGCCCCCGGCGGCACGACCACGAACCCCAACGGAGGGACCGCCCCGTTCGGCACCGGAAGCACGCAGGGAGGGACCGCCGGTGGCGGCACCACCGGCGGGACGAGCCGGGGCGGCGGGATGGGCGGCCTGCTCGACGCCACCACCCCCGACAGCGCGGTCGTCGAGGCCCTGACCACCGACGCGACGAGCTACACGTGGGTCGCCGCGGCGGTGGGCTCGCAGAACGCGGCCGGCCTCCAGCTGGCCACCGGCCTGCCGGTCATGGCCGTCGGCGGGTTCAACGGCTCGGACCCCTCGCCCACCCTCGCGCAGTTCCAGCAGGACGTGGCGGACGGGCGTATCCACTGGTTCCTCGCCGGCGGCGGCTTCGGTGGCCAGCAGGGCGGTTCGAGCGCCTCGAGCGAGATCGCGACGTGGGTCTCGGAGCACTTCACCGCGCAGACCATCGGCGGGCAGACGTTCTACGACCTGACACAGCCGACGGGCTCGGGGCAGTGACCGTCGTGCGGACCCCCGCGAGCGCCGCCCCGGTGCGCTCGCGGGGGTCGGTGCCCCGCGAGCTGCTCGTCTTCGCCGTCATCGGCGTCGCGAGCACCGTGCTGCACCTCGGCGGCTTCGTCGTCCTCCGCTCGGTCCTCGGGATGCCCCAGGCGGCGAACGCGGTCGCGCTGCTCGTCGCCGCGGTCGCCAACACCTGGGCGAACCGGCGCTGGACCTTCGGCGTCCGCGGCCGCGCGGGGGCCGCGCGCCACCAGCTGCAGGGGCTGCTCGTGCTGGCCCTCACCCTCGCGATGACCTCCGGCGGGCTGGCGCTGCTGGCCCGCGTCGCGCCCGGCGCCCCGACGTGGCTCGAGACCGGCGTCGTCGCCGCGACCACGCTCGTGGCGACCGCGGTCAAGTACCTCGCGATGCGCTGGTGGGTCTTCGCCCCGGCGGCGGCTCAGCCGGCGGAGGGGTCCGGGCTGAACCAGTCGGCCCGGTAGCCGCCGTCCGGGTCGGTCACGCGGACGACGACGTAGGTCGAGCCGCCGGGGGTCGAGCAGAGGATCGTCGTCCCGGGGCGCACGTCGGTCGTGTCCGGGCAGGTGAGGTCGACGTCGTCCATCGGCCCGCCGGCGACCAGCTCCGCGAGGGCGCTGCCGGCCACGAAAGGCCCGCGCACGATGTCGGAGGCCCCCGTCGTGACGCCACCGGTCGCCACGTCCTCGGGGGGACCGAGCTCCAGGTCGCTGTAGCCCGACTCGCCGGCGGCGAAGGCGTAGAGGAACATCGGGGCCGCGAAGAACCCCACCGGCGCCACGAGAGCCACGACGGACAGGACGAGCGCGACGATCGCCATGACCCGCGTCGAGTCCCGACGCGGCGCGGGCGCCGGGGCGGTCGGCGGCTGCTGGAGCGTGCTCATGGTCGTGTCCCCCTCGGATGCGACGCCCTCGTCGGCGTCCACCGGGAGTGTGGCAGGGCCGCACCGGCGGCGTCGGGGCTTCGGGACATCCCCGGAGGTGGGGGCGCTTTTGCCCGCAGCACCCCTGCCGGATACCCTGTGCAAGCGTTGGAGGCGTCGCCTAGTCCGGTCTATGGCGCCGCACTGCTAATGCGGTTTGGGTCTCAAGCCCATCGAGGGTTCAAATCCCTCCGCCTCCGCACGAGAGAAGTCCCCCGGGGAGCCTTGCGCCCCCGGGGGACTTCGCTGTCCCGATGGCCACCCACCCACGGTCCCGACGCCCCTCACCCGTCGAGTGAGCAGGACACGCCGTCGGCGCCCCGGCTCGGACGGCGTGTTCTGTTCACTCGACGGGTCGGGTTTGCGCAGGCGCGCGCGTCGCGGGCACGACGAGGCCCCCGGGAGGCCCAGTCACTCCCGGGGGCCCCGTGCCCTCACCGCCACGCGCGGGGCAGGGGCGGGCGCGTGGAGGTCGTCCGGGGGATGCTCAGTGCTGCTCGGCGAGGCTCCACATCGTCCACAGCTCGGTGCGCATCCGCCGCGGCTGCTGGAGGACGTGGACGACGGCCCCGCCGATGTCGGCCGGCTCCATGAACGGGCCCTGCGCGGGGTCACCGTCCCCGAAGCGCCCGTCGGCGGCCGCGAACGCGGTGTTGACCCCCGCGGGCGCGATGACCGTGGTCCGGATGCCCTCGCCGCGCAGCTCGCGGTCGAGCGCGTAGCCGAGGTTCACCTGGGCGCCCTTCGTCGCCGCGTAGACCGCCTCCTTGCCGCCGCCGACGAGCAGGCCCGCGACCGAGGCCAGGACGACGAAGTCGCCGCCGTCGCCCTGGGCACGGAACTGCCGCACCGCGGCCCGCGTCGTCCAGATGGTGCCCTTGAGCGTGACGTCGACCATGAGCTCGACCTCGTCCGCGCTCTGGTCGAGCACCCCGCCGTAGTACCCGACGGCCGCGTTGGCGACGACCGAGTCGACCCGGCCCCACGCCTCGACACCGGCGGCGACGAGCCGGTCGGCGGTCTCCTCGTGGCGGACGTCGCCGACGACGGTGACGACGTGGTCCGACCCCAGCTCCTCGACGAGCCGGTCCAGGCCCTCGGGGCGCAGGTCGCCGGCGACGACCCGGGCCCCGGCCTCGACGGCCAGCCGGACGGTCGCGCCGCCGATCCCACCGCCCGCGCCGGTGACGGCGACGACGGTGCCGGTCAGGTCACGGCTCGGCGCGGGCATCAGGCCACCACCGGACGCCGGAGCGGGGAGGAGGGACGGATCACTTGATGGCTCCCATCGACAGGCCGCGGACGAGCTGCTTCTGGGCCGCCCAGCCCGCGACGATGACCGGCAGCGCGGCGATGGTCGCCGCCGCCGAGAGGACCGCGAGGAACTGCCCGCGGCCGTCGACGAACGAGCCGAGGAACGGCGGCGTCGTGCGGGCGGCCGACGAGGTGAGCAGCGTCGCGAGGAAGTACTCGTTCCAGCTGAAGATGAACGTGATGAGCGCGGCCGAGGCGACGCCGGGCAGCACCAGGGGCAGCGCGACCCGGAAGATCTCGCGGCCCAGGCCGGCGCCGTCGACCCGGGCGGCCTCGATGATCTCGAAGGGCACCTCGAGGAAGAACGAGCGCATCATCCACACGGCGACCGGCAGGTTCACCGCGCCGTAGACGATCGCGAGCACGTAGATGTTGTCGAGCAGCCCGAGCGTCTTGAGGATCATGAACAGCGGCAGCACGACCGCGGCCAGCGGCATGAAGCGCGTCGAGATGAAGAACGACAGGGCGTTCTCGACGTTCTTGACCCGCCGGATCGACAGGGCGTACGCCGCCGGGATGGCGAGGACGACCGCGACGACCGTCGCCGTCACCGCGGCGGTCACCGAGTTGAGCAGGTAGCCCTTCATGCCGCGGTCCATCGCGAGCTGGTAGCCCTCGGTCGACGGCGTGAAGAACAGCTTCGGGTTGACCGAGGAGGCGACCGACTCGGGCTTGAAGCCGTTGAGGATCATCCAGAAGACGGGGAAGAAGAACGCGAGGACGAGCACCCAGGTGACGAGGGTGACCAGGGAGCCCCGGAGCGAGCGGTTCATCGGCTGCCTCCTGCCATGAAGACCTTGAAGAGGGTGCGCAGGGCCACGGTCGCGACGATGATCGTGAGGATCACCGTGACCACGCCGTAGGCCGCGGCCTGCCCGACGTCGAGGCCGATGAAGGCCCGTTCGTAGAGCAGGTAGGCCAGCGTCTTCGTGCCGCCGGTGCCCTTGGTGAGGATGGCGATGGGGTCGAAGACCTGGAGGATGATGACCGACCCCAGCAGGACGCCGATCTCGACGTACATCCGCAGGTGGGGCAGCGTGATCCAGGTGAAGGTGCGCCAGGTGCCGGCGCCGTCGACCTGCGCCGCCTCGAGGATGCCCTTGTCCTGGCCCTGCAGACCGGCCAGGAGGATGAGCATCATGAACGGGGTGAACTGCCACGTGAGGACGATGACGACCGAGAGCATCGGGTGCTCGGTCGACCACGACACGACGGGCAGGCCCAGCGTCCGCGAGAGCCAGTTGAGGATGCCGATGTTCGTGTCGAACATCGAGTACTTCCAGATGAGCGAGGCCGCCGCCGGCATGACGAGGAACGGCGTGATCATCAGCGTCCGGGCGACGGCGCGGCCGCGGAAGGGCCGGTCGAGCAGGATCGCGAAGAGCATCCCGAGGGCGACCGAGAGGATGACCGAGAACGCGGTGATGAGGACGGTCGCGACGATCGAGGGCCAGAGGTCCCCCGAGGTCAGCGCCGAGACGTAGTTCGAGATGCCCGTGAAGCCACGGTCGTTGGGGTACAGCAGGTTCCACCGCAGCAGCGAGTAGACGATGGTCACGACGAACGGGACCTGCGTCAGCAGGACCAGGAAGATCACGGCGGGGAGCAGCAGGCCGCGTGCGGCCCGGAGCTCCTTCTTGTTCACCCGCCGGGGTTCGGTGGCGGCCTCGGCCTCCACCGCGTCGAGCTCGGTCACGGACATCTGGGCACTCCCTTGTGCGAGCGGTCGGGCGGGGGTGTGGCGACGGGTGCCGAGGCCGGCCGGAGGGACCGGCCTCGGCACCCGTGGCTCACGGGGTGCGCGGTGTGCGCGGGATGCGGGGTGTGCGCGGGGCGTCAGCCCTTGTGCTTGTCACCCGCGGCCTGCGCGAGCTCCTGGCACTTGGCGAGGGCGTCGTCGACCGAGGTGCGGTCGGCGAGGTAGTCCGCGACGAGCTGGGCGCACTGGTTGCCCACGTCCTGGAACTCGGGGATCGAGACGTACTGGATGCCGACCCACTTCTGCGGGTTGACGCCCGGCTGCTTCGGGTTGACCGAGCTCATGACGTCGAGGGTGATCGGGGCGTAGGCGGCCGCGGCCTCCTTGTACTCCGGGATCTCGTAGGTCGAGGTGCGCGAGCCCGGGGGCACGTTGCTCCAGCCGATCTGCTGCCCGACGAGCTTGATGTAGTCCTTGCTCGTGGCCCACTTGACGAACTTGAGCGCGGCGTCCTTCTGCTTGGTCGAGGACGGGATCGCGAGGTTCCAGCTCCAGAGCCAGCCGGACTGCTGGGTCTTCTCCACCGGCATGTGGGCGTAGCCCATCTTGCCCTTCACCGGCGAGTCGTCGGCCTCGAGCATCGAGGCGGCGACGGAGGCGTCGGCCCACATCGCGGCCTTGCCCTCCTTGAGCGCGGTGAGGCACTCGTTGAAGCTGTACGACACCGGGTCCTTCTCGCCCGACTCGTCGAGCATCGTCTTGTAAAAGGTGACGGCCTGCTTCCACTCCGGGGTGTCGACCGTCGCGTTCCACTGGTCGTCGTACCAGTTGCCGCCGAAGGTCTGCACGACCGTCGTGAGCGGCGCGAACAGGTCGCCCCAGCCGGGCTTGCCGCGCATGCAGATGCCGGACATGTCGGCGGAGTTGACCTTCTTCGCCGCGTCCGCGACCTGCTGCCAGGTCGGGCTCTCGGAGAGGGTGACCCCGGCCTTGTCGAGGACCTCCTTGTTGTACATGAGGATGGAGGACTCGCCGTAGAACGGCACCGCGAACAGCTTGCCGTCGTAGGTGTTGACGTCGCGGACCGGCGGCAGCAGGTCGTCGACGTCGTAGGCCGAGTCGGCCTGCAGCTCCGGGGTGAGGTCGACGAGCCAGCCGTTGGCCCCCCACTGCGGCGTCTCGTAGGCGCCGATGGTGACGATGTCGTACTGGCCGGCGCCGCTCGCGACGTCCGCGGTCACGGCGGCGCGCAGGTCGCCCTCCTCCATGACCTGGAAGTTGACGGTCGTGCCCGGGTTGGCCTTCTCGTACTCGGTCTTGAGCTTCTCCATGTCCTTCATCTGGCCGTTGTTCACGGTGGCCAGGTTGAGGGTGACGTTCCCGCCCCCGCCGCCTCCGGCGGAGCCCGAGTCCGTGGAGACGTTCCCCGACGAGCAGGCGGCCAGGGCGAGGGCCGAAGCCAGCGCACCGGCGCCGAAGGTCAGGGCGCGCTTCGTGGTGAGCATGCCTAACTCCTTTGGTAGGTCTTACCCCTCCCGACCCCGGGAGGAGGGTGGCCCCCCGAGCCCGGGGAGCGTTCCGGGTCGCCTTGCCGCGGTGGAACACCGGCAACGTAAGAGCCGGGCCCGACGGCCGACAAGGACCAAGGACCGCGTCGTTTCGGTACTATTTTTCCGTGCTCACCCGTGCGGGTGCTCGTGCGAGTGAGCGGCACCCCTGAACGCGGCACCGTGAGCGGGGTCCTGACGAGGATGTCAACGAGGAGTGGTGACGATTTCGTATCAGTCCACCGGCACGCCACGGATCCGGCTCGCGGGCTTCCCCTCGCTCGCGCTCGAGGACGGCGAGACCGACACCCCGCTCGTGCGCGGCCCCTACCCGGACGCCCCGCGCCGCGAGATCATCCCGCCGCACCCGCAGCACGCCCTGCGCGTGCTGACCCACGACTTCCCGAGCGAGATCTGCGGATGGGGGGCGCACCCCGAGTACGAGATCCACCTCATCACCAAGTCGCACGGGTCGTTCATCGCCGGCGACCACGTCGGGACCTTCTCCCCCGGCCACGTGAGCATCATGGGCCCGAACCTCCCCCACGACTGGGTGAGCGACCTAGAGCCCGGCCAGGTGGCCGTCGACCGCGACGCGGTCATCCAGTTCTCCGACGACTGGATCCGCCAGTGCATGCAGCTGATCCCCGAGCTCCAGGAGGTCGACGAGGTCCTGCGCCTCTCGTCCCGGGGGCTCGTGTTCTCCGGGGCCACGGCGTGGCGGGCGGCCGAGACGATCGTCGAGGTCACCCGCACCCAGGGGTCCGAGCAGATGGCGCACTTCTTCCGGCTGCTCGGGCTCTTCGCGTCGGCCCCCGCCGAGGAGCGCGACGTCGTCGCGAGCGAGTGGCTCGGGCGGCCGACCGACGCCGGCTCGCTGGGCGCCGTCGAGGCCGGGCTGGCGTACATCTTCGAGAACCTCACCGGCGACATCCGGCTCTCGACCGCCGCGCGGATGGCCTACATGTCCGCGCCGACGTTCTCGAAGTACTTCAAGTCGGCGACCGGGATGACCTTCAGCAACATGGTCAAGAAGCTGCGGATCGCCCACGCGCGCAGGCTGATCGACACGACGGAGCACCCCATCGCCCAGGTCGCGGCGATGAGCGGGTACCACAACATGGCGAACTTCAACCGGCAGTTCCTCGCCGAGGTCGGCACGACCCCGACGTCCTACCGGAAGCTGGAGTCGTCGCAGAAGCCGCCGCCGGAGGTGTTCAGCCTCGGGCTGCGCGCACCGACCGAGCCCTGACCGCCCCGGGGCCCGGTCAGCCGCCGAGGACCTCGTCGAGGGTCGCCGGCACGCCCTCGGCCGCGAGCGCGCTGCGCATCCGCAGGAACTCCTCGCGGAAGCGCTCGTCGTCGGCGAGGTCGCCGAAGACCGCCTCGATGCGGATGAACGCCCCGGGGTCCTCGTCGGCCGCCGCCTCGCGCAGCGCCCGTGCGTGCACCTCCGGCGGGATCTCGCTCTCGGGCAGGCCACCCCGGGCGATGAGCGCCCAGTACTCGGCCCACGCAGCGACCATCAGCGCCCCGAGGGTGACCGGCCGCCCGGCCCGGAGGTTGGCGCGCACCGCCGGCAGCGTGAAGGTCGCCATCCGGTTCGCGCCGTCGGTGGCGAGGCGGACGAGGGTGTCGCGGATGCCCGGGTTGGCGAACCGCTCGAGGAGCGTCGCCATGTACGCCGGCAGGTCGATGCCCGGCAGCTCGCCGAGCGTCGGCGCGGCCTCGTCGGCCATGTAGCGCTCGAGGTAGGTGCGGATGCGCGCGTCGCGCATCGTCTCGTCGACGAGCGTGTAGCCCACGGGCGCACCGAGGTAGGCCAGCGCCTGGTGGCTCGCGTTGAGCAGGCGCAGCTTCATCAGCTCGTAGGGCTCGACGTCGTCGACGAACTGCACGTCGACCTCCTCGAGCGCCGGTCGGCCGAGGGGGAACTCGTCCTGGACGATCCACTGCGTGAACGGCTCGGCCGGCACGGGCCAGCGGTCCTCGATGCCGAAGTCCTGCAGCAACGAGGTGCGGTCGGCGTCGGTCGTCGCGGGCGTGATCCGGTCGACCATGCAGTTGGGGAAGGCGACGGTCGCCTCGATCCAGTCGGCGAGCCCGGCGTCGACGAGCCGGGCGAACCCGACCACCGTCTGGCGGCACACCTCGCCGTTGCCCTGGAGGTTGTCGCACGAGAGGACGGTGAAGGGGGGCAGGCCGGCCTCGCGGCGGCGGCGCAGGCCCTCGACGACGTACGCGAAGGCCGTCCGGGGGTTCTCGAGGTGCCCGACGTCGTGGACGACCGCCTCGTCGTCGGCGTCGAAGGCCCCCGTCGCCGCGTTCTTCAGGTAGCCACCCTCGGTGACGGTGAGGCTGACGACGCGCACGGCCGGGTCGCAGAGCCGCGCGTAGACGGCGTCGGCGTCCTCGGGGCCCCAGAGGTACTCGAGCACGGAGCCGACGACGCGCGGCTCGAGGGAGCCGTCCGGGTGGCGCACGACGAGCGTGTAGAGGCAGTCCTGGGCGCGCATCGCGTCACGCATCGCGGCGTCCTGCGGCAGCACGCCCACCCCGCAGATGCCCCAGTCCAGGCCCTCCCCGCGCTCCATGAGCCGGTCGAGGTACATCGCCTGGTGGGAGCGGTGGAAGTTGCCGAACCCGAAGTGGACGATGCCGACCGTGGCGGTCGTGCGGTCGTACGTGGGGCTCGGCACGCCCGCGTCGGGCGCGGTCGTCGTGAGTGCGGTCACGGGGGGGTCCTTTCGCGCGCGGCCCGCGGCCGCTGTCACGCGCGGCGTCGCGGGTCCGTCTCGCATGAAACCAAGGTTCGGGGCGCAGGGGGAGACCCCGGGGCCGGACGGGAACGAAAGCACCAGCACCCGACGACTTCGTATCGATCGCGGCGCGGGGCCTGACGGAGCGGGGTCGCCGAGCCGTCAGGCGCAGATGTCCTGGTCGGCCGTGCGCGCCTCGATCGCCTTCTGGGGCGACGGCGGACTGACCGACGGGGTCGGGATCGGGTCCGTGCCGAGGCGGTTCGGCAGCTCGACGACGGTCTTCGAGCCGGGGCCGATGACGACCCGGATGGTCGTGCCGAGCCCGTCCGCCTTCTCGGTCTTCGCCCCGGGGAAGGCGGCGGCCACGGTGCGGGCCGCCTGCTCCTGCCCCGACGTGTACTGGACGAGGACGCCGTCGGTGCGGTCGGTCGTGGAGTCGGTCGTGACGAGCGGGAAGCCCTGGACGAGGAGCGCGTCGGCCTCCTGCTTCGCCAGGCCGTCGACGCCCGTCGCGTTGACGACGACGACGCCGGCGACGTCGGCCGGGCTGACCGTCAGCGGGGCCTGGCTCGCCGTCGGGGTCGGGCGCTTCGTGGGCTCGTTGATCGGCTGGTCGGTGCGGATGGTCTTCCAGAGCGACTCGGCCGCCGACGTCCACTGGACCCGGTTCGCGTCGTTCACGTAGGGCTCCACCGGGACGGTGACGAAGGCGACGTTCTTCACCCCGACGCTCTGCACGGAGGTCGCGAGGTCGCGCATCGTCCCGAGGCCGAGGTCCTCGTCGGTCGTCAGCGACTTGGTCGCCGCGTCGAGGAAGCCGTAGAGCCGGTCGGGGCGCAGGAGCAACGAGGTGCGCGTGGCCTCCTGGACGATGGAGGACAGGAACGCCTGCTGCCGCTTGATGCGCCCGAGGTCGGAGCCGTCACCCTCCGTGTAGCGGACGCGGACGTAGCCCAGGGCCTGCGTGCCGTTGAGCGTGTGCCGGCCGGCCGCGAGCTTGAGGTGCGCCTTGGGGTCGTCGATGGCGACCGGGGTGCAGACCGGCACGCCGCCGAGCGCGTCGACCATCCCCTTGAAGCCGTTGAAGTCGACCACCGCGAAGTGGTTGATGAAGATGCCGGTGTTCGCCTCGATCGTGTTGATGAGGCAGGCCGGCCCGCCCTGGCTGAACGCGGCGTTGAACTGCTGGAGGGGCCACTGCTGCTTCGGGACCTTGGCGTCGCAGCCAGGGGGCATCGGCACCATCGAGTCGCGCGGGATCGACACGACGGTGACGTGCTTGCGGTCCCCGGACAGGTGGGCGACGAGGGTGGTGTCGGAGCGCGCCCCGGACACCGAGTTGGCGTCCGAGGTGCCCTGCCCCGCACGGGTGTCGGAGCCGATGAGGAGGATGTTCGTCGGGTCCGCGTCGACCGGCGTCGGGCGGTCGCTCGACAGCGCGCCGCTGATGTCGAGGCGGCTGATGTTGCCGTCGAGCCGCCACCAGGCGGCGCCACCCACGAGCGCCGCGACGACGACGAACACCACCGCCACCGTGACGATGCGGCGGCGTCGCGGGCGTCGCGTGGCCTGCACGCGCTGGGCCCGGGCCCTCCGGGTGGGCTCCGACACGATCTGCTCCTTCGGCGTCGCCGTGTCCGGGCGGTGGGCCGGGCGAAAGAGGACGGACGACCGTTCGAGTGTACGGACGGCACCTGTGCGGAGGCTGGAAACGGGAGGAGCATCGCCCGGTCGGACCGGCGACCGTCGGGACCATCGGGTTGGATGGCCCCATGACACGTCGCACGGGGTGGGTGCTGGGAGTGGTGGTGGCGCTGGTCCTCGCCGCCGGTGGTGGCGCGTGGTGGGTCCTCGCGCGCGGCACCGCGCAGGACGACGCCGCGAGGGCGGCCCTCGCCCGGTACGCGGCCGCCTGGGCCGGCAAGGACCTGAGCGCGGTGCCGTTCTCCGGCAGCGGCGCCCCCGCCGACTTCACCGCCGCCGTCGAGGGGCTGGGGTCCGCGACGGTCAGCGCGCGGCCGGGGTCGCTGCGGCGCGACGGCGCAGCCGCGACCGCCTCGCTCGACGTCACCTGGACGCTGCCCGGCGACGTGCCCTGGCGCTACTCGACGCCCGTCCGGCTCCAGGAGCGCGACGGACGCTGGCTCGTCACCGGCCCGTCCGAGGGCTCGCCCTGGCACCCGGAGCTCGCCGCCGGCGACCGGTTCTCCCTCGAGCGGACGGCCCCCGGCCGCGGTGACCTGCTCGACCGCGACGGCGAGCCGCTCATGCCGCAGGGCACCGTCTACCAGGTGCAGCTCGACCCGGTCCGCGCCGACGCCGCGGGCGCCGCGGCGCTCGAGGAGGTCACCGGCGTGCGGGCCGGCTCGGTGGTCGAGGCGCTCGCGCAGCGCACGAAGAGCGGCTCGCAGGCCCCCATCCCGGTCATCACCTACCGCGAGTCCGACTACCGCTCCCGCAAGGCGCGCCTCGACGCCATCACCGGGGTCATCGCGCCGAGCGCGACCCAGCCGCTCGGGCGCACCCGCACCTTCGGCCAGCCCCTCCTCGGCACGGTCGGCGAGGTGACGGCCGAGGTCGTGCAGCAGAGCGACGGGCGCTACGTCGCCGGCGACCGCTCGGGCATCAGCGGCCTGCAGCGCCAGTACGACAGCGAGCTCGCCGGGCGCCCCGGGCTCACCGTCCGGGCCGGTGACACGAGCGTGCTCGAGGTCGCGCCGACCGACGGGGCCGACGTCTCGACCTCGCTCGACCCGTCCGTCCAGGAGGCGGCCGAGCAGGCCCTCGAGGAGTCGAGCCTCACGGTGCCCGGCGCCGTCGTCGCGGTCGACGTCCGCAGCGGCGAGGTGCTGGCCGCCGCGAGCTCGCCGAGCAACGGCTTCGACCGCGCGCTGACGGGCAAGTACCCCCCGGGCTCGACGTTCAAGATCGCCTCGACCTACGCCTACCTGACCCGCGGCATCACGACCCCGACGAGCACCGTCGCCTGCCCGAAGACCGTGACCGTCGACGGCCGCTCCTTCCGCAACTACGCCGGCGAGTCCATCCCCGGCGCGGTGCCCTTCGCGCAGGACTTCGCGCACTCGTGCAACACCGCGTTCATCTCGCTCTCGCAGGAGCTCGGCACGACCGACCTCACGCAGGCGGCGAAGGCGCTCGGCATCGGGTCCGGCTGGGCCTCCTCGCTCGGCGTCGACGGCGCGTTCGACGGCAGCATCCCCGAGACGCGCAAGGGCACCGACCAGGCGGCGGCCGTCATCGGCCAGGCCCGCACCGAGGTCTCGCCGCTCGCCCTCGCCGTCATGTCGGGCAGCATCGCCCGGGGCACCTCCGTCGCACCGGTCCTCGTCCGGGGCGACTCGACGCCACGGCCCACCCCCCTCGACGGGCAGGCCGTCGCCCAGCTGCGGGCGATGATGGCCGAGGTCGTCTCGAGCGGCACCGCGACCACCCTGCGCGGCACGCCCGGCGGGACCGTCCGCGGCAAGACCGGGACCGCCGACCACGGCGTCGACGAGAAGCCGTACACGTGGTTCACCGGGTACCAGGGCCAGGTCGCGTTCGCCGTCCTCGTCGAGGAGGGCGTGAGCGGCGGGCAGACCGCGGCGCCGGTCGCCAAGCGCTTCCTCACCGCCCTCGCCGACCGCTGACGCCGGCCGGCCCCGGACATCGACCGGGCCCCTGACGCCGACGACCCCGCCCGGTGCACCCGGGCGGGGTCGTCGTCAGTCGGAGGAGACCGGCGTCAGATCGGTCGGACCTGCTCGGCCTGCGGGCCCTTGGGGCCCTGGGTGACCTCGTACTCGACCTTCTGGTTCTCGTCCAGGCTGCGGTAGCCCTGGCTGTCGATGGCGGAGTAGTGAACGAACACGTCGGGGCCGCCACCGTCCTGGGCGATGAAACCAAAGCCCTTCTCGGCGTTGAACCACTTCACGGTGCCCTGTGCCATGTGCGGGGTACGTCCTTTTCCTGTGTGTCACTCGCCCGGCACACTGCGCACCGGCCGTGGATGCGACTCCAGCCCCCTGTGGCGCGAGGGTAGTTCGACCTTCGAGGTACTGCTGTTGCTGCAACCGGCCACGAAACTAGCAGAGACCGCCACGTCGCGCCGGGTCCGCGACGGCCGCGTCCACGGAGCGGGCGAGCCTCCCGCTCAGCCCCGCCGGAAGCGGCTGACGAGGACGTCGCAGTCGGCCTCGACGAGCAGCCGGACGGCCGTCCCGCCGCCCGAGCGCGACCGGGTGCCGTCGCGCAGCCCGACGACGAGCAGCCGCGCGTCGCAGCTGCGGACCGCCTCGAGCAGCTCGTCCGCGGGCGCGAGGCCCCGGGAGGGCTGGCGCACCTCCACGGGCACGCCCCGGGCGACGAGCCCGGCGCACATCGACTCGATGTCGCCCCGCTGCGCGCGACCGACCCCGCGCGGGTCGGCGTCCGCCCCGGCGTTGACGACGACGAGGGGCTCGGCGTGCCGCTCGGCCTCGGCGAGCGCGACCTCGAGGGCGGCGAGGCCATCGCTGCGGGGGACGTACCCGACGACGATCGTCATCGTGGGTTCACCTCCGCGAGAGCGCGACCGGACGCACGCCGGACGGCGCCCGGCGGCAGGTGGGGGCCCGGCCCGTGCCGGCGTGCCGCGGCCGGGGTGGTGTCCGGCACCACGACGACCCGGCTCGTGCGGGCACTGCGGGGTCAGGGGCAACGGGTGCCCCCGGGGCGTGGCGCCGCACCTGTTGACAGGTGCAGGTGCGGCGCCACGGGATCAGGACGGGGTGAGCGTCTTGGCGCCGGTCATGATCGCGACGCCCTCTCCCATGTCGTGCGACTGCGGGGTGATGACGCCCGCGCAGCCCCCGAGCCGCTGGATGTGGATGCGGTCGGCGACGTCCCACACGTGCGGCATGTTGTGGCTGATGAGGATGACCGCGAGACCGTTGTCGCGCAGCTGCTTCACCATGTCGAGGACCATCCCCGACTCCTTGACGCCGAGCGCGGCCGTGGGCTCGTCGAGGACGACGACCTTCGACCCGAACGCTGCGGCCCGGGCGACGGCGACTGCCTGACGCTGCCCACCGGAGAGCGTCTCGACCGCCTGGCTCATGTTCTGGATCGTCTGGATGCCGAGGCCCTGGACGGACTCGCCGGCCCGCTTCTCCATGCCGCCCTTGTCGAGCATCCGGAACACCGAGCCGAGGACGCCCTTGCGACGCTCCTCGCGACCCAGGTACAGGTTGCTCGCGATGTCGAGGGCGGGGATGACGGCGAGCTGCTGGTACACCGTCTCGATGCCCGCGTCCCGCGCGTCCTGCGGCCGCCGGAAGGCGACCTCCTTGCCGTCGAGCCGCAGCTGGCCGGAGTCCGGCAGGTACGCCCCGGTGAGGCACTTGATGAGCGTCGACTTGCCGGCGCCGTTGTCGCCGATGACCGCGAGCACCTCGCCCCGGTAGAGGTCGAGGCTCACCCCGTCGAGGCCGACGACGCGCCCGAAGGTGATGACGAGGTCGCGCGCCGAGAGGATCGGGTCCGCCTCGTAGATGTGCCGCTTGGCCTCGGGGAGGTGGTCGACCGTCAGGGGCAGCTTGTCGATGGTGCTCATGCCTTGACCTTCCGGATCCACTGGTCGATGGCGACCGCGAGGATGACGAGGACGCCGGTCGCGAGGTAGCGCCACTGCTGGTTGACGCCGAGCTGCGAGAGCCCGAACGAGAACGCCTGGACGATGAGCGCGCCGATGAGGGTGCCGATGAGCCGGCCCCGCCCGCCGAACAGGCTCGTGCCGCCGATGACGACCGCGGTGATCGACGCGAGGTTCGCGTCCGGCACCGCGTTCGGGGTGGCGGCGCCCGCCCGGCCGATGAGGATCCACGCCGCGAGGCCGTAGATGAGACCGGCCACGGTGTAGACGCCGAGGAGGATGCGGCGGCTCGGGACACCGGAGAGCCGCGAGGACTCGGCGTCGTCACCGACGGCGTAGACGTAGCGCCCCCAGGCGGTCTGCGACAGCACGAAGGCCATCACCGCGTAGATGAGGACGACGACGACGATCCCCCAGGTGAGCCGGAAGGACCCGATCCCGAAGCCCTCACCGAGGAAGTTGAGGATCCGCGGCAGGTGCTCGGCCTGGATGCTCTCGCCTCCCGAGTAGAGCAGCGCGATGGCCGTGAAGATGCTCAGGGTGCCGAGGGTGACGATGAACGGCGGCAGGTTGATCCGCGTCACGAGCAGGCCGTTGAGCAGGCCGGCGAGCGTGGCGAGGGCCACCCCGATGAGCAGGGCGAGCAGGCCGGGCATCCCGCCGTCACGGGCGAGGGAGGCCATGACCATCATCGAGAGCACCATGATCGCGCCGACCGAGAGGTCGATGCCCGCGGTGAGGATGACGATGGTCTGGCCGACCGCCAGCGCGGCGACGACCGCGGTCTGCTGCAGGAGGATCCCCATCGAGCTCGGCGTGAAGAACGTCGGGGTCGCGATGAAGAAGGCGAGGAACGCCACGAACAGCAGGAACAGCGGACTGAGCCAGGGCCGCTTGTGCAGGAGGTTCTGCACCCGCTGGAGGGGCGACTGCTGCCGCCGAGCGAACTCGGCGGCAGCAGAACCGGTGGTGGAGCTCATGCTCAGTTGCCCCAGCAGATCTCGGAGCCCTTGGTGGAGTCGATGCTCTCGACGCCGTCCACGGGCTTGTCGGTGACCAGCGCGACGCCGGTGTCGAAGAAGTCGAGGCCCTCGGTGGTCTTCGGCTTCTCGCCGCCGCGGGCGATCTTGGCGATCGCCTCCATGCCGAGGGTCGCCATCTTCAGCGGGTACTGCTGGGCGGTGGCGCCGATGACGCCCTCCTTGACGGAGTTGACGCCGGCGCAGCCACCGTCGACGGAGACGATCGTCGCCTGGGTGCCGGCCGCCTTGAGGGCGGCGTTGGCGCCGACGGCGGCGGGCTCGTTGATCGTGTAGACGAGGTTGATGGCCGGGTTCTTCGCGAGGCACTTCTCCATCGCGGTGCGGCCGCCGTCCTCGGCGCCGTTGCTGGCCTCGTTGCAGACGATCGTGTAGTCGCCGCCCTTGCCACCGGTGTACGTGCCGGTGGCGGCCTCGTCGCCGTTCTTCTTGCCGTCGGCGACGTCGATGCCCATGCCCTCGAGGAAGCCCTGGTCGCGGTTGTAGTCGACCGAGACGATCTTGTCGTCGAAGAGGTCGAGCAGCGCGATGACGGCGGGCTTGCCGTCGAGCGTGGCCGCGGCCCACTCGCCGTCGAGCTTGCCGGCCGAGCGGTTGTCGGTGGCGAAGGTGATGTCGACGGTGTCGGCCGGGTCCGGCGGGGTGTCGAGGGCGATGACGTAGAGGCCGGCGTCGCGGGCCTTCTTGATCGCCGCGTTGACGCCGGTGGACATCGGCGTGATGAGGATGCCCTTGTCGCCGCGGGCGATCGCGTCCTCGATGGCCGTGATCTGGCCCTGGTCGTCGCCCTCCTGCTTGCCGGAGGCGACGGTGAGCTTGACGTTGTTCTTGCCGGCGTCGGCCTGCGCGCCCTTCTGCATGGCGACGAAGAACGGGTTGGTGGAGTCCTTGGTGATGAGGGTGACGCCGACGGCGGCCTCTCCACCGGAGCCGGTGTCGGCGGTGCTGCCGCGGTTGCACGCGGTGCTGGTGAGGGCGAGGCCGACGATCGCGGCCGAGACGACGGCGCGACGGGCGGTGCGCGTCGTGGGGATCTGACGGAGCTGCATGTCCGTGACTCTCCTTTGAGTACTGGGCTGGACCGAACGACGCTGCCTCGTGACAACGTTGTCAGGGCATAGTTGTACCGTCTGCTTGCGCTCAGGTCAAGAGATGGGTTACACCTTGTGACATGGCCGTGACATCGTTGTCAGGAGAGAGTCGCCCGAGGGCGACCATGCGGGACGTCGCGGCCCTGGCGGGGGTGAGCCTCAAGACCGTCTCCCGCGTCGTCAACGAGGAGGCCGGCGTCTCGGCCGACGTCCGCGAGCGCGTGACCGCCGCCGTGCAGCGCCTCGACTACCGGCCCAACCTCGCCGCGAGCAACCTGCGCCGCACCGGGGCCCGCTCCGGCCTCATCGGCGCGCTCGTCCAGGACGTCTCGAACTCGTTCTCCGCCGGGCTGCTCCGCTCCCTCGAGGACGCGGCCCGCGCCCACCGCACCGGCGTGCTGGCGGCCAGCCTCGACGAGGGGGCCCAGCGCGAGCAGGAGCTCGTCCACGACCTCGTGACCCGACGGGTCGACGGCCTCGTCCTCATGCCGGCGAGCGAGCGGCAGGACTACCTCGTCGCCGAGCTGCGCACCGGCACACCGGCGGTCTTCGTCGACCGGCCCCCGCGCGGCGTCGACGTCGACTCGGTCGTCGTCGACAACCTCCTCGGCGGGCGGATGGCCGCCGAGCACCTCCTCGACCAGGGGCACCGCCGCATCGCCGCGCTCTTCCACCTGCCGACGCTCACGACGGCCCAGCAGCGCCGCGAGGGCTTCACGGCGGCGCACACCGACCGCGGGCTGCGCCCCGACCCGCGGCTCGTCGTCGACGGCATCACCTCCACCGACGAGGCGAGCGAGGTCGTCCACCGGCTGCTCGACCTCGACTCCCCACCGACGGCCGTCTTCGCCGGGCGCAACATCCTCGCCTCCGGGGCCGTGCGGGCGCTGCGCGAGCGGGGGGTGCACCACGAGGTCGCCCTCGTCGGCTTCGACGACTTCCCGCTGGCCGACCTCCTCGACCCGCCGCTGACCGTCGTCCGCCAGGACGTGACGAAGATCGGCCGGCTCGTCGCCGAGCGGCTCTTCGCCCGCATCGGGGGCGACACCTCGGCGCCGCAGCACCTCGTCGTCGACCCGACGCTCGTCCGGCGCGGGTCGGGCGAGATCCTTCCGCGCGCCTGAGGTCCGTTCCGGCACAGCAGCACTCGGGAGTCACAGCTCCTTGCGCAGATGGACGTCCGCGACGCCGCGCGTCGGCACGTCCTCCCACCGGAAGAGCTCGCGATAGCCGGCACGCTCGTAGAAGGCGGGCGCCTGGAACGTGAACGACGTGACGAACACGTGCGCGCAGCCGCGCCGGCGCGCCTCGTCCTCGAAGGCCTCGAGCAGGCGCCGGCCGACGCCCGTGGCGCGCTGGTCCTCGCGCACCCACGTCATCCCGATGCCCGCCGCGACGCCCCAGGTCCACCCGGACACCCCGGCCACCAGCTCGCCGTCGTCGTCCGTGGCCCGCACGGTCAGCTCCTCCGCCGGAGCCAGCCCCGGTGTCGCGGACGCGTTCACGCGGTCGAGCTCGTCGGAGAGCCGCTGGTCGAGCTCGGTGTCGGACGTCCCGGTCGTCAGGCGCATCCGACCATCCTCGCCGATGCCCGGGCCGCAGTCAGCGCAGCAGGTGGCGGGCGCGCGTCATCAGGTAGACGCCGAACGCGACGAGCCCCAGCGACACGACCGCGAGCGCGTACCGGCCCGCGGGGACGTCCTGGAGGAAGCGCAGCGCCCCGTCGATGCCGGTCGAGGCGCTGACGTCGTGCGTCCACGCGGCGATGACGAACAGCAGCCCGACGATGCCGAACGCGACCCCGCGCGCGACGAACCCGACGATGCCGACGAGCACGAGCGCCCGGCCGGGGCGGCGGGCGAGGTCGACGAGGAAGTCGCGCGTCAGGCCCGACCAGATGCTGAAGACCCCCACGCCGGCGACGGCGATCCCGGCGCCGACGACGAGCAGGACGCCGCCGGGCAGGGCGAGCAGGGTGCGCGTGATGCCGACCGTCGAGTCCCGGCTCGTCTGGCCGGCGCCGATCGCGAAGGCGGCGGCCGCCCACGCCACCGTCGCGTAGGCGATGCCGTCGGCCGCGTGCTCGAGCCGCTTGAGGCGCGTGTGGCAGTGGCGGCCGGTGATGGCCCGGGCGAGGTTCCAGACGGTGACGACCGCGAAGCCGACGAACCCGACCCAGAGGACGGCCCGCCCGCCGAGCGAGGTCGCGATCGAGGTGAGCGCGCCCGACTCGTCGGCGGTGCTGCGGCTGTGCCCGAGCCAGACGATCTGCAGGCCGGCCCAGCCCATCGCGGCGTGGAGGAGCCCGTCGAGGAAGAAGCCCAGCCGCGCACCGGTGCTCACCGCGGCGTGCGTCTCGGCGACCTCGGCCGCCTGCGCGGTCGCCTCGGCCACCTGGTGCGCCGTCTCCGCGACCGCCTCGGTGGCGTCGTGCGCGGCGTCCATCGCCCCCTGGGCCGCGTCGACCACGGGCGCCGCGAGGTCGGCCGCCGCCTCGCGGACCTGATCGAGCGGCCCTGCGTCGTCGGGCACGGGGGTGGCGGCGCTCGGGGGTGGGGTGGTGCTCACCCTCGGGCCCGGTGCGGCGGGGGCGCCTCGTCGACGTTGACCGTCGGGATGCCCGTGCCGGCGCGCGCGATGACGGCGAGCGACGGCTCGCGGCCGGGGTTGGACTCGCGGTGCACGGTGAACGCCGGCACCTGCACGTAGCTGCCGGGCACGGCGTCGACCCATCCCTCGACGCCCTGGCACTCCAGGCGCAGGACCCCGCGCACGACGTAGAGGACGCTGCTGTTGCTGTCGTGGTGGTGCCAGCCCGAGACCGCGCCCGGCTCGGTGACGACCTGGCCGGCCCACAGCCCCGGCATCTCGAAGGCCCGCCGGCGCAGCATCCCCGAGGTCGGGTCGGCGTCGACGAGCTCGGCGTCGGTTACGACGCGCACCGGCTGGTGGTCCACCCGCCCACGGTAGCCACCCCAGCTCCCCCCGCCCCCCACTCCTCGCGCATCCCACCCGACTTATTGCGAGTTCCGCCGCCCGACACGCCCCCGCACAGCGCGTCGACCGGCTCAACTCGCAATCAGTGGGGCAGCACGCGTCCCCGGTCACCCGACTTCTTGCGCATCCACCACCTCCCAGCCCCTCCGCAGGGCCCCTCGAGGTGGCGGATGGGCAATCGGTCGGATGCTCCCCGCCGCCGACCCAGCCCACTTGTTGCGAGTTCCGCCGCCCGACACGCCCCCGCACAGCGCGTCGACCGGCTCAACTCGCAATCAGTGGGGAAGCACGGGCTCCCGCCCGGGATCGGCGGAGGGCGTGGGACTCCGGCTCGCGCCTCGTCCCTCGGCGCGTGCCTCCCCGTCATCTCCCGCCCTGCGCCGCTCCCGGCGGTCGCGGGCTCCCGCCCGGGATCGGCGGAGGGCGTGGGATTCGAACCCACGATGACGTTGCCGCCATAGCGGTTTTCAAGACCGCCGCACTAGGCCACTATGCGAGCCCTCCAACGGCGCCGGACGTCACGCGCCCGGACCGCCCGCCCAGCGTAGGACCCCGCCCGGCCGGACCACCGCGCCGGGCGGCGCCGGGCATCCGGCGGATGCGCGCCCGCGCCGCCCCGCGGTGCCATGGGTAAGGTCGGAGGCCGACGAAAGGAGCCCCCATGGGCAAGCTGACCTTCATGGCCGGGCTGGCCGCGGGCTACGTCCTCGGGGCCAAGGCAGGGAAACAGCGCTACGAGCAGATCCGCCGCACCTCGAGCAAGGTGTGGCACTCCGGGCCGGTGCAGAACCAGGTGGCCCAGGCCAAGGAGGCCGCGCGCACGAAGGCGGCCCCGGTCGTCGCCGACCTCGTCGCGGACGCCGCGCGCGCCACCGGCGAGCGGCTGCGCCAGGGCCGCACCGTCCCCTCGGAGACGATCGCGCCGGCCGGCACGACCCCCCACGTCACCACCCCGACGCGTTCCGAGCAGGCCGAGCACGCGGACGCCTGGGCGGCCGCGACCCGGTCCCCCGGCACCCCCGACTGACCGCCCCTCCGCGGCCCGGACCATCGGGTGGAGAACCGGCCACACCGTCCGGGCGCCCTCTGGAAGCACCCGGTGGCGCTCCCCTGCGAGCGCCGTGCGGTGTGACCGGTCCCCCGGTGCGCGGCGTCCGCGGCCGGTGCGACGCCACGGGTCCGGGCGGCGACGCACCGGGGCCGACGGCCCCGCTCGGTCGGCCGGCCACGTGGACCGTCCGTCCGGTCAGCCCCGGGGACGGCCGGTCCGCCGCCCTCGCGACGGCCCGACCCCGGGTCGCGACGACCGGGGCAGCTCCCCGTCGGGACCCGGTCACCGTGGCCCGGTGGGGCTCACGCACGTCAGGAGCCGCCGGCCGACGACCTGATACGTCGCCCCGGATGTGACCCGCGTCACGCCGTGGCGGGTATCACCCGGGCCCTCGACGGCTCCTTCTCAGCGTTGACGTTCGTCACTACGCTGGACCGGCGCGGACACCCCATCCGGCCCGGTTCCCCCAGGAGCAACCATGGACGGCAAGGACCCCGACCGCACGACCGACGACGGCCGCCCGCCGCGGACGCCGGTCCCCCCGGTCTTCGCGGTGCCCGAGACGGCGCTGCGCCGCTTCGGGGCGACCGTCCTCGACCCCCGCACCGCCACGCGGGTCGGTGACGAGCCCGCGCCGCGCGCCGTCGCGTACGTGCCGCACCGCCTCTTCGTCCCCGGGCTCACCGACGAGCAGCTCGAGGAGGGCCCGCTCCAGCTGCTGCGCCGGATCGGCGAGGAGATGGACTTCTCGGTCGACGTGCTGCCGAGCCGCGTCCTCGCGGCCGCCCAGGAGCTGGGCTACGCCGAGCGCCTCGGTCGCTCGACGCACCGCCTCGTCGAGCTGCGCCCGAACCCCGGCCGCGTCGGCACGCCGCTCACCGCGTGGGACGTCGTCCAGCGTGCCCGCGGCGTCGACCGCAAGGCGGCGGCCGGGTTCAGCCTCAACCACGTGATGATGTCCGCCGGCCTCGAGGGCGTCGGCTACATGGGCGGGGTCGGGTACATGGGTGGCGTGGGCTACATGGGTGGCGTGGGCTACATGGGTGGCGTGGGCTACATGGGGGGCGTGGGCTACATGGGTGGGGTCGGCTACATGGGGGGCGTCGGCGCCCCGGGCACGGCCGCCGGCCGCGGACCCGTCTCGCTGCACGTCGAGCCGCCCCAGCCGACCGGCGGCCCGTCCCCCGTCGTGGCGGTCCTCGACACCGGCCTCGGCGCGCACCCCTGGTTCGACGGCTCGCCGCTCGTCGACCGCGACCCGACCGTCGGCGGCCAGACCATCGGCCTGCGCTTCGCACCGCACCGCGACCCCGAGGGCCGCGGCGTCACGATCGACACGGTCAACGGCACCCTCGATGCCCTCGCGGGCCACGGCACCTTCGTCGCGGGCGTCATCCGGCAGCAGTGCCCCGACGCGCGGCTCGTCGTCGTCCCCGTCATGTACGGCGACGGCGCGGCCGACGAGCAGGACGTCGTCGAGGCCCTCGGGCTGCTGGCGCTCTACCACTGGGCCGCCCAGGAGGGCCGCGCCGACCACGAGCCGCTGAGCGTCGTCAACCTGTCGATGGGCTACTACCACGAGCGTCCGGACACGGTCTCCGACGAGGACGCCCTGTTCCGCGTCATCGCGATGCTGGCCGAGGACGGCATCGCCGTCGTGGCCGCCGCCGGCAACGGGGCCACCACCGAGCACTTCTGGCCGGCAGCCCTCTCGCAGAACCCGAACCGCGCGATCCCGGTGGCCGCCGTCGGCGCCCTCAACCCGACCGGCAAGGCCGCGGCGACCTTCTCGAACACCGGCGGGTGGGTCACCCACTGGCACCCCGGCGTGGCCGTCGTCAGCACGATGCCGACGACGCTCGAGGGCTCGCTGCGCGGCGACCTCGCCGTCCCGGCCGGCCCCGGCTCGCCGGCGCGCGAGACCCCCGACCCCGACTGCTACGCCACCGGTTTCGGCGTCTGGAGCGGCACGTCGTTCGCCGCCCCGTGCTGCGCCGGCGGCATCTCGCAGCTGCTCGCGACCAAGGCCTGCGGGTCGGTGGCCGAGGCGGTCGCCAAGGCCCTGGGAGGAGCACCGTGATGCACACCGACGCCGACGGCCTGGCCGTCCGGGCCGCCCTCGCCTTCGAGACCTTCCGGGACGGTGACGGCTCCGGGATGACCCTGCTCGTCGGCGAGGTCACGCCGTTGCTCTGGGCGGTGGCGCGCCAGTCCGGCCTCGACCACCAGGCCGCCGAGGACGTCGTCCAGAACACGTGGCTCAAGCTCGTGCAGCACGCAGGGTCCATCGACGACCCCCGCTCGGTCCTCAAGTGGCTGCTGACGACGACGCGGCGCGACTCCTGGCGGCTGCGCTCGCGCGGGCACCGCGAGGAGCCCGACGCCCACGACGACGTCCGCGAGCTCGAGACCGACCACGCGGCGCCCTCCCCCGAGGCCGCCGTCCTCGCCCACGACGAGCAGCGCGTCGTCTGGGAGCACTTCCACCTCCTGTCCGACCGCTGCCAGACGCTGTTGCGCGCCATCGCGTACGCCGACCGACCCGACTACGCGGGGGTGGCCGACGCCCTCGGGATGCCGGTCGGGTCGATCGGCCCGACCCGGGGCCGGTGCCTCGCGAAGCTGCGCGCCGCCCTCACCTCCGATCCCCGTTGGGAGATGACCTCATGAGCCCTGCCCCCGACCACGAGAACCACCTCGCCGAGGAGCCGCTGGACGCCGCCGACGTGCGCGTCCTCGCCGCCGTCCGCGCCGCGCACGACGAGCTCGACCCGGTGCCCGCCGGCCTCGTCGACCGCATCACCTTCGCGATGAGCGTCGCCTCGCTCGAGGCCGAGGTCGCGCGCATCGTGTCCGACGCCGACGCGCTGACGACCGTGCGCGGCGCCGACTACGACCGCGCCGACACCGTGACCTTCGCGAGCGACGGCCTGAGCGTCATGGTCAGCCTCGAACCGGCCGGCCCGGGCCGGGTCGACGTCGTCGGCTGGGCCAGCGAGGGCGACGTCGACGTCGAGCTGCGCGAGCGCAGCCGGACGCGCAGCGCCGCCACCGATCCCGACGGGCGGTTCACCTTTGCGGGGGTCGAGCGCGGTCTGGTGAACTTCGTCCTGCGGCGACGTGGGCGGCCGGACGCGCCGCCGGTCATCACGCCGGCCATCGACCTCTAGAGGAGGAGCCATCGAGCGCGACCCGCTGCAGTCTGCGGGAGGGCTGCTCGATGCCGCGCGCGCCGACAACGAGATCGGCGACTTCGCCTCCGCCGCAGCACGGCTCGACCGGGCCCTGGGCCTGCTGGCCGGGCGTGACGACCGCGACGCCCGCTGGCTCCGGGTCCGGGTCCGCATCACGCGGGCCTGGTCCGAGCTCGAGGCGGACGGCATCCAGCCCGCGCTGCGGACGCTGCACGCCGCACGAACCGAGGCGCTCGAGCTCGACGACCCGCTCCTCGTGGCGCTGACCCACATCCAGGAGGGGACCCTCCACGGACGCGTCGGGGCCTGGCCCTCGTGCGTCGAGGCGCTGCTGGCCGTCGACGTCGAGGGGTCCGGGCTGGACCCGGCGCAGCGCTGGGCCTACCACCTCAACCTCGGGCAGGCCTGGCTCGGCGTCGGCCGCTCCGCCGACGCCGCCGCGAACTTCGACGCGGCGCGCGACATCGCCGTCGAGGGCGGCTTCCGCGAGCTGGAGTTCAAGGCGCGCCACAACCGGGCCGTCGTGGCGTTCGTCGACGGTGACCTGCCGCGGGCGCTGACGCTCATGCGCGAGGCCGACGCGATGGACGTCGCGGTGGCGCGCGACCGGGCCCGGCTCGACCACGCCGAGGTGCTCCTGGCGGCGGGTCTCGTCGACGGCGCCCGCGCCGAGCTCGAGGCGGCCCTGTCCACGGCCCACTCCTCCGGGCACCGCCTCGAGGAGGGCGAGATCAGCCTGCGCCTCGCACGCTGCGACCTCCTCGTCGGCGACCTCGACCGGGCGCGCGACCGGGTCCGGGACGCCACGGCGGCCTACCGCACCCGGCAGGCGCACGAGCTGGTCCGCGAGGCCGAGCTGCTGCGCGCCGGGGTCGACGTCGCCGAGGGCCGTGACCTGCCCGCCGTCGTCGAGCGGCTCGTGCGGCACACCGAGCACGCCGCGGGCGAGCCCGGCGCACCGGCGCTGGGGTCCTCGGGGCGCGAGGCGGTCCGGCTCGAGGCCGAGGCCCGCCTCCTCCTCGGAGATGCCGACGGCGCCGAACGCCGTCTCGCCGACCTCGGCACGGCCGGCGAGCCCTCGCTGGCCGCGACGCTCCACGAGGTGCTCGTGCGTGCGCGCCTCGACCTCGCCCGCGACCGGGGGGCCCGGGCCAGCGAGCGGCTCGAGGAGGGCAACCGGGTGCTCGCGGCGCACCAGTTCCAGTCCGCGAGCCTCGACGTGCGGGCCGCCCTGGCCCTGCACGGCCGTCGGCTCGCGGCGCTCGACACCGAGCGCTCGCTCGCCGGCGACCGCGCCGAGCAGGTCCTCGCGACGGTCGAGCGCTGGCGCGCCATCTCGCACCGCATCAACCCGGTGACCGCCCCCGCGGACCCCGACCTCGCCGACGCCACCCGCGAGCTGCGCCGCCTGCGCCAGCTCCTCGCCGACAGCGACCGCGACCAGGCCGCGGCGCTCGCGCCTCGCGTCGAGCGGCTCGAGTCCCTCGTCGCCCAGCGGGAGTGGAGCCTCGCGGTCGACGGGCAAGCCGCCGGCGCGGTGCATCCCGTGGACGCCGACGAGGCCACGGCGGCGCTCGACGGCGCGACGACCGTCGTCGAGTTCTTCGAGTCCGGGGGCGAGCTGCACCAGGTGGTCCTGCGCACCACCGGCGCCGAGGTGGTGCACGTCGGGCCGGTCCCCGCGGTCGTCGAGGCGGTGACGCGGCTGCGGCGCGACCTGCGGGCCCGCGCCACCATCGCCCCCGGGTCGCCGATGGCGGCGGTGCTGGAGCGGGCGACCACGTCCTCCCTCGCGGCGGCCGACGCGCTCCTCAACCCCGGTGGCGCGGACGAGGACCGGGTCGTCGTCGTGCCGTCACGCACCCTCGCCGGGATGCCGTGGAGCCTCATGCCGAGCCTGCGCGGCCGGCCGGTCACCGTCGCCCCCTCGCTCACCCGGTGGGTGCGCGGCCCGGCCCGGGCGTCGGGCCTGCGCCCGACCACGGCCGTCGCGGCGCTCTACGGCCCGGGCCTGACCCGCACCCTGCCGGAGATCCGGGCGGTCGAGCGCGCGTGGGGCGTCGCTCCGGCACCCGACCCGCGCACGGCCACGAGCGCCGACGTCCTCGACGCCCTCGGGTCGGCGCGGGTGGTCCACCTCGCGGCGCACGGCCTGCACCAGGGGCAGAGCCCGCTCTTCTCGTCGGTGCGGATGGCCGACGGGCCGGTCTTCGCGCACGAGTTCCCGCGGCCGGTCGCCGCCGAGCACGTCGCCCTGTCGGCCTGCGACGTCGGGCAGTTCTCGACCCGGCCGGGGGACGAGCCGCTCGGGCTGGCCATCGCCCTGCTCTCCCTCGGCGCCACGAGCGTGCTGGCCGCCGTGGCGCCGGTCGCCGACGTCGTCGCCCACGACGCGATGGTCGCCCACCACCGGCGCATCGCGACGGGGACGGACGCCTCGCAGGCGTGGGCCGAGGTCGTCGTCGAGCACCCCGCCGCCGGGGTGTTCTGCCTCTACGGCTCGGAGTGGAGCGCGACGCCGTGACCGCTCCCGCGCGCGGGAGCCGTCGTACCGCAGGTCAGATGAAGATGGCCGGCTCGGCGAACAGCGCGTCGTAGGGGTCCTCGCCGGGCAGCTGCGGCATCCGCACGCGCGCCGGGATGCCGGTGGCGACGGCGCCGGCCGGGACGTCCTTGACGACGACGGAGTTGGCCCCGATCTGTGCGTCGTCCCCGATGAGCAGGTCACCGAGGATGCGCGCGCCGGTGCCGACCACGACGCGGTCGCCGAGCGTCGGGTGGCGCTTCGTGCCGCGCGCCAGCGACCGACCGCCGAGGGTCACCCCGTGGTAGAGCATCACGTCGTCACCGACGACGGCGGTCGCGCCGATGACGACGCCCATGCCGTGGTCGATGAAGAAGCGGCGCCCGATCCGGGCACCGGGGTGGATCTCCACCCCGGTGACCGCCCGGGTGACCGTCGAGAGCAGGCGCGCGGCGGGCCGCCACTGGGGGCCTTTCTCCCACACCCGGTGCGCGACCCGGTAGGACCAGATCGCGTGCAGCCCGGGGGAGTTCAGCGCGACGTCGGCCCGCGACTCGGCGGCGGGGTCGCGCCGCATCGCGGCATCCAGGTCCTCCCGGACCGTCGCGCGCGCCTGCTTCAGAAAGGTCATGTCAGTCGACGAGACCCTCGAACAGGATCGTCGAGAGGTAGCGCTCGCCGAAGCTGGGGATGATGACGACGATCGTCTTGCCCGCGTTCTCGGGGCGGCTCGCGACCTGGTTGGCCGCGGCGAGGGCTGCGCCGGAGGAGAGCCCGACGAGCAGCCCCTCCTGGGTCGCGGCCTTGCGCGCCCAGTCGACGGAGGTCTGCGCGTTGACGTCGATGACCTCGTCGTAGACCTCGGTGTTGAGGATCTCGGGGACGAAGTTCGCGCCGATGCCCTGGATCTTGTGCGGGCCGGGCTGTCCGCCGTTGAGGATCGGGGACTCCTCCGGCTCGACCGCGATGATCTGGACGCCGGGCTTGCGCGCCTTGAGGACCTCGCCGACGCCGGTGATCGTGCCACCGGTGCCGATGCCGGCCACGACGATGTCGACCGCGCCGTCGGTGTCCTTCCAGATCTCCTCGGCGGTCGTGCGGCGGTGCACCTCAGGGTTCGCGGCGTTGGCGAACTGGCGGGCCAGGACGGCGCCGTCGCGCTCGGCGACGATCTCGTCGGCCTTGGCGACCGCGCCCTTCATGCCGGTCGAGGGGTCGGTGAGGATGAGCTCGGCGCCGTAGGCGCGCAGCAGCGCGCGGCGCTCCTTGCTCATCGACTCCGGCATCGCGAGGACGACCCGGTAGCCGCGCGCGGCACCGACCATCGCGAGGGCGATGCCGGTGTTGCCCGAGGTGGCCTCGACGATGGTGCCGCCGGGCTTCAGCTGGCCGGACGCCTCCGCGGCGTCGATGATCGCGACCCCGATGCGGTCCTTGACCGAGCTCGCCGGGTTGTAGAACTCCAGCTTCGCCGCGACGGTCGCGTCCCCGTCGATGATCCGGTTGAGGCGGACGAGCGGGGTGTTGCCGACCGCCTGGGTCACGTCGTCGAGGATGGGCATCGGGTCGCCTCTCTGTCGGTGGACGCCGGCCGCCCGGGGTCGGGGGCGCGACGCATCAGCCTGCTGTCCGGGCCAACCCCGGAGCGCTTATGCGTATTCCAACACGCCGTTATCCGCGCGGACAACGGGATCTCGGGCCCGGACGGACCCTGTTGACGGTCGTCACAGACCGGTGAGCGCTTGCTTACCCCCCGGTACGCTGACCCGCATGCCTGCTGCCCTCGCGCCCGCCCTGGCCAGCGACGTCATCCCGTCGTTCGACGACCGGTTCGGCGGGGTCACCGCCCTGCAGGTCGTCGCCATCGTCGTCTGCCTCGTCGTCCCGACGATCGGGTGGGCGCTGCTCTTCCGGCAGGTCGGGCGGTTCGTCACGCTCTACCGGTTCGGGCAGCCCGACCGCACGCGCACCGACGCCCCCGCGGCCCGCACCTGGACCCTCGCGAAGGAGTTCCTCGGGCACACCCGGATGTCGCGGCTCAAGGTCGTCGCGGCGGCGCACTGGTTCACCGCGCTCGCGTTCCTCATCCTCTTCACGACGCTCGTCAACGCCTTCTTCCAGCTCGTGCAGCCCGACTACAGGCTGCCGGTCCTCGGCCACTTCGCGCCGTTCGAGTGGCTCGTCGAGGTCTTCGCGTGGGGCGGGCTCGTCGGCATCGTCGTGCTCATGGCCATCCGCCAGAAGAACCACCCGCGGCGGGCCCGCGGCGAGGGCGGGCGCTTCTCGCGGTTCTACGGCTCGACCTTCTGGCAGGCCTACTACGTCGAGCTGACCATCCTCTTCGTCACCTTCTGCATCCTCCTGCTGCGCGGCCTCGAGGCGGCGATGGTGCAGCGCTTCGAGCCCGACACCTCGCTCGTCGCCCACTTCCCCCTGACCGGCTGGATGGCCGGCTGGTGGTCGGGCACCTCCCCCGCCGGGCTCGCCGCCTGGGTGCAGGTCGTCGCGACGGTCAAGATCCTCATCTCGTTCGCCTGGATGATCACCATCGCGCTGCAGCCGACGATGGGCGTCGCCTGGCACCGCTTCCTGGCCTTCCCCAACATCTGGTTCAAGCGCGAGTCCTCCGGGCGCACCGCGCTGGGTCCGGCCAAGCCGATGACGGTCGGCGGCAAGCCGTTCGACCTCGAGGCGATGGAGGAGATGGAGGACGGCGACGTCCTCGGCGTCGGCAAGGTCGAGGACTTCACGTGGAAGGGCCTGCTCGACTTCTCGACCTGCACCGAGTGCGGCCGCTGCCAGTCGCAGTGCCCGGCCTGGAACACCGAGAAGCCGCTGTCGCCCAAGCTGCTCATGATGACGCTGCGCGACCACGCCGACGCCAAGGCCCCGTACCTGCGCGCGCTCTCGGCCGCGGACGGTGACCAGGAGAAGGCGATGGCCTCGGTCGCCACCGCCGCCGCGACCGTCCCGACCGACGGGGTCGAGCCGGCCGGCTCCCTCGACGTCGTCGACTGGACCTCGATGGCGCTCGTCGGCGACACCGGGTACGACCCCTCGGCGCCCCTGACCGCGTACAACCCGCACGGCCCCGACGCCGTCATCGACCAGGACGTCCTCTGGTCGTGCACCACCTGTGGCGCCTGCGTCGAGCAGTGCCCCGTCGACATCGAGCACGTCGACCACATCATCGACATGCGCCGGTACGCGACGCTCATCGAGTCGGCGTTCCCGCAGGAGCTCGGCGGCCTCTTCAAGAACCTCGAGGGCAAGGGCAACCCGTGGGGCATGGGCGCCCGGGCGCGCCTGGACTGGGCCAAGGACCTGCCCTTCGACGTCAAGATCCTCGGCCAGGACGTCGAGAAGGCCTCCGACGTCGAGTGGCTCTTCTGGGTCGGCTGCGCCGGCGCCTACGAGGACCGCGCGAAGAAGACCACCCGCGCCGTCGCCGAGCTGCTCGACACCGCCGGCGTCTCGTTCGCCGTCCTCGGTGACGGCGAGACGTGCACCGGCGACTCCGCCCGCCGCGCCGGCAACGAGCTGCTCTTCCAGACGCTGGCCGCGCAGAACGTCGAGACCTTCGGCGAGTTCGGCGTGACCAAGGTCGTCGTCACCTGCGCGCACTGCTTCAACACCATCAAGAACGAGTACCCGCAGCTCGGCGGCAGCTACGAGGTCGTCCACCACACGCAGCTGCTCAACCGGCTCGTCCGCGAGAAGAAGCTCGTCCCGGTCGCGCGCCCCGACGAGGCGCCCGGCATGTCGTCCGCGAAGAACGCCGCCTCGACCGCGCCGTCCGTCACCTACCACGACCCCTGCTACCTCGGCCGGCACAACGACGTCTACGCGCCGCCGCGCGAGCTCATCGGCGCCCTGCCCGGTGTCGAGCTGCGCGAGATGCCGCGCCACGGCGAGAAGTCCTTCTGCTGCGGCGCCGGCGGTGCCCGCATGTGGATGGAGGAGAAGCTCGGCACCCGCATCAACACCAACCGCACCGACGAGGCCCTCGCGACCGGTGCGGAGCGCATCGCCATCGGCTGCCCGTTCTGCCGCGTGATGATCTCGGACGGCCTGACCGCCAAGCAGGCGGAGGGCGTCGGCGAGGAGGTCGAGGTCGTCGACGTCGCGCAGATGCTGCTCGCCGCCGTGCGCCGTGGTCAGGAGGCGCCCGTTGCGCCCGTCGAGCCGTCCGCGCGGGAGGCCGCGCCCGAGGTGACGGCGCCCGCCGCGGCCGCGACCGCTGCTGCCACGGCCACCGCTGCCGGAGCTGCGACGGCCCCTGCGGCCGCCCCGACGGCCGAGCAGCCGCCGGCGAGCGTGCAGAAATCGACGAATGTGTCGATTGATGACCACGACGAGAGCGACCCGTGGGACGACCAGCCCGCTGCCCCCAGCGCCGCTGCTCAGCCCGTGCAGAAATCGACGAATGTGTCGATTGATGACCACGACGAGAGCGACCCGTGGGACGACCAGCCCGCTGCCCCCAGCGCCGCTGCTCAGCCCGTGCAGAAATCGACGAATGTGTCGATTGATGACCACGACGAGAGCGACCCGTGGGACGACCAGCCCGTCGCCGCTCAGCCCGTGCAGAAAACGACGAATGTGTCGACTTCCGACCAGGACGAGAGCGACCCCTGGGACGACCAGCCCGCGGCCGCGCCCGCCACGTCGGAGCGTGCCGTCGAGCCGGAGGTCGCCGTCGACGCCGAGACCGCCGAAGCGGTCGTCGACGGGACCGAGCCCGACCCGTGGGACGAGCCCGCTGCCATCGCCGACCCGGCGCCCGGCCGCTCGCAGGGTGAGCCGTCCGAGGAGAAGGCCAAGGCCGACGCCGCCGCCTCCACCGACGAGGTCGACCCGTGGGACGAGCCTGCCACCACTCCGGCAGCCACCAGCGCACCGGAACCGACCACCGACACCGCGGCCCCCGCGGCCGTGGATGACGACGTCGACCCCCGGGACGAGCCCGCCGCCACTCAGGCAGCCACCACCACCCCGGAACCGACCACCGAGTCGAGCACCGGTGACGCAGCGCCCGTTGCTGCGGATGTGGACGACGTCGACCCGTGGGACGAGCCTGCCACCACTCCGGCAGCCACCAGCGCACCGGAACCGACCACCGACACCGCGGCCCCCGCGGCCGTGGATGACGACGTCGACCCCTGGGACGAGCCCGCCGCCACTCAGGCAGCCACCACCACCCCGGAACCGACCACCGAGTCGAGCACCGGTGACGCAGCGCCCGTTGCTGCGGATGTGGACGACGTCGACCCCTGGGACGAGCCGGCCACGACCCCGGCAGCCACCACCACCCCGGAACCGACCACCGAGACCGCAGCCCCCGCCCCGGCAGCATCGGACGACGACCTCGACCCCTGGGACGAGCCCGCCACAACCCCGGCAGCCACCACCACCCCGGAGCCCACGACCGAGGCAACCACCGACACCGCACCCGCAGCTCCCGCTGCCACGGATGCGGACGACGTCGATCCCTGGGACGAGCCCGCCGACACCGCGGCGAGCACTCCGACCGAAACGACGGACTCGCAGCTCACGGAGGAATCGGCCCCGAGCACGGCGTCCGAGCCCGCGCCGGAGCCGACCCCCGAGCCGGAGCAGCCCGTCCAGGAGGTCGTCGCCGAGGCGGACCCCTCCCCTGCCGAGGCCCAGCCGAGCGCGAGCTCGACGAGCGCGTCGTTCGGTGGCGACGCGTCGCTGCTCGACGAGCCCGACCCCTGGGACGAGCCCGCCGAGCAGGCACCGGCCCCCGCAGTGGTCGAGGACCGGTCCGAGGTGGACGCGGACGAGCAGACCCCCGACGCCGTCGAGGCATCGGAGGAGCCCTCTGCCGCCGACGAGCCGGCCGCGGCGACCGCACCCACCGACGAGATGACCACCGACGCGGCACCTGTGACGAAGCCGGAGGCCGAGCCCGAGGCGGAGCCGGAGCAGGCGGTCGAGCCGGAGCCGAGCGCCGAGCAGCCCGCCGCCGAGGCGGAACCGCCGGCGAACAAGCCGGCCGCGGGGTCGTTCGGCGGCGACGCTGCGCTCCTCGACGAGCCCGACCCCTGGGACTGACCCACCGCGGGGACCATCCCGACTGATTGCCCATCCACCACCTCAGGACCGCCCCCACGGGCGCTCCGAGGTGGCGGATGCGCAAGAAGTCGCCCCCAACCCACCCCACTGATTGCGACTTCCACCGCCCGACACGCCTCCCAACCGCGCGTCGAGCGGCACAACTCGCAATCAGTCGGGAATGAGGCGAGACGAAGCGGGCCCCCGGTGACCTCGTCGGTCACCGGGGGCCCGGTCGTTCAGCTGCGGCGGTCCGGCCGCCGTGAGTGGACGTCGGCTCCCAGGCGCGGGGTCCCAGCCCCGACGCAAGAGTTCGTCAGCCCGTGGCTCCGGCGTCAGCCGAGGCCGTTGGCCTTGAGGAAGTCGGCCGCGACCGTCTTCGGGTCCTTCTTGTCGATGTCGGTCTGCTTGAGCATCTGCGTCACGGCGTCGGTCGTCAGCTTGGCCGAGACGGCGTTGAGCGCGTCCTTGACCTGGTCGGCCTTGTCGGCGCGCACGAGCGGGACGATGTTCTGCGAGCCGAACACGCGCTTGGTGTCCTCGAGCACGACGAGGTTGTTCGCCGCGATGCCGGGGTCGGTCGAGAAGATGTTGGCGACGTCGGCCTGACCGTTGACGAGCGCCTGGAGGACTGCCTGGCCGGTCAGCGGGCGGAAGGAGCCGAAGGTCACGCCGTAGACCTTCTCGAGGCCGACGACGCCCTGCGGGCGCTCCTTGAACTCCGGCTGCGCGGCGAGCGTCAGGTCGCCGGCGACCGCCTTGAGGTCCTCGATGGTCTTGAGGCCCTTGGAGTCGGCGGTCTCCTTGGTGACGGCGAGGGAGTCGACGTCCTCGGCGGCGGACTTGTCGAGGACGGTCAGCGTGTCCGGGACGACCTCCTTGGCCTTCGCGTACACCTCGTCGGCGTCGGTGCCGGCGTACTCCTTGTCGTAGTACACGGCGAGCGCGCCGGTGTACTCGGGGAAGACCTGGACGGAGTTGTCCTCGAGCGCGCGCAGGTAGATCTCTCGCGCGCCGATGTTCGTCTTGGTCGTCGCGTCGATGCCCTTGGCGCGCAGCGCGCCGGCGTAGACCTCGGCGAGGACGGTGGACTCGGAGAAGTCGGCGCCGCCGACGACGATCGAGCCGGAGGACGCGCCGCCGGAGGAGCCGGCTGCCGGGCTCTCGCTGGCCAGCGGGTCGCTGCCGCCGCCGCAGGCCGAGAGCCCGAGGGCGGCGGCGAGGGCGACGGAGGTGAGGACGGTTCTGCGGTTCATCGGGTCGGTCCCTTTCGTGGTGGCCGGGCCGGGCGGCGGGGCCGGATGCAGGTCGGTGGGTCGTGGGGGGCGGGCGAGAGGGGGATGAGGGAGGGAGCGACGCAGCGCCCCGGAGCTCGGAGGGCGGCGCTCAGGTGGAGCCTGGCCCACCCTGCACAACAGGCGCACCGGCGTGGGCTTCCACCCCCGGCTGATCGTCATCGTTTCGTGACCCGGCGCGACGCCCCCGGCCGGTCAGTCCGGGCGAGACGAGGCGCCGCTGCAGCAGCGCGAGCAGGCCCTCGAGGGCGATGGCGAGCAGCGCCACGAGCAGCGCGCCGCCGGCGGCCCGCGGGTAGTCCCCGAGGGCGATGCCGTCGACGAGGTAGCGCCCGAGCCCGCCGAGGCCGATGTACGCCGCGATCGTGGCGGTCGCGACGACCTGGAGCACCGCGGTGCGCAGACCCGACATGACCAGCGGCAGCGCGCACGGCAGCTCGACCTGCCGCAGCACCTGCCAGCCGGTCATCCCGACCCCGCGGGCGGCGTCGCGCGCGGCCGGGTCGACGGCCTCGACGCCGGCGTAGGTGCCGGCGAGCAGCGGCGGGACGGCGAGCAGGACGAGGACGGCGATGCTCGGCGCGAGGTAGGCGGCATCCCCCTTGAGCACCGGGCCGACGAGCAGCGACGCCGCGAAGAGCAGCCCGAGCGTGGGGATGGCGCGCGCTGCGTTCGTCGCGGTGACGAGCCAGCGCATCCGGCCGCTGTGGCCGATCCACAGGCCGAGCGGCAGTGCGATCACCGCCGCGATGACCATCGTCAGCACCGCGTACATGAGGTGCTCGAGCAGCCGGGTGGGGATGCCGTCGGACCCGGACCAGTTCGCGGGGTCGGTGAGCCACGAGAGCAGCGAGCCGATCATGCGGTCCCTCCGGCCACGCGGCGCCAGGGCGTCAAGGCCTTGGCGAGGAGCAGGATGAGCCCGTCGAGCAGGAGCGCGAGCACGAGGCAGGCGACGATGCCGGTGACGAGCTCGCCCCAGATGATGCGGCGCCACCCGTCGACGAGCAGCGAGCCGAGCTGCGGGACGCCGACGAGCGAGGCGACGCTGACGATGCTCACGTTGCTGACGGCCGCGACCCGCAGGCCGGCGGCGATGACCGGGACGGCCAGCGGCAGCTCGACGCCGACCAGCCGGCGCAGCCCCCGGTAGCCCATCGCGGTCGCGGCCTGCTCGACGTGGTCGGGCACCGACATCAGGCCGTCGGCGACCGTGCGGGCCAGGAGCGCGACGGTGTAGATCGTCATCGCGACGACGACGTTGACCGGGTCGAGGATCTTCGTCCCGAGGACGATCGGCATGATGATGAAGAGAGCCAGCGAGGGGATCGTGTAGAGCAGCCCGCTCGTCGTGACCACGGCCGGGTACGCCCCGCGCCAGCGCTTGGCCGCCCAGCCGAGCGGCAGCGAGAGCACCAGCCCGAGCACGAGCGGCACCCCGGCGAGGTAGAGGTGCTGCCCCGCGAGGTCGATGACGGTGCGCCAGTTCGAGGCGAGCCAGTCCACCTCAGGCCCCGTCCTCCGCGAGGGCGACGGCCCCGCCGTGCACGGGGTCCTCCTCGTCGCGCTCGGGCCGGTCGGTGTCCTCGATGGCGCTGAGCACCTCGTGGGCGAGCACCGTGCCGACGAGCACGCCGCTGTCGTCGACGACCACGCCGCGTCGCGCCGGGGACGACAGCGCCGCGTCGAGGGCGCCGCGCAGCGTCCCGGCGGCGCGGGCGACGGTGCCGCCGCGGTGCAGGTCGGCGTCCTCGACCCCGCGCGCACCGATGCGCGCCGGCTCGACCCATCCGAGCGGCTTGCGCTGCTCGTCGACGACGAGCAGCCAGGCCGCGCTGCCCGCCGCGGGCTGCTCGCCGAGGACGATGGTCCGCTCGGAGCGCAGGGGCAGGCGCGGGGTCCGCTGGAACTGCAGGGCGCGGTAGCCGCGGTCGCGCCCGACGAAGTCCGCGACGAAGTCGTCGGCCGGGTGGGCCAACAGGTACGACGGCTCCGCGACCTGCGCCAGCCGGCCACCGACCCGCAGGACCGCGACCTGGTCGCCGAGCTTGATGGCCTCGTCGATGTCGTGCGTGACGAAGATGATCGTCTTGCCCAGCTCCTCCTGCAGCCTCAGGAACTCGTCCTGCAGCTGGTCGCGGACGATCGGGTCGACGGCGGAGAACGGCTCGTCCATGAGCATGACGGGCGGGTCGGCCGCGAGCGCCCGGGCGACCCCGACGCGCTGCTGCTGACCGCCCGAGAGCTGCGCGGGATAGCGGTCGCCGAGAACGGGATCGAGCCCGACCCGCTCGAGCAGCTCGTGGGCGCGGTCGCGGGTGCGGGCGCGGTCCCAGCCGAGCAGCCGCGGCACGGTGGCGATGTTGTCGAGGACGGTCCGGTGCGGGAAGAGGCCCGCGTGCTGGATGACGTAGCCGATGCCACGACGCAGCTCGGACTGCTTCATCCGGCCGGTGTCCTGGCCGTCGAGGGAGATGGAGCCCCGCGTCGGCTCGATCATCCGGTTGACCATCCGCAGGCTGGTCGTCTTGCCGCACCCCGATGGACCGACGAGCACGGTGATCTTGCCCGTCGGGGCCGTGAGGCTCAGGTCGTCGACGGCGACCGTGCCGTCGGGGAACTGCTTGGTCACGCCGTCGAAGCGGATCATCCGTCGACCCTAGTGCGCGCAACCGCAGGTGGGAGGCCCCCCGTGACGGACGTTCGACGGACCGAGACCGGATCGAGACCCGCCGCCGGGCCCTAGCGTGGCTCCGTGACCGAGACCGTCCCCCGCGACGAGCACCTCGACCGGCGCTCGCCGCAGGGTCGGCTGGTGCTGGCCGGGCTGGTGCTCGGCACCGGCGTCGCCATCCTCGACGGCAGCGTCGTCAACGTCGCGCTGCGCACGATCGGCGCGGACCTCGACGCCTCGCTGGCGCAGCTGCAGTGGGTGGTCAACGGGTACCTGCTGGCGCTCGCATCGCTCGTGCTCGTCGGCGGCGGGCTCGGCGACCGGTGGGGGCGCCGCCGGGTCTACGAGGTCGGGGTCGTGTGGTTCGCGGTGGCCTCGGCCCTCTGCGCGGCCGCCCAGACACCGGCCCAGCTCGTCGCCCTGCGCGTGCTCCAGGGGGTCGGGGCGGCGCTGCTGACCCCCGGCGCGCTCGCGATCATCCAGACGACGTTCCGCCCCGCCGACCGGGCCACGGCCATCGGGACGTGGGCCGGCTTCTCGGGGGTCGCCGCCGCGCTCGGGCCGTTCGTCGGGGGCTGGCTCGTCGACCACGCCTCGTGGCGCTGGGTGTTCGGCATCAACATCCCGCTCTGTCTCGCCGTCGTCGCGCTGACCGGGCGGCGCGCGCCGGAGAGCCGCGACCCCGGGGCCGCCGGGCGCCCGTTCGACGTCGCCGGGGCGGGGCTCACCGTCGTCGCGCTCGGCGCCGCGACCTACGCGCTGACCGCCGCCGGCACGCTGGCGACCGCCGCGCTCGTGGGGTGCTGGGCCGTGGCGGTGGGCGCGGCCGTCGGCTTCGTCGTCGTCGAGCGCCGCTCCCGGCATCCGCTGGTCCCGTTGTCGCTGTTCGGTTCTCGGGTGTTCGCGGCGGCCAACGGGATGACGCTGCTCGTCTACGGGGCGCTGGGGGCGGTGACGTTGTTCGTGGTGCTGGAGCTCCAGGTCGCCGGATGGAGCGCGCTCACCGCCGGGATGTCCGCCCTGCCCCTCACCGTCGCCATGATGCTGCTGTCGTCGCGCTCGGCGGCGCTGGCCGACCGCATCGGCCCGAGGCTGCCGATGACCGTCGGGCCGCTCCTCTGCGCGGCGGGCAGCCTCCTGCTGCTGCGCGTCGACGCCTCCGCCGGCTGGCTCGACGTGCTGCCCGGGATGGTCGTCTTCGCCCTCGGGCTCGCCGGGCTCGTCTCGCCGCTGACCGCCGCGGTCCTCGGCTCGGCGCCGGACCGGCACGCCGGGGTCGCCAGCGGCGTCAACAACGCGGTCGCCCGGGCCGGGTCGCTGCTCGCCGTCGCCGCGCTGCCCGGTCTGGTCGGCCTCGCGGGCGAGGACTACCTCGACCCCGTCGCGATGACGGCCGGCTACCGCGCCGCGATGCTCTGGTGCGCCGGCCTGCTCGTGGCCGGCGCTGTCGTCAGCTGGGTCGGTCTGCGAGCGGCAGTGCGCCGCTGACGAACTCGGCCACCGTCTCGTGCCAGCGGCGGGCGCGGCGGAGCATCGCGTGGCGCTCCCCCGGCACCCGCACCCACGTGACGCGGACGCCGAGCTCCTCCCAGCGCTGCGCGACGAAGGCCGTGCGGCGGGGGTCGGTCGTGCGGTCGGCGGTGCCGTGCATGAGGAGGACGGGCCGCCCGTCGCGCGGGGCCCGCAGGTCGCCCTCGACCCACGGGGCGAGGGCCGCGACGGCAGCCACCCCGGAGTCGGCGGCCAGCGTCAGCGCGACGCGGCCACCCATCGAGTGCCCGACGAGGGCCACGGGCACGCCCGGCAGGACGCGGCGGATGCGCTCGAGCGCCCAGCGGGTGTCGACGAGCGGGTCGGCGGCGTGGCCGTTCCAGCCGCGCACGCGGTAGGTCAGCCGGACGACGGCGACCTGCTCGCCGAGGGTGCGGCGCAGCGAGCCGACGAAGGGCAGCATCCGCAGGACGGCGAGCTGGTAGCGGCCCACCCGCTCACGGCTGCGCTCGCGGCCGCCGTGGAGGACGACGACGACCGCCCGCGGGTGCTCGGGGACGCGGCCGTGCAGGCGTGCGCCACCTCCCCCGTCGGGGGCGAGCAGGAGCGTCTCGACGGTGGGGCGCCGCGGGCGGCGGACCACCTTGCGGCGGCGCCGGGCGGCCGGGTGGGACCGACCGCGGACGGTGCGTTCGTGCATCGCTCGGTTCCCCTCGTGATCAGGCGGGTCCGAGCCGGGGCAGGGACGGGACGGAGGCCCGCATCCACGATGCGTACCTCGTGCCGGCCGTCGTTCCGTGGAGGACGGCCGGATCTGCGGCGTGTCGCAGGAGGTTCGGCGCGCCCCGTCTCACCGGATGGCCACCGCGGCGGGGTCGCTCAGACGTCGGCGCGGTGGAAGTTCTGGAAGCTGCGGCTGGCCGTCGGGCCGCGCTGGCCCTGGTAGTGCGAGCCGTAGGCCTCGGAGCCGTACGGGTTCTCGGACGGGCTGCTCAGCCGGAAGAACGCCAGCTGCCCGATCTTCATCCCCGGCCACAGCATGATCGGCAGCGTCGCCACGTTGCTCAGCTCGAGGGTGACGTGGCCGGTGAAGCCGGGGTCGACGAAGCCGGCCGTCGCGTGGGTCAGCAGCCCGAGGCGGCCGAGGCTCGACTTGCCCTCGACGCGGGCCGCGAGGTCGTCAGGCAGGCTCACGGTCTCGAGGGTGGAGCCGAGGACGAACTCGCCGGGGTGCAGGACGAAGCCCTCGTCGGCGTCGACCTCGACGAGCCGGGTGAGGTCGGCCTGGTCCTGCGCGGGGTCGATCACCTGGTACTTGTGGTTGTCGAAGAGCCGGAAGAACTTGTCGAGGCGGACGTCGACGCTGCTCGGCTGGATCATCGCCGGGTCCCAGGGGTCGAGGGCCACGCGACCGGCATCGACCTCGGCGCGGATGTCACGGTCGGAGAGGAGCACGCGGTCAGGCTACCGGCAGGGGTCGGACCGGGTGCGAGGCGGCTGCGGTGGTGGGCTAGACTTCCCGGGCGCCGGGGAGGTCACTCGACCCGGCACGCCGATGTAGCTCAATGGTAGAGCGCCAGCTTCCCAAGCTGGACACGCGGGTTCGATTCCCGTCATCGGCTCCACCGCATCACCGCAGGTCAGCCCTTGCGAGGCCGACCGACCCCCTCGCTGGCTCCACGGCACAGGTGCCTCGCGTGCCCAACGCGTGCCCAATCACCGCCCCGCACCCCCGCTCAGGACCTGGTCCAGCGTCGCCGCTATCCGGGCATCCCGCTCCGCCGTCGCGTGCTGGTAGATGAGCGCCGCGCGCATGCTCGCGTGGCCCATCCGGTGCATCAGCTCACGGGTGCTCGCCCCCGATGCGGCCGCGAAATGGTTGCCCGTGTGGCGCAGGTCGTGCAGGTGCACCCGCGGGTCGAGGTCGGCCGCCGACCGGGCCGCGACCCACACCGTGGACCAGTTCGACCGGTGCAAGGTGTTGCCCCGCCAGCCCACGAACAGCCGGCCCTCGGGACCGTCCTCCGCGAAGGCGTCGAGGTGCTGCTCGATGTCCTCGCGCAGGCCGAGCGGGAGCGCGATGGTCCGCAGCCCAGCCCGCGACTTCGGCCCCTTGACCACCAGCCGGCCGCCGACCTCGGAGACCGAGCGCCGCACCGTGAGCGTCATCAGCTCCAGGTCGAGGTCGCCCCGCTGCAACCCCATCAGCTCACCCCACCGGAGCGAGCCGTACACCGCCAGCAGCACCACCAGCCGGTACCGCGGCTCGATCACCTCGGCCAGCCGCGCCACCTCGGCCGGGGTGAGGATCGGCCGCTCCGAGGCGACCTCGCTCCCCGCGCCCCGGATCCGGCACGGGTTCCGCAGGATCACCTCGTCATCGACCGCCGTCGCCATGATCGAGCGCAGCAGCCGGTACGCCTTGGCGATGGTCGACGCCCCGACACCCGCGTCCTGACGACCCTGCCGCCACCGCCGCACCAGCGCGGGCGAGAGGTACCGCAGCTGGACCTCCCCCAGGTACGGCGCGAGGTGCAACCGCAGCAGCGTCCCGTACAGCTCACGGGTCCGACCCGTGATCGTCGCCCGCTCCGCCACCCACCGAGCCGCGTACGTCCCGAACGTCACCCCGGCCAGCGACGGATCCACCCACCGACCGGTCGCCATGTCCGCCGCCACGATCGCGTACGCCGCCTCGGCCTCCGCCTTCGTCCGGTGCGTCTGCTCCAACGTCCGGCGCAAGCCGTCCAGACCCGTGTACCGGACCTGCCACCGCCCGGACGGCAGCCGGCGGATCGACCCACGCACCCGCTTGCCCATCACGCACTCCACCCGCGCGACGGCAGGGGCTCCACCGTCACCGCGGCCAGGTACTCCGGCACCGCCGACACCGGGAACCGCAGGTGCTTGCCCACCCGCAAGAACCGGATGCGTCGCGCCGCCACGAGCTGCCGGACGAACCCGTCCGCCGTCCCCAACACCTCCGCCACCTCGTGCACCGTCAACAGCCGCTGCAACTCCGTCGTCTCGTCCATCTCGCTCACCCCTTGCTCGTCGTTCCTCCGTCGTGGTGTGTCCCCTTGCCGCGTCCGTCCCGTCGCTCCGCTCGCCACTGGTCGTACTCCCGTGCGCGGGCGGCAGCCGCCAGGGCAAGGGCTTCCTCGGCGGCGTCCCGCCAGCCGGTGCCGAGGTAGGTCCACGACCCGATGACGACGGTCGCCTCGTCCTCGTCGTCGGCCAGGAGTCGGCGCTCGAGGTCCCGGGTGTCGACCGGCTCCCCCGTCCGGCGCGACTCGGCGGCCATCGCCTGCCAGCGGGCGCGGGCGCGGCGCAGGGCTCCGAGGGTGACCGAGTAGCGGCGGGACTTGGTGCCGAAGTGGCCGCGGAAGCCGAGCATGTGCACCCACCGGCTCATCCGCTGGTAGTCGTGGTCCTCGGGGTGGTGTCGGGCGGCGCGGTCGGCCAGGTCGGCGCAGGCGGCGCGGAAGGCGGCGATGTGGGGGCGCTGCTGTCCCTCGCCGTGCAGGCCGGAGACGTCCTTGGTGGCGTACTTCGCGAGGTAGCCCGCCACCTGCCCGGGCGTCAGGGCCGCGGCGGGGTCGTCGACGCGGTGACCTGCAGTGACCACGCGCACGTCGAGCTGCGCACCCCAGGCCAGGACTCGCGGACTGTCGTCTGCGTCGACCGGCTCGGCCAACACGGTCACGCCCGGGGCGGCGTCCCGGACCAGGGCCGCCAGAGTCAGACCGTCGAGGGCGGCCGGGGCGGGCGCACCGATCCCCGCCGCGGCGGGGCCGTCGAGGCGGATCAGAGCGTGGAAGTGGACCAGACCGCGGTCCTGGTACTCCGCGACCTTAGCGTACTGGATCGACGCGTGCTCGGCCAACCCGGACTCCGTCACCCCGAGGTGCCCGGCGACGGCTCGGCGCAGGGCGATGGTCGTGCGCCGCCACAGCTCGGGGGCGTGCCACTGCCACAGCACCGCCGACGCGGTGTCGTAGCAGTCCGAGCACAGAGGGGCACCCGAGCGAGCGTCCCCGGGCTCGTGAATCGCGATGCACCACAGAGGCCGTCCGTGCGCACAGCGGGTCCGGTCGTCCCGCCGTCTTGGGCGGCACGGCTTCCCGCCACGGTGGCCGTGCACCAGCCCGAACGAGGGCGCTGTGAACGTCGCGAACAGCAACGGGTTGTCCGCCACCTGCTCCGGCACGGTCTTGCCGCCAGCGACCCCGGCACTGATGAGCGCGAACGTGTCCCGAGCGTAGGTGCGCGAGCACGCCGGGCAGACGTGGGCGCGGCGGTTGCCGCACGGCCGGTACAGCACCCCCAGCGGCGCATCCACCGAGCGAAACGTCGACAGCACCTCCCCGGTCCGAGCGTCGACTGTCGTCGAGGAACCCGCCAGCCGGACCGGCCGCGCACAGTTGTGCACCGCCGCAAGAGTGTCGACGAAGGCGTCCATCGACCCGTCCGCGAACCGAGCCAGCAGCCCCGCCCCGGACGGCCCATTGAGGGCGGGCACGTCGAGGGGTGCGCCCTCGCCGAAGCCCTCGAACCGCAGGGCGGCGGTGCCGGTCGACGACGAAGTGGGTGACATGACGACGGCCCGGTCAGGCGGCCCGGTCGGCGCGAAGCGCGCAGTCGACGACCCTGCCCAGGGGTTCGCCATGGCGCAGCGCCTCGTCCAGGGGGTGGCGCTGGTCGGAGTCGAGCCCACCCCAGATGCCGAACTCCTCGCCGTACAGCAGCGCGGCGGCCAAACACTTCCGCCGCACCGGGCACCCCGCGCAGATCGAGCGGGCGCGACGGGCTGCCGGGGCGCGCAGGTCCTCGAACCACCCGCCGTCCGGGTCGGCGGCGCAGGAGCCACGTTCACGCCAGCGGATGCCGTCGAGCTCGTCGAGGACCCCGGCGCTGGCGGTCACGTACGGCAGCGGGACACCCCACGGGCGCAGCGCAACCCGGTCCGGAGCCTGCGGGCCCGTCATCACGCCTCACGCCTCTTGACAGACGTCGCACCGGCAACGGCACCGGCTCTTGGTGCGCGCGGCGAACGCGGCCGCCGAGGCCGATGTGTGGGCTCGTCGGTGGGCACCGAGTGCAGCCGGGGCCCGTCCTCACCGGACATCTCATCTGCGGCAGCCTCGCGCGTCGGCTCGGGCGAGGTGGGCAACACCGGAGCACGGCACGGATAGCGGGCTGCGAGGTCGCGGATCACGGGGTCGGGCCAGTAGTCGGCGCGGACCCGGTCGCTGTTGCCCTCGTCGTCGACCACCCACGCGGAGCCAGGAGCGGTCGGGGAGATCCGGTGCGCGGGAGCCGTCCGAGCGGCCCCGTCCCCGAGCACCATCGCGGTCTCCTGGTCCGAGAGCAGCCGGAGCGCGACCCGCTGGGTGAACAGGTTCCGCATCGTGACGACGTCCTTGCGCGGGTCCTGCACGAACGCGGCCACCACCACCCCGAGCGCGCGGCCCTTGGTCAGCAGGCGGGCCAGCAGCCGGGCGGCCTCCATGCGGGTCTCCCGGTCGGCGTACGCGACGAGGTCCGCCAGCTCGTCGATGACCAGGACGTGGAGCGGGTCACCCGGCCGCGGCGTGTGGGCACGGACCTGACCGGCCATCGCCTGCCCCCGCTGCTCCGCGACGTCGAGGAGCGCCGTCAGCACGGCGAGGGCCTCGGGGCCGGTATCGGCCACCGCGGCGAACAGGGCGCGACCCATCCGCAGCTCCACCCCGTGCTTGAGGTCAATCCCCCACAGCCGGACCGTGTCGGACGGCACCAGCGCGGCGAGGCCGGCGACCAGGCCCCACAGCACCGAACCCTTCCCTGCCCCCGAGCAGCCGGCCACCAGCGTGTGCCTCCCCGCGACCGTCAGCCCCCAGGTCCCGCCCACGTCCCGCCGACCGAGCGGCAGCAGGTGGCCCGGGTTGTTGGACGTGGGTCCCAGCGGAACGGTCCCGTCGCGCGGCTCCCGGAGGGCGTCGTGCATGACGAGCTCGACGAGCAGGGTCGAGGTCGAGCCGCCCAGCGCAGAGCACCGCCAGGACAGGGCGTCCAGCGTGGCAGCGAGACCTGGCACGCCCGCTTCGAGCTGGTCGAGCGTCTGGCCCGCCCGAGCCCGCACGACGAGCGTCACCGTCGAACCCTTCGCGCGGACCGACCGCAATCGCGGGACCGCCTGCCCCGAAGGCTTCCCCGGTCCAACCCCTCGCCCCTCACGCAGGAGGCGGGTCCAGCCACACGCCTCCGCCAACCCCGACCAGTTGCGCCGCACGTACCGCCGCCACCGACGACGCCGCGACGGGCCCGCGACCACACGCTCATACCCGGCCGGGAACCACCACGCCCACCCCGCGAGGGCCAGCGGCACCGCGAGCCCCGCACCCAGCCACGCTGCCAGCGGCTCCCCGCGAGCCCACGCGGCGAGCACCGAGACCACCAGCCACGCCGCGACCAACCGGCGGTGACCGGCCAGCCAGACCCACAGCCACCGGCCCAGCCAGCCCAGACGGCTCACGGTGCTCATCGCGGCCCGCCCCGCTCATGCTCCTCACACGCAGCCAGCGCCCGGTCCACGCACGACGCGGCCACGTCCAGCCACCCGGCAACGCTCGCCATCGCCTCCGCGAACCCCGGCACGTCCTCCCCCGAGTGCCCCAGCCGCAGGATGTGCTCGGCCGCGTCCTCGGTCCGCGCGTAGATACCCAGCAGCTCTTCCGCCAGCGCCTCGTCCGTGCCGACCCCGAACGAACGGGCCAACGCGTCGAGGTCCACAGCGGTCACGACGCTGCCTTGAGCGTGGCCCCCGGCGCGACCATCCCCTCCGCCCGGAACGACCAGGACAGCCGCGGGCGAGGGCCGCTGTCGTCGATCCACCCCAGCGCCGTCAGCCCGACGAACTCCACCGGCGTCCACGGCATCCCCGACTTGTTCTCCGGCGGCACCGGCTGCTGCTTCGCCGCGAACTTCACCGACACCGCCGTGTCCTTCCGCGACGCCTCCTCATCCGCGTCCAGCACCGTCGCCTGCCACAGGGGGAGCCCGGTGTCCTTGTCGACCTGCTGGGGCCGCGTCCCGTCCTCACGCGGTGAGGCGTTGAAGTCCGCCACCGGCTCCACCGACCCCTTGAGGAACGCCCCCGCGGGGAAGACCTCGTGGTGCGCCACCTTGATCCGCCGCTGCATCGCCATGACCATCTCCACTCTCGAAGCGGTGGGACTCTTACTGCCTCACCGGCCGTATCCGTCACCATAGGGGACTCATTCGTCCCTTGCAAGGACTCATGCGCCCCTAAAGGGCGGAAAAGTCCCCGAGGGACTGACCGGACCCCGGAGTCCTGCACAATGAAGGAGTGGAGATGCCAGAGGTGATCAAGGCCCGGCGAGCGGCGCTCGGGCTGAGCCAGGCCGACCTCGCCGCCCAGGTGGGCCTCGACAAGCGGCAGATCCGGCGGTACGAAGCGGGCGACGCCCAGCCGACCCTGTCCGCCGGCCGCCAGATCGCCCAGGCCCTTGGGATCACCCTTGACGAGCTGGCGGGCGCGCACTCACGACGCGTCGGCCTCTCGGGAGCCTGGTTCGCGGCGTGGGAGACCTGGAAGGACGGGCAACCCGTGTTCACCGCCCAGCCGGTGACGCTGCGCCAGCGAGGCGACCTCATCCAGATCCAGGCCGAGAACCGCGGCAACGTCACCGTGGCGGAGGGCGGCTACCTCTGGCGCGGTGAACTCCGGCTCTGGGACAACGAGGTTCTGATGGGTTGGTACGCCGCTGAGGACGAAGGCGTCCGTTCGCTCGGCACGCTGTTCTTCCGCGTGCACATGCACGGCCAGCACATGGCCGGACGGTGGGTGGGCCAGTCCCACGACGGCCCGCTCTTGACAGGGGCCGCATCCATCGCCAAGTCCGAGGACGCCGCCACCTCGCAGCTTCGCGAACTACTCGAAGGGAGCGCAGCCAGTTGAGCGACGTCGTCGAGGTCATCGTGACTGGCCCTCCAGACTTCATGCCCGGGCTCGTCGAAACGCTTCTCGACGAACGCCTCATCGCGTGCGGACATCTCACTCCCATCGAGTCCACCTATCGCTGGCAAGGCGCGATTGAACACGCCTCCGAGGTTCGCGCCGCCATGCACACCACTAAAGGGCGCGTCGAAGCACTTCGCCAGCGCGTGCGGGGGCTCCACACCTACGACGTCCCATGCATCCTCGTGCTTCCCGTTCCACGTGGGGACTGCGACTACCTCAACTGGGTGGACGAGGAGACGAGACCCGCACCAACTCGGCCGTGAGCCTCCTCCCGGCAGCGATCACGCTCCGCACTTTCAACAGGGAGCCCTCGACGCCGGAATGCGTCGAGTTTTCCTGCGCGCCCAGAGACCTAACACCAGCGATTCGTCCGAGCTGTCTGGCAAGGTGGCGCATCTGGCTAGCGAGCACCCTGCAGACTCGCGCGCGCAGCGTTCTGGTGGGCAGGCAATACATCTCTGAACGCACACGACCGCCTGCTCAACGCTGGAGAATGGTCATGTCAATGAAGGAGCGCATTCGGTGATCTCGCCTGAGCCGAGAACTGCGATGTCAAACGATGACTCGACGCTGACGTCTTCCATCGATGAACCCGACCCACTCGAAGATTCATTCATTGTTTTGCCGAACGAGCACCTCGTCACATTCTTCTTCAAGATGCCAACACCGCTTGGCTGGCCGACCAACAAACCCATACGGCTAACCGAACTAGTTTCATGGCAGTTCCGAGATTTCGCCAAGGCTGCCCTCGAATCAGACGTTGAGTACCCAACTCCGCATCTATTCAGTTCATCTCTCTTGTTCCATGAGGTAGAAGAGGACGTCGTTGAATCGTCGTCACTAGCATCGATACTGCGCGCAGTAGACATTGGATTCCCCGTGAAGAAGGAAGAGCTTTCTGAGGTCGCCGATTCTGCACTGGGTGGCGGCGACGATGACAAGCTCGGCAAAGCGAGCATCGTCGAAGTTATTGTTCCACTCGGGGCAACCTTCCTCCTTAGACATTTTAATGCAGGGACCGCACCTCCCTCGATGCCCGATCTTGCAGACCCGCCCCAGGAGTTGATCAGTGACGCAATGGACGCGGCTATTGACGCTGTGCGAACGCTACAGTCGGCTCACGTCGCCGCGCTGAGGCAGCCGGTCAAGATGCTGTCAAGAGCGCAACTTCCCCTTCTCATTCCCTACGGTTTGCGCTCTGCAACTCAAAGTCCACCGGAAGGTGGAAAACTCGAGTTCATGCTGGCGAATGGTCGCGTAGACCAACTCGGCGTGACGGCAACTCTCACGGAGAGTCAGCAGTTAGCGATAATGCAAACACGAGACCATCCAGCCCGAGTTCGAGCGTACACGGATCTCTATAATCAAGCTAGCGTCGCCCTACACGTAGAAGGAAACACTCGGGAATGCGTCATCATGATCGGCGCCGCCTCTGAAGTGTTTCTGAACATTCTAATGCTCCTGCTTCGCTGGGAGGAGGGGCAAACCCCCGAGCAATGCGTGGCAAGCTGGAACGACTCCTTTGCCGTCCGGTTGCGCACGGAGTTGCCTCCAAAGCTGGGCGGCAATTGGTCAAATTCGGGGGAGGCTGCCTTCGCCAGATGGCACAAATCAACATATGGCGTTCGAAATCGAGTGGCGCACGCCGGCCATGAGCCCACCTTCGAAGAATGTATAGAGGCCATCGCAGCCCTTGACAATCTTATCTCGGACATAGGTGCGCGCCTTACATCGGGCCAACGACTACGAAAGTACCCCAGGGTCTCAACGATGCTGTTTGGAAGCCGTCTCGCTCCTAGGCTGGTAAAGCTGCCCTGGCTCGTAGCACTGCAAGGGGACCCGACCGAAGTTCCTTGGATGATCACATCGGGAAGGTGGCTGGATACGCACTACCGCCTGATGCACGACGCAACGGATAAGCGAACTCCGGATCCGGCTGCTGCCGAACTGTTCTCTACATGGAACACCCCCAGCAGCGGACCCCAGAGTTGGTTCTTAGTGGATCGGGCGTCGGCACTCGCTGCCGAGGTTGAGGTCGACGCCACGCGAGTGCCGACGTCCGACTCTCTTCTCGCAGCTGAGGACCTGGGCCCAGATACGCCGCTTGAGCCTCCAGCAATCGTGGGCCACGACCGCACTGATGGCGATGTACTGCACGTCGGACCCTGGGTTGAGGCGTATCACCTTAATCACCTGCTGGGCGTGATGGTGGACGGCACCGATGCTGAGCAACCTTGGCCTCTAATGCCTAGAACGGCACCAGCGCCTACACGTCGCCGCAGCTCTCGACGCGGAAGTTAGCCAGGATCTGTGCGGCGAGGCTGAGGGGTCCGCGCTGCATGCCCCGTCCCCCAACGGACGACAGCCCATTCTCGGGGTGGATTAATCGCGAGGTGCTTTTGGCCTTCCTATGAATGAGTCGGACTGTATCGCCTATTGTCGGCCCCCTGTTGTGCGACAGCTGGCCACCACTAGCTGTCCGTCTTGGCGGGCGGACCCAGAAGGTAGGTCGTCGCACTTCCTTTTCGGCTGGGATCCCGGTGGATCTGCTGGGCCTCCATCATCTTCTCGAAAGTCCTCTTCATCTTATTTTCGGATCCTTCGCCCGTGAGTTCCCGCGCCTTTGAGTTGTTGATTTCGTCGTTGTTCTGAAGGTACTCAATAATCTGCTCTTCATAGGAGGCCAACCGCTCGTGCCTAATGTAGGCGACGATCTTATTGCCCTCTTCCACGAGCTGCGGCGGCTTGAGTCCGATCTCTCGCATCTTCTGAAAGGCAGTATTCAAGCCTTCTCCAACATCCTTGTTCGGTGGATCTGGAAACTTATTAATAAGCCGCACAACTTTTCCATTTCGCGCAAACTGCTCGTCAAGGAAGTTGCTTTCGGTCACGTGGCCCGGAAACTTGCCTGGGCTGTCAACCTCAATCCGGTTGTCAAAGATCCGGATCTGGATGTCAGTGGCAATTGAGTAGTCGCGGTGAAGTACCGCGTTGGTGACGATTTCGTGCAACGTCTCTGGCGGATATGCCACAGGCTGCAGGCCTGAGGGGGTTTGCACTGTGTGACCTTCAACAATTTCTATGACCTTCGCAACCGCTTTTCTGATTAGGTCGGTGAGTGATCCCTCGATGGTGATCGGGTCACCGTCCATCTGATCACGATGCCCCTCGGCCTTCGCTGACTTGTAGCGCAGGATCTTAATTGCCGATCGTTTTGGAAGCACGACCTGAGGTTCATCAGCGAACAGCAGTACCGCCGCGACAGTAGGGGATCCATCGATGATTAGTCGCTGGCTCCTTAACCAAGGTTCCGCCTCTGACACGGGGACAGCCTCAACAACAAACGTTGTAACCGTAAGCGAATCGGAAACAGTCTCGATTGGGAGGTCCTTTATGGGCATGTCCTCGTAAGTTGCCAAGCCCTTGTCCAGACGGAGACGCTCGACTTCTTCGTGTGAATTCACCTTAACTGGCAACCGCTGGGCGCTGACTCGGATGTATATGGACCCGTCAGTTGTTGTTAGGATCTGACGCGACTTCTCCACAACAAGGTGCATCACAAATCCAGGTACGCCAGGGCCCCGCAAGAACTGGATACCCAGTGTGTCATCCCCCTGGAATAAGTCGTGCAGGACCTGCACATGACCATTGGCGTCCTCTACGCTTGAAAAGCCACGCCACTTGCGCTGTCCCGCATCGATCTCGTCGACGCCGACATACAACTCGCCTCCAGCAGCGTTTCCAAATGCAGTCACGTGCACCCCGAGCTTCACTGGAGTGATCTCGATCGCCTTCAGATCAAGGAAATGCGATTCTTGAAGGGCGAGGACCCTAGCAACGGCGTCCGCATCTACATCGACGACGCCCAAATCCCGGATCATGTGTAACAACTCCAATCATGAGCGAATCTGCATTGCGGTGGTGTCGCCACCATAGTCTGGCCATGCACCGAATGCCTCCAACGCCACCGCCTCCGCGCTGGCCCAAGACAGCGCGTCCCTTGCGCTGCTTCCGCGCAGTTGCGCATCGTGAGGACTTTCTCTACTGACTCAAGGCGGCGCTCCGCGCCGCGGCACAGCTCGGCGGCGGGGCCCCGCGCCAGGGACCCCCGCGCTGCGGGCGCTTCGCGCCCTCCGCGCACCCCCGTCGCACCCCACCCCCTCGCCGCGCGAACTAGTCACCAGGTGGAGACAAGCCCCCCTAAGCGTCATGGACCGGCGACCCACTCCCCCGCCGGGTCCCCGCGTGCCATGATCCGCCCGTGGCCCTGACCTTCGACGAACCCTCCGACGTCACCGAGAAGGAGTGTGACCAGTGCGGCGCCGGTTACACACTCGTGAAGTCCCTCATCAACGACGAGGATGGAGCGCACGCCGTCGCCTTCTCGGCTCTGCACCACCACGACGGACAGCACGAAGCATGGATCGACGCGATCCTGGGCAGCTTCGGGGACGACTTCGACGACCATGTCACCTTCGGCTGCCGAGTCGGGCCGCTTGACAGCTCGCCCGAGCCCGCGGCCACGGCCGTCCAAGCCGCCGCCCCTTACAGCGACCGACCGATCTGGGGACGCAAGCTCAGCCGGGACCAGGCACTGCAGCACGACCGCATCAACGACTTCTGGCAGGTCGTCGACTTCCTGCTCGAACACGAGCCCACCGTTCACACCCACGTCTACGCCCGGCTCTGATCCCAGACCGACGTCGGCGCACCACTCCCGCCGCCGATCCTCCGCTTCACTCTCCGCCGGCCTCCGGGCCGCATCAAGGGCGCTACGCGTCGCTGCGCGATGACCTACGGCCACCCTTGACCCGTCCTCTCCGGCCGGCTCCCCTGCTCCGCTACGGATCGGTGGCTCTCCCTGCCCGCGTGCCCAATCGTGCCCAATCAGCCTCCAGAACGCACCAAACAGGCACCACCAAAGCCGCTGCAGCCGTGCGTGATCGCAGCCCGGAAAGACCCCTCGGCGCGCTTCCCAAGCTGGACACGCGGGTTCGATTCCCGTCATCGGCTCAGAACGCAGGAACCCCCCGACACGCTTTTCGTCGGGGTTCCTGCGTTTGACCGCGACAACCCCGCACGTGCGGGCTTTCCGTCGGCGGGGTCAGCGCCCGACAGCGGTAACCCCGCACGTGCGGGCTTTTCGTCGGCGTGGTCAGCGCCTGACCGCGATAACCCCGCACGTGCGGGGGTTCGCGCGACGCGCCGCCCGCCGGGTCGACAGGACACATCCCGACCCGGCGGGTTAGCCTCCTCCGGACCGCGGCGCAGGGGCTCGCGGCCGCCCCTGACCCACGTCCGATGGAGAGCGCGATGCGCACCGTCCCCCGCCCCACCCGGCTGATCGCCGCCACGACCCTCGGCCTGGCCCTCGTCGCTGCGCCCGTCGCGCCCACCGTCGCGGCGCCCCTCCCCGGCGCCGGCGCCGGAGCCCAGACCGCCGCCTCGGCCCCGTCCCTCGCGAGCGCCTACGCCTGGACCGACGCCGACCTGCGCATCCAGCGGGCCCTGGCCAACCGCGTGACGACCTCCGCGTTCGGCACCTCGTTCTCCGGCACGGTCATCGACGCCTCCTCGAACGTCCGGGTCTGGTCGAAGAACGCGACGTCCGAGAAGCTGCCCGCCTCGACGACCAAGCTCGTGACGGCGCACAACGCGCTGACCGTCCTCGGGCCGCGGTGGCGCTTCCGGACGAGCGTGCGCCAGGGCACGGCCTCGGACCGCGTCGTCATCCAGTCCGGGGGCGACCCGATGCTCACCAGCAGCGCGCTCGACCGGATGGCGGCCACGACGGCGAGCACCCTCAAGGCCCGCGGCACGAGGACGGTCAAGGTGTACGTCGACGACGACATCTTCCCCAAGCCCTCGCTCGCCACCGGGTGGAAGTCGAGCTACGTCCCCGACTCGGTGACGCCGATCCGGGCGCTCGTGCGCGACCAGCGCGACGTGTCCGACACGAGCGCCGACGCCGGCACCTACTTCGCCTCGCGCCTCAAGGCCCGCGGCATCTCGAGCGTGCGGTACTGGGGTCGCGAGAACGTCCGCGGGGGCTCGCCGACCCTCGCCACGAGCGACGGCTGGTACCTCTCGGCGATCGTCGGCCGGATGCTCCTCGACAGCGACAACGACATCGCCGAGATGCTGCACCGGCAGGTCGCTCGCGGCGTCGGCGAGCCGACGACCTGGACCGGCGCCCGCACGGCGCAGGCGCGGACCCTCTCGCGGGCCGGCCTGTCGGTCGGGGCCCTGTACGACGGCTCGGGCCTCTCGCGCTCGGACCGCATCAGCTCCCTGCAGCTGGCGACGATCATGGACCGCGGCGTCGACCGGTCGTACGCAGCGCTGGAGCCGATGCGCAGCACGAGCAGCCTCCCGACCGCCGGCCGCACCGGCACCCTCGCGACGAAGTACGACCGCTTCGTCACGAGCCGCTCGCGCTGCGCGGTCGGCAAGGTCTGGGCCAAGACCGGCACCCTGGGCGACGTCGCGTCGATGGCCGGCTACACCTACGGCACCGACGGCCGGATGAAGGTCTTCGCGTTCGTCGTCAACGGCCGCCAGTCGACGACCACCCTCAAGCAGAGCCTCGACATGCTCGCCGCGACGGTCAACGGCTGCTACTGACGCCGCCCGCCGCGGCCGGTCAGCTGGGGACGACCCAGCCCAGCACGGTGACGATGCCGATGACGGCGCACACGACGAACAGCGCCGCGAGGATCCAGCCGATGACCTGGGCGCCGTCGACGCCGCCGGCCTCGTCCGCCGCGTCGTCGGCGGGGGCGGTCAGCTCGCCGGGGCGCACGAGCGGCTCGGGCGGCGCGTCGAGCTTCGGGTCGGCGACGAGGGCCTTGGTGCGCAGCGCCTCGATGCGGGGCGCGCGCGGCTCCTCGCGCACCGGCTCGGGCAGGGCGCGCCACATCGTGACGAAGTCGTCGCCGGACTGCTCGCGCCACGCGGCGACCGCGTCGTCGGCCTCGGGGCCCTTGACCCCGGCGGCGAACCAGATGGCCCCGGCGCGGGGCAGGTCGCCCATCCCGTGCAGGACGTGACCGAGGACGCGCAGGACCTCGGGGTCGGCGTCGGACTCGGCGTGCTCGAGCAGCAGGTCACGGGCCTTCCACGCGCGGCCGTCGTCGACGAGCCGGCGGGCCTCGGCGAGGACGTCCGTGGTGCTCACGCTCCCGAGTATGCCCCGCCGGGGGCCGGCGCCGGGGCCGCCGCGCGCGGAGCCCGGCAGGTGGGACGAGGTGTCGCGGCGCGCCCGGCCGACCGCGCCGGGCAGGGGGCCGAACGGCTGCCGCGGGCCCCGGTGGTTGCGCCGGTTACCCGCTGGTAGCACACTGGTGAGCAAGCGCTCACTTTGCGATCTCTCCGGGAGGACCACCATGGGCCACTACAAGAGCAACCTCCGCGACATCGAGTTCACCCTCTTCGAGGTGCTCGGCCGCGGCGAGGTCCTGGGCAGCGGCCCGTACGCCGACCTCGACGCCGACACCGCCCGCGAGATGCTCAAGGAGATCGCGCGCCTCTCGGAGCACGAGCTCGCCGAGTCCTTCGCCGACGCCGACCGCCACCCGCCGGTCTACGACCCGCAGACGCAGGCCGTCACGATGCCGGAGTCGTTCAAGAAGTCCGTCGAGGCCTACCGCGAGAGCGGCTTCTGGGCCATCGACCTGCCGGCCGAGCTCGACGGCACCGTCGCGCCGCCGAGTCTGCGCTGGGCCGCCAACGAGATGCTCCTCGGCTCCAACCCCGCCCTCGCCATGTTCGCCGCGTCCTACTCCTTCGCCAAGCTGCTGTACCTCATCGGCAACGACGACCAGAAGAAGCTCGCGCGCTGGATCGTCGAGAAGGGCTGGCACTGCACGATGGTGCTGACCGAGCCCGACGCCGGCTCGGACGTCGGCGCCGGCCGCACCAAGGCGACGCCGAACGAGGACGGCACCTGGAGCATCAGCGGCGTCAAGCGCTTCATCACGAGCGCCGAGTCCGACATGGTCGACAACGTCGTCCACTTCGTCCTCGCCCGCCCCGAGGGCGCCGGCGTCGGCACCAAGGGCCTGAGCCTGTTCATCCTCACGAAGTACGCCGTCGACCTCGAGACCGGTGAGCTCGGCGAGCGCAACGGCGTCTACGTCACCAACGTCGAGAAGAAGATGGGCCTCAAGGTCTCAACGACCTGCGAGCTGACCTTCGGCGGCGAGAAGCCTGCCGTCGGCACCCTCTTCGGCGACGCCCACGACGGAATCGCGCAGATGTTCCACGTCATCGAGAACGCGCGGATGATGGTCGGCACCAAGGCGATCGCCACCCTCTCGACCGGCTACCTCAACGCGCTCGAGTACGCCAAGCAGCGCGTCCAGGGCGCCGACCTCACGCAGATGACCGACAAGTCGGCCCCGCGCGTCACCATCACGCACCACCCCGACGTGCGCCGCTCGCTCATGCTGCAGAAGGCGTACTCCGAGGGCCTGCGCGCGCTCGTGCTCTACACGGCGAGCCAGCAGGACGTGGTCGACCAGCACGTGCTGACGACCGGCGAGCAGACCTTCGAGAAGGGCTCGGCGGCCGACGTCGCCAACCGCGTCAACGACCTGCTGCTGCCGCTCGTCAAGGGCCTGGGCTCGGAGCGGGCGTGGGTGCTGCTCGGCACCGAGTCGCTGCAGACCTTCGGCGGTTCCGGCTTCCTCCAGGACTACCCGGTCGAGCAGTACGTCCGCGACGCGAAGATCGACACCCTCTACGAGGGCACCACGGCCATCCAGGGCATGGACTTCTTCTTCCGCAAGATCGTCCGCGACAAGGGCCAGGCCCTGACCCACCTCGCGACGCAGATGCAGGAGTTCGCCAAGGACCTCGGCGTGGGCGGCGGGCGCCTGGACCGCGAGCGCGAGCTGCTCGGCCAGGGCGTCGAGGACGTCCAGGGCATCCTCGGCTACATGGTCGGCGAGCTCATGAAGTCCGACCCGCGCCAGGGCGGCGAGCTGCCGAACCTCTACAAGGTCGGCCAGAACACCTCGCGCCTGCTGCTCGGCGCCGGCGACCTCGTCGTCGGCTGGCTGCTGCTGCGCCAGGCCGCCGTCGCGCTCGAGGCGCTCGAGGCCGGCGCCGAGGGCAAGGACAAGGACTTCTACGAGGGCAAGGTCGCCGCCGCGCGCTTCTACGCCCGCCAGGTCCTGCCCCGCCTCTCGGCCGAGCGCGCGATGGCCGAGGCGACCGACAACGACCTCATGGACGTGCCCGAGTCCGCCTTCTGACCGGTTGACGCCCCGGGTCCCCCGACCCCGGTCGCGGCGCGCCTGCCCGGAGCACGCGCCGCGCCCGGACCCACGTGACGACGGGCCCGTTCCTCTCGGTGAGGAACGGGCCCGTCGTGCGTGCTGTGCGGGGGCGGGGCGTCAGCGCGGGTCGATCTCCGTGCGGTCGACGCGGGTGCCGGTGGCGGGGTCGACGTGGCTCTCGCGGGTCGTCGTCACGCGGCCGCGGCGGCTGCCGGCCTGCATGACGAAGGACAGGACGATGGCGAGGACGCCGCCAGCCATGAGGATGTAGCCGATCATCTCGAGGTCGAGGCCGGCCACGCTCTGGTCGCCGACGGCGAACGTGAGGATGGCGCCGAGGACGAGCAGGAAGATGCCGAGTCCGATGTACATGGGGTCTCCTGGGGCAGGGGGTCGGCGGGCTGACACCCGACGGTACCGCCCGCGACCTGCGCCGTCGAAGGTTTGTGCAAACTTCGTCGGACCGGCCCGCTCCGGCTACTGGCTGCCGCCGCCGCCGAGGCCCGGGCCGCCGTGGGCCATCCGCGAGGCCGCCGCCTCGGCGCCGTAGGGGGCGTCACCGGTGAACTCCGAGTGGGTCCCCGTGGCGCGGCGCCGGCGGTCGAGGACCACCCCGAGCACGACGATCACGGCCAGCAGCCCGATGATCCACCACATGGCGCACTCCCTCGGGCGCCCGGTGCCTCCGGGCTGCCGTCCGGTCAGGGTCGCACAGCGCCGCCCTGCTGTACAGGAGCTCCGGTCAGACGAAGGAGCCGGGGTTGAGGATGCCCTGCGGGTCGAGCGCGGCCTTGACGCGGCGGTTGAGGTCCATGACGTCGGGACCGAGCTGCGCCTCGAGCGAGCCCTTCTTGAGCCGGCCGACGCCGTGCTCGCCGGTGATCGTGCCGCCGAGGCCGATGGCGGCCGCCATGATGTCGTCGAACGCGAGCCGGGCGCGGCGCTCGGAGTCGGCGTCGGTCGCGTCGTAGACGATCGCCGGGTGCGTGTTGCCGTCGCCGGCGTGCGCGACGACGGGGATCTCGACGCCGTGGCGCTGGCCGATCGCCTCGATCTCGGCGAGCAGCGCGGGCAGCTGGGGCACCGGCACGCCGACGTCCTCGGGCAGGACGGCGCCGCGCGGCTCGAGCGCGGTGAAGTGCACACGCCGGGCCTGGACGAACATCTCGGACTCCTCGGGGTCGTCGGTGGCGACGACCTCCTTGGCGCCGGTGACCTCGCAGGCCGCAACGATGGCCTCGACCTCCTCGGCGCGCGAGGCGCCCGGGGCATCCGACTGGATGAGGAGGAGGGCGCCGGCGTCGCGGTCGAGCCCCATCGGCTGGTAGTCCTCGACGGCGTTGATCGAGGCGCGGTCCATCAGCTCGACCATCGAGGCGCGCACGGTGCGGCCGAGCTCGATGACGGCGGCGGCGGCGTCGGCGACGGTCGGGAAGAGCGCGACGACGGTCGAGCGCGGCGCTTGCGCGGGCACGAGCCGCAGGACCGCGCGCGTGACGATGCCGAGTGTGCCCTCGGAGCCGACGAAGAGCTTGAGCAGCGAGAGGCCGGCGACGTCCTTGACGCGCTTGCCGCCGAGCGTCACGAGGGTGCCGTCGGCGAGGACGACGTCCAGGCCGAGGACGTAGTCGGTGGTGACGCCGTACTTGACGCAGCACAGGCCGCCGGCGTTGGTCGCGATGTTGCCGCCGATCGAGCAGATCTCGAAGGAGCTGGGGTCCGGCGGGTACCAGAGGCCCTCGGCGACGGCGGCGTTCTTCACCTCGACGTTGAGCGCGCCGGGCTCGACGACGGCGACGCGCGCGGCGGTGTCGATCTCGACGGCGCGCATCCGCTCGAGGCTGAGGACGATCGTGCCGTCGACGCCCATCGAGCCCCCGGACAGGCTCGTGCCGGCGCCGCGGGGCACGACGCCGATGCCGTGTGCGGTCGCCCAGCGCAGGGTCTGCTGCACCTGCGCGGCGTCCTCGGCGCGGACGGCGGCCAGCGGGGTGCCGGCGCTCGCGTCGTGGGTCCAGTCGTGGCGGTACTTCTCGAGCGCGGCGGGGTCGGTGGTCACGACCCCCGGCGGGAGGGCCTGCGCGAGCTCGGCGACGGCGGCTGCGGTGACGGCGGCGTCCATGTCCCTTACCTTCGCACGAGCGCGCCCGGCGCGCCCCCGGCGCCTCCCCCGCCGGCGGCTCTCCCGCGACCTCCCGAGGCGCCGGGGAGGTTCCGGTAACCGCGGGCGGTCGTGCGTGCGGGTCGGCGGGTCGGGGTGGGAAGGGTCAGAGCCGGCGGTCGGCGAGGACGGGGAACGCCTCGCGGTAGGCGGCCGTCGCGGCCAGGTCGACCTCGACCGAGAGCACGGCCTCGTCGGTGTGGGCGAGCTCGCCGAGCACCTCGCCGGTCGCCGCGACGACCTGGCTGTGACCGCCCATCGGCGTGCGGGCGTGCGTGCCGCCGGTGTTGACCTGGACCATGACGCACTGGTCCTCGACGGCGCGCGCCCGGCCGAGCAGCGTCCAGTGCGCGACCCGGGCGAGGGGCCACGCGGCCGGCACGACCAGCAGGGATGCCCCCGCCTCCTGCTGGCGGCGGTAGAGCTCGGGGAAGCGCAGGTCGTAGCAGGTGCTCAGGCCGGTGCGCACCGTGCCGCCGGCGCCGTCCGGGAGGTCGACGACGACGACGTCCTCGCCGGCCTCCATGAGCCTCGGCTCGCCGGCGCCGAACCCGAAGCGGTGGACCTTGCGGTACAGCGCGACCCGCTCGCCGTCGGCCGAGAGGACGAGCGAGGTGTTGGACAGGGTGTTGCCGTCGGCACCCGGCTCGGGCAGCCGCTCGACGAAGGACCCGGCGTGCAGGGTGGCGCCGGCGGCGCGGGCGGCATCCGCCATCGCCGCGGCGAGGGGGCCGTCCAGCGGCTCGGCCTCGCCGTCCCAGCGGCCGTAGTCGAAGCCGGTGGGCGCCCACAGCTCGGGCAGCACGACGAGGTCGTGGCCGCGCTGCTGCGCGACGAGCTCCGCCGCCCGCTCGATGCGGGCCGCCGTGGGCTCGTCGTCCCCGTAGGCCAGCTGGACCAGAGCGATGCGCATGGTCCCATCCTCGCGCACCGGCCGGTGTGCACGAATCGACACTTTCGTCAGTTGCTGCACGGTCGGGGGGTCGTCGGGTGTGCAGAAATCGACACTTTCGTCAGTTCCTGCACGGTCCCAGGCCGCCGGCGTGCAGCAATCGACCCTTTCGTCAGTTCCTGCACGGTCCCAGGCCGCCGGCGTGCAGGAATCGACACTTTCGTCAGTTCCTGCACGGTCGCGGGGTCGCCGGGCGTGCAGAAATCGACACTTTCGTCAGTTGCTGCACGGTCGCGCGCCGGCCGGGGCCGGGGGACGCGGGGTCAGTCGAGCTGCTCGGCCTCCTCGCGCAGCCGGGCGAGGCGCGCGTTGTAGGCGGTGAGGTCGGCGTCGCCGTCGCGGTCGGCCTGGCGGTCGAGGCGGGCGGTCTCGCGGGTCTCGCTGCGGAACCACTGGACGGCGACGATGACGGCCAGCGTCAGGGTCGGGGCCTCGCCGATGCCCCACGCGATCTCGCCGGCGGTGTGCTGGTCCGCGAGCGCGTCGGGACCCCACGGCAGGTTGATGGCGGTGAAGAAGTCCGGCGCGAGCACCGACGAGCTGCCGGTGAGCGCCACCCCGAAGAACGCGTGGAACGACACCGTCGCGAAGAGGATGACGAGCAGCATGAGCGGCGACCACCGCGGCACCCCGGGGTCGATGCCGATCATCACCCAGACGAACAGGTACCCGGTGAGGAGGAAGTGGGCCATCATCAGCAGGTGGCCCGTGTGGGTCGTCAGGGCCAGCTCGAAGAGGCCGGTGTAGTAGAACGCGGCGAGGCTGAAGAAGAACACGGCCGCGGCGACGACCGGGTTGGCGAGCACCCGCATCGCCCGCGAGTGCACGACCTGGAGCAGCAGCTCGCGCGGGCCCCACGTCTTGTCGCGCCGGGCGCTCAGCGTGCGCAGAGCCATCGTCACGGGGGCCGCGGGCACGAGCAGCAGCGGCACGATCATCGCGACGACCATGTGCATGACCATGTGGGCGCTGAACAGCACCCGGCCCCAGATGCCGGGCGCCCCGCACGTGGCCCAGACGAACAGCGCCCAGCCGAGCGTCCACGCGACGACGCGCAGCACCGGCCAGGCGTCTCCCCGGCGCCGCAGCCGCACGTAGCCGGCGACGTAGAGGCCCACGGCCAGCACCGCGATGCCGACGAAGAGCCAGTCGATGCGCCACGCGAGCAGCCAGTCGGCGCCGGTGTACGGCCCGGGGTCGGGGTAGCCGGTCAGCTCGAGGACGATGCCGGGGTCGGGGAGGGCGTCGGGCACCGGCGGGATGCTGCGCGCGAGCACCGACGCGAGCCCGACCGCGACGCCCATGACGGCGAGCTCGGTGACGGCCAGGCGCGCGAAGGCCCGTCCGTCCGACGGGTCCTCGGCCAGCCGCCCGGCGATCGTGCGCCGCTGCTGCGCCCCGAGCACGGCGAGCGCCGCGATGGCGACGACCTTGCCGAGCAGCACGACCCCGTAGGTGGTGGTCAGGCCGTCGAGCGAGCCGATGCGGATCCACGCCTGGACGAGCCCGGAGAGGCCGACGGCGGCGATGGCCCAGGTCGCGAGCACCGAGAAGCGCGCGACGGACGCGCCGAGGTCGCGGCCCAGCGCGCGGCGCATCATGACGAGCGCGAGGAGCCCGCCGACCCAGACGCTGACGCCGAGCAGGTGCACGGCCAGGCCGTTGACGGCGTCCTCGTGGCTGGCCGAGCCGGCCGAGTGGCCGTTGAGCGCGTGGACGACGATCGCGACGAGGCTGAGCGCCGCGAGCCAGGCCATCGACGCCCGGCTGCGCGCCAGCCCGACGGTGACGGCCACGACGAGCGCGACGCCGGCGGCGATGACGAGGACCCGGGTGGTCTCGAGCGCCCAGGCGAAGGACAGCAGCTGGGGCAGCAGGTCGGGCGAGGTGAGCGGCGTGCCGGAGAGGTCGGCGAAGGTGAGGACGACCTCGAGCACCGCCGCGACCGCCCACAGCGCACCCGTGGCGCCGGCGAGGCGCCGGGCGGTGCCGCGGCGGTCGGTGCGCGCGCGCTCGGGCGCGAGGAAGACGGCGAGGAGCAGCAGGCCGAGGGTCGTGGAGGAGGCGATGTTGCCCACGGTCGCGACCACCGGGACGCCCCAGCGCACCGCGGGGCCGGGATCGGCGAGCGCCAGCGGGTCGGCCGCGCCGGTGAGCGCCGCGGCCGGCACGAGCGCCACGAGCGCGGCCGCGAGGGTCAGCAGGAGCGGCCGCAGCCAGCGCGCGACGTCGCCGTCGTCGCCGGTCCGGTCGCCCGCGGGGCGGCTGCTCGGCAGGGAGGTCACACCCCCCAGCGTAGGTACTGTGGTCGACATGTCCCTGCACCCACCTGCCCCGACCGGCTTCGCCGAGGTCGTCGACGCGTGGGCGCACACCGTCCGCTCGGTCACCGACCTCGGCCGCGCGCTGCGCCCCGGTGACGCCGAGCGCCCCACCGACTGCCCCGGCTGGACGGTGGCCGACCAGCTCGCCCACGTCCTCGGCGGCGAGTCGATGGTGGCCGGCGACCCCGACCCCGAGGTCGACGTCAGCGGCTACGACTACCTGCGCCACGACTTCGGGGTGCGGCACGAGAAGTTCGTCGAGGCCCGGCGCGGGCGCTCGCCGGAGGACCTCGTCGACGAGCTCGACTGGCGCCTCGAGGAGCGCCTCGCGGTCTACCGCGCCGAGGGCGTCACCGGCGAGGAGGAGGTCCGCGGGCCGTTCGGCCGCACGACGCTGGCCGACCTCGTCGGCATCCGCACCTTCGACGTGTGGATGCACGAGCAGGACCTGCGCGAGGCCCTCGACCGGCCCGGTGGCCTCGACACCCCCGCAGCGGCCCTGAGCGTCAGCCGGCTCTTCGCCGTCCTGCCGCGGGTCGTCGCGCGCGACGCGCAGGTCGGCCCCGGCCACGCCGTCGTCCTCGACCTCACCGGCCCGACCGTCGGCCGCGCCGGCGCCCGGGTCGAGGAGGAGGACGGCCGCGCGGTCGGCATCCCCCTGTTCAGCGGCGAGGACGCCGACCACCCCGACGTCGTGACGACCTCGATCTCGATGTCGACGCGGGTGGCGATGCGGCTCGCCGGCGGTCGTCGTGCGCCGGAGGACCTGCCGGTCACGATCCAGGGCGACGAGGCCGTCGGGCGCCGCGTGCTCACGGCCCTGGCCATCACCCCCTGATGGCGCGCTTCTCGACGTCGACCCGGTCGGCCGCAACGATCAGTGCCGAGCCGGCGGAGGTCTGGGCGACGCTGACCGACCCCGACGAGATCGCCCGGCTGACGCCCTTCCTCCACCGCGTCACCGAGCGCGGCGAGCACTGGGTCTGGGAGATGACCCGCGTGCCGGTGCTCGGCAAGAGCTTCTCGTTCTCGTTCACCGAGCGGATGACGTTCGACGAGCCGCACCGCATCGACTTCGCGCACGACCCGGCGGCCGGCCTCGCCGAGGAGTCCGCCGGGGTCGAGGGCTGGTACGCGCTGCAACCGCGTTCCGGCGGAACGCATCTCGAGACGTCGATGACGATCTCGGTCGACCTCCCGTTCCCCGCCCTCACGAAGCCGGCGGTCAACACCGCGATGAAGGGCGTCGTGACGCTCATGGGCCAGCGCTTCGCCCAGAACCTCCTCACCCACCTCGGCGCCCGCTCGCTCTGACGCCCGGCCCGCGGCGCCCGACGTCGCCGCGCCTGTCGAAGGTCGGCCCGGAACGGCACCGACCCCTCCCGATGTAGTTGTATGCTGCAAACAACTGCCCGCCCCGGACGCCCGCGTCCACACCCACCCCGAGGAGGTCCGATGCCCTTCAGCGCCGCCTCGTCGACACCGACCGCCGTCCTCGGCGACGAGCTCGTCCGCGTGCTCAAGCTCATGCACGTCGCCAAGGGCCGGGCCCCCCGCATGCACGAGCAGGTCGACCCGATGGCCTACCCGCTCCTGTTCAACCTCGTCCGCACCCCGCTGCGCGTCTCGGCCCTCGCCGAGGCGGTGCACTCCGACGTCTCGACCGTGAGCCGCCAGGTGAGCACCCTCGTCGAGCACGGCCTCGTCGTCCGCGAGCCCGACCCCGACGACGGCCGCGCCCACGTCCTCGCCGTGACCGACGAGGGCACCGCCCTCCTCGTCGCCATCCGCGAGGGCCGCGACCGCTGGCTCCAGGGCCTGCTCGCGGACTGGAGCGACGACGACGTCCGCACCCTGACCCGCCACCTGGCCCGCCTCGCCGCGGACCTCGAGGCCTCCTTCTCCGACCCGACCGCCAGGAGCACCCGATGAGCTCACCCCGCCACGCGGACCCCGACCAGCCCAAGCGCCACGCGAGCGCGCACGCCCCCGGCCGTCACGTCGCCGGGGCCACGCCCGCCGCCCGGCCCGCGACCGCCGGCGCCCCCGCCGGGGACGGACCGGACGGAGCGCTCAGCCACCGCCAGATCGTCACCATCCTCATCGCCCTCATGGCCGGGATGTTCCTCGCGGCGCTCGACCAGACGATCGTCGCCACCGCCATCCGCACGATCGCCGACGACCTCAAGGGGCTGGACCACCAGGCCTGGGCGACGACGGCGTACCTCATCACCTCGACGATCGTCACGCCCCTGTACGGCAAGCTCGGCGACATCTACGGCCGCAAGAAGCTGTTCGTCCTGGCCATCTCGATCTTCGTCGTGGGCTCGGTGCTGTGCACCCTCTCGACCTCGATGACGGGCCTGGCGTTCTTCCGGGCCGTCCAGGGCCTCGGCGCCGGCGGCCTGTTCTCGCTCGCCCTCGCGATCATCGGCGACATCGTCCCGGCCCGCGAGCGCGCCAAGTACCAGGGCTACTTCCTCGCCGTCTTCGGCACCTCGTCCGTGCTCGGCCCGGTCATCGGCGGCTTCTTCGCCGGCACCGACTCGATCCTCGGGGTCACCGGCTGGCGCTGGGTCTTCCTCGTCAACGTGCCGATCGGCGTCATCGCCCTCGCGCTCGTCACCAAGACGCTGCACCTGCGCCACCAGCGCCTCGACCACCGCATCGACTGGCTCGGCGCCGCGCTCCTGTCCGTCTCGCTCGTGCCGCTGCTGCTCGTCGCCGAGCAGGGCCGTGAGTGGGGCTGGGGCTCGGGCCGCTCGATCGCCGCCTACGTCGTCGGTGGCGTCGCCGCCCTGCTCTTCCTCCTCCAGGAGAGCCGGATGGGCGACGAGGCGATCCTGCCGCTGAAGATCTTCCGCAACCGCACCGTCGGGGTCTCCTCGGCCGCCTCGATCATCATCGGCATGGGGATGTTCGGCGGCCTCGCCGCGCTGCCCCTCTACCTGCAGATCGTCAAGGGGGCCTCCCCCACCGAGGCCGGCCTGCTCCTGCTGCCGCTGACGCTCGGCATCATGTCGGGCTCGATCACCTCGGGCCAGATCATCTCCCGCACCGGCCAGTACCGGCTCTTCCCCGTCACCGGCGCCGTGCTCCTCACCGGGTCTCTGTTCGCGTTGCACTACACCGCGTTCGACACCCCGCTCTGGCAGACGATGGTCATCATGGTCTTCTTCGGCCTGGGTCTCGGCTTCAACTTCCAGCCGCTGACCCTCGCCGTGCAGAACGCCGTCCCGCCGCAGCAGATCGGCGTCGCCACCTCGACCGCCACCTTCACCCGGCAGATCGGCGGCACCATCGGCACGGCGGTCTTCCTCACCGTCCTGTTCTCGCTCGTGCCCGACAAGATCGCCTCCGCGTTCCGCACGGTGGCCCCCACCGCCGAGTTCCAGGGCGCGCTGCGCGACCCGGCCAACGCGGCCTTCGCGCAGCAGCTGCAGCAGAGCCAGGCCGGCGGGGGGACCGCCGCGGCCAGCGGTGTGCTCCAGGACAGCTCGTTCCTCAACGGGCTCGACCCGGCGCTCGCCAAGCCGTTCCTCATGGGCTTCTCCGAGGCGATGGACGTCGTGTTCCTCGTCGGCGCGGTCGTCATGGTCCTTGCCGTCGTCGTGCTCGCCTTCCTCCCGCAGGTCGAGCTGCGCAAGGGCTCGGCCTACACCGAGCGCGCGAGCTCCGAGGACGGGCCGGCCGCCGACGACGCGCGCCCCGGGGCGACCCGCGCCGACGACGCGGCGGTCACGGCACCGGCGAGCTGAGGCGCGCGAGCTCGGCACCCTCGAGGTGCCGGCGACGCACCGCGATGATCGCCACGGCCACGAGGCCGGCGGTGACCGGGACGGCGTAGGCGCGCTGCGGCCCGAGCACCTCGACGGCCCAGCCGCCGACCGCCGACCCGGCCGAGATGCCGATGAGGATGCCGGTGACGGCCACCGCCATCCCCTCGGTGACGAGGGCGGCCGGGACGAGGCGCTGCGCGAGCGACAGGCTCGTGATGAGCATCGGCGCGGTGGCCGACCCGGCGACGACCATGACGACGGTCAGCTGCCAGGTGTTCGCGACGAAGAGGGCCGGCACCTCGAGCACGAGCATCGCGGTGGCCGCAACGAGCAGCCGCCGGGTCAGCGTCGAGCGGAAGGTGCGCGCCCCGAACCACAGCCCGGCGAGGGTCGACCCGACCGCGAACCCGCCGAGGACGACGCTCGAGAGGCTGGCGTTGCCGTCGGCCTCGGCGAAGGCGACGGCGACGACCTCGTTGGCGCCGAAGATCACCCCGGTCATCACCAGGGCGGTCGCGACGATGAGCAGCCCGGGGCGGCGCACGGCGAGGCCGCTCGGGCGGTCGGCGCGCGCCACGACCGGCGGCTCGGTCTCGCGGGCGGCGAGGAAGGTGAGGACGCCGACGGTGAAGAGGACCTCGGCGAGGACGAGCCCGGCCTCGGGGAACCACAGGGTCGAGACGAGGACGGCGATGACCGGGCCGATGACGAACGAGGCCTCGTCGGCCACCTGCTCGAAGGACATCGCCGTGTGCAGGCGGTCGGGGTCGTCGCGGAAGATGTACGCCCAGCGGGCGCGCGACATCGGCCCCGGCTCGGGCAGGAAGGCGCTGACGCCGTAGAGGACGAAGAGGGTCCAGACCGGGGCGCCGAACCCGGAGGCGAGCGCGGTGCCCAGGCCGGCGACGGCCGAGAGGACCATGAACGGCCGGGCCACGCGGCGCTGGCCGTGCTGGTCGATGAGCCGCCCGAGGACGGGCCCCGCCACCGCGAGCACCGCGAGGCCGACGGCGCTCACCGCGCCGGCGAGACCGTACGAGCCCTGCCGCTCGCTGACCATGACGATGACGGCGACGCCGAACATCGCCCCACCGGTGCGGGAGAGGGCGGTCCCGGCGATGAAGCGCAGGGCACCGGGGACGGCGAACAGGGGGCGGTAGGGCGCGAGCACGGGGGCCTCGTCGGTCGGGCGACCGCCGGGGCACCCGGCCGGGTCGAGCGTGGGGGATCAGGTCCCCACCAGTGTGCTCCCGGGGCGTGAGCGCGGACAAACCGGTTCCGGCGTGGCCCGTGGCGCGCTCGATGGCGTCGGAGCGGGGGTGGTCACCCCCGTCCGGCGCCACGACGGCCGCCAGGACGACGCCCAGCCGCCGCTCCGGTCCCCCGGCCCGACGCCGGTGCGGGCTACACCGCAGTAAGTGTCGCCACAGCAGCAGTTACTGCGGTGTAGCCGGGACCGAGGGGCGTCAGCGGAAGGCGGCCTCGCCGGTCAGCGCCTGCCCGATGACGAGCGTGTGCATCTCGACGGTGCCCTCGTAGGTCAGCACCGACTCGAGGTTGTTGGCGTGCCGCATCACGGGGTACTCGCCGCTGATGCCGTTGCCGCCGAGGATGGTCCGCGCCGTGCGGCAGATCTCGATCGCCTTGGTCACGTTGTTGTACTTGCCGACGGAGACCTGCTCCGGCCGCAGCCCGACCGAGTCCTTGCGCCGACCGAGGTGCAGGGCGAGGAGGCGCCCGAGCTGGAGCTCGGTCGACATGTGCGCGAGCTTGGCCTGGGTCAGCTGGAAGCCGGCGATCGGCCGGTCGAACTGGGTGCGCTCCATCGAGTAGCGGCGGGCGGAGTCGAGGGCCGAGCGCGCGGCGCCGAGGCATCCCCAGACGATGCCGTAGCGCGCCTCGGACAGGCACGACAGCGGCCCCTTGAGGCCGGTGACGTCGGGCAGCACGGCGTCGGCCGGCAGGCGCAGCCCGCTGAAGGTCAGCTCGGCGGTCACCGACGCCCGCAGCGACATCTTGTTCTTGATGACGTGCGCCTCGAACCCCGGCGTGTCCGTCGGGACGACGAAGCCCCGGATGCCGCCGTGCTCCTCGCCGGCGTTGGCCCAGACGACCGCGACGTCGGCGAGCGTGCCGTTCGTGATCCACATCTTCGAGCCGTCGAGCACCCAGTCGTCGCCGTCGCGGCGGGCGCGGGTGCGCATCGAGGCGGGGTCCGAGCCGTGGTCGGGCTCGGTGAGGCCGAAGCAGCCGATCGCCTCGCCGGCCGCCATCCGCGGCAGCCACTCCTGCTTGTGCTCCTCGGAGCCGAACGCGTGGATGGCGTACATCGCGAGGCTGCCCTGGACCGACACGAGCGAGCGGATGCCCGAGTCGCTCGCCTCGAGCTCGAGGCAGGCCAGGCCGTAGTCGACCGACGACATCCCGGCGCAGCCGTAGCCCTCGAGGTGCATCCCGAGCAGGCCGACCTTGCCGAACTCGCGGGCCAGCTCACGCGCCACCGGCAGATCGCCGGACTCGTACCAGCCCATGACGTGCGGCTCGACGAGGTCGTCGCAGACCTGCCGGACCGTGGCCCGGATGGCCTTCTCCTCGTCGGTGAGCATCGAGTCGACGTCGACCACGTCGAGGGGGTCGGAGGGGCGCTTCGGCATCGTCGACGAGCTCATGGGGCCATCATGCCGGGGCGGGGGCGGGGTCGCCGGTGTGACCTCCGCCTCGGAACAACCGCCGCGAGGGCTCGGTTGGGCCGGGCATGCCCTCGACGACGACCGCCGCCCCCGCGCGCGCCGGGGCGCTGCCCCTGCTGCCGGCCGCCGCGTTCGTCGTCGTGTGGTGCTCCGGCTACGTCGCCGGGCCGGCGGCCGTGCAGGCTGTCTCGCCGTTCTGGGCGCTGCTGCTGCGCTTCGTCGTGGCGGCCGCGGTGACGGCGGCGCTCGCGTGGCGGCTGCGCGGGCCGTTGCGGATCCGCCGCGCCGTGCTCGGCCGCATCGCCCTCGTCGGGCTGATGATGAACGGCGTCGTCTTCGCGCTGATGTACCTCGCCTTCGACGCCGGGATGGGCGCCACGCTGGCGTCGCTGCTGCACGCGCTGAGCCCGGTGCTGACCGTCGTGCTCGCCCGGGTCGTGCTCGGCGAGCGGCTCGGGCGGCTGCAGGTGCTGGGGTTCGTCCTCGGCGTCGTCGGGGTGCTCGTCGTGCTCGGGCCGGACGTCGACGAGGCCGGTGGCGTGCTCGGGGTGGGGCTCGGGCTGCTCAGCCTCGTCGGGCTGAGCGTCGGGACGCTGGGGCAGCGCTGGTTCCACCTCGACGACGGCGACCCGCCCGACCCGCTGTGGTCCGCCACCGTGCAGTTCGCGGTCTGCGTGCCGCCGCTGGCGCTGCTCGCGCCGCTGCTCGAGGGCGTGCCGTCGGTCACCGACCCCGTGGCGGCGTCCGTCTCGGTGGGCTGGCTGGCGCTCGTCAACTCCGTCGCCGGGCTGCTGCTGCTCGGGCTGCTGGTGCGCCGGGGCGGCGCCGGGGCGTCCTCCAGCCTCTTCTTCGTCTGCCCGCCGGTCACCGCCCTCATGGCGTGGGCGGCGTTCGGCGACACCCTGACGCTGCGCGAGGTGCTCGGCATCGTCGTCGCGGTGGTCGGCGTCGGTATCGCCACCGGGGTCGCCGGCCGCCGCCGCGCCGCCACTTCCCGCGAATGTGTGTGAACTCGCCGGAGAACACCGGCGAGTTCACACACGTTCGCGCCAGATCGGGGGTGCGGGGATGTCGAGAACGCGTCGGCGGCTCCGACCCAGGGGTGAGCGCGGCCAGAATGGGCCGCACCACACCGAGGAGACACCGATGGCGAAGTACCTGATGCTCAAGCACTACCGCGGCCCCAAGGGCGCCGTGCACGACGTGCCGATGGACCGGTGGACGCCCGAGGAGGTCGACGCGCACGTGCGCTTCATGGACGACCTCGCCGACGACCTGCGCGCCAGCGGCGAGTTCGTCGACGCGCAGGCGCTCTCGCCCGGCGGCATGTGGGTCCGGTTCGACGGCGAGGGGAAGCCGCCAGTCGTCGACGGCCCGTTCGCCGAGACCAAGGACCTCATCGCCGGGTGGATGGCCATCGACGTCGAGTCCGAGGAGCGCGCCCTCGAGGTCGCGTCCGTGCTGTCGTCGGCGCCGGGCGCGGGCGGCATCCCGATCGGCGAGTGGCTCGAGCTGCGGCCCTTCCTCGACGACCGGCCCAACGCCGTCGAGTGAGCGCGCTCGACCCCTCGCTCGTCCGCGAGCTCGCGCCGCAGGTCATCGGCGTCCTCGTCCGCCGCGGCGCCGACTTCGCGTCGGCCGAGGACGCCGTCCAGGAGGCGCTGCTCGCCGCGCACGAGCAGTGGGCCGACGAGCCGCCGCGCGACCCGAGGGCCTGGCTGGTCACGGTCGCGTGGCGGCGGCACGTCGACCTCGTCCGGTCGGACGCCTCGCGCCGGGCGCGCGAGGAGCGGGTCGAGCGTGAGCCGGCGCCCGGGCCGGCCGCGACGTCGGAGGACACCCTGTGGCTGTACTTCCTCTGCGCCCACCCGTCGCTGTCCCCCTCCGCCGCAACCGCTCTGACGCTGCGGGCGCTCGGCGGGCTGAGCACGCGGCAGATCGCCGAGGCGCACCTCGTGCCCGAGGCGACGATGGCCCAGCGCATCAGCCGGGCCAAGCGCACGGTGGCCGACGTGCCGCTGGAGGTCCCCGGCGACCTGTCCACCGTGCTGCGGGTGCTCTACCTCGTCTTCAGCGAGGGGTACGCCGGCGAGGTCGACCTCGCGGCGGAGGCCATCCGGCTGGCGCGGTGGCTCGTGGCGCTGACCGACGAGCCCGAGGTGCGCGGCCTGCTCGCGCTCTTCCTGCTCCACCACTCCCGCCGGCCGGCGCGGCGGGATGCCGACGGCCGGCTCGTGCCGCTGCCCGAGCAGGACCGCTCACGGTGGGACCGCGAGATGGCCGCGGAGGGCATCGACCTGCTGCAGGGGGCGCTGGCGCGCGACCGCCTCGGCGAGTACCAGGCGCAGGCGGCGGTCGCGGCGCTGCACGCCGACGCGCTGCGGGCCGAGGAGACCGACTGGGTGCAGGTCGTCGAGTGGTACGACGAGCTCGTCGTGCTGACCGGCAGCCCGGTGCACCGGCTCAACCGGGCGGTCGCGGTCGGCGAGGCCGACGGTGGTGCGGCCGGGCTGCGGGCCCTGCGCGAGCTCGACCCGGCGCTGCCCCGGTACGCCGCCGTGGCCGCCCACCTCCACGAGCGGGCCGGCGACCTCGCAGACGCCGCGCGCCTCTACGCCGAGGCCGCCGCCGCCGCGACGCGCACCGACGAGCGCGACCACCTGACCCGGCAGGCCGCTCGCCTCGCGCCCCATCGCCGCGACCCCTGACCCCGGCTCACCCTCCCTCATCGCGAACGTGTGTGAACGCGCCGGGAAAGCCCGGCGTGTTCACACACGTTCGCGGGAGGTCAGCGGGCGGAGGCGGCACCGAGGAGCGCGGCGAGGCCGAGCGCGCTGCGGGGGTCGTACGCCGTGCGCCAGAGACCGCCGTGCACCGCCGCGTACGCCTCGTCCTGCCACGGGTGGTCGTGCGCCGGCGAGCCCTGCACGAGGTCGTGGACGAGCAGCGCCGCCATGAGCGTGTTCGCGGTGCCGGGCTCGAAGACCTCGACGCCGAAGCGGTGCGCACCCGAGTACGCCGCCGCCAGCGCACGGTTCTTGACGACCGAGCGGGTGCGCGTCGGCGGCGCGACCTTGAACGAGACCGTCGTGCCGGCGGAGCGCGCCGCGGTGGCCCGCCAGCGCTGGATCCGCTTGGCCAGCAGGTAGTTCGGCCCCTGCTGGAGCACGACCGAGTCGTTGATGCCCGGCTCCGTCCCCGGGACGTAGCTGCGCCGCAGCAGGCGCCCGCCCGAGAGCGTGCGCAGCGGCACCCGCAGGACCTTCGAGGTCCGCCGGGTGGCGTAGGCCTCGACGGATGCCGCGACCGCCTCGCCGGGCACCGCGAAGACGTCGGTCGGCGTCGCGAGGAAGGACAGGGCCGTGTCGGAGCGCCGCGCGAGCACGGCGTGCGTCAGGGCGTCGACGGCGGTGCTGACCCGGACGTTGGTCGCGCCGTCGGCGTAGACGTAGTTCCCGAGGACGAGGCGCCCCTCGAGGCCGCCGACCCAGGCGGTGGCGTCGGGCAGGTCGTGCAGCAGGTCGACCCCGGCCCGGTGCGCGAGGTCGCCGCCACCCGCGCGTGCGGGCACGAGGAGCGTGCCGGCGAGGCCGCGGGTGTCGTCGAGCAGGCGCGTCCACAGCTCCGGGCGCGGCAGGTCGAGCGCGGCGACGGTCGCGCCCCAGCGCAGGAGCGAGCGCAGCGGACCCATCTCGGCCGCCGCGCCGAGGACGACGACGGTGCGCCCGTCGAGCCGCAGCCACTCGGGGTTCTCGAGGACGGCGGTGACGGCGTCGCGCAGGCTCGGCTCGACGACGTCGGCGTCGACCCACGCGTCGAGCTGGCGGCGCAGGTCGTCACCGGCGAGCCGGCGCCCGCGGTAGGGGATGGTCAGGGCCGTGTCGGCGCGACCCTCGCCGGCGCGGACCTCGACCCCGGGCGCGGAGCCATCGGTCACGGCCGCCGACAGCGGCTGCTCCTCGGCGCCCTCGGGGCTCCACCGCATCCGGTCGTGGACGGACGCGAGCCCGGCCTCGGCGACCGATCGCGCGTCGGCGTAGCTCGGAAGCCCGGCCTCGACGAGGCGCCGGAAGTGCGTGAGGTAGCCGCTGCGCCAGTTGGTCTCGCGCTCGGCGGCGCCCGCCCCGACGGGGTCGACCGGGCGCAGCGCGTCCGCGACGACCCCGCGGCCGGTGGCCGACGTCGAGCGTCGCTCACCGACCGTCGGGAAGACGACCCCGTGCTCCCCCGTCGCCACCGGTCAGCCCCAGACCAGCCCGCGGGCGGGGTCGGCGAGCAGGGCGGCGACGTCGGCGAGGAAGCGCGAGCCGAGCTCGCCGTCGACGAGGCGGTGGTCGAACGAGAGCGCGAGGGTCGTGACCCACCGCGGCTCGATGCGCTCGTCGGCACCGGTGCCCACGACCCACGGCCTCCGGGTGACCGAGCCGAACGCGAGGATGGCCGACTCGCCGGGGTTGAGGATCGGCGTGCCGGCGTCGACCCCGAAGACCCCGACGTTGGTGATCGTCAGCGTGCCGCCGGACATGTCGGCCGGGGGCGTGCGGCCCTCGCGAGCGGTCGCGGTGAGTGCCGCGATCGCGTCGGCGAGCTCGCGCATCGTCATCCGGTCGGCGTCCTTGATGTTCGGGACGACGAGGCCGCGCGGCGTCGCGGCCGCGATGCCGAGGTTGACGTAGTGCTTGAGCACGATCTCCTGGGCGGCCTCGTCCCAGGCGGCGTTGATGCCGGGGTTGCGGCGCACCGCGACGCACATCGCCTTGGCGAGGACGAGGAGCGGCGTGACCTTGACGTCACGGAACTCCCTGTCGCGCTTGAGGTTCTCGACGAGGTCCATCGTCGCGGTGACGTCGACGGTGACCCACTCGGTGACGTGCGGGGCGGTGAACGCCGACGCGACCATCGCCTGGGCCGTGTGCTTGCGCACGCCCTTGATGGGGGTGCGCACCTCGCGGACGCCCATCCGGTCGGCGCCCGACCGGGTCGTGATGTCGTCGGGGTCACCGTCGGCGTAGGCGTGGGACCACTCGCCGTCCGCACCGGCCCCCGCAGCCGCGGCCTCGACGTCGGCGCGGGTGACGACGCCGCCGTCGCCGGTCGGCGTCACGGACCCGAGGTCGACCCCGAGGTCCTTGGCCAGCTTGCGCACCGGCGGCTTGGCCAGCGCGCGGGCGCCGGTCGCGCCCTCCGGCTGTGCAGAAATCGACACATTCGTCGATTTCTGCACGGGGGCGGGGGCCGGCGCTGCGGTGGGGGCGGCTGCGGGGGACGGGGATGCGGCCGGGGCGGGCGCTGCCGCCGGGGCCGCGGCGCCCTTGCGGGGGCGGCGGACGGCCTCGGTCTGCTTGACGCCGTAGCCGACGAGGACGGCGGTGCGCCCGGTCGAGGTCGTGCCCCCGATGAGCCCCTCGCCGATCTCCTCGCCGTCGGACCCGGAGGCCGCGGAGGCCGCGGGAGCCGCCGGCTCCTGCGCCGCGGCGGGCGCCGGCGCGGCGGGAGCGGCCGGGCCACCCACACCGTCGTCGACGGTGATGATCGCCGTGCCGACCTCGACGGTGTCGCCCTCGGCGACGTGCAGCGCCGACACGGTGCCGGCGAACGGCACCGGCAGCTCGACGAGCGACTTGGCCGTCTCGATCTCGACGACGACGTCGTTGACCTTGACGGTGTCGCCGACGGCGACGTGCCAGGTGACGATGTCGGCCTCGGTCAGACCCTCGCCCGGGTCGGGGAGCTTGAACTCACGAAGAGCCATCTGCGGCAGCGCCTTTCAGTACGCGAGCGAACGGTCGACGGCGTCGAGGACCCGATCGAGGTCGGGGAGGAACTCCTCCTCCAGACGGCTCGGCGGGTAGGGGACGTTGTAGCCGCCAACACGCAGCACGGGCGCCTCGAGCTCGTAGAACGCGCGCTCGGTGAGCATCGCCGAGATCTCCGCGCCGATGCCGAGGAAGGTCGAGGCCTCGTGGACGACGACGACGCGGCCGGTCTTGCGCGCCGACGCGAGGATGGCCCCCTCGTCGAGCGGCGAGAGCGAGCGCAGGTCGACGACCTCGATCGAGCGCCCCTCCTCCTGCGCCGCCTGCGCGGCCTGGAGGCAGGTCTTGACCATCGGGCCGTAGGCCAGCAGCGTGAGGTCGGTGCCCTCGCGCAGGACGCGGGCCGAGCCGAGCGCGCCGTCGGGGCCGTCGCCGACCTCGCCCTTGTCCCAGTAGCGCCGCTTGGGCTCGTAGAAGACGACCGGGTCGTCGGACTCGATCGCCTGCTGGATCATCCAGTGCGCGTCGTGCGGGTTGCTGCACGCGACGACCCGCAGGCCGGCGGTGTGCGCGAAGTAGGTCTCGTTCGACTCGCTGTGGTGCTCGACCGCGCCGATGCCGCCGCCGAAGGGGATGCGGATGACGATCGGCATCTTCACGAAGCCGAGCGAGCGGGCGTGCAGCTTGGCGACCTGGCTGACGATGTGGTCGAACGCCGGGTAGACGAAGCCGTCGAACTGGATCTCCACCACCGGGCGGTAGCCGCGCAGGGCCATCCCGATCGCGGTGCCCATGATGCCGGCCTCGGCCAGCGGGGTGTCGATGACGCGGTCCTCGCCGAAGTCCTTCTGGAGGCCCTCGGTGACGCGGAAGACGCCGCCGAGCTTGCCGATGTCCTCGCCCATGAGGACGACCTTGGGGTCCTTCTCCATGGCGGCCCGCAGGCCCGAGGTGATGCCCTTGGCGATCGTCGTGGTGCTCATCGGGCCCCCTCCTCCTCGAACGACGCGTGGTAGCCGGCGAACCACTCCTTCTCGCGCGCGGTGACCGGGTGCTCGCTCGCGTAGACGTGGTCGAACATCTCGGACGGCTGCGGGTCGGGCATCGACAGGCAGCGCTCGCGGACCGAGGCGCCGAGCTCGTCGGCCTCGGCGTCGACGGCGTCGAAGAACTCGGCGTCACCCGTGCCGGTGGTCGTCAGCCAGCGCTTGTAGCGCTCGATCGGGTCGCGGTGCTTCCAGACCTCGACCTCGGCCGAGACGCGGTACTTCGTCGGGTCGTCGGACGTCGTGTGGGCGCCCATCCGGTAGGTGAAGGCCTCGACGAAGGTCGGGCCCTGGCCGGAGCGGGCGGCGTCGAGCGCCTGCTTGGTGACCGCCCAGACGGCGAGGACGTCGTTGCCGTCGACGCGGATGCCGGGGAAGCCGAAGCCGCGGGCCCGGTGCCACAGGGGCGCCCGGGTCTGCTTCTCGTTGGGCTCGGAGATGGCCCACTGGTTGTTCTGGCAGAAGAAGACGACCGGGCTGTTGTTGACGCCGGCGAAGACGAGCGCCTCCGAGACGTCGCCCTGCGAGGTCGCGCCGTCGCCGAAGTAGGCGATGACGGCGGTGTCGCGGGCCCCGTCGCCGGTGCCGACGTCGCCGTCGCGCTGCACGCCCATCGCGTAGCCCGTCGCGTGGAGCGTCTGGGCGCCGATGATGATCGTGTAGAGGTGGAAGTTCTTCTCGTTGGGGTCCCAGCCGCCGTGGTTGACGCCGCGGAACATCCCGAGGAGGTTGACCGGGTCGACGCCGCGGGTCCAGGCGACACCGTGCTCGCGGTAGGTCGGGAAGGCGTAGTCCTGGCGGCGCATCGCGCGGCCGGAGCCGACTTGGGCCGCCTCCTGGCCGAGCAGGCTGGCCCACAGGCCGAGCTCGCCCTGGCGCTGGAGCGCGGTGGCCTCGGCGTCGAAGCGGCGCACGAGGACGAGGTCGCGGTAGAGGCCGCGCAGGGCCTCGTCGGACAGCTCGTCGACGAGCGCGTCGAGCTCGGCGTGGGGGACGCGCTCACCCTCGGGGCTGAGCAGCTGGACCATCTCGGGACCACCCTCGTGGGCCGGGCGCTCGGGAGCCTCCGCGGTGGTCACGTGGTGGTCGACGCCGAAGGCGGTCTCGAGGGGGGCGACCTCGTTGTCGCTCACTGGGCACTCCTTCTCGGGCCCCGGTGTGGGGGGCCGTTCTCGGGGGCGTCGCGACGTCGCTGCGGGGTGTGGCAGGGGTCACGGCCGGTGTCGGGGCCACCGTACCCGGCGCGCGGCCCATCCCGGGAACGGGCAGAGTGGCCGGATGACCTCCGCCGCCCGGCCGCTGGCCGTCCTCGTCACCGGGACCGTCCTCGCCCTCACCGGCTGCGGCTCGTCGGATGGCCCCGGGGGCGCCGCACCCCCCGCCTCCGCGCCGCTGACGGAGGCGCCGGCCGACCCCGGCGCGACCTCCACGCCCGATCCGTCGCAGGGCGCGCGCGGCCGCTTCACCGAGGCGACCGTCGAGGTCGCCTCGACCGGCGGCGGCTGCACGTACGTGACCACCGACGCCGGGGAGCGCTGGGCCCTGCGGGGCACCGTCCCCGAGGTCTCCGCAGGTCAGCGCCTCGCCGTCACCGGGGCGCCCGACGACACGGCGTACGACGCCTGCCCCGACGGCCGTCCGTTCCTCGTGACGGCCGTGACGCCCGCCGTACGCTGACCCGTGCGGCCGCCGCCGCGCACCGGGACGAGGCGGCCGAGGGACGACGACACCCGAGGGACGATGACACTGCAGACGCGCGCACGACCGGGCGGCGCGCGCGGTCGTGCGGTCCCGCTCGTCGCCCGCCTCGCCGCGACCGGCGCCCGCCTGCAACGGTTCGAGCCCCCGCTCGGCGCCCCCTCGCGGATCACCGAGGCCAGGTTCTCCGGGCCGGGGCTGCTCCTGGGGGCGGTCTTCTTGGCCGCGTCGCTGGCCCCCTCGCTCCTGCCGCGCCCCTCGGTGGTCCAGGGCGCCATCTCGGGGGTCAGCCTCTTCCTCGGCTACGCGGCCGGGACCGCCCTGTCCGCCCTGCGCGCCTACCTCGGCATCCCCCGGCTGCGCGGGCGGGTGCACGAGGGCGTCGTCGGCGCGGCCGCCGCGGTGGCGGTCGCGGCGCTCGTCCTCGCCGCCTGGAAGCAGGTCGGCTGGCAGAACGACATCCGCCTGCTCTACGGGATGCCGCCGATCGGCCCCGACGGCTGGCCCCTCGTCGCGGCGGTCACGGTGCTGACGGCGGTCGGGCTCCTGCTCGTCACCCGCACGGTGGTCGCGGCCTTCCTCGGCGTGCGGCGCCGCCTCAACCGCCGGATGCCCCGCCGCGTCTCAGCGCTGCTCGGCGGGACGCTCGTCGTCGTCGGGCTCTGGGCCGCGTTCACCGGGGTGCTCGTCAACGCCTTCTTCGCCGGCGCCAACGCGCTGTTCGCCCCGTCCGACCAGGTCGTCTCGGCCGGCTCACGCGCCCCGACGGCGCCGGTGCGCTCGGGCGGCCCCGGGTCGCTCGTCGACTTCGCCGACCTCGGCGCCGAGGGCCGCGGGTTCGTGTCCGGCGGCCCGACCGTCGACGCCATCAACGCGGTGACCGGCGGCGGGGCCCGCCTGCCGGTGCGCGTCTACGTCGGGCTGCGCAGCGCCGAGACGGCCGACGAGCGGGCGCAGCTCGTCCTGCGCGAGCTCCAGCGCACCGGGGGCTTCGAGCGCAAGGTGCTCGTCCTCGCGACGACCACCGGCACCGGCTACCTCGACCGCAACGGCACCGACCCGCTCGAGTACCTCTGGAACGGCGACACGGCCATCGCCGGCGTGCAGTACTCGTACCTGCCGAGCTGGATCTCGCTGCTCGCCGACCAGGACTCGGCCCGCGAGACCTCGCAGGCGGTGTTCTCGGCCGTGCACCGCTACTGGTCGACGCTGCCCGAGGAGAGCCGCCCGCGTCTCTACCTCTACGGCCTCTCGCTCGGCGCCTACGGGGTCGAGAGCATCCTCGGCTCCTTCAACCTCATCAACGAGCCGATCGACGGGGCGCTGCTCGTCGGCCCGCCGTTCGTCAGCCCCGTGCACGAGCAGCTCGTGGCCGAGCGGGACGCCGGCAGCCCCGCGTCCCTGCCGGTGTACGGCGGCGGGCGCACCGTGCGCTTCGCGTCGGAGACCCGGGACGTCGACCGCACGCCCGGGCAGTGGGGGCCGACGCGGGTCGTCTACCTCCAGCACGCCTCCGACCCGGTCGTGTTCTTCAGCACCGACCTCGCCTCCACCCCGCCGGCCTGGCTGCGGGCCGACCAGCGCGGGCCCGACGTCTCACCGCGGATGGGCTGGTTCCCGCTCGTGACGATGGTGCAGGTGCTCCTCGACCTGCCCGGCGCGGGTAGCGTCCCGATGGGCTACGGCCACCTCTACTCCGCGCCGGCCAACCTGCGGGCGTGGGTGGCCATCACCCGCCCGGAGGGCTGGGACGCCGCGAGCCTGGCCCGGCTGTCGGACGTCGTGGCGCAGCGCCCGCACCCCTACGGGCGCGGCTCGATCTCGTCGACGGGCTGAGCGCGACGGGCGCGCACGGCGCCGACGACGGTGAGCAGCACCGCGACCGCCGCGATGACCAGCCACCCGGTGCGGTACGGGCGGTCGAGCAGCGTCGGGTTGTCCGGGCGTGCGCCGTAGCGGCCGAGCACCGGGACGGCGACGAGGGTGAGCGGCCCGAGGACGACGAGCAGGCGGACGAGCGGCGGGCGCATCCACGCCGGGGCGGCGAGGCCGAGCAGTGCCCCGAGACCGACGACGACCGGGGCGAGCACGGCGTCGTGGGCGAGGATGCCGCCGACGACCCACACGAGGACGTCGACCACCTGCGGCCCGAGGTCGGAGACGAGCAGCAGCCCCCAGGCGAGGGCGGCCAGCCCGACGACGCCCAGCAGGGCCCGCGCGGCCCTCATGCCCGGACCACCTCGACCTCGCCGAGCCACTTGGTCTGCAGCACACCGGGCCTGGCCGAGGTGATGAGCCGACAGGGGTAGCCGTGGTCGGGGTCCAGCGGCTCGCCGGCCAGCGAGAGCGCGAGCAGCGAGTCGGTGCGCGCGACCCAGGCCGAGGGCAGCGTGCTCTCGCGGTAGGCGCCGCGCGGCTGGAGCGAGCGGACGAGGACGTCGTCGGACGTCGTGCCGCCGACGAGCGCCACGACGTCGCGGACGGCGACGCCGCCCCACGTGCCGCTGGCGCTCCAGCCCTCGACGCAGGCGATGGGGAGGACGACCGAGCGCTGGGGCATCGCGAGGAGCTCGTCCCGCGAGAGCTCGACCGTGCCGGTGGGCCCGGTGACCTTGAGCCGCCATGCCGGGTCGACCGCGAGGTCGGCCACGAGCGCCCCGACCGCGCTGCGGTTGACCGGTATGCCCTGCGGCCCGTCGCCGGAGCGGACCGCGAGCAGCGCGACCCGGCGCAGCCCCGGCAGCTCGACGGCCGAGGTCGCGACGACCGCCACGGCGGAGGCCAGCCACGTCGTGCGCAGCAGCGAGCGGCGTGACGGCGTGCCGGCACGGGCCGGCCGGGTCTCGGGCGGGGCGCCGAACGCGGCCCGCACCTGGGGCAGCTTGACGGCGACGTGGAGCACGACCGAGCCGACGGCGACCCATCCGATCGCGTAGTGCGACCGGATGAAGTCGAAGCGCCACGGGTACCACTGCGCGGAGTTGGCCAGCCCGGTCGCGAGCTGGAAGATCGCCGACCCGACGAGCAGGAAGACCGAGACGCGCTCGAGCAGGTGCAGGACGAGGCGCTTCGGGGCGAGCGGCGGGCGCTCGAAGAAGCGCGGGAACACCGACCACAGCTTGACGAGCAGGAGCGGCACGGCGGCCGTCCCGGCGGCCACGTGCAGGCCCTGCGTCACCTGGTAGAGGCGCGTCGGGCCGGTGGGGAGCGGGAAGGACCCGGGGTGCTGGAGGGCGTGGCTGAACACGCCGGTGAGGAAGCACACGACGAACGCCGGCCCGAGCCAGACACCGATGCGGGCCGCCGTGCGGGGCCCGCGCAGGGTGTCGTCGAAGTCCTCCGGGCGGGGGATGCGGGCGTCGAGGCGCGCGGCCACGCCGCGGAGCGCCCGCTCGCTCATCGGGTCGCGCCCGTGCTGCCGCGCTCGGCGTCCGGGAGGAGCACGAGCGAGCGCCACCGCTCGGCGAAGCGGGTGCCCGGCGCCTCGAGGGCGACGGCCTCGGCGTCCTCGACCTCGTCGACGTCACGCAGCGCCGGACCCTCGACGGGGGCGTGGCCGGCGTCGGCGAGCGCCGCGGCCGTGAGGCGGCCGGTGTCGGCGCGGCTCATCGGCACCCCGGCGAGGACCCGGGCCTGGTGCGGGTGGGTGGTCACGAGCACCCACCAGCCGCCGTCGAGCGCGGGGCCCAGCACCGGCCGGTCGTGCTCGTGGGCGGCGTCCGAGACGGCGCGCAGCTGGTCGGGGTGGGCCTGCGGCGTGTCCATCCCGACCTGGACGACCGGCCCGCCGGCGAGGCGGTGGGCCTGCCGGTGGCCGTCGACGAGGCGCTCGGCGAAGATGCCACCGCCCTGGGGGACGACGTGCCAGTCGGCGGCCATCCGCCGGATCGACTTCTCGCGCAGGGCCTGCGAGAGGTCGCCGGCGAGCGCGAGGACGCGACGGCCGCGCGGCCAGACCTGCGCGGCGGCGTCGAGGGTGTCGAGGAGGGCGGCGGCGGCGAGGTCGGCGGCGGCCTCGTCGCCGACGCGGGCGGCGAGGCGGGTCTTGGCCTGACCGGGCACGGGGGCCTTGGCCATGACGAGGATGCTGCCCCTCATCGGCCGGCCTCCGTCGCGAGGACGCGGGCGAAGTCGCGGCCCGCCCGCAGCGTCCCGCGGACCGAGCCGGACACCTTGGAGCGGGTGCCGGCCGCGCGCGGCATGTAGGTGATGTCGTGCTCGGTGATCGTCCAGCCGGCCCGCTGCGCGCGGACGAGCAGCTCGACGGGGTAGCCGAAGCGACGGTCCTCGACCCCGAGGTCGAGCAGGTCCGTGCGGCGGCAGACGCGGGCCGGCGCGATGTCGCGCACGGCGAGGCCGGTGCGCCGGCGCAGCCAGGCGAGGACGACGGCGTTGCCGGTGCGGGCGTGCCACGGCCAGACGCCGCGCGCTCCGGGGCGACGGCGGCCGACGGCCATCGTGGCGGTGCCGTCGCGGACCTCGGCGAGGAGCGGCACGAGCTCGGCGGGGTCCATCGAGCCATCGCCGTCGAGGACCGCGACGTACTCGGCGCTCGCCGCCTCGACACCGGCGTGCACCGCGGCGCCGTAGCCGGGCCGGGACTCCTCGACGACGGTGGCGCCGAGGCCGCGGGCGACCTCGGCGGTGCCGTCACGCGAGCCGTTGTCGACGACGATGACGGCGAAGCCCTCGGGCACGCGGGCCATCACGCCCGGGAGGGCGGCCGCCTCGTCACGGCACGGCAGCACGAGGTCGCAGGTGGTCACGGAGAGGAGCGTAGGTGGTCGCGGGGGTGCGGACGCGCCGAGCGAGCAGACGGCCGGGTGCGACGTCGGAGGTGGGTGGTGGTCCCACCCGGGCGGGAGGGCCCGTTCCGCAGGGCATGCTGGGGGCATGACCTCCGCGCCGGTGACGACCCGACCGCCCGCGCCGGAGGTCGACCGCGCCGGTCGGCGCGCCGGCTGGGGGCTCCTCGCGGGGGCGCTCCTCGTCGGCTTCGCCGTGCTCGTGCCGGTCGTCACGGGGGTCGACGTCGTCGCCGGGGGCGCGGCGCCGCTCATCGGCGACTGGGTCCTGCGGTACGGGCCGTCGAGCGTGGTCGCCGTCCTCGTCGTCGCGGCGCTCGCCCACCCGCGCCTGCCCGACGTCGTCGCGCGGATGCCCTGGGGGCGCCTGCTGCTCGCGTCGTGGCTGGTCGGTGCCGTCTGGATGGTGTCGCTCGCGCTCGTCGACGGGTACGCCGGGCTCGGCCGGGTCCTGGACCACGGCACGGAGTACCTCGAGAGCGCCCGCAAGATCGACGACGTCGGCGAGATGCTGCGTGTCTACGTCTCGCGCATCCCGCTCGACGCCCCCGGGCACTGGGCGGTGCACCTGGCCGGCCACCCGCCGGGCGCGGTCCTCATGTTCATCGGCCTCGACCGGATCGGGCTCGGCGCCTGGCAGGTCGCCGGGCCGCTCGTCGTCGCCGTCGCCGCCACGACGCCCGTCGCCGTCGCCGTGACCCTCGACCGCCTCGGCGCCCGCGACGCCGCCCGCCGCGCGCTGCCGTTCCTCGTCGTCGGGCCCTCGGCCGTCATCGCGGCGGTCTCGGCCGACGCCGTGTTCGCGGCCACGGTCGCCTGGGGGATGGCCGCGCTGGCCGCCGCCCTGCGTGCCGGGGGCGGCCGTCGCTGGGTGCTCGCCGTCGTCGCCGGGCTGCTGCTCGGCTGGTGCGTGATGGAGTCCTACGGGCTCGTGCTCGCCGGCCTGCTGGCCGTGGGGGTCCTGCTCGCGGCCCGGGTGTCGTGGGTGGTGCGGGTGCGGGTCGCCGGGGTGGCTGCGCTCGTCGCGCTCGGGGTCGTCCTCGTCTTCGCCGCGCTCGGGTTCGCCTGGTGGGAGGCCTTCCCCGTCCTCCACGACCGCTACTGGGCGCCCGGCGACGTCGCGAGCCGCCGGCCGGCCTGGTACTGGGTCGTCGGCAACCTCGGCGCGCTCGTCCTCTGCGCCGGGTTCGCGCTGCCCGCGGGGGTCGCGGCGGCCTCGCGGTCTGTGGTGCGGCTGGTCACCGCGGCCGGGCGCGCGTCGTCGGCCGCGTGGGAGCGCGCCGTCGGTCCGCTGCTCGCCGCCGGGGTCGGGATGGTCGCCGTCGCCGACCTCTCGCTCATGAGCAAGGCGGAGGTCGAGCGCATCTGGCTGCCGTTCGTGCCGTGGATGCTCCTCGGCACGCTGTGGCTGCCCGAGCGCTGGCGCCGGCCGGCCCTCGTCGGCCAGGGGGTGCTGGCCCTGCTCGTCCAGCACCTCGTCCGCACCGTCTGGTGACCAGCGGTCCCGGCTACACCGCAGTAACCGTCGCTGGAGCAGCACTGACTGCGGCGTAGCCGGCACCGGAGCCCGTGGCGACCCCGTCGCCGGCTACACCGCAGTAACCGTTGCTCTGGCAGCACTTACTGCGGCGTAGCACGCAACTGAGCCGCGCCGGCCGGTCACCCGCGGGCGGGTCAGGCGCGCAGCGGAGCCGTCGCGAAGGCGCCGAGGCCCTCCTCGGGCGTGACCGACGCCGAGAACCCCAGCTCCTCGCGGGCCCGCTCGGGCGAGGCGACGACGTGGCGCACGTCCCCGATCCGGTACTGGCCGGTGACCCGCGGCTCGAGGTCGCGCCCGGAGCCGGCCGCCACGTGGCGGGCGACGTCGGCGATGGCGATCGGCGTGCCCGAGCAGACGTTGTAGGCGCGGTGGCTGGCGACCGGGGCCGCGAGCACCCCGCGGACCGCCGCGAGGTTGGCCCGCGCGACGTCGGCGACGTGGACGAAGTCGCGCATCTGGCGGCCGTCCTCGTAGACGGTCGGCGGCTCGTCGCGCTCGAGCGAGGAGCGGAACATCGCCGCGACCCCGGAGTAGGGGGTGTCGCGGGGCATCCCGGGGCCGTAGACGTTGTGGTACCTCAGCGAGACGGCGGCGCCGGGGGCCTGGCGGGCCCAGGCGGCGGCGTACCCCTCCTGGGCGACCTTGCTCACGGCGTAGCTGCTGCGGGCGTCGAACGGGGCGTCCTCGGGGACGAGCTCCCAGTCGAGCGGGCCGTCGCAGACCGGGCACGGGTTGTCGAACTCGCCGCCGTCGAGTGCCTCGCGGGTGCGGGGGCCGGGCGCCTGCGGGCCGTGCTGCGGGCAGGAGTAGCGCCCCTCGCCGTAGACGACCATCGAGGACGCCTGGACGAACCGGCCGACCCCCTCGGCGTGCATCGCGGCGAGCAGCGCCGCCGTGCCGAGGTCGTTGTGGCCGGCGTAGAGCGGCAGGTCGGCGGCGGTGGCCCCGGCACCCACCATCGCGGCGAGGTGGACGACGGCGTCGCAGCCCTGGAGGAGGTCGGCCCATCCCCCGGCCTCGCGGACGTCGAGGACGTGGACGCCGGCCGGCGGGTCGTCGCGCGTGGTGGCCGCGTGGGCCTCGGGCAGGAGCAGGTCGACGGCGACGACGTCGTGGCCCTCGGCCACGAGCTCGCGCCAGGTCGCCGTGCCGATGAACCCGGCCGCGCCGGTCAGGAGGATGCGCACGCGCGCCATCCTGCCCTGCCCCCGACCCGCGCGACGCCGGTGGCTGCGTCGGTGGCGTCGCTCGTGGCGCGGGAGATGGGGCGATCACCCCAGTTCCCGCGCCACCGCTCGCGCCAGGGAGGGGGTGCGGACGAACGTGTGTGAACACGCCGGGGATCACCGGCGTGTTCACACACGTTCGCGGAGAGGGGCGCGGGGCGTCAGGCGGGGTGGGTGGCGCGCCAGGCGCCGGCGACCTCGAGGAGGCGGTCGTTGGCCTCGGTCTCGGCGACGGTGACGCGCACCCCGTCGGTGCCGTACGGCCGGACGGTGAGGCCGGCCTCGTCGCAGGCCGCCGCGAAGGCCGGGGTGTCGTCCCCGAGCGGGAACCAGACGAAGTTCGCCTGCTGCTGCGGCACGTCCCAGCCCTGCTCGCGCAGCGCCGCGACGACCCGCTCGCGCTCGGCGACGAGCTCCTTGACGCGCACGTCGAGCTCGTCGGTGGCCTCCAGCGAGGCGAGGGCCGCGACCTGCGCCAACGAGTTGACGCCGAACGGCAGCGCCGACTTCCGCAGCGCCTGGGCGACCGGCTCGTGCGCGACGGCGTACCCGACCCGCAGGCCGGCCAAGCCGTAGGCCTTCGAGAAGGTCCGCAGGACGACGACGTTCGGGTGGGCCTCGTGCACCGCGAGGGCGTCGGGCGCGTCGGGGGCGTCGACGAACTCGAGGTACGCCTCGTCGATGACGACGACGACGTCACGCGGCACCCGGGCGAGGAAGGCCTCGAGCTCGTCGGCGCCGACCGTCGTGCCCGTCGGGTTGTTCGGCGTGCAGACGAGGACGAGCCGCGTCCGCTCGGTGACCGCGTCGGCCATCGCGTCGAGGTCGTGGCGCTCGCCCGGCGCCAGCGGCACCATGACGGGCGTCGCGCCGGCGAGCGTCGTGAGGATCGGGTAGGCCTCGAAGGAGCGCCACGCGAAGAGGACCTCGTCGCCGTCGTCGCACGTGGCGCGCACCAGCTGGTCGAGGACGCCGACCGAGCCCGGCCCCGTCGAGATGCGCGCCGCGGGCACCCCGAGCCGGGCGGCGATCGCCTCGGTGAGGGCGCCGACCGCCATGTCGGGGTAGCGGTTGATGCCGCCCGCCGCGTCGCGCACGACGTCGAGCACGGACGGCAGCGGCGGGAACGGGTTCTCGTTGCTGCTCGCCTTGTACGTGACGAGGCCCTCGCGGACGGTGGCCGGCTTGCCGGGGGCGTACGCGGGCAGGGACCCGAGGGCGTCGCGCAGGCGCACCGGGGTGGGGCGCGCCGCGGCCTCGGCGGTGAGGTCGTCGGTCATGGCCCCCACTGTAGGACCGCACCCACCGGCCGCCGCCGCCCTCCGGCCGTGCACCCGATCGATCGAGCAGGACGCGCCGCGCGCCCGTGGGCCCGGACGGCGCGTCCTGTTCGCTCGACGGGTGGGACCGGACCGGGGACGTGCCGCGGCTAGCGTGGGCGCATGGCCTCCGACCCCACCCCGCACCGGCTCTCCGACGGCACGACCGCGCCCCTCGTCGGCTTCGGCACCTATCCCCTGAAGGGCGAGGAGGGCATCGCGGCGATGGTCTCCGCGCTCGAGGCCGGCTACCGCTACCTCGACACGGCGGTCAACTACGAGAACGAGGCCGAGGTCGGCGAGGCCCTGCGCCGCAGCGGCGTCCCCCGCGAGGAGGTGCGCGTCGCGACGAAGGTCCCCGGCCGCTTCCACGAGCGCGAGCTCGCGCTCACCTCGCTGCGCGACTCCGCCCGCACCCTGGGCCTGGAGCAGATCGACGTCGCGCTCATCCACTGGCCGAACCCGAGCCGCGACCTCTACCCGCAGGCCTGGCAGGCCCTCGTCGAGGCGCAGCGCGAGGGGCTCGTGCGCACCATCGGCGTCAGCAACTTCACCGAGGCGCACCTGACCCGCGTCATCGACGAGACGGGCGTGACGCCGGCGCTCAACCAGGTCGAGCTGCACCCGCTCTTCCCGCAGGAGCAGATGCGCGCCGTCCACGCGCGGCTCGGCATCCTCACCCAGGCCTGGAGCCCGCTCGGCAAGCGGCAGGCGCCGTTCGGGGCCGACCCGGTCGCCGCGGCCGCCGCGACCCACGACGTCTCGCCCGGGCAGGTCATCCTGCGCTGGCACGTGCAGCTCGGCTCGATGCCGCTGCCGAAGTCCGCGACCCCGGCCCGCCAGCGCGAGAACCTCGACGTCACCGGCTTCGCGCTGACCGACGACGAGATGGCCGCCATCACCGGCCTCCGCCGCGCCGACGGGCGCCTCTTCGACGGCGACCCCGACACGCACGAGGAGATGTAGGCCGGATGCGCCACCGCAGGTCCAGCACCCGGGGCTCCTGACCTGTCATGATCGAGCGGTGACGAACTTCCTCATCCGGGTCGGGATCAACGCCGTCGCCCTCTGGGTCGCCGCCCTCGTCGTCCAGGGGGTCAACCTCGCCGAGGACCAGGTCTCCACGGGCCGCAAGATCCTCACGGTCGTCCTCGTCGCGCTCGTCTTCGGGCTCGTCAACGCGGTCATCAAGCCGATCGCGACGTTCTTCTCGTTCCCGTTCATCATCCTGACGCTCGGGCTGTTCACGTTCGTCGTCAACGCGCTGATGCTCCAGATCACCGAGTGGATCAGCAACGGGCTCGGGCTGTCGTTCACCATCGACGACTTCTTCTGGGACGCCGTGCTCGCGGCCGTCGTCATCACCCTCGTCTCGTGGGTGCTGAGCGTCGTCCTCCCCGAGGACCGCTGACCCCACCGCTCCCGGCGCTCCCGGCGCTAGGGTCGACGCCATGCGCGTCCTCGTCTCCGGCGGTGCCGGCTACATCGGGTCCCACACGGTCGTCCAGCTCGTGGAGGCCGGCCACGACGTCGTCGTCGTCGACTCCTTCGCCAACGCCAAGCCCACGGTCGTCGGGCGCATCGAGGCGATCACCGGGCAGCCGCTCGACGTGCGCTCGTTCGACCTGACCGACCACGACAAGACCGAGCACCTCTTCGCGCACGAGGCGTTCGACGCGGTCATCCACTTCGCGGGGTTCAAGGCCGTCGGCGAGAGCGTCGAGAAGCCGCTGGAGTACTACGAGAACAACCTCGGCTCGACGTTCTCGCTCGTGCGCGCCATGCGCCGCCACGGCGTGCGCCGGCTCGTGTTCTCCTCCTCCGCGACGGTCTACGGCGCCGACGCCCCCGTGCCGATGCACGAGGACCTGCCGACCTCGGCCACCAACCCGTACGGCTGGACCAAGGTGATGCAGGAGCAGGTGCTGCGCGACGTCGCGGCCGCCGACCCCACGTGGCGCGTGGCGCTGCTGCGCTACTTCAACCCGGTCGGCGCGCACGCCTCGGGAACGATCGGCGAGGACCCGTCCGACGTCCCGAACAACCTCATGCCGTACATCGCGCAGGTCGCGGTCGGGCGGCGCGAGAAGCTGCTCGTCTTCGGCGGCGACTACCCGACCCCCGACGGCACGGGCGTGCGCGACTACATCCACGTCGAGGACCTCGCGGCCGGGCACGTCGCGGCGCTGACCCGGCTGGGCACCACGGACGACGCCGTGTCGACGTGGAACCTCGGGACCGGTCACGGCACCTCGGTCCTCGAGCTGCTCCACGCGTTCGAGCGGGCCTGCGGCCACGAGCTGCCGCACGAGGTCGTCGAGCGCCGGCCGGGCGACATCGCCGCCTCCTACGCCGACCCCTCGCGCGCCGAGGCCGAGCTGGGCTGGCAGGCGACGCGCACCGTCGACGACATGTGCGCCGACACCTGGCGCTGGCAGTCGCGCAACCCGCACGGCTACCCCGACGCCTGAGCGGCGATCCCACCAGCGCGCGAAGCATCGACATTTCGGGGTCAACCCCGAGATGTCGACGAGACGCGACCTCGGTGCCGGGGTCTCGTCGACGAACCCCCGTGTCGTGGCGGCCGGCCGGTGAGGTGACCCTGCGTGGCCCGCCTCACACGGCTCCGGCTGGGCGTGATCTACGACGTTGTGTAGTTTGTACTACGTCACGTCGTACTACACGCGCTCCAGGAGCAAGGCATGGGATCTTCGCTCGACGTCGCCCGGTGGCAGTTCGCCATCACGACGGTCTACCACTTCCTCTTCGTCCCGGTGACCATCGGGATGTCCGGGGTCGTCGCGTACTTCCACACGCAGTGGGTCCGCACGCACCGCCCCGAGTACTACCGCCTCACGAAGTTCTTCGGGAAGCTCTTCCTCATCAACTTCGCGCTGGGTCTCGTCACCGGCATCGTCCAGGAGTTCCAGTTCGGGATGAACTGGTCGGACTACTCCCGCTTCGTCGGCGACATCTTCGGCGCACCGCTCGCCTTCGAGGCGCTGCTCGCGTTCTTCCTCGAGTCGACCTTCCTCGGCGTCTGGGTCTTCGGCTGGGGCCGCATCCCCGAGAGGCTCCACGCGAGCTCGATGTGGCTCGTGCACGTCGGCACGGTCCTGTCCGCGTACTTCATCCTCGCGGCGAACTCGTTCATGCAGCACCCGGTCGGCTTCCGGTTCAACCCCGAGACCGGCCGCGCCGAGATGTCCGACTTCATCGCGGTGCTCACCAACAAGGTGCAGCTCGTCACCTTCCCCCACGTCGTGATGTCGGCCTACATGGTCGGCGGCGCCGTGATCATGGGCGTGGCGCTCTGGCTCCTGCGCCGGGACCGCGCCACCGACGACGCCCCGGTGTACCGCAAGGCCGTCCGCGTCGGCGCCGTCGTCTCCCTCGTCGCCTCGCTCGGCGTCATCGTCTCCGGTGACGTCCAGGGCAAGATCATGACCGAGGTCCAGCCGATGAAGATGGCTGCGGCAGAGGCGCTCTACGACACCACGAGCAACGCGCCGTTCTCGGTCCTGTCCATCGGCCCGCTCGACGGCAGCACCGCGACCCGCGTCATCCAGGTGCCCGGCCTGCTCTCCTTCCTCGGCACCGGCAGCTTCGACGGCACGGTCGAGGGCATCAACGACCTCAAGGTCTCCGAGCGCGCGATGGCCGAACGGGTCGGGCAGCAGTACGGCCCCGAGGTCGCCGCGCTCGTCACCGCCGACGACTACACGCCGATCGTCCCGGTCGCCTACTGGACCTTCCGCCTGATGATGGGCGCCGGCTTCCTCACGATGCTCTTCTGCGCCGCGGCGCTCTGGGTCACGCGCAAGAACGGTGCGCCGCAGTCGAGGTGGTGGGTCTGGGTCGCCGTCCTCGCCCCGCTGCTGCCGATCTTCGCCAACAGCTTCGGCTGGATCTTCACCGAGATGGGCCGCCAGCCCTGGCTCGTCTACGGCCTGATGACGACCGCCACCGGCGTCTCGCCCTCGGTGAGCGTCGGCGAGGTCTGGGTGTCGATGGTCGTCTACACGCTCCTCTACGCGGCCCTGGCCGTCGTCGAGGTCAAGCTCTTCCTCACCTACGTCCGCCGCGGCGCCGAGCCCTTCGAGGACCCGGCCGACCACACGGACGTCCCCGAGGACGCCCCCCTCCAGTTCGCCTACTGACCACCGGGACTCACACCATGGACACTCTGCAGCTGCTCTGGTTCGGCCTCATCGGCCTCCTCTGGGCGGGGTACCTCGTCCTCGAGGGCTTCGACTTCGGTGTCGGCGCCCTGCTCCCCTCGCTCGGCGCCGGCCGCGACGCCGAGGACACCGAGAAGCGCCGCCGCGTCATGCTCACGACCATCGGCCCCCACTGGGACGGCAACGAGGTCTGGCTCCTCACGGCCGGCGGCGCGACCTTCGCCGCCTTCCCCGAGTGGTACGCCACGATGTTCTCCGCGTTCTACCTGCCGCTCCTGCTCGTCCTCGTCGCGCTCATCGTGCGCAACATGGGCTTCGAGTACCGCGGCAAGCGTGACGACGCGACGTGGCGCAAGCGGTGGGACATCGCCATCATCGGCGGCTCGGTCGCCGCGCCCCTGCTCGTCGGGGTCGCGCTGACCAACGTCGTGCGCGGCGTCCCGCTCGACGGTGACTCCGAGTACGCGGGCAACCTCCTCACCCTGCTCAACCCGCTGAGCCTCCTCGGCGGCCTGACGGTGCTGGCGCTCTCGCTGACCCACGGCGCGTTCTTCCTCGCCCTGAAGACCAGCGGCTCGATCCGCGAGGACGCCCGCCGGATGGGCACCGTCCTCGGGCTCGTGACCGCCGGCCTCGCCGTCGTCACGCTGCTGTGGCTGGGCGTCTCGACCGGCTCGGTGTGGTCGTGGGCGACCACCGTCGTCGCGGCGGTCGCGCTCCTCGCGGCGATCTACGCCAACACGAGGGGCCGCGAGGGCTGGGCGTTCGTCGGGACGGCCGTCACCGCCGCGACCACGGTGGCGACGTACTTCCTGGCGCTCTACCCGGACGTCATGCCGACGAGCCTCGCCGGCGGTCGGTCGCTGACCATCGAGAACGCCTCGAGCAGCCCGCTCACCCTGAAGATCATGACCGGCGCGGCGCTCGTCTTCACGCCGATCGTGCTCCTCTACACCGCGTACACCTACTACACGTTCCGCAAGCGGATCGGGACCCACCACATCCCGGCCCCGGTCTCGGTCAGGTGAGGTCGCGAGACCCCCGATGAGGCCCTTCGACCCCCACGTCCTCACGGTCGCCCCTGCCGCACGTCGACCCGTCCTCCTCCTGGCGGTCGTCGGCGTGCTGCAGGGCGCCGCCACCATCGGCACGGCGTTCGCCCTCGCGGCGCTCGTCGTGGCGGTCGTCGACGGCGCGGGGCTCGTCGGGCCGGCGGCCTGGCTGGCCGGGCTGCTGACGGTGCGCGCCGCCCTCGGCTGGTCCTCCGAGCGCGTCGCCGCCCACGCCGGGGTCGAGGTGACCGCCGCCCTGCGCACCGCACTGCTGCGTCGGTGGCTCACCGCGCCGGCGGAGGCGCGGCCCGACCCCGACCGTGCCGCGACCCTCGCGGCGCAGGGCGTGGCGGCCGTCGAGCCCTACGCCGCCCGCTTCCTCCCCGCCCTCGTCGCGGGGGCGGTCGTCCCCGTCCTGGCGCTCGCCGCCCTCGTGCGGGTCGACTGGGTCAGCGCCCTCGTCGTCGTGCTCACCCTCCCCCTGCTCCCGCTCTTCGCGGCCCTCATCGGCGCGGCCACCCGCGACGAGACCGACCGCCGCTGGCAGGCGCTCTCGCAGCTCTCCGGCCACTTCGTCGACGTCATGCGCGGCCTGCCGACGCTCGTCGGCTACGGCCGCGCCGAGCGCCAGGTCGAGGTCGTCGGCGAGGTCAGCCGCCGGCACCGCAGCGCGACGATGCGCACCCTGCGCCTCGCGTTCATGAGCTCCGCCGCCCTCGAGCTGCTCGCGTCGATCTCGGTGGCGATCGTCGCCGTCACCGTCGGGCTGCGCCTCACCCACGGCACCGTCACGCTGCAGACCGGCCTCCTCGCCATCCTGCTGGCCCCGGAGGCGTACTGGCCGATCCGCCGGGTCGGCGCCGAGTTCCACAACGCGGCCGACGGCGCCGAGGCGGTGGCGGCCGTCCTCGACGACCTCACCACCGACACCTCCGTCGCGGCGCCCGGCACGGCGGGCACCACGACCACCGACCGCCTGGGCGTCGGGCTCGTCGACGTCACCTACGCCTACCCCGGCAGCCCCGAGCCGGTCGTCCGCGGCGTCACCCTGACCGCCGGCCCCGGCCTCACCGTCGTCACCGGCCCCTCGGGCGTCGGCAAGTCGACGCTCCTCGAGCTCGTCGCCGGGCTGCGCACCCCCGCCTCCGGGTCGGTCGCCGCCGGCCGCTGCCACCTCGTGACCCAGCGGCCCTTCCTCCCCGACGGGACGCTGCGGGACGCCCTGCGCCTGGGCACGGACGCCACCGACGACGCGCTCTGGGAGGCGCTGCGCCGGGTCGGCCTCGAGGGGTACGTCGCCGGCCTGCCGCACGCCCTCGCCACGCCGCTCGGCGACGACGGGGTCGGCCTCTCGGCCGGCCAGCGCGCGCGGGTCGCCATCGCCCGGGCCACCCTGTCGAGCGCGCCGGTGCTGCTCGTCGACGAGCCCACCGCGCACCTCGACGAGTCCGCGAGCGCGCAGGTGCACGCCCTGCTCCAGCAGCTCGCCGAACGGCGGACGGTGCTCGTCGTCACGCACCGGCCCGAGCTCGTCCACCTCGCCGACCAGCACGTGGTCGTCACCGCGGCCGGGACGGAGGTGCACCGGTGAGCGACCCCACGACCGTCCTGCGGCCGACCCGGGCCACCGTCCTCGGCGGGCTCCTCGGCGGCGCCGCGACCTCCGCCGGCATCGCCCTCACGGCGACCTCCGGCTGGCTGATCGTGCGCGCGAGCGAGCGGCCGGTCATCCTCACCCTGCTGGCGGCCATCGTCGCCGTCCGGGCGTTCGGGATGGCCCGCCCCTTCTTCCGCTACCTCGAGCGCCTCGTCTCCCACGACGCCGCCCTCGCCGACCTCGCCGACCGGCGGCAGGCGGTCTACGCGGCGCTGGTCCCCCTGACCCCGGCGCGGCTCGGGCGCCGCTCGCGCTCGGCGGTGCTGACCGGCGTCGTCGACGACCTCACCGACGTCGTCGAGGCGCAGGTGCGCGTCACGGTGCCGCTCGTCTCCAGCGCGGTCGCCGGGCTGCTCGCGACCGCGCTCACGGCGGCCTTCGCCCCGGCCGTCGGGCTCGTCGTCGTGGGGCTGCTCGTCGTCGTCGCGCTCGGGTGCGCGCTCGCGTGGTGGTTCGAGTCCCGTTCTCGCGACGCCCTGCTCGCCGCCCGCGCCGAGACGGCGCGCGTCGGCGACCTCGTGGCCCGGCAGGCCGGCGAGCTGCGGGCGATCGGGGCCCAGGACGCGGCGCTCGGCTGGCTCGACGCGGCCCACGCGACCCTCCGCGCGGCCGTCCGCCGCCAGAGCCGGGGCCGCGCCCTCGTCGCCGCCCTCCTCCTGCTCGGCACCGCGATGGCCACCGTCGCCGCTGCGACCCTCGTCGACCCGGCGGCCACCGGCGGCCCCGTCGCCGCCCTGCTCGTGCTCGTGCCCGTCGCGGTCGGCGAGGCGCTCGCACCGCTCGTCGACACGATGCGCGCCCTCGCCCGCGCCCAGGGCAGCCGCGCGCGCCTCGCGGTCCTGCTCGACCAGGAGCCCGCCGTGCACGAGCCCGAGCACCCGGCGACCCGGCCCACGTCCGAGGGCCCGGGCGGCGCCATCGTCCGGCTGGAGTCCGCGAGCGCGTCGTGGACCGGGACCCGCGAGGACCTCGCCCCGACCGACCTCGAGCTCGTCCCCGGGCGCCACGTCGGGGTCGTCGGCCCGAACGGCTCCGGCAAGAGCACGCTGCTCGCCGTGCTGGCCCGCAGCCTCGACGTCCGCGGCGGCCGGCACACCGTCGGGGGCGCCGACGTGCGCGACCTGGCGCTCGCCGACGCCCGCGGCGACGTCGCCGTGGTCGACGACGAGCCGCACGTGTTCGCGACGACCCTCGCCGAGAACCTGCGCCTGGCCCGGCCGGGGTGCGACGACGCCGACGTGCGCCGTGCCCTCGACCTGGCGGGCCTGGGCGCCTGGGTCGACGGCCTGCCCGACGGCCTCGGCACCCGCCTCGGCACCGGGGGCCGGGGGCTGTCCGGGGGCGAACGGACACGGCTCGGCGTCGCCCGGGCGGTGCTCGCGGACCGCCCCGTCGTCCTCCTCGACGAACCCGCCGCGCACCTCGACCACCCGACGGCCACGGCCGTGCTCGATGATGTCCTCGACGCCACGCGCGACCGCGCTGTCGTCCTCGTGAGCCACCGGCCCGAGGCGCACGACCGCCTCGACGCCGTCCTGACCCTCACCGCCCACCCCGGCCCGAAGGAGTAGCCATGCCCCACTCGACCTCAGCGCCCCGTCTCGGCGACCTCGAGCGGGTGGTCATGGAGCGCCTCTGGGAGACCGGCCACGACGAGGGCGCCACCGTCCGCGAGGTGTTCGAGATCCTCGAGCGCGACCGCGAGATCGCCTACACGACCGTCATGACCGTGCTCGACCGGCTCGCGAAGAAGGAGCTCGTGACCCGGGTGCGGGAGGGGCGGGCCTGGCGCTACTTCCCGGCGGACTCCCGCGAGGCCCTCACCGCGCAGACGATGCGCCGCACGCTCGACGACATGGACGTCACCGACCGGCGGACGGCGCTCCTGCACTTCTTCGACGGCGCGAGCACCGAGGAGATCGCCGACATCAAGGCCGTCCTCGCCGAGGTCGAGGCCAAGGCCGAGCAGGGGGCGAACGCCCCGCGGGGCCTACGGGGTCGGCTGCGCCGCTGACGACGCGCCGACCGCCCTCGTCCCTCCGCCCCGGGTCCCCGGGGTGCCCCGGGCGCGTCCGCCGCAGCCCTCCCCCGCTGGTTCCCCGCGGATGCCCCGGTGCGTGCCCGACGTCCGCCCGGGCCCCGGCGAGGTGACGTGGCCCGCGGCCGGCTGACGGCCCGCCACGCACCTGCCACCATGGGGGCGTGCTCCCGCTCGTCCTCGCCGGGCTGGCCGTCGCCCTCGTCTGGGTGGCGCCCGGGGTCCTGGCCCGCCGGCCGCGCCTCCGGCGTGCGCCGCGGGCCGCACTCGTGGCCTGGCAGGCCGTGTCGCTCGGCGGGGTGCTCGCGGCGCTGTTCGTCGCGCCGGCCGCGCTGCCGCTCTTCGCGGGCGAGGACGACCTGGGCCGTCACCCGGTGCTCGTGGCGGTCGCGGGCTGCGTGAGCGCGGCGCTCATCGTCCGGCTGCTCGTGTCGGGGCACCGCGTCGGCACCCGCATCCGCGCCGCCCGGGCGCGGCACCGAGAGATCGTCGACATCGTCGCGGAGCACGACCGCGACGGCCTGCGCGTGCTCCAGCACCCCACGGCCACGGCGTACTGCATCCCGGGGCGCTCGTCGCGGGTCGTGCTCTCGCAGGGCGTGCTCGACACGCTGCCCGAGGACCAGCTCGCCGCCGTCGTGGCCCACGAGAAGGCACACCTGCGGGCTCGGCACGACCTGCTGCTGGAGTTCTTCACCGTGCTCCACGAGTCGGTCCCGTCGCCGCTGCGCTCGCACCGGGCGCTCACGGAGGTGCGGCTGCTCGTCGAGGCGCTCGCGGACCGGGCCGCGGTGCGGCGCAGCGGGGAGGTGGCGACCGCGCGGGCGCTCGTCGCGATCGCGCAGAGCCGCTACCCGGACGAGGCGATGGGCGCGGGCACGTCGGCGCCCCTGCGGATGCAGCTGCTCGCCCTCGGGCCCCAGCCCTCCCTCGCGGCCGGGGCGTACGCCCTCGCCGCGGCCGCGGTGCTGACCCCGCTCGCCCTCCTCGTGGCGGCGTGGTCGTGACGGCCGCGGCCGGTGACCCCGCGGCGGACGGGCTCCGGGGTGCGCTGTCGGCCGGTCTCGTGCCCGCGATGCGTGCCCGCGACGCGGTGCGCGTGTCGGCGCTGCGCTCGGCCCTCGCCGCGCTGGGCAACGCGGAGGCCGTGCCGGTGGCGGAGCGCCCGCGTGCCGGGGCCGTGGAGCAGGCCGCCCTCGGGGTGGGCGCCGCGGACACGGCGCGGCGCGGGCTGAGCGAGGACGACGTCCGGGCTGTGGTCGAGCAGGAGGTGGCCGAGCGGGTGGAGGCGGCGGCCCACCTGCGCGCGGCCGGACGGCCCGAGGCGGCCGAGCGGCCGGAGGCCGAGGCGGACGTGCTGCGCACCCTCCTCGAGAGCACGCCCCACCACCCCTGACCGGCCGCCGGACGCACGTCGCGAGACCCGGCCGAAGGTGTCCTCTCCCGGACTCCACCCACCGCGGGAGGATTACCTCGCTGGACGGGAGGTTTACCTCCCACCCCGGGCGCAATCCCTCCCACCGCGGGAGGAACACCTCTCCGGGCGGGAAGGATCCGTCCCACCGCGGGAGGAAAACCTCCCGGGAAATCGGCAGATGGTTGCGGAGCGGGAGGGAAACCTCCCGCGGCGCGTGGAGGCTGGGAGGACACACTCCGGACCGGCGCTCTCGGCGCCTGGTCACTCAGGGCTCACGTCGCTGCGCGGTCCGGACCGGGAGGCGGGTCGGACCGGCCGGGACGCGGGCACACCGGGACGAGCCCGGCGGCCCGGTCAGGCCCAGCTGGGCGGGGGCGGAGGGGGCGGCGGCGTCGAGGACGGCGGCTGCTCGTCGGTGTCGGGCAGCGGCGGACGCGCGTCCGGTGCGGCGCCGGGCGGCGGGCCGGCCGGCGCGTCACCCGCGGGCGACACCCCGCCGGGCGGCGGCGGAGAGCCGGCCCCCGGGGTGGGCGGAGGAGGCTGCGGAGCGCTCGCCCCGGGCGGGGGCGGGGGCGTCGTGGCTGCACCGGCACCGGCCGCACCCGGCGGGGGCGGCGGGGTGCCGTACGGCTGGGCGGGCGTCACCGTCAGCGGCCCGAGCCGCCCGGAGGACTCCAGCTCGCGCAGCGTCGCCATCACCCGCTCGCGGTCGGCGGCGTCGACCGGCCGGCCGGTGGCGTCGAGCCAGGCGAGCACGCCGAGGTCCCTCAGCGCCCGGTCGCCCCCCATCCCCGGGACGTTGACACCGGCGTTGGACATCGCGACGTCGGCCTTCGCGGCGAGATCGCTCGCCGCCGCCTTCGCCCGTTCGAAGAAGCTCATCCGGGACCTCCCTGACCTGACCCTCGGGACTGCTCGGAACCATAGTGCCGACCCCCTCGTCTCTTCTAGCGTTGACGACAGCGGGGACGCCGTCCCCGACGACCGAGAAGGCGGCAGCATGACGATCCACGGCTCCTTGTTCCAGGACTTCCGCGAGAAGGAGACCCAGGACCCGTTCTCCCTCCAGAACAAGAAGCTCCTGCGCATCGACATGCGCTACGGGCCCGTCCAGGCCAAGACCGGCTCGATGGTCGCCTACCAGGGCGACGTGCGCTTCGCGAACAAGGGCTCGGGCGGCATGGGCAAGATGTTCAAGGCCGCGATGACCGGCGAGGGCGTCAAGATGATGGAGTGCTCCGGCCAGGGCGAGCTGTTCGTCGCCGACGAGGCCGCCGAGATCCAGGTCATGTACCTCGAGAACGACATGATCTCGGTCAACGGCGCCAACGTCCTCGCGTTCTCCAGCTCGATCCAGTGGGACATCCACCGCATCCAGGCCCGCGGCGCGGCGATGACCGGCGGCCTCTACAACGTCTCGCTGCGCGGCACCGGCTACGTCGCGGTGACGACCAAGGGCGACCCCGTCGCCCTCGACGTCGCCTCCTCCCCGACCTTCGCCGACGCCCAGGCCGTCGTCCTGTGGACCTCCGGCGTCTCGATGGACGTCCGCGTCGACACCGGCGGCCTCGGCTCGATGATCCGCGGCGGCACCGGCGAGCTGCTCCAGATGGCCTTCGGCGGCCAGGGCTACGTCCTCGTCCAGCCCTGCGAGAACGTCGTCGACGGCGGCCACCAGGGCGGCGGCGGCCAGCAGGGCGGGATGCTCGGCCAGTTCCTCAGCTGACCCCGCGCCGAACGACCCCACCGGACCCCTCGGACCCCCGGACGGCGCACCCCGCGCCGGCCGGGGGTCCGTCCGTGGGTCGGGAGCGCGCCCCACCCGGCGCCGGCTGCAACAATCGCCCGCATGACGGCACAGGCCACCGGCACCGACATCCTCGACGTCGCCCGCGAGCAGGTGCTCGAGCGCGGCGTCCCGCTGACGCAGGAGCAGGTGCTCGAGGTCCTGCGCACCGGCGACGACCGCCTCCAGGACCTCCTCGCCCTCGCCCACGAGGTGCGGATGAAGTACCAGGGCCCCGCGGTGGAGGTCGAGGGCATCGTGTCCCTCAAGACCGGCGGCTGCCCCGAGGACTGCCACTTCTGCTCCCAGAGCGGCCAGTTCACGAGCCCCGTGCGCTCGGTGTGGCTCAACATCCCCGAGCTCGTGCGTGCGGCCAAGCAGACGGCTGCCACCGGGGCCACCGAGTTCTGCATCGTCGCCGCCGTCCGCGGCCCCGACGCGAAGCTCATGGAGCAGATGCGCGAGGGCGTCGCCGCCATCCGGGCCGCCGTCGACATCCAGGTCGCCGCGTCGCTCGGGATGCTCACGCAGGAGCAGGTCGACGAGCTCGTCGACATGGGCGTGCACCGCTACAACCACAACCTCGAGGCGGGGCGCTCGTACTTCCCCCGGGTCGTGACGACGCACAGCTTCGACGAGCGGCTCGACACCTGCCGGATGGTCAAGGAGTCCGGGATGGAGCTCTGCTGCGGCGGGCTCGTCGGGATGGGCGAGACGCTCGAGCAGCGCGCCGAGCTCGCGGCGCAGCTCGGTGAGCTCGAGCCGCACGAGGTCCCGCTGAACTTCCTCAACCCGCGCCCCGGCACCCCGTTCGGCGACCTCGAGCCGATGGAGACCGGCGACGCCCTGCGCACCATCGCCGCCTTCCGGCTCGCGCTGCCGCGGACGATCCTGCGCTACGCCGGCGGCCGCGAGCTGACCCTCGGCGACCTCGGCACGCGCGAGGGACTGCTCGGCGGCATCAACGCGGTCATCGTCGGCAACTACCTGACGACGCTCGGGCGCGACCCGCGCGAGGACCTCGCCCTCCTCGACGAGCTCGAGATGCCCATCAAGGCCCTCAACGAGACCTTCTGAGGGCTCGATGGTGTTCGCCGACGCCGGGGCGCACGAGCCGGTCGCCCGCGGGGAGGCCCCCGGCACGTGGTGCGGCCAGTGCGGTCTCGCCGTGGCCGAGGGCGACCACGCGGCCTGCGAGCGCCGGGGCGCGCTCGACCCGCCGCGCTTCTGCGTCCACTGCCGCCGCCGGATGAAGGTCCAGGTCACCCCGGCCGCGTGGACCGCGACGTGCGTCGCCCACGGCACCGTCGAGCGCTCCACCTGGGCCTGACTCCGGCTGACCCCAGCGCGCCCTTTCTCCGCGAACGTGTGTGAAGAACGTCGGCGTGTCGACCCTCTTCACCCACTTTCGAGGTGGCATCCAGCGGAATAGCCCGAGGTCGTTGCGCGTTCAACCACCCGATCAGCGTCGATCGTCCTGTCCGATCCGCCCTTCACCCCGCCACGACCAGGAGACCCCATCGTGAACGTCCTCGTCCTCGTCGGCAGCCTGCGCGCCGGCTCCACGAACCGCCAGCTCGCCGACGCCGCCGTCGCCCACCTGCCCTCCGGCGTCGGGACGACCGTCTTCGAGCGGCTCGCCGACCTCCCGCACTACTCCGAGGAGCTCGACCACGACGACGCGCTGCCCGAGGTCGCCCGCGACCTGCGTGACGCCGTCGCCGACCACGACGCCCTCCTGCTCGTCACCCCCGAGTACAACGGCTCGCTCCCGAGCGCACTGAAGAACGCCGTCGACTGGGTCTCGCGCCCCCGCGGCGCCTCGTCCGTCGCCGGCAAGCCCGCCGCCGTGCTCGGCGCGAGCGGCTCGCCCCGCGGCGCCCAGTGGGCCCGCGAGGACGGCGTCAAGGTCCTCAAGGTCGCCGGCGCCGACGTCCTCGACGACACCGTCGGCGTGGGCTCCGCCTTCCAGGCCTTCGCGGAGGGCCGGCTGACCGACGCCGAGCTCGACGGCGCCCTGCGCGACCTCGTCCGCTCGCTCGCCGCCAAGGTCGAGCGCGCCCGCGACGCCGCCTGAGGCTCCACCCCGTCGCGAACGTGTGTGAACACGCCGGTGTCCCCCGGCGTGTTCACACACGTTCGCCGTGAGGGGCCGCCGGACGCACCCGGCATGATGGGCCGCGATGGATGCCACCGCCCTCGCCGCCCTGCGCGCCTTCGACCGCGCCCACGTGTGGCACCCCTACTCCTCGGCCCTGGCCCCGTCCGACCCCTCCCTCGTCGAGTCCGCCGAGGGCGTGCGGCTGCGCCTGCGTGACGGCGAGGGTCGCAGCCACGAGGTCATCGACGCGATGAGCTCGTGGTGGTGCGCGGTCCACGGCTACCGCGTGCCCGAGCTCGACGCCGCCGTCACCGCCCAGCTCGGCCGGATGGCCCACGTGATGTTCGGCGGCCTGACCCACGAGCCCGCCGTCGAGCTGTCCCGGCGCCTGCTCGACCTCGCCCCGGACGGCCTCGAGCACGTCTTCCTCGCCGACTCGGGGTCGGTGTCGGTCGAGGTGGCGATGAAGGCCGCCCTCCAGTACCACCTCGCCGCCGGCCGGCGCCGCACCCGCTTCCTCACCGTCCGGGGCGGCTACCACGGCGACACCTTCTCGCCGATGTCCGTCACCGACCCCGAGGGCGGGATGCACGCGCTCTTCCGCGGCATCCTGCCGGAGCACGTCTTCGCCCCGCGGCCGCCCGCCGGCCTCGACCTCGACGCCGACGACCCCTCGCTCCTGGCGTGGGCGGAGACGACGCGGATCCTGTTCGCGCAGAACGCATCCGAAGTCGCGGCGGTCATCATCGAGCCGGTGCTCCAGGGAGCCGGCGGGATGCACGTCTACCCGCCCCGCGTCCTCGAGGTGCTGCACGCCCTGGCCCGTGAGCACGGCGCGCTCGTCATCCACGACGAGATCGCGACCGGCTTCCACCGCACCGGTCCCCGGTGGGCCGGCGACCGCGTCGGCACCACGCCGGACATCCTCTGCGTCGGCAAGGCGCTGACCGGCGGGTACCTCACGCTCGCGGCGATGCTCTGCACGCGCGAGGTCGCCGAGGGTGTCAGCCGGGGCGCCGCCGGGGGCCTCATGCACGGGCCGACGTTCATGGCCAACCCGCTCGCCTGCGCGGTCGCCGTCGCCAACCTCGACCTCCTCGCCCGCCGCGACACCCCGGCCGAGGTCGTGCGCCTCGAAGCCGGCCTCAGAGACGGGCTCGCCTGCGCCACAGGGCTGCACGCGGTCACCGACGTCCGCGTCCTCGGCGCGGTCGGGGTCGTTCAGCTCAGTGAACCGGTGCGCGTCGCCGAGGTCACCGCCGCAGCGCTCGACCGCGGCGTCTGGGTGCGGCCGTTCCGCGACCTCGTCTACACGATGCCGCCGTACGTCACGTCCGACGAGGACCTGCGGACACTGACGGCAGGCCTCGTCGGCGCGGTCGCCGACGTCCACGGCTGAGCGCCCGGACCCTCCGCGACCGAGAGATCTGCGAGTTCTCGCAGAACCCTTGTGGAGCACCGCGCATACCGAGTAGACCTGCCTCACCACGCGGTTCCGGGGACTCCTGAAGGTGAGAACAGCATGCGTCGACGCCTGACCTCCGAGGCGGTTCGCGCCGCCGCCGTCACGACCGTCGCAGCCCTGGCCGCCGCCGGTCTGGCGCTCCCCGCGACCGCCGCGCCACCCCCGACGGCCGCACCACCGGCCGCCGCCGTGGTCGCGCGGCCGGTGGACGCCGCGGCCTTCTCGGCGCCCCAGCGGGTGCGGCTCATCACCGGCGACGTCGTGACGCTCCCGTCGGCCGGGCGGCCGATGTCGGTCACCCGCAGCCCGGGCTCGCGCTCCGGCTTCTCGGTCGTGCGCACGAGCGACCACACCTACGTCGTGCCGAGCTCGGTCCGGTCGCTCGTCGGGCGGCTCGACCTCTCGCTCTTCGACGCACGGGCCCTCGCGAAGCGACCAGCCGCCACGCCGGTCACCGTGACGTACGACTCGACCTCGACGCCCACCGCCGTGCCGGGCGTGAGCATCACGAAGCGCTCCGGCCGCACCGCCACCGGGGTCGTCACGGCCGCGTCGTCCGCGGCCCTGGCCAAGGCCCTGCGCACCCGCAGCGCCGCCTCGGTCTTCCGCGGGGTGAGCGGCATCACCGCCGCCGCACCGACGGTGCGCCCGACCTTCCCGATGCACACCGTCAAGGTCCGGCTGGTCGGCGCCGGCGGGGCCCCCGTCGAGGGGCTGGTGATCCTCGCCAACGTCGACGACATGCGCAAGGCCGTCACCTTCGGCGTCGCCATCGGCGGCGAGGCACGGGTCAGCATCCCGACCGGCCACTACCAGGCGGCGGCGATGTTCGGCGACGAGACCTCGAGCGGCCTCGTCGTCCGACCCGAGACCACGGTCACCGGGCCCACCACCCTGCGGATCGACACCCGCGCCGCCACGGCCCGGCCGAGCGTCACGACGCCGCAGCCGACCGACACCTCGTTCGCCTCGCTCGACGTCAACCGGGTGGACGCGAAGGGCTACGGCAGCCTCTCCCTCGGGATGCTCTCCTTCGGCGACCAGCCCCTCCTGTACTCGCCGGTCGCGGCCGACGAGGTCGTCCACGGCACCCTCGACAGCGGCTACGCCCACATCGGCACCGAGCGCGGCGAGCCCGCGACGCCCTCGTACCAGTACGACCTCGGCGCCGCCTTCCCCGGGTCCCTCCCCTCCCGCATCGACCTCAGCCCGGCCCCGTCGGACCTGATGGAGGTCACCCACTCCTACCTCGGCAGCACCAACCGCAGCCACCTGCCGGCGCTCGTGGAGAACGGCATCAGCCTCCCGTCGGGCAACGGCATCGGCGTCGGCTTCCAGCGGACGGTCCCCAGCCGGCTCACCGTCTTCAGCGGGGGCAGCGAGGGCGTCACGGCGTCGGCGTCGTACACCGCCTCCTACGACTGGGAGACCAACGTCGGCTCCGAGTACCTGACCTCCGCCGAGCGACCGGTCGTGCCGGGCAGCTCCCGGACGGAGGAGTGGAACCGGCGCCCCTCGCACCCGAGCATCCTGCGGTCCGTCGGGCCCTTCCCGGTGTGCGGCGCCTGCCTCCAGGACGGCTACCTCTCGCTCGTGCTCCCGTCCTTCTCCGACAACGACCCGAACCACTGGGGCCTCGTCGACGACCCGGCGCGCGTCGCCTGGACGGTCTCGAGCGGCGGCAAGGTCATGCGCTCCTCGACCGGCCCCCTCGTCGACTTCCTCGAGCTGCCCCGAGGCACGGCGCCCGTCGTCATCCAGCACCGCGAGACGATGAAGCGCCTCGGCTTCGCGGACTCCACGACGACGACGAGCTGGGAGGTGCCGCGCACCGCCGGCGGCCGGATCACCGGCGAGCGGTGCCTCGACGGCGTCGGCCCCTGCCGGTCGCTCGGGATGCTCGAGCCGCTCTACCGGCTGCCGATCGGCACCTCGGGCGGGATGACCGCCGGCCGCCACACCGGCACGCTCACGCTGGCCCCCTACCTCTCCGACACCTCCGTCACGAGCCTCGCGGTCGACGTGCGCTACGGCTCCGGCCCGTGGACGACCGTGCCGTGGCACCGGACCGGCCCGACCACCTTCACGCTCGACCTCACGGTCCCGCGCTCCGGCGGCCCCGCATCGCTGCGGGTGCGCGCCAACGACTCGGCGAGCAGCACCGTCAGCCAGACCATCACCCGCGCCTGGACCATCGCGCCCTGAGACCACGGAGACCACGATGACCCTTCAGCGCACCCGTTCCCCCCACCGCGCCGCCCGCCGGCTGCTGCGGACCACCGGCACCCTCGTCGCGGCCGCGGTCGTCGGGGCCACCCTCGTCGCGGCGCCCACGAGCGCGGCCCCGGTCACCTCCTCACCCAGCGGCTCCGACCCGACGCTCACGGCCCCCGCCGTCGTCGAGAACGCCTGCGCCACGGCACGGCCCGGGCAGGTGCGGTGCCTCGCCAAGGGCCGCGTCGACCGCATCGCCCGCCAGGCGGGCTGGAGCGCCACGGCCTCCACCGACCGGCTCGGGGCCGCCGCACGGACCTCGCCGCTCGCGACGGCGGCCACCCGGCCCCCCGGCTACGGCGCCGACCAGCTGCGCGCGGCGTACAGGCTGCCCGCGACCGGGAGCACGGCGACGGTGGCGGTCCTCATCGCCGGCGACGTGCCGCACGCCGAGGCCGACCTGGCCGTCTACCGCGCCACGTACAAGCTGCCGCCCTGCCGCTCGTCGACGGGCTGCTTCCGCAAGGTCAACCAGCAGGGACGCGCCAAGCCCCTGCCCCCCGGCGACCCCGGGTGGGCGCTGGAGGGGTCGATGGACGTCCAGATGGTCTCGGCCGCCTGCCCGACCTGCCGCATCCTCCTCGTCACCGCCGACGACCCGTCGCTCGAGAACCTCGCGGCGGCGACCGAGACGGCCCGGCGGCTCGGCGCGAGCGTCGCCTCGCACAGCTACGGCGCCGACGAGTCCGCCTTCGTCCTGCCGGTCCGGAGCGCCTACCGCAGCGAGCGGATGATCAGCGTCGTCTCCTCGGGCGACTTCGGGTTCACGACCGCGAGCTTCCCCGCGGCGCTGCCGAACGTCATCGCGGTCGGGGGGACGTCGCTGCGCCGCAGCACCTCGGCCCGCGGCTGGAACGAGCGGGTCTGGGACTTCGCGGGCAGCGCCTGCTCGGCGTGGTTCGCGAAGCCGGCGGCCCAGAAGGACCGCAACTGCGCGATGCGCACCGTCTCGGACATCTCGGCCGTCGCCGACCCGCAGACCGGCGTCGCCGTCTACGACACCTGGGAGAACCCGTTCGGCCCCGACTGGGTCGTCCTCGGCGGCACGAGCGCCTCGGCTCCCCTCGTCGCCGGGATGGTCGGGGCGGCGCGCGCCGGCCGGACGCTGCGGACCAACGCGCTCTACGGCCGGACGGCGTTCGTCAACGACGTCGTCGGCGGCACGAACGGCTTCTGCGGCGGCGACTACCTCTGCAAGGGGGTCGTCGGGTACGACGCCCCGAGCGGCATCGGCACCCCGCGCGGCCTGAGGGTCTTCACGGGCTGAGGGTCTTCACCGGCTGAGGTCGGCGACGGCGGTCGCGCGCCGGCAGGGGCGGCGACCCCGACACAGGGGTCTGTCCACGAGACCCCGGCTCCGAGCCGGGGCCTCGTGGATCTTTTCGGGGTCACCCCGAGAAGTGGAGGACCGGGTGGTCAGCGGAGGATGGCGCGCTCGAGGGCCGCGGCCGCCTCGGCCGGGCCGAGGCCGAGGACGCGGGCGCGTTCGAGGTAGGCCCGGGCGGCCTCCTCGAGCGCCTGCTCGGGCGTGGAGGTCGCCGGTGGGCGCGGCGCCACCCGCGTCCCCCCGCCCCGGCGCGAGCGGACGTGCCCGGACTGCTCGAGCTCGCGGTAGGTCCGGGCGACCGTGCCCGGCGAGAGCCCGAGGTCGGCGGCGAGCTGGCGGACCGGGGGCAGCCGGTCGCCGGGCGCGAGCACCCCGGAGCCGACGAGGTCGGCCAGCTGGCGGCGCAGCTGCTCGTAGGGCGGCGTGGGGTCGAGGACGTCGACCGTGACGGACTGCAGCGTCATCGCACCGGGGTCCCGACCGGCGCGGCGTCCCCGGGCAGCGGGCGCGGCAGGTCGTCGACCCGGATGCGCGGGGTGACGAGCAGCGCCCCGAGCGCCGCGGCCGCCCCGACGAGCGCCACCGGGGCGAGGACGGTGACGACCCAGCGCCCGACGGCCTGGGCCGGCGACGGCCCGCAGTCGAGGCCGGCCAACGGCGAGACCATGAGCGCGGCGACGGGCCCGAGCGTGCCGAGCACCGCGAAGAGCGCGGCGGTGAGGACGGTGCCGGCCGACCAGCGGCGCAGCATCGAGTCCAGGCCGAGGCCGTGCGGGTCGGGGCGGGGCCGGCGCACGACCGCGCGCAGGGCGAGCGCCGTCAGCACGGCGAGCAGGGCGAAGGCGGCGGCGAGCGGGACCGCGTAGAACGACCCGGGCCACGGCCCGCGCGAGCCCGCCATCTCGGTCGCGACGCCGTCGACGAGGACGGTGCACCGCTCGGACAGGGAGCGCCCGGCACGGCCGAGGTCGTCGGGCGAGCCCCACGCCGCTCCCGCCCCGAGGACACCGCCGAGGGCGAGGCCGGACGCTGCGAGCAGGAGCGCCCGCCCGCGCGGCAGCACCGAGCGGACGGTCCGCGTCTCGACGACGGCGCTGCGCCGCACCCCGACCGACGGCCGGGAGGTCAGCTCGCCGACGACGGTGCCGAGGAGGACCCCGGCGCCGACGGCGGCCGGCGCGAGCGCGGTCAGCCGGCCGAGGGCGTCGACGCGCTGGCCGAGGGCGAGCAGCAGGCCGCCGGCCACGAGGCCGAGCGCGAGGCCGACGAGCCGCCATCCCCGCGTGCGGGCGGCGATGCGGGCGACGTCCGCGTGCTCGTTGACGCCGACCGTGATGACCTGGCGACGCGCCAGGGCGACGACGAACGCGACGAGCGCGAGCGGCAGTGCGAGGACGGTGACGACCACGGCTCCTCCTCCTTGCTTGTACCGGATGTCTGACACAAGCAGGATGCCGCCGGCACGCACTTGTGTCAAGCACTTGTCACAAGTGCTCCCGGCCGGTCATGGCAGGATCGAGGGATGAGCAGCCCGCTGGACTGGATCAGGGACGCCGCCGACGCTCGCGCCGCGGTGGGGCTGACCCGCCGCCTCGTGACGACCAAGGCGCGTGACGTCCTCGACCTCGCGGGCAACGACTACCTCGGCCTGCGGCACCACCCGGCCGTCGTCGCCGGCGCCGTCGCCGCCGTCGAGACCTACGGCACGGGGGCCGGCGCGTCCCGCCTCGTCACCGGCACCCTCGACGTCCACGAGGAGCTCGAGGCCGCCCTCACCGCGACGACCGGCGCCCCCTCGGCGCTCGTGCTCTCCAGCGGCTACACCGCCAACCTGTCGGTCCTCACGACCCTCGCCGACGCCGGCACCCTCGTCGTCAGCGACGAGCACGCGCACGCCTCGCTCATCGACGGGTGCCGGCTCGCCCGCGCGGCCGTCACCGTCTCGCGGCACAACGACCTCGAGCACGTCGCCGAGCTCCTCGCCCGCCGCGACACCCCGCGCGCCGTCGTCGTCGCCGAGTCGGTCTACTCGGTCCTCGGCGACGCCGCACCCGTCGAGGACCTCGTCGCGCTGACCGCCGAGGCCGGGGCCCTGCTCGTCATCGACGAGGCGCACGCGCTCGGGGTCGTCGGCCCGGGCGGGGCCGGCCTCGTCGCGGCCTCCGGGTCGATGGGCGCCGAGCACGTCGTCGTGACGACCACGCTCTCGAAGTCGCTGGCCTCGCAGGGCGGCGCCGTCCTCGCCGCGCCCGAGGTCCGCGAGCACCTCGTCAACACCGCCCGGCCCTTCGTCTACGACACGGGCCTCGCCCCCGCGGCCGCCGGCGCCGCGCTGGCCGCCCTCGAGGTCCTGCGCGACCACCCCGAGCTCCCGGCCCGGCTGCACGCCAACGCCGCCCGCCTCGCCGCGGCGCTCGGCATCGAGGCGCCGACCGGGGCCGTCATGTCCGTCCCGATGCCCGGCCCCCACGAGACGGTCGAGGCCGTCGAGGCCGCCCTGGCCCTCGGCGTGCGCGTCGGCGCGTTCCGTCCGCCGTCGACCCCCGACGGCTCCTCGCGGCTGCGCATCACGGCCCACGCGCACCACACGGCCCACGACCTCGACCGGGCAGCCGACGTCCTCACCGAGCTCGTCCCGGGGCGCGCGGCATGAGCGACCCGCGTGCGCTGCCCTCCGTCGTCGTGGTCACGGGCACCGGCACCGGGGTGGGCAAGACCGTCGCCACCGCAGCCCTCGCCGCGCTCGTGCGGGGCCGTGGCTCCGAGGTACAGGTCGTCAAGCCGACGCAGACCGGCGTCGGGCCGGGCGACCCCGGCGACGTCGACGAGGTCCGGCGTCTCGTCGGTGACGACCTCGTGACGCACGAGCTGCTCCGGCTGCGCGACCCCCTGTCGCCCGAGGCCGCGGCGCGGCGCGAGGGTGTGACTCTGCCGCCGGTCGCCGTGCACGCCAGGCGGATCGGTGAGCTCGCGACCCAGTCGCACGTCACCCTCGTCGAGGGAGCCGGGGGCCTGCTCGTGCGGCTCGACTCGCGCGGCGGCACGCTGGCCGACCTCGGGGCCGCCCTGCGCTACAAGGGCGTCTCGTGCGGGGTCGTGCTCGTCGCGTCGCCGGGCCTCGGGGTGCTGAGCACCGCCGCGCTGACCGCCGAGGCGCTGGCCGCCCGCTCGCTCCCCCTCATCGGCGTCGTCGTCGGCGCGTGGCCCACCGACCCCGGGCTCGCCGAGACCGAGAACCTCGTCGACCTCCCGCGCGTCACCGGGGCACCGCTGTGGGGGTGCATCCCCGACGGCGTGGGGTCGATGGACGCCGCCGCCTTCTCCGCGGCCGCGCCGGGCTGGTTCGACATCTCCTGACCCCGGGCGCCGGGGCGGTCGAGGCGCCCCGGGCGGCCCCGGCGATGATGGGGGCATGAGCGCGAGCGACCGTCCCTACCGCGTCACCGTCGTCTGCCACGGCAACATCTGCCGCTCGCCGATGGCCGAGATGCTCCTGCGCGAGGCCTTCGACGACGCCGGCCTCGGCGACCGCGTCGAGGTCGACTCCGCCGGCACCTCCGCCGAGGAGCTCGGCAACCCGGCCCACCCGCGCACCATCGCCGTGCTGCGCCGGCACGGCCACCCCGACGTCGGTTGGGCCGCGCACCGCGCCCGGCAGTTCCGCGCCGACTGGTTCGACGACACCGACCTCGTCCTCGCCGCCGACCACCCGCACGCAGAGCGCCTCGGGCGGCTGGCGCGCGACGAGGACGACGCCGCGAAGGTGCACCTCGTGCGCTCCTTCGACCCCGCGGCCGTCGCCGCCGGCGAGCTCGGGATGGACGACCCCTGGTACGGCGGGGACGCCGAGTACGAGCAGACCTACGACGAGATCCGCGCCGCCGTGCCGGGCGTCGTCGAGCACGTCCGCCGCGCCCTCGACGCCTGACCGGCCCGCGCCAGGCTCCGGCCACCGGCGACGCCCGGACGCCGGGGACGAGGGCCGCGCGCGCTCTGGGAGGATGGGCGGCATGTCGAGCACGCCCCCGGCCGCGGCCGGCCTCCACGCCGCCCAGTCCCTCGTCGACGTCGCCCCGCCGATCGCCCTCGGGGCGCTCGACGGGCGCTACCGCGGCGTCGTGGCCGGGCTCGTCGACCACCTCTCGGAGCCCGCGCTCAACCGCGCCCGCGTCCACGTCGAGGTCGAGTGGCTGCTGCACCTCACCGACCGCGAGGTCGTGCCGGGCGTGCGCCGCCTGACCGACGACGAGAAGGCCCGCCTGCGGGAGGTCGTCACGACCTTCGGCGCGGACGAGATCGGGGAGATGTCGGCCACCGAGCGGGTGACGCAGCACGACGTCAAGGCGGTCGAGTACTTCCTCAAGGCGCGGCTGCGCGACATCGCCCCCGCCCCGGAGGACGCCGGCCTCGCCGAGCTCATCCACTTCTGCTGCACGAGCGAGGACATCAACAACCTCTCGTACAGCGTCATGGTCCAGGGCGCCGTGCGGTCGGTCTGGCTGCCCCGCGCGACCGCGCTCGTCGAGCAGCTGACGACGATGGCCACCGAGCTCGCCGACGTGCCGCTGCTCGCGCACACCCACGGCCAGCCGGCCACCCCGACGACGATGGGCAAGGAGCTCGCCGTCCTCGCGTGGCGCCTGCGCCGCCAGCTGCGCCGGATCGAGGGTGCGGAGTTCCTCGGCAAGCTCAACGGCGCCACCGGCACCTACGGCGCCCACCTCGCGGCCGTGCCGGAGGCCGACTGGGAGGAGGTCAGCCGCACCTTCGTCGAGCACCTCGGCCTCACGTGGAACCCGCTGACCACGCAGATCGAGAGCCACGACTGGCAGGCCGAGCTCTACGCCGACGTCGCCCGCTTCAACCGCGTGCTGCACAACATGTGCACCGACGTGTGGACCTACATCTCGATGGGCTACTTCGCCCAGGTGCGCGGCCAGGGCACGGTCGGGTCGAGCACGATGCCGCACAAGGTCAACCCGATCCGCTTCGAGAACGCCGAGGCCAACCTCGAGGTCTCGAACGCCCTCTTCGACGTCCTCGCCTCGACCCTCGTCCAGAGCCGCCTCCAGCGCGACCTCACCGACTCCTCGATGCAGCGCAACATCGGGACCGCGTTCGGGCACAGCCTCCTCGCCATCGACAACGCCCACCGGGGCCTGGACGGCCTCGACGCCGTGCCGTCCGCGATGGCCGCCGACCTCGACGCCAACTGGGAGGTCCTCGGCGAGCCGGTGCAGTCCGCGATGCGCGCCCTCGGCGCCCGCGGCGTCCCGGGGATGGAGGAGCCGTACGAGCGGCTCAAGGAGCTGACCCGCGGCCGGCGGATCGGCCAGGACGACCTCGTCGCGTTCGTCCGCGGCCTCGGGCTGCCGGCCGACGTCGAGGAGCGCCTCGCGGCGATGACCCCGGCGACGTACGTCGGCCTCGCCCCGCGCCTGGTGCGCCACCTGCCGTGAGCACGCCGGCGGTGACGCTCGTCCCGGCGCGGCTCGACGACCCGCGGCTGGCGGCGCTCGTCGCCGAGCACCTGGCCGAGATGGAGCCGACCACGCCGGCGTGCAGCCGCCACGCGCTCTCGCTCGAGCAGTTCCGCGACCCCGCGGTGCGGCTCTGGGTCGCGGAGGCGGCCGGCGGTCTCGTGGGGTCGGTCGCGCTCAAGGACCTCGGTGGCGGTCACGTCGAGCTCAAGACGATGCGGGTCTCGCCGTCGCTGCGCGGGTCCGGCCTCGGGCGCCGGCTGCTCGAGCACGCGCTGGCGCAGGCCCGGGCGTCCGGCGCGACGCGGGTCAGCCTCGAGACCGGGTCGGGCGAGGTGTTCGCCCCGGCCCGCGGCCTCTACCGCGCCCACGGCTTCGTCGACTGCGACCCCTTCGGCGACTACCGCCCCGACCGGCACAGCACCTTCCTCACCCTCCCCCTCTGACCCCGCCCCTCCCCCGCGCCCCTTCCCGCGAACGTGTGTGAACACGCCGGTGTTCTCCGGCGTGTTCACACACGTTCGCGGATGGTGGCGGGCGCGGTCGGGCGGCGGGCGTGGGAGGGTGGAGGCGTGAGCACGAGCGACCCGCGCCCCGTCGACCGCGACGACGTCGACGGCATCGCGATGGCCCTGCCCGAGGTGACGCGCGGCGGCACCGCCGAGCGCCCCTCCTACGACGTCAACGGCAAGAGCTTCGTCCACTGGCGCGAGCCCCGCAAGGACGCGGTCGACCCCGACACCGGCGAGCGGATGGACGACGTCATCTGCGTCACCGTCCCCGGCGAGGACGACAAGCAGTCCATCCTCCAGCTCGGCGAACCCTGGTTCACCACACCGCACTTCGACGGCTACCCGGCCGTCCTCGTGCGCGAGCGCGACCTCGGGCGGCTGGACTACCTCGAGCTCGCCGAGATCATCACCGACGCCTGGGCCACGAAGGCGCCGAAGAAGCTCGTCAAGCAGCACCTGGGCTGACCGCGCCGCCGACCCCCGGCGGGCCGACTCATACCCCATGGGGGTATCATTGGGGCATGACCACCTCTGCTGCGGACACCCCGGCCGTGCCGGGCTACTCCGACACCAAGGACGCCCACCTGCGCCGGCTCAAGCGCATCGAGGGCCAGGTCCGGGGCATCGCGCGGATGGTCGAGAACGACACCTACTGCATCGACGTCCTCACCCAGGTGAGCGCCGTGACCCGGGCGCTGCAGGCGGTGAGCCTCGGCCTGCTCGAGGAGCACGTCGCCCACTGCGTCGTCGACGCCGCGCGCGAGTCCGACGCGGCCGCGACCGAGAAGGTCGACGAGGTCATCGCCGCCGTGACGCGCCTGGTGAGGAGCTGAGATGACCCAGACCACCGACCGTCCCGCCGACGAGGTCCACGAGGTCGACCTCGCGATCTCGGGGATGACCTGCGCCTCCTGCTCGGCCCGCATCGAGAAGAAGCTCGGCCGCCTCGAGGGCGTCGACGCCGTCGTCAACCTCGCCACCGAGAAGGCGACCGTGCGCTGGACGGGGCCGCTGACCGTGGCCGACCTCGTCGCCACCGTCGAGCGGACCGGCTACGGCGCGGAGGTCGTCGGCGGCGCCCCGTCCGCGACCGTCGACACCCCCGCCCCCACGGCACCGACCGCACCGGCGTCGACGACCGGCGCGTCCTCCTCCGGGGCCCTCGCCCCCACCGACGCGGGTGCGGCCCTCGAGCGCGCCGTCGCCCCCTCGACCCGCCACCAGGTCTCGCGCCAGGACGACCTGCGCCGCCGCGCGCGGGTCGCCGCGGTGCTCACGGTGCCGGTCGTCGTCCTCGCGATGGTGCCCGGGCTGGACTTCGCCGCCTCGCCGTGGGTGCAGCTCGTCCTCGCGACCCCCGTCGTCGCGTGGGCCGGCTGGCCCTTCCACCGGGCGGCCGCGACCAACGCCCGCCACGGCGCCTCGACGATGGACACCCTCGTCTCGCTCGGCGTGCTCGCCGCCTACCTGTCCTCGCTCGTCGTCACCGTCACCGGCCGGGCCGGGAGCGGCATGGGCGGGATGGACGGCGGGGGCTCGCACCTGTGGTTCGAGACCGCCACGGTCGTCACGACCTTCCTCCTCGTCGGGCGCTGGATGGAGGCCCGCGCCACCGACCGCACCCGCGACGCGCTGCGCGGCCTGCTCGACCTCGGCGCCAAGGACGTCGCGGTCCTGCGCACCGACACCGCCTCGGGCGCCACGGTCGAGGAGCGCATCCCCGTCGACCGCCTCGGCGTCGGCGACCGCTTCGTCGTCCGCCCCGGCGAGAAGGTCGCCACCGACGGCCTCGTCCGCGACGGCCGCAGCGCCGTCGACGCCTCGCTCGTGACGGGCGAGTCCCAGCCGGTCGACGTCACCCCCGGCAGCGAGGTCACCGGCGGCACGGTCAACACGACCGGTCGGCTCGTCGTCGAGGCCACCCGCGTCGGCGCCGAGACGACGCTGGCCGGCATCACCCGGATGGTCGAGCGCGCGCAGACGAGCAAGGCGCCGGTGCAGCGGCTGGCCGACCGCGTCTCCGCGGTCTTCGTGCCGGTCGTCCTCGCCGTCGCCGCGCTCACCTTCGTCGGCTGGTGGGTCGGCAGCGGCGACGCCGGCCGCGCCCTCGAGGTCGCGATCTCCGTGCTCGTCATCGCCTGCCCGTGCGCGCTCGGCCTCGCGACCCCGACCGCGCTGCTCGTCGGCACCGGCCGAGGGGCGCGGATGGGCATCCTCATCAAGGGCGCCGATGTCCTCGAGGACACCCGCCGCATCGACACCGTCGTCCTCGACAAGACCGGCACCGTCACCTCCGGCGAGATGACCCTCGTCGACGTCGCGACCGCCGGCCGGCTCCCGAAGGACCAGGCCCTACGGGCGGCCGCGGCCGTCGAGGCGGGCAGCGAGCACCCCGTGGCCCGGGCCGTCGTCGCCGCGGCCCGCTCGCGGGCCCTCGACGTCCCCGACGTCACCGACTTCGAGGCCCTGCCGGGCTCCGGGGCGCGGGCGCGCATCCGCGGGAGCGAGGTCGTCGTCGGCCGCGCCGACCTCTTCGACGTCGTCCCCCGCGAGATCGCCTCCCCGAGCGCGGAGGGCACCACGGTCTGGGTCGGCTGGGACGGGCGCGCCCGCGCGTCGCTGACCGTCGCCGACACCGTGCGCCGCAGCTCCGGGCGGGCCATCCGCGCCCTCGACGAGTCGGGGCTGGTCTGCTACCTCCTGACCGGCGACCACGACCGCGCGGCGCTCACCGTCGCGCGCGACGTGGGCATCCCCGTCGGCCGGGTGGTCGCCGACGTGCGGCCCGAGGACAAGCACGCGATGGTCGCCGACCTCCAGCGCCGTGGGCGGGTCGTCGCGATGGTCGGGGACGGCGTCAACGACGCGGCCGCGCTCGCGCAGGCCGACCTCGGCATCGCGATGGGCAGCGGCACCGACGTCGCCGCCGACGCCGCCGACATCGTCCTCCTGCGCTCGGAGCTGCCGGCCGTCGTCGACGCGATGGACCTCTCGCGCGCGACGCTGCGCACCATCCGGCAGAACCTCGGGTGGGCGTTCGGCTACAACGTCGCCGCCATCCCGCTCGCCGTCGCCGGGGTGCTCAGCCCGATGGTCGCCGGCGCGGCGATGGCCGCCTCGAGCGTCCTCGTCGTGACCAACAGCCTGCGCCTGCGCCGCTGGTCCCCCCGCGGCTGACCGAGCACCCCTCCCACCCGACTGGTTGCGAGTTTCGCCGCTCGACGCGCCGCCGGACGGCGGGTCGAGCGGCGAAACTCGCAATCAGTGGGGAAGGACGCGGACGGGGCGGGCGCGCGACGGTCCGCGGACGGGCGGGACCACGCACGGGGGAGACGACGAGGCCCCCGCCGGATGCTCCGGCGGGGGCCTCGTCGTGCGGGCGGCGCGTCGTCAGACGGTGACCTCGCCCTGCGGGGTGTCGAACGTGACGGCCATGAGGCCGGGGGTGCCGTGCGGCGCGACCCAGGCGAAGTCGATGACCGACGAGGTGTAGTCGGCGGGCAGGCCCAGCCAGTCACGGACGCGCTCGGGGTCACCGGCGATCGTCAGCGACTCGATGGTCACCTGGGTGTCGGCGTCCTCGGAGGGGTGCGGCGTGCCCTGGTCCCAGGCGATGAAGAAGGGCAGCTGGGGGTCGGCCTGCAGGCCCTTGACCCCGAGCTGGCGCCAGCGCAGCTCGACCCCGTCGGGGCGGTGCCGGTTGCCGTTGACGGCCTCGCGGCCGAGGCGCTGCTCCTGCTCGGCGATGTCGTCGACACGGACGACCCAGCCGAGCCAGCCACCGCCGGCCTGGGAGCGGGCCCGCACGACCTGCCCGAAGGGCGCCTTGTCGCTGGCGGGGTGGTCGAGGACCTCGACGACCTCGACGTACCGCTCGTGGGCGAGCGGCAGGATGACGTTGCGCGTCCCGAAGCGCGGGTGGACTCCCCCGTCGACCGGCTCGACGCCGATCAGCTTCGCGAGACGCTCGGCCGTCGCGTGCACGCCATCGTGCTCGGCCGCGTAGACGACGTGGTCAACTCGCATGCCGTTCATGGTCGCACACGCTCGGGGGTGCTCTTGACCGGGGTCGGAGGGCGACGGCTCAGGCGCCCCACCGGTCCCGGGTGCCTCAGCACGTCGCACCCGCGCCACCTCCCCACGGGGGGCGGCACGTCAGCGGCCACGGTGCAGCCGGGAGCGCGACGGCGTCCGCTCGCGGCGCCAGCGGGCCAGGCGCGGCAGCGCGTCCTCGCGGCGCTCCGGCGCGAGGACCGCGCCGAGGGGGTGACCGTCGGGAAGGTCGGTCGTCGCGAGCCGGGGGTGGGCCTCGTAGAGGTCGACGCCGGTGAGGTACTGGTAGGCGTCGGGCGCCGCGGCCGCGAGCTCGTGGGCGACGCGCACCTGGTCGAGGTCGGCCGGCAGGTGGGCCGCGAGGGCGTCGGGCTGCGCGAGCACCTCGTCGACGGCCTCCAGCCCCTGGAAGAGCAGGTGGGTGCGCAGGTCGGCGAACGCGTCGTCGCTCAGCGGGCCCATCGCGAAGTCGCCGGCGCACCACAGCGGGTGGACGAACATCCGGCGGTGCTGGCGACCGCACTCGCGGTGGAACCCGACGACCTCGGAGGGGTCCAGCGCGCAGAGGGTGTCGAAGAGCTCGACCGCCATCCGGTCGACGTCACCACCCGCCCGCGCCCGCACGCCGTCGACGATCTCGAACATCCGGTCCCGGTCCATGCCGCTCCGCCTTCCCTGGGCTCCCCGCGCTCCCGACCCTAGGAGCGGGCCCGGGCGCCGGTCACGACCCGAGGCCGACGAAGGGCCGTTCCGCCCCCCGGTGCGGTCGGCCGAACGGTGGGTCAGGCCTGGCGCTGACGCACTGCCTCGTAGAGCACGACCGCGGCCGAGACGCCGGCGTTGAGCGAGTTGACGGTGCCCGCCATCGGGATGCGCACCCGGGCGTCGGCGGCCGCGAGCGCCGCGTCGGTCAGGCCGCTCTTCTCGGTGCCGACCGCCACGGCGACGCCGCCGGTCAGGTCGCAGTCGGTGTGCAGCATCTCGGTGTCGGGGGTGGTCGCGACGAGCCGGATGCCGCGCTCGGCGAGCCAGGCGAGGACCTCGGGCAGCGGCGCGGAGGCCACCGGCACCGAGAACACCGTGCCCTTGCTGGCCCGCACGACATTGGGGTTGCCCCAGTCGGTCACCGGGTCGGCCGCGACGACCGCCGCGACCCCGGCGGCGTCCGCGCTGCGCAGCACCGAGCCGAGGTTGCCCGGCTTCTCGAGCCCCTCGAGGACGACGACGAGCGGGTCCGGCGGCAGGTCGAGCGCCCGCAGCGGCGTGCCGGCGACGGGGACCACGGCGATGAAGCCGTCCGGCCCCTCGCGGTAGGCGACCTTCTCGAAGGCCGCCCGCCCGCAGCGGATCGTGCTCGCCCCGAGCCCGCGGACCCGCTCGACGAGGTCCAGCTGCGCGTCGGCGTCGAGCATCAGCTCGGGGCAGTACAGGAGGGTGCGGGGCCGCACGCCCGCCTCGACGGCGAGCAGGAGCTCCTCGTACCCGTCGACGACGGTCAGCCCCTCGGCCTCGCGGGCCCGGCGGCGCCGGAGCGCGGCGACGGCCTTGAGGCGCGGGTTGGTCGCGGAGGTGACGTGGAGCTCGGCCATGGCGCGCCCAGCATCCCACGGGGCGAGGGGGTGCGCGCCCACCGCCGCCCACCCCGGGTGCGGTAGACATGCCGGATGACCAGCACCGACGAGGCGAGCCCGTCCCGCACGCGCAGCCGCCGCCTCGGGCGGGCCGCCCTCTACGCGCTCGTCACCGGGCTGGTCCTCTTCGGGGTCGGGTTCCTCGTGCGCAGCAAATGGGACCCGCTGATCAGCCTCGACGACGACGTCATCACCCGCCTCACCGACGTCACCCGCGACCACCCCGGCCTGCGCGAGGCGTTCGTCGTCTGGCAGGCGGTCACCCAGCCGATCAACCTGCACGTCGTCGGCACGCTCGTCTGCCTCTGGGTCTGGCTGCGCAAGGGGATGCGCACGCGGGCCTGGTGGGCGTTCGCGACGCTCATGCTGTCGTGGTTCGTCGGCCTCGTCGCGAAGTACGTCTTCCAGCGCGCCCGCCCCGTCGTCGAGGACCCCGTGTCCGAGGCGCCGGGCTACTCCTTCCCGTCGGGGCACGCGGTCAACTCGGCGGCGTGGGTGGTGGTGCTGCTCATCCTGCTGTGGCCGCTCCTCAAGACCCGGGCCTCCCGCACGGTCGCCGTCGCGCTCGGCGCGGTCGTCGTCGTCGTCACGGCGCTGGACCGGATGTTCCTCGGCGTGCACTACCCGAGCGACGTGACGGTCGGCATCCTCACCGGCGCCGGCCTCGTCCTCGCCTCCTACGCCGGGTACACCGGCTGGAACCCCGGCGACCCCGACGAGGCGCGCGACCCCGACACCACGCAGCACCCGGCCGACACCGACGTCGCCTCCGACCGCACCCCGTCCCGCCAGGAGCCCTGATGTCCTTCCTCACCCGCTGGGACGACGACCCGTCGCGCCCCTCGTTCACCTCGGCCCTGCGCGACGCGGCCGTCCGCGCCGTGCTGCCCGGCGTCGGCGTCTTCGCCGTCATCGTCGCCATCGGCCTGGTCATCATGGGTCCGCTGCGCGGCTTCGAGGTCGAGAACGGGGTGAGCCGCTGGTTCCAGGACCGGCGCACGCCGCTCGGCGAGAGCATCACGAAGGTGATGTCGATGATCGGCAACACCGAGTACGTCATCGCCGTCGCCGTGCTCGTCGCGCTCGTCGTGCTCTGGCGCACCCGGCAGTGGTGGTTCGCCGTCGTGCCGCTGCTCGCGATCTCGCTGCAGGCCACGATCTTCGTCATCGCCACGGCCGTCGTCGGCCGCCCGCGCCCCACGGTCGAGCGCCTCGACCCGACGCCGCCGACGTCGAGCTACCCGAGCGGGCACGTCGGCGCCTCGACCGCGCTGTACGTCTCGTTCGTCCTCATGGCGACCCGCATCCCGAACCCCGCGGTGCGCCGGGCGGTCATCGCGGTGTGCGTGCTCGTGCCGCTCGCCGTGTCGTTCGCGCGGCTCTACCGGGGCGCGCACCACGTCACCGACATCGTCGTCGGCCTGGCCAACGGCCTCGTGTGCGCCGCGCTGGCGTGGGGCTACCTGCGGCGCGACGGCTCGTCGTCCGCCCGGGTCACCGACGGGTCGGCTCAGAGCCGGGCGTAGCGCGCCCGGGCGAAGGAGTAGACGCCGTACGCCGCGATGCCCAGCGCGACGACGGTGAGGACCACCGAGCCGCCGCTCATGTCCTTGAGCGCCTTGAGCGCGCCGTCGAGGCCCTGGGCCTCGTCGGCGTCGTGCTGCACGGCGGCGACGAGGAAGAACACGCCGACGACGACGAGCGCGACGCCCTTGGCGATGTAGCCCGCGCGGCCGGCGTGGACCGCCCAGTCCCCCGGGTGCTCGGTGAGGTCGCCGAGGAACTTCTTCTTCCAGCCCTTGTAGACGTGGTAGCCGGCGATGCCGAGGACGACGACGCCGAGGGCACCGACGATGACCTGGCCCGCGGGGCTGCCCATGAGCGCCTGGGTCACGTCCTCGGTGTCCTGCTCGCTCGAGCCCTCGGAGCCGAGCGCGACGACCTTGAAGGCCGTCCAGGCGAAGAAGAGGTACATGACGCCCTTGGCCGCCAGCTTGAGCCGGTCGGTCACCTCGCCGTGGCTGATGGCGCCCTCGGTGAGGTTCCAGACGCCGAGGAGGGCGAAGCCGCCGACGGCGATCCACAGCAGCAACGGCCCGGTACTCGAGCCCTGGACGGTCGAGAGCGCCCCGGACTGGTCGGCGCTCTGCGAGCCGGAGCTGCCGATGCCCCAGGCGATCTTGAGCGCCAGGTAGGCGATGACGAGGTGGAGCACGCCGAGGACGGCGAACCCGACCCGTGCGCCCCACTCGACGACAGGACTCTCGTTGGCCTCACGGGTGACGCGGGAGACGTCGGCGCTGCTCATGGGGAGCCACCCTGCCACCCCCGGCGAGGCGGCGTCGAGACTGCTGCGGAGCAGTTGTCGGTCAGCGGTCAGCGCAGCGAGTCGAGCACCGCGACGAGGCCGTGCTCGTCGACGTGACCGGTCACCTCGTCGGCCGCGTGCTTGACCTCGTCGGGGGCGTTGTCCATCGCGACGCCCCGGGCGGCCCAGCGCAGCATCTCGAGGTCGTTGCGCTGGTCGCCGACGGCCACGGTGGCACCGGGCTCGACCCCGAGCCGGCGCCGGACGACCTCGAGGGCGGCGGCCTTCGAGACGCCCTCGGGGGTGATGTCGAGCCACGCGCTCCAGCCGACGGCGTACTCGACGCCGTGCAGGCCGATGCGCTCGGTTCCCGCGAGGAACTCCTCGCTCGAGCTCTCGGGGTCGCGGATGGTCAGCCGCGTCACCGGGTGGGCCATCAGCTCCTCGAAGGGCACGACCTGCGGGGTGCCGTCGAGCTCGCCGTCCGGGAAGGGCGCCGAGACCTTGAAGCCGACGCCGAGCTCCTCGACCGCGACGAGGGCGCTCGGGAACTCCTCGCGCAGGACGCGCAGCGCCGGGGCGGGGTCGAAGGTGACGGCCTCGAGGACCTCGTAGCCGTCCGGCAGGGCGGGGTCGAGGCGCAGCGTGATGGCGCCGTTGGCGCAGACCGCGTAGCCCTCGACGAGGCCGAGCTGCTCGAGGACCGGCAGGGTGCCGATGACGCCGCGGCCGGTGGCCATCGTCACGTGGTGCCCGGCGTCGAGGACCGCGCGGACGGCGGCGCGCACGGGGTCGTGGAGGTGGCCGTCGTGGTCGACCGTCGTGCCGTCGATGTCGAGGCACACGAGGTGTGGAGTTCTCATCGCCACCCACGCTACCGAGGCCGGGTGAACGCCGGGTGGACGCGCCCCGGACCGCGACGACCCCGCACGTGCGGGCTTTCCGAGCCCACCCGCCCATCAGGACAGCGACAACCCCGCACGTGCGGGCTTTCCGAGCCCGCCGACCCGGCCCGACCGCGACAACCCCGCACGTGCGGGCTTTCCGCGATGGCTCGCCCCTCCGGACCGCGACGACCCCGCACGTGCGGGGTTTCCGCGATGGCTCGCCCCTCCGGACCGCGACGACCCCGCACGTGCGGGGTCTTCCGTCAGGGGCGGGGGCGGCCGAGCTTCCAGTAGGCGCAGAAGAACACGTCGCGCCGGTCGGCGCCGTGGGCGACGAGGACGCGCCGGGCCCCGGCCGCGAGCGAGGCCTCTCCGCACGCCCAGCCGTAGGCGACCGGGCCGGGACGGCGGGCGAGCTCGGCGTCGAGGGCGGGCAGCACCGCGCTCCCGGGCCGGCCGCGGCGCACGTGGACGCGGGCGTCGCCGAGGTCGTAGGCGGCGAGCATCCGCGGGTCCGCGACCTCGACGTGCACCTCGACGCCGTGGTCGCGGGCGTCGTCGGCGCCGCCCCACGCGTCGAGGATCGCCGCGACCGACGGCACCGCGGTCTCGTCGGCGACGAGCACCTGCCGCCCCCCGGCCTCGAACCCGCGGTAGAGCGCGCCGCTCGCCCGGATGCCGACCGCGTCGCCGGGCCGCGCGCGCGAGACCCACGACGAGCCCGGGCCGCTGTCGCCGTGCGTCACGACGTCGATGTCGACCCGGCCGCGGACGGGGTCGTGCTCGCGGATCGTGTACCAGCGCAGGGCGGGCCGCCAGGCCGGCGGCAGGGCGGCGACGGTCGCGCGGACGTTGACCGGCTCGGGGTCGGGCAGGACGAGCGGGGCACCCGGCGGCGGCATGAGCAGGCCGACGTACTCGTCGGGGCCGCACGGCACGAAGTCGCGCAGCCCCGGTGCCTCGCAGACGAGCCGGCGCATCCCGGCCCCGAGGTCGTGCACCTCGGCGACGGTGGCGGCGAGCTGGGGGAAGTCCGCGCGCACGATGCCGGTCGAGGCGTCGGTGCGGCGCTCGCGGGCCACGGCGCTCACGACACCCTCCGGCGCGGCAGGACGACGGGGGTCCCGGTCTCGGGGTCCTCGATGACCCGGGCGGCGACGCCGAACACGGCCTCGACGACCTCGGGGGTCACGACCTCGTGCGGCGTCCCCTCGGCGACCACCCGGCCGTCGCGCATCGCGACGAGGTGGTCGGCGTAGCGGGCGGCCATCGCAAGGTCGTGCAGCACCATGACGACGGTCGTGCCGTCGTCGTCGCAGAGCCGGCGCACGAGGTCGAGGACGTCGAGCTGGTGGGCGATGTCGAGGAAGGACGTCGGCTCGTCGAGGAGGAGGACGGGCGTGCGCTGCGCGAGGACCATGGCGAGCCAGACCCGTTGCCGCTGACCGCCGGACAAGCTGTCGACGGCCACCCCGGCGAGGTGCACGAGGTCGGTGCGCTCGAGCGCGTCGGCGACGGCGACCTCGTCGTCTCGGCCCCACGTGCGGAACAGCCCGTGGTGCGGATGCCGACCGCGCTCGACGAGCTCGAGGACGCTGACGCCCTCGGGGACGATCGGCTGCTGCGGCAGGAGCCCGAGCCGGCGCGCGACCTCCCGCGTCGGGAGCGCCCCGATCTCGTCACCGTCGAGCAGCACCTGGCCGCCGCGGGGCTTCAGCAGGCGCCCGAGGCCGCGCAGCAGCGTCGACTTGCCACAGCCGTTGGGGCCGACGACCGCCGTCGTCCGGCCGGTCGGCACGGCGAGCGACACGCCGTCGACGACGACCCGGTCGTCGTAGGCCAGCCGCAGGTCGCGCGCCGCGAGGCGGGACCCGGCCGGGGTGTCCGCCGGGTGCTGGGGCACACGGGGTGCGGTCTCGGTCACGGTCATCGGCCCTCCTGGGACGTGGGACGGGAGCGGAGCATCCAGAGCAGGACGGGGGCGCCGAGCAGGCCGGTCACGAGACCGACCGGCAGCGCGGTGCCGGGGACGGCGTACGCGGCGGCGTAGTCGGCCGCGACGACGACGACCGCGCCGACGAGCGCGGCGACGCCGACGGACGGGCGGCCGGGGACCAGGCGGCGGGCGATCGGGCCGCTGAGGAACCCGACGAAGGCGACCGGCCCGACGACGGCGGTGGCCGCCGCGACGAGGCCGACGACGAGGACGGTGACCCCGACCCGCACCCGGGCGACGCGCACGCCGAGCGCGGCCGCGAGGTCGTCGCCGAGGCCGAGCACCGGCAGCCGCCCGGTGGCGACGAGGAGGAGGGGCAGGAGGACGGCGTCGACGGCGAGCAGCCGCAGGATGTCGGCCCACGTCACGGTGTTGAGGCTGCCGCTGAGCCAGACGAGGGCGTCCTGGGCCTGGTAGATGCTCGCCCGGACGAGCAGCCAGTGGACGAGCGCCGAGAGGCCGGCCGCCAGCGCCACCCCGACGAGGACCATCCGGCCGGTCGCCCCGCCGCGACCTCCGGCCTGGCTGAGGATGAGCAGCGCCGCGAGGACCGACCCGGCCAGCGCGGCGAGGGTGACGGGGGTGCCGCGGACCCCGAACGCGACGACGACGAGCACCGCGCCGGCGCTGGCGCCGAGCGTGATGCCGAGGACGTCCGGGCTGGCCAGCGGGTTGCGCAGCATCGTCTGGAACGCGGCGCCGGCGGCCCCGAAGGCAGCGCCCGCGAGGACCGCCATGAGGGCGCGCGGCAGCGTGGACTCGAGGAGGACGAACGAGGCGCCGGGCACGGGCTCGCCGCCGATGATGCGCACGGCGTCGACGAACGAGACGCGGTAGTCGCCGAGGAGCGCGCGGACGACCACGAGGGCGACGACGAGCAGCAGGAGGACACCGACGACGACGCGGCGGCGCAGACGCGGGCCGCGACGGGCCCGGGCCAGGGCGTCGGCGGTGCTCGAGGTCGCTGCGGGGTCGCGGACGTCGTTCTCGCGCAGGGTCGTCGACATCAGATCCCCTTGACCCGGCGGACGACGAGGACGAGCACCGGGGCGCCGAGCACCGCGCAGACGATGCCGACCTGCACCTCGGACGGCGGCGCCACGAGGCGGCCGACGACGTCGGCGAGGACGACGAAGGCGGGCCCGAGCAGCGCCGACACGAGGAGCACGCGGCGGTGCCCCACGCCGACGAGGACCCGCACGAGGTGGGGGACGACCAGCCCGACGAAGGCGATGGGGCCGGCGAGCGCGGTGGCGGTGGCGGCGAGCAGGACGGCGCCGGCCGCGGCGAGCCCGCGGTGCAGCACGACGTTCTGGCCGAGCCCGCGCGCGAGGTCGTCGCCGAGCGCGACCGCGTCGAGCGTCGGGCCGGAGGTGAGGGCGAGGGCGGCACCGACGAGGAGGAAGGGCAGGACGTCGAGGACCTGGCCGGCGTCCCGGCCGGCGACCGAGCCCACCTGCCAGAAGCGGAAGCTGTCGAGCGAGCCGCGGTCGGTGACGAGCACGGCGCCGATGAGGCTCTGCGCGAGGGCCATCACGGCGGCGCCGGCGAGGGCCATCGAGACCGGCGCGCTGGCGCGCGGGGCCATGAGGGTGAGCGACTGCACGAGGACCGCGACGAGGAGGGTGCCGACGATCGCGGCGACCACGTAGCCGCCGACCGAGTCCAGGCCGAGGAAGCGGATGCCGAGCACGACCGCCAGCGCGGCGCCGGAGTTGAGCCCGAGGATGCCGGGCTCCGCGACCGGGTTGCGGCTCAGGCCCTGGAGGACGACCCCGGAGAGCGCGACCGCCGCCCCGACGACGAGGCCGATGACGGTGCGGTCGACGCGCGAGGCGACGATCGCGGCCGTCTCGGGGTCGGCCCCGCCGCCGGTCAGTGCGTCGAGGACGGCGCCGGGGGCCAGGTGCTGCACCCCGAGGAGGAGGGAGGCCGTGACGGCCGCGAGGACGACGAGGGCCGACCCCCCGAGCACCCACGGGAGGGCGACGCGCGCCGCCCCGGCCCGCGACCCCGTGGTGGGGGCGGGCCGGGTCGGCGGGGCGACCGTGGTGCTCACGCCGCGGGCTCGCCCTTGACGGCGGAGGCGAGCTTGGGCAGGAAGTCCTCGACGGCCGTGCGCACCGACAGCGGGCTCGGCAGCGACATCGACAGGGCCACCTCGTTGTCGGCGCTCGCGACGTAGTGGCCGTCCTCGAGCGCGGGGATGCGCCCGATGAGCGCGTTCTCCCGCAGCTCGTCGGCGCCGGCGCCCTGCTCGGCGTAGAACACGACGACGTCGGCCTGCAGGCTGGACGCCTTCTCGGCGGAGAGGTTGGCGGTGAAGGCCGACGGGTCCTTGGCGCTCAGCTCGGCGACCGTCGGGGAGTCGGCGAACCCGAACTCGCGCAGCATCTGCGGGCGCAGGTCGGAGGTCGTGTAGAGGCCGATCGTGCTGAGGTCGGTCGGTGTGAACCAGGCCCAGGCGGCGGTCTTGCCCTTGATCTCGGGGTGGGCGGCGACGGCGTCGGCGATGGTCTTCTCGGTGCTCGCGGTGAGGGCGGCGGCCTCGGTCGGCTTGCCGACGGCCTTCCCGATGGCGGCCACCTGGTCCTGCCACGGGGTGCCCCAGGCCTTGTCGGTCCACGGCACGGTCGGGGCGATCTTGGAGAGCTTGTCGTAGTCCTCCTGCGTCACACCGGAGCTGAGACCGAGGATGAGGTCCGGGGTCGTCGCGGCGATGTCGTCGAAGGGGATGCCGGCCGAGTCGTCGTAGCGGGTCATCCCGGAGGCGTCGGCGCCGATCTCCTGCACCTGCTCGTCGAACCAGTCGGTCGAGCCGGCGTCGTTGCCGCCCCAGGTGATCTTGGGGGCGCCGACCGGCACGATGCCGAGGGCGGCGAGGGTGTCGGCGTCGGCCCAGCCGACGGTCGCGATGCGGGTCGGGGCCTTGGTGACGGTCGTCGAGCCGTAGGCGTGCTCGATCGTCACGGGGAAGGCCGCCGCGTCCGCGGTGGCGCCGGCGGCCGCGGTCGAGGCGGCGCCGCCGGTCGGGCCGGTCGAGCAGGCGGCGAGGACGAGGGCGGCTGCGGCGAGGGGGGCGGCGGCGAGCAGCCGGCGACGCGAGGGCACGATGGACTCCAGTCGGGTAAGGCTTGACTTACTTAGGTGAGCCTCACCTTATCCTCACCCGCTGGCCTCTCGTCAACCTCCCTCAACCCTCGACCCGGCACCCCCTCTCTCCCCGCCGATGACCCCGTCGAGTGAGCAGAACACGCCGTGTGCGGCGGACCGCAGACGGCGTGTTCTGTTCGCTCGACGGGTGAAGGGTCTACTCGGGGGCGACCCAGGCCTGCTTCATCGACAGCTTGCCGCTCGTCTGGAGCAGCGCCCGGCGGTAGAGCCGCTCGGCCACCCGGATGACGAGCAGGGCCGTCGCGACGAGGAGGCCGAGCGCGATGACCGCCTCCCACCAGTGCGCGGTGCCCTCGAGGACCCGCGTCGGCATGAGGACGGCCGAGAACGGCGGGACGTACGAGGCGACGACCTTGGCCGTCCCGTCGAGGAACAGCGACCCGAAGAAGACCGCCATGACGAGCATGGTCATCGGCGTCGCGGTGCTCTGGACCTCCTCGGTGCGCGAGGCGAGCGCGCCGGCGACCGCCCAGAGCGCGGCGAGCGCCACGAACCCGGCGACGAAGAACACGAGGAACCACACGACCGGGCCGCTGACCGCGGTAACGAGGGACGAGTACGGCGTCAGCGACAGCCCCACGAGTCCGACCCCGGCGTAGAGCAGCATCTGGGCGATGGCGAGCACGCTGTTGCCGATGATCTTGCCGATGAGCAGCTGCCGCACCGGGATCGACGTCGCGATGATCTCGACGATGCGCGACTGCTTCTCCTCGACGACGCTGTTGGCCAGGGTGATGCCGAAGGTCAGCGTCGCGATGTAGAAGAGGAACGCGAAGGCGAACGCGACCCCCTGCGCGAGCCCCGACCGCTCCGCGTCGCCGGTCAGCAGCGTCGTCGTGACCCGGCTGCCGGCCTCGAGCCGCTCGACGGTGGTACCGAGCTCGTCGGCCTGCTGCGCGAGGGTCGCCTGCCGGACGACCTCCTGCGTGACGCGGGTCAGGGAGTCCTGCTCCTCGGTGTCCGAGGTCAGCACCCAGCCGCCGTCGACGCGGTGCAGCCACGCGTCGGCGTCGCCGGACCTCACGAGCTCGCGGGCGGCGGCGTCGTCGGCCGCGGGGTCGACGCTCACCTCCACCCCGTCGTCGATGCCGGTCGCCGAGGACGCGAGCCGGTCGGCCATCGCCCGGTCGGCGCTCGTCGCCGCGACCGTGTAGGTGCTCGTGCGTTCGGCGCTCCAGGCCTGCCAGCCCATGAACGCGGCGATGAGGACGAGGGTCACGACCGTGCCGATGACGAAGGCGCGGTCGGTCAGCTTGACGACGACCTCGCGGCGGGCGACGAGCGTCCAGGCCGCACGGCCGGCCACCGGCTCGTCGGCGCCGGGGGCCTCGGGGGTCTGCGGGGGCGTCAGCAGCGTGGTCATCAGGCGGCCACCTCTCGGTAGATGTCGGCCAGGGCCGGTCGGACGGGGGCGAACTCGCGGACGGCACCGCGGCTCGTGGCCTCGCGCAGGACCGCCTGCTCGGCGCCCTCCTCGACGACCTCGATGAGCGCGGTGCGGCCGTCGACGTCGACGACGTGGATGCCGCGCTGCTCGCGCACCCACCCGGCGTCGCCCTCGAGGCCGAGGTGGTAGCGGACGGGCCCGCGCGAGCGCAGCTCGTCGGCTCCCCCGGCGGCGACGACGCGCCCGCGCGAGAGGATGACGAGGCGGTCGCAGAGCCGCTCGACGAGGTCGAGCTGGTGGCTGGAGAAGAGCACGGGCACACCGGTGCTCGCGTGCTCGCGCAGCATGTCGGCCATCGAGTCGACGGCCGTCGGGTCGAGGCCGGAGAACGGCTCGTCGAGGACGAGCGCCGTCGGACGGTGCAGCAGCGCGGCGACGACCTGCACCCGCTGCTGGTTGCCCAGGCTCAGCTCCTGCAGCCGGTCGCCCGCCCGCCCGGCGAGGCCGAAGCGCTCGAGGTGCTCCTGCGCCGCGCGCCGCGCCGCGCCGGCCTCCATCCCCTTGAGCTGCGCGAGGTAGACGAGCTGGTCGAGGACGCGCTGCTTCGGGTAGAGGCCGCGCTCCTCCGGCATGTAGCCGAAGCGCCGCTGGTCCTGCGCGGTGACCGGCCGGCCGCGCCACAGCACCTCGCCGCCGTCGATCCCGAGGACGCCCATGACCATCCGCATGGTCGTCGTCTTGCCCGCGCCGTTGCCGCCGACGAACCCGGTGAGGATGCCGTCGCGGACGTCGAAGCTGACGCCGTCGACGGCGGTCGTGTCACCGAAGCGCCGGGTGAGGTCCTTGATCTCCAACATGCCTCCGACGCTAGGCGCCCGCGGCCGTCGGCGGATCCCCCCGCGGGTGGGTTCAGTCCTCCGCCGCGGTGATGAGGCCGGCCTCGTGCGCGAGGACGACGGCCTGCACCCGGTCGCGCAGCTGCAGCTTGGCGAGGCAGTTCGACACGTGCGTCTTGACCGTCGCCTCGCCGAGGAAGAGGGTGCGGGCGATCTCGCCGTTCGAGAGGCCGCGCCCGACGAGGACGAGCACCTCCCGCTCGCGGTCGGTCAGCCGCGCGAGGCCGGGCGGGTCGGGGCGCCGCGGGGCCGGGCGCTCGCTCGTCATCCGCTCGATGACCCGCCGGGTCACCTCCGGCGCGAGGATGCCGGAGCCGGAACCGACGACCCGGACGGCCTCGACGAGCTGCTCGGGCTCGGCGTTCTTGAGGAGGAAGCCGCTGGCCCCGGCGTCGAGGGCGTCGAAGAGGTAGTCGTCGCGGTCGAACGTCGTGAGCACGACGACCCGGCCGAGGTCCTCGGCGACGATGCGCCGGGTCGCCTCGATGCCGTCGAGCACGGGCATCTGCACGTCCATGAGGACGACGTCGGGCCGGGTCTCGCGCGCGACGACGACGGCCTCGGCACCGTTCGCGGCCTGGCCGACGACCTCGAGGTCGTCCTCGACGGAGAGCATCATCGTGAAGCCGGAGCGGACCATCGCGTGGTCGTCGACGAGCAGGACGCGCAGGGGTGCGGCCGGGTCGGAGGCCGCGCTCACCGCTCCACCGCCGCGGTGTCGGACAGCCCGTCCGGGCTGTCCGGGACGCCGGGCGCCGCGTCGCGCCACGGGTAGCGGGCCCGGACGCGGTAGCCACCGGTGGGCCGCGGCCCGATCTCGACGGTGCCGCGGTGTGACGCCGTCCGCTCGCGGATGCCGAGCTGCCCGAGGCCGCTGCCGGAGCTGCCGGCGCGTGGGCGGCCGTCGTCGACGACCTCGACCTCGGCGAACCCCGCGACGTCGTCGAGCCGGACCACGACCGAGACGCGCGTGGCGGTCGAGTGCTTCTCGACGTTGGTCAGCGCCTCCTGCACGGTGCGGTGGATGGAGTGGGCCAGCGCCGCGCCGAGCCGGGTGGCCGCGCCGGGCCGGGCCTCGACGACGTCGAGCGCGACCCGGCGGCCCGGGGTCGTGCAGGCGGCGACGAGGTCGGGCAGCTGGGCGAGCCCCGGCTGGGGGGCCCGCTCGGCGCCGGCGTCCTCCGGTGTCGCGCTCGGCCGCTCGACCTCCCGCAGCGTCCCGAGCAGCCCCCGCATCGAGGTGACCGCCTCGCGCGAGGAGCCCTCGATGCCGGCGAGCGCCGACCGGGTGGCGTCGGGGTCGCGGTCCATGACGCGCCGGGCGGCCGCGGCCTGGATGCCGATGACCGACACGTGGTGCGCGACGACGTCGTGCAGCTCGCGGGCGATGCGCAGCCGCTCCTCGGTGACCGCGCGCTGGCGCAGCGCCTCGGTCTGGCTCGTGATGGTCGCCGCCTGGCGCTCGAGCACGGCCCGGTCGCGGGCGGAGCGCCACTGCAGCTGGCCGATGACGACGGCGCCGCCGAAGTACACGACGTTGATGACGAGGGTGAGCAGGACCGCGGCGGGGATCTGCCCCATGACCCCGTACCGCTCGCCCGCGGTCGTCCCGTCGACGTAGTCCTGGGCGGCGTTGCCGATGGCGAACTGCAGCGCGATCCAGGTGAACATCACGACGACGATGACCCCGACGACGACGAGCATCCAGCGGCGGTCGCGCGCCCAGGCCACCCCGGACATCAGCGCCACGAAGTAGAGGACCTGCATCGTGAACTGGCCCATGATCATCGGCATCGTCACGCCGACGACGATCATGTGCAGCGCGGCGAGCACGGCCACGGTGACCGGCCACCGGCGCCGCCCGACGAGGAGCGCCGAGCCGGTGAGCACCGCGACCCACTGGACCCACCACGGGGCATCCGTCTGGCGCAGCACGCCGACGCTGCGCACGAGCTCGAGCGCGACGAGGCCGAACACGGCCAGCCCCACGGCCCACCCGACGTCGGCGCGGCCGACCGGTGGGCGCGGGCGCTGCCAGGTCTCGTCGGCGCCGAACCACCCGGCCACGCGGGCGAGGGCGGGGCGCGCGGGCGGCGCCGGGCGCGCGGTGGTGGACATGGCGCCCAGCCTAGGTCGGGGCGTCGGCGCCCGCCCTCCCCCGCCGGGAGGAGGTCGCCCCCACCGCAGGGAGGACGCCCCCGGGGGCGGCACCGGTGCCAGACTCGGTCCGAGATCCCCGGGTCGGGGCTGTCGATCCGGGCGGCCCCCGGTCGTCACCGGGGTGTGGGGCGGCCCGTGGGAGGCGGCCCGGGACGAGAGGGACGTGTGATGGCCGAGTACCTCCTGTACTTCAACCAGCAGTGGGTCGGCGAGCACCCGCCGGAGTGGTTCGCGTCGCGGGCCCCGCTCGCGCTGGCCGTCGTCGAGGAGATGCGCGCCGCCGGCGTGTACGTCTTCGCGGGCGGCCTGGAGGAGACCGCGCCGGTCTACTCGCTCGACCCGACGGTCGGCGACGAGGTGCTCGTGACCGACGGCCCCTTCGTCGAGACCCAGGAGGTCCTCGGCGGGTTCGCGGTCGTCGACGTGCCCGACGACGCGGCCGCGAAGGAGTGGGGCGCGCGCATCTCGGCGGCCTGCGGGTGGCCGCACGAGGTCCGCCGCTTCGGCCGGCACCCCGACCTCCCGGCCTGACCCGGTCGGCGGCGTCGGGCGCCCGACCTCAGCGGACGGGCGTCAGGACGTCGAGGCCGAGCACCGGGCGCAGCGCCTGCGGGACCACGACCGACCCGTCGGCCTGCTGGTGGTTCTCGAGGATGGCGACGAGCCAGCGCGTCGTGGCGAGCGTGCCGTTGAGCGTGGCCGCGACCTCGTTGCCCGCCTCGCCCTTGAAGCGGGTGTTGAGGCGGCGCGCCTGGAAGGTCGTGCAGTTCGAGGTCGAGGTCAGCTCGCGGTAGCGGCCCTGCGTCGGCACCCAGCCCTCGCAGTCGAACTTGCGCGCGGCCGGCCCGCCGAGGTCGCCCGCGGCGGTGTCGATGACCCGGTAGGGCACCTCGACGAGCGCGAGCATCTCCTGCTCGAGGGCGAGCAGGCGCTCGTGCTCGGCGGCGGCGTCCTCGGGGCGGCAGTAGACGAACATCTCGATCTTGTTGAACTGGTGCACCCGGATGATGCCGCGGGTGTCCTTGCCGTACGAGCCGGCCTCGCGGCGGTAGCAGGTCGACTGGCCGGCGTAGCGGACCGGGCCGGCCGAGAGGTCGACGACCTCGTCGGCGTGGAAGCCGGCGAGCGCGACCTCCGAGGTGCCGGTGAGGTAGAGGTCGTCGGCCTCGAGGCGGTAGACCTCGTCGGCGTGGTGGTCGAGGAACCCGGCGCCGGCCATGACCTCCGGCTTGACGAGGGTCGGGGTGATGAGGGGGACGAAGCCGAGACCGATCGCCTTCTGCATCGCGACGTGGAGCAGCGCCATCTCGAGCCGCGCGCCGACGCCCTTGAGGAAGTAGAAGCGCGAGCCGGCGACCTTCGCGCCGCGCTCCATGTCGAGCGCGTCGAGGCCCTCGGCGAGGGCGAGGTGGTCCTTCGGCTCGAAGCCCTCGGCCGCGAAGTCGCGCGGGGTCCCGACCTCCTCGAGCACGACGTAGTCGTCCTCGCCGCCCGCGGGGACCTCGGGCTCGACGACGTTGCCCATCGTCCGCACGAGCCGGTCGAGCTCGACCTGCGCCTCGTCGGCCGTGGCCGAGAGCGCCTTGACCTCGGCCGCGAGCTCCTTGGTGCGGGCGAGGAGCGCCTGCTTCTCGTCGCCCTGGGCCTTCGCGACGTCCTTGCCCATCGACTTCTGCTCGGCCCGCAGCCGCTCGAACGCGGTGAGCGAGGAGCGTCGGCGCTCGTCGGCGGCGAGCACGGCGTCGACGACGCCGTCGTCCTCACCGCGGGCGCGCTGGCTCGCGCGCACCGTGTCGGGGTCCTCCCGGAGCAGCCTGATGTCGATCACGTCGGCGAGTCTAACGACGCCTCCGGGGGTGTCTCCCCACGGTTTTCCACAGGGCGGCCGATCCCGGCCGCGGCCGCACCGCCGGAGTTGTCCACATCCTCGCCGGAAGGGGGTGCGCGACGGGCCCGGTGAGGCCACACTCGGCCCATGACCACGGGGGAACGGACGATGGCGGGGGCACCGGCGGGCTGGTACGACGACCCGCAGGACGCGACGCGGCTGCGCAGGTGGGACGGCGTCGCGTGGACCGACGCGTGGATGGCCCGCGGGTCGGGCACGGCCGGCCTGCCGACGCTGCGGCCGGCGGTGGGCCACCGTGCCCCGCTGCCGGGCTGGCACCGCGACCCCGCCGACCCGACGCGCCACCGCTGGTGGGACGGCCACGCCTGGACGACCCGCGTCGTCGACGGTCCGCTCTTCCTCGAGCGGTCGCGGCTCGGGTCCGGGTTCGGCGCCCTGGGCCGGTTCCTGGCGGGCCTTCTCGCGCTCAACGCGCTCATCGCCGTCGCCGCGGTCGTAGTGGCCCTGTGGAGCCGGGCGGTCGTCGACCGCTGGTTGACCGACCTCGGCTCCGTCGATCCCGCGGAGGCGGAGCGCTACGACCGGATCTACCTCGTCCTCGGCGGCGTCAGCGCGCTCGTCTACCTCGGGACGGGGGTGCTCTTCCTCGCGTGGCTGTGGAAGGCCTGCTCCTCGGACCGCGTGGACCCCGCCCGCCTCCGGTTCGCGCAGGGGTGGACGGTGGGCGCCTGGTTCGTGCCCTTCCTCAACCTCGTGCGGCCCTACGGGATCGTCGCCGACCTCTGCCGCGGCCTCGGCGAGCGGCTCCGGGGGCTGCCGCGCTGGCTGGTGCCGGCGTGGTGGGCGTCCTTCCTCGTCATGCTCGTCGCCGACTCGGCGTCCCGGGCCGTCGGGAACGCTGCGGACACGCGGGAGCCGATCGAGGCCCTCGAGCTGGTGCGTGACTGGGTGTGGGTGGATGCCGTCAACGGGGTGGTCACGGTCGTGGGTGCGGTGCTCGCGACGGTGCTCGTCCTCAGGGTGACCGCGGCCCTCGGGGCCGGGGAGCACGACGTGCCGCTGCCCGAGGCCCCGACGGCGGCCTGAGCCGGCGGCCGGGACGTCAGTCGGGGCGGCCGGTGACGAGCAGGCCGGTGCCGAGACCGACCATCATCAGCCCGCCGACGCCGCCCACCCGCTCCATCCGCCGCGGCGAGGACGCGAACCACTCGCGGAAGCGCGACGCGGCGAGCGCGACGGCGCCGTCACCGGCGAGGGCGACGACGGCGAACACCGCCCCGAGGACGAGGAGCTGGAGCGCGACCGGGCCGGACCGGTCGACGAACTGCGGCAGCAGCGCCATGAAGAACACGAGCGACTTGGGGTTGGTCACGCCGACGACGTACCCGGCGCGCACCGCGTGCGAGGCGGGCGCCGCGGGCATCCCCGCCGACCACGCGGCCGCGAGGTCACGGCGGTGGCGGACCGACTGCACGCCGAGGTGGACGAGGTAGCCGGCCCCCACGAGCTTGAGCCCCGTGTAGACCGCCGCGCTCGAGGCCACGAGCGGGCCGAGGCCGACGGCGATCGCGACGATCTGGGTGAGGATGCCGCCCGCGTTGCCGAGCACGGTGAGCAGCGCGGCCCGGCGGCCGGCCGACAGCGCGCGGCCGATCGTGAAGAGCACCGACGGCCCCGGGATCGCGACGATGACGACCGAGGCGAGGGCGAAGGCGAGGACGGTGGCGGCGGACGGCACGCGCCCAGTCTGGCGCCGCCGGGGCCCCGGGCGCACCCGTGTTCCGCGCGGGCGTCAGGCCCGGGAGCGGTGGGAGGCGACCACCGCGACGAAGGCCTCGAGGAGGGCCCGGGCGGCGGCCTCCGACGCGGGCTCGGCCTTCCCGGCCGCGGACCGCAGGGCGGCGAGGTCGAAGCCGTCGGCGGCGACGCGCTCGGGGTCCCAGCGCTCGAGCCGGTCGGCCGAGGCCTCGGGGTGGAACTGGACCCCCCACGCGGCCGCACCGACCCGGAAGGCCTGGTGCGGGCACGTGGCGGAGGTCGCGAGGTGCACGGCCCCGGCGGGCAGCGTCGTCACCTCGTCGCGGTGGTTCTGGATGGCCGGGAAGGCGTCCGGCAGCCCGCCGAGCAGCGGGTCGTGCACCGCCTCGGGGGTCCGCCGGACGGTCACCGACCCCCGCTCGGTGCGCCCCGAGTCGGCGGTGACGGCGCCGCCGGCGACGAGGGCGAGCAGCTGCGCGCCGAGGCAGATGCCGAGCAGCGGCGTGCCGTCCTCGAGGCAGGCCGCGGCCAGCCGTCGCTCGGCCGGCAGCCAGGGCGCGCGCTCGTCGGCGTCCGGCATGAAGCCCCCGCCGAGGAGCAGCACGCCGTCCAGGCCCTCGGTCGAGGTCGGCGCCGACGCCCCGTCGACGAGGCGCACCCGCACCCCCGCCGCGGTCAGCCAGCCGGCGAAGCGCCCGGGGCCGCTGTCGGGGTCGTTGCGGACGACGAGGACGACCGGGCCGTGGCCGGGCTCAGGCGGCACGGGCCATCCCGTCCGGACCCCCCGGCCCGGCGGGGCGATCGGCGGCGGCCGCGGCCTCGTCGCGGCGGCGCTCCAGCCAGCGCATGACCGGGGTCGCGAGGACGCCGTGGACGACGACGGACAGCGCGACGGTGAACCCGACCGTCGACCAGAGCCAGCGCTCCTCGGCGAAGCGGGCGTGGCCGAGCGCGAAGGCCAGGTAGTACAGCGACCCGATGCCGCGGACCCCGAAGAAGCCGATGACGAGCCGCTCGGGCCGGCTGAGGCACGCCGTGCGCGTGCCCTGCCGGTGCCCGAGGAAGGCGAGGTAGCCAGCGGCCGGCCGGATGACGAAGACCAGGAGCAGGCCGACGAGCACGCCACGCCAGTCGAGGTTGGACAGCAGCCCGGTCGTGATGGCGAAGCCGAGCCCGAGGAGCATGACGAGGGTCAGCAGCGTCTCGAGGCGCTCGACGACGTCGTGCATGTGCCGGTGGTACTCGTCGTGGCGCTCGAAGGAGCGGATGGTCATCGCGCAGGCGAAGACGGCGAGGAAGCCGTACCCGTGCGCGAACTCCGACAGGCCGTAGGCGAGCAGGAGCGCGGAGAGGGCGAGCAGCGGCTCGCCGACCTCGGCCAGGCGCAGCGAGCGACGGGAGGCCCGGAAGGCCAGCCGGGCGAGGACCCACCCGACGAGGCACCCGACCGCGAGCCCGACGAGCACCTTGCCCACGAGCTCCCAGCCGACCCACCGCAGCACGCCGCCGGCGGGTGCGGTCCCGGCGAGGAAGACGGCCGCCCAGACGAAGGGGAAGGCCAGTCCGTCGTTGAGCCCGGCCTCGCTCGTCAGCGCGAAGCGCACCTCGTCGTCCTCGTCGAGGTCGTCGTCCCCGTCGCCCTCGAGCGTCGGCCCCTCGACCTGGACGTCCGAGGCGAGGACGGGGTCGGTCGGCGCGAGCGCGGCGCCGAGCAGCAGCGCCGCGGGAAAGGCGACCCCGAGCGGGCCGACGGCGAGCAGCGCGACCGCCGCGATGGTCAGCGGCATCGCGATGCCGAGCAGCCGCCAGGTCGGGGCCCACGCGGCCCACGACGCGCGCAGCCGCGGGCGCAGCGGGCGGTCGAGCGCGAGCCCGACCCCCATGAGCGCCACGAGCACGGTGAACTCCGCGAGGTGCTCGATCCACGGCCGCAGCGCGACCGGGTCGATGACGACGTCACCGGAGATGGCGGTCGTCCCGACGAGCAGGCCGACGCAGACGAGGACGATCGGCGCCGACAGCGCCCAGCGGTGCAGGGCCTGCGGCAGGACCGCCGCGAGGAGGAGCGCCCCGCCGAGCAGGACGTAGACGAGCTGGGGGCTCACGGGAGGGCGACCCCGACGTCCGTGAGGTGGTGCGCGAGGTCGTGCAGGCCGTAGCGGCCGAAGGACAGCGTCGTGAACCGGGCGCCGTCGGAGCGGGTCGCGGTGCGCGACCAGGCGACGTCCTCGACCCCGGAGAAGCGGTCGGCGAGGCCGGCGGCGGCCTCCCGCAGCTCGGCGGCGACCGTGGCGGGGTCCTGCTCGCCGTACCGGTCCGCGACGGCCGTGGCGTCCTGGTCCCAGTTGTCGAAGGTCGGGTCGTCCGCGGTGAGGAGGAGGGCCAGCCGCTGCTCGAAGAGGCGGCAGACGTCGCGCACGTGGCAGGCGTACTCCAGCGGCGACCGCGTCGCCGCGTCCGGCCGCACGGCCGCGTCGGGCCGCGCCAGCACGGCGGGCCACGGGTCGGTCGTCGCGGCCACGAGGCGCGCGACGTCGTCGGAGCCGACGGCCTGCGGGTCGAAGCCGCAGTCGGGGCAGGCCCGCTCGAGCACCCACGTCCAGTCCTTGGTGTCGGGCACCAGGGCGGCGTCGGCGTTCTCGGTCATCCCCGCAGACTACGGGGGCTCCGGGCCTGCTGTACCTTCCGGTGTTGTGTCGGGCGAAGCGTGGACCTGGGTTGGCGTCGCGGTGGCGGTGCTCTTCGCCGTCGTCGGGGTCTACCTCGTCGTGTCCGCCCGCGAGCCGGGCCGCCACGTCGCGGCCCAGCGCCCCTCGCGCGACAGCTTCCGCGCGGGTGACGACGCCCCGCCGCCGCGCAAGCGGGTGGCCGTCGTCGTCAACCCGACGAAGTTCGACGACCTCGACGCCGTGCGCGCCACGCTCGCCCGGGTGTGCGAGGCCAACGACTGGGCCCCGCCGGAGCTGCACGAGACGACGGTCCACGACGTCGGCTTCGGCCAGACCCGCCAGGCCCTCGAGGACGGCGTCGACCTCGTCTGCGCCCTCGGCGGCGACGGGACCGTCCGCGCCGTCGCCCAGGAGATGGTCGGCTCCGGCGTCCCGCTCGGCCTGCTGCCGGGCGGCACCGGCAACCTCCTGGCCCGCAACCTCGAGATGCCCGTCGACGACATCGAGCGCGCGATGGTCGTGGCCCTCACCGGCCGCAACCGGCACGTCGACGCCGGCTGGCTGACCCTCGACCCCGAGGACCTCGAGCTCGAGGAGGGCGCCGGCGAGGGCTCGAGCGCCGGCGCGCAGCGGCACGCGTTCTTCGTCATGGCCGGGATGGGCCTGGACGCCGCGATCATGGACTCGACGTCCGAGGAGCTGAAGTCGCGCATCGGCTGGGGCGCCTACGTCCCGGCCGGCCTGCGGCACATGCTGACCGAGCGCTTCAAGGTCACGCTCACCGTCGACGGCGGCCCGCCCGAGACCCAGCGGGCCAGGATGGTCGTCATCGGCAACTGCGGCAAGATCACCGGCGGCATCGACCTCCTCCCGGACGCGGAGCCCGACGACGGGATGCTCGACGTCATCGTCCTCGCCCCGCGGGGCGTCGCGGCGTGGGCGTCGGTGGCCGCGCGGCTCATCACCCGCAGCGACCGGACCAACTCCACGCTCGAGCGGCACAAGTGCCAGACCGCCACCGTCAACGTCGACGAGCCGCAGCGGGTCCAGGTCGACGGCGACATCATCGGTGAGGCCAGCCGCCTCTCGGTCGAGGTGCAGCCCCGCGCGCTCGTCGTCCGCACCGAGAACGGGCGACCGACCGGCGCCTGACCCGAGGTCACCGACGCCGGCCCGGCCGGACGTCGCTCAGCCCTTCGTGTGCTCCCGCCAGGTGCGCTCGAACGGCAGCCGCCACGTGAACGGCGCGATGAGCTGGTGGATCTGGTTCGGGCCCCACGTGCCCTGCGCGTAGGGGTGCACCGGCGGCGGGTTGTCGAGGATCGGCTGGCTGATCTCCCAGAGCCGCTCGATGCCCGTGGCCGACGTGAAGAGGGTCCGGTCGCCGCGGGCCGCGTCGTAGATGAGCCGCTCGTAGGCCTCGAGCACCGCGCCCGCCCAGCTCGTCTCCTGCATCGCGAACTGCATCGAGAGCTTGTCGAGGCGGAAGCCGGGGCCGGGGCGCTTGCCGTAGAACGAGAGCGACATCCGCGACTTGTCGGCGAGGTCGAAGGTCAGGTGGTCCGGACCCTGGTCCCCGACGCCCGAGCCCTTGGGGAACATCGACTGCGGGGGCTCCTTGAAGGCGATGGAGATGATCCGGGCGCCCTCGGCCATCCGCTTGCCGGTCCGCAGGTAGAACGGCACCCCGGCCCAGCGCCAGTTGTCGACGAAGCACTTGAGGGCGACGAAGGTCTCGGTGTCGGACTCCGGGGCCACCCCGGGCTCCTGGTGGTAGCCGGTGTACTGCCCGCGCACGACGTCGGTCGGCATGATCGGCTGCATCGAGCGGAAGACCTTGTTCTTCTCGCGGCTGATGGCGGCCGGCTCGAGCGCGGTCGGGGGCTCCATCGCCGTGAAGGCGAGGATCTGGAACAGGTGCGTGACGACCATGTCGCGGTAGGCGCCGGTCGCCTCGTAGAAGTCGGCGCGCTGGCTGAGGCCGAGGGTCTCGGGGACGTCGATCTGGACGTGCGAGATGTTGTTGCGGTGCCAGATCGGCTCGAACAGCCCGTTGGCGAAGCGGAACGCGAGGATGTTCTGCGCCGGCTCCTTGCCGAGGAAGTGGTCGATCCGGAAGATCTGCTCCTCGTCGAAGACCTCGTGCAGCTGCGCGTTGAGCGCGACGGCGCTGGCGTGGTCGTGGCCGAAGGGCTTCTCCATGACGACGCGGCTGCGCTCGACGAGGCGCGCGTCGGCGATCGTCTGCACGGCCGCGAGCGCGGCCTTCGGCGGCACCGCGAGGTAGTGCAGGCGCAGCTCGACCTCGCCGGGCAGCTGCTTCTCGGCGCGGGCGACCGCGTCGGCGAGCGCCTGCGGGCCGGCGGACAGCGGCACGTAGTCGATGCGGTCGACGAAGGCCTTCCAGTCGGCCTCGTCGACCTCACGCGTGCTGTGCTCGCGGATGGCGGTGTGCGCGAAGTCGCGGAACTCGTCGGGGCTCTTCTCGTCGAGCGAGGTCCCGACGACGCGCAGGTCGTCGAGGAGGCGCGACTGGAAGAGGTGGAGCAGGCCGGGGATCAGCTTGCGCTGCGCGAGGTCGCCGGTGGCGCCGAACAGGATGACGGTGGTGGGCGCGGTCATGGCCCCACCCTGTCCCCCACGGGGCGTGGACGCCAGTCCCCCAGCCCGTTTGCGGATTTCCATTGGTGCGGAATATATTTCGTCACCAGGGGAGTTGTCCCCTCCAGCCGCCGACGGAGGCCGTCGGGGGCGTCCTGACCCGGGGGCGGGTCCGCGTCGGCGCAGGGGCCCGCGTGGCCTCGCCCCCCTGGGTCAGGCCCGCACCGCCGTGCGCTCCGCGCCGAGCCTCGACCCGCCGGCTGCCGGGCGCGCCGGCCGCAGGAACAGGGGCAGCACGACCCCGACGTACCCGACCCAGGCGGCGACCTGGAGCACGGTCATCGCCGGCGTCACGTTGAGGACGCCGCGCAGGAGCACGGCGTACCAGGCGCCGGGGTCGACCGCGCCGGAGACGTCGAAGGCCGGCAGGTCCTCGCCCGGCAGGACGCCGGCCTCCTGCAGCTCGTGCAGGCCGTAGGCGAGGATGCCCGCCGCGACGAGCACGAGCGCGACCCCGGTCCAGCGGAAGAACCGTGCGAGGTCGATGCGCAGCGCGCCGCGGTAGACGAGCACCCCGAGGAGCGCGGCGCCGAGCAGGCCGAGCGCCCAGCCGAGCAGGGGCGCCGTGTCGCCGTCGCCCGCGCCCTGCACGGTGGCGTAGGCGAAGACCGCGGTCTCGAGGCCCTCGCGCCCCACGCCGAGGAAGCCGACGAGCGCGACCGCGAGCGGCCCGAGGGACAGGGCCCGGTCCAGGCGCCCGCGGAGCTCGCCGGCCATCCCGCGCGCCGCGGAGCGCATCCAGAAGACCATGGCCGTGACGAGCCCGACGGCGGCGATGCTCGCCGCGCCGCCCACCGCCTCGCCGGTCGCCTCGGGCAGCTCGCGGGTCCCGAGGGTGAGCAGCGCCCCGAGCGCGGCGGACACGACGACCGCCGCCGCGACCCCGGCCCACACCCACGGCAGGGCCCACCGGCGGTCGGTGCGGACGAGGAAGGCGAGGAGGACGACGACGACCAGCGCGGCCTCGAGTCCCTCGCGGAGCCCGATGAGGGCGGTGCTGACGACCATGGCTGCTCCCGTGCGACGTGCCGACACCGACCCGCGCAGACAACCGCGCCGGCGGGCGGGCGGTCAAAGGGCGTTCCGCGGCGGGCCACCGACCGGGGGTGGAGCGGTACCGGAGGGGGCGTCGGCGGCCTCGGCGACCTCGACGCGCCCTGGGGCTCAGCGGCCCCGGGGCGTCGCGAGGGCGACCTCCTCGGCGGTCGGGGTCCGGCGCTCGCGGGCCTCGGGTGGCAGGCAGTCGACGATCGCCGCCATGATCCGCTCCGTGTCGGCCGCGGGCGTGCCCCCGAGCCCCTCGACCGGCTCCCCCACCCGCACCCGCACGGTCGGCGGGTCGGTGAGGGCGAGCATCCGCGGGGCCGGCGAGCTGCGCGGCCACACCTTCTCGCTGCCCCAGATGCCGAAGGGGATGACCGGGGCGCCGGTCGCGGCCGCGAGGCGCGCGGCGCCGGTGCGGCCCTTGAGGACCGGGTCGTAGAAGCGCTCGCCGCGCGGGATGGTGCCCTGCGGCAGCAGGCAGACGAGCTCGCCGGCCTCGAGGGCGACGGCCGCGGTCTCGAAGGACTCCTGGCCGGCGCCGCCGCGGTCGACGGCGATGCCCCCGAGCGCGGTCGCGAGCGCCCCGACGACCGGGACGTCGAAGAGCTCCTTCTTCGCGAGGACCCGTCCGGTGCGCCCGGTGCGGCGCATCATCTGGATCATCGCCGGGACGTCGAAGTAGCTGCGGTGGTTGCCGACGAGGATGGCCGGCCCGGTCCGGGGGACGTTCTCGGTGCCGGCCACGTCGAAGCGCGCGTAGGGCGTGAGCAGCGGGGGGCTGGCGAGGAACAGCAGCCGCTGGAGCTCGACCCCGACGACCGGGATCTTGACCACTCCGGGCGAGACGTCGAAGTGCACGATGGGCCACCCCCGGGCGAGCGCGTAGACGGTGAGCCGCGGGTCGGGGTTGACCGCGGCCGGGGTGCCGACCGCCGACAGCAGCGGCAGGTCGTAGATGGAGTCGGAGTAGGCGAAGGACTCGGCGAGGTCGATGTCCTCGCGCGCCGCCCACGCCCGCACGGCGTCGAGCTTGCCGCGCGACCAGACGAACGGGCCCTCGAGGTCGCCGCTGAAGCGCCCGTCCTCGGTCAGGGCGTACCGGGTGGCGACGACGTGGTCGACGCCGAGGCGCTCGGCGAGCGGGCGGACCAGGTGCTCGGGGGTCGTCGTCGCGAGGACCACCGGCCGCCCGGCCGCCCGGTGCTGCTCGATGAGCGCCAGCGCGAAGGGGTGGACGACGGCCGAGATGGTCTCCGCGGCCGCGGTGGCGGCCTCGTCGAAGGCGTCGCCGGCGCGGCCGCGGGCCACGAGGGTCGCCTGCCGGGCCAGCGCGATGCTCGGCAGCGTCTCGCCGATGAGGTCGAAGGCCTTGAAGAGCAGCCCCTCGCCGGGCAGCCGGCGGGTCACGACGCCGAGGTCGTACATCGCCCGCGAGAGCAGGGGGCCGGTCCCTCCCTGCAGGAGGGTGCGGTCGAGGTCGAAGATCGCCGCGCCAGCCATGGTCGCAGGCTACCCGGGCGGCATCATGGGGGGATGGCGGACGACGGAGGGCTCACGGCGTTCGTCCTCGGGGGCGGCGGGGTGCTCGGCGCCACCCAGGTCGGGATGGTCCGCGCGCTGGCCGAGGCCGGTGTCGTCCCCGACCTCGTCCTCGGGACGAGCATCGGCGCGCTCAACGGCGCGTTCGTCGCGGCCGACCCCACCCCGGCCGGAGCGGCCCGGCTGGCCGAGGTCTGGGAGGCGGTCGTCCGCGAGGGGGTGTTCGTCGAGAACCCGGTGCGCCAGGCGGCGCGCGCGGCCCGCTCGCGCACCCACCTGCTGTCGAACGCGCCGCTGCGGCACGTCATCGACGCCTACCTGCCGGTGTCGACGTTCGAGGAGCTGGCGGTGCCCTTCCAGTGCGTCGCGGCGCGCATCGAGGACTCCAGCGCGGCGTGGTTCGACACCGGCGGGCTGACGTGGCCGGTCGTCGCGTCGTGCTCGGTGCCCGGGCTCTTCCCGCCGGTCGTCATCGACGGGTGGTCGCACCTCGACGGCGGGCTCGTCCACTCCATCCCCGTCGGTCGGGCGCTGGCGCTCGGGGCGACGCGGGTGTTCGTCCTCCAGGTCGGGCGGGTCGAGCAGCCGCTGGCCCCGCCGCGACGGCCGTGGGAGGTCGGCACGGTGGCGTTCGAGATCGCCCGCCGGCACCGCTACGTCCACGAGATGGCGTCGGTCCCCCCGGAGGTCGAGACGCACGTGCTGCCGAGCGGCGCCGCGTCGACCCCGAACGTGTCGCTGCGCGAGGCCCGCTCGTCCCGGATGCGCGAGCGCGAGCGGCAGGCGTACGAGGCGTCGGCGGAGTACCTCGCGGGCCTCTGACGGGCGGCGGCGCCCCTGTCCCCGACGGGGACCGCGGCCCTAGGCTCCGGGGCATGGGCGCACGAGGCATCCCCCCACCGCCGCGCGCGGTCCGTCGGGTGCTGGCGCCGGTGTGGCCGCTCGTCGGCCTCGTCGTGACCGGCCTCATGGTGCCCGTCGTCGTCGTGGGGGCGCTGCACTCGCTCGTCGACCGGCGGGCGCGCCTGTTCCGCTCGGCGTGCCTCGCGGTGCTCCTCATGTGGGTCGACATCCGGATGCTGGTGCGCTGCTGGGTGATCGGTGCCGAGCCGCACGACGAGGGGGCGCCGGCGTGGCGCGAGTCGAACGAGCGGCTGCTGTCGGACGCGCTCGACTCGCTGATGTTCTACACGCGGCGCTGGCTGGGGCTCGAGGTCCGGCTGACCGACCGGATGCACTTCGGGACGCGCGGGCGGCCGCTCATCGCGCTCGCCCGGCACGCCGGCCCGTTCGACTCACTCGCCGTCGCGTGGCTGCTGGCCCGCACGGCCGGCCGGCTGCCGCGGATCGTCCTCGCCGAGGCGCTGCGGTGGGACCCGGGCGTCGACACGATCCTCACCCGGCTCGACTCGTTCTTCGTGCCGGCGGCCGGCGAGGACCGGCTCGCGGGGGTGCGTGGGATGGCCCGCGGCCTCGGCGACGACGACGTCCTCCTCATCTTCCCCGAGGGCCAGAACTGGACGCCCTCGCGCCGGGCACACCTCATCGAGAAGCTGCGCCGGCGCGGTGAGCACCGGCGGGCCGACCGGGCGGAGCAGCTCGTCCACGTGCTGCCGCCGAAGACCCGCGGGGCGTGGGCCGCGCGCGAGGCCCGGCCCGAGGCCGACGTCATGGTCGTGGCCCACGCGGGGTACGGGCAGCTGTCGGGCCCGCGCCTCATCTGGGACGCGATGCCCTTCCGGGACCGGCCCTTCCTCGTGCGGACGTGGACCTGGCGCAGCGAGGACGTGCCGTCCGACCCGGTCGCGTTCGGGGCGTGGCTCGACGCCCGCTGGGGCGAGGTCGACGCGTGGGTGACAGCGCACACGGACGCCGGTGGCATCCCGGAGCGGTGGGCCGGCACCGACGGCGGAACCGGGGCGGCCTGACCGGCGTCGCACCGGGATGCAGCACCTGTCCGGTCGTGTGTTCGCCGCCCTCGCCGTCGTGCTCCTCGTCGTCGCCGGGGCGGCGGCGCTGCGCCTGCAGGTGGCGGACGGCGACGGCTCGGCCAACGGGTCGCGGGCCGTGGGCTCGGTCGAGGACCTCGCGGGGCGCTGGGTGGCGGTCAACACCGTCGGCGCGCCGGCGCCCGTCGTGCCCGGGACCCTGTCGTTCTCGGTCGACGGCGACCGGCTCGCCGTGCAGCCGGGGTGCAACTCCGGCGGCGGGCGCGTGGCGGTGGACGGCTCGCGGCTCGTCGTCCCGGACGGGCTGGCCGTGACCGAGATGGCCTGCCTCGACGCAGACCGGATGGCCCAGGAGCAGTGGGCGCTCGAGATGCTCGCCGCGCGGCCGCGGCTGGAGCGCTCGGGCCCCTACCTCTTCCTCCACTGGGGCCCCGACGACCGCTGGTGGATCGGCCTCGAGCAGCAGCCCGCGAGCACCTGACCCGGGACACCCGTCCCCGCGCCCGCCCGCACCCCCCGGCCACGGTGTGCTCTCCCAGCCTCCACGCCCTCCGGGAGGTTTACCTCCCGCGCCGGGAGGTAAACCTCCCGCTCCGCAACCATGTGCCCGCACCCCGGGAGGGAAACTTGGCGGTTCGCAGGCAGTGGTGGCCGGGTGGGAGCGAAACCTCCCGCGGCGCAGGCAGATGGTTGCCGGGTGGCAGGTAAACCTCCCACGGGGCGTGGAGGCTGGGAGGTGACACTGTCGCCGGCCGGGCGGCGGGTCAGGCCCCTCCCGCGCGCAGTCCCTCGATCCAGGCGCGGGCCGACGCGAAGTCGGCGTCGCTCGCGCGCGCCCCGATGGTCGCCGGCTGCCGGTCGGCCCGGGGGTAGGAGCCGAGGAAGCGCACCTCGGCGCAGATCCGCTTCAGGCCCATGAGCGCCTCGCCGAGCCGCTCGTCGAGGACGTGCCCCTCGATGTCGACCGAGAAGCAGTAGGCGCCCATCGACTCCTTGGTCGGCCGCGACTCCAGCCGCGTCATGTTGATGCCGCGCGCCGCGAACTGCTCGAGCAGCTCCAGCAGCCCACCGGCGTGGTCCTCGCGCTGGTAGAGCACGACCGTCGTCTTGTCCGCCCCGGTCGGCGCCGGCATCGCCCCGGGCCGTGCGACGAGCACGAAGCGGGTGACGGCCGACTGCATGTCGCCGATGCCCTCGGCGAGCACCGACAGCCCGTGCAGCGAGGCCGCCGCCGGCGCGCACACCGCCGCCTCGAACCCCGGCGAGCCCGACGAACCCGGCGAACCTGCCGCACCACCCCCGGCGGCGTCCACCCGGCCCTCGTGCACCGCCCCCAGCGTCTCCGCCGCGGACGCGGTCGACAGCGTCGGCACGTAGACCGCCTCGGGCAGGTGGGTGGCCATCCAGCCGCGGACCTGGGCCCAGGCGTGCGAGTGGGTCCCGACCGCGCGGACGTCGGCGAGCGACACCCCGCCGCGTGCCGCGAGGACGAAGCGCACCGGCACGAGCACCTCGCCGGTCACGACGAGCGGGTCGCCGCTGGCCAGCGCGTCGAGCGTCGCCGACACCCCGCCCTCGACGGAGTTCTCGATCGGCACCATCGCGCCGTCGACGTCCCCGGCGCGCAGGGCCGCGAGCGCCGCGCCCACCGACCCGAACGCGACGCGCTCGGACCCCGGCCCCGCGGCCGGCCAGGCGTCGAGGGCCATCGAGGTGAAGGTGCCCTCGGGCCCGAGGTAGCCGAAGCGGGTGGTCATGGGTGCTCCTTGCCGGTGCGGGCGGCGGCGAGGGCCTGCTGCTCCTCGGGCGAGAGCGTCGCCTCGGACGCTCCGCCGACGACCCCCTTCGCGTAGGTGCGCGACTCGCCGCGCGCGTGGATCGAGCTGATGACGAGGCCGTCGCCCCGGTCGTCGACGACGGCCGCGCTGAAGCTCAGCCGGCCGCCCATGTCGCCGAACGCGTCGTACCGGACGACCGCGACGTGCCGCAGGGCCTGCGCCACCTCGGCCCGCAGCGCGCTGACGTCGGTGTCGCCGGCCGGGCGGTGCGCCTCGAGGGCCTCGACCCGGCGGCGCAGCCCGGCGGTCCGGGCGAGCAGCACGACGACGAGCCCGACCGCCCCGAGCAGCAGCAGCGCGGGGACCGCGAGCAGCAGCGCCTCCGCCGGGGTGATGTCGAGCATGGCCTCAGGCTAGGGCCGGGGACGAGGACGGCGCCCCGACGTCCGGGTCCGCCCCGGCGGCGCGCTCCCGCTCGCGGGCGACCCACCACAGCAGGGCCAGGCACGCGAGGCCGCCGGCGACGTCGGCGTTCTGCAGCACCCGCCCCGGCCACTGCGGCCAGTCGCGCTGCGCGAGCCAGTCGATGCCCCACCACGGCAGGCGCAGCGTGAAGAACACCGTGACGGCGGCGGCGGCCCACAGCCGGCGCCGCTCCTCCCACGGCCGCGCCCCGAGCAGCGCCAGGACCACGACGACGACCCAGTGGTAGTGGTGCACCCACGACACCGGCGAGACGAGGCACGCGACGATGCCGACGACCGCGAGCTCGCCGACGGGGTCGCCCGCCCGGTACATCCGGGCCGCGAGGCGGAAGCCGACCCACGCGATCGCGGCGACGACGACGAGCCAGAGGACCGTGCCCGGCAGCCCCTCCGGCCCGAGGCGCAGCAGGAAGCCGCGCACCGACTGGTTCGCGGTGCCGGCGTTCGGCCCGAGCCGCGTGGGGTCGCGCAGGGCGGAGGTCCAGTACGTCCACGACGTCCCGGGCAGGACGGCGGCCGCGAGCAGCGTCGCGACCGCGGCGGACGCCACGGCGGTCGCGGCCTCCTTCCAGCGCCGGGTCAGGAGGAAGTGCACGACGAAGACCCCCGGCGTCAGCTTGACGGCCATCGCGAGCCCGATGAGCGCGCCCTTGGGCAGCCAGCGGGCCAGGCGCGGCCGGGGCTCGACGAGGTCCATGACGCAGGCCAGCACGATGAAGGCGTTGACCTGCCCGAACCGGATGCCGTCGCCGACCGGGTGCAGCCACAGCATCGGGGCGGTGAGGGCGGCGAGCGCCAGCGGCAGCCACGAGCCCGACCGGGCCAGCAGCGCCCGCCCGGCGTACCAGACGATCGCGGTGGTCGCGATGACCTGCAACGCCGTCCACAGCCAGCCGACGACACCGAACGGGATGAGCGCCAACGGGATCCCGAGGAACGCCGCGAACGGCGGGTACGTGAACGGCAGCAGCTGCGGCGCCTCGGTCATCGCCGAGTAGACGGGCCGCCCGGTCAGGATGGAGACACCCGCCTGCCGGTAGACGTCGACGTCGACCTGCCACTGGTCCAGCGGCCAGAAGACGAGGTAGCGCAGGGCCACCGGCGAGGCGGCGAGCGCGACCAGGACCACCGCGAGGATCCAGCGGTGCCGGGGCACGGCGGGGCGTCGGGCGGGTGGGGAGGTCACGACACCATTCTCACCACGGGTCGTTACCCTTGGGCCGCGTGACCCGCAGAGCCCTCGCCGTCGCCGTGGCCCTGGTGGCCGTCGTCGGCGGGCTCCTCCTCGCCGTCCCGGGTTCCGCGGCCACCCCCGCACGCGAGCCCACGGGCGCCGTCGTCCTCGTCGGCACCGGCGGCCTCTCCTGGTCCGACGTCAACGCGCGGGACACCCCGAACCTCTGGACGATGCTCCGGGGCGGCTCCGGCGCCACCCTGTCGGTGCGCTCGGTGTCGTCGAACACCTGCCCCGGCGACGGCTGGCTCGGCCTGTCGGCCGGCTCGCGCGCCGCGGTCCCGCGCACCGGGGCGGCGGCGAACCCCGCCGACCGCCCGTGCCCCGGCCCGCCGACCGTGCAGGACGGCCGGGTCACCGAGTGGCCGCAGTACGAGGCGGCCGCCGCCGCCGAGAAGTTCGACACCCGGCTGGGGCTCCTCGCGCAGCAGGTCGACGCGGCGAAGATGTGCGTCGCGACGGTCGGCCCGTACGCCGCGCTCGGCGGGGCCCTGCCGGACGGGCGCGTCGCGCAGCACGCGGACCTCGTCCCGGCCGACCTGCTCGTCGACCTCAACACCTGCCCCGTGACGCTCGTCGACGTCGGGTCGGTCCGCGACCCCGACGACCTCGCGCCCGGCGAGCAGGCCACCGGCTCGCGCGTCGAGCAGGTGCGCGCCGTCGACCAGCGCATCGGCGAGGTCGTCGAGGCCGGCCCCAACGGCGCCGACTTCGTCGTCGCGAGCCTCTCGGACGCGGGCCTGTCCGAACGGCTGCGGATGGTCCTCGCCCGCGGCCCGCACTTCGGCCCCGGCACCCTCGTCTCGGGCTCGACCCGCCAGGACGGCCTCGCGCAGGCGCCCGACCTCACCGCGACCGTCCTCGCCGCGGTCGGCCTCCCCGTCCCCGACTCGGTCGCCGGCTCGCCGCTGACGACCGACCCCGCGCCGGACGGCTCCGAGCGCCGGGCGCTCGAGCGGCTGACCCACCTGCGCGACCTCGACGAGGCGAGCCACGACGTCCACGGCCTCGTCGAGCCGTTCTTCCAGGTCTTCGCCTACGGCCAGCTCGTCGTCTACCTCCTCGTCCTGCTCGTCTGGAAGGGGCGCCTGGGCTCCGAGGCGACCCGGGCCACCGTCCTGACCCGCGTGCGGGTGCTCTCGGTCGCCGCCGCCGCGGTGCCGGTCTCGACCTTCCTCGCCAACCTCGTGCCGTGGTGGCGCTTCCCGGTCGAGATGCTCGCCGTCGTCGCCATCGTCCTCGCCTTCGTCGCCGTGATCGCCGGTGTCGCCCTCCGGGGCCCGTGGGGCCGGCGGCCGCTCGGCCCGATGGCCTTCGTCTCGGCGGTCACCGCGGTCGTCCTCGCCGTCGACGTCATGACCGGGTCGCGCCTGCAGCTGTCGTCGCTCATGGGCCTGCAGCCGGTCGTCGCCGGGCGCTTCTACGGGATGGGCAACCCGACGTTCGCGCTCTTCGGGACGGCGGCGATCCTCCTCGTGACGGCGGTCTCGTCGGTGCTCGTCCTGCGCGGGGCGCGGGTCGCGGCGGCCGTCGCCGTCGGCGTCATCGGGTTCGTCGCGCTCCTCGTCGACGCCGCGCCGTTCTGGGGCGCGGACCTCGGCGGCCCGCCCGCGCTCCTGCCGGCGGTCGTCTACCTCGTGATGGCCATCCTCGGCATCCGGCTGACGTGGCAGCGCTGGGGGCTCATCGTCGTCTCCGTCGTCGTCGTGTTCTTCGCCGCCGCGGGCGCCGACTGGCTGCGGGCGCCCGGCAGCCGCACGCACCTCGGCCGCTTCGTCCAGGCGATCATCGACGGGACGGCCGACGACATCGTCGTGCGCAAGGCCGAGCAGAACCTCCAGATCCTCCGCGAGAACGCACCGCTGACGCTCCTCGTGCCGGCGGCCCTGCTCTTCGTCGCCTACGTCCTCGCGCGGCCGACCTCGTGGGGCTCGCGCTCGCTGCAGCGCTCGTTCGACGCCGCGCCGACCTTCCGCCCGGGCCTCGTCGCCCTGTTCCTCGTGCTGGCGATCGGGTTCGCGGTCAACGACTCCGGCGTGGCCATCCCCGCCGTGGGGGCGACGCTCGCCGTACCGCTCATCGTGTCCGTGTCGGTGGGGTACCTGCTGGAGGAGACGCGGACGAGCGCGCCGACCCGCGCCGGCCGACGGCGACGCTGACCCCGACGGCCGCCAGCCAGACCCCGAGCGAGAGCCACGGCGCGACCTCGCGCCGTAAGCCCAGGGTCACCGACTCCACGCCCGGCGTCATCCCGAGCACGCGACCGGGGACGTACGCGAGGCACATGACGAGCAGCCGGGCGAGGGCGAGCCGGTCGACCCAGCCGGCGGCGAGCGCCGGCAGCGCGGCCCAGACGAGGACGTCGTACCAGGGCAGCGAGTAGGGGGCGGCGAGCGAGTACGCCAGCGAGAGGACGGCCGTCCAGCGCAGGGCGGTGGCGGCGAGGCGGTGCGGGGCGGGGTCGTCGGCCCGGACGACGCCCCGGGAGGCCCGCCCCAGCAGCACCGCCAGCACGACCGCGAGGAGGGCGGCCCCGGGGCTGACCAGCGTCCGGGCGTCGGCGTTGCCGAGGGACGGGCGCAGCGCCTCGAGCAGCGGGCGCCACGGCGTCGCGAGCGAGACCGCCTGCCGCGAGCGCAGCAGCTGGTCGTAGACGTGCGACCCGCCCCAGAGCTGGAGCAGGCCGGCGACGAGCACGAACCCCCCGACGAGCAGCGCCACACGACGCACCGTGGCAACCGCCGGCGCCGACCGCTCGCGGACCAGCCAGAGGGCCGCCGCGACGGCCAGCAGGCCGACCCCGTACGTCACCTTGGTCGAGGCCGCGAGCGCCAGCACCCCACCGGCGCCGACGAGCCCGACCGGGCCGGGCACGCGGACGAGGAGGGCGACCGCCACGACGAGGAGCGCCGCGGCGACGACGTCGACGTGCGCCCCGAGCACCCCGGCCCCGAGCACGAGCGGGTTGAGCGTCCACGCGGCGTCGACCCGGCCGTGCAGGCGCGCGGGCAGCGAGGTCCGCAGGGCCCACCGCGCCGCGAGCCAGGAGAGGACGACGACCACCTGCCAGACCCAGACCTCCTGGCGCAGCTGCGGGCCGCCGACGATCGCCGACAATCCGTGCAGCAGCGTGGCGAAGGGCCCGTAGACGCTCGGCTCCTCGGTCCACGGCGCCTCGACCCGGCTCGTGACGGGGTCGGCGCCCCCCATCCAGGCGGCCGGCGACTCGACCCACGGGTTGCCGCCGGTGGCGAGGATGCGCCCGTAGGCGACGTAGCTGACGTGGTCGGCGGAGCCGAAGGGGGCGGTCAGCAGGGCCGCGACGGCCAGCGCACCCGGCACCCGCCATCCCCGCAGGGCCGGTGTGCCCGACCGCAGCCCGAGGACGACCGCTGCGGCACCGACGAGGTAGGCGGCCCACAGCACCCCGGTGACGACGGCCGGCGAGAGGTCGAGCGGGACGAGCGTGCCGGGCGCCCAGCCGCGCGGGGCGAGGTCGGGCTGGGCGGCGTTCGGCCGGGCGAGCCCGACCACGAGCAGGAGCGCCACGGAGGCGCCGAGGAGCACCCGGCGCACCGTGTCGGTGCGTGACGGACCGTCCGACGCGACGGTCGGTGGGTGGGGCCGGGCGGCGCTCAGCCCCGCTGCCACGGTCGCCAACCGCGCCGGACCAGGGCCAGCCACACGTCGCGGTACTGGCCGGCCCGGTGCAGCTGGCCGCGCCAGTCGCTGCCGCTCACCCGGTGCTGGAGCTCGCACGGCACCTCGAGGACGCGCAGCCCCGCCCGCAGCACGTCCACCGTCAGCGCCGTCTCGACCCCCCAGCCACGCGCGAGCGGCGACGCGGCCTCGTAGGCCGCCGGCGAGATGCAGCGCATCCCCGAGAGCGGCTGCACCGCACGGAAACCCGTGAGGTGCTCGATGCCCTGCCGCGCGAGCCCGACGACGAGCCCGCGCCCGCCCCCCGAGGTGATCTGCGCGGGCAGCGTCGCGATCGTCATGTCCGCGGTGCCGTCGAGCACGGCATCCGTGAGGACCCCGAGCGCGGACGCGGTCTCCTGGAGGTCGCCGTCGACGAAGAGCAGGGCGGCCGGGGCCTCGCCGGCCGCGGCCTCGAGCTCGCGGACGCGGGCCACCCCGGTCTGCAGGGCCGCCGCCTTGCCGCGGTTGACGGTGTGGCGCACGACGTCCGCGCCCGCTGCCTCGGCGGCCGCGGTCGTGCCGTCGGAGCTGCCGTCGTCGACGACGACGACCCGGGTCACGACGTCGAGCGCGGCGACCGCCGCGACGGTGGCCCCGATGCGGTCGGCCTCGTCCTTGCAGGGGACGACCGCCGCGACCCCGACCATCAGCGGAGCGTGACCTGGCGGCTGAGCAGCCCCGAGCGGGCGCGGCGCTCGTCGGGGGTCAGGGGCGCGTCGACCGCCAGCGCGGCGCGGTAGCGCTCACCGAACGCGGCGAGCTCGGACTCGTGGTCACCGGCCTCGAGCTCGGGGTCGAGGTCCCAGACGGGGACGAGCAGGCCGCCGGCCCGGAAGGCGCCGAGGAGGCGGGTGCCCTCACCGAGGCCGTCGTCACCGGCGGCGTGCAGGCGGGCGAGGGCGTCGGTCGCGACGTCCTCGTCCTCGGGCAGGACGAGCCGCACGTGCGCGCGCTCGCCGATGCGGACCCAGTAGGCCGACGGCAGGGACGTCATCGCGACGGTCGGGACGACCGAGGAGTTGGCGCGCTCGAGCGACTCCTGCGCCTCGCCCTCGAGCTCCTGGCCCTCGACCCAGAAGTCGAAGCCCTCGTGGACGGTGACCTCGAAGGTCGTGTCGTCGGCGAGGAGGTCCTGGAGGCGGGGGCTGTCGGCGGTGACCTGCGGGGTGGCCGTGACCGGCGTGCCCTGCGCGGCGGCGAGGCCGGCGAGCAGCTGGGCGGCGAGGTCGCGCGAGGCGTCACCGCTCGCGTTGCCCGACTGCGTGCCGATGAGCACGGTCCCGTCGGTGCGGTGCAGCGCGGGCCACGCCATCGGCAGGACCGTCGCGACGGTCACCTCGGACGGCGCGCCGTCCGGCAGGTGCTCGGGGCGGACCCGGACGACCGCGGTCGCGGCCGGGAGGATCTCGCGCATCGCGACCCAGTCGGTCTCACCGGGCAGGCCGGCGAACGGCCGCGCCTCGAACGGGGCCGGCGCGGGGCGCGCGGCCTTCGGGGTGCGGTCGGAGCCGCGCTGACGTCGCGATGCCTTGCCCATGCGAGCACCCTAAGGGACGTCGCTCAGGTGGCGCGGCGGCGGCTGGGCCCGCCGAGGGTGGCCCACACGACGTTGCCCGTGCGGTCCTCGGTCACGCCCCACTCGTGGGCCAGCGCGCGCACGATGCGCAGGCCGCGGCCGGAGGAGAGCCACACCGTGCGCGGCGCCGGCTTCGGGACGGTCGCGCCACCGCCGTCAGTCACCTCGACCTCGACGACGTCGCCGCGGATCTTCCAGCGCACCCGGATCGTGCCGTCCGAGAGCGGGCGCGCGTGGCGCACGGCGTTGGTCAGCAGCTCCGAGGTGACGATCTCGGCCTCGCCGACGAGCTCCTCGTCGACGTCACGGGCCGTGAGGTCGACGACGATGGCGCGGCGGACGCGCCCGACCGACGAGGCGTCCGAGGGCACGCGGACGGTGCAGATGATGCTGTCGACACCGGGCCCGGACGACTCGACGACGCCGGGCGCCTCGTCCTCGACGACGGGGGTCAGGGGTGTGTTCTCCGAGGTCACGGCGTCACGCTACAACGTGCCCCCGAGCCGGTCGATGGCCGTCTTGGGGCGGTTGGTGATGACGACGTCGACGCCGAGGTCGCGGCACAGGTCCATGTCGGCCTCGTCGTCGACCGTCCAGACGAAGACCTGGTGCCCGTGGCGGCGGTACTTCTCGACGACCGAGGGCTTGCGGCGCAGGAACGCGACGTCGAGACCGACCGTGCCGATGCCCTTCGGCAGCTCGCCGTCGAGCGGCAGGGTGCGGCCGCGGGCCGAGATGAGGTGGACCAGCGGGATCTCGGGCGAGAGGCGGTGGACCCGCAGGAGGGCCCGCGCCGAGAAGGACATCACCCGCACGTGCGGGCGGCCCGGCCGGTCGCCCCGGTCGAGGTCGAAGAAGCGCAGCACCTGGACGAGCGTCTTCTCGACGTCGTCGCCGTGCCGGGTCGGATGCTTGGTCTCGATGAGGGTGAGCACCTCGTCCCCGGTGTCGACGAGGGTGTCGAGGAGGCGCCGCAGGGTCAGCAGGTGGCCGCGCTCGGGGTCGGACTCCGGCTGCTCGGACTCGCCCGGGCCGCTCTTCCACGACGCCCAGTCCAGCTGCTCGAGCCGGGCGAGCTCGAGGGTCGAGACGGCGCCGCTGCCGTTGGAGGTCCGCTCGACCCGCCGGTCGTGGACGCAGACCAGGTGGTGGTCGGCGGTCAGGCGCACGTCGCACTCGACGCCGTCGGCGCCGTGGTCGAACGCCTTGCGGTAGGCCCGGAGCGTGTGCTCGGCCTCCTCCGCGCTGGCGCCGCGGTGCGCCACGACGAGGGGGCGGGTGGTCGTCTGCTGCTCGACGGTCACGGGAGACCATCATTCCCGGTCAGGGGGCTCCGCGTCATCCCGGGGGGTCGGGACACGCCGTTCGGCCGGTGCCGTGCGGGTGCGCCGGCACCGGGAGCGGGCGCTCACACTCCGCGCCGCCCTACCGTTGGACCATCGTGAGCCTCCCGCCCTTCCAGCACCTCGTCGACGAGCACTGGCGCGACGTCGCCCGTCTCGCCCACGGGCTCGTCGGCCCCGTGCACGCCGACGACGTCGCGCAGCAGGCGTGGACCCAGGCCCTGGCCGCCTACCCGCGGCTCACCCACGCCCGCAACCTGCGCTCGTGGCTCCTCACCGTCACCCACCGCTGCGCGATGGACCACCACCGCGCGGCCCGGCGCACCACCCCCCACGAGGACCCGGCGGCGCTCGCCGAGGCACCGCTCGTCCCGGCTCCGGCCGACCCGGACGGGGCGCTCTGGGCCCGCGTGGCCGCCCTGCCGCCCCGGCAGCGGGACGCCGTCGTCCTGCGCTTCGTCGGCGACCTCGACCACCGCGCCGTCGCCGCCGCCCTCGGCACGACGCCGGGGATGAGCCGGCGGCTCGTCAGCGACGCCCTGGTGGCCCTGCGCCTGACCCTCACCGACCCGGAGGACCTCCGATGACCGACCCCTTCACCGCCTTCGCCCCGCCGCTCGCCGGCCCGCCCCGCCTGGCCCCGACCGACGTCTCGTACGTCCTCGACGACACCGACGTCGGCCGGATGCTCGTCGCCGTCCGGGACGACGGGCGGGTCCTGGCGACCGCGTTCGCGCCGGACGACGCCGCCGAGGAGCGCTGGCTGGCGCGCCTCGCGGCGTCCGTCAGCCCGCGGGTGCTGCGCCATCCGGCCCCCACCGACCTCGCCCGGCGGGCGCTGGCCGACTACCTCGCGGGCCGCACCCGGCGGGTCGAGGTCGAGGCCGACCTCGCGCTCGCGACGGCGTTCCAGCGCGAGGTGCTGACCGGGCTCGCGGCGCGGGTCGGGTACGGCGAGCGGACGACCTACGCCGCGCTGGCCGCCGCGGTCGACCACCCCGGGGCCGCCCGGGCCGTCGGCACCGCGCTCGGCGGCAACCCGCTGTGCGTCACGCTGCCCTGCCACCGGGTGCTCCCGGCGGCCGGCGGGGTCGGCGGGTACGCCGGCGGCCCGCAGGCCAAGGAGCACCTCCTCGCCCTCGAGGCCGCCCACCCCTGACCCCCCACTCCCCCTTCTTCCGGCACTGATTGCGAGTTCCGCCGCCCGACGCGCCGTCCGCAGGCGTGTCGAGCGGCGGAACTCGCAATCAGTCGGGAAACGGGGTCAGTGGAAGCCGTGGCGGGCGAGGGGGTGCATCAGCTCGCGCTCCTCGTACGCCAGGTGCGACAGGAGGGTGTCGGTCAGCACGTCGACGACGTGCCGCAGCCGGTCCATCGCCCCGGGCTCGTCGGCGACGAGGGCCACGAGCGCCCGGTCCACGTCGTCGAGCACGTCGTGGATGACCTCGTGCTCCTCCTCGAGCCGGGCGATGACCGGGGCCGCGGCGGGGTCGGTCCAGCGCAGGTGCGGGAAGATCGAGGCGTCCTCGAGGGAGTGGTGCCCCGTGACGATCCGGCAGTACGACTCGCAGTAGGCGCCGAGCGTCCACTGGTTCTGGCGCATCGTCATCGCGTTGACGGCCGAGCGCGCCGAGCCGACCGAGAGCATCCCGCGGGCCACCTGGTCGACGACGTCGCGGACCTGCGCGAGCTCGGAGCGCAGGTGGTCGTGGACGTCGACGAGGTGGCGCGGCACGGCCAGCTGCGCCTCCGTGTAGCCCGAGGAGTCGGCGATGTCGGGGTAGCGGGGACGCGAGGCCTCGTCCCACGGCAGCGCACCGGTCAGCCGCCGGCCGTCGTCGGGGGTCGGCGCGAACGGCGGTGCGGCAGCGGCCGGTCGAGCAGCAGCCGGGATGCCCGGAGCCGGTGTCCGCTCGACCGCGGCGTCGTCCGCGACGGCATCCTCGGCCGGTGCCCCAGGGGCATCGAGGGGCTCGGCCGCGACCCGGGCCCGCTCGGCCTCGACGAGCTCGCGCGTCGCCGGCGCGACCTCCAGCGCCCACGCCCGCACGAGGTCGGGGTCGTCGGCGCCGAGGACGAAGGTGGCCATCCCGTGCTCGAGCGTCAGCGCGGCCAGCTGCTCGGGCCAGTCGCCCACCCGGCCGCGCAGCCCGCTGCCGCCACCGCGGGACGGGAAGACGTTGTAGAGCCGGCGGACGTCCTCGGGGGCGCGGCCGGCCTCGAGCGCGGCCTCGTCGACGACGGCGTTCATCGCGCCGAGGGCGTCGGGGTCGGCGTAGCCCATGCTCGGCAGCCAGCCGTCGGCCAGGCGCCCGGTGAGGCGGAGCATCCGCGGCTTGTAGGCCCCGAGCCAGATGCCGACCGGGTGCGCCGGCGCCGGGCCCGCGTGGAGGCCGTGGACGCGGTGGTGGCGGCCGTCGACCCGGACCGTGCCCTCGCCCGACCACATCGCGCGCAGCACCGCGACGGCCTCCTCGAGCGCGTCGACGGCCTCGCCGGGCGAGAGGCGCGTGCCGCCGGCCGCCTCGATCGCGTCCCAGAAGGCGCCGGCGCCCAGGCCGAGCTCGACCCGACCGCCGGTGAGGACGTCGAGGGTCGCGACGGACTGCGCCAGCACCGCCGGCGGACGCAGCGGCAGGTTGACGACGTTCGGCGCGACCCGGACGGCGGTCGTCCGGGCGCCGATGACCGAGAGGAGCGTCCACGCGTCGAGGTGGCGCGCCTGGTAGGGGTGGTCCTGGACGGTGACGAGGTCGAGCCCGAGGACGTCCGCGAGCTGGGCGAGCTCGAGCACACGGTCGGCCGAGGAGGCCTCGGGCGTCGGGAAGATCCCGAACTCGAGCGCGTGCCCGTGGTCGGTCACGGGCGGTCCGCGTGCGGCTCGTCGTCGCCGGGTCGCTCGCCGTCGGCGCCGCCACCGTCCGGCGGCTCGACGTCGACGACCCCGCCGACGCCCTCGTCCCGGACGGCCGGGGGCAGCCGGCCCTCGTCGCCGTAGCCACCGAGCAGCTCGGCCATCACGAGGTGCGGCTTCGCCTCGGCCGCGCGCCCCTGGCGCTCGAGGGTGCGCCCGAGGAGCAGGTTGGCGTAGGCCTCGTCGGGGTCGTCGACGAGGATCGCGCGGGTCACGGTCTCGGCGCGCCGCAGCTGCGCCGAGTGGAAGTACGAGCGCGCGAGGAGCAGCCGCAGCTCGGTCGTGCCGTGCAGCGGCGGCTCGAAGGCGCTGGTGTCGACGAGCTGCGAGAGCTCCTCCGCGGCGGCCTGGAACTCGCCGTGCTCGAAGAGCCCCCGGGCCCTCTGGTAGCGCTCGGCCATGCCGGTCTCGGAGGTGGTCATGCGTCGCTCAACGCCGCGTCGTCGGCGGCTGTTCCGTGGGTCGGCGGCGCCGCGACCGGGTGCGGCCGGCCCGCCGCGAGCACACCCGAGGAGGACACGACCCCGGACCGGTTCCCCACGACCCGGGCCGCACGAGGCAGGATCGGGGCGTGACCGTCCCGCCCTCCACCCCACCGGAGCAGGAGCCGCGCACCGCGCGCCCGCGCCGGTTCACCGACGGCGCCCGCGCCGTCGGCCGCGGGGGCGGTCGGAGCCTGCGCGCGGTCGGCCGCGGGGGCGCTGCCTCGGCCCGGGTCGTCGGCCGCGGGGGCCGGGCCGCCGGCGAGCGCTTCCGTCGCTTCGCGGGGGCCGACGGCGCCGCCGACACCGGCCTCGCCCGGCTCACCGAGCTGCACGCCGTCAACGTCGCGGGCGACGCCGCGGTCACGGTCAGCCTCGCCGGCACCGTCTTCGCGATGCCCACCGACGAGGCCCGCGGCCGCGTCGCCCTCTTCCTCCTCCTGACGATGGCGCCCTTCCTCCTGCTGGCGCCGCTCATCGGGCCGCTGCTCGACCGCTTCCGGCACGGCCGGCGCTGGGCGCTCGGCGCGACCCTCGCGATGCGCGGCTTCCTCGCGTGGGTGCTGGCCTCGGCCGTGCTCGAGGACAGCCCGTGGCTCTTCCCCGCCGCGCTCGGGTGCCTCGTCGCGTCCCGGTCCTACGCCGTGGCGCGGGCGGCGGCCGTCCCGAGGCTGCTGCCCGCCGGCATCGGTCTCGTGAGCGCCAACTCGCGCCTCAACATCGCCGGGATCGTCGGGATGGTCATCGGCGGCGGGCTGGCCGGCGCGGCCTCCCGCATCGGGCCGGACTGGTCGCTGCGGGTCGCGTTCGTCGTCTTCGTCGTCGCGACGGTCATGGCCATCCGGCTGCCGGCGCGCATCGACTCGAGCCTCGGCGAGCTCGACGTCGACGGCACGCCCGTCGGCGAGGAGCCGATCGGCTCGCCCGAGCGCGGCGCGCGGCGGCTGCGGGCACTGCCGGTGCCCGTCCGCTACGTGCTGTGGCTGACGACGGGGGCGCGCCTGCTCACCGGCTTCCTCACCCTCTTCCTCACCTTCCTCATGCGCGAGCACCCGATCCCCGGGTGGAGCGGACCGCTCGTGCTCGCCGTCGTCGCCGGGGCGGCCGGGGTCGGCAACGGCCTCGGGTCGCTCATCGGCAACCGCAAGGAGACCCCCGCGCCCGAGGTGATGGCCAGCGCCATCGCCGTCGTCGCACTCGCCGCGGCCCTCGCGACGGCGCTCTTCTACTCGGTGTGGGTGCTGGCGCTCGTCGGGCTCGCGGGCGGCGTCTTCGGGCAGCTCGCGAAGCTCTGCCTCGACGCCCTCATCCAGCGTGACGTCGCCGAGGTCGTCCGGGCCCGGGTGTTCTCGTGGTCCGAGACGATCCTCCAGGCGTTCTGGGTGGTCGGCGGGACGATCGGCATCCTCGTGCCCCTCGAGCCGCGCCTCGGGTTCGGCGTCATCACCGCGGTCGTGCTCGCCGCCGGGGTCGTCGCCGTGCGCTCGCGCTCCACCGGCGACCGCGCCTCCGGGCTCGCCTGACCCCGCCCGGTCACGCCTAGGCTGGCCGGGATGTCCTCCTCGACCGCCGCCCGCGTCCGCCTCGCCGGGCTTGTCGTCGGCGTGCTGCTCGCCGGGGGTCTGGCCGTGCTCCTGCTCGGCGACGACCTCGGGACGGTGCGCCGCGTGGTCGCCGACAGCGGGGCGTGGGGGCCGGTCGTCTACGTCGTCCTCCACGTCGTGCTGACCCTCGTCCCGGTGCCGAAGAACCTCCTCGCGGGCATCGCCGGGGCGCTGTTCGGCCTCGGCGCCGGCAGCGCGCTGTCGTGGCTCGGCGCGGTCGCGAGCGCCTGGGTGACCTTCGAGCTCGCCGGCCGCCTCGGGGCCGGGGCGGTCGACGGGATCACCGGTGCGCGGGTCGAGCGGGTCCGCGCCGCGCTGCGCGACCGCGGGCTGCTGGCGGTCGTCATCGCCCGGCTCACGCCGCTCGTGCCCTTCACGCTCGTCAACTGGGGCGCGGGCGTCAGCCGGGTCGCGCGCCGCGACTTCGTCCTCGGCACGGCGCTGGGCGTCGTCCCGGGGACGGTCGCCTACGTCGCCGTCGGGGCGTCGGCCGGCCAGGACGCGAGCACCATCGTCCTCGCCGGGGGCGCCGGCGTGGTCCTGCTCCTCGCGGCCGGCCTCCTCGCCCGCCGCCTCGGCCCGCGCCACCCCTGACCCGCGCCCCCACCGCACCCCTCCCTCCCGCGAACGTGTGTGAACTCGCCGGGGATCACCGGCGAGTTCACACACGTTCGCGGTGGAGCGGGCGATGTCAGGAGCCGTCGACCCAGATGTTGTCGTGCTCGGCCATGAACGCGTCGTACCGCTCGCGGTTCCAGCCGTCGGTGCCGGCCGCGAGCCCCTCGAAGTAGCCCTCACGCGGGGCGCCCGGGGCGAAGTGCAGCAGCATCCGGGCGGGCCCGTCCTCGTTGCGGAACCCGTGGACGCCGCCCGGCGGCACGTGGACGAAGTCCCCGGCGCCGGCGCGCAGCCAGTCGCGGCCGTCGAAGATGCGCACGACGCCCTCGAGGACGTGGAACGACTCGCTGAGCGTCCGGTGGAAGTGCGGGCCCGGGCCGCTCGGCGGGCCGGCGAAGGTCCAGCAGTAGAGGCCGAAGAGGCCCCCGGTCGAGGCCGCCGAGGCGAGGTAGTGCACCCGGTTGCCGTTCGGGTAGGTCAGGTCCGGCGGCCGGTCGGCGGTGTCCGACCAGGCCGAGACCTCGCCGTCGTCCCCGTCGTACAGCCGCGGTGGGTACCCCATCCCCCGACCGTAGTGACGCCCGCCCGCCCGGTCGACCCCCCGCGAACGTGTGTGAACTCGCCGGGGATCACCGGCGGGTTCACACACGTTCGCGGAAGAAGGAGGGCGGGGTTCGGTGGGGGCGGCGACGGGGTAGGAGCACCGCCGACGCGCCGGACCGGCCGGCGCCATCCCCGAGGAGCGCCCCGCGTGACCCGATTCGGCTTCACCCTCATGACCGAGCAGAGCGGCCCGAAGGAGCTCGTCGACGCCGCCGTGCGCGCCGAGGCGGCCGGCTTCGACCTCCTCGTCTCGAGCGACCACTACTCGCCGTGGCTCACCGAGCAGGGCCACGCCCCGCACGCCTGGACGATGCTCGGCGCCGTCGCCCACGCGACGAGCACGATCGACCTCGCCACCTACGTGACCTGCCCGACGATGCGCTACCACCCGACGGTCGTCGCGCAGCAGGCCGCGACCCTGCAGATCCTCGCCGACGGCCGCTTCACGCTCGGCCTGGGCTCGGGCGAGAACCTCAACGAGCACGTCATCGGGCAGGGCTGGCCGCCGGTCGCGCAGCGCCAGGACATGCTCGCCGAGGCGATGGAGATCATCCGCGAGCTGTTCACCGGCGAGCTGACGACCTACCGCGGCGAGTACTTCGACGTCGACTCCGCGCGCCTGTGGGACCTGCCCGAGCAGGGCGTCCCGATCGGCGTCGCCGTGAGCGGCCGCGCCGGCATCGAGCGGTTCGGGCCGCTCGCCGAGCACCTCATCGCCGTGCAGCCCGAGGCCGAGCTCGTGCAGCAGTGGGACGAGCTCGCCGGCTCGACCATCGGCTCGGGCGCTCGCGCCATCGGCCAGATCCCCATCTGCTGGGACCCCGACGAGGCCGCCGCCGTCACCCGCGCCCACGAGCAGTTCCGGTGGTTCGCCGGCGGCTGGAAGGTCAACGCCGACCTGCCGACCCCCATGGGCTTCAGCGGCGCCACCCAGTTCGTCCGCGAGGATGACGTCGCCGCGTCCATCCCGTGCGGCCCCGACCTCGACAAGGTCGTCGAGGCCGTCGCGCCCTACTGGGAGGCCGGCTTCACCGACATCGCGCTGGTCCAGGTCGGCGGCGAGCACCAGACGCCGTTCCTCGACGAGGTCGCCCCCGAGCTGCTCGAGAAGCTGCGCGCCGCCGCCCCCTCCTCCTGAGCCGCAGCACCCACGACGAGCGCCACCCGCCGCCCGGCCCCGTCAGGCCGGGCGCGGGACGGCCCCGAGGGTCGAGACCCCGACCCAGCCGGGCACCGACCGGACGACGTCGGCCGGCGCCTCGATGGCGACGAGCCGACCCCGGACCGCGTCCTCCCAGGCCCGGTCGCCGCGCCAGATCTCGGTCATCGTCCGCAGCGTGGTCGTCAGCGCGGCCGCCACGTCGAACCCCGGGTCGGCGTCGCACACGTCGACCGTCGCGCCGTCGACGACGACCCACCAGCGCCGGGCCCGGGGCTCGACGTCGGTGTAGGTGAAGGCGACGACGGTGCGCTCGCGCGGCCACCGGTCGAGCGGCAGGGTCCGCTTGAGGTCCCACATGAGCAGGTGCGGGTCGAGGTCCTCCTCGCCGAGGCCGCCGACCCAGCGCACGCCCCACGCACCCAGGGCCTCGACGACACCGCGCAGCTCCTCCCCGCTCGGTGTCAGGTGGTACGACGTCCGGCCGCCGACGACCCGCCGCTCCACCACCCCGGCCCGCTCGAGCCGCCGCAGCCGCTTCGAGAGCAGGGTCGGCGACATCCTCGGCACCCCACGCCGCAGGTCGTTGAAGTGCGTGCTGCCGCAGAGCAGCTCACGCACGATGAGCAGCGTCCACCGCTCGTCGAGCACCTCCATCGCCTTGGCGACCGGGCAGAACTGGCCGTAGGTCGAGGCCATCGCACACCTCCCCCGGGCGGCGGACGGGTGGTCGCCGCCGGTGCCGGTGCGTCCAGTGAACCGCTGCCCGGGCCCGGTGCGCCAGTACAGATCGTGGACCGGCCGCGGTCCACATCCGGCACTGGATGGCCGCCGCGGCCCGGCGGGAGGCTGGTCGTCCGACGAGAGGAGACCACCATGACCGTCCACCACGCCCCGCCGGCCCCGCCCGAGGTCAAGGCCCGCCACGCCGCCCTCTGGGCCCTCGGCGACTACCCGAGCGTCGCCGACCGGGTCATCCCGCACCTCGGCGAGGTCCTCGTCGAGGCCGCCGCCGTGACCCCGGGCGAGCGCGTCCTCGACGTCGCGGCCGGCGCCGGCAACGCCTCGCTGCCGGCCGCCCGCGCCGGCGCCGACGTCACCGCGTCGGACCTGACGCCCGAGCTCGTCGAGGTCGGGCGGGCCCGGTCCCGGGAGGCCGGCCTCGAGGTGCTCTGGGACGTCGCCGACGCCGAGGAGCTGCCCTACCCGGACGCCACCTACGACGTCGTCCTGTCCTGCGTCGGCGTGATGTTCGCGCCGGTGCACGAGGCCTCGGCCGGCGAGCTGCTGCGGGTCTGCCGGCCCGGCGGGCGCCTCGCCCTGCTGTCCTGGACGCCCGAGGGGTTCATCGGCCGGCTGCTCGCCGCCATCCGGCCGTGGGCACCATCCCCGCCGCCCGGCGCGCAGCCCCCGCCGCTGTGGGGCCGCGAGGAGCACGTCGCCGCCCTCCTCGGCGACGGCGTGCGCGACCTGCGGGCTCAGCGGCGCGAGCTCGTCGTCGACGCCTTCGCCTCCCCCGAGGAGTTCCGGGCGTTCTTCGTCGAGCGCTACGGGCCGACGGTGGCCGTTCACCGGTCCGTCGCGGACGACCCCGGCCAGCGGGCCGCGCTCGAGGCCGCCATCGACGACGTGGCCCGGGAGGCCATCGACGCCGACGGCCGGATGCGCTGGGAGTACCTGCTGCTCACCGCGACCCGCGCCTGAGCAGCAGGCCCGCGTCAGTGGGCCGCGGCGGCGTCCTGCGTGTCGTGGTCGCCGCCGCGCGCCCGCTTGACGGCGAGCACGACCGCGACGACCAGCGCCCCGACCAGGGCGCCGGCGACGGCCGAGCCCAGCGTGTTGGTCAGCCAGCCGAGGAGCCCGCCGAGCGCGCCGGTGGCGTCGTGGACGGCCTCCTCGGCGTGGTGGACCAGCGCGTACGGGCCGTGCCAGCCGAGCTCGTCGGCGCCGACGAGGAGGATGTGCCCGCCGACCCAGAGCATCGCGACGATGCCGAGCGTCGAGAGGAACGAGAGGACCTTCGGCATCCCCCGGACCAGCCCCTCGCCGATGCGGCGCGCCCCGCTGGACTCGCGCTTCGCCAGGTGCAGCCCGATGTCGTCCATCTTGACGATGAGCCCGACGACGCCGTAGACGAGCACCGTGATGAGGACCGCGACGACGACGAGCACCGCGGCCCGGGTGAGGAACGACTCGGACGCGACGTCGTCGAGGGCGATGACCATGATCTCGGCCGAGAGGATGAGGTCGGTGCGGATGGCGCCGGAGACCATCTGCTGCTCCTGCTCGGGCCCGACCTCGGTGACCGGCTCGGCGTGCGCCTCGTGGTGGGCGAGCTTCTCCCAGATCTTCTCGGCGCCCTCGTACGCGAGGTAGGTGCCGCCGAGCATGAGGATCGGCGTGAGCAGCCACGGGAGGAACTGGCTGAGCAGCAGGGCCACCGGGAGGATGATGAGCAGCTTGTTGCGGATCGAGCCGATGGCGATCTTCTTGATGATCGGCAGCTCGCGCTCGGGCGTCACCCCCGTGACGTAGCGCGGCGTGACCGCGGTGTCGTCGACGACGACGCCGGCGGCCTTGGCGCTGGCCCGTCCGGCCGCGGCCCCCACGTCGTCGATCGACGCGGCCGCGACCTTCGCGATCGCGGCGATGTCGTCGAGCAGTGCGACGAGCCCACCGGCCATCGGGGTGGTTCCTCTCGGTCGTGGCCCCGGCCGTCCGGGGTCCCGTGGAGGGCCACGCTAGTGGGTCGCGGGTGCCGGTCGGCCCGCTCGGCGCCGTGCGGGCGGGGTGCGGTCGCTCAGGCGCCGGGCATCGGCACGAGCGCCCGGACGATGGCCCCCGTCACCTCGTCGAGGGAGGCGTACTCGAGGGTGCGGTCGAGCAGTGCGAGGCGGCAGCAGGCCCGCGACGGGACCCCGAGCGCCAGGCAGGACGCGATGAGGTCGTCCTGGTGGGTCGGGAACGGGTGGTCCGCGAGCGCAGCGCGCAGCACCTCGAGCTGGGCGGCGAGCTGCGGGTCCTCACCCGGGCTCCCGGCGTGCTCCTCGGCGACGTGAACGGTCGTCATCCCCCGGACCTCCTCGTCCGTCGACGTCCCCGCGGTGGCGGGGCCACCCGACCGTACCCCCGACGTGACCGGCGCAAACACCGATCGTGGATGTCCGCCGCGGCGCGCCCCGGTCGAGGGTTCGGCGGCCCCCGGGAATGCCGCCCGGGGTGCCCGGCGCTGACTCCCCCATGCGAGCTGTGACCTACGACCACTACGGCGACCTCGACGTCCTCGAGGTCCGTGACGACGTCCCCGACCCCAAGGTCGGACCCGGCGAGGCCCTCGTCGAGGTGCGCCGCGCCTCGGTGAACCCCGTCGACTGGAAGATCGTGTCCGGCGGCCTCGACGGGATGATGAACGGCGTCTTCCCGATCGTCCCGGGCTGGGACGTCGCGGGCGTCGTCCGCGCCGTCGGCCCCGACACCCCCGAGCTGGCCGTCGGCGACGAGGTGCTGGCCTACGCGCGCAAGGACTGGGTGCAGGCCGGCACGTTCGCCGAGCTGGCCTCCGTGCCCGTGCGGGCCGTCGCGAAGAAGCCGGCCGGCCTCGACTGGGACAGCGCCGGTGCGCTCCCGCTCGCCGGGCAGACCGCCTACCGCACGCTCAAGCGCCTCGAGGTGGGCGAGGGTGACACCGTCCTCGTCCACGCGGCCGCCGGCGGCGTGGGCCTCCTCGCCGTCCAGGTCGCCCGCGAGCTCGGCGCCCGCGTCATCGGCACCGCCTCCGAGGGCAACCACGACCGCCTGCGCGAGCTCGGCGTCGAGCCCGTGGCCTACGGCGACGGCCTCGTCGAGCGGGTCCGCGCCCTGGCGCCCGAGGGCGTCGACGCCGTGGCGGACTTCGTCGGCGGCGTCCTCGACGACACCCTCGGGGTGCTGCGCGAGGGCGGCCGGCACGCCTCGGTCGCCGACCCGTCGGTCCTCGAGCACGGCGGCACCTGGGTCTGGGTGCGCCCGGACGGCGAGGAGCTGCAGTGGCTGGCCGACCTCGCCGCGCGCGGCGGTCTGACCGTCGACGTCGCGGGCCGCTACGGCCTCGACGAGGTGCGCGACGCCTTCGCCCGCAGCCAGGAGGGCCACGTCCGCGGCAAGCTCGTCATCCACGTCTCCGACGACTGACCCCACCCCCTGTCGAACCTTCGCCCCCTCCCGCCGCCGCGTGCGGGAGGGGGCGTTCGCGGTGTGCCGCAGCCGGACCCGGTCGATGCCGCCCGCTTCCGCCGATGGTGCGACACGCGTCCGGTGAAGAGCCCTGCACGCGGGCACCCCACGCGTCGAAGGTTCGTCTAGGGTCATCACCAGGCCCCATCGGGGTCTGCGGTGGTCGAGCCAAGTGCCACCGGTCTCGTCGTGGACCGGAGGTACACCCATGTCCCAGATCGTCGCTGTCCAGCAGGAGTCGCCCCGAGACGCACAGCGCCGGGAGCACGACGAGCGGCTCGAGTCGCTCCTCGCCGTGCTGCACCGAACCGGCAACGGCCCGGAGCACGACCGGGCCCTCGCCGACGTCGTCACCGAGACGCTGCCCCTCGCGGACTCCCTCGCGCTGCGCTACACCGGCCGCGGCATCGAGACCGACGACCTGGTCCAGGTCGCCCGCGCCGCCCTCGTCGCGGCCGTCCGCCGCTACCGCCCCGGCGCCGGGCGCGGCTTCGTCGCCTACGCCGTCCCCTCGGTGCGCGGCGAGCTCAAGCGGCACTTCCGCGACGCCGGCTGGGCCGTGCGCCCCCCGCGCGCGCTGCAGGAGCTGCGCTCCGAGCTCGTCGCCGCCGAGGAGGCGCTGCGCCACCGGCTCGGCCGCGAGTCGACCGCCGGCGAGGTCGCCCGGGCCATCGGTCGCTCCGAGGTCGACGTGCGCGACGCGCGCGCCACCGGCTCGGCGTTCACGCCCGACTCCCTCGACGCCCCGCTGCCCGGCGGCGGCCGGGTGGGCGACCTGCTGACCGGGACCGGCGACTGGGCCGACGACCTCGCCCTGTCGGCGACCCTGCGCGCGGAGGTCGGCCGGTGCACGCCGCGCGAGCAGACCATCATCCGGATGCGGTTCGTCGAGGAGCGCACGCAGCGCGAGATCGGCGACACGATCGGCGTCAGCCAGATGCAGGTCTCGCGCCTGCTCGGCCAGCTGCTCGACCGCTTCCGGGTCAGCCTCGAGGCGCAGCCCGCGGCCTGACCGCGCGCCCCGGGCCGGTCGCGCCGAGGTCCCTGCGGCCCGAGCCGCCGGGAGGTACCGTCCCCGCATGCGTGTGCTGCGCCGGATCCTCGCCGTCCTGCTGGTGCTCGTCGTCGTCGGCGCCGTGCTCGGCTACCGCGAGTACCGCCCGCTGCTGCGCACCGGGACCGGCTACGCCGCGCACAACGCCTGCGCCGTCGAGCTCGTCGCCGGGCGCACCGACCCGGCGACCGACCTGCCGCCCAACCCGCTCGTGCCCTACCTCACGGGGTACGTCGACGAGGCCGGCGGCTCCGCGACGTCCGCGGTCGGCTGGCTGCTCGCCAAGCAGAAGGCCTGGTACACGCCGGGGTTCGGCTGCACGGTGGCGGCCGAGCGACCGGGGGACGAGCGTCGCGCGACGAAGGTCGAGCCCGAGGGCAACCCCTTCGAGGGGGCCGAGGTGCCGCGGGCCGACAAGGCGCTGAGCCGGGCGATGGCGCGCGCGTTCGGTGACGACCTGACGCAGGGCACCAAGCGGCGCCTCGGCACCCGGGCCATCGTCGTCGTCAAGGACGGCGACATCGTCGCCGAGCGCTACGCCGACGGGTTCACCCCCCAGACACCGCAGCTCGGCTGGTCGATGGCCAAGAGCGCGACCAACCTCCTCGTCGGCCGCTACGTCCTGGAACGCAAGCTGGACCTCGACGAGGACCACCTGCGGCCCGAGTGGACCGACGGCCGGGCCTCCATCACGGTCGACCAGCTGATGCGGATGACGAGCGGCCTGCGGTGGGACGAGACCTACTCGCTCGGCACCCCCATCACCGAGATGCTCTACGACGCACCGGACATGGCGCGGTACGTCGCGAGCCAGCCCCTCGCGCACGCGCCCGGCACCTACCAGCAGTACTCGAGCGGCTCGACCAACCTCGTCTGCTCGTGGCTGTCCTCGCTCGCCGACGTGCCGGACCGCGACTTCCCGCGGACCGAGCTCTTCGCGCCGCTCGGGCTGTCGTCGGCGGTGTGGGAGACCGACGCCGCCGGGACCCCGGTCTGCAGCTCCTACCTCTGGGCGACGCCGCGGGACTGGGCCGTGCTCGGCCAGCTCGCGCTCCAGGACGGCGTCTGGGAGGACGAGCGCCTGCTGCCCGAGGGGTGGATGAAGCGCTCGACGACCGCCGAGCCCGTCGACCGGAGCGAGGAGAAGGGCTACGCCGCCGGCTGGTGGGTCAACCGGCAGGCCGACGGCTCGCTCGTCACGCCGCTGCTGCCGGCCGACGCCTACTGGATGAGCGGCCACGACGGGCAGCGCGTCTACGTCGTGCCGTCGCAGCGCCTCGTCGTCGTGCGGATGGGGTTCTCGCCGGAGGTCGACCCCGCCGACCTGCGGGTCGACGAGCTCGTCCGCGACGTCGTCACCGCCGCCGGGTCGTGACCCGGCGGCGGTGACCCGTCGTCGTCAGAACCGCGGCGTGACCGTGACCCGGGCGCCCTCGCTGGGCGCGTTGTCGACCATCGGGACGCAGGCGACCTCACCGGTGTCGGAGCCGTCGGCGGGGCTCGCCGTGCACGTCGTGGACGCGCCGCTGTCGAAGTCCATCGAGAAGACCACCGGGATGGCGTTGTCGCCGGCGAAGGTGACGGTCATGCCCTCGACGTTCGCCCCGATGCCCCCGAGGCTGCCGAGGGTCCAGCCGGGCTCGACCGTGGCCGTCCCGAGCTCGAAGCCCTCGCCGACGGACACCTCGGACGGCTCCCCGCTGCCGGGGAGGCCGGAGGGGAAGGCGCTCGAGCTGGGGATCGAGGTGCGGAGGTCCTCGACGACGCGGTCGGCGGTGCGGGCGAAGAAGATCCCGCCGGCGACGAGCGCGGCGACGACGAGGAGGACCACGACGACGGCCGCGATGAGGCAGCCCTTCGCCCCGCCGCTCATGCCCTTCTTCGGCGGCGGCCACTGGCCCTCGGGCGCGCCGGGGGTGCCGTAGGGGGCGGGGGTCGTGTACGAGCCGGTGGCCCCGGGGTCGCCGGTGTACGGCGGCACCGTCCCGTAGGCGGGGGTCGGGGCAGGAGCGGTGGGCGCCACCGGGTCCCGGAAGTGGTCGGACCACTGCTGGCCGTCCCACCAGCGGTCGCGGCCGTCGGGCTGCGGGTGCCATCCGGGGGGTGCGCTCATCCTGCTGTCCTCCTCGTGCGGCGGGGGTCGCCGTGCTGGGGACAGGCTATGCCCGGCGCACGCGCACCGTCGGCGCGTCCCGCAGGCTCGCGCCGACGACGCAGTAGCGCTCCGTCGAGGAGGCCAGGCGCTCGAGCGCGGCGTCGTCGGCGTCCGTCGCGACGGTGAAGGTCAGCGTGACCGGCCCGATGCCGACGGGCACCTCGCGGTCGATGCCGAGCGTGCCGCGGGCGTCGAAGGAGCTCTCCGCGACGCCCTGCACCTCGCCGAGCGCCAGGCCCATCGCGGTCGCGACGCTGCGCAGCGTCACCCCGGCGCAGGCCAGGAGCGCCTCGAGGAGCATGTCGCCGCTGCACGCGTCGGAGCCGTCGCCCCCCGTGGCCCGGTGCAGGCCGGCGCGCACCGGCCCGGCGAACCCGTCGACGGTGCAGGTGACCCCCTCGTCCCGGAAGTCGGCGGTCGCGTGGAGCGGGGTGTGCGCCGCGGCGGGGTCGGCGGCGTAGCGCTCGCGGAGGGGGGTCTGCAGCTGGCGGAGGGTGGCGCGGTCCATCGCCCCAGCCAAGCACGTGACGACCGGCCACGGGACCGCCCGGCCGGACGGTCCCGCGGCCCTGCCGGTCAGTCGTCGTCGAGGTCGTGCAGCTCGTCGGCGGTGAGCATCCTGGAGCGGATGACGAAGCGGACGCCCTCCGGCGCCTCGAGCGAGAAGCCGGCGCCCCGGCCCGGGACGACGTCGATCGTCAGGTGGGTGTAGCGCCAGTACTCGAACTGCGCCCGCGAGATCCACACCGGCACAGGGCGGTCCAGGCCGACGTCGAGCGTGCCGAGGTGGACGTCGGCGTCCCCGACGATCAGCTCCCCGTCGGGGTAGCACATGGGCGCGGACCCGTCGCAGCACCCGCCGGACTGGTGGAACATCAGCGGGCCGTGGGTCGCGGTGAGGCGGCGGAGGAGGTCCGCCGCCCCACCCGTGACGTCGACCCGGCTCGCGGTCGCCGGGAGGCTCATCGGCTCAGAAGAAGCCGAGGGCGTCGGGGCTGTAGCTGACGAGGAGGTTCTTCGTCTGCTGGTAGTGGTCGAGCATCATCTTGTGCGTCTCGCGCCCGATGCCGGACTGCTTGTACCCGCCGAACGCCGCGTGCGCCGGGTAGGCGTGGTAGTTGTTCGTCCACACGCGACCGGCCTGGATCTCGCGGCCGGCCCGGTAGGCCTGCGAGCCGTCGCGGCTCCACACACCGGCTCCGAGGCCGTAGAGGGTGTCGTTGGCGAGCTTCAGCGCGTCGGCCTCGTCCTCGAAGCGGGTGACGGACACGACCGGCCCGAAGATCTCCTCCTGGAAGATGCGCATCGAGTTCTCGCCCTCGAAGACCGTCGGCTGCACGTAGTAGCCACCGGAGAGCTCGCCACCGAGGTCGGCGCGGGCGCCCCCGATGAGGACCTTCGCGCCCTCCTGCTTGCCGATGTCGATGTAGGACAGGATCTTCTCGAGCTGGTCGTTGCTCGCCTGCGCGCCGATCATCGTGTCGGTGTCGAGCGGGTTGCCCTGGACGATCTTCCCGACGCGGTCGACGGCGTCCTGGAGGAACTCGTCGTAGATCGAGGACTGGATGAGCGCGCGGCTCGGGCAGGTACAGACCTCGCCCTGGTTGAGCGCGAAGAGCGCGAAACCCTCGAGGGCCTTGTCGTAGAACGAGTCCCGCTGCGCGGAGACGTTCTCGAAGAAGATGTTCGGGCTCTTGCCGCCGAGCTCGAGCGTGACCGGGATGAGGTTCTGGCTGGCGTACTGCATGATCAGCCGGCCGGTCGTCGTCTCGCCGGTGAAGGCCACCTTGGCGATGCGCGGGCTCGATGCGAGCGGCTTGCCGGCCTCGACGCCGAAGCCGTTGACGACGTTGAGGACGCCGTCGGGCAGGAGGTCGCCGACGAGCTCCATCAGCTTGAGGATCGACCACGGGGTCTGCTCGGCCGGCTTGAGGACGACGCAGTTGCCGGCCGCGAGCGCGGGGGCGAGCTTCCACACCGCCATGAGGATCGGGAAGTTCCAGGGGATGATCTGCGCGACCACGCCGAGCGGCTCGTGGATGTGGTACGCCACGGTGTACTCGTCGATCTCGCCGATCGAACCCTCCTGTGCGCGAACGGCACCCGCGAAGTAGCGGAAGTGGTCGATCGCGAGGGGGATGTCGGCGGCCAGGGTCTCGCGGACCGGCTTGCCGTTGTCCCAGGTCTCGACGACGGCGAGGTCCTCGAGGTGGGCCTCCATCCGGTCGGCGATCTTGAGCAGGATGTTGGAGCGCTCGGCGGCGCTCGTGCGGCCCCAGGCGCCGGCCGCCCCGTGCGCGGCGTCGAGGGCGAGCTCGACGTCCTCGGCGGTGCCGCGGGCGATCTCGGTGAACGCCTGGCCCGTGACCGGGGTGATGTTCTCGAAGTAGTTCCCCCGCACCGGCGGCACCCACTGGCCCCCGATGTAGTTGTCGTAGCGGTCTTTGACCTCGATGCTGCTGCCGTCGCGGCCCGGCGGGGTGTACGTCGTCATTGACTCGATCTCCTTCGATCGTGGGGTGCCCGGTGCGGGATGGACGGACCGTAGGGCCGGTGACGTTGCAACCACGCTGCAGCGCCCGTCGCCCGCACCCCGCCGTGCCGACCCGACCCCGCCCCGAGACCCCGGTTCGTCCGCGAGACCCCGGCTCCGACGCCTCGTCCCGTGGACGTCTCGGGGTGACCCCGAGAAGTGGAGGTCCCGGCGGCGGGGTGGGGAGGGGGCGGGTCAGGCGTCGGCGTGGAGGAGGCGCGCGACCTCGGCCTCGGCGACGGGACGCAGGGGCGAGCCGGCGGGCAGCGACTCGAGCTGGCGCTCCCACATCTCGAGGTCGCCGGCGCCCCAGCGCGAGCGCGTCCAGCCCACCATGAGGTCGGCCTCGCCGGACGCCAGCACGGCCGCGCGCACCCGGGTCTCGAGCACGTCGCGCAGCTCGACGACGGCCGGCGCCTCGGACCCCGGCAGCAGCGGCCCCTTGTACGCCCGCAGCGCGTCGCGGACCCGCCCGGCCGCGAGGTGCGCGAGCACCCCGGACCAGTCGGTCCCCGTCTCGGCCCCGAACCGGTAGGGCCGCGAGAGCAGCACCTCGGGCCCGAGGAGCGTCCGCAGCCGGGTCATCTCGGCCCGCAGCGTGGAGGAGGTCATCCGCCCCGGGTACACCTCGTTCTCGAGCTGGTCGGCCGACAGCCCGCGCGGGTTCTCGGTCAGCGCCACGACGATCTCGCTGTGCCGGCGGCTCAGCCGGTGCGCGCGCCCGCCGACCTCGACGACGGCCTCGGGCAGCCCGAGCCCGCGCACCCGCACCTCGCCCGGCCCGAGCCCGGCGCCCGGCCGGTCCTCGCCGCCGAGGAGCGTCCCGGTCAGCGCCAGCCGGCCGAGCTCGGACTCCGCCATCCGCGCCGCGGCCCGGATCATCGCCAGGCTCTGCGGGGACGCGACGTCGGGGCCGCCGGTGATGTCGACGACGCCGAGCACCGCGCTCGTCGTCGGGTCGTGGATGGGGGCCGCCGCGCACGACCACGGGTGGACGAGCCGGTTGAAGTGCTCGCCGGCACGCACGACCGCCGGCCCGTCGAGGTGCAGCGCCATCCCCGGTGCGTTGGTCCCGGCCGAGTGCTCGTTCCAGGCCGAGCCCTCGACGAAGTTGATGTCCTCGGCGCGCCGCAGCACGTGCCGGGCGCCGGCGACCCACAGCAGGTGGCCGCTCGCGTCGCCGACGGCCATCAGCGCGTCGCAGTCGACCGCCGCGCGCCCGAGCACGTCGTAGAGCAGCGGGAAGACGTGCGAGAGGGCGTGGGCGGTGCGGTAGTCGGCGAGGTCGCCGCCGTCGAGGACGACCGGCGCGAGGTGCCCCTCCGGGTCGACCCCCGCGGCGGACGAACGCAGCCACGACTCCGCGACGACGGACCGGACCCCGTCGGGGCCGCCCGCGTCGCGTCGGACCGTGCTGCTCGACACCCTCGCAGTACACCCCCGCGCCGCCGTGCGGGCAACGGGCCGTTCGGACAGTGGGCCGTCACGGACGCACCACCCGGCCCGCGGGGTGCAGCATGGGCACCGGAGGTGGTGCGTCGTGGCCGACGTCGAGGTGAGCAGGGAAGCGCACGCATGGGTGGCGCGCGTCGACGGGCAGGTCGCCGGCGAGCTCGTGTGGCGCGAGAGCCGCGACGGCTCGGCGGTCGTGCTCGTGCACACGGGGGTCGAGCCGGCCTTCGAGGGCCGGGGCGTCGGGGGCGCGCTCGTGCGCACGGCGGTCGACGAGCTCGCGGAGGCCGGGCGCGCCGTCCGTCCGGACTGCCCGTTCGCCGCGGAGTGGCTGCGCCGCCACCCGGACCACCCGGTCGAGGTCGTCACCCGCCCCTGACCCGGCGGCGCCCTTCTCCGGGCGACCTGCGCGGGTGCGCGTGCGACCGCACCCGGAGCAGCGCAGGTCGCGTGTAGAAGACGCTGCGAGGGGTCGCGAGCCGGATGGGCGCCGCCGCGGGCCCACGGAAGGGCCCTCTCCGCGGCGCGCACGGTTGGACGGCACCGGTGGACGGACGATCGGACACGTTGTCCCCGGCCGGCTCCCGGGTGAGGATGCCGTATGGGCACCGTCGTCAGCACCGACGCGCGGCGGCGGTGGGCAGCCGTCGTCGCGGCGACCGGCCTGCTCGTCGGGATGCTCGCCGCCGTGCCCGTGCTGCGCTCGAGCGTGGCCGTCGGGGCGACGACGACCGCCCCCGCCGAGGTCCGGGCGCGCGCCCTCGCCTCGGCCTCGGTCGCGTACACCGCCGTGGGCGAGAGCCGCGGCGGGTTGGCCCTGCCCGACGTCGGCGGCTTCGGCGACCTCGCGACGCTGCTCGGCGGCACGACGCGCACCCGCATCTGGTGGGACGGGCCGCGCAGCTGGCGGGTCGACACGGTCGACGCGACCGGTGAGCGCGACACCTACGGCCTGGCCACCTCGACGACCACGTGGGACTACGGCAACCGGCGGCTCGCCACCGTCACCGGCGACCCCCCGATCCGTCTCCCCCGGGCCGACGACCTCGTCGCGCCGAACGCCGGGCGCCGCCTGCTCGCCGCCGTCGGGCCCGACGACCGCCTCTCCGCCCTTCCCGCGCAGCGCGTCGACGGCCGCACGGCCGACGGCCTGCGCGTCGTGCCCGGCTCGCCCCGCAGCACCCTGGCCCGCGCCGACGTGTGGGTCGACCGCGAGACCGGGCTGCCGCTGCGCGTCGTCGTGACCGGCCGCGGCGGGGCCGACGCGCTCGTCAGCGAGGTGAGCGGCCTACGCACCGGGCGCCCCGCGGCCGACGTCCTCACCCCGCCCGCGCCGCCCACCGCCCGGCGCTCGCTCGACACCGCCCCCGACCTCGTCGCCCGCGTCGCGCAGCGCTCGCCCTGGGACCTGCCGGACGAGCTCGCCGGCCTGCGGGCCTCCACCGAGGTCCTCGACGGCGCGAGCACGTACGGCACCGGACTGACCCGGGTCGTCGTCCTGCCCCTGCCCGGACGGGTCGCGCGCGAGGTCGTCGGCAACGCGACCCGCGCCGGCTCGGTCGAGGAGGAGCTGCCCGGCGGGTCGGTCGTGCGCATCGGCTCGAGCCTGCTCAACGTCGCGCTCGTGCGCGGCGAGGACCGCTTCCACGCCTACGTCGTCACCGGGCTCGTCGAGCCCGCGCTGCTCGACGAGGTCGCCACCGCCCTGCTCGCCTCTCCACCCCCGTTCCGGGAGGACCAGTGACCGACCCCACCCCCGACACCCCCGCCGTCGTCACGCGGGGGCTGACCAAGCGGTTCGGGCGGGTCACCGCCGTCGACCACCTGGACCTGCTCGTCCGCCCGGGCGACCGCTACGGGTTCCTCGGGCCCAACGGCTCGGGCAAGACGACGACGGTCCGGATGCTCCTCGGCCTCGTGCACGCGACGAGCGGCGAGGCCGAGGTGCTCGGCCACCCCGTGCCGCGGCAGGCCGCCGCCGCCCTGGCCAGGGTGGGAGCGCTCGTCGAGGGGCCCGCGGCCTACCCGCACCTCTCGGCCCGGGCCAACCTCCGGCTGCTCGACGCCGCCGGCCCCCGGGGCGTCGGTGACCCCCTGGCCGCGGAGGTCGGCTCGCGCCGCAGCCGGCGCACGCGCATCGAGTCGGTCCTCGAGGAGGTCGGCCTCGCCGACGTCGGCCGCAAGCCGGTGCGGGCCTACTCCCTCGGGATGCGTCAGCGGCTCGGGCTCGCGTCCGCCCTCCTGCGCGGCCCGCGGCTGCTCGTGCTCGACGAGCCGACGAACGGCCTCGACCCGCGGGGCATCGCCGAGGTGCGCGACCTGCTGCTGCGCCTCAACGACAACGGGACGACCGTGTTCCTCTCCAGCCACCTGCTCGCCGAGGTCGAGCTGTTCTGCACGAGGGTCGGTGTGCTGCACCGGGGCCGGCTGGTCGCCCAGGACTCCCTCGACGCCCTGCGCGGCCCCACCGGCCGCACCGTCGTCGACGTCGACGACGTGGAGGCCGCCGCCCGCGCGCTCGGCGTCCCCCCACCGGACCGCCGGCGCACCGGGGAGCCCGGCGGCCGGCTCGTCCTCGAGGGCTCGAGCGTCAGCGAGGCCACGGCGCGGCTCGTGAGGGCCGACGTCGGCGTCCTCGAGGCGGCCCCCGAGCGACGGACGCTCGAGGAGTCGGTGCTGGAGCTGACCTCGTGATCCGGGTCGAGCTGCGCAAGCTCGTGTCGCGACCCCGGACCTGGGTGAGCATCGCCCTGCTCTGCCTGCTGCCGGTCGTCGTCGCGGTCTTCCTGTCGGTCACCGGGATCGCGCCACGACCCGGCCAGGGCCCGACCCTGCTCGCGGCCGTCCTCGGCAACGGCGCGCTCTACCCGGCGGCGGCGCTCGGCATCGTCCTGCCGTTCTTCCTGCCGATCGCCGTGGCGGTGCAGGCGGGCGAGGCCGTCGCCGGCGAGGCGTCGACCGGGACGCTGCGCTACCTGCTCGTCCGGCCGGTCGGACGCACCCGGCTGCTCGCGGCCAAGCTCGTGTCGGTCGTCGCGTACACGCTGCTGGCGGTCGTCGCGGTGGCGGTCGTCGGCTACGTCACGGGCATCACGCTCCTCGGCAGCTCGGGGCAGCTGACGACGACGACGCTCTCGGGCACCGCGCTCACCCCGACCGACCTCGCGTGGCGGACGGGGGTCATGGTGCTCTCGATCGGCTGGTCGATGGTCGGCCTCGCCGCCATCTCCCTCTTCCTCTCGACGCTCACCGACTCCTCGCTCGGTGCGGCGCTCGGCGGCCTCGCCGCGCTCGTGAGCAGCACCGTCCTCGTGACGCTCGACGCCGCGGGGTCGGTGCGCGACTACCTGCCGACGCGCTACTGGCTGGCGTGGGTCGACCTCTTCCGCGACCCCATCCCGTGGCACGACCTCCAGGCCGGAGCGCTCGTCCAGGCGGGCTACGTGCTCGTGTTCCTCGGGGCGGCGTGGGCCAACTTCACGACCCGCGACGTCACGAGCTGAGCGGCGTCAGCCCCCGAGCGCACCGGTCCCGGCCGCCCGCAGGGCCGCGCAGTCGGCGCTCGTCGGCGGGGCGTCGGGGGCGGTCCGGCCGAGCGAGCGCAGGACCACCCCGACGGCCAGCGGGTCGCGGGGCAGACCGCCGTGGGTCACCCGCGCGTCCGCGCAGACGGCCTGCAGCTCGACGTCGTCGGCCCCGGCGAGCACCGCCGACTCGGGCGGGGTGACGGTCTCGTCGTCCCGCGTCCAGATGCTCGTCCAGCGCGCGTCGCCGGGGGTCTCGGGCAGCCCCGCGAGGAGGTCGCTGCCCTCGGCGAGCTGGCGGCAGGCGGTGGGGCACGCCCCGCCGAGCAGCACCCCGAGGTCGGCGACCGTCGTGCCGTGGTGGGGCGAGCCGAGCGTCACGACCCGCCGCGCCACCCCGGCGCCGTCGCCCGCCACCCACACCCGCGCGACGACGCCCCCGGCCGAGTAGCCGACGAGGTCGACGGAGCCGGCCCCCTCGGCGAGCGCCTGGTCGGCGGCCCGACCGACCGCCGCGGCCTGCGCCGCGAGGTCGCCGGTGCCGTCGCCGACGGGGACGACGCGGGGGTCGCGCCCGGCCGTGCGCAGCGCGGTGACGAGCGGGGCGAGCGACTCGGTGCTGCCGCCGTACCCCGGGACGAGGAGCACGGGCCCGGCCGCCGCCGAGGCGGGGTCGGGCCGCAGCCGGGGCACGAGCACCGCCGCGAGGACGCCGAGGACGACGACGGCGAGCATCCCCACCAGGAACGCCCGGCGGCGCGGGCTCATCGTCGGTCTCCCACCCGGCCGATGCTACGAGGCGCCGGCCCGTGCGCCGGGCTCAGCGACCGCGCGTGAACACCGCGTCGACGGCGGGGATCCGCGCGCGGTACCCGGCGAGCAGCTCGCGGGCGACGGTGACGGAGTCGACGAGCGGGTGCAGCGCGAACGCCTCGACCGCCTGCTCCGGCGACCCGGTGCGCGCCGCGGCGATGACGAGGCGCTCGACCGCCTTGACCTGCTCGACGAGCCCGAGCGGGTGCCCGGTCAGGGGCGGCAGCGGGTGCGGTCGCGGCCCGGAGGCGTCGACGGTGCACGGGACCTCGACGACGGCGTCGTCGGGCAGCCCCGGGACGGTGCCCCGGCCGCGCACGTTGAGGATGAGCTCGGCCGGCTCGCCCCGCGAGATGGCCGCCATGATCGCGAGCGCGACCCCCTCGTAGCCGCCGCCCTGGACGTCGGCCTCGTCGCGCTCCTCGTCCTCGCCGCGCGCCTCCTGCATGTACGTGGCGTTGCGCTCCATCCGGACGCGGTCCCACTCGGCGAGCGCGCCGGTGCGGCCGGAGCCCAGGGACGCGTAGAAGCCCTGCTGCTGCTCGAGCAGGTACTCGCCGCGGGTCTGCGGCGCCGCGGTGATGGAGCGCACCGCGTCGCGGGTGAAGTAATAGTAGTAGAGGTACTCGTTGGGGACGACCCCGAGCGTGCGCACCCAGTCCAGCCCGAAGAGCTGCCCCTCCTCCATCGAGCCCAGCGCGGCGTCGTCGGCGAGGAGGTCGGGCAGGACGTCGCGGCCCTCGTGGTGCAGGCCGCGCAGCCAGCCGAGGTGGTTGAGCCCGACGTAGTCGATCGTCGTGCGGGCCGGGTCGATGCCCAACGTCACGGCGGCCCGGCGCGCCAACCCGATCGGGCTGTCGCAGATGCCGACGACGCGGTCGTGCAGCACCGACTGCATCGCCTCGGTGATCATCCCGGCGGGGTTGGTGAAGTTGATGACCCACGCGTCGGGCGCCACCGCGGCCACCCGCTCGGCGACGTGCAGCGCGACGGGGACGGTGCGCAGCCCGTAGGCGAGGCCGCCGGGGCCGGTGGTCTCCTGGCCGAGCAGCCCGAGGTCGAGGGCCACCCGCTCGTCGGCCGTGCGCCCCTCGAGCCCGCCGACGCGGATGGCCGAGAAGACGAAGTCGCTGCCCTCGAGCGCGGTGTCCAGGTCGGTGCTCGTGTGCACGCGCGGCGCGTCGGGGTCGCCCGCGGACATCTCGGCGAGCACCTGCCCGATGGCGGCCAGGCGCGCCTCGTCGACGTCGTGCAGCCACACCTCGTCGACCCGGCGCTCGTGCCGGTCGCGCAGCAGGGCGCCGTAGACGAGCGGGGTGCGGAAGCCCCCACCGCCGAGCATCGCGAGCTTCATGCGAGCACCACCTCCGTGCCGGCGGCCCGACAGGCCGCCAGGGTCGCGGGGTCGGCCCCCTCGTTGGTCAGGACGACGTCGACCGCGCCGGCGTCGCAGACGCGCAGCGAGCCGGTGCCGGGCATCTTGTGCCGGTCGACGAGCAGCACCGAGGTGTCGCCGGCCTGCAGCAGCGCCCGCTTGACCGGGACCTCGACGGCGGTCGTGTCGAGCACGGTGCCGTCGGCCCGGACGCCGCTGGCGCCGAGGAACACGTGCGAGCCCTGGACCTGGCGCAGCGCGTCCTCGGTCAGCGACCCGACGAGCGAGTGGTAGGTCCGGCGGACGATGCCGCCGAGGAGGATGAGCTCGACGGCGTCGTCGTCGCGCAGGACGTCCAGGACGGCCAGGCTCGCGGTGACGACGGTGACGTGCCGGCCGCGCAGCTCGCGGGCCAGCAGCATCGTCGTCGTCCCGATGTCGAGGACGACCGAGTCGCCGTCGGCGACCATCGCGGCGGCGCGGCGGGCGAGCGCGGACTTGTCGGCGGCGTCGGTGGCCGCGACCTCGGCGAAGCCGCGCAGGGCGTCGGCGTCGGCGACGTTCGTCGGCACGGCGCCGCCGTGGACCCGGCGCAGCGAGCCGAGGCGCTCGAGCTCGATGAGGTCGCGGCGGACGGTGGCGACCGACACCCCGCACAGCTCGGCGAGCTCCTCGGTCGAGGCGACCCCGCGCGCGCGGAGGCGACCGACGATGGATCGCTGCCGGGCCGCTCGCATCCCGCCACTGTAGCGATCAGATTTCGTCACGTCATGATCACGGATGAAGATTTGTGTGCATCAACTGCTTGTCCGACCCCGCCGACGGGTGCATGCTGGGCCCTTCGCCCGCCCCGATGACTCGAGGAGCCCGCCGTGCCGTCCCCGGCCTTCGACCCGCTCGCCGCGCAGCGTGCCGACGCCGCGCCGCAGATCGACGTCCTCGTCTGGGGCACGGTGTTCCTCGACATCATCATGACCGGCCTCGAGGCGCTGCCCGACGGCGGCCAGGAGGTCTGGGCGACGGGGATGGGCTCGTGCCCCGGCGGCATCGCCAACCTCGCCGTCGCCGCCCGCCGGCTCGGCCTCAACACCTCGCTCGCCGCCGCGTTCGGCGACGACGCGTACGGCGACTTCTGCTGGGAGACCCTCGCCGACGAGGAGGGCGTCGACCTCTCGCGCTCGCGCCGCTTCGAGGGCTGGCACTCGCCCGTCACCGTCTCGATGGCCGTCGCCCGCGACCGCGGGATGGTCAGCCACGGCCACCCGCCGCCCCTCGACGCGACCGCGCTCATCGGCGAGCCGCCCCGCAGCCGCGCCGTCATGGCCGAGCTCGCGCCCGACCGGCTGCTCGTCGGGGGCGAGGAGCCGACGTGGGTCGAGAAGGCCCGGGCCCAGGGCGCGCTCGTCTTCGCCGACGTGGGCTGGGACCCCAGCGGCACGTGGCCCCGCGCCGTGCTCGACCAGCTCGGCACCTGCGACGCCTTCCTGCCCAACGCGGTCGAGGCCATGGCCTACACCCGCACCCGCACGCCGAGCGAGGCCCTCTACGCCCTCGCCGACCTCGTGCCGCTCGCCGTCGTGACCAACGGCGAGGAGGGCGCGCTGGCCATCGACTCGCGCACCGGCGAGGAGGCCGTCGTCCCCGCGCTGCGCGTCGACGCCCTCGACCCCACGGGGGCCGGCGACGTGTTCGGCGCCGCCGTCGTGCTCGGCACCCTCGCGGAGTGGCCGCTGCAGCAGCGCATCTCGTTCGCCGCGCTCTGCTCCGCGCTCGCCGTGCAGCACTTCGGCGGGTCCCTGGCCGCTCCCGGCTGGGGCGACATCGCCGACTGGTGGCACCATCTGCGCGACGGCGCCGCCACCGACAGCTACCACCGCTCGGTCCGCCGCCGGTACGCGTTCCTCGACGACCTCGTCCCGGACGTCCCCGTCGGCGCCGGACGCCGCGCCACCGCCACCATCGCCCGCCACGTCGACGTCGAGGGATACCCCCGCGGCACCGTCATCCACCGAGGAGCACCCGCATGAGGAGCCGACCCACCACCCGCCTGATCGCCGTCGGTGCCCTGGGCGCCCTGGCCCTCACCGCCTGCACCCCCGGGTCCGGCAGTGACGGTACGGGGTCCAGCGCCGCACCGACCGGCACCGTCAACACCGACCCCGCCTCGCTGGGCCAGGTGACGCTGACCGTCTGGGACCAGGAGGTCCGCGGCGGCCAGGCCGCGCAGATCGAGGAGCTCAACAAGGAGTTCCAGGCGAAGTACCCGAACATCACGCTCAAGCGGGTCTCGCGCTCGTTCGACGACCTCAAGACGACCCTCGGCCTCGCCCTCTCGGGCAACGACGCCCCGGACGTCTTCCAGGCCAACAACGGCCGCCCCGACATGGGCAAGTTCGTCCAGGCCGGCCAGCTCCTGCCGCTCGACCGCTACGCCGACGCGTACGGCTGGAAGGACCGCTACCCCGAGTCGGTCCGCAAGTACTCGAGCTACTCGCCGGACGGCAAGACCTTCGGCACCGGCAACCTCTACGGGCTGCCGCAGGTCGGCGAGGTCGTCGGCGTCTACGCGAACAAGGCCGTGCTCGCGAAGGCCGGTGTCCCCGAGGTCCCGACGGACTGGGCCGGTTTCGAGTCCAGCCTCCAGAAGGTCAAGGACGCCGGCCAGCAGCCGCTCGTCCTCGGCAACCTCGACAAGTGGCCGGCCATCCACGTCTTCGGCACCGTCCAGGCGCAGACGACGCCGGCCGACCAGATCCGCACCCTCGGCTTCGGGCAGTCCGGCGGCAGCTGGACCACCCCCGAGAACACGAAGGCCGCGCAGACGCTCGTCGACTGGGTCGACAAGGGCTACTTCTCCCAGGACGTCAACGGCCTCGGCTACGACCCCGCGTGGCAGCAGTTCAGCAAGGGCACCGGCGCGTACCTCATCGCCGGCACCTGGCTGCAGGCGGACCTCGGCAAGGCGATGGGCGACGACGTCACCTTCGTCCTGCCGCCCAAGGCCCAGCAGGCGCCGGTCGCGACCGGCGGCACCGGCATCCCGTGGGCGGTCTCGAGCAAGACCGAGAGCCCCGACGCCGCCGCCGCGTACGTCGACTTCATCACGAGCAAGGACGCGATGGGCGTCCTCGCCAAGACCGAGAACCTGCCGGTCGCCGACACCGCCGAGCAGAAGGCGCCGAGCACCATCGGCCAGGACGTCTTCACCGCGTTCGGCACCGCCGTCGAGGACGACTCGCTCGTCCCGTACCTCGACTACGCCACCCCGACGATGTCCGACACCCTCGGCGCGGCCCTGCAGGACCTCCTCGCGAAGAAGGCCACGCCCGAGCAGTTCCTCGAGACCGTGCAGAAGGACTACGGCGACTTCGTCGCGCAGAACGGATGAGCGACACCGCGACCGCGGCGCCCAGCCGCCCCCGCACCCCCGAGGGGACCCGCCGCCGACGCCGCGGCGGCCCCCCCGGGGAGCCGCGGGCCGTCGGCTGGCTCTACGTGCTGCCGGCGCTCCTCGTCTACGCGGCCTTCCTCCTCTACCCGCTCCTGCGGGCGGTCCAGATCTCGCTCTACGACTGGAACGGCAACACCCTCGCGACGTGGGCCGGCCTCGACAACTACGTCGAGGTCGTCGGCGACCCCGCCCTGCGCGCCTCGTTCGGGCACGCGCTCGTCCTCATCGCCTTCTACGCCCTCCTGCCGCTCGTCGTCGGCCTCGTCCTCGCGGCGATCCTCGGGCGCGCCAAGGTGCGGGGCCTCGGCTTCTTCCGCACCGTCGTCTTCCTGCCCCAGGTCGTCGCGATGGTCGTCATCGCCGTGGCGTGGCGCCGGATGTACGCGCCCGACGGCAGCATCAACGACCTCCTGTCGGCCATCGGGCTCGACGCCCTGACCCGCGGCTGGCTCGGCGACTACACCGCCGCGCTGCCGGCGGTCGGTCTCATCGGCACCTGGTTCGAGATCGGCCTCGTCACCGTGCTGCTCCTCGCCGGGATGGGCAAGATCCCCACCGAGCTCTACGAGGCCGCCCGGCTCGACGGCGCCGGCGCGGTGCGCGAGTTCTTCGCCGTCACGCTGCCGGCGCTGCGCGGCGAGATCGCGGTCGCCCTGACGCTCACCGTCATCGCCGCCCTGCGCACCTTCGACCTCGTCTACGTGACGACCCGCGGCGGCCCCGGCACGAGCACCTCGGTGCCGTCGTACGAGGTCTACAACCGCGCCTTCCAGCAGGGACGGGTCGGCTCGGCCGCGGCGATCGCCGTCGTGCTGACGGTCATCATCTTCGCGATCTCGTTCGGCATCACCCGGATCGCGGAGCGGGAGCGCTGATGCGGGTCTCCCGTGGTGAGCGCGCCACCAACTACGTCATCCTCGTCGCCTTCGCGGTCTTCGCCCTGTGGCCCATCCTCGGCGTCGTCGTCGCGGCGCTGGGCCCGGACGACGCCGCCGGCGGGACCGTCGGCGCGGGCGTCCTCGGCCTGCACCCCGAGAACTTCGTGACCGCTTGGAACGAGGGCCGGTTCGGCAGCTACCTGCGCACCAGCCTGTTCGTCTCGAGCACGGTCGTCGTCGTCAGCGTGCTCTTCTCGCTGCTCGCCGGCTACGCGCTCGGGACCATGCGCTTCCGCGGGGCGACGGTGCTCTTCTACGTCTTCCTCGTCGGCATCATGATGCCGAGCGAGGCCGTGCTCGTGCCGCTGTACTACGACCTGCGCGCGCTCGGGCTGACGGACACGATCTGGGCGCTCCTCCTGCCGCAGGTCGCGCAGTCCGTCGCGTTCGGCACCTTCTGGATGCGCGCCTGGTTCCGCTCGGCGAACCGCTCGGTCATCGAGGCCGCGCGGCTCGACGGCGCGTCGACCTGGCGCATCCTCTGGCAGGTGCTCGTGCCGCTCGCCCGCCCGGCGGTCGTCACGCTCACCGTGCTCACCTTCATGTGGACCTGGAACGAGTTCCTCGTCCCCCTCGTCATGGTCGTCTCCGAGTCGCTGCGCACCGCGCCGCTCGGGCTGGCGTTCTTCCAGGGGCAGTACACGCAGGGCTTCACCCTCCTCGCGGCCGGTGCCTGCATCGTCGCGACCCCGGTGGTCGTGCTCTACCTGTTCCTGCAGCGCCACTTCATCGCCGGGATGCTCGAAGGAGCAGTCCGGGAGTAGAGCAGGGGATTTCGCACACCGACAGGGATTGGGGTCAACGATGACCACGCACGTCAGCAGACCACGCGCGTCCGCGCGGAGGGTGGCGACGCTCGCCACCACCGTCGCGCTCGCGCTCACCGGGGCGGGGGCCGCCGCGGCGACCACGTCCGGTGACCAGCACGGGAGCGGGGACGCCTCGCGCCCGCCGAGCGCGACGACCTCGGCCGGCCACCCGGTCGACCTCGGGGCGCTGTTCATCGGCGCCCACCCCGACGACGAGGCCGGCTCGCTGTCGGCCTACGGGCAGTGGGGGCACGACAACCACCTGCGCACCGGCGTCGTCACCGTGACGCGCGGCGAGGGTGGCGGCAACGCCGTCGGCCCCGAGGAGGGCCCGCCGCTCGGCCTGCTCCGCGAGAAGGAGGAGCGCTCGGCCGTCGGCCGGGCGGGCATCACCGACATCTTCAACCTCGACGAGGTCGACTTCTACTACACGGTCAGCGACCCGCTGACCCAGGAGGTCTGGGACCACGACGAGGTGCTCGGCAAGGTCGTGCGGGTCATCCGCGAGACCCGCCCCGAGATCCTCTTCACGATGGACCCCGCGCCGTCTCCGGGCAACCACGGCAACCACCAGGAGGCCGCGCGCCTCGCGACCGAGGCCTTCGCCGCGGCCGGTGACCCGACGCGCTACCCCGAGCAGATCCGGACGGAGGGGCTGCGGCCCTTCTCGCCCGACAAGCTGATGATGCGCGGCTCGGCCACCGCCCCGACCGGCGAGCAGTGCATGGCGCAGCTCGCCCCGAAGGACCCGACCCAGACCGTCTACGGCGTCTGGGCCGGGGCCGCCTCGCCGGACGGCCGCACGTGGGCCGCCGTCGAGCGCGACGCGCAGCGCCAGTACGCCTCCCAGGGCTGGGCCGGCTTCCCCGACGTGCCGACCGACCCGACGAAGATCGGCTGCGACGTCTTCCGCCAGGTCGACTCGCGGGTGCCGTTCGCCGAGCCGGGCACCGCTGCCGCGCAGCGCTCCTGGTCCGCCCTGGCGGGGTCGACCGTGCACGTCCCCGGCACGGTCCCGCTCGGCACCGGCCTGCGCGTCGACACCGACCGCTTCGGGGTGCTGCCCGGCCGGTCGTTCAAGGCCACGGTGTCCGTCACCGCGCCGGGTCGCGCCCTGACCGGCGCCTCGGTCGCCCTCGACCTGCCCGAGGGATGGGCCGTGACCGGGAACCGCTGGGTCGGCACGGTCCAGCCCGGCCGCACGGTGACCCGCACCTTCGCGGTCACGCCGGCCGCGGACGCGAACGCGGGTGAGCGGCAGCGGGTCGCCGCCCGCCTCACGACGAGGACCGGGTCCGGCTACTCCGACCGCGTCGTCGAGGTCGCCCCGTCGGTCTCGGCCCGCCAGCAGCTGCTCCCGCAGGTCGCGGACTTCGAGCGGTGGGCCCCGGCCACGGCGGCCGAGCCCCAGCTGAGCGGCACCGTCACGCCGGTCCTCCCGATCGCCTCCGGCAAGAGCCGTGAGGTCCGGGTCGACCTGCACAACAACGGGAACCGCGCGGACGCCGGAACCGTGGCCCTCGAGCTCCCCGACGGCTTCACGGCCGAGCCGGCGAGCGCCGACTACGGGCCGCTCGCCGCGGGCGCCGACGGCAGTGTGACGTTCACGGTGACCAACACCGACGCCTCGCTCCCGACGTCCAACCAGGGCGGCACCCCCGGCGCGGCGGCCGGTGACTACGCCTACCGCATCGTCACCACGACCCGGGCCGGGTCGGCCACGAGCAACGGCGCCCTCGAGATCGTCCCCACGACGACGATCGAGGAGGCCTCCGCCGCACCGGTGGTCGACGGCAAGGAGTCGCCGGGCGAGTACCCCGGCGAGTCCGTCGACATCTCCCGCCTGTGGGAGGGGACGGCCTGCTCGTCGGCCGCCGACTGCTCGGCCACCGCGAAGGTCGCCTGGCACGAGGACACGCTCAACGTCCTCGTCCACGTGACCGACGACGTGCTCGGCACCCGGCTCGACGCCGCGGACTGCAAGCGGCACTGGCGCACGGACTCCGTCGAGATCGCCGTCGACCCGCGTGGTGACAGCGAGAACACCTCGACGACGTTCAAGGCGGCCGTCCTGCCGGTGACCGCGGAGGGCCCGGCGTGCGGGCTGCGCGACGCCGACAACCACCAGGGCCCGGCGGCCGAGACCGCTCCGGGCATGAAGGTGGCCTCGACGGTCGATGAGCCCTACGACGGGTACACCGTCGAGGTGTCCATCCCGATGTCCGAGCTCCCCGGCGCGGTCGACCCCGAGCACCTGGGGCTCAACCTGTTCGTCTACGACTCCGACACCCAGGACAAGACCGGCCAGACCCGCATCGGCTGGTCGACCTGGGGCGGCGTGCAGGGCGACCCGTACCGCTGGGGCGTCGCGACGCTGCCGGGCTACACCCCGCCGGCCGACCGGCCCACCGAGGCGCCGGAGCCCGTCGTCCCGCGCACGGGCCTGTCCTCGCTCGACAGCCCGCCGTCGCTCGAGCAGGCGGTGCGCAACGACGTGCCCCTCGCGGGCGGCCCGGCGAGCACCCCGGCCCGTGCCGGATGGGTCGAGCGCGTGACGACGTCGTCGGACACCGCGTGGGTCCGGCTGCACGCGAACGCCGCCGGCACCGCGCACGTGTACGTCGTCGACGGCAAGGGCACCATCGGGTCCCGCACCGTCGCGATCGGCGGCGCCGGGCACCGCAGCATCACGGTCGACCTCGACCGGCGCGGCGGCAGCAACACCCGGGTCTACGTCGGCTGGCTCGACAAGGCCGGCGGCACCCTGGCGTCGGTGGGACGCGCCCGCTGAGGTCCTGACCACCGCACCGCCGCACCACCGCACCACCCATCGCGGGCTACACCGCAGTAAGTGCCGCCACAGCAGCACGTACTGCGGTGTAGCCCGCACCTGCTGTGGGGGGGGTGGCGCCGAAAGCGGTTGCGCCCGCCCCGGTGCGCCGGGGTAGCGTGGCCGGACCATGAAGCACTGACCCACGCCCTGCTCGCGCCCGAGGCCCCGCCCGGCGAGCACGTCCAGCACCACCGCGTGGAGTCCCCCATGCCGTCAGCCTCCCCCCTCGTCGTCCGCGACCTCTCCCTCTCCTTCGACGGGCGCCCCGTCCTCGACGGCGTCTCGCTCACCGTGCCCCCCGGCCACCGCATCGGCCTCGTCGGCGAGAACGGCTCCGGCAAGTCGACGCTGCTCGCCTGCCTCGCCGGCCGGCTCGCCCCGGCCTCCGGCTCCGCGAGCGTCCCGGACGACCTCGGCTACCTGCCCCAGGACTCCGGGCTCGACCCGGCCGCCACGGTCGGCGCCGTCCTGCGCGACGCGCTGGCCCCGCTGCACCGGCTGGCCGCGAACGTCGAGCGCCTCGCCGCCGCGCTCGCCGACCGGCCGGACGACACCGCGACGTCGGCCGCGTACGACGACGCCCTCGCCCGGGCCGTGGCCCGCGACGCCTGGGACGCCGACCGCCGGGCCGAGGTCGCGGCCCGCGCACTCGGGCTGGAGCGCATCCCGCACGACCGACCGGTCGGCGCCACGAGCGGTGGCGAGCGCACCCGCCTCGCCCTCGCGGCCCTCCTCGTGCGCCGGCCGGACGCCCTGCTCCTCGACGAGCCGACCAACCACCTGGACGACGCCGCGCTGGAGTTCCTCGAGTCCGAGCTCCTGGCGATGCCGGGCGCCGTTCTCGTGGCGAGCCACGACCGGGTGCTCCTGGAACGAGCGTGCACCGGGGTCGTCGACCTCGACCCCCGCCACCGCGGGACAGACGGGGTCGGCGGCGCGTCGTGGACCGGTTCCTTCGCCGACCACCGCGCGGCGAAGGCGGCCGCCCGCCGGCGCTGGGAGGAGCAGTGGCTGGAGGAGCGCGAGCTCGTCGCCGACCTGCGCGAGCGCGCCGTGACCCGCGAGGGCGGCGTGGCCCACGGCCGCGGGCCGACCGACAACGACAAGTTCGTCCACGCCTTCAAGGGCTCGCGCGTGCAGACCGCCGCCCGCCGCCGGGCCAAGGATGCCGAGCGCCGGCTCGAGCGCATCGTCGCCGACGCCGTGCCCCGACCCCCTGCGCGGCTGCGGCTCGACGTCGACCTCGGCCGCGAGGGCGCCCCGTCCTCGGGCATCCGGGTCAGGGGCCTCGACGTGCCCGGTCGCCTGCGGCTCGCGCGGCTCGACGTCGCGGCCGGGGAGCACCTGCTGGTCACCGGGCCCAACGGCTGCGGCAAGTCGACCCTCCTGCACGCCCTCGCCGACGCCCCCCGGCACCGCGGCGTCGACGTCGGCGGCCGGGTGGCGCTCCTCGCGCAGGACACCCTCGTCGACGATCCGCGACGCAGCCCGCAGCAGCTCGTCGCGGCGCAGGAGGGCATCCCGGAGGACGAGGCGCGGGCCCTCCTGCTGCCACTCGGGCTCGTCCACCCGCGTGACGCCGCCCGCCCGGTCGGGGACCTCAGCCTCGGGCAGCAGCGGCGGCTCGCCCTCGCCCTCGTCGTGCTGGCCCGCCCCGACGTCCTCCTCCTCGACGAGCCGACGAACCACCTCTCGCTCAGCCTCGTCGACGAGCTCGAGGAGGCGGTCGACGCCTCGCCCGCGACCGTCGTCATCGCCTCGCACGACCGCTGGGCCCGGCGGCGGTGGACCGGACGCGAGCTGCCGCTGCCCCCGCGGGACGACGTACGGTGAGGCGATGAGCCGCCAGGACGACCGGGGCGCCCGATGGCGCGGATGACGCGCAAGGCCGACCTCCCGACGAAGGTCTGCGCCACCTGCGGCCGACCGTTCGCCTGGCGCAAGAAGTGGGCGCGCGACTGGGACGAGGTCCGCTACTGCTCGGAGGCCTGCCGCCGCAGCCGCCCCAAGGACGACGCGTGAGCCCGGCGCGCGGGACCCGCGTCCTGCTCATGACCGACACCCACCTGCCGAAGCGGGCCAAGGACCTGCCGGCGCCGCTGTGGGCCGCGGTCGAGGAGGCCGACCTCGTCGTGCACGCCGGCGACTGGGTCGACGAGGCGACGCTCGACGCGCTCGAGGCCCGCAGCGCCCGCCTGCTCGCGTGCTGGGGCAACAACGACGGACCCGACCTACGTGCGCGCCTGCCCGAGGTCGCGCGCGCGAGCATCGAGGGGGTGCGCGTCGCCGTCGTCCACGAGACCGGTCAGAAGGATCGCCGCGAGGAGCGGATGCGCGCCACCTACCCCGACGTCGACCTGCTCGTCTTCGGGCACAGCCACATCCCCTGGGACACCGAGCACGAGGGGCTGCGGCTGCTCAACCCCGGCTCCCCGACCGACCGCCGGCGTCAGCCGGACTTCACGTGGATGACGCTGCGCCTGGCCGACGGCGGCGTCCACGACGTGGAGCTCCACCGCCTCCGGCCTGCCTGACCCCACGCACCTCCCCTGGCCGGGGTGACCCCGAGAAGTCCACGAGACCCCGGCTCGGAGCCGGGGTCTCGTGGACGGAGCGGTGTCTCGGCCGGACGGCCGCCGGCTCAGGCCGGGGCGTCGGCGAAGCGCAGGTAGGGCTTGACCTCGTCGACGTTCTCGAAGCGCTCGCGCGCGTCGTCGGTCGAGACCGTCGGGGCGACGATGACACGGTCGCCCGGCGTCCACTCGGCCGGCGTCGAGACCGGGGCGGCATCCGTCTGCTGGAGCGCGTCGAGGGCCCGGAGGATCTCGGTGAAGTTGCGGCCCACCGACTTCGGGTACGTGATGGTCAGCCGCACCTTGTCCTGGGGGTCGACGAGGAAGACCGAGCGCACGGTCGAGGTGTCGCCCTCGCCGGGGTGGATCATGTCGTAGGCCTGCGCGACGGCGCGGTCCTGGTCGGCGATGATCGGGAAGTCGACCTCGACCCCGCCGACCTCGGCGATGTCCGGCACCCAGCGCTGGTGGTCCTCGACCGAGTCGACGGACACGGCGATCGGCTTGGCGTTGCGCGCCGCGAACTCCGACGAGAGCGCCGCGGTGCGGCCGAGCTCGGTCGTGCAGACGGGCGTGAAGTCGGCCGGGTGGCTGAAGAGCACGGCCCAGGCGCCGTCCTTCCACTCGTGGAAGCTGATCGGGCCGGCCGTGGAGTCGGCGGTGAAGTCGGGGGCGGTGTCGCCGAGGCGGAGGGACATCGATAACTCCTCGTTGGGGTTGGTCTGGCTCCACGTTATCCGTCACGCCGGCCGGTGTCTCACGGTGACCGCAGTGCGGACGTGTCCGGTCGCGCGCCGGGTCGCCGGGGTCCTTGCCGGATGCGCACGCAGCTGCGCGGCCGCCCGGCAGCAACCGCGGCGTCGGTAGGGTCGCGCCGTGCGCACCCTCACCTCGGAGCGGCTCGTGCTGCGGCCCTGGGAGCCCGCCGACGCCGACTTCCTCCTCGACCTCGAGGGTCGCTGGGAGGTCGTGCGCCACCTCGGTGCGGCGCCGACACCGATGACCTCGCACGACGAGGCCCTCGCGTCGGTCCACCGCCGGCGCGCCATCAGCGCCCACCACGTCCACGGCGTCTGGCTCGTGACGGACCACGAGGGGCGCCGCCTGGGCAACCTCCTCCTCAAGCCGGTGCCCCTGAGCGCCGGGGAGCCGCCGACCGACCCGCCCGAGGTCGAGGTGGGATGGCACCTGCACCCCGGTGCGTGGGGTCACGGCCACGCCACCGAGGCTGCCCGCCTCGTCCTCGACGATGCCTTCGCCCGAGGGCTGCCCCGCGCCGTGGCCGTCGTGCACCCCGACAACCTGGCGTCGCTGGCCGTCTGCCGGCGGCTCGGGATGCGCCACCTCGGCCCGAGCACGCGGTACATGGGCACGACGCTCGAGGTGTTCGAGCTCGTCGCGCCCTGACCCGCCGCCGCCGCGGGGGGTGTCGCCGCGGGGGCATCGGGGCTAGGGTCCACGGCCATGGACATGCTCGGGGGAGACGAGATCGCCGCGGCCGCGCTGCACGACTGGCGCCGGCTGGCCCAGGGGCTGCACGCCCGCTACCTCGTCGACGACTTCGCGGCGGCGGCCCGCTTCGTCGCGTCCGTCGCCGAGGCCGGGGACGCCGTCGGCCACCATCCGCGCGTGGCGATCGCGCCGGGCGTCGTCGACCTCAAGACGAGCAGCGACGACGCGGTCTACCGCGAGGACGACGGCACCGAGCACGTCGTCGAGTGGATGACGCAGCAGGACGTCGACCTGGCCCGCCGGATCACGGAGGTCGCGGCCGCGCAGGGGCTGACGCCCGACCCGGCGGCGGTCTCCGTCCTCGAGCTCGGCCTCGACACCCCGGACCCCGCGGGCATCGCGCCCGTGTGGGCGGCGCTGCTCACCGGCGACGCCGCGAGCCGGGGCCGGGGCACCCCGGGCGACGAGGTCCGCGACGCGGCGCAGCGCATCCCGAACCTCTGGTTCGACGACCCCGCACCGGACCGGGCCGGGCAGCGGTTCCACGTCGAGGTCTACGTCGCCCCGGAGGCCGCGGGCCCGCGCATCGCCGCCGCCGTCGCCGCCGGGGCGAGCGTCGTCGACGACAGCCAGGCGCCGCGGCTCGTCGTCCTCGCCGACCCGGACGGCAACCGCGGCGTCGTCTGCGCGCCCGGGGCCTGAGCCCCGGGCGCGGCCGACGACGGCTCAGGCGCGGGCGGCCGGCTCCTGCTCGACGGCGTCGCGACCGTCGCCGGCGCGCCGCTGCCGGTACACGCCGAGGGCCACGATGACGAGGGCCGAGACGACGGAGAAGGCGATCGCCTGCTGCTGGCCGGGGTCGAAGGCCATGAGGCCGATGACGACGACGATGAACCCGATGACGACCATCGTCAGCCCCGGGAAGAGCCACATCCGCACCGGCGGGAGCTCGTCCGTCGCGCGCATCCGGCGGCCGAGGACCAGCTGGCTCACGGCGATCGCGAGGTAGACGAACAGGGCGATGGCGCCCGAGGTCGCCAGGAGGTAGCCGAAGATCTTGTCCGGCAGCACGTAGTTGCCGACGACCGCGAGGAAGCCCAGCACCATCGAGATGAGGATCGCGACGACGGGCACGCCCTTGGCGTTGACCCGGGCGATCGCCTTCGGGGCGTCGCCGCGGGCCGCGAGCGAGAACACCATCCGCGAGGCGGTGTAGAGCGCGGAGTTGAGGCAGGACGCGACGGCGGTGAGGACGACGATGTCCATGATGAGCGGCGCCCCGGGGATGCCGATGGCCTGCAGCACGGTCTGGTACGAGCCGTCCTCGAGCTGGTTGTAGGGCACGAGCGAGACGATGACCGCGATCGAGCCGATGTAGAAGATGAAGATGCGCCAGATGACCGAGTTGACCGCCTTGGTGATGCCCTTGGCCGGGTCGGGCGACTCGGCGGCCGCGATGGTGACGATCTCGGTGCCCATGAACGAGAACATCGTCGTGAGCATCGCGGCGATGATGGCGCCCCCGCCCCCGGCGAAGAAGCCGTCCGGCTCCCAGAGCCGCGAGACACCGCTGACCTCCGAGTTCGGCAGCAGCCCGAGGATGGCGAGCACGCCGAGCGCGATGAAGGCGATGATCGCGACGACCTTGACGAGCGCGAACCAGAACTCGAACTCGCCGTAGTTGCCGACCGAGACGAGGTTGGTCCCGGTGAGCAGGAGGGTGACGAGCAGCGCCCAGACCCACTGGTCGAGGCCGACCATCCGGCTGAGGATGTCGGCCGCGGCGGTCGCCTCGACGGGGATGACGAGCACCCAGAACCACCAGTAGAGCCAGCCGACCGAGAAGCCCGCCCAGCGGCCGAGGGCGCGCTGCGAGTAGACGGAGAACGAGCCGGTGTCGGGGTTGGCGGTCGCCATCTCGCCGAGCATCCGCATGACGAGGACGACGAGGCTGCCCGCGAGGGCGTACGAGACGAGGACGGCGGGGCCGGCCTGCTCGATCGCGGTGGCGGAGCCGACGAAGAGGCCGGCGCCGATCACCCCCGCGATCGAGATCATCGTGATGTGGCGGGGCTTGAGGCTCGTCCCGAGCTGGCTCTGGCCGCTCGTCGAGGTCTGGTCGGGCGTGGTCACGCCGACGTTCCTACCGCACGCGGCAGGGGCCCGCGCGCCGGAGGGACGCGGCTTCTCTCAGGCGGGCGGCGGCGGAGGCTCGGCGACGGCGTCGGCCAGCCGGTGCGCGAGGTCCGCGACCGCCGCCCGCAGCTCGGGCCCCGCGACGACCGTGAAGGATGCCGGCAGGTGCGCGAGGTCGCTCGCGTACCCCGGCACGTTGCTCGTCGTCCCCCTCAGGCGGGTCCGGTCGGGGCCGTCCGCCTCGAGCCGGCCGAGCGTGCGCGGCACGTGCTCGAGGCGCTCCAGCGGCGCGTGGATGACCACCTCCGTCGGGTGCTCCCACCCGGCACCCAGGTGTTCCTCGAGGGAGGCGACGGGGTCGAGGTCGTCCGGCACGCGGAAGGTGCTCTCCAGCAGGTCGACCCGGTGCACGCGGTCGACGCGGTAGGTCCGCACCGACCCCGAGCGCAGCGACCGGCACAGCAGGTACCAGCGGCCGTGACGCACGACGACGGCCCACGGCTCGACGTCGGTCGTGAACTCGCGGCCGTTCTCGGAGCGGTAGTGCACGGTGACGCAGCGGTTCTCGCTGCGCGCCCGGACGAGCGCGACGGTGGTGGCGGGGTCGGGGCGCGCGGCGCCGCGGTCGGGCGCGGCGGCGGTGGTGCGCCGCACGACGTCGGCCTGGTCGGCGACGTGCTGCGGCATCGCCCGCAGGAGCTTCGCGACGGCCACGCCGACGGGGTCCGTGGGGTCGGCCGCCGCGTGGTGCCCGTCGAGCACGGCCATGACGAGGCCGAGCGCCTCGGCGCTGCTGAAGACCAGCGGGGGCAGGCGCGTGCCCCGGCCCAGCCGGTAGCCGCCGGCCGGCCCGCGCGTCGACTCCACCGGCACCTCGGCGTCGCGCAGGATGCCGACGTAGCGGCGAACCGCCCTCGTGGACACCCCGAGCCGCTCGGCGAGCCGGTCGGCCGTGATGCCGGGCTCGTCCTGGATCGCCTCCATCGTGATGAGGGCGCGGGCGGCCGGGCCGGTGTCGGGGCGCACGCGCCCATCCTCATCCGGACGCCGACCGTCCGCAACCGCCCCTACGGTGCTGCGCATGACCACGATGCTGCTGCTCCATCACATCCAGGGCCTGACGCCCGGGGTCGTCGACCTCGCCGACCGGTTCCGGGCCGCCGGCCACACCGTGCACACCCCGGACCTCTTCGAGGGGCGGACGTTCGGGTCCATCGACGACGGGGCCGCGTACGTGGGGTCCATCGGGTTCTCGGAGGTGCGGGCTCGCGGGGTCGCCGCCGCCGAGGGGCTCGACGAGGGGTTCGTCGTCGCCGGCATCTCCCTCGGCGTGATGGCCGCCCAGCAGCTGGCGCAGAACCACCCGGGCGTCGCCGGCGCGCTGCTCTACGAGGCCTTCGCCGACCCCTCGAACTTCGGCGCCTGGCCCGAGGGGCTGCCCGTGCAGGTGCACGGCATGGCCGACGACCCCTTCTTCGGCGCCGAGGGCGATGCCGATGCCGCGCGCGGATTCGTCGAGGGACGTTCCGGCGCAGAGCTGTTCGTGTACCCGGGCGAGGTCCACCTGTTCGTCGACAGCTCGCTGCCCGCGTACGACGCCGACGCCACGGCGCTCGTCGTGCAGCGGTCGCTCGGGATGCTGGAGCGCCTCGCGTGAGCACCACCCCGCCGCCGTGGGAGCCGCCGCTGGCCGGGTCGGAGGCCGAGCAGCTGCTCGGGTCCCTCGACCGGATGCGCGCCACGTTCCGCTACAAGGTCGACGGCCTCGACGCTGAGGGGCTGCGCGCGACCATCCCGTCGTCCACCCTCAGCCTGGCCGCGCTGCTCAAGCACCTCGCGTCGGTCGAGGACTTCTACTCGACCCAACGCCTCTCCGGCACACCGATGCCCGACGTCTGGGACGACAACGGCTGGGACGACGAGGACGACTGGGAGATGACGTCCGCGGCGTCCGACCCGCCGGAGGACCTCTACGCCCTCTACGACGGCGCGGTCGAGCGCAACCGGGCGCGCGTGCGCGAGGCCGTCGCCGAGCGAGGGCTCGGCGGCGCGGCACACGCGTCCGACGGCGAGGGCCGGCACGCGAGCATCCGGCGCCTGCTGTTCGACCTGCTCGAGGAGTACGGCCGGCACACCGGGCACGCCGACCTGCTCCGCGAGGCGGTGGACGGCCGGGTCGGCGAGGACCCGTCGGCGGACTGGCACCTCCCGGAGGCGTGGACGGGCGCCTGACCCGGCGGTTTCCTTCGCGGACGAATCCTTTTGCGCGAGAGCACTTTAGATGCTTCGGACCCTTGTCGTTCGATCGCGTGTTCGATAGGATGCCAGCACGAGGGGAGGGGGAGCGCATGGTCACCACCGGCACGGCACAGGACCTGCTCGACGCGACGCGCCGGGCGCACGATGCCCTCGCCCCCGTGCGTCCGTCGGGGGTCCGCACCGGCACCCGCGACGAGTGGGTCGAGGCCCTGGGCGCCCTCCAGTCCCTCCTCAACGAGGCGACGGCCCTCCAAGACGAGGTCGTCGTCGAGCTGGCGGCCCTCGAGCCGGAGTGGGCCGAGGACGGCACCGTCCGCGATGTCCGTCGGGCGCTCGACGCACCGGCGATCGTCTCCGGCGTCCTGTGCCTCTCGGCCGTCGCCGCCGAGCAGCGGGTGCGGGACGCCGTGCGCCGGGCCGCGGACGGCCCCGAGGGCACGCCCACGAGCACCGGTCTCGGCGGCCTGCACACCGCCATGACGCAGGGCCGCCTCGACGGCCACCGTGCACACGTCGTCAGCGGCGAGCTCGAGGAGTGCCCGGCCGAGGTCCGCGCGACCGTCGTGGCCGCCCTCGACCCGTGGCTCGACCGCGAGGACGGGTCGCGGCTGCGTCGGCGGGTACGGCGGATGCTCGCGGCCATCGACCCCGACCTGCTCCGGCAGCGCGCCCGGCGGGCCCGCGAGGCATCGGGGCTGCGGCGCTGGGTCGACGAGCCCGGTGTCGACACCTGGCTCGGCACCTTCCCCAGCGAGGAGGCGTGCGGCGCCTGGGCCGCGGTCGGCGCGCTCGCGCAGCGCTACCTCGAGGACGGCGTCTGCGCGCGCATCGACCGGGCGCGTGCCAAGGCCCTGACCGACCTCGTGCTGCAGCAGTCCACCGTCACCACGACGGTGGTCGAGCACCACGCCCACCCGCTGACCGGGGCCCTCGTCGACGACGGCGACGCCCTCGCCACGCCCGCGTACCGCCCGGGGGCGGCCCTGGCCGGCCTCGTCCGGGCGCGCGACCGGCACTGCCGCTTCCCCGGCTGCTCGGTGGCCGCCCGCTGGTGCGACCTCGACCACGTGGTGCCGTGGCCGGCCGGCCCGACGAGCGCCGCCAACCTCGTCTGCCTCTGCCGCCGCCACCACCGCACGAAGCAGCGACCCGGATGGCGCACACTGCTCGCGCCGGACGGGACCTACACCGTCACCGACCCCACCGGACGGGTCCGCAGCACCGACCCGCCCGACCATCGCGCCGACCCCGCCCTGAGCGACCTCCCCGACCCCGACCACTCACCGCCGCCGGCCTGCCCACCGCGGGTCGTCGTCCCCGACGGCCCGCACAGCGACCTCGAGCACGCGCTCGAGTCGCGGCTCGGCGGCGAGCGCTGGGGTCGGGCGGCCTGCCGCGTCGAGGTGCACCGCCCGGCGCGAGTCTCCACGGTCGTGACGACCGACGACCACCCACGGCGGCCGCGGCCGACGGGGTGGCCCGACACCCCGCCCCTCTGAGGGTCAGGACCGGGGCGCCCCGACGGCCCGCCGCCACGCGGTGAAGGACTGCACGGGGACGCTCCGCGGCCGGACCAGCCAGGGGTAGGGATGCACCTCGACGGGGTCGACGGCGGTCGCCCGACGGGCGAACCCCGGCACCGGCGCGTGGGTGACGGCGAGGCGGCGGCCGGCGAGCTCCTCGGCGACGTCCCCCAGCCGCACCTCGAGCGGCCGTCGGGTCGCGAGGTCGCCGAGCGTCTCGGCGAGGAAGACCAGCCGCTTGCCGGACAGCCGCAGCCCCGCGAGCAACGGCTCGTCGAGGACGAACACCGCCGGGCGGTCGGGGTCGGCGGCGAGCGCGGGGTCGGCGTCGCCCAGCGACTCGGCGGTCAGCCACACCTCCTCGGCGCCACGGCCCTCGACCTCGGCCGGCCCGGCGGGGACGGGGCCGCGGCCGAGCGGGGGCCCGTCGGCCGGTGCGCCGACCGACTCCTCCGGCCACCCCTGCACAGGGCACGCCTGCTCGAGAGGGCACGACCGGCACAGGGACGGCGCCCGCTTCTCGACCTGCCAGCGGCTGAACCCGTACGGACGACCGGAGCCGGTGCCGACCGTCCACTGCCACCCGAGCCGGTTGGCCGCCCGCGAGCCGTCGAGCAGGTGCGCGAAGAAGACGTCCTCGCCGACCCGCCAGTCCGCACCGGCCCGCACGGCCCACTGGGACGCCAGCCACATCCGGGTCTGGTTGACGAGCCAGCCGTCCTCGACGAGCTCGGCCGTCGTCGCGGCCATGCACGCCATCTCGTCGGGCCACGGGGTCGGCCAGCGGTCCGGGGTCCGGGGCTGCTCCCGCCGCAGCGGGCGACCCAGGGCGCGGCCGACGCGGGCGTAGAGGTGGCGGGCGTACTCCTGCCAGAGCAGCTCGTCGCGGTACTTCGTGCGGTCGCGCGCCGGGGCGTCGGCGACGGCGTCCCACGCCTCGCGCAGCGTCACGAGGTTGTGGCGGATGTAGGGGGACATCCGGCTGGCGCCGCGGCGCTCCGCCGGGAGGACGGTGCTGCGCCGCGAGGCGTACCCGCTGACGTCGAGCGTCGCGAGCGCGGTGTCGGCGGCGGTCTGCCCACCGACGTGGCCGCCCCGCCGGGTGCCGTCGGCGCCCTCGCGGACGAGGTGGCCGAGGTGCTCGCGGACCCAGGCGACCGGGTCGTCACCGCCGGGCGGCGGCGGGGTGGGGAGACGCATGCTCCGTTCTACCCCGCCGCCGACGCGGAACCGCTGTGGCTCAGCACTTCTCCCAGTAGCCCGTCGAGGTCTGCCTGAGCGTCGAGCTGTAGAAGGTGTTGGAGAGACCGAGGTTCTGGTTCGAGCCGGTCGCGTAGGCGTAGCCGCCGGACTGGTAGGCCCGGCCGGCCGTGACGTGCGCGTAGTTCGTCGCCGTGACGCAGGTCGGCGTCGCGGTGGCGGTCGGGGTGGGCGTGGGCGTGGGAGAAGCCGTCGGGGACGTCGTCGGCGTCGCCGTCGGGGTGGGCGTGGGCCCGGTGCCCCCGCCGTCGAGGCCGAAGAACCGGACGTCCTGGGAGGCGGCGCACACCGAGGTGTCGATGAAGTACGCGCCCGCCGTGCCGCACTGCGCCGGGCCCGTCCCGGGGTCCACCGCGGTGCCGTGCGCCATCCCCTGGACCCGGGTGACGCGGACGCGCCCCGCGAAGTCCTCGACGGTCACGCCCGACGCGACCGTGCCCGTGCTCGTCGGCGTCTGCGAGACCCCCGCGACGTTCGTGAACTGGTCGCGCAGCTCGCCGGCGTTCATCGGGGCCACCGTCGTGTCGGAGGTCCCCTGCCAGATGGACACGAGCGGGCGCGGGCCGGTGTACCCGGGGGAGGCGGCGCGGACGAGGTCGCCCCATGCGGACGGGCTCTTGTCGACGCCGGGGTTCATGCACGAGAACGCGTCGAGCGTGCTGCTCGCGCAGCGGTAGGGCAGGCCGGCGTTGATGGAGCCGCCCGCGTAGGTGTCGGGGTAGGTCGCGAGCATCACGGCGGTCATCGCCGCGCCGGCGGACAGGCCGGTCACGTACACCCGCGAGGAGTCCAGGCCGTACGAGGACACCGCGAAGTCGGTCATCTGCTTGATGCTCAGCGCCTCGCCCTGGCCGCGCGCCGTGTCGGACGCCTGGAACCAGTTGAAGCACGAGCTGGAGTTGTTGCTGCTGCTCTGCTGCGCGAGCACGAGGGCGAAGCCGTGGCGGTCGGCCATCTCGCGCCAGCCGCTGTTCGCGAAGTACGTCGACGCGTTCTGGGTGCAGCCGTGCAGCTCGACGACCAGCGGTGCGCCGGACGGCAGCCCATCAGGCCGGTAGCTGTACATCGTGAGGGCCCCGGGGTTGCTGCCGAACCCGGTCACCTGGGTCAGCCCCGCCGCACGCGCGGGGGGCGAGGTCGTGACGACGAGCCCGACGGCCCCGAGGACGGCGAGCGCCACGAGGAGGACCAGGCTGCGCCCGAGGGCGTTCGCGCGGGCGGTGGACGGTGTGGACGTCATCGGTCTGCCTCCGTTTCCCGGCGGCTCCGTCGACGCCGGACCGGGACACCGTGCCACCCCGGTCGGCCCCCGGCGGTGGCGCGCGACCCCAGGACGAGCGGTCGCGGCTGGGCCCGTGCGACATGGTGCGCGACGACACCGCCGCACCCGGGCCGTCAGCGGCGGCGCGAGGTGATGACGCCGGTGTCGAAGCCGGCGAGGTGCAGCCCGCCGGCGAACCGGGCGTGCTCGATCTTCAGGCAGCGGTTCATGACGACCGTGAGACCGGCCTCCGTGCCCCGGCGGGCGACGTCCTCGTCCCACAGGCCCAGCTGCAACCAGAAGGAGCCGGCCCCCACCTCGATCGCCTCGTCGAGCACGGCGGGCACCTCGGACGGTCGGCGGAAGACGTCGACGAGGTCGGGCGGCTCCGGCAGCGCCGTCAGGGACGGGTACACCGGATGACCGAGGATCTCGTCGACGACCGGGTTGACGAAGAAGACCCGCAGGTCGCTGCTGGACAGCAGGTACGACGCGACGAAGTAGCTCGCCCGCGAGGGCTTCGCCGACGCGCCGACGATGGCCACGCTGTGCGTGCGCTCGAGGACCGCGCGTCGCTCCTGCGCCGACGGCGACGACCAGCCCGCGCTCACGACCCGCTCCGGGACGCGGCCGCGAGCGCCTGGTCGAGGTCCCAGAGGATGTCCTCGACGTCCTCGAGCCCGACGCTGATCCGGACGAGGTCCTCTCCGACGCCGGCGGCCTCGAGCTGGGCGGCCGACAGCTGCTGGTGGGTCGTGCTCGCCGGGTGGATGACGAGCGTGCGCGCGTCCCCGATGTTGGCCAGGTGGCTGCACAGGCGCAGCGCCTCGATGAACCGCGCACCGGCCTCCCGTCCACCGCGGACGCCGAACGAGAAGACGGCACCGGGACCCTTGGGGGTGTACCGCTGCGCCCGCTCGTGGTGCGGGTGGTCGGGGAGCCCCGCCCAGCGGACCCAGCCGATGCGAGGGTCGGCGGCGAGCCATCGCGCGACCTCGTGGGCGTTGGCCAGGTGGGCGTCCATCCGCTGGGGCAGCGTCTCCACGCCCTGGAGCAGGAGGAAGGCCGAGTGCGGCGAGAGCGCGGGGCCGACGTCGCGCAGCTGCTCGCTGCGCAACTGGGTGAGGAATCCGTACTCCCCGAAGTTGCCCCACCACTCGATGCCCCCGTACGAGGGCACCGGTTCGGTCATCCGCGGGAACTTCCCGTTCCCCCAGTCGAACCGTCCGCCCTCGACGACGACACCACCGAGGGTCGTGCCGTGACCTCCGAGGAACTTCGTCGCGCTGTGCACGACGATGTCCGCGCCGTGCTCGAGGGGCCGGCAGAGCCATGGCGTGACCGTCGTGGCGTCGACGACGAGCGGGATGCCGGCCGCGTGCGCGACCTCGGCGAGCCCCGCGAGGTCGGCCACGTCGCCGCTGGGGTTCGCCACGACCTCGACGAAGACGCAGCGGGTGCTCGGCGTGATCGCGGCGGCGTAGTCGGCCGGGTCGGTGCCGCGGACGAAGGTGGTCTCGACCCCGAAGCGACGCAGCGTCACGTCGAGCTGGGTCAGCGTCCCTCCGTAGAGGCTGCCGGCCGCCACGACGTGGTCACCCGCCCCGGTCAGGGCCGCGAACACGAGGAACTCCGCCGCGAGCCCGCTCGCCGCCGCGACCGCTCCGATGCCGCCCTCGAGGCTCGCCATCCGCTCCTCGAGCGCGGCGACGGTCGGGTTGCCGATCCGGCTGTAGATCGAGCCGTACTTCTGCAGCGCGAAGAGGCTCGCGGCATCGGTCGTGTCCTCGAAGACGAAGCTGCTCGTCTGGTAGATCGGGACGGCGCGGGCCCCGGTCGCCGGGTCGGGCGGGCCTCCGGCGTGGAGCGCGCGGGTCCGGAATCCCCAGGTACGGTCCGTCACCCGGTCAGGATGCCACGGTGAGGGTCGTCGACACCGGCGTGGCGTGGGCGACGAGGTCGAGCACGGGGCAGTGCGCGTCGACGAGCCGCTGCAGCTCCTCGTAGCGCTCGGGCGCCTCCGGTCCGCTGACGCGCACGGCGACCCGCACGTCGGTGAGGCCCGGGCGACCGCCGCCCTCGAAGCCGAACATCGTGCGGAAGTCGAAGTCCCCGTCGACGTCGACGGCGATGTGGTCCAGGGTGACGCCGGTCTTGGCCGCCCAGTACTTGAAGACGACGATCTGGCACGAGGCCAGCCCGGCGAGGGCGTAGTCGACCGGCCCGGGCGCGGAGTCGGCGCCACCGAAGCCGGCCGGCTCGTCCTGCTCGAAGGAGTGGCGGTTGACCCGGATCGAGGTGGGGCCGTCGCCGCCGACGGCGTGCACCCGGAAGAGCGCCGCGGCGTTGGCGGCGTCCGCGGTCACGGCCTCCTCGAGGGCGGCGACGACGGGCGCGAGGTCGGGGGCGGTCGTGGTGTCGGTCATCAGGTCTCCTCGGGACGGGACCGGTCGTCGAGCACGACCAGTCATCACGTGATCTTTCCGACGCTATAACGATCAATTATGTAGGTCCGCGTGTCGCGTCACGGTTCGACAACCGGTCTCGCCGGTCGAGACACGGCCGCTCGCGCCACGGGCTCGCCCGGTGGCGCAGGAGTCAGCGAGACGCAGCCGAGCCGATCCGCTGACCCATCCGCACGGACGACCCGAGGGCCAACGGCTCGACGGCGCCCGCACCGGCGGAGCACACGAGCACCACGGTCGAGCCGAACTCGAAGTGCCCGAGGGGATCACCCGCCTCGAGGCGGTGGGGCGCGTCGTACGTCCGGCGCTGCACCTCGCGGCGCCGCGCGTTGGTGTGCAGGACGTCGTCGAACGCCAGCCGCGTCATCCCCACCATCGTCGCCCCGACGGGGACCACGGCCACCGGGCCGCCGGCGGTCTCCATCCGTACGACGATCCGCTCGTTGCGCGCGAAGAGGTCGGCGACGTTCGCGACCGCGGCGCCGTTGACCGGCCAGAGGTCGCCGGGGACGTACGTGGCGGCCGTGACGCTGCCGTCGAGCGGCGCGTGGATGCGGTGGTAGTCGCTCGGCGAGAGGTAGAGCGTCGTGTACGTCCCGCCGTCGAAGGCGCGGGCGTACTCCTCGTCCGCGAGGAGGGCCGCGAGCGAGTAGTCGTGCCCCTTGGCCTGGACGAGCGTGCCGCCCACGACCTCGCCCCAGGCGCCGACGGTGGCGTCGACGGGCGAGACGAGGGCACCGGCCGCCACCGGTCGCAGGCCCGGCCGCAGCGTCCGCGTGAAGTACGCGTTGAGGCTCGGGTACTCCTCGAGCGGCAGGGCCGCCTCGGACGGGTCGGCGCCGACGACCCGGCTGAACCCGCCGAGGACGCCCGGGCGCCAGCGGCGCGGCAGGGTCCGGCCGGCCAGCCATCCCGCACCCCGGCTCAGCGCGTGCCGGGGCAGGACGGAGACCAGGGCGATGAGCAGGCGTCCGAGCACCCGGCCAACCTACAAGGCCCGGATCCTGAGCGGTTCTTGACGCAATCTTGCTGGAGGACCCGTCGCCGGGGGCCGATGGGCGGGGTGGACATTGCTGCACCGGAGAGAGGTCCCCCCATGACGACACGCACGACCCCCAGCGGCGTCGAGCGCACGTTCGGTCGCGACGAGATCATCGTGACCAAGACCGACCTGCAGGGTCGGATCACGTACGCGAACGAGGTGTTCTGCCGCGTCTCGGCCTTCGAGGAGGCCGAGGTCCTCGGCAAGCCGCACAACATCATCCGCCACCCCGGCATGCCCGCCGGCGTCTTCAAGCTGCTCTGGGACCGCCTCCAGGCGGGCCAGGAGCTCTTCGCCTACGTCGTCAACATGGCCGGCGACGGTGGCCACTACTGGGTCTTCGCCCACGTCACGCCGACCTTCGACGCCCGCGGCTCGATCATCGGCTACCACTCCAACCGGCGGCTGCCCAGCCGTTCGGCCCTCAACGTCATCGAGCCGCTCTACCGCGAGATCCGGTCGCACGAGGCCTCCTTCGGCCGCGCGACCGAGGCGTCCGCGGCGGGTCTGGCCTTCCTGCACGAACGGCTCGAGCAGGTCGGCATGACCTACGACGAGTGGGTCTGGTCCCTCGCGACGGAGGTTGCGGCATGAGCATCGTCACCGGGCGCCGGCGTGCGTCCAAGGAGAAGGGCGGCCCCGCCCGCCGCAGCGAGGTCGAGGTGCTGCGCGAGGCGCTCGCCGAGGCCCGTCGGGTCGCGGCCGCCGCGGCCGCCGGGGACTCCGAGGCCCGCTTCACCCGCATCGAGGGCGAGGACGCCTGGCCCGAGGTGACCGGGCTGCGGCTCGCCCTCAACGACTCGCTCGACCGCACCGACGCCTTCGCCCGCGAGGTCACCGGCGCGCTCGAGGCCATCATCGAGGGGCGCTACTACCGCCAGGTGCTGCCCGCCGGCCTCTTCGGCTCGTTCCTGCGCGGCGCCGGGGCCATCAACTCCGCCCGCGCCGCGATGATCGAGGCCGAGAGCCGCTCCAAGAACGCGGTCACCGAGCGCCTCGAGCTCGCCGACCGCTTCGAGGAGACCGTCCTCGCCGTGTCGCAGCAGGTCGCGGCCGCCTCCACCGAGCTGTCGGCCACGGCCGCCAACCTCGGCCGGTACGCGGAGGACGCGGTCGGCCAGGCCGACGCCGCGACGACGACGATGGCCAACCTCGACGGCGCCTCGCGCGAGATCGAGAACGTCGTCGGCTTCATCTCCTCGGTCGCCGCGCAGACCAAGCTCCTCGCCCTCAACGCGCAGATCGAGGCCGCCCGGGCCGGCACCGCCGGGCGCGGGTTCGACGTCGTCGCCTCCGAGGTGAAGTCGCTCGCGGAGACCACGGCGAAGTCGACCGAGGACATCACCAACCAGGTCCAGGAGATGATCGCGGCCTCCGGCCGGAGCATCAACGCGATCCAGTCCGTCCACGGCATGGTCCGCGACATGTCGCCGATGGTCGACGACCTGCGCTACGCCGTCGACGGCAACTCGTCGATGGGCGACCAGGGCTACGGGCTCGACCCGCGGGTCGGGCAGGGCCTGGCCCAGATGGCCGAGATGCTCCGCGCCGAGGTCGGGACCTTCCTCGACGTCATGCGCCGCACGTAGGCGCTCCACCGGCTGGACGGGCACCGCTCGCGCGCACTCCGGAGCGCGGTCGGTGCCCGTCCTGCGTCCCGTGCACCATTCGACGAAAGCGACGATCGATGCACGGTGCCGGCCCTCCGCAACCACCGTGCACAAGTCGTCGAAAGCGGCGATTGGCGCACGCTGCCGGCCATCCGCAACCACCGTGCACCGATCGACGAAAGCGACGATCGATGCACGCTGCCGGCCCTCGACGGCCAGGTCGGGTGCGGCTCAGGTGTGGTCGCGCAGGTACCGGCCGAAGTGCGGGACGGTGAAGGCGATGAGACCCCGCTCGCCGGAGTAGATCAGGCCCTTCTTGAGCAGCGCGTCGCGCGCCGGCGAGAGGGACTGCGGCTTGCGGCCCAGGTGGGCCGCCACGTCCGAGGTCGGGACGGCGTCGGCGTCGTCGGTGCCCCCGGCCGCCGCGGCCACCTCGGCCATCGCCCGCAGGTACTCCCGCTCGCCCGGCGTCGCCCGCTCGAACCGTGACCCGAAGAACCCGACGGCCAGCTCGGCCTCGGCCTCCGGGGCGGCCACCTCGACGTCCGCGACGGTGATGGGCGAGCCGGGCGCCCTGTCCCACACGGCCTTCCCGTAGGCCTGGATGAAGTACGGGTAGCCGCCCGTCGCGAGGTACATCGCGGCGAGCGCGTCGGGCTCGTACTCCGCGCCCTCCTCCGCGGCCGGGCGGACGAGCGCCGCGGCGGCCGCGTCGCGGTCCAGCCGGTCGATGCGCGAGTAGCGGAAGAGCCGCTCGGAGTACGACTTCGAGGCGGACAGCACGGCGGGCAGGTGCGGCAGCCCGGCCCCGACGACGATGAGGGGCAGCCCGGTCTGGCTGATCTCGTGGGCCGCCGCGCACAGGGCCGAGACGTCCTCGGGGCCGAGGTCCTGCATCTCGTCGATGAACACGGCGATGCCGCGGCCGGTGTCGGCGGCCGTCCCGCCGAGGTCGGAGAGCAGCTCGACGAGGTCGATCTCGACGTCACCCGAGTCGGCGCGCCCCGAGACCGCCGGCACCGTGATGCCGGGGTTCCAGCGGTCCCGCAGCTTCGGCGCCGACCGCGCGGTGCGCCCCGTGTCGGGCTCGCGCTGCGCGAACGAGCGGATGACCCCGAGCGCGTGGTCGCCCGCGCCCCCGGCGGGCCCGAGCTCGCGGACCGCCTGGTGCAGCGCCGAGGACAGCGGCCGGCGCAGCGACTGGTCGGGCCGGGCCTCGAGCTTGCCGGTGCCCCACCCGGCGCGCACCGCGGCCGAGCGCAGCGCGTTGAGCAGGACCGTCTTGCCGACACCGCGCAGCCCGGTGAGGACGACGGAGCGCTCGGGGCGGCCCCGGGCGACGCGCTCGAGGACGACGTCGAAGGCGTCGAGCTGCTCGTCGCGGCCGGCGAGCTCGGGGGGTCGCTGGCCGGCGCCGGGCGCGTAGGGGTTCCGGATCGGGTCCACGATCACACCGTATGGGCTTCTCTAGCCCTCACCCGATACATCCGCAGACACGGCGATCGTGTCGCGACCTGACATGGCACCGCCCATGTCAGCCCGGCCGGGGCCCTCGACGACCGCTCGCACCACCACGGCGACCGTTCACCGACGCCGGAGGGCCTACCCGTGGGTCACCCGGGGCCCGGGGGAACAGTCGGGGCGGCCCCGGACCCGCGCACGACGACACCACACCATCTCGACGACACCACACAACGACGTGAGGACCACGACGATGACCGACCACGCATCGACCGGACCATCCAGCACCACGTCGGCCGGCGGCGACGCCGCCCGCCGCCTCCTGGGCCGACGCGCCCTCCTCGCCGGCGCCGGGGGCGCCGCGACCCTCGCGGCGACCGGCCTCGTCTCCGGCAGCGGGGCGGCCGCGCGCCCGGCCGCCCTCCCCGCCACCGGGGCGGCCCCGACGCCGCTCGCGCTGCTGCGCCGGATGCTCTCCTTCGACACCCAGAACTTCGGCCAGGGCGGCAAGACGCGGGCGCACGCCGAGTGGCTCAAGGGGGTGTGGGACGCGGCCGGGGTGCGCTCCGAGATCATCCCGACCCCGCAGCCCGACAACGTGCACCTCCTCGCCCGGATCAAGGGGACGACCTCGGCCCGGCCGCTGCTGCTGCTCGGCCACTCCGACGTCGTGCCGGTCGAGCGCGAGAACTGGTCGGTCGACCCGTTCGGGGCCGTCGTCAAGGGCGGGGAGATCTACGGGCGCGGGGCGCTCGACATGAAGGGCGCCAACGCGGCGTCGATCGCCGGCCTGCTGCGCCATGTGCAGCAGGGGCACCGCTTCGAGCGCGACATCATCGTGCTCACCGACTGCGACGAGGAGGCCGGCAGCTACGGCTCGGGATGGCTCGCGCAGAACCACTGGGACAAGCTCGACGCCGGGATGGTCCTCACCGAGGGCGGCTGGTTCCTCGCGCAGACCGACGGCACGACGCCGATGCTCGTCACGGTGACGCGGCAGGACAAGGTGTACTTCAACCTCGACCTCTACGCCTCCGGCACCGCGACGCACTCCTCGAAGCCCATCCCGGACAACGCGATCGTCTCGCTGTCGCGTGCCGTGGCCGACATCGGCGACGACCTCGCGCCGGTGCACCTCACGAAGGTCACGCGCACCTACTTCTCGGCCCTCGCGCGCGCCACCGACGACCGGCGCCTCGAGAACGCGATCCGGATGATGCTCTCGACGCGCAGCACGAAGGTCCGCGAGCGCGCCGCCGCCCTCGTCGTCCGGTACTCCGACTACCCGTACCTGCACTCCGCGCTGCTGCGGACGACGACCGCCTTCGTCATCGAGGACGCCGGGTACAAGGAGAACGTCATCCCCTCCGAGGCGCACGTCCGCGTCAACTGCCGGGGCATCCCCGGTGGCGAGAAGCCGCGCGACTTCGTGGCCCGGCTGCGACGCACGTTGCGCGGCAGGGACATCGAGGTCCGCCTCGGGGCGCCGGAGGGCGTCAGCGAGGCCGACTACCTCGACCAGCTCGACGAGACCTGGGCCACCGAGCCGGCCTCGCTCGACACGCCGCTCTACGACGCGATCGAGCTCGCGGCCCGGCGCACCTACCCGAGGGCCGAGTTCGCGCCGGCGCTGTTCGAGGCCGGCACGAGCCTCGGGCCGTGGCGCGAGCGCGGCATCCCCGGGTACGGCGTCTACCCGTACGTCATCGACAACGACCAGCTGATCGGGATGCACGGCAACGACGAGCGGATCTACGTCGAGGCCCTCGAGCGCGGCACCGACTTCATGTACCGCGTGTTCGACGGCTTCCGCGCCTGACCCCGGGCACCGAGCGGACCCGTCACCTCCCGACCACGGTCGAGAGGTGACGGGTCCATCTGTGCCGCAGCCGTTCCCGCCGATCAGCTGCTGCCGTGCGTCTCCTCGCGGACGGTGTCGGCGATCTTCTCGGCGTCCGACCGGCCCGCGCCGCGGGCCACCGCGCTCGCCATCGGGGCGTCCTGCACCTGGACGAGCCCGCGCTCCCGGTCGCCGAGGACGAAGGTCGCGCGGGTGAAGACGTCGGCGCCGGGGGTGGTGACGACCGGGACGCAGCGGAACCGGGCGGTCAGCTCGTCGCGGGTGATCGTCGTGCTCACGTAGCCGCGCAGGTTGGTCCAGAACCGGAGGTCGGGGTTCCACGCGGCCCACGGGTGGGCGCCGTCGGCCTCGTCGTGGCCGTCGCCGCCGGAGGTGATGGACGAGGTGACGAGCTCGGACCCGACGACCCGGTCGGGGTCCCCCGCGTCGAGGTGGAGGTCGCAGGCCCAGTGGGCGTGCACGTCGCCGGTGAGGACGACGGGGTTGCGCACCCCGGCGTCGACCCAGCCGCGCGTGACCCGCTCGCGCGACGCGGGGTAGCCGTCCCACGCGTCCATCGACACGGTCGTCGCGGCGCCGGGGTCGTTGTCGCGGCGGCCGAAGAAGACCTGCTGCCCGAGGAGGTCCCAGCGGGCCCGTGAGCGACGGAACCCGTCGAGGAGCCAGCGCTCCTGCGCGTGGCCCGGCAGCGAGCGCGCCGGGTCGGCGGCGTCGGGGCAGTCCTCGTACCCGTCCCCGCACGCCTGGTCGGAGCGGTACTGCCGGGTGTCGAGCATGTGGAAGGTCGCGAGCGACCCCCAGGCCACGCGCCGGAACATCTGGAGGTCCGGCCCGCGGGGCACGGAGGTGCGGCGCAGCGGCATGTTCTCGTAGTACGCGCGGTAGGCGGCAGCGCGGCGCTCGAGGAAACCCGGTGTCTCCGCGACCTTCTCGGGCACGTCGTCGGCGTAGTTGTTGTCGACCTCGTGGTCGTCCCACACGGCGAGCCACGGGGCCGCGGCGTGCGCCGCCTGCAGGTCGGGGTCGGTCTTGTACTGCGCCTGCCGCTGCCGGTAGCCGGCCAGCGTCGTCGTCTCGGGGCCGGCGTGGTGGCGCCCGACGCCGTCGCCCGGTCCTTCGTACTGGTAGTCGCCGAGGTGCAGGACGAGGTCGGGCCGCTCGTCGGCGAGGTGCCCGTAGGCGGTGAACCACCCCGCCGGCAGGTTGGAGCACGACGCGAAGGCCATCGTCAGGGACTCCGGCGACTGCCAGGGCGCCGGCGCGGTCGTGGCCCGCCCGGTGCGGGTGACGAAGCGGCCGAGCCGGAAGCGGTAGAAGTACTCGCGGCCGGGCAGCAGCCCGCCGACCTCGACGTGGACGGCGTGGGCCCGGGCGGGTCGGGCGGCCACCACACCCGAGCGGACGACCTGGCGGAAGCGCTCGTCCCGCGCGACCTGCCAGCCGACGACGAAGGTGCGGTCGGGCATCCCGCCGAGGCCGTCGGCGGCGAGGGGCTCGACGGCGAGCCGGGTCCAGAGGACGAAGCCGTCCGGGGAGGGGTCGCCCGACGCGACGCCGAGCGTGAACGGGTCGGTGCGGGGGAGGACCGCGGCGGCGGTCGGGCGGGCGTCGGCGCGCGGGCCGGCGAGGGTCGTCGTGGCACCGGCGGCGGCGACCGCGCCGACGCGCAGGAGGGTGCGGCGGGAGGCTGTGGTGGTCATGCGCGCCACCCTCCCCGCCGGTCGACGACCTCCGGGCGAGCGCGGCACGAGGAGCACGTGAAGCGTCCGTGGCCCGCGGGTGGCCGGGGCCCCAGCGGTTCGTCCGCTGCCGGTCAGCGGCGGGTCAGGACATCCCGGGCGGCGCCTCGATGCCGCCGTCTGGCGCCGTCTAGTGCTTCCCCTAGAGAGCCGCAGACTCGGGCATCGACGGTGGTTTGCCCCCGCGACGCGGGCGTGCGACAGTGGCGACAGGGCCCGTCACGGGCTCCCGGACGAGGGGTGCCGTACCCGGTGACGCGACAAGACGGCCCGCAGGAGCACGTCATGTCGTGGGTCGTCCTCGTCCTCTCCGGTGTCCTCGAGGCCGTCTGGGCCACCGCCCTCGGCCGGTCCGAGGGCCTGAGCCGTCCTGTCCCCGCCGTCGTCTTCGTGCTCGCCCTCGCCGCGAGCATGGGCGGGCTCGGCTGGGCGATGCGCGAGCTGCCCGTCGGCACCGCCTACGCGGTGTGGGTGGGCATCGGCGCGGTGCTCACCGTGTCGGTCGCGATGGCCACCGGCGAGGAGCCGCTGTCGCTCGTGCGGGTGCTGCTCGTGCTCGGCATCGTCGGGTGCGTCGTCGGCCTCAAGCTCGTCTCCTGACCGGGCCCGCGCCCCCTCCGTCCCCCGTCGACACCGGGCTACACCGCAGTAACCGTCGCTCCAGCGACACTTACTGCGGTGTAGCGCGCGTCGGTCGCCGGGGTCAGGGGACCTGGGGCTGCGCGCCGTCGGTCGCCTCGAGCGGGCGCCCGGCGTCCTGCCAGGCGCGCATCCCGCCCTCGAGGTTGGCGACCTCGTAGCCCTGCTGCGCGAGCCACGGCAGCACCCGCGCGACGCGCCCGCCGGAGCGGCAGGTGACGACGAGCGGCTCGTCGCGGTCGAGGAAGGGCGCCAGCTCGTCGAGCCGCTGCGGCAGCTCGGCCATCGGGATGTGCAGCGCGTGCGGGGCGTGCCCCCGGTCCCACTCGTCCTGCTCGCGGATGTCCAGGAAGGTCGCGTCGTCGGGGACCGCGGAGACCGGCACGTCGGGGAAGTCGCTCATGCGTCCCAGCATCGCAAACGCCGCGCCCGGCACCGCTCGCGGCGTCCGCGCTACTTGAGGAACTTGCTCGTGCGCCGGTCGGCGAGCGGCTTGCCCCCGGTCTGGCAGGTCGCGCAGTACTGCAGCGAGGAGTCGGCGAAGGAGACCTCGCGGACGACGTCGCCGCACTCGGGGCAGGTCTCGCCGGTGCGGCCGTGCACCCGCATCCCGGCCCGCTTGGCGTCCTTGAGCTCCTTGGCCGGCTTGCCCGAGGCCGTCGCCACGGCGTGGGCGAGGGTCTCGCGCAGCGCGGCGTACAGCCGGGTCACCTGCTCGGCGTCGAGCTTCGCGGCGATCGCGAACGGCGACAGCTTGGCGACGTGCAGCACCTCGTCGGAGTACGCGTTGCCGACGCCGGCGACGATCGACTGGTCGCGCAGCAGCCCCTTCACCTGCATCCGGTGCGCGGCGAGGATGCCGGCGAAGACCTCCTCGGTGAAGGCGTCGGCCAGGGGGTCGGGGCCGAGCGAGACGATGCCCGGGACGTCCTCGACGCGGTTGACGACGTAGGCGGCCAGGCGCTTCTGCGTGCCGGCCTCGGTGAGGTCGAAGCCCGAGGAGTCGTCGAACCGCACCCGCAGCGCGATCGGCGACTTGCCCGGCCGCAGCACCGTCGCGGGCATCGCGTCGGACCAGCGCAGCCACCCGGCCCGGGCGAGGTGGAACACCAGATGCGTTCCGCCGCAGTCGAGGTCGAGGAACTTGCCGTGCCGCGAGACGCCGTCGACGGGCGCACCGACGAGGGCGTCCGGGGGCGGCGTGAACGTCTTGAGGACGTGGAAGCTCCCGAGCTCGACGCCGGTGACGACGAGCCCGTCGGTGCGCTGCCGGAGGAAGTCCGCCAGCGCCTGCACCTCGGGCAGCTCGGGCATGCCCCGACGCTACCGTCCGCCGCCGGTGCCCGGGGCGGTCAGCGCTCGTCCGGGTCCTCGACGAGGTAGTCCGGCGGGTCGTCGGGCGAGGTGACGACGGTGGACGCGTACTCGCGCAGCGTCCGCTGCGGCACGCCGCCCTCCCAGAGCCCGCGCACCCGGCGGGTCAGCTCGTAGCCGTCGGGGCCGCGGACCACCGGCACCTCGAGCCGCTCGGTCGGGGCCGGCGCGATGTCGTCGGTCGCCACGGGGATGACGTGCGAGAGCACCTGCTCGCCGGCGGTCAGCTCGCGGATCGCGACGCCCCGCACCCGGTCCGGGCGGGCCGCCGCGAACTCGGTGTACAGGCGCGGGTCGTGCTGGCCGTCGTCGCCGACGAGCAGCCAGCGCACGTTGGGCAGCTCGCGCGCCAGCCGGTGCAGCTGGGCCTGCTTGTGCTCCTGACCCGAGCGGAACCATCCCGTGTTCGTCGGGCCCCAGTCGGTGAGCAGCATCGGGCCGGCCGGGTAGCCGTTGCGCTGGAGGAAGCGGGTCAGCTGCGGCGCGGTGTTCCAGGCCCCCGTCGAGAGGTAGACCACCGGCGCCTCGGGGTGCGCCGCGAGCAGCTCGCGGTACATCGTCGCCATCCCCGCGACGGGGCGGCGGGCGCCCTCGGAGCGCAGGAACGTGTTCCACGCCGCGATCATCGGCCGCGGCAGCGACGTCGAGAGCACCGTGTCGTCGATGTCCGAGATGATCCCGTGCGTCACCTGCGAGCCGACGACGAGCACCGGCACGTCGATCGTCTCGGCCCGCGGCGAGGAGAGGAACACCTGGTGCCAGCCGGGCGTCAGCCCGTGGCCGCGCACGACGAGGTCGATGAACCCGCCGCGGTCGGTGCGGGTGCTCACGAGGCGCTCGTTGACCCGCACGGTCACCGGCTCCTCGACCGCCGGCGTCGCGAAGAAGGCCCGCCAGCCGCGCGTCTCGGACTCGACGGCGCGCAGCCGGGCGGCGTACGTCGGCTCGGTCGGCTCGTCCTCGGGGCGGCCCCGGGTGTGGATGACCCGGCCGAACACGCGCAGCTGGGTCGTGCTGCCGTAGCCGGTCGACGGGACGATCCGGGTCACCCAGCCGCGGGCCTCGAGAAAGCGCGCCTTGCGGCTGGTGTAGGCATCCTCGACGAGGGCTGCGGCGTGGGGTCGCGCCATGACCCGACTCTAGGACACGCGCGTCAGGCGCTCGCACCGCCGGTCGCCGGCCCCCGGCGCAGGGCCCCGGCGACGACGTCCTCGGCGAGCACGCGCACCTTGACGTTGCGGTCCTGCGAGGTCTTGCGCAGGATCTCGAACGCGTCGTGCTCGGGCACGCCGCGCAGCGCCATGATGACGCCCTTCGCCTGCTCGATGACGGCGCGGCTGGCCATCGCCTGCTCGAGCTGGCCGGCGAGCTCGCGCATCCCGTCGAGGGCGGTGACGGCGACGATGGCGTCCGCGCACCGGCTCGCCGCGACCCGCACGAGGGCGGCGTCGAGGCCGTCGAAGGCGTCGGTGGCCCAGGCGTAGAGGTTGAGCGCACCGACGCACTGGTCGCCGCTGACGAGCGGGACGGCGTACAGGCTGCGCAGGCCGTCCTCGCGCGAGGCCTGGGCGAACAGCGGCCAGCGGCCGTCGTCGGTGCAGAGGTCGCTCACGTGCTGCTCGGCGCGGGTGCGGGCGGCCTCGAGGCAGGGGCCCTCGTCGAGCGCGTACTGGACGGCGTCGATCTCGAGGGTCTGGACGGTCGTGTAGGCGGCGGTGTGCGGCCGGTCGTTGGACAGGACCGTCACGCCCACCTCGTCGCAGCCGTCGATGGCCCGGCGGACCGCGTGGACGACGCGCTCGAGGTAGTCCGACAGCTCGCCCATCGACGCCAGGACGCCGCTCACCTCGTCGGACAGACGGGCCATGAGGGCACCCTGGTCGGTGTCCTCGTCCTCCGGGGGCGGGATGGTCAACGTGTTCGTCATCAGGGGAATCCTCCGAGGTCACCCGGTCTGCTCGACGTGCAGGATACCCAGCGCGCCCGGGTGCGAGGGCCCGCGGATGCCACGATGGGACGCATGCCGCGCCGGTACCGCAAGACCTCGACGGCGGCCCCCGCCGGCTACTTCGCCTGGGAGGCCGCCGGGCTGCGCTGGCTCGGGGCCGCGGGCGGCGCCGCCGTGGCCGAGGTCCTCGACGCCGGCCCGCACCACCTCGAGCTGCCGCTCCTCGACGCCGCGCCCCCGACCCCGCGGGCCGCCGAGGACCTCGGCCGCGGCCTCGCCACGCTCCACGCGGTGGGCGCCGGCGGATGGGGCGCCGGCCCCGACGGCTGGGACGGCGACGGCTGGCTCGGGCCGCTCAGCGAGCCGCTCCCGCTGCGCCTGGGCCGGTGGGGCACCTGGGGCGCGTTCTACGGCCAGGCCCGGGTGCTGCCGCTGGCACGCCTGGGCCGCGAGCGCGGCACCTTCGACGACGCCGACGTCGCGGTGCTCGAACGGCTCGCGGAGCGGGTCGGGTCCGGGGCGTTCGACACCCCCGACGCGCCCGCCCGCCTGCACGGCGACCTCTGGTCGGGCAACGTCGTGTGGACGCGCGAGGGCGCGGTGCTCATCGACCCGGCGGCCCACGGCGGCCACCGCGAGGGCGACCTCGCGCTGCTCGCCCTCTTCGGCGCCCCGGGGCTCGAGCGGCTGCTCGCGGCCTACGACGAGGCCGCGCCCCTGGCCGACGGCTGGCGCTCGCGGGTGCAGCTGCACCAGGTGCACCCGCTGCTGCTGCACGCCGTGCTCTTCGGGGGCGGCTACGTCCGCCAGGCCCTCGACGCCGCGCGCCGCTACCTCTGACCCCCGACCGTGCAGGAATCGACACTTTCGACGATTCCTGCACGCCCGGGCAGCGTCCACCGTGCGCGAATCGACACTTTCGACGATTGATGCACGCCCGGGCCACGCCGACCGTGCACGAATCGACACTTTCGACGATTCCGGCACGCCCGCCCACGGTGCCGACCGGACGGCACTCGACATACTGACCCCATGAGCGAGCGCGTCGACGTCACCCTCCCCGACGGCACGATGCCGGCCCACCGCTGGCTCCCCGAGGGCGGCAGCGGCCCCGGCATCCTCCTGCTGCAGGAGATCTTCGGCGTCAGCCCCTACATCCGCCGCCGCGCCGAGGACCTCGCCGCGCAGGGGTACGTCGTCCTCGCGCCCGAGATCTTCTGGCGCCTCGGCGTCGCGGAGGTCGCCGACGGCCCCGCGATGCTCGAGGAGGCGATGGGGCTGCTCGGCCGCCTCGACTGGGACGCCGCCGTCGCCGATGCGACCCAGGCGCTGCGGGCGCTGCGCCACGACGACGCCGTGACCGGCGGCGTGGGCGTCGTCGGGTTCTGCTTCGGCGGCGGGCTCGGGTACGCCGTGGTCGCGCAGTCGCCGGCGGATGCCCTCGTCTCGTTCTACGGGTCGGCGCTGCCGCAGCTCGTGGAGGCCGTGCCGTCCGTGTCGACCCCCTCGCTCCACGTCTTCGGCGAGTCCGACGCCTACCTCCCGATGGACGTCGTCGAGCGCATCACGACCGCGGTGACCAGCGGCGACGCACCGACCGAGGTCGTCACCTACCCCGGGGCCGACCACGCGTTCGACAACCCCGACTTCGTCAACCACGACGCCGAGGCCTCCGCCGCGGCGTGGTCGCGCACCGAGGACTACCTGGCGCGCGTGCTGCCCACCGGCTGACCCGACCCCGGGAGCCGCTCGCTCAGGCGCAGGCGCAGGGCATCGCGTGGCACTTGGGGCAGCCGTCGGCGTAGCGCGCGAGCGCCGCGTCGAGGTCGACCCCCGTCTGGTTCGCGAGGGAGGCGACCCACGCCACGACGTCGGCGAACTCGTGCTCGCACTGCGCGTGCGTGCCCTTGCGGACGGCCTGCGCGAGCTCGCCGACCTCCTCGGCCAGCCACGCGACGGTGCTCGGCACACCCCGGGCGCGGTCGCGCTCGCCGTAGGTCTGCTCGATGACGCGCTGGAGGTGCCCGAGGTCCATGCCCGGCAGCCTACGAGCCGGGGGTCGGCTCAGTTGAGGGACGCCCCGCCGAGGTCGGTCGGCGTCGGGACCGCCCGGAAGCGCTGGACGATGGCCGTCTCGCGGGTCAGGAGCGAGAGCACGAGCCGCAGCCGGGTCACGGCGTCGGCCGAGTCGAGCACCCGCTGGCGGTCGCTCGGCTCGAGGACCATCCGCTCCACGACGCGGTAGGCGAGGTCGACCGCCCGGCCCTCCTCGACCGGGTCCGCGGTGGCGCCGAGGGACGCGAGGTAGGTCGCGTGCGCGGCGAGCACCCGCGCGCTCAGCGCCTTGAGGTCGGGGTCGGACGCGGCGGCGGGCTCGAGCAGCCACGAGACCCGGCCGGTGAGGAACGAGGTGCCGGCGCCCTCGTCGAGGCCGTCGAGCCGGAAGCGCCGGCCGCCCCGGGCGACGAGGTGCACGACCGCGCCGGCCGAGCCCTGCGCCACGGCCATCGCGTCGACGACGGCCTCGCAGCCGATCTCGTGCAGGTCGGTCGCCGCGCCCTCGCCGACCTCGTGGCCCTGGCGGATCCGGACGATGCCGAAGCGGCGCTCCTCCTCGGGCTCGGCGGCCAGGTGCTGGGCGAGGTCGAGGTAGCGCGGCTCGAAGAGCTGCAGCGGCATCCGGGAGCCGGGCAGCAGGACCCCGCCGAGCGGGAAGATGGGCAGCGAGTCCATGCCCCACTGTAGGCACGCCCGGCGCCCCGGCACCTGATGCACCCGCACCCTGCGCGCGGGCGTCGAGGGCCGCGGCGGGCCGCCGTCAGACGAGCAGCCCGAGGGCCCGCGCCGGGGTCGTGCTCGCGGTGGCGAGGACGTCGTCCTCGGGCAGGCCGACGACCTCGAGGCACCACCGGACACAGTCGGCGAGCGTCGAGGTGCTGCCGGCGATCGAGCCGGTGTCGGTCGTGCGCGCCGTGCCCTCGTGCACCTCGACCTCGAGCCCCCCGAGCCGGTAGCGCCCGTCACCGAGCCCGGTCGCGGCCATCGCGTCCGAGACGAGGGCGATGCCGCCGGGCCCGACCGTCTCGAAGACCATCCGGACCACCTCGGGCGCGACGTGCACCCCGTCGGCGATGAGCTCGACGACGGCGTCGCCGCGGGCCGCCGCGGCCAGCGCGGCCGCGACCGGCCCGCCGGCCCGGTGGTGCATCGGCGCCATCCCGTTGAACAGGTGCGTGACGAGGGCGGGGGCGCCCTGGAGGTCGGCGACGGTCGCCAGCGTGCGCGCGGTGACGGCGGCGTCTGCCTCGGTGTGCCCGACGGCCGGCCGCACCCCGTGCTCGACGAGGGCGCGGACCAGCCGGTCGGCGCCGGGCCGCTCGGGGGCGATCGTCATCTGGCGCAGGGCGTCCGGGGCGCCGGCGAGGGCGGCGGCCTCCGCGAGCCGCTCGACGAGCGCCGGGTCGGGGTCGGTGAGGGCGGCGGGGTCGTGCGCGCCGCGGCGTCCGTGCGCGAGGAAGGGACCCTCGAGGTGGATGCCGGCCAGCGTGCCGTCGGCGACGAGCGGGCCGAGCGTCGCGACCTGCGCGACGAGGTCGTCGAAGGGCGCCGAGACGAGGCTCGCGACGAGGTGCTCGACCCCGGCCGCCCGGTGGTGCGCCGCGGCGGTGCGCGAGCCCTCGGTCGTGGAGCCGAGCTCGGCACCGGCGGCGCCGTGGCAGTGGATGTCGACGAGGCCGTTCATCCCGCCGACGCTACCGGCAGGCGGCGGCCTCCCACCGGCGGCACAGGTCGGGCGGTTACGGTCCGTCACCGTGGACGTCGACGAGGTGTGGCAGCGGGTGCAGCCCGTCGGGGAGGTGGCCCTCTCCGGCCGGCCGGTGCTCGTCGTCCTCGTCGGGGCGGTCGTCGCCGTCGGGGTGGGGCCGGTGTGGTCGGTGCTGCGGCTCGGGGTGACCCTCGTCCACGAGCTCGGCCACGCGGTCGTCGGGATGCTCGTCGGCCGGCGGTTCACCGGGTTCGTCCTGCGCGGCGACATGTCGGGTCACGCGGTGACGGTGGGCCCCGCGCGCGGGCCCGGGCGCCTCGCGACGACGTGGGCCGGCTACCCGGCGCCCGCGGTCGTCGGGGCGGCGCTCGCCTGGCTGGGCGTGCGCGGCTGGGCGGCGCCGGTGCTCGCGGCCGTCCTCGTCGTCCTGGTCGTCGCCCTCCTGCGCTCGCGCTCGGCGCTCACCGTGCTCGTCGTGCTCGGGGTCGGGGCGGCGACGGCCTGGCTGTGGTGGTCGGGCGCCGGTCGGGTGCAGGCACAGGTGCTCGTCGGCGTCGGGATCGTCCTCGTCGTCGGGGCGTGGCGCCATCTCGCGGCGGTGGCGGGCGCCCGCGACCCCGGCACGAGCGACCCCGCCGTCCTCGCGCAGCTGACCCGGGTGCCGCGCGTGCTCTGGCTGGCGAGCTTCGCGCTCGTCCTCGCGGCCTCGACATGGGTCCTGCTCGGCGCCGTCCTCCCCGCCCTGCGCCCCTGACCCATCCCACTTGTTGCGAGTTCCGCCGCCGACACGCCGTGGGAGCGGCGCGCCGAGCGGCGGAACTCGCAATCAGTCGGGAAGGAGGCCGCAATGAGTTGGGACGGAGGGCCGCGCGTCTCGAGAGGAGGCAACACGCAGAGGGGACTGGCTCCGCGTGGGCGTGTTGCCCACCATCGGGAGCACGAAGTGGCAGCGCCGGTCCCCTCGGCGCCTGACCCATCCCACTTGTTGCGAGTTCCGCCGCCGACACGCCGTGGGAGCGGCGCGCCGAGCGGCGGAACTCGCAATGAGTCGGGACGTGAGGGCCCGGATGATCCGACTTCTTGCCCATCCGCCATCTCCGCACCCCGCCGGACGGCTCCTGGAAGTGGTGGATGCGCAACCGGTCGGGGCTGCGGGGTGGCGCTACTTGACGGAGCCGGCGGTGAGGCCGCCGACGAGGTGCTTCTCGATGACCGCGAAGAGGATGACGACCGGCACGACGGCGATGACCGACGCCGCGAACAGCTGGTCCCAGTTCTGCTCGTAGCCGGTGACGTACGAGCGGAAGCCGACCGTCAGCGGCTTCTTGTCGTCGTCGATCATCAGGGTGAGCGCGACGACGTACTCGTTCCACGCCGCGATGAACGTGAAGATCGTCGCGGTGACGAGCCCGGGCAGCGTCAGCGGCAGCATGATCCGGCGCAGCATCCCGACCCGGCCGACGCCGTCGAGCGCCGCGGCCTCCTCGACCTCGAGCGGGATCGAGGAGAAGAACCCGTGGAGGATCCAGATCGCGAAGGCCAGGTTGAACGCCGCGTTCGTGATGATGAGCGCGCCGTAGGTGTTGATCATGTTGAGCTCGAAGAACTGCCGGTAGAGCCCGACGACGAGCGAGGTCGGCGCGAACATCTGCGTGACGAGGACGACGAGCAGGAAGACGCCACGGCCCGGGAAGCGGTGCCGCGCGGTCATGTACGCCGCCGGGATCGCCACGACCACGACGACGGCCGTCGCGCCGAGCGAGACGAGCAGCGACGTGAGCAGCCAGTGCGGGAAGCGGCCGTCGCCGATGACGGTCGCGTAGGTGTCCCACTGCCACACGCGCGGCAGGAACGACGGCGGGGTCGTCTTGACGTCGGTGCTCGTGCGGAGGCTGTCGAGCACCATGACGACGTACGGCGCGAGGAAGACGAGCGCGACGACGGCCGCGGTGAACGCGACGAGCCGGGGGCGGCGGGTCTTCGTCATCGGGTCTCCTCCCGCCAGTTGACGACCTTGAGGTAGACGAGGACGACGAGCAGGATGATCGCCACGTTGAGCACGCCCGTCGCGGCCGACATCCCCACGTCCTTCTCCTGGCTCTTGAACGCGAGCTTGTACATGAACGTGATGAGGGTGTCGTGCGAGAAGCCCGGGTTGCGGTCGTTGAGCGTGTAGATGATCGGGAAGCTGTTGAACACGTAGATCGTGTTGAGCACCGTCGCGATGAGCATCGCCGGGCGCAGCAGCGGGAAGGTGATCTGCCGCCAGCGCTGCCAGGGCGAGGCGCCGTCGACCTCGGCTGCCTCCATGACGTCGTCCGGGATGGCGGCCAGCCCGGCGATGAAGACGAAGATCGTGAAGGGCAGCGACACGAAGACGCCGACGACGATCATCGAGGCCATCGTGAAGCGGTCGTCGCCGAGGAAGCTGATCGGCTCGTCGATGACGTGCAGCCCGGTCAGGACGTGGTTGATGAGGCCGTAGTTGCTGTCGTAGAGCAGCACGAACAGCTGGCTCGTGATGACGAGCGAGGCGGCCCACGGCACGATGACCGCCCAGCGCACGAAGCGGCGCCCGGGGAAGTCCTTGACGAGGAGCTGCGCGAGCGCCAGCGCGAGGACGATCGTGATGGCGACGACCGCGACCACCCACACGACGGTGTTCTTCAGCACCACGGGCAGGTCCGGGTAGGACAGCACCTTGGCGTAGTTGTCCCAGCCGGCCGCACCCTTGTAGAGCCCGGTGATGGAGTACTCGGAGCGCGAGGCGCGGAAGAGCATGACCGCCGGGTAGAACACCACGCCGACGATGAGGGCGATGGCGGGGGCCAGCCAGAGCAGCGCGACCGGCGCGCTGACCCGACCGACCCCGGCGGTCCGGCGCGAGGAGCGCGGACCGCCGGGGGTGGTGCGGGCCGACGGCGCCTGGACGTCGTCGGTCGTCGTCACGTCAGCCCTGTGCCTCGGCCGACTGCTGCAGCTTGTCGAGGACCGACTTCGGGTCCTCGGTCATCGCGGAGCCGAGGTTCTGCTGGACGGCGAGCTTGACCTTGTCCCAGGTGGGGTCGTCGGTCGGGGTGAGCCGCGCGTTCGGCAGGGTGTCGAGGTAGACCTTGAGCTTGTCGTCCTTCTGGAAGTACTCCAGGCCGGACGTCGTCACCGGGAGGAAGCCCTCCTTCTCGATGAAGGTGTTGATCTGGGCCTTGTCGTAGTAGAGCTCGTAGAAGGCCTTGACCGCGTCCTGGTTGCCGCTCTTCTTGAAGGCCATGAGGTAGTCGGTGACGCCGAAGGTCTTGCTCTCCGAGCCGTCGTTGGACGGGAAGGGCGCGACCCCGTAGTCGACCGTCTTGTCGGCGTCGAGGGCCGCCGCGAGCGGGCTGAAGCCGACCACCATCCCGGCCTTGCCGGACTTGAAGAGGTCGAAGGCGTCGGCACGGTTGGTGCGGGCCGGGTTGGACTGGGTGAGCTTCTCGTCGGCGAGCTTCTTGAGGAAGGTCAGCGTCTCGACGTTCTTCTCGGAGTTGATCGACCAGGAGCCGTCGGTCTTCCAGTCGCCGCCGTTGTTGAACAGCCACATCGAGAACTCGCCCTGCGACTCCTCCGGGCCGAGCGGCATCGCGTAGCCGGCGTCGCCGGTCGCGTCCTTGACCTTCTTCGCGTCGGCCTCGAGCTCGGCCCACGTCGTCGGCGGGGCGGTGATGCCGGCCTTCTCGAAGAGGGTCTTGTTGTAGAAGAGCGCGCGGGCGCTGGAGAGGTCGGGGAAGCCGTAGAACTTGCCGTCGTAGGTGCCGTACTTGACGAACGTCGGCAGGATGTCGGACTTGACCTCGGAGGGGAGGACCGCGTCGGCGTCGTAGAGCAGGCCGTCCTTGGCGTAGCTGGCGTACGCGTTGAGGTTGAGGATGTCCGGCGGCTGGTTGTTCTGGATCATCGTCGAGGACTGCTGGTCGATGTTGTCCCAGCTGACGACGTTGACGTTGAGCGTGTAGCCGTACTTGCTCTTGTACTCCTTCGCGAAGGAGTCCCAGAACGCCTTGGTGTTGTCCTTGGAGTACTCGGCCGCCATGAGGGTGATCGAGGTGGCCTTCTCGCCGTCCCCCGAGCCCCCGGAGGCCTGCCCGGCCCCCGTGCCGCCGCCGCAGGCCGAGAGCACCAGGGCCCCCGTCACCGCGGTCGCGGCCAGCATGATGTGTCGTCGCGTGCTGCTCATCGCTCTCCTCGTCGAGAAGCCGGAGGTCCGGCGTGCTGGCCCTGCTCGCCGCGTGGCTTCCGACCACCCGCCGGCTCGGGCGCCTGCCACTGTACACACGCGCACGTTTGTGAGCGATAGGTGAACGAAGTGATCACGAACGCTCATCCGCCCGGTGTGTCGCGGCTGCTGTCCCGAGCAGTGAACAGCACCTCGGGCGGGTCGGCCACCCGGGCGGCGCGGGGTCAGACGCAGAGCACCTCGACGCCGCGCTCGCGCAGCGCGACCACCTCCGGGGCGTCGTCCTGCGCCGTCGTCACGAGGGTGCCGATGCGCTCCGCGGGGCAGATGGCGGCGAATGTCCGCATCCCGAGCTTGGCCGCGGCGGCGACGACGACGACCCGCCGCGAGCGCTCGACCATCGAGCGCACGACCGCGGCCTCGTCCTCGAAGCGGCAGGTCGCTCCCTCGACGGCCGAGAGGGCGTTGACCCCGACGACGGCGACGTCGAACCACAGCTGCTCGATGACCTGCGCGGCCAGCGGACCGGTGACCTCGTAGGACTCCGGCCGGGCGACCCCGCCCAGGGAGACGCACTGGACGTGCGGGCGCAGCACCGCCTCGGCGGCGATGTTCAGCGCGTTGGTGACGATCGTCAGCGTCGGGCCGTCCTCACCGACCAGGTCCTCGCGGGAGGTCAGGGCGCGGGCGGTCGCCGTCGTCGTCGTCCCGCCGTTGAGCGCGACGACCTCGCCGGGGCCGACCAGGGCCGCGGCGCGCGCGGCGATGCGGTCGATGCCCTCGTCGGTCTGGCTTGCGCGGTAGCGGTAGGGCAGCTCGTAGGCGACGGCCGTGGCGACGACCCCGCCGTGGTGGCGGGTCACGAGCTGCCGGCGGGCGAGCTCGGTGAAGTCGCGTCGCACGGTGGCCTCCGAGACGCCGAGCTCGCGCGAGGTCTCGGTGACCGAGAGCCGGCCGCGGGTCGCCAGGAGGTCGAGGACGGAGGCCCATCGCGCGGTCGGCGTGCGGGTACCGCCGGCCTCGTCGCTCACGCGGTCATCGTAGGGCGAGGCCGCCGCCCGCGCGTGCGTCTATGCTCGATCGGCCCGCCAACCCATCGCATTCGCGCACGAGGAGGACCCGGTGAGCGACCCCGGCGCACCCGCCTCGCGCGGCCGCTCGACCGGCAGCGGCGAGGGTCGCGGCGACGGCAGCGCCGTCGGCGTCGACGTCGGCGGCACGCGCATCAAGACCGTTCTCGTGCAGGGTGGTTCGGTGGTCGCGCGCGACGTGCAGCCGACGCCCACCGATCTGGCCCGTCGCTTCGGCGAGGTCGTGCAGGGATGCGTCCAGCGCCTGCTCGCCGGGGCCGCGAACGAGGGGTCGCCGACCCCCGCACCGTCACGGGTCGGGGTCGTCGTGCCCGGCCTCGTCGACGAGCGCGCGGGCATCGGGGAGTGGTCGGCCAACCTCGGGTGGCGCGACCTCGACCTCCTCGGCGCCGTCCGCGGGCGCGTGCCCGGTCGCCTCGCCGTCGGGCACGACGTGCGGGCCGGCCTGCTCGGCGAGCACCTGCTGGGGGCCGCCCGGGGGGCCGACGACGTGCTGTTCGTCCCCCTCGGCACCGGCATCGCGGTCGCCCTCATGACGGCCGGACGCGTCGTCCGTGGCTCCTCCTGGTCGGGCGAGATCGGGCACGTCGTCGTCGACCCCGCCGGGCCGCGCTGCGGCTGCGGACGGGCCGGGTGCCTCGAGGCCCTCACCGGCGCCGGGGCCGTCGGTCGCCGCTGGCGCGAGGCCGGCCGGGACGGGGACGCGCGCACGGTCGCCGAGGCCGTCGTCGCCGGAGACCCTGTCGCACAACGCATCTGGAACGACGCCGTGGACGTCCTCGCCGGGGCGCTCGCACCCGTCGTCGCATCGGCCGGCACCCGCCGCGTCGTCGTCGGCGGCGGCATGGCCCAGGCCGGTCCGGTCCTCCTCGACCCGCTCCGGACCGCCCTGCGCACACGCGGCCCGGACGACGCCCTCGAGGTCGTCGGCGCCGAGCTCGGGGACTGGGCCGGGGCCATCGGCGCGGCGCACCTCCACGACGCCGGTTGAGCCGGACCGGGACCCCCCGAAGGACCCCGGTGGTCGGGGCACGCACCCACCGGGCGGTAGACTGATGACCAGCGGCCCGCCCAGTTCTGCCTCGGGCCCCTCGTTCTCTCCGATGTCGATGCCTGCGTGACGGACCCGGTCCACTTCACCTGCGCCGCGGCCCCAGAGCCCCGCCCGGCAGAACATCCAGCCCCGTCGCTGCCGCCCGCGGACCTGCGACGCCCACACCCGGGAGACCCCTTCGTGTCCACCTCCTCCTTCGGCGCGCTCGGCGTGCCGACCCCCCTCGTCGACGTGCTCGCCTCCGGCGGGATCACGACCCCGACCCCCATCCAGGCCTCCACGCTGCCCGACTCGCTCGCCGGCCGGGACGTCCTCGGCCGTGGCCGCACCGGCTCCGGCAAGACGGTCGCCTTCCTCCTGCCCCTGCTGACCCGCCTCTCGCAGAGCGGGACCCGTCGGCAGTCCAAGCGTCCCCGCGCGCTGATCCTCGCCCCGACGCGTGAGCTCGCGACCCAGATCGAGGACGCGATGACGCCGCTGGCGAGCGTCCTCGGCCTCACCTCGCGCACCGTCTTCGGCGGGGTCGGCCAGAACCCGCAGGTGACCGCGCTGCGCAAGGGCGTCGACGTCGTCGTCGCCTGCCCGGGCCGCCTCGAGGACCTCATGGGCCAGGGCCACGTGTCCCTCGACGCCGTGGAGGTGACCGTCATCGACGAGGCCGACCACATGGCCGACCTCGGCTTCCTCCCGCAGGTCCGGCGCCTCCTCGACGCCACCCCGTCGCGCGGCCAGCGGATGCTGTTCTCCGCCACCCTCGACGCCGGCATCGGCGTCATCGCCCGGCGCTACCTGCACCAGCCCGTCACGCACGAGGCCGACTCGGCCCAGTCGCCGGTCGCGAAGATGGACCACCACGTCCTGCACGTCGACGCGAACGACCACCTGCCCGTGCTCGTCGACCTCACCGCCGCCCCCGGCCGCACCGTCGTCTTCACCCGCACCAAGCACCGCGCGAAGAAGCTCGCGAAGCAGCTCAACGCGGCCGGTGTCGCGGCGGTCGAGCTGCACGGCAACCTCAGCCAGGGCGCGCGCACCCGGACGATGGAGGCCTTCCACGCCGGCACCGCCAAGACCCTCGTCGCCACCGACATCGCGGCGCGCGGCATCCACGTCGACGAGGTCGCCCTCGTCATCCACGCCGACCCGCCGGTCGAGCACAAGGCGTACCTGCACCGCTCCGGCCGCACGGCGCGCGCCGGCGCCTCCGGCACGGTCGTCACGCTGATGACCGACGACCAGGTGCGCGACGTCCGCGACCTCACCCGCAAGGCCGGCGTCAAGCCGACGACGACCCGGGTCGACGCCAAGCACCCGATGCTCGGCCGGCTCGCGCCGGGTGAGCGCTCGTTCGTCGAGGGCGGGATCGTCCTCGCCCCCGCGTCCGACGGTGGGCGTGGCGGCTCCGGCCGGGGTGGCTCCGGGCAGGGCTCGCGCTCCGCTCGTCCGGCCCGCGGCCAGCGCACCGGTTCCTCGTCCGCCCGTGGTGGCCAGGGCGGCGGCTCCGGCCGCGGCCAGGCCTCCGGCGCGGGCCGGGGTGGCTCCACCGCAGGCTCCGGTCGTGGCACCCAGGGCCAGGCGCGCACCGGCGGGCAGGCCTCCGGCCGCCCGGCCCGGTCGGGTCCCCGCCGCGCGTCCTCGAGTGGCGGGGCGGCCGGTGGCCGTCCCGGTGGCTCGGCGGCGTCGTTCTCGCAGAGCGCCCGCCCGCGCCGCGGCGCCTGAGCGACCGCACCCCTCACGACCGGACCCCCGGGCCGCCACCTGCGTGGCGACCCGGGGGTCCGTCGTGCGGACCGGGCCGGTCAGGCCCCGTCCTCGCTCAGCGCAGGCGCAGCGTCGAGGACTCGGTCTGACCGGTCGCCGGCACGGTCACGCTCAGCGTGTACGTGCCCTTGGCCAGGCCCTTGGTGCGCACCGTGTCGAGCCACAGCGGCCCGACGGCCCGCATCGTCGAGCTGGAGGCCGTGCTGCCGTCGGCGCCGGTCAGCGTGACGACCGGGGCGGCGATGCCCCGGGCCGGCAGCCCGGTGCAGTCGCGGACGGCCGCGATGACCGGGACGGTGACCCCGCGGGGCAGGGTCAGCGTGCCCTGGGGCAGGACGTCGAGCCGGTAGTCGACGACGACGTCGGCGCTCGTGCGCACCACCGTGCCGGCGGCGTCGGTGACGGTGACCGTCGCCGTGTGCTTCCCGGCCGTGCGGTAGGTGTGACCGAACGTCACGTCGCCCGAGGCGTTCTCGCGGGTCGAGCTCGTCCCGTCACCCCAGTCGACGGTGACCGTCGTGGCCTCGTCGGCGTTGGCCACCGAGACGGTGAGCGAGGCGTTGTCGCGGCCGCACTGCACCGAGGCGTCGGCGAAGGCCGCCGTCGCCGCGAGCGGACCCCGCGGGCTGAGGCCCACGATGACCGGGTCGTGGTCGGAGACGCGGTACTGGTCGGGCGCGTAGAGCGACGCGACCTGGGCGGGGGTCTTGAAGTTGGTGTTGTAGTCCAGCACCGACGGCTCGTCGCTGTTGATGTGGTAGTCCGCCACCCCGGTGACCTGGGAGACGAGCGAGGCCGACCCCATCGCCTGGTCGAGGTAGCCCCACTGCCCGTCGAAGACGTACGAGTAGGCGTCCTCGCCCTGGAACTTCTCGACGAGGTTGGTGAAGCCGCCCTCCTCGAGGGTGCGGATGGGCGTCTCCTTGGCGTACGAGTTGTAGTCGCCGACGAGGAGGACGTCGGTGTCACCGGTCCCGGTCGGGTCCGTGCCGAGCCACTCCAGGAGCGTCTTCACCGCGTTGGTGCGGACGACGGCGCAGTTGCCCTGCCCGTCACCGGTGTCCGGGGCCGAGCAGGCCGAGCCCTTGGACTTGAGGTGGTTGACGTCGGTGACGAACACGCCGTCGGTCGCGTTGACCTTCCACGCCTGGGCGAGGGAGGCGCGGTTGCGCGGGGCGGGGTCGCCACCGGTGACGAAGGCGGCCGAGTTGAGCGCCGCCGTCGTGCCGACGGGCGTCACGACGCCCGGCTTGTAGATCGTGCCGACCTTGATGGCGTCGTCGCCCATGGCGTCGGTCTGCCCGGTGCGGGCGTCGACGTCGAGGTAGGCGAAGGTGCCGGGGGCGGTCGCCGCGTTGAGCCGGTCGACGAGGTAGGCGATCGCGCTGTCCGGGCCGTAGCCGTCGTTCTCGATCTCGTTGACGCCGAAGACGTCCGCGTCGAGGGTCGTCATCGCCGCGACGGTCTTGGCCGTCTGCCGGTCGAGCTCGGCCTGGTTCTCGGCGCCGCGGCAGTCGAGCGTGGCGCCCGTGACGCCACCGGTGCACCCGGTGAAGGTGTTGAAGTAGTTGAGCAGGTTCATCCCGACGACCTGGACGTCACCCCCGACGTTCGGGGCGGCGGTCGGACGCGGGTTGGCGGCCGCGAACTCGATGCCCGCGCCGTCGGCCGTCACCGGCCGCAGGCGGTAGGCGTTCGGGCTGGCCGAGTTCCCACCCCACGTGTAGGTGAGGACCCCGGTGGCGCGGGTGACGGTGTCGCCGCCGCGCAGGGTGTTCTCGGCGCTCAGCGGGCGACCGCCACGGCCCCACACGATCGGGTCCGGGTTCTGGGCCTGGGTCGTGTCGTCGATGAGGAGGCGGTTGAGGTCGTTCTTCGCCTGGAGGGCGTTGGCCTCGGGGCCGGGGGCGACGACGTTGGTCGGCTGCTGGAGGCGGCCGCCCGAGGAGACGGTGACCTGGCCGAAGCGGCCGAGCTGGAAGAGCTCGGTGACGGTCAGCTCCTGCGGGAAGGTGACGAGCATGCCCTCGTGGCGCTCGAGGTCGTCGGCGCTCGTCAGGGGCAGGGCGACCTCGGTCGGGGCGACCGAGCCGGTGCCGCAGACCTCGACGTTGCTCGCGGAGACCTGGGTCTGGCCCTGGTTCTCGCCCGCGGTGCCGGTGACGTGGACGACGTCACCGACGGAGGCGTTGTCGGCGTTGCCGGTGAACACGAACACGGCGTCGGAGGTGGCGGGGTCGCCGTCACCCTCGAGGTCCTGGACGTAGAAGCCGCGCAGGGTCGGGGAGGGGCCCTGGTAGTCGGCGACGACGACGCCCTCGGTGGAGACCGGGCCGGTGACGGCGGCCGTGGCGCCGCTGCCCTGGATGGCGTAGGCCGGCGTGAAGTCGGTGTCGCAGGAGCTCGCGACGGTGAAGCGGCGCGTGACGTCGGCGGTCATCGTGTCCGGCGGGTCGACCTGGTCGAGGTCGGTGACGCCGGCGGCGGCCACGGTGAGGGTGCAGGACTCGCCGTCCGCCAGCGGCGAGGCGGGCGTCATCGAGTAGTCGGTGGGGCCGCCGGAGACGGTGAGGGCGACGTCGCCGGAGGTGGAGCACGCGAGGGTCGCGGCGTCGGCGGCGAGCGCGACCGGCTCGGAGAAGGTGACGCCGAGGCGCTGGCGCGGGGTGACGGTGCCGCCGTCGGCCGGCGTCGTGGACAGGACCGAGGGGGCCTCGTCCTGGGTCGGGTCGCCGCCGCAGCCGGTCACCGCGTGGGTGCCGAGGCCGTCGAAGGTGTCGCGCGCGAAGCCGTCCCACTGCGCGGCGGGGTCGAAGGCGTCGCTGCCGTCGATGTCGCCGGCGCAGACGGTGGCCATCCGGCGCAGCGTGTGGTCGAAGGTCGTCGTGTCCCCGGAGCCCCATCCGGCGTTGCCGGGGTCGGTGCCGACCTGCCCGATGACGTCGAGGACGGCGTCGCCCTTGCGCAGGACGACGGCGTCGTTGCCGTTCCAGTTCGCGCTGCCCGACAGCTGGTCGGCGAGGGGCTTGAGCGTGGCGTTGGCCGAGGTGTTCGCGAGGACGAACACGTCGCCCGCGGCGACCGTGCCGGCGAGCGCGATGGGGGCGCTGCCGGTCGACGAGCCGTTGGCGAACACCTGGACCGAGTACTGGCCGGCGGTGAGGTCGACGGGGGCGCTGGTGCCGTTGAAGACCTCCACCGCCTTGTTGTTGCTCGATCCCTCGACGTACTCCGAGAAGAAGAGGTCAGCTGTGGCAGCCGACGCCGTGGGGGGCGTCAGGGCGACCGGGGCGGCGAGCGCGAGGGCGCCCGTGGCGACCCCCGTCAGCAGCCGCCACAGGGGCGTCCGGGTCATGCATCCTCCTGGGTCAGGACGGGAGGGGGGCGGCCTGTCAACGGCCCCTCGGCCCCCGTCGCGCGGCGAACCTAACACCGGGGTCCGACCTCGGCCACCGGAGCGCGGGGCCGATCCGTGAACGGTCGGCGAACGCCGTGCGACGCGCCGCGCGCGCATCGAGCGGGTGACTGGCGCGGCCTCTCGCACACCGTCTGTCGAAGGTGCGAAGCAGCAGGTCAGCCCCGGTCCGCCTGTCGGTGGAGGTGACTACGGTCGGGAGACCGACAGCACTGACGGCACACGAGCGGACGGGACCGACATGGCCTACAGCACCGGCGACAAGGTGTCCTGGGGGACCTCCCAGGGCACGACCCACGGGAAGGTCAAGGAGAAGAAGACCTCCGACTTCCAGCACGACGGGCAGAAGTTCAAGCCGACCGACGACGACCCGTACTACATCGTCGAGTCCGACAAGACCGGCGCCACCGCGGCGCACAAGGAGTCGGCCCTGAAGAAGCACTCGTGAGCCCGGTCCCCCCGCGGGACGTCCAGCGGGCCGCCGCTCGTGCGGTCCGGTGGATCGAGGACGGCAAGGCCGGGAAGGGCTTCACCGACACCGGCCGCAAGCGCGCCCACCAGCTCGCCGACGGCGAGGACGTGAGCGCCGACGTCCTGAAGCGGATGCGCGACTACTTCTCGCGCCACGGCGTCGACAAGGACGCGAAGGGCTTCCGGCGCGGTTCGGAGGGCTACCCCAGCCCCGGCCGGGTCGCCTGGGACGCCTGGGGCGGAGACGCCGGCGAGCGCTGGGCCAACCGGAAGAGCAACGGCGGCTGACCCGTCGCCGACTTCCTGCCCATCCGCCACCTCCCGGGGCCCGACCCGGACCTCCTGAGGTGGTGGATGGGCAGTCAGTCGCCCTGTGCGCGACCGGGGGCCACGCCATCCAGGGGGGCGATCGGTGTCGCGTCGGCGTCGGCTTGCCCTCGCGTGAGCGGTTCTGATCGAATGGGCGGGCGTTCGCGCACATCCGCTCGTCCGCCGCCCGGCCGAAGGGACCCGCATGCCCACCACGCACGTCGCCACCGAGATCGCCTCCCAGCCCGACTGCTGGCTCGAGGCCGCGACGCTGGCCGGCACCGTCGCCCACCGGCTCCCCCGCGAGGGCGAGCGCGTCGCGGTCGTCGGCTGCGGCACGAGCTGGTTCGTCGCGATGGCCTACGCGGCGCTGCGCGAGCAGGGCGGCCACGGCGAGACCGACGCCTTCGCGGGCAGCGAGTTCCCCACCGGGCGCCGCTACGACCGCGTCCTGGCCATCTCGCGCTCCGGCACGACGACCGAGGTGGTCGACCTGCTCACCGCCCTCGAGGGCACCCCGGCCACCCTGGTCACCGCCGTCGAGGACTCCCCGGCGGCCGCGGCCGCCGACCAGGTCGTCGGGATGGCCTTCGCCGACGAGGAGTCGGTCGTCCAGACCCGGTTCGCGACGAGCGCCCTCGCGCTGCTGCGCGCGCACCTCGGCGAGGACCTCGCGCCTGCCGTCGAGCACTGCCGGGCGGCCCTCGACCTCGACGTCGACGACCTGCTCGACGTCGACCAGTGCACCTTCCTCGGCCGCGGCTGGACCGTCGGCCTCGCCTCCGAGGCCGCCCTGAAGACCCGCGAGGCCGCGCAGTTCTGGGCCGAGGCCTACCCGGCGATGGACTACCGCCACGGCCCGGTCTCCATCGCGCAGCCCGGGCGCCTCGTCTGGGCGTTCGGTGACGTACCGACGGGCCTGGCCGACGAGGTCGCCTCCACCGGAGCCCGGTTCGTGCACCACGACCTCGACCCGATGGCCGCGCTCGTCGTGGCCCAGCGGTTCGCGGTCGCCCTCGCCGAGCGGCGCGGGCTCGACCCCGACCATCCTCGCTCGCTGACCCGCTCGGTCGTCCTCGGATGACCGACGCCGTCGCGCACGCCCGCTCCGGCGGGCACGGCATCGGCGCGTTCAACGTCGTCCTGCTCGAGCACGCCGAGGGCATCGTCCGCGGCGCCGAGGAGGCGGGGCTGCCGGTCGTCCTCCAGGTCAGCCAGAACACCGCGACCTTCCACGGAGCGCTCGAGCCGGTGACCCTCGCCTCCCTCTCGCTCGCCCGGCACGCGTCCGTCCCCGTCGTCGTGCACCTCGACCACGCCGAGGACGTCGACCTCGTCCACGAGGCCGTCGCGCTCGGCGTCGACAGCGTGATGTTCGACGGGTCGAGGCTCCCGTGGGCGGACAACGTCGCCACGACGCGCGCCGTCGTCGAGCACTGCCACGCCGCCGGCGTGCGGGTCGAGGCCGAGCTCGGCGAGGTCGGCGGCAAGGACGGCGTCCACGCCCCGGGCGTCCGCACCGACCCGGGCGAGGCCGCGGCGTTCGTCGAGGCCACCGGCGTCGACTCGCTCGCCGTCGCCGTCGGCACCTCGCACGCGATGACGACCCGCGACGCCGCCGTCGACACCGACCTCGTCGCGCGCATCGCCGCGGCGGTGCCGGTCCCCCTCGTGCTCCACGGCTCGTCGGGCCTCGACGACGCGGGCCTCGCGGCCGTCGTGCGCGCCGGGATGACGAAGGTCAACATCTCGACCCACCTCAACGCCCTGTTCACCGCCGCCGTCCGCGACGTGCTCGCCACCGACCCCCGCGTCGTCGACCCGCGGACGTACGTCGGCCCTGGGCGGGAAGCGCTGGCCGCCGAGGTGGCGCGCCTGCTGCGGCTGCTCCACGGCTGAGAGCCCGGGTTCGACGGCCGGGAACATCGAGCGCGGCCGCTTCCTTGGCCCAAGGGTGACGTGGTGCGCGCCCGACCGGTGCGCACCCACCCCGAACCGAAGGAGCTGGTGACATGGAGCAGCGCACGCTCGGAGACCTGCAGGTCGGTGCGATCGGCCTCGGCGGCATGCCGATGTCGATCGAGGGACGCCCCGACGAGGAGCGCTCGGTGCGCACCATCCACGCGGCGCTCGACGCCGGCGTGACCCTCGTCGACACCGCGGACGCCTACCACCGCGACGCGACCGAGGTCGGCCACAACGAGTCGCTCATCGCGAAGGCGCTGGGCTCGTGGGGCGGCGACGCCTCGAGCATCCTCGTCGCGACCAAGGGCGGGCACCTGCGCCCCGGCGACGGCTCGTGGACGCAGGACGGCCGCCCCGAGTACCTCAAGCAGGCCGCGAAGGCCTCGGCGCAGCGCCTCGGCGTCGACGCGATCGGGCTCTACCAGTTCCACCGCCCCGACCCGGAGGTCCCCTACGCCGAGTCCGTCGGCGCGCTGCGCGACCTCCTCGACGAGGGCGTCATCCGGATGGCCGGCATCTCCAACGCGACCGTCGCCCAGATCGACGAGGCGAACGAGGTGCTCGGCGGGCGCCTGGTGTCGGTGCAGAACCAGTTCTCGCCGGCGTTCCGCTCCTCGCTGGACGAGCTGCGGCACTGCGCCGAGCTCGGCATCGCGTTCCTGCCGTGGAGCCCGCTCGGCGGCATCAAGAAGGCGTCCGGGCTCGGCGACGACCACGGCGCGTTCGCCGAGGTCGCGCAGGCGCACGGCGTCTCGCCGCACCAGGTGGCGCTGGCGTGGGAGCTCGCCCTGGCCGACGTCGTCCTCCCGATCCCGGGGGCGTCGCGGCCGGAGTCCATCACCGACTCGGTCAAGGCCGCCGACCTGCGGCTGACCCCCGACGAGGTGGAGCGCCTCTCCGCCGCCTGACCCCCCTCGCGAACCCCACGCGTATCGGGTGACCCGAGAAGCCTGCGCCTCACCCCGGAACGGTTCCGGGGTGAGGCGCGGTCGTATCGGGTGACCCGATACGCGTGGTGCGGGTGGGACGCGGCGTCAGCCGAGGTGGCCGCGGACGCTCGCGTGACCCTTGAGGAGGTTGCGGGCGATGGTGCGGCGCTGGATCTCGTCGGTGCCCTCGTAGATGCGCAGCAGCCGCAGCTCGCGGTACCAGCGCTCGAGCGGCAGCTCGCGGGTGTAGCCCATGCCGCCGTGGACCTGGAGCATCCGGTCGACGATCTCGTTGGCGCGCACCCCGCCGAAGAGCTTGGCCATCGACTGCGCCTGACGGCTGTCGCGCCCGGCATCCACCTGCCATGCCGCCGACAGGACGAGCCAGCGCAGCGCCTCGATCTCCAGCGCGGAGTCGGCGATCATCCACTGGATGGCCTGCCGCTCGGCGATCGGCTGCCCGAAGGTCACGCGGTTGCGCGCCCACTCCATCCCCATCTCGACCATCCGCTCGCACCCGCCGAGGGCGCGCGCCGGCAGCAGGTAGCGACCCTTGCCGATCCACTGCATCGCGAGCGCGAAGCCCTTGCCGACCTCGCCGAGCACCGCGGACGACGGCACGCGCACCCCGTCGAACGTCAGCGCCGCCGGGCCCCACTCGCCCATCGTGTCGATGGGGTGCGAGGTCCATCCGCGCTCGCGGTCGACGAGGAAGCAGGTGACCGACTCGCCGGTGCGCCCCTCGCGGTGGGCCTCGGCGTCGGTCACCGCGAAGACCATGACGAAGTCGGCCTCGTGCCCGCCGGTGATGAACGTCTTCTCACCGGTGATGACCCAGTCGTCCCCGTCGCGCTCGGCCCTGGTCCGGATGGCGCGCGCGTCCGAGCCGGCGCCCGGCTCGGTGATGGCGAAGCAGCTGTGCCGCGTGCCCTCGATCGTCGGGCGCAGGTAGGCCTCCTGCTGCTCGGGCGAGGCGTGGAAGAGGATGTTGTCGGCGTCGCCGGCGAACCGGAACGGCACGAACGAGCGACCGAGCTCGACCTCGACGAGGGCGGCCATCACCGCCGACAGGCCCATCCCGCCGTGCTCCTCGGGCGTGAGGACGCCGAAGAAGCCGGACTCCCGCGCCGTCGCCTGGAGGCGGGCGAGCTCCTCGGCGGGCAGGCCGCGCTCGTGCCGCCGCTCGCGGGCGAGGACGTCCTGCTCGAGCGGCATCACCTCCTTCTCGACGAAGGTCCGCACCCACTGCCGGATGTCACGCTCGTCGTCGGTCAGGTCCAGGTCCATGCGGTGCGCTCCCGTCGCTCGGCGTGCCCCGGGACGTCGGTGGCCCGGGGCACCCCCCGATCATCACCCGGCCGGGCGCGCGATCGGCTCCGAGCGCCCGGGCCATCCGAGCCGGTGCCCGCTCTGGCCCACGGAAAGCCCGCACGTGCGGGGTTATCGCTGACCGGACCGCCCCCGGACCGCGGAAAGCCCGCACGTGCCGGGTTATCGCTGTCCGAACCTCCCCCCGACCACGACAAGCCCGCACGTGCCGGGATATCGGGATCCGCCGCTCCGAACCAGCGCCCGACCGCGGAAAGCCCGCACGTGCGGGGTTATCGCTGTCCGGACCGGCGCCCAACCGCGAAAAGCCCGCACGTGCGGGGTTATCGCTGTCCGAACCTCCGCCCGACCGCGGAAAGCCCGCACGTGCGGGGTTACCGCTGTCCGAACCTCCGCCCGACCACGAAAAGCCCGCACGTGCGGGTTTATCGCGCGGCGGACCGATGAGTTCCGGCCCCGGCGCCGGTCGGACCGTCCATGAGCGCTCACCGAGGCCGCCCGGCCGCCACCCTTGCCGCCCTCCCGCGTCCTCGGGACACTGGACGGCGCCGCCCCACCACCCCCCGGGGCGGGATCCCGGCAGAAGGAGCCGACCGTGCCTGACGCACCCATCCACCTCCTCGTGGGGACGAGCAAGGGCGCCTTCGTCCTCGACGGCGACGCCGACCGCGTCGGCTGGAGCGTCCGCGGCCCCTACTGCGACGGCTGGCCGATCAACCACGTCGTCGGCGACCCGGCGACCGGCACGATGTGGGCCGGCGGCGGCGGCGACTGGTCCGGAGCCGGGGTCTGGCGCTCCGACGACGCCGGCCACACCTGGGAGCTCGCCAAGCTGACGACCGGCCAGATGGACGCCTGGGCCGCGAACGACCCGGGCTTCGCCGAGATGATCGGATGGACCGAGGAGCCGGCGCCCTTCGGCGACGGGTTCTCGCAGGTCTGGTCGCTCGCCCGCGTCGGCGAGCGCCTGTACGCCGGCACCAAGCCCGCCGTCCTGCTCGCCAGCGACGACGACGGCCGCACCTGGTACGAGGTCAAGGGCCTGAGCGACCACCCCTCGCGCCCCGACTGGAACCCCGGCGGCGCGGGCCTGGTCCTGCACTCGATCGTCGCCGACCCCCGTGACCCCGAGCGGATGTGGGTCGGCATCTCGTCGGCCGGCGTCTTCGCGACGACCGACGGCGGCGTGACGTGGGAGCGCCGCAACGACCTCGCCGACGTCGCCCACGACGAGCCCGCGGACCACCCGGCCGGGCCCTCGGACGGACAGGTCGGCCTCTGCGTCCACCACCTCGAGCACGCGGCCGACGACGGCGTGCTCTACCAGCAGAACCACTACGGCGTGTGGCGCTCCGACGACGACGGTGCCACCTGGCGCGCCGCGACCGAGGGCCTGCCGTCGACGTTCGGCTTCCCCCTCTGGGCGCACCCGCGCGACGTCGACACCGTGTGGACGCTGCCGCTCAACGGCGACATGGAGGGTCGCTTCCCGCCGGATGCCGCGGCGGCCGTGTGGCGTTCGCGCGACGGCGGCCGCTCGTGGGAGGCCCGCCGTGACGGCCTGCCGCAGGAGTCGTGCTTCTTCACGGTGCTGCGCCAGGCGATGAGCGGCGACCGGCAGGAGCCCGCCGGCGTGTACTTCGGGACCAACAGCGGCTCGGTGTTCGCCAGCCGCGACGAGGGCGACAGCTGGGCCGAGGTGGCGCGGCACCTGCCGACGGTGCTGGCCGTGGAGGTCCTGGAGCCGCGAGGATGACCCCATGACGACGAGCACGAGCAGGACCACGAGCACCGGCACGACGGTCCGCTTCACGGGCACCCCCGAGACGGTGGGCGGCACCCGGCTCGTGCGGCTGCCGGAGGACGCCAGCCGGGCACTGCCCTCGCGCGGTCAGGTCGCCGTGACGGGCACGCTCGACGGCGCCCCGTTCGAGACGGTCGTCGAGCCCGACGGGCGGCGCGGCCACTGGGTCCGGCTGCCCGCCGGGGCCGCCGACGCCGGCGACGCGCCGGTCGCGCTCGAGCTCGCCGTCGCCGAGGAGTGGCCCGAGCCCGAGGTGCCCGCCGACCTCGCCGGCGCGCTCGACGAGGCGCCGCAGCACATCCGCGACGTGTGGGAGGACATCACGCCGATGGCCCGCTGGGAGTGGGTGCGCTGGGTCGGCGCCACCCGCAGCGCCGAGACGCGCGCCAAGCGGGTCGGCGTGAGCATCGACAAGATCGACCACGGCAAGCGTCGGCCGTGCTGCTTCGACCTCTCGTCGTGCACCGACCCGGACGTCGCGCGCAGCGGCAGGCTGCCGGAGCCCTCCTGACGCGGACGCCGGCCCGCGACGGTCAGGGGCGGAGCATCACCTTGAGCGCGCGCCGCTCGTCCATGGCGGCGTAGCCGGCGGGGCCGTCCTCGAGGGACATCGCCGTGTCGAAGACCCGGCCGGGCTCGACCGTGCCGTCGAGGACACCGGGCAGGAGCTGCTCGATGTAGGCCCGCGTCGGCGCGACGCCACCGGTCAGGGTCACGTTGCGGCTGAACAGGACCCGACCGACCGGCCCCTCGGTGTACTGCGGCACGCCGACGCGGCTGATGGTGCCGCCGGGGCGGACGACGCCGAGCGCCTGCTCGTAGGCGGGCATCATCCCGACGCACTCCAGGACGACGTGGCTGCCGCCGTCGGTGAGGTCACGCACCGCCTCGATGCCCTCCTCGCCCCGGTCGGCGACGACGTCGGTGGCGCCGAAGTCGCGCCCGAGGTCGGTGCGGGACGCGTGCCGACCCATGAGCACGATGCGCTCGGCGCCCTGCTGCCGGGCCGCGAGGACGGCCAGGAGCCCCACCGCGCCGTCGCCGATGACCGTGACCGAGCTGCCCTGCGACACATTGCCGGTCAGCGCGGCGTGCCATCCGGTGCCGTAGACGTCGCTCAGCGTCAGCAGCGAGGCGAGCATCCGCTCGTCGGTGTCGCCGGTGATGCCCGGGACCGGCACGAGGGTGCCGTCGGCGAAGGGCACGAGAACGGCCTCGCCCTGGCCGCCGGACGCGCCACTGCCCTCGGTGTCGCCCCACCAGCCGCCGCGGACGCACGAGGTCTGCAGGCCGGCGCGGCAGAACTCGCAGGTGCCGCAGGAGACGACGAAGGGGGCGATGACGAAGTCGCCGGGCCGGACGGTCGAGACCTCGGCCCCGGCCTCCTCGACGACGCCGACGAACTCGTGGCCGATGGGGTGGCCGGCCTCGTCGCGCTCCGCGTTGTGGAAGGGGTGCAGGTCGCTGCCGCAGATGCAGGAGCGCAGGACACGGACGACCGCGTCGGTGGGGCGGCGCAGGGCGGGGTCGGGTGCGTCGACGACGCGGACGTCGCCGGCTCCGAAGAGGTGGATGGCTCGCATCCCTCCAGTGCACACCCTCGGACCCGGTCGTGGGGAGCCGGGGTCCCCTTCTCCGCGCGACCTGCGCGGGTCCGGGTGCGACCGCACGCGCAGGAGCGCAGGTCGCGCGGAGGAGAGCGGCCGGGGGACGGGCGACGGGCGCGAGGACGGGGCGACGGCCGACCCGCGCGGTCGGCCGGGCCGCCCCGCCGCCCTACGATCGGCGCATGAGCGCGGACCTCGTGGCCAAGGGCCTCGCCGGCGGGTACGCGCACCGGACCCTCTTCGAGTCCCTCGACCTGAGCGTCGCGCCGGGGGACGTCGTCGGGGTCGTCGGGGCGAACGGCGCCGGCAAGTCGACGCTCCTGCGCATCCTCGCGGGGGACCTCGAGCCGCTGGCCGGCTCGGTGCACACCGCCCCCGCCGACGCGTTCGTCGGCTGGCTCCCCCAGGAGCACGAGCGCGTCCCCGGCGAGAGCGTCGCGGGGTACGTGGCCCGCCGCACCGGTGCGGCCGCGGCCACGACGGCGATGGAGGAGACGGCCGCGGCGATGGCGGCCGACGACGCGCCCGCGTCCGCCGGTGACGCGTTCGCCCGCGCCCTCGACCACTGGCAGGCGACCGGCGCCCCGGACCTCGAGGAGCGACTCGCCCCGGTGCTCGCCGACCTCGGGCTCGAGCTGCCGACCGACACCCCGATGACCGCCCTCTCCGGCGGGCAGGCCGCCCGCGCCGCGCTGGCCGCCCTGCTGCTCATCCGCTTCGACGTCGTCCTCCTCGACGAGCCGACGAACGACCTGGACCTCGCCGGGCTGCAGCGCCTCGAGGACTTCGTCGGCGGCCTGCGCGCGGGCGTCGTCCTCGTCTCGCACGACCGCGAGTTCCTCTCGCGCGTCGTGACCCGCGTCGTCGAGCTCGACCTCGCCCAGAACGCCGTGGCGGTCTACGACGGCGGCTACGACGCCTACCTCGAGGAGCGGGCGGTCGCCCGCCGGCACGCCCGTGAGGCCTACGACGAGTTCGCCGCGACGAAGGCCGACCTCGAGGGCCGCGCCCGCACGCAGCGCGAGTGGAGCTCGCAGGGCGTCCGCAACGCGATGCGCAAGAGCCCCGACAACGACAAGATCCGCCGCAAGGCGCAGGCCGACTCCGCCGAGAAGCAGGCCCGCAAGGTCCGCCAGATGGAGTCGCGCATCGCCCGGCTCGACGAGGTCGAGGAGCCCCGCAAGGAGTGGCGCCTGCAGTTCGGCATCGCGAGCGCGCCCCGGTCGAGCTCGGTCGTCTCCACCCTCGACGACGCCGCGATCCGGCTGGGGGACTTCGAGCTCGGCCCGGTCTCGGTGCAGGTGGCCGCGCGCGAGCGGATCGGCGTCACGGGCCCGAACGGCGCCGGCAAGACGACGCTGCTCGGGCTGCTGACCGGCCGCCTCGCGCCGGACTCCGGCCGCGCGAGCCTCGGGGCGTCGGTGGCCCTCGGCGGCATCGACCAGGCGCGCACCGGCCTCGCCGAGGACCGGCGGCTTGGTGACGCCTTCGAGGCGGCCGTCCCCGAGATGACCCAGGCCGAGGTCCGGACCCTGCTCGCGAAGTTCGGGCTGCGCGCCGACCAGGTGGCGAGCATCGTCGGCAAGCTGTCCCCCGGCGAGCGCACCCGGGCGGCGATGGCGCTGCTCCAGGCGCGCGGAGTCAACGTCCTCGTGCTCGACGAGCCGACCAACCACCTCGACCTGCCGGCGATCGAGCAGCTCGAGGAGGCGCTGGAGGCCTACGACGGGGCGCTGCTGCTCGTCACGCACGACCGGCGGCTGCTCGACACCGTCCGGCTCGACCAGCGCTGGCACGTCGAGGACGGCCGGGTCACCGTCACGCACGTCGGCTGACGGTCCAGGACGACCTCAGCTTTGGCAGCCGGGGCACCGGAAGAGGTTGCGCCCGGCCATCGTCTCCTTGACGACCGTCTCGCCGCAGCGCGGGCAGGGCTTCCCGTGCCGGCGGTAGACGGCGTAGTGCGGCCGGACGCGCCCGACGCCTCCCTTCGCGATGAGGGCCTCGGCGCGCTCGACGTCGCCGTCGGACACGAGGATCCGGCCGGCCCGCACGCCCAGCGGCATGAGCCGGACGAGGTCGTCCCAGATCGCCGTGACGACGCCGGTCGGCACGTCGCGGGCCGGCGTGTGGGGGTCGAGCTCGTGGCGGTGCAGCAGCTCGGCGCGGTAGACGTTGCCGACGCCCGCCACGAGCGACTGGTCCATGATGACGGCACCGATCGCCCTCCGGGTGCGACCGAGCCGGTCGAGCACCGCATCCGGGAGACGGCTGTCGCGCAACGGGTCCGCGCCGAGACCGGACCGCACCTCGCGCCACTCCGCCGGCGTCACGAGCTCGCAGACGATCGGGCCGCGCAGGTCCCCGACGTGGGTGCGGTTGACCATCCGCATCCGGACCTGGCCCGCCACCGGGAGGTCGGTCGGCGGCTCGCCGCGGTCGACCCGCCGGTGCTGGCGCACCCCGAAGCGCCCGAACAGCCCGAGGTGCACGTGCACGACCTGCTCGCCCTCGACGTGGATCGCCAGGTGCTTGCCGTGCGCCTCGGCCGACTCGACGCAGGCCCCGTCGAGGGCAGCGGCGGACTCGGCGAAGCGTCCCTGCGGCGAGGAGAACCGGACCGGCGTGCCGGCGAAGGCGTCCTGCACCCGCCCGGCGAGCGCGTGGATCGTGTGGCCTTCGGGCATCCGTCCATCCTCGCCGGGAGGGGGCGACAGCGGGGCCGGCGGTCCCTAGGCTCGACAGCGCGACAGCGCGACAACGCGACAGCCGACGGCGCGGCCCGGACATCCCCGCCGTCGACACCCCGAGGAACGGAGGAGCCGTGGTCACCGACCGCCGCACGACCGACGACGGCGGGGACGTCGACGCGTTCCTCGCGTCGGTCCCCGACGAGCGCCGGCGTCGCGACGCCGAGGCGGCGCTCGCGCTGCTGGTCGACGCGACGGGCGCCGTCCCCCGGATGTGGGGACCCTCGATCGTCGGCCTGGGGCACCGCCCCTACCGGACCGCCGACGGCACCGAGCGCGACTGGTTCGCCGTCGGCCTCGCACCGCGCCGGGCCGCCCTCGTGCTCTACGGGCTGACGTCCGACGGGTCGCCGGCCGACCTCCTCGCGCGGCTCGGACCGCACAGCACCGGCAGCGGGTGCTTGTACGTCAAGCGGCTCGAGGCCGTCGACACGGAGGTGCTGCGTCAGCTCGTCGTCCGCGCCTGGGCGGGCGGCGGCGACGGCCCGTCCTCGTGAGCGGCGACGGCATCCCGCTCGACGCGCTCGACTTCTTCGAGGAGCTCGCCGTCGAGAACAGCCGCCCGTGGTGGCAGGCGCACCGGGCGCGCTGGGAGGAGTCGGTGCGCGAGCCGATGGAGTGGCTCACCGAGGCGCTGACCGACGAGTTCGGGCCGGCGCACCTCTACCGCCCGAACCGCGACGTGCGCTTCAGCCGCGACAAGTCCCCGTACAAGGACCACCAGGGCGCGCTGGCGGCCACCGTGCCGGGCATCGGGTGGTACGTCCAGGTGTCGGCGGCCGGCCTCCTGACCGGCGGTGGCTTCTACCCGACCGGCCCGGACCAGACCGCCCGCTACCGCGCCGCCGTCGACGCCCCACCCACCGGGCAGGCGCTGCAGGCGCTCGTCGACCGGCTCGTCGCGCAGGGGTGGGAGACCGGCGGCGAGGCCGTCGCGACACGGCCGCGCGGCGTCCCCGCGGACCATCCGCGCCTGGACCTCATGCGGCACAAGCACCTCGTGCTCTCCCGCCCCCACGGCGCCCCGGACTGGCTGACGACCGACGCGGTGCTCGAGCACGTCCGCGCCGACTGGCGGGCGGTCCGGCCGGTCGTCGAGTGGATGACCGAGCACGTCGGCGCCTCGCAGGTCGAGCGCCGGCGCTGAGGCATCCGGGAGCGCCGTCCCTGCGGGCTCAGGACTCCTGCAGGCGGTCGGCGTGCCGGTGGAAGAGCTTCCAGGAGCCGTCCTCGCGCCGGTAGAGCTCGGTGACGCGCAGGTCCATCGGCACCGCCCCCTCCTGCCCCGCCACCGACACGACGGAACGCTGGACCCCCACCCACCAGGCGATCTCGCCCTCCTCGCCGGAGTGCAGCGTCTCGAGGTCGTTGCGCTCGGACCCGGCCATCCGCGCCGCGCCGTCGGCGTTGGCCGCGTTGACGGCCTCGGCGCCGGTGACGACGGTGCCGCCCGGGCCGAGGATCGTCGCGGGGTCGCAGCCGGTCGAGACCGCGAGCAGCGGGCCGACGTCGCCGGCCACGAAGGCGTCCGAGGCCGTCTTGCGGCGGCCGAGGTACGCGGAGAAGATCTCGTCGGTCATCGGTGCTCCGTTCGTCCTGCGTCACGGTAGCCGCGGGCGCCGACGAGAACCCCCGTCGGAGGTGGGAGGATCGTCGGCGATGACGCTCACCGACCGCCTCTCCGCCGACGGCCCGCTGCGCGACCTCGGCGCCGACGCCGCGCTCGACCGCTTCGTCGAGTGGTCCGGCGAGCGCGGCTTCGCGCTCTACCCGGCGCAGGAGGAGGCCGTCCTCGCACTCGCCCAGGACGCGCACGTCGTCCTCGCGACGCCCACCGGATCGGGCAAGTCGCTCGTCGCGGTCGCGGCCCACGCCCTGGCCCTGGCCACCGGCCGCCGCTCCTGGTACACCGCCCCCATCAAGGCCCTGGTCTCCGAGAAGTTCTTCGCCCTCGTCGAGACCTTCGGCGCCGAGAACGTCGGGATGCTCACCGGCGACGCGGCGGTCAACCCCGGCGCCCCGATCATCTGCGCGACGGCCGAGGTCCTCGCCAACCACGCCCTGCGCGAGCGCGACGCCTCCGACGTCGGCCTCGTCGTCATGGACGAGTTCCACTTCTACGGCGAGCCGGACCGCGGCTGGGCCTGGCAGGTGCCGCTGCTCCTCCTGCCCGACACCCAGATGCTCCTCATGTCCGCGACGCTCGGCGACACCACCGAGCTCGAGCGCGACCTGCAGCGCCGCACCCGGCGCGAGGTCGTCACCGTCACCGGCGTCCAGCGGCCGGTGCCGCTCGAGTACGAGTGGTCGCTGATGCCCGTGCACGACGCGCTCGCGCTGCTCCTGCGCGACGACAAGGCGCCGGTCTACGTCGTCTCGTTCACCCAGGCCGGCGCGGTCGAGCAGGCGCAGGCCCTCGCCTCGGTCGACGTCGTCTCGTCGGAGCGCAAGGCCGCGCTCAAGGAGGCCGTCGGCGGCTTCCGGTTCGGGAAGGGCTTCGGGCAGACGCTGCGCCGGCTCGTCCTGCACGGCATCGGGGTCCACCACGCGGGGATGCTCCCGAAGTACCGGCGCCTGGTCGAGACCCTCGCGCAGGGCGGCCTGCTGGCGGTCATCTGCGGCACCGACACGCTCGGCGTCGGCATCAACGTGCCCATCCGCACGGTGCTGCTGACGTCGCTCAGCAAGTACGACGGCCGCAAGCAGCGGGTGCTGCGGGCGCGCGAGTTCCACCAGATCGCGGGCCGCGCGGGGCGGGCCGGCTTCGACACCGTCGGCTACGTCGTCGTCCAGGCGCCCGAGCACGTCATCGAGAACAGCAAGGCCCTCGCGAAGGCCGGCGGCGACCCGAAGAAGGAGCGCCGCATCGTCCGCAAGAAGGCGCCGGAGGGCGTGCTGACGTGGAGCGAGGCCACGTTCGACAAGCTCGTGACCGCGGCGCCCGAGCCGCTCCAGCCGAAGATGCGGGTCACGCACGCGATGGTCCTCAACGTCCTCGACCAGTGGGAGGGCCAGCAGGACGCGCTGCACACCCTCGTCCTCGACAACCACGAGAGCGAGGAGCGGCGCGAGCGGCTCGTCGAGCGCGCGGTGCAGGTGCTCGGCTCGCTCGTGCGCGCCGGGGTCGTCGAGCCGGACGACGGCTCGCACGTCGACACGTGGCTGCCGCCCGAGCCCGAGGCCGCCTCTGCCACAGCCGAACCGGTGCCCGAACCCGAGCCGGAGCCCGCCCCGCAGCCGCTCGACGCCGGCGGGATGGGCGCGCTCGGCGAGGCCCTGGCCGCCGCGGGCCTGGCGCCGGCCGCGTCCGAGGCCGCCGCACCGACCGCGCCGCAGGAGACCGCGGCCGACGAGCCGCGCGAGGTGACACCGCTCGAGCGCTTCCTGCGCCGCGAGGGCCGCCGGTACGACGAGGGCCCGTTCCAGGTGGCGCTCGACCTCCACGACGGCTTCGCGCTCAACCAGCCCCTGTCGGCCTTCGCCCTCGCCGCGCTCGAGCTCCTCGACCCCGCGGCGCCCGGCTACGCCCTCGACGTCGTCAGCGTCATCGAGGCCACCCTCGACGACCCGCGCCAGGTGCTCCAGGCCCAGCAGTTCGAGGCGCGCGGCGAGGCCGTCGCCGCGATGAAGGCCGACGGCCTGGAGTACGAGGAGCGGATGGAGGCCCTCGAGGACGTCACGTGGCCCAAGCCGCTCGCCGAGATGCTCGAGCTGTCGCTGCGCACGTACCGGCAGAGCCACCCGTGGGTCGACCCGCGCGACCTCTCGCCGAAGTCCGTCGTCCGCGAGATGTTCGAGCGCGCGATGTCGTTCGGGGAGTTCGTGGCCCACCACAAGCTGGCGCGCGCCGAGGGCATCGTCCTGCGCTACCTCACCGACGCGTACCGGGCGCTGCGCTCGACGGTGCCGCACTCCGCGCGCACCGAGGAGCTCGACGACCTCGTCGAGTGGCTCGGCGAGGTCGTGCGCCACACCGACTCCAGCCTCCTCGACGAGTGGGAGTCCCTCGCGCACCCCGACGGCGAGGAGCCCGGCGCCGAGGTCCGACCCTCGACGGAGGGCCGGGCGCTGTCCGACAACCCACGCGCCCTGCGGGTCATGGTGCGCCAGAGCATGTTCCGACGTGTCGAGCTGCTGTCCCTGCGGCGTTACGAGGCGCTCGCCGCGCTCGACGGCGGCCTGACCGCCGAGCAGTGGCGGGACGCCGCGGCGGAGTACCTCGCCGAGTACGGCGAGCTCTCGACCGGCCCCGCCGCCCGCGGCCCGGGGCTGTTCCGGGTCGAGGAGGGCGAGGGGACCTGGGTCGTCGAGCAGGTGCTCGACGACGAGGACGGCGACCACGACTGGCGCATCACCGCCGAGCTCGACCTCGCCGCGACCGACGAGGCCGGCGAGCCGGTGCTCGTCGTCACCGCCCTCGCGCCCCTCACCTGACCTGCCGCCCCCTCCCGCAGCGCGAACGTGTGTGAACTCGCCGGGGATCACCGGCGTGTTCACACACGTTCGCGGAAGGGGCCGGGGCCCCGACCCTCGACGACACGCCGGACGGGGGAATCCCTCGCGCCGGGGCGCTGTTGACGCCCCTCGGGTGCGACCACCGCCCTGCGAGCACCACCGCGCGAGCAGCACCCCCGGCGCCACGACGCGCCACCTCCCTGCAGACCATCCCTCGGAAGGAACCCCGTGGCTTCCTCGACCGCCACCGACGCCCGCCACCCGGACGACGCCCCACCGGCCCGCGCGCACCGCCGGCCCCGCTTCCCGTTCTGGGCGCAGATCATCGCCGGCCTCGTGGTCGGTGCGCTGCTCGGCTGGGTCGCCCGGACCTGGTCGGTCGACGGCCTCGCGACCACCCTCGACGTCATCGGCAGCAGCTTCGTCAGCCTGCTGCGCACGATCGTCGTGCCGCTGGTCTTCCTCGCGATCGTCGTCAGCGTCGCCCGGCTGCGCGAGGTGACCAACGCCGCCCGCCTCGCCGGCCAGACGCTGCTCTGGTTCGCGATCACCGCCGCCGTCGCGGTCGGCATCGGCATCACCATCGGCCTCCTGACCGACCCCGGCCTGCGCACGAGCGTCGACCGCTCGGCCGCCGCGGCGCCCGGCACCACCGGGTCGTGGACCGACTTCCTCCAGGGCATCGTCCCGTCGAACATCCTCGGCCTCGAGGGCAGCACGGGGGACGACGGCTCGGTCAACCTCGGGTTCAACGTCCTCCAGATCGTCGTCGTCGCCCTGCTCATCGGCGTCGCCGTCCTCAAGACCGGCCAGAAGGCCGAGCCGTTCGTCGCCTTCTCCGAGAGCTTCCTCGCCGTCGTCCAGACCGTCCTGTGGTGGATCATCCGCCTCTCGCCGCTCGGCACGCTCGGCCTCATCGGCAACGCCGTCGCCTCCTACGGCTGGGACCTCCTCGCGCCGCTCGCCGTCTTCACGATCGACGTCTACGTCGGCTGCGCCATCGTCCTGCTCGTCGTCTACCCGGTCGTCCTGCGCCTGCACGGCCTCTCGCCGCGCAAGTTCTTCTCCGGCGCCTGGCCCGCCCTGCAGCTGGCGTTCGTCTCGCGCTCGTCGGTCGGCACCATGCCCGTCACGCAGTACGTGACCACCCGCAACCTCGGGGTGCCGCGCGAGTACGCCTCGTTCGCCGTGCCGCTCGGCGCGACGACGAAGATGGACGGCTGCGCCGCGATCTACCCGGCCCTCGCCGCGATCTTCGTCGCGCAGTTCTTCGGGGTGGACCTGTCGCTCACCGACTACCTGCTCATCGCGTTCGTCTCGGTCGTCGGATCGGCGGCCACCGCGGGCCTGACCGGTGCGGTCGTCATGCTCACCCTCACCCTCTCGACGCTCGGCCTGCCCCTCGAGGGCGTCGGCCTGCTGCTGGCCATCGACCCGGTGCTCGACATGATGCGCACGATGACCAACGTCGCCGGGCAGGCGCTCGTGCCGACGATCGTCGCCAAGCGCGAGGGCATCCTCGACGAGAGCGTCTACGACGGGGACCGCGCGAGCGACCCCGTCGGCGACCCGGCCCTCGTCGCCGCCTGACGCACCCGCACCCCCATCCCTCGGTCGCCCGCACCCCCCTCGGGGCGTGCGGGCGACCGCGGCGTCCGGGCCTGTGAGACTGGACCCCACCCCACGGAAAGGCGCACCCCGCGATGATCGAGATCCTCGACGCCCGCCAGGTCGAGCGGGCACGGGCCACCGGCGCGCTCGTCGGCGAGATCCTGGCGACGATGCGCGAGCGGGCGACCGTCGGCACCAACCTCCTCGAGATCGACGCCTGGACGAAGGCGATGATCGAGGGCGCCGGGGCGACCTCCTGCTACGTCGACTACGAGCCCTCGTTCGGTCGCGGGCCCTTCGGCCACTACATCTGCACCTCGGTCAACGACGCCGTCCTCCACGGCCTCCCGCACGACCGTGCCCTCGCCGACGGCGACCTGCTGACCCTCGACCTCGCCGTCGTGCTCGGCGGGGTCGCGGCCGACGCGGCCGTCAGCTTCGTCGTCGGCACCCCGGCGCCGGAGGACGAGGCGCTCATCGCCGTCACCGAGCGCGCGCTGGCCGCCGCGATCTCCGTCGCCGGCCCGGGCGCGAGGCTCGGGGACATCTCGCACGCCATCGGGTCGGTGCTCGAGGGCGCCGGCCACTCCGTCAACACCCAGTTCGGCGGGCACGGCATCGGCTCGACGATGCACCAGGACCCGCACGTCGCCAACAGCGGCCGGCCGGGCCGCGGCTACACGCTGCGCCCCGGGCTGATGCTCGCCATCGAGCCGTGGGTCATGGCCGACACCGACCGGCTCGTCACCGACGCCGACGGCTGGACCCTGCGCAGCGTCACCGGCTGCCGCACCGCGCACAGCGAGCACACGGTCGTCGTCACCGAGGACGGCGTCGACGTCCTCACCCTCCCGCCGGCGGCCTGAGCCACGGTCCTCCCCGGCGCCGGGACGGCGGGCGCCACGGCCCCGGAGATGACACGAGTCATCCCGACGGGTGACACCTGTCACTGACGGTCCGTGCGCGTCGCCGACAGGATCGACGGCCTGGGGGAGCCGCCGGCGTTCCTCCGCCCTGAGCCGCAGGAGCCCGGATGGACCCACGCCACCTCGCCCACGCCGACGCCGACCCCGACTTCTACGACGACGTGTGGCAGGTGTCGCCCGACGCCGCCGACGTCCTCGGGCCGGCCGTCGTCCCGGAGCGCGTCGAGGTGAGCGACCAGGGGCCGTGGCGGGTCTACCGCACGCCCTGCCTCCTGCCGGACTCCGGCTGGAAGGTGCACGTGTCGTGCGTGCCCTCCCGCGCCGAGCACGTCGTCCCGCTCGTCGTCGCCGAGGCGCTGGCCGAGGACCTCACGTGCAAGCACCTGCGCACGCGCCGCCTCGTCGCGGCGACCCAGGCGAAGTACGCGGAGCCGGCCGGCGCGGGCAAGGTCGTCACGGTCTACCCCGTCGACGAGACCTCGCTGGCCCGCATCGTCGCGCGCCTCACGGTGCTGCTCGCCGGCGAGCCCGGCGCCCGCGTGCTCAGCGACGTCCCGGTCGACGGCGCCCCCGTCTCGGTGCGCTTCGGGGCCTTCCGCGGCGTCCGGCACCTCGACGCGCAGGGGCGCTGGGGCATCGGGCGCGTGGGCGACACCGGCACCGGGTCGGCTGCCGACGACCGCTCGCCGCACAGCGGCTGCCGCGGGGCGGCCGTCGTGCCGGCGCTCGTCGCGGCCCTGCGGGACGCCGCCTCCGCACGGGACCGCGGGGCGCTCCTGCCGGTCACCGACGTGCGCGTCGTCCACCGCTCGAACGCCGGCGGCGTCTACAGCGCCACCTGGGAGGACGGCCGCCGGGTCGTCCTCAAGGAGGCCCGCCGCCACACCGGCTTCGACCTCGCCGGCAGCGACGCCGTCACCCGCCTGCGCCACGAGCGGCGCGCGCTCGAGCGGCTCGCCGGCACCGGCGTGGTGCCCGAGGTCGTCGCGCACCACGTCGCCGGTGACAGCGAGTTCCTCGTCATGGAGCACGTCGCCGGCCCGACCGTCACCTCCGGGATGGCGACCGGCCACCCCGCGGCGGTGCCGGGCGCCGACGCCGCCACCTACCGGACCTGGGTCGACGCCGTCGTCACCCGGACCGGGGAGGCCCTGGCGGTGCTCCACGCGCACGGCGTCACCCACCGTGACGTCCACCCGGGCAACGTCATCGAGCGGGACGGGCGGGTCGTCCTCGTCGACCTCGAGTCCTCCGCCGTCGACGGCGTCGCGGTCGCCAAGGGCGTCGCCACCGCCCTCTCGAGCACCGGGGACGACGTGACCCCCGCGGCCGACCTCGCGGCCCTCGCGCGGATGGGCGCGCTGCTCGTCAACCCCCAGTACGCCCTGACCGCCCGCCGCCCCGAGCTCGCGGCGGAGCTGAGCGGGGTCGGCGAGGCCGACCTCGCGGGACCGGACGGGGTCGGCCACGGAGGAGGGGCCGTGGCCGACCCCGGGGTCCCGCCCGTCCCCGTCGCTCCCTGCCGGCCGACGCCGCCCTGCCCCGAGCGCCTCGTCGCCGGGCTCCACGTCGCCGCCGACCCCGCCCGGCCCGACCGGCTCCTGCCGTCGGACGTGGCGGGCTTCTCCGTCCCGGGGGGCGGGCTCGGCCTGCTCCACGGCGCCGGGGGCGTCCTCGCCACGCTGGCGGCCACCGGCCGTCCCGTCCCGGACGCCTGGCGCGGATGGCTCGTGCAGCGCTCCCTCGACGCCCCGTGGCTGGCCCCGGGGCTCGCCGACGGCGCCGAGGGCATCGCCCTCTGCCTGGCCCGGATCGGCGAGCGCGACGCCGCCCGGACCCTCGTCGACCGGTGGGCGGACCGCGAGAGCGCGAGCCCCTGGTGGTCGCGGGGCAGCGCCGGCCGGGCCCTCGCCCACGCCGAGCTGGCCGGCCTGCTCGACGAGCCGGCGCTCGTCGCCTCGGCCCTCGGTCTCGTCGCCGACACCCTCGAACGCGTCGAGGCCGACGTCCCCCCGCCCGGGGTCCGGGCCGGGCTCCTCGACGGCTGGGCCGGCGTCGGCCTGGCCCTGCTGCGCGTCGCCGAGCTCGTCGACGGCCACGCCGGCGGCGGGGTCACGACCCGGCTGCGGGCCGCGGCCCACCGGGCGATGCGCCGCGAGTGCGCGGCCGTCCACGTGCGGGCGGGGGCGTGGCTCGCGAGCGACGGGACCCGCGTCATGCCCTACCTGGGCACGGGCTCGGCCGCCCTCGGGCTGCTGGCGGCCGCGCTCGGCGGGCGCCCCGACGCAGGCCTCCCGGTGTCGGACACGGCACCGGACCCCGCCGCCGTCACGCCGGACGAGGCCGTCACCGGTGTCGTGCGCGCCCTCGAGCTGCGCTCGGTCGCCGGGGCGGGCCTGCTCCACGGCCGCGCCGGCCTGCTCGCCACCCTCGCCGTCGTCGCCCCGGCCCACCCGGCCGTCACGCTGCACCGCGAGCGGCTCGGCTGGTACACGGTGCCCGTCGCCGGCACCTCGCGGCGCGAGCACCCCCTCGCGGGGGACGCGGACCTGCTGCTCGGCGACCAGAACATCCGGTGCTCGGCCGACCTCGGATCCGGTTCTGCCGGAGCCATTCTCGTCGGCGACGAGCACGTCGACCGGACCGCGCGGGCGGTCACGCACGTGCTGGGGCTGCCCGAGGTCCACCGGTCCGTCACGCGGGTCACGCCGGGGATGACACCCGTCACGACGAGCCACTGACGGCGGGTACTACAGCGCTCCCGGCGATCCGGGAAGAGTAGAGCCAGTCGGAGGGAGAGCCCACCGACACACCACTGGGAGAGGACCACACACCATGAGCGTCACCGAGATGCAGACCCTGGCCACCGAGGACGAGACCTCCACGGGTGTCGTCGCCGACTGGCAGTTCAGCACCATCTCCATCGTCTACTGCTGAGCACGAACATGGACACGTCGACCCCCGTCCGCACGGGTCAGCGGGTCCGCCCGGAGCTCCCCGCCACCCGGGTCGTCGCCCTCGTGGTGAGCGACCTCGCCGTCGCCGGAGCCCCCGAGCGGGCCGCGGCGACCCTGCACGGTGCCCGGTTCGAGGTCGAGGCGGGGACCGTCACGGTCCTCACCCCCGCCCGCGCCGGCCGCACCGTCGTCCTCTGCCTCACCGGGCAGCTCGCCCGGTCGGGAGGGACCGTCGAGACCGGCGACGGCCCCTCCCGCCGCGACGTCGCCACGACGTCCTGGCAGCTGGCCGTCACCCACGACCCGGACCCCGCGGGCCCCGCGCCCGACACCACCGCGGCCGACCTCCTGGCGGGCGCCGGCCGCGGCGCCGCCCGGGCGGCCGCCCGGCTCGGGCTGACCCCGGTGCTGCAGCAGCCGGTCGCGGGCCTCGACCCCGCCGAGCGCACGCTCCTCGGGGTCGCCCTGGCCCTGGCCGACGGGCCCGACGTCGTCGCGCTCGAGCACCCCGCCGCGCGGCTGGACGCCGACGACCTGGGGCGCGTCCTCGACGCCGTCCGCGACCTCGTCGACGTCGACGGACGCACCGTCCTGCTCGTCGAGGACCTCGACCGCCTCCCGGCCGCGGTGCACCCGCTCGTCGACGCGGTCGTCGAGCTCGGCCCGTTCCTCGGCGCGCCGTGAGGCGGGGCGGCTGTTACGGTGCTGGCGTCGCCGGGAGGGCAGGAGTTGCACGGGGATGCCAGTGAAGAACCAGGGCAGTGATGCCCGGATCGCCCTCGTCGCGTCGTGGGCGGTCGTCATCGTCATCGTCGTGCAGGGCACCTTGTCCATGCTCACGCAGGTCAACGACGCCCGGATGCCGCTCGAGCGCGTCGCGGCGGTCGTCTCCGGCCTCGTCGCGGCCGCGCTCTTCACGGTCGTCCAGCTGCGGACCGTCCGCGACCGCCCGGTGCCGCCGTGGATGCCGTGGCTCGTCGTCCTCACCGCGACCGCGTCGTTCGTCGCCGGGGTGTGGCTCAACGCCTCGCTCGTGCTCGGGACCGCGATGCTCCTGCTCGAGGGGCGGCGCCTGGCCGCCACCTGGCTGGGGTACGTCCTGCTCATCGCGGGCTTCATGCTCACCCAGGACGTCAACCCGTTCATCGCCGGCTTCCTCACGCTCGTCGCCGCCGCCATCGGGCTGCTGCTCTACGTGCTGACCCGCCTCGCGGTCACCGTCGGCGAGCTCGCCCGGGCCCGCGAGACCGTGGCCCGGCTGCGCGTCGACGAGGAGCGCCACCGCATCTCGCGCGACCTGCACGACATCCTCGGCCGCAGCCTCGTCGCCGTCGGCCTGCGCATCCAGACCGCCATCCGCCTGCTCGAGCGCGACCCGCAGCGCTGCGGCGAGCAGCTCGAGGAGGTCGCCCGGATGGTCACCGAGGGGCAGTCGCAGCTGCGCGGCCTGACCCGCGGCGAGACCGTCGTCGGCTTCGAGGACGAGCTCGCGTCCGCGCAGGACATCTTCGAGCGCCTCGGCATCCGCTGCACGACCGACGTCGACGCGGACGGCACCGTCGGCGATCTCGTCGACACCCTCGGCTCGCGGGTGCTGCGCGAGTCGGTCACCAACCTCCTCAAGCACTCCCGACCCACGTGGGTCGAGATCGGCCTGCGCGAGGAGGCGACGGCCAGCGTGCTCGTCATCGTCAACGACGGCGCCTCCGACACCGGGCGCGCCCGGGGCACCGGCCTCGCGGACCTCGCCGAGCGCGCGAGCGCCCTCGGCGGCTCGCTCGAGGCGGGGCACCTGCCCGGCGGGCGCTTCCGCGCCATCTGCCGGATGCCCGCCGCCCACCCCACCGACCCCTCCGACCTCGCGGCCGACCGGCCGACACCCCTGGGAGCCCGATCGTGACCGACACCTCCACCTCCGCGGACGCCGTCGTCGACCCCGACCGGCTGCGCATCCTCATCGCCGAGGACGTCGACCTCGTCGCCGAGGCCTTCGAGGCCCTGCTGGGCACCGAGCCCTCCTTCGAGGTCGTCGGCCGGGTCAGCCGCGGCGACGAGGTGGCGGCCGCCGTCCAGCGGCTGCGCCCGGACGTCGCCGTCCTCGACGTCGACATGCCCGGCGCCACCGGCATCGAGGCCGCCGCGCAGGTCACCGACTGCAAGGTGCTGCTGCTCACCGCCCTCGAGGGCCCGGGCCACATGCACAAGGCCCTGGCCGCCGGCGCCAACGGCTACATCCTCAAGTCGACGACCGGCAGCCGGCTCGTCGAGGCCATCCGCACCGTCGCCGCGGGCGGGACGGCCATCGACCCCGAGCTCGCCGCCGAGGCGCTGCGCAGCGGCCCGTGCCCCCTCACCGACCGCGAGATCGACATCCTCCGGCTCGTCGGGCAGGGCCGCAGCACCGAGGACATCGCCGGTGGGCTGTTCCTCTCGCGCGGGACCGTGCGCAACTACCTGAGCAACGCGATGGTCAAGCTGGACGCGCAGTCGCGCGCGGAGGCGTTCGCCAAGGCCGAGCGCCGCGGCTGGCTCTGACCCCTCCGGGGTGGCTGACATCGGTCATCCGCCGGGTGCAGCGCGTCACCGCCCGGCCCCCGGCCCCTTGGCCCGCCGCGGCCCGCCTGCGTTGATGGGGTGACCCGCGGGGCACCCGGCCCCCGGACCGCCGAAGGGGAGCCCCGTGATCCGTACCCGAGACCTGCGGATGTCGTTCGACACCGGTCGGGGCAGCCGCCGCCGCACGGTCGACGCCGTGCAGGGCATCGACCTCGACGTCGAGCGCGGCGAGATCGTCGGCCTGCTCGGGCCCAACGGCGCCGGCAAGACGACGACGCTGCGCATCCTCTCGACGCTCCTGCGCCCGACCTCCGGCACCGTCGAGGTCTGCGGCCACGACGTGCGGACCGCCCCCCGCGAGGTCCGCCGGCGGCTGGGGTACGTCGCCCAGGGGGGCTCGACCTCGCGCCGCGCCCGCTGCGGCGACGAGGCCACCGACCGGGGGATGCTCTACGGCCTGACCCGACGCACCTCCCGCGAGCGGGCCCACGACCTCTTCGACCGGCTCGACCTCGGCGACCTCTGGGAGCGGCCCACCGGCTCCCTCTCCGGCGGCCAGCGCCGCCGCCTCGAGATCGCGACGGCCCTGGTCCACCGGCCCGAGCTCGTCGTCCTCGACGAGCCGACGACCGGCCTGGACCCGCAGTCGCGCGCCAACCTCTGGGACCACATCCGCGACCTGCGCGAGACCCACGGCACGACCGTCCTCGTGACGACCCACTACCTCGACGAGGCCGACGCCCTGAGCGACCGGCTCGTCGTCGTCGACCACGGCAGCGTTGTCGCCGACGGCACCTCCGACGCCCTCAAGGCCGACCTCGACGGCGACGTCCTCACCGTGCGGCTCGCCGACCCCACCGAGGCCGGCCGGGCGGCCCTCTGCCTGCGCGCGGTGCTCGGCGACCCCTTCGCCCCGACCGACGACGGCGTCCTCACCGGGCCGCTGCACGCGGGGTCCGGCGGCCTCGCCGTCGTCGTGCGCGAGCTGGACCGGCACGGCCTGGCCGTCGCCGGCCTCGACGTCCGCCGGCCGACGCTCGACGACGTCTTCCTCACCCTCACCGGGCGCTCGCTCCGCGACGCCGCGGCCTGACCGCACCCGGCCCCGATCCCGTCACCACCCGAACCAGAGCCCAGGAGAACCCGATGCAGCTCCTCCGCGACGCGACCGTCGTCTTCCGCCGGCAGGTGCGCCTCAACCTCCGCAACCCCGCGTGGGTCCTGCTCGGGGTGGCGCAGCCGATCCTCTACCTCGTCCTCTTCGCCCCCCTCCTGGGCCCGATCGCCGCCCAGATCGGGGTCGAGAACGCCTACACGTTCTTCGTCCCCGGGCTCGTCGTGCAGATGGGCCTGTTCGGCGCCCTGTACGTCGGCTTCGGGCTGCTCGCCGAGTGGCGCGAGGGCGTCCTCGAGGCCGAGCGCGTCTCGCCCGCGAGCCGCGGCGCGCTGCTGCTCGGCCGGCTCGGGCGCGACGTCCTCCAGCTCGGCATCCAGTGCCTCGTGCTCGTCGGGGCCGGCTACGCCTTCGGGATGGACGCCCCCCTGTCGGGCGCCCTCGCCGGGGTCGGGCTCGCGCTGCTCCTCGGGGCCGCCGGGTCGGCGCTGTCCAACGCCATCGCCCTGCGCACCCGCAGCGAGGAGATCATGGCGCCGCTCGTCAACGTCGTGACGATGCCCGTGCTCCTGCTCTCGGGCATCCTCCTGCCGATGACGCTCGGGCCGGGCTGGCTGCGCACCGTCAGCGACGTCATGCCGGTCCGCTACGTCGTCGACGCCGTCCGCAGCGCCTTCTCCGGCGACCTCGCCGTGCCCGCCGTCGGGACCGGCCTGGCCGTCACCGGCACGCTCCTCGTCCTCGGGCTGACCGCCGGCGTCCTCGCCTTCCGTCGTGAGGACGCCTGACCCGCGGCCCACACCGCAGCACCCCACCGTCGAACACCCGGCCGGTCGTGACCTCGTCTCCGACCCGCCGGGTGTTGACGCGTGTCAGCGTCCCGGCCCTGCGCGCGGTGACCGATGTCACCGCCCGGGTGATGGCGGGCCGGCATCCGGACGCCAGGCCTTCTCCCGCTGTCGCGCAGCGCATTCGATGGACGCAGCACACATCCGCCGACCCCGGGGAGAGGTCATGATCAACCGCCGCAGCGCCATCCGGCTCGCAGGAGCCGGCACCCTGTCCGCCGTCGCCGGGCAGCAGCTCGTCGCCCGGGCCGGCACCGCCGAGCTGCCGCAGGGGCTCGCCCTCGGCCGGGGCGGCCACGGGGCCCACACCGGGGCGGGCATGCGCACCGTCCGCCCCGCCGACGCCGGCAGCCGCCCGGCGCTCGAGAAGTTCACCCTGCCGCTGCCCCTCCTGCGCACCGCGAAGCCGGTGACGACGAGCGGTGGCCAGGACGTCTACCTCAGCAGCATCCGCGAGGTGACCGCCGAGGTCTTCCCCGGTCACCGCGTGCCGGTGTACGGCTACTTCGGCAGCTGGGTGCCGCCGGTCATCCGCGCCCGCTCCGGCCGCCGCACGGTCGTCATCCAGCGCAACGAGACGACGGTCCCGGTGTCGGTGCACCTCCACGGGGGCGTCAACCGCGACGTCTTCGACGGCCAGATGTCGCGCCCGGTCCGGCCCGGCGGCGTCTTCAGCTACGTCTACGAGAACGACCAGCCGGCCGCTGCCCTCTGGCTGCACGACCACACCCACCACACCGACGCCGAGAACGTCTACCGGGGCATGTCGAGCCCGTACCTCCTGTCGAGCCCCGAGGAGGACGCGCTCGGGCTGCCCTCCGGCGAGTTCGAGGTGCCGCTCGTCCTGCGCGACGGCGACTTCGGCTCCGACGGCGGCCTCGTCTTCACGATGGACGACACCGAGCACCGCTCGACCGTCCTCGTCAACGGCACGCCCTGGCCGCGGATGGACGTCAAGCGCCGGAAGTACCGCTTCCGCGTCATCAACTCCTCGGCGATGCGCTTCTTCGTCCTCGGCTTGTCCGACGGCACGCCGATGACGCAGATCGGCAGCGACGCGAGCCTGCTCGAGGCACCGGTCACCGCACCGGTCGTCGTCGTCTCGCCCGGCGAGCGCGCCGACCTCGTCGTCGACTTCTCGCAGTGGGCGACCGGCACCGAGGTCGACGTCGTCAACTACATCGGCCCCGGCCCGATGGAGGACGTCGGCCAGGTGATGCGCTTCCGCGTCGGCGCGAACGCCCCCGACGACAGCGTCGTGCCCGACCGGCTGACGACCCTGCCGGCGGTCCCGGCCGCGACGGTCAAGCGGGCCTTCACCCTCGAGAGCAGCGAGCCGGGCGTCAGCCCGATGTACGGGTCGATCAACGGCCGCAGCTTCGACATGAGCCGCGTCGACACCACCGTCCGCTTCGGCACGACGGAGGAGTGGACGGTGACGAACGCGAACCCGACGATCCCGCACAACTTCCACTGCCACCTGGCGCACATGCGGGTCGTCGACCGCAGCACCGGCCCGGCCGCCCCGAACGAGCTCGGGCTCAAGGACACCGTGCAGATCTTCCCCGGCGAGAGCATCCGCGTGCGGCTGACCTTCGACCGGTACCGCGGCGTCTACCCCTACCACTGCCACATGCTCGACCACGGCGCGATGGGCATGATGGCCCAGCTCAAGGTGGTGTGAGCGATGACCACCGAGGCCCTCCTCCGCCCGGCCGCGGCCGTCCCTCCGGCGCCGGCCGCCGCCAGCAGCACCGCCGCGCTCCTCGCCCGGCTCGAGCACTCCACCGCGCCGGCCCTGCTGACGCCCGACCGCTCGCTGACCGGCCGCAAGGTCGTCACCCGGGTCCGGGCCACCGCTGCGGTCCTCGCCGCGCACGGCGTGGGCGCCGGCCGGGTGGTCGCGCTGCTCAGCGGGCCCAACGACCCCGACGTCGTCGTCGCACGGCACGCCGCCCGGCTCGTCGGCGCCACCGTCGTCCACCTGCGCTCGATGAACCCGCGCAGCGACGAGGAGGAGTTCGCCGTGGAGGCCCAGCTCGACGTCCTCGACCGCACCGGCGCGGACGTCGTCGTCACCGACGCCGCGTCGGCCGGGCGGTCCACGCAGCTGCGGGCCCGGCGCCCCGGCCTCCTCGTCGTCCCGACCACCGACGACGCGGGCCCCGTGCCGGCGGCCGCCCCGTGGGAGAACGACCCGGGGGAGTGCACCGTCGTCGACGTCACGAGCGGCACGACCGGTGCCCCCCGCCTCGTGCGCCAGGGGCACGCGGCCCGCGAGCGCCTCGTCGCGCGGCTGGCCGACGACCTCGGGCCGGTGCCGACGCGCCTGCTGTCGGTCACCCCGGTCACGCACACGACCGCCCCGATGCTCGACGCCGTCCTCCTGCGCGGCGGCTCGGTCGTCCTGCACCGCGGCTTCGACGCCGAGGCGGTGCTCGACGCGGTCGAGGCGGGCGTCACCGACCTCTACCTCGCCGTGCCGCACCTCTGTGCGCTGCTCGACCACCCCCGCACCGCGACGGCGCGGCTGGGCGGGCTGCGCCGGGTCGTCTACAGCGGCACCCCGGCCGCGCCGCACCGCGTGGCCGCCGCCCGCGCCGTGTTCGGCGACGCCGTCGCCCAGGTCTACGGGACGACCGAGACCGGCGGCATCAGCGTGCTCACCCCCGAGGACCACGACGAGCCGCTGCTGCGCGGCACGGTCGGCCGGCCCTTCCCGTGGGTGCAGGTCGAGGTCCGCGACCCCGACTCCGGCGACCCGCTGCCGCTCGGCCACGCCGGCGCGGTCTGGGTCCGCTCCGAGACGACGGCCGACGGCTACTGGGCCGAGGACGACACCGACCGGATGGCGCCCGACGGCTGGGTCGGCACCGGCGACCTCGGCGCCCTCGAGGCCCACGGCCGGCTCCGGCTCGTCGGGCGGCTCGGCGGCGTCATCAAGCTCGGCGGGCTGAAGATCCACCCCGCCGCCATCGAGTCGGCGCTGCGCGAGCACCCGGCCGTGTCCGAGGCCGTCGTCCACGGGCTGCGCGACGCCGAGCGGCGCGAGTCCGTCCACGCGGTCGTCGTGCCCACGGCCGGCCGCGACGTCGACGAGGCCGAGCTCGTCGCCCACGTGACCCGGCGGCTGAGCGCCGCCCACGCACCGACCCGCGTCGTCGTCTGGCGCGGGGTGCCGCTGACCCGGTCGGGCAAGCCCGACCGCCGCCTCGTCCGAGAGCTCCTGGGGGGATGACCGTGCCGACCACCACGACCGGCCCGCGCGCCACGCGCCTGCGCCGCCTCTACCGCCACGGCCCCCACGGGCTCCTCGTGACGCCGCTCGACCACACCCTCGCCTGCGGGCCGGTGACGAGCCCCGGCCGCCGCCTCGACGACCTCGTCGCCGCCCTCGCCGCCGGGGGCTCGGACGCCGTCGTCCTGCACAAGGGGGCCGTCCGGCACGTCGCGCCCGAGCACCTCGCCGCCGTCTCGCTCGTCGTGCACCTCAACGGCAGCACCGCCTCGGCCGCCGACCCCGACGACAAGGTGATGCTCACCTCCGTCGAGGAGGCCCTCCGGCTCGGCGCGGACGCGGTGAGCGTCCACGTCAACCTCGGGTCGGCCACGGAGGCACGGCAGCTGGCCGACCTCGCCGACGTCGCCGCCGCCTGCGACCGCTGGAACCTGCCGCTGCTCGTCATGGTCTACCCGCGCGGCCCGGCCGTCCTCGACCCCACCGACCCCGAGCTGCTCCTGCGGGCCGTCACCGTCGCCGCCGACCTCGGCGCGGACCTCGTGAAGACCGCCGCCCCCCGCGACGTCGCGACGACCCGCGACCTCGTCGAGAGCTGCCCGGTGCCGCTCCTCCTCGCCGGCGGCCCCCCGCGGGCCACCGAGCGCGAGCTCGTCGCCGACGTGCGCCGCGCCCTCGCCGGGGGCGTCGGCGGGCTCGCCATGGGCCGGGCGCTCTTCCGCGCCGCGGACCCCCGCCGCACGACCGCCACCGTGGCGGCCCTGATCCACCAGAGACCGGGACTCGTCGCGAGCCCGCACACCCACCAGGAAGGAATGACCCATGTCGACGACGACCAGGCTGTGCTGGCTTGACCTGCGCGAGGCGACGTCCCGGGACGCGATCGTCGAGGAGGCCCTGCACCAGGGCATCGACGGCCTCGTCGCGGCGCACCCCTCGGAGCTCGCGGACCTGCCGCCCTCCATCGACCGCGTGCTCCTCTCGGAGGAGCCCGTCGCCCCCGGCACCGACCTCGGCGTCGCCGACGTCGTCGTGGCCCCGATGACCCCGGCCGAGCGCCGGGCCCTGCGGGCGGCGCACCCGGACGTGCGCTTCGGCGTCTACGTCGACGTCGCGGACGCCCCGACGCTCGAGGACGCCTGCGTCGCCGCGAGCACGGAGGACCTGACGGTCATCCGGTTCCGCGACCCCACGAAGATCCCGCTCGAGATCGTCCTCGCGGCGGCCGACGCCTGCGACGGGTCGGTCGTCACGATGGCCGGCGACCTCGAGGAGGCGCAGATCATCTACACCGTCCTCGAGCACGGGTCGGACGGCGTCGCGCTGCGGGCCCGCGCCGTGGGGGAGGCCACCGCGCTGCGGGCGGCCGCGCTCGGCGGGTCCGACCCGGTCAAGCTCGACGAGCTGCGGGTCGTGCGCACGACGCACGTCGGCCTGGGGGAGCGCGCCTGCATCGACACGTGCTCCTACCTCGGGCTCGACGAGGGCATCCTCGTCGGCTCGACGTCCAAGGGGCAGGTCCTCTGCGTCAGCGAGACCCATCCCCTGCCGTACATGCCGACGCGCCCCTTCCGGGTCAACGCCGGCGCCATCCACTCCTACACGCTCGGCGAGAACGGCCGCACCCGCTACCTCTCGGAGCTGCGCGCCGGGGACCGCGTCACCGCCGTCCGCACCGACGGCAGCACCCGCCTCGTGACGGTCGGCCGCGTCAAGATCGAGAGCCGCCCGCTCATCAGCATCGACGCCGAGAGCTCCGACGGGCGTGCGGTCAACCTCATCCTCCAGCACGACTGGCACGTACGCGTGCTCGGCCCGGGCGCGGAGGTCCTCAACAGCACCGAGCTGCGTCCGGGACACATCGTCCTCGGACACCTCCCGACCGCCGACCGGCACGTCGGGTACCCGATCCGGGAGTTCTGCCGCGAGCAGTGACCCGAGGTCAACCACCCCGTGCCCCGTTCCGGCACACCACGAAAGGAAGCCACCATGTCCGCACACACCATCGCCGACGCGCCCCTGGCCGCACCGGTCGCCCGCCCCGGCGTCTCGACCCTCGTGACCGCCACGGTCCGCGCGGCCGTCGTCGCCCTCGTCGCCAACGTCCTGGTCCACACGCTCGCCCGGGTCGCCGGCGTCGAGACCGTGCTCACCCCTCCCGGCGCCGCCCCCGTCACCGTCGCGCCGTTCGCGGTCGTCACGATGACGCTCGTCCCGGTCGTCGTCGGCGGCGTCGCGCTCGTCCTGTTCGCCCGGGTGTCGCCGGGCAGCGTCCGGGCCCTGCCCTGGGTCGGCCTGCTCATCGGCGTCGGCACCGTCGTCATGCCGCTCTCGATGGGCGGCGACCTCGGTGGCCGCCTCGTCCTCGCCGCGATGCACGTCATCACCGGCGTGGCCTGGTTCGTCAGCGTCCGGCGCGCCCGCGACTGACCCCGCGCCACCCGCGGAGGGCCCACCGGCACACGGCCGGTGGGCCCTCCGCGCGCGGTCGGGCGCACGGGTCGGTGCGGGTCGGTGCGCGGCGGGGCGGGTCGGTGCGGGTCGGTGCGCGACCCTGCGGGACCGGGCGGCGGCGCACCACGCACCTTCGACAGCGGTGGCGCGGATCATCCTCGGCCGGTCGAGGGGTCGGGATCGAGGGCTAGCGTCGCCCGGGTCCGTGGTCGAGAAGCGTGCCGCAGGCGTCCACCGCCCGCACCGCCCCCGGAGTCCCGCATGCCCCTGACCCGTCGCCAGCTCCTCACCGCCGCCGGTGCCGCCTCGGCACCCCTCGCCCTCGGCGCGTGCGGCGGCTTCTCCACCTCCGGTCGCGACGCCGGTGCGTCCGCGGCCCCGGGCACCGTCACGTTCACGACCTGGGGCACCGACTCCGAGCTCGCCGGGCTGCGGTCGGCCATCGCCTCCTTCGAGCAGGCCAACAGCGGGGTGAAGGTCACGCTCAACGCGGTGCCGTACGAGCAGATGTTCACGACGATCGACGCCCAGCTGCAGGCCGGCAAGGCGCCGGACGTCTTCCGCGTCCCGTACTACACGTTCGGCAGCTACGCCGGCCGCGGGCAGCTGCTCGACCTGAGCAGCCACCTCGAGAGCGGCTTCGCGGACCGCTTCACCCCGCAGGCGTGGGCCGCGGTGCAGAACGGTGGCAAGCCGTACGGCGTCCCGCACCACACCGACACCTCGGTCATCCTCTACAACAAGGCCCTGCTGGAGTCGGCCGGCGTCACCGAGGTGCCGACCCGCCTCGAGGACGCGTGGACCTGGCAGGAGTTCGAGGCCGTCGCGAAGCGGCTGCGCGAGAACCTGCCCGACGACAAGTGGCCCTTCGCCTACAACTGGCAGGGCAACGGCGTCACGCGCTGGCTCAGCTGGCTCTTCGAGGCCGACGGCCGCTTCCTCACCGACGACCTGACGGCGGCCGCCATCGACTCCGACGCCGGCCGGGCCGCGGTGGAGTTCACGCAGGGCTTCTTCCGCCAGAACCTGGTGCCGCAGAACAGCTCGGTGAAGTCGTCGACCTACGCCGCGGACCTCTGGTACTCCGGCACGACGGCGATGAACTTCGGCGGCGCCTTCCTCGTCCCGGACGCCACGAGCACGGTCGACTTCGAGTGGGGCGTCACCTTCCCGCCGCGCGACGCCCGGTCCGCGGGTGACTTCGGCGGCAATGCGCTCGTCGCGACGAAGGGCGTCGAGGACCCCGCGCTCGTGGCGAAGTTCCTGGACCACGTGACCCAGAAGCAGCCGATGGCCGACTTCTGCGCCGGCGCCTCGCTCCTGCCCACGCGCGCCGACCTCGTGCAGGAGGGCATCGAGTTCACGGTCCGCCCCGAGCTCTCGCCCGTCTTCGTCGCCCAGGCCGGTGCGGTGCTGCCGCAGGACTCCGGCCAGGTCGCCTCGCCCTCGATGTCGGCGATCATCACCGTCCTCAAGGACCAGCTCGAGGAGGCGTTCGTCGGCGACCAGGACGCCGCGACCACCGTGCGCAACCTCGCCGACGGCATCGGCGCCGCCGTCGCGCGGTGAGCGCCGTCCCCGCCGCCACCGCGGCCGCCACGCCCCCCGGCGTCAGCACCCCCGAGCCACCACGCCGGGGCCGGCGGGGGCCCCGGCGCGGCGCCGTGACCGAGGCGCTGGCCGCCTACGGCTTCCTCGCGCCGGGGCTGGCGCTCCTCGCGACGTTCGTCTTCGTGCCGCTCGCCGGCGCCGCGGCCCTCAGCCTCCAGCGCACCAACGGGTTCGGCGACGGTGTCTGGGTCGGCCTCGACAACTACGCGCGGCTGTTCACCGACCCGGTCTTCTGGCGGGCGACGCTCAACACCGTCCTGTTCACCCTCGTCGTGACGCCGGGGTCGATGGCGCTCGGGCTCGGGGCGGCCGTGCTCCTCAACTCGGTGCTCCCGGCGCGCGGTCTGTTCCGGTCGGTGCTCATCCTCCCGATGGCGGTCAGCGGCGTGGCGACCGCGCTCATCGGCGTCCTCGTCTTCGACCAGAACAGCGGCTTCGCCAACGCCGTCCTGCGCGCCCTCGGCCTGCCCGGGGTCGACTGGCAGTCCGGCGGCACCGCGGCGTTCGTCACGGTCGTGCTCGTGACGCTCTGGTGGAGAACCGGTTTCAACATGCTCATCTACCTCGCCGGGCTCCAGGGCGTGGGGCGCGAGATGATCGAGGCGGCCACCCTCGACGGCGCCGGCCCGTGGCAGCGCTTCCGGTACGTCATCGTGCCGATGCTCGGGCCGTCGTCCTTCTTCCTCGTCATCATGAACGTCATCTACTCGTTCCAGGTGTTCGACATCGTCTTCGTCCTCACCGGCGGGGGTCCGCGCAACGCGACGACCGTGCTCGTCACCTACGCGTACGACAACGGCTTCGTCACCCGCGACCAGGGGTACGCCGCGACCATCGGCGTCTTCCTCCTCGTCGTCAGCCTCGTCTTCACCGCGCTGCGCTGGCGCACGAGCCGGACCCGGGACCTGGTCGGATGAGCGCCGCCCCCGCCCCTGCTCCCGGCCGGGCCGCACGTCGCCGTCGCCGTGACCGTTGGATGCCGGCGCGCCTGGCCGCGGCCGTCGTCGTCTCGCTCGTCACGCTCTTCCCCCTCTACTGGATGGTCGTCGTCGCGCTCACCTCCCGCTCGGAGCTGCTCGGCGGCACCCTTCGCCTCGTCCCGCGGGAGCTGACGCTCGATAACTTCCGGCGCGTCCTCGACGCCTTCCCCGTCGCCGCCTGGGTCGGCAACTCGGTCGCCATCTCGCTCACCGTGTCGCTGCTCTCGGTGACCGTGAGCATGCTGGCCGGGTACGCGTTCGCGCAGCTGCGCTTCCCGGGCTCGACCGCGCTGTTCCTGCTCACTGTCGCCACGGTGATGATCCCGCTGCAGGTGATCATGGTGCCGCTGTTCCGGGTCGTCACGTCGATGGGGCTGTTCGGCAGCTACTGGGCCGTGATCCTGCCGACGGCGGCCAGCGGGTTCGGCGCCTTCCTCGCGCGCCAGTTCGTCCTGGCCATCCCGCGCGAGCTCATCGACGCCGCCCGCGTCGACGGCGCCGGGCACCTGCGCATCTTCCGGTCGATCGTCCTGCCGCTCAGCCGCCCGCTGCTCGCGGTGCTCTTCTTCATGACGCTGCTCTCGTCGTGGAACGACCTCGCCTGGCCGCTGGTCGCCCTGCAGGACAACGCCCTCTACACGCTGCCCATCGGCCTGCTCTACCTGCAGGGGCAGCTCGGGTCCGACTACGGCGGCACGATGGCCTTCGCCATCATCACGGTCGCGCCGATGGTCGCGCTCTTCCTCGTGGCCCAGCGCTACTTCGTCGAGGGGTTCGCCCGCACCGGCATCCGCTGACGCTCAGGCGACCTCGTCGAGCAGCTCGCGCAGGGCGCGCTGCTGGACGAGGTGATGGGGACCGTCCGGGTCGGTGACCAGCGCCTTCCACAGCGCCCAGCCGCGGGCGCGCTCCCAGACGTCGTCGGGGAGGTCGACCGCCTCGCGGAAGACCCGTCGTTCCGTGGCGTCGAAGAGCGTCCACGCGACGACGAGGTCGCACGCGGGGTCCCCGACCGCGCAGGTGCCGAAGTCGATGAGCGCCGACAGCCGCCCGTCGTGCACGAGGAGGTTGCCGACCGCGACGTCACCGTGCACCCACACGGGGTCGGCCGACCAGGTCGAGCCCGTCGCCCGCTGCCACACCGCCCGGCAGGTCGCCGGGTCGACATCCCCTGGTCGCTCCGCCAGCACGTCCTCGACCTCGTGGGCGTAGACCCGCAGGTCGCCGCCGCGGTGGAACGAGTGCTCTCCGGCCGGGGGGCCTGCGGCGGCCGGCACCTCCCGCAGCCGGCGCAGGACCGTGCCGAGGTCGGCGGCGAGGAGCATCCGGTCCAGGGCGTCGACGTGGTCGGGGGTCTCGCCCTCGAGCCACCGGCGCACCGACCACGGGAACGGGAAGCCCTCCCCGGGACGGCCGGTCGCGACGGGCACCGGCACCGCGACCGGTAGGTGCGCCGCGAGGTGCGGCAGGACGGCGTCCTCCTTGGCGATGCCCGCGACGTAGCGCTCGTGCGACGGCAGTCGGACCGCGAGGTCGTCCCCGAGCCGGAAGGTGCGGTTGTCGTGGCCCTGCCGGGGGACCGCCCGCACGGGGAGCCCGGCCCACGGCGGCAGCTGGGCGTCCACGAGCCGGCGCACCAGCGCCTCGGTGATCTCCACGCGGGCCAGTCTGTGCGGCGGACCCGTTCGGCGCCAGCCGTTTCCGCTCGTGTCAGCTCGGCGGGAGCCAGCCGAGCGGGGCGAGCAGCTCGTCCTGCGCCGACAGCGAGGCGCCGGCCACGAGCTGGGCGTCACGGACGTCGCGCCACGGCCCGTCGGGCACGTGGAGGGTCGCCGCGAGGTGACGGGAGGCGACCTGGGCCTGGGCGGCGCGCGGCGCCCGCAGCCGGCTGTAGCCGGCGAGGCGGTCGACGACCCCGGCGGACCCCGGCGCCCCGAGGCAGCGGCCGAGCACCCAGGCGTCCTCGAGACCCTGGTTCACGCCCTGCGCGGCGAAGGGGAGCATCGGGTGCGCGGCGTCCCCGATGAGGACGACCCGCCCGTCGGCGAGGCGGTGCAGCGGCTCGCGGTCGTGCAGCGCCCAGGCGCTCGTGGCACCGACGCGGGCGACGATCCCGGCCAGGAGGTCGTCCCAGCCGAGATAGGCGGCGAGCAGCTCGTCGACCGGTGCCGGGGCGGTCCAGTCCTCCCCTCCACGGCTGGAGGGCACGACGGCCACGATGTTGAGCATCTCGCCACCGCGGATCGGGTAGACGACGGCGTGCGAGCCGGCGCCCACCCAGATGCGCACGACGGGCTGCGCGGCCTCGGGCGGGCAGAGCATCGTGGGGACCAGGGCCCGGTAGGCCGCGAGTCCGCTCGCGACGGGCGCGTCCGGGGCGAAGACCCCGCGGACCGTCGAGCGGATGCCGTCCGCCCCGACGACGAGGGACCCCTCCTCGACGGTGTCGTCGTCGAGCGTCACCCGGGCCCCCTCGGCCCCGGTCCCGACCGCCGTCACGCACGCCCCGAGCCGGAGGGTGTCGTCCGGGACGGCCGTGAGCAGCGCGTGCTGGAGGTCGGCCCGGTGCACCGCGAGGTAGGGCGCGCCGTAGCGGTCCTCGCAGGTGTCGCCGAGCTCGGTGCGGCTGATGACCTCGCCGCGCCAGGACCGCACCTCGCGGTAGGACACCGCGACCGCGCGCTCGAGCACCTCGTTGAGGACGCCGGTCTGCCGCAGCAGGTTGACCGAGCGCGGGGAGAGCTGGACCCCGGCGCCGATCTCGTCGAGCGACGACGCCCGCTCGAGGACGGTGCTGCGGTGGCCGAGCCCGCCGAGGGTGGCCGCCAGCATGAGGCCGGCCATCCCCCCACCGACGACGACGGGGTGCGGTGCGCGCGTGGTCATCTCAGAGCCACCCCTTGTCGTGTGCCTGCCGGGCGGCCTCGTAGCGGTTGCGGGCGCCGAGCTTGCGGATGGCGGAGGAGCTGATGTTGCGGACGGTCCCGCCGGTGAGGAAGAGCCGGGTGGCGATCTCCTTGACCGGCAGACCCTCGGTCGTCAGGAGGAGCACGTCGCGCTCCCGCGGGGTCAGGGTGCAGCCGGCGGCGTCGTCGCCGGTGGGGGCGAACGAGGTGTCGATGGTCGGGCAGCCCATCGCCGTGCCGCGGACCGCGTGGAGCAGGTGCGCGAGGCCGGCCTGGTGGCTCAGGAGGCTGATGTTGCCCTGGCGCAGCGCCGTGTCGACGGCGGCGCGGGAGGGCTCGGTCGCGACGACCACGACCCCGCAGCGGTGGGTGGCGGCGATCTCCTTCGCCATCTCGAGCTGCGGCTGGCCGGCCACGCCGGCCAGCAGGACGACGTGCGGCCGCCACTGGGCGACCACGTCGCTGACCTGCTCCAGGCCGTGGACGAGCTTGATGGCCGCGAAGTCCCCGGAACCACCGAGGCTCTGGGCCAGGACCTCGCCGGTGAGGCGGCACGGGTGGCCGACGACGAGGCGCAGGACGGCCTGCGGCTTCTGCCCGCCGGTGGCGGGGGCGGTCGACCCGGCGCGCACGGCCTCGGGTCCCGGTGTGGGGTAGGGGTGCTCGGGCGCCAGGGTGGCGGTGGGCTTGAGCGTCGGGGCGGTCGGCACCCGGTGGGTCGTGATGGTCATGAGCGCATGCCTCCGGTGCCTCGTGCTGCGCTCGCCGGGATGGTCTGGCGAGCGGTCGTGGTGTCCTCCATGGCCGTCTCCTCGGGATGGTCGGGGCCGGTGGTCGGTCGTTCCTCCGGCATGCCCCGACTCTTCCCCGACCGGCGCGCGGGCGGCAGTGTGCACGACCACGACTGCCCGATGACTGCGGTCACCGCGCGCGCCGCCTCGCGACACCCCGGCCGCCGGCGCCGGTCATCCCCCCCCGGTCCCCGCTCGGGCGAGCAGGACGGGCCGGCATCCGCGCCCGGGCAGCACGACAGGACCCACCCGGTGCACCGGGTGGGTCCTGTGGTCGTGCTGCGCGTGAACGGTGTTCAGCAGGCGGAGCAGGTCGAGCTCGAGGAGGACGAGGTGCCGATCGAGCCGCTCGACGCGCCCATCTCGGGGAGGGCGGTGCCGTCGGCGGCCTCGAGGACCTCGACGTCCTGGACGTCGAAGCTGTCGAACGTGATGTCCTGGGTGTCCTTGCTCATGATGTGTCTCCTTCGAATGGTGTGGTGATCCGGAAATCCGGCGCTTACCACCGGATTTCCAGCGGCTCACTTGCGCCACAACGAAGGTATGACGGGGAACGCCTGCGGCAGAAGGGGACTGCAACCAGCACGGGGCCCTCGTCACCCGCGGGATGACCCACGTCACGCCGCCCCGGGGCCGCATCGGTGCTCACCCTTCGACCGGCAAGTCTTCCAAAAATATTGCGGTACAACGTTTCTGCGAGATCTCGCGCGGCTCAGGGCCGAGGTCGGCGAGCCGGGGACGTCTCGCCGTGCCGGGGTGCCATGACGTTGCGGCAGGGCGACATCGGGGCGGCAGGACGGGACCAGGCCGGCGAGGCGACGTCGGGCCGGCGAGGCGAGCGCAGGGTGACCTCGCAGTGCCGGGGTGGGCTCGCCGTGCCGGGGTGCCATGACAGGGCGGCGAGGCGACGTCGGGCCGGGCGAGCGAGCTCGTCGCTTCCCTGGCACCCGTGTCGCGTGCGCCCTCGCGCGGGCGCGCGGGGGAGGGAGAGCCCCCCGGGGCGCCGAGGCGGTCACGGCGCGGATGACGGCTGTCACCACCTGGCCCGCCGACCCTCCCGGCGACCCCCTCGCCCGTGAGACCACAGAGGCAGCACGAACCAGCGCACGACCGAACGGAGCACCCGATGACCGCCACGACGACCCCCGTCACCCCCCGCCGGGAGGTGGTGGGCCTGCGCGTCCACACCCACGGCGAGGTCACCCCGACGTGGGTCCGTGACTGCGTGCTCCCCGTGTGGGAGGAGGCGCGCCGGGGTGGCCGGCAGCTCGTGCGGATGCGCCGCGGCTGGGTCGGCGGCCCGCACGCCGACGTCGTCGCCCTCGGCCCCGCCGCCCCCGCCGGGACCTGGGCGGCCCTCGCCCGGACCGTCGACGCCGGCCCGGCCCCGACCACGCCGCTCGACCCGGCGGAGTACCTCGACCGGGCCCGCGTCCGCGGCCGCCTCGAGCACGTCCCGCCTCCCTACCTCCCGCTCCGCGAGCACGGCGCGACCCTCCTCCTCGACGAGACCGCGGCGACTCCGACCGGCCCGACCGCGCCCCTGCGCTCGCTCGCCGACGCGGTGCTCGCCCCGGCCGTCGCCCGGAGCGTCCGCACCGTGGCGGACGACGCGGACCGCCTGCCCGCGACCCTCGTCGACGTCCTCACCGTCATCGCCGACGCCCACGTGATGGGCCCCGGCTTCGGCACCTTCTCGCTGCGCTCCCACGCCGAGGCGCTGCTCGCGGCCTGGTCGCCCCGCGGCGACCTGCGGCCCGAGTTCGTCGCGCGCTACGCGGCGCAGCGCCCCGCCGTCACCGCCCGCGTCGAGACCCTGCTCGCCGGGGACGGCGGCGGCGACGTCACCGCCTGGCGCACCGCCCTCGCCTACACCCGGGGTGTCCTCGACGAGTCGGTGCGCCGCGGCGAGCTGACCAACGCCATGGTCGACGCGGCCGCCGCCCCGACGGCGACCGCACGCCCCGCGACCGGGGACGACCACCCGGACACCGACTTCCACCGCACGGTCTACGGCTCGGGCGCGACCGACGGCGCCGGCGAGTGGTTCGCGGCCTACCGCGTGCTCGTCAACTGCGTCTACGGGCAGCTCCCGCTGCTCGGCGTCGCGCCGCTGCACCGCGCGTGGGGATGCTTCGCCGTCGCCGAGGCCGTCGACGACGTGCTCGGCCAGACGTGGACCGACCGGCTGGCCACCGCCGGCACGCACCAGGAGGAGACCCGATGACCGACCTCGCCGCCCGCCCCGCCCCGAGCACCGCGTCGCCCGTCGACGCCGGGCCCGTCTGGTTCCACCGGGTCAACCCCTTCACCCGGGCCCGCCTCGCGGACGCCCACCTGACCGACGCGGTCGCCGCCGTGCTGGCCGCCGAGCAGGAGGTCGCGCGGGCTGCGGACGCCGCCGGCGCCGCGCTCCACGTCCTCGTCGGCGAGGCCACCGACCCGGACGCCCGCAAGGCCCTCCTCGCGACGAGCCGGGCCCTGCGCCGCGGCAAGCAGCTCCCCGCGGGCGAGCACCCGGCCGAGGTCGACGCCTGGCTGGCCGCCACCGCGCGGCGCGACACCGCCCTCGCCGCCCTGCGCGCCGACCACGACGACGCCCTCGCCCGCGAGCGCCGCGAGCTGGCCCGCCAGCTGACCGACCCCGACCTGCGTGCCTCCCTCGAGCTCGTGGCCCCGGAGGTCGCCAAGCAGGCCGGGCGCTACGTCGACGCCGTCGCCCCCACCGGGCGGGCCGCCAGCCGGGTGCTCAAGTCCGAGCGCGGGCTCGTCCAGTACGTGATGCGCGCCGCCGTCCGCACGAGCCCTCTCTCGCGCCTCACCGCCGTCGGGCTGACCCACTCCGAGCCGGGCGGCGCGCACCCCGACCGCCCGGTCGTCCTCGGTGAGCGCAGCGTCTGCTCCCTCGACCGCGTCATGCTCGACCACGTCGTCGGCGGCGCGCTCGAGCGTGACGGCGTCCTCGGCCCGGACCCGTACATCGGCATCCCGCCGACCGGGGCGACCGACGGCGAGCGCCTCTACGTCCTGCGGCCCACCGCCGAGGGCTGGCAGCGCGTCGGGGTGCCGCTGGCATCGCCGCTGCGCCAGCTCGTCGAGGGGGTCGCGACGGGGCCGGCGCCCCTGTCGGTCGTCGTCGACCACCTCGTCGACACGGTCGGCACCACCCACGCGGACGAGCACCTGCGCGAGCGCCTGGAGCAGTTCGTCCGGACGGCGGCCGAGCGCGGCCTCGTCTGCACCCTCGCCCCGAGCACCGACGACGACCTCGCCGACCTCACCCCGCGCGGCTCGGGCCTGCTGGCCCGCCACCTGCCGGGCGTCGCCGCCGACCTCGCCGCGCTGGGGGAGGCCCCGGCCCACGAGCGCCGTGCCGTCCTCGACCGCCTCGACTCCACCCTCGGCGACCTGAGCCGGGCCGCCGGCCGACCCGCGCGCATCGGGGTGACCGAGGACCGGTTCGTCGAGCTCGCACCCGTGGACGACGCCCACTGGCGGCCCGCGCTCGACGACCTCGGCCCGGCCGTCGACCTCCTCGCCACCTTCGACTGGCTGGCCGACGTCGCCGTCGCGCTCGGCGAGGCGTTCGTCGCCCGCCACGGCGCCGGCGCCACGGTGCGCCTCGTCGACGACGCCCCGGCCCTCGTCGCCGCCGTCACCGAGGCCGCCGGGCGGATGACCCGCGTCTACGCCGAGGCCGCCGACGACCCGTCGGTGCTCGACACCATCGGCGGCGCCGACTCCACCCTCGCCCGCCTCTACGCGGTGCGCCGTGGGGTCGAGGACGCCGTCGGTGCGGCGGTCGACGACGCCCTGGCCCGCGGCCTCGACGAGGTCGTCCTCACGCACGCCGACGTCGACCGGCTCCTCGCCGGGATGCCCGAGCGGCTGCGCGAGCGCCCGCTCGGCTACGGGGTCCTCGTGCAGTCCCTCGGCGGGCGCCTCGTCGTCAACGACGGGCTGCCCGGCCACGGGATGCTCTTCTCCCGCTTCCTCGGACCCGACCGCGCCCTCGGCGGCGACACCCTCGAGCGGCTGCGCGCCGGCCTCGAGGCGCGCTACGCCGAGCCGGGCAGCACCCTCGTCGAGGACCGCAGCCACCACGGGATGAACGTCAACGTCCACCCGCCCGTCCTCGACGACGTGCTCGAGCCGCACGACTGGCAGCGCCTCGAGCTGCGCCACGACGCGGCGAGCGACCGTCTCGAGGTCCTGGACGGCGGGCGCCGGCTCAAGGTCCTGCCTGTCGGCGGCGGTCATCCCGGCCTGTACCCCCCGCCGCTGTCGGTGGCGTCCGGGCTCGTCATCGCCGGCCGCCTCTACAACGGTCTGCCCGACGCCTGGGCCGAGCGCGACGGTCGTGACCGCACGACCACCCGTCGCGTGCCCCGCGTGCTCGTCGGCGACGTCGTCGTCAGCCGGGCCCGCTGGTACCCGGGCGAGGACCTGACCGCCGCGCTCGCCGAGCCGGACGAGGCCGACCGCGTCCTCGCCGTCGCCCGCTGGTGCGCCACCCACGGCGTCCCGCGCGAGGTGGTCGTCAAGTCCGTCCCGGCCGACACCGGCCCCGCCTCGGTCGGCAGCCCGGACGCCCAGGCGGTCCGGTTCCGCAGCAAGCCCCAGTACGTCGACCTCGGCAGCGCCCTCTGCGTGCGGGTGCTGCCCCGGATGCTCGAGCGGCGCGGCGGCGAGGACGCCCCCGCCCTCTACCTCGAGGAGGCCGCCCCCGGGGTGGTCGACGGCACCCACGCCGCCGAGTGGGTGCTCGAGGTCTCCCGCCCCGCGGGGGGCCGGTTCAGCCACGGAGGAGAACGATGAGACTCAAGGCCCGCCCCGACCTGCACCACGCACCACTGCCCGACGGCGTCTACGTCAGCTCCGGCACGGGGGAGTTCGCGCTCTCCGGGTGGTCCGGCTTCGCCGACCTCATGGCGCGCTGCCTCCCGCTGCTCGGTGAGGGCGCCGACGAGGACGACCTCGTCGGGGCCATCGGCACCGAGAAGGCGCGGCCGGCGGTGCAGCACCTCCTCGGGCAGCTCGAGGCGCACGACATGGTGCTGCGGCTGGACCACCTCGTCCCCGACGCCCCGGTGGGCGCCGACCGCGAGCGCCACGCCGAGCTCCTCGCCTACCTCGAGTGCCGCTCGGCCCAGCCGTACGCGGCGTTCGAGGAGATCCTCTCGGCCCGCATCCTCCTCGTCGGCCCGGACGACGCCCTGGCCGTCGCGGGCAGCGCGCTGCGCGGGCTCGGCATCGACGGCGACGTCGAGGACTCCGGCCGCGAGCACGACGTGGCGGTCACCGTCCTCCCGCGCGACCGTGTCGGGGACGTGCCGCCGCGCGCGAGCCGGGTCCTGCCCGTCGTCGTGGGCGAGCGGGCCTCTCTCGTGGGGCCGCTCGTCCACGACCTGCGCGGCTGGACGCGCTGGCGGACCCTCGTCGACCGGACGCTCGACCGCGAGGGACCGGTCGTCGACGAGGCCGCCGCGACCGCCGTCGCCGTGTCGTCCGCCGTGCACCTGCTGCTCCAGGACCTCGCCTCGGTCGCCGGCCCCGACGCCTACGTCGTCTCCGGTGACACCCTTGGCGTGCGGGCGCTCGACCTGCCGCCCGAGACCCCCCACGACGGCGCCGAGGCGACCCTCGGCACGGTCGACGACGAGGGTGCCGACGCCGACCTCGCCGGATGGCTCGCGCGGCTGACCGACCCCTGGCTCGGGCTCGTCGACCCCGACGACGAGGACGCCCTGCCGCAGATGCCCGTCGCGCTGCGCCGCCTGCGCACGGCCGACCGCGGCGTCGTCGTCGCGGAGGGCGTCGACCAGCAGCACGCCGCCGCCGCGGCGACCCTCTCGGTGGCCCGACGGGTCAGCGGCGGTGGCGCGGCCGGCACGACGGGACGGCGCTGGCTGCTCGACGGCGCCCTGCGCCTGCTCGCGGCCCGCGCCGCCGGCGGCGACCCGCTGGAGGTCGACGACCCCCGCGGCGTCCGGCTCGTCGACGCCCTGACGACGGTCGGCGCGGCACCGCGCCTCACCGTCCACGGCCTGCCCGGCCTGGGCTGGGTGCTCGCCCGGTGCGCGCTGGCCGACGGCCGCGCGACGACGGCCTGGGGACCCGACGCGCAGGCGGCCGCCCTCGACGCGCTCTCGCGGGCCGTCGCCGTCCACACCCTGCCGGCCGAGGGCTCGATGCTGCTCGGCGCCCCCGGCACCGCGGCGCTGCGGACCGCGTCGGCCGCCGCCGTGGCGACGCTGGCCGACGACCTCGGCCGCTGGCTGGCCGTCCGCGGCTTCCGGCTCGTCGGGCGCGCCCACCCGGCCGACCCGCACCTGGGCCCGGCCCCGCTGCACGCCGGCCAGGTGCGCATCGTCGAGGAGCCCGACGCCCCCCGCGGCGCCGCCCGGACCGGCACCGTCGACGCCATCGCGGCGCAGCTGGGGTCCCGGACCGGTGCGGCGGTCGTCGCCACCGCCGGCTGGGACCACGACGCCCTCGAGCGCGCGCTCCACACGGCCCGCGCCGGGGGCACCGCCCTCGTCCCGCTCCAGACGACGGCCGACGCCGTCGTCGCCGGGCCGGTCTGGTCGCCGACCTCGACGGCCGGCTGCCCCGCGTGCGCCGAGACCCGCCGACGCACCGTGCTCGACCACGTCCTCGGCACCGACCTGCGGGTCGCGACGACCCCCAGCGGACCGGCCCCGGCCAGCCTCCTGGAGCTCGCCGCCACGACGCTGCGGACCACGCGCCCGCTGCGCGAGGGCGAGGTCGTCGTCGTCTCGACCGACGGGGTGACCCGGCACGACGTGCTCCGCCACCCGACCTGCCCCTGGTGCGGTCCGACGACGGGGTCGGCACCGCCGGCCGGGCTGGCCCTCGTCGACGAGCCGGTCGACGCCGGTGACCCGACCCGCGTCGCCGCGGGCACCCCGCTGCTGCGGGCCGACCGGCTCGCGGCCGCCGTCGACGACCGGTACGGCCCGGTGCGCGGCATCCTGCGCGAGGAGGCCGTCCCCTACGCGATGAGCATGGCCGTGCTCGCCGGCGGTCCGGTGATGGGCCACGGCCGCGCCCTGTCCTTCGACCAGACCCGGTCGGTCGCGGTGCTCGAGGCGTACGAGCGGCTCGCCGGGTTCCCCTACGAGGCACCGATCGTCGAGGACCGCACCTACCGCGAGGTCGCCGCCGACGCCGTGGACCCGCTGCGGCTGGGGCGCTACTCCGCGGAGCAGCTGGCCCACCCCTCCTCGAAGGTCGAGGCGTACGGCCCGGACGTGCCCCTCGACTGGGCCTGGGGCGTCGACCTCGCGACGGGGCGGCCCCGGCTCGTCCCGGCCGAGATCGGCTTCTACCAGTACGACCACGCCTTCAAGCGCGACCTGCGCCGCTCGCGAGCGGCGAGCCCCGAGCAGCGTCGGCGCCTGTTCCTCGAGTCCTCGAGCGGGTGCGCCCTCGGGTCGAGCCTGGCCGAGGCGACGGTGCACGCGCTCTTCGAGGTCGCCGAGCGCGACGCCTTCCTCCTCTCGTGGCACCGCGCGGCCCCGCTGCCGCGCATCCCGGCGAGCGAGCTGGCCGACCCGGTGGTCGACGCGCTCGTGGCGCTCGTCGAGTCGCGCGGTCTCGACGTGCACTTCCTGCGGGCCACGCAGGACGTCGACCTGCCCGTCGTCTGGGTGCTGGCGGTCTCGCGGGACGGGTGCTTCCCCGCGTCGTTCACGAGCGCCGGCTCCGGGGCCGACCCCGTGTCGGCGGCCCGCTCGGGCCTGCGCGAGGTCGCGCAGCTCGCGACGATGCCGCTCGACTGGGACCACGCCGACGCCCTCGCGCTCGTCGAGGACTCCTGGCGGGTGCGCGAGCTCGAGGACCACGTCCGCTGGTCCTCGGCGCCGGAGGTGCTCGACCGGGTGACGACCGTCCTCGGCGGCCCGGACGTCTCGCTGGCCGAGGCCTTCCCCGGGTGGCCGGCGGCCCTCACGCCGGCCGACGGCAGCATCCTCACGACGCTCGGGCTCGTCGCGGACCGGTTCGGGGCCGCGGGCCTCGACGAGGTCGTCGTCGTCGACCAGTCGACGCGCGAGCACCGCGACCAGGGGCTGCACGTCGTCAAGACCGTCGTGCCGGGCACCGTCCCGATGGTGTTCGGGCAGGCGCACCAGCGCCTCCTCGGCATCCCCCGGCTCGAGGCCGCGCTCGCGGGCGGCGAGCCCGGGCCGCACCCCTTCGACCCGCACCCGTTCCCGTGAGCGTCGCGGCGCCGCCCCTGGCGTGCGGACCCGGGTGGCTGTCGGGGTCCGCGCGCCAGGGCGCGGTGGACCGCGAGACCCTCTGGTACGACCACGCGCTCGGGGTCGACCGTCCGCAGCCGGCGCCCTGGGTCCTGCGCGGCGAGGCGGGCGACGCGTCGCCGCCGCCCCCCGAGCCGCTCTCGTCCCTCGTGGCGGGAGCGCCGACCACGCAGCCGTGGCCGCGCGGGCTGTGGGACGACGCACGGCGGACCACGTTCGGGGACAGCCCGACCGGGGATGCCCGGAGCACGCCGGCGGCCGGGCCGGACGCCCTCCTCCGGCTCGCCGCTCGGGCCGTCGCGGCCGTCCGGCGCGACCCGGACGACCCCTACAACGACCACCGTGCCTACGCCTCACCGCGCTGCCTCTTCCCGGTCGTCGCGTCCGTCGTCGTCGACGGGGAGTGGCACGTCCTCGACCCGGACCGGCGCGCCGTGCTGGCCACCGGGGTCGCCGCCGACCCGGAGCACGCGGCCGGGGCCGTCGCCCTGACCGGCCGGTGGGACGCCGTGCCGTCGGGCTACGGGTGGTTCCGCGGCAGCCTCGTCGCCCTCGAGACCGGCATCCTCGTGCGGCACCTCGCGGCGCTCTCGCGGCTGGACTCCCTGCCCCTCACGCTGCACGCGCCCCGACCGGGTTGGGAGACAGGCGCACCCGCGCGGCTGTGGCGCGAGCCCGGGCGCTGGTCGCCGCCGTGGGTCCTGACCCCCACGGCGGCCACCACCCGACGGCCCGACGGGGTGCCACGGTCGGGACGATCCGCCGCGACCGACCTGTCCGCCGCGACCGACCCGTCCGTCCCGGCTGCCGGGCGACACCTCGACGACGCCGCCGCCGACCTCGCCCGCGTCTACCGGTCGCACACCCTCGAGCGTCCGCCGGTCGCCGTCGCCCCCGGCCTGCCGGCCGACCACGACGACGGCACGGGCACCTGGGCCGACGTGCTCTGGCGCCGCAGCGCCGGCCGGATGCCCCGCGGCCTCTACGGGTTCCGCGTCGCCGACGCCCCCGTGTCCCTCGACGACGCGCAGGCGCTCGTCCGGTGGCCCCTCGCGCCGTCCCCGGTCGACGACGCGGTCGACGGCCTGCGCCTCCACGCGGTCGTGCGCGACGTGCCCGGGCTGGAGCCGGGCGTGCACGAGGTGCTCGACGGCTGCTTCCACCACCGGACGGACGTCCCGGACGACGCCGTGCAGCGGCTCGCCGGGTCCTACCTCTACGGCTCGGACGAGCTCTCCCGCAACGACATCGCCCGCGCCCCCCTCGTCCTCGTCGTCACCACGCGCCCGCGCGCATCGGTGGGGTGCGCCGGACCGGGCGCCTGGACGGCGACCCACGTCGCGACCGGCTGGCGCGTCCACGGGCTCGGGCTCGGCGCCGCCGCCCGCCACCTCGTGGCCCGGCCGGTCCGGGCCCTCGACGAGCGCGACGTCGCCGACGCGCTCGCCCTCGATCCCGACGAGATGCCCGGCATCGCCGTCGTCGTGTCCCACCACGCCCCGCACGGCGGGCTGCAGATCGACCTCAGGAGCTGATGACCGTGACCCGCTGGACCTCCCGCCACCTCCACCTCGCGACCGGGGCGGTGAGCGCGCTCGACCGCGTCGTCGAGCACGTCGTCGCCCCCGCGGCGGCCGAGACCGGCCGCCCGTGGTTCTTCGTCCGGTACTGGCAGGGCGGCCCCCACGTCCGCCTGCGGGTGCGCGACCTCGACGACGCCGCGGCCGCGCGCCTGACGGCCCGCCTCGAGGAGCTGCTGACGCACCACGGGGCACCCCGCCACGACGAGCCGCCCGTCGAGGCCGCGGCCTACGCGGCCGAGGCGGGGCGGCAGGCCCGCGGCGAGACCGGCGAGAACCGCCGCGTCGGGGCCCTGCGCCCGCCGGGCGTCCACGGCGCGGACTACGAGCCGGAGCTCGAGCGGTACGGCGGCGCGGCGGTGATGGACGCCTCCGAGGAGCTGTTCGCGCGCTCGAGCGAGCTCGTCGTCCGGCTGCTGCCCCGCCTCCCCGACCTCGGGGCCCGGCGGCAGGCGGCGCTGCGGCTCACCGAGGCCGCCGCACGCTCGGTCGGGCCGGACGTCGCCCGCGCCGTGTTCCACGAGATCGGCCGGCGCTCGTGGGCCGCCTGGGCGGCCTCCTACGGGTACGAGCCCTCGCTCGTCGCCCGCGTCGCCGCGGTGGGTGCGGCCCCGTCCCCGGCGGCCTTCGCCGAGCTGCCCGGGTGGGCGCGGGGCTGGCACGACGACGTCGCGGGCCTCGTCGGCACGCTGACCACGGCCGGGGTTCCCCTGCCCGGCACGGTCGTCTCGTCCCACGTCCACATGACGCACAACCGGCTCGGGCTGACCATCCTCGACGAGCTGCGCACCTACGCCGTGCTCGCGGCGACCTTCCCGGCGCCCGCCGGCAGCGTCCCGGACCTCGGCCTCCCGGTCCCGTCCTCCCTGGTCCCGGCCTGACCCCCCCGCCCCAACGTCCGGCCGGCGCGCGGCTCCGCACCGGCCCCCGGGCGGGCACCCCCGACGGTCGCGCCCCTCCGACGCCCGTCCGGGGAGACGTTCAGGCGGTCGGCTCGTCGAGGACGGTCCAGCCGGCCATCGGCGCGCCCTCGACGACGTCGCGCGGGTCGCGGCGCCCGAGGACGAAGTCCCCGACCGACGACTCGCGCAGGTAGTCCAGCCCGAGCACGCGGGCGGCCAGGTCGGCGTCACCGTTGCCGAGCGCGCACGGGGCGAGGTCGAGATCGGTCGCGACGAGGTACATCGTCTGGTAGATCGCCCCCGTCGTGCGCAGGACGTTGGCGTAGGCGATGGACCGGTAGCGCCACGACATCCGCTGGAAGCGCGCGGTGAGCGTCACGAGCACGTCCGGGCTCGCGGGATGGCCCGTCGCGGCGGCGGCGACGGCGAGCATCGCGGCCCCCGACCCCGGGTCGTCGGTGACGAGCTCGAGGCGGTGCCCGAGGGCGTCGTAGTGGTAGATCCCCGGCGCCAGCCCCTCGCACCGCCGCACGGTGAGGTAGAGCTCGTGCTCGTAGAGGCCGCCGCCGCTCGGGTAGGGCCGCGACACCTTCGACTCCTGCCCGGCGTCCGCCGGCGGGTCGAAGCGCGCCCGGTCGCGGAAGGAGCGGTGGAGGAAGGCGCCGAGCTCCTCGAGCGTCACCGGCGCGTGGGCGTAGTCGCGGATGGACCGCCGCCGCTCGACCGCCTCGGCGAGGCTCAGCCCGCCGGTCCAGGCCGCCGGGCGCGGCAGGTCGACGACCGCGAGGGCGTCAGCGCGCGGGGGGACGACCGCCGGCAGCGGGTCGATGCGGCCGCGGTGCGGGCTGAGGGCGCCGAGCGGCTCGTCGTGGCGGCCGGAGCGGCTGCGGCTGTGCATCAGGAGGTCGTGGAAGTCCCACTGGACGAGGGCCGGGTCGGTGTCCGTCGCGAAGCCGCCGTCCGGGCGGGCCCGCTCGACGAGGCCGGCACCCACCCAGTGACCGAGGACCTCGGCGGCCGCGTCCTCGCAGGCCGTGCCCGTCACGAGGTCCCGGACCCGGCGGGGGGTGCCGAGGTCGCCGGCGAGGGCGCGGGCGAGGTCGGAGGTGAGGACGAAGCGGTGGGTGGCGCGCGGGCACTCGAGGACGAGGACGTCGCCCCGCGTGCGCAGCAGCGCGAACCGGTCGAGGCGCAGGACGTCGGTGTCCGTGAGGACCGCGGGCTCGTAGGCCGTCGAGCGGGTCGTCGACTCGTGGCGCATCACCTCGTGGGCGTCGCGGCGCAGCCGGGTCGTCGTCAGGTGCCCCATCCGCGCCAGCAGGCGCTCGGTGGCCTCGCGGACCGCCTCGCTCGCGTCCGGGCGGCCCTCGGCGAGGTGGCGGCGCAGGGCGTCGGGGATGCCGCGCAGCCGCGTCGTGCGTCCCTCGCCGGTGAGGACGAGGTCGGTGCCCTCGACCCGGGCGCTCACGCCGTCCCGCAGGCCGGGCCAGGCGGTGAGCACGGTCGTCGGGGCCTCGAGGAGACCGGTGTCCGGGGTCACGACGCGACGCCGGGACGGACGGCGTCGAGCGCCATGAGCAGGAGCATGACGACGCCGGTGACGACCGCGGCGGCCGCCACGGGCACCGCCCCGGCGACGAGCCCGAGCAGCAGCCCGACGACGCCGATCGCGGCGAGCGACCAGCCGAGGGTTCCGAAGACCGGCGCCTCGAAGGCCCGGGCGAACGGCACGAAGTGCAGGCCGACCGCGACGACGACGACGGCGGGCATCAGCTCCGGCCGGTCGACCGCGTCGAGGACGAGCCGCCCGACGGCGAAGCCGGCGAGCATCCCGACGACGGAGGCGCTGTAGACGAGCCCGGCGCCGGGCCGCGGGGGGCCGACGTCGCGCAGCCGCCGCGGGCGCAGCAGCACCGCCCAGGCGCACACCAGCAGCGCCCCGGCCCAGGCGAGCAGAGCCACCGTCGGCCACGCGCCGGGCAGGAGGTCCTTGTTGACGTGCACGAACGCGCTCGCGCCCGAGCCACCGATGATGACGCCGAGCACCTGCGGGTGCAGGAGGTGCTGGATGCCGCGGTGCGGCCGGTCGGTCGGCACCCGGGCGGCCGACGGGTGGTGGGTCGTCGTCATCGGACGGTCCTCTCTCGGTGGTCGGTCCAGCCTCGCCGCGGGACCGTCCGGGGGGCAGTGGCAGCCGCCACCGGTCGGGGATGACACCTGTCATCCGGGTGGACGGCGACGGTCGCCCCGATGACCGGTGCGTGCCGGGGGTGTCCGCTGTCGGTGCGGTGGGTAAGGATGGACGTCACGCCCGACCGGCCCGACCGAGAGGAGCGCCGCCATGTCCACCTCGACGTGGGACGCCAGCACCCTGACCACCCGCTACGACGAGGTCCGCTCGCACACCGAGACCCTCGCGGCTCCTCTCTCCCCGGAGGACCAGACCGTCCAGTCGATGCCGGACGTGTCGCCCACGAAGTGGCACCGCGCGCACGTCACGTGGTTCTTCGAGACCTTCCTGCTCAGCGAGCACGAGCAGGACTTCGCGCCCTTCCAGGACCGCTACTGGTTCCTCTTCAACAGCTACTACGAGAGCCTCGGCCCGCGCTTCTCCCGGGCCGACCGCGGCATCGTCACGCGCCCCGGCGCCCACGACGTCGGGGTCTACCGCGGCAACGTCGACGCGCGCGTGCGCGACCTCGTCCAGCGCCTCGACGAGGGCAGTCTCGAGAAGCTCGCGCCGACCATCGAGCTCGGCTTCCACCACGAGCAGCAGCACCAGGAGCTGCTCCTCATGGACATCAAGCACGTCCTCTCCCGCAACCCGCTCGAGCCCGTCTACGGCGGCACGCGCCCCGACCTCGGTGAGCCCGACGCGCTCGGCTGGGTCGACGTCGAGGGCGGCCTCGTCGAGATCGGCCACGAGGGCGAGGGCTTCTCCTTCGACAACGAGCTGCCCCGGCACCGGCAGTGGCTCGAGCCCTACCGGCTCGCCGACCGCCTCGTGACCAACGGCGAGTGGCTCGAGTTCATGGCCGACGGCGGCTACGAGCGGCCCGAGCTGTGGCTCTCGGACGGCCTCGGCCGGGTGCGGGCCGAGGGCTGGCGCGCCCCGCTGTACTGGACCGAGCACGACGGCGTCTGGCTCGAGCACACCCTCCACGGCACCTGGCCGGTCAACCCCGCCCTGCCGGTCAGCCACGTCAGCTTCTACGAGGCCGACGCCTTCGCGGCGTGGGCCGGCAAGCGGCTGCCGAGCGAGGCGGAGTGGGAGCACGCCGTCGTCGTCGACGGCCAGGCGGACGCCGCGCACTCCGGCGGCAACCTCGCCGACCTGCGCCACTTCCACCCGACCGCGGCCCCCGAGCGGGACGGCGAGCACCGGCTGCGCCAGGTGTACGGAGACTGCTGGGAGTGGACCTCGTCCGCGTACCACCCCTACCCCGGCTTCCACCCCCCGGCGGGCGCCATCGGCGAGTACAACGGGAAGTTCATGTCCAACCAGATGGTCCTGCGCGGCGGCTGCGCGCTCACCCCGCCGGCCCACGCCCGGCTCACCTACCGCAACTTCTTCCCGCACGGCTCGCGGTGGGCGCTCTCCGGCGTCCGCCTCGCCGACGGCGGGGCGCCCCAGACCCGTCCGGCGACCGGAGCCGACGCGTGAGCGGCGTCGTCGAGCCCCGCGTCCGGGTGCTGCTCGACCCCGACTGGGCCTCCGGGTCGCTCGTCGACGACGTGCGCCGCGGGCTCGGCGGCCGGCCGCGGCGGCTGCCCCCGAAATGGCTCTACGACCCGGTCGGCGCCGACCTCTTCGACGAGATCACCCGCCTGCCCGAGTACTACCCGACCGAAGCCGAGCGGGCCATCCTCACCGCGCACGCCGCTGAGATCGCGCAGGCCTGCGACGCCTCCACCCTCGTCGAGCTCGGCAGCGGCACGAGCGACAAGACCCGCACGCTCCTCGACGCCTTCCGCTCCCCGGAGCGCCCGCACGGCCCGCTCGCGCGCTTCGTGCCGGTCGACGTCTCCGACGGCACGCTGCGCGACGCCGCGTCCATGCTCAGCGTCCGCTACCCGGGGATGGCCGTCGAGGCCGTCGTCGGCGACTTCACCCTCCACCTCGGCCAGCTGCCGCGCGGCGACCGCCGGATGGTCGCCTTCCTCGGCAGCACGATCGGCAACTTCTACCTCGAGGAGCGGGCCGCCTTCCTCGGCGCCCTCGCCGACTCCCTCGACAGCGGCGAGTGGCTGCTGCTCGGGACCGACCTCGTCAAGGGTGCCGACCGGCTCGTCGCCGCCTACGACGACGCCGCGGGCGTCACCGAGCGGTTCATCCGCAACTGCCTGCTCGTCGTCAACCGCGAGCTCGGGGCCGACTTCGACCCCGGGGCCTTCAGCTACGTCCCGTTCTGGGACCCGCGGATGGAGCGGATCGACATGCGGCTGCGCGCGGAGGAGCCGCAGACGGTCACCGTGCCGGGCGCCGACCTCGTCGTCGAGCTCGCCACCGGCGAGGAGATCTGCGTCGAGATCTCCACGAAGTTCCGCCGCGAGGGCATCGCCGCCGAGCTCGGCGAGGCCGGGTTCACCGTCGAGCGCACGTGGACCGACGACGCCGGCGACTTCGCCCTGACTCTCGCGCGGCGCGACTGACGGCCCGCCCCCCCGCGGGCGCCGTCGGGTGCCCGCGGGGCCGCACGTTCCACACCGACCACGACCGGTCGGGCGCGCTGTCGCCCGCCCCCACGACGTCACGGAGACTGGGCAGATGCGACTCCACGGGGCCCACGTCCTGCTCACCGGGGCCACCGGGACGATCGGCACCCGCCTGGCCGAGGGCCTCGCCGCGCGCGGCGCCCGGGTCACCGTCACCGCCCGCGGCCGGGACGCACTCGACGCCCTCGCCGCGCGGACGGGCGCCCACCCCGTCGTCGCCGACCTGGCCACGCCCGGCGGCCCGGCCGAGCTGCTCGCCGCCAGCGCCTCCGCCCACGGCCCGCCCGACGTCCTCGTCCACAACGCCGCGGTCGAGCTCGTCGGGCGCCTCGACGACCTCGACGCCTCCGCCCTGGCGGACGCCGTCGCGCTCAACCTCCGCGCCCCGCTCGAGCTGACCCGCCTGGCCCTCCCGGGGATGCGCGCCCGCCGCCGAGGCCACCTCGTGTGGGTGTCCTCCCTCGCCGGGGTCGCGACCTTCCCCGGGCTCGGCCCCTACGGCGCCACGAAGGCCGGGCTGACCCGGGCTGCGGCCGGCCTGCGCCTGGAGCTGCGTGGCTCGGGCATCGGCACCACCGTCGCCGAGCTCGGGCCGGTCGACTCCTCGATGATGGACCGCGCCCGCCGGCACGCACCGGCCGAGGCGGCCTTCGCCCGGGCCCGTCGGCTGCGGGTCCTGCGCGACCTCGACCCGGCCGCGACCGCCGAGGCCCTGCTCGACGCCGTCGATGCCGGTCGGCCGCACGTCCGGCTGCCCCGGCGCGCGGCGCCCTTCGCGGCCCTCGCTGCGGCTCCGGGCCTCGCGGTCCGGCTCGCGCTCACCGGGATCCGCGGATGAGCATCCGGTCGACCCGCCGCAAGATCGCCGTCGCCACGTGGCGCCCGCCGGCCGAGGGACGCATCCAGGCCCGCACCGAGCTCGACGTCAGCGCGGCCCTCGCGCACCTCGAGCACCTGCGCGAGACCACCGGCGTGCGCGTCACGCTGACCCACCTCGTCGGCGCGGCCCTGGCCCGCGGGCTGCGCGAGGTCCCCGAGGCCCGGGCGCGCGTCGTGCTCGGGCGCCTGCACCCCATCGAGGACTGCACCATCGCTTTCGCCGTCGACATCGAGGAGGGGGTCGACCTCGCGCCGGTGCGCGTCGAGCACGCCGACCGGCTGACCCCGGTCGAGGTCGCGACCCGCGTCCACGAGGCCGTGGGCGCGGTCCGGGCCCGGCGCGACCGCCACCACCGCCGCACCAACGGGCTCGTGCGCATCGCCCCGTGGTTCGTCATGCGGCCCGTCATGGCGACGGCGAGCCTGCTCGTCGGCGGCCTCGGCCTGCCGGCGTTCGGCCAGCCCGGGCGACCCCTCGGCACCGGCTTCGTCTCCAACGTCGGGCCGCTGGGGCTCGACGAGGCCTACCTCGCGCCGGCCCCGTTCGCCCGCACGCCGGTCTACCTGTCGGTCGGGGCCGTCCGCGAGCGCCCGGTCGCCGTCGACGGGCAGGTCGAGGTCCGTCCGGTCGCCGTGCTCGTCGCGACGGCCGACCACCGCATCGTCGACGGCGCGCACGCCGGCCGCCTGCAGTCGACCGTCGTCGACCTGCTCACCCATCCCGAACGGATGGACACCCCCGCCTGACCCCGACTTCTTGCGAGTTCTGCCGGTCGACGCGCCGGTCCGGCGCGGGTCCAGCGGCGGAACTCGCAACCAGTGGGAGGGAAGCGGACGGGGTCAGGTCACTCGGGCGTGGGCCCGGTGCCCGCCTGCATGTGCTGGGCGAGGTACTGCTGGATGCTGATCCGCTCGATCGCCTCGAGCTGCGACTCGAAGAAGTCGGCGTGCCGCTCCTCGTCGCGCACCATCTCCTCGAAGATCGACGCCGAGCCGTGGTCGCCGAGGGCGTGGCACTCCTTGGCCGCCGCGTTGAACTGCGCGATGGCCTCGAGCTCGGAGGCGTGCGCGAGGCGCAGCATCTCCTCGGCGGTCTCGCCGACGCGGATGGCCCCGAGCTTCTGGACGTTCGGGTGCCCCTCGAAGAAGAGGATCCGGTTGATGAGGGCGTCGGCGTCCTTCATCTCGTCGATGGACAGGTCGTAGAAGACCTTGCCGAGCTTGGTGAACCCCCAGTTGTCGAGCATCCGCGCGTGGAGGAAGTAGGTGTTCGTGACGGTGAGCTCGAAGGTCAGCGCCTCGTTGAAGAGGTCGACGACCCGGCGGTCAACTGGCTGCACGGAGGTCCTCCTGGTCGGGGATGGCGGCCCGGCCGACGGTCAGGTGGTGCAGGTCGTCCATCGTGCGGGCCGTGAGGACGTCATGCTCGCAGACGAGGGCCTTGACGGTGAAGACGCAGCCCCCGCAGTCCGTCCCCGCGCCCGTCGTGCGGCAGACCTCGGCGAGCGTCGTGGCGCCGGCCTCGACGGCGGCGTGCACCGCCGTGTCGCTGACCACGCGGCACTGGCAGATGATCACCGCTGCTCCTCCTGGTTCCCGGCCCACGGGCTCCCGTGGTCAGGTATACCTAACCACATGAAGGTGAGGCTTACCTAAGCGTCCGCTGGGTGGGCGGACCCGGCCCGCTCCCATCGTCCCGCCGCAGCAGGCCGTCGGCGGCGCCCCGTGGCCACCGTCACCCCTGGCGCGACCACGGTCTCGGCTACACCGCAGTCAGTGTCGTTGTGGCAGCACTGACTGCGGTGTAGCCCGCACCGGGGTCGAGGAGGGGCGAGCGCCTTCCGGCGGAGGGCGGCCTACGGTGGATGCGTGCCGCCGCCGACCCGCCCCGACGTCCCGCGGATGCGTCGCGCGACCCCGGACGACGCCGCCGACCTGCGCCGGGTCTGCCTGCGGACCGGCGCGGCCGGCCGCGACGCCGCCGCCCTGCACGCCGACCCCGACGTGCTCGGCGAGGTCTGGGCGCAGCCCTACCTCCACGGCCCGGGATGCCTCGCGCTCGTCGTCGAGGACCGCCTCGGGGTCGCCGGGTACTGCGTCGCGGCCGCCGACACCGCCGCCTTCGAGGACTGGCTGGACGCGCGCTGGTGGCCGGCGCTGCGCGAGCGCCACCCGCGCGGCAGCGGCGCGACCCCGGCGGACGCGGCCGTCGTCGAGCGCATCCACACCGGCCCGCGCACCGACCCCGCGCTGCTCGCCACGCACCCGGCCCACCTGCACGTCGACCTCCTGCCGCGCCTCCAGGGCGGCGGATGGGGGCGCCGGCTCGTCGAGGCCGTCCTCGACGAGCTGGCGGGCGCCGGCGTCCCCGGGCTGCACCTCGGCGTCGACCCGCGCAACCCCGGCGCGATCGCGTTCTACCGCCGGCTCGGCCTGCGGCCCCTCGGCGGCGACGAGGGCGTCACCCTTCTCGGCGTCGACCTGCCGCGCCCTTAGGGCTGGGCACTCGGGCCGGCCGCACCGGCGACGTCGGACCGCAGCCCGGCCTCGACGGCGTCCAGCCAGCGGGTGACGTTCTCGCGGGCCTGCGGCGTGTCCGGGTACCGGCAGCGCAGGTGCAGCCCGGAGCCGTTGACGACGAACCAGACCATCACCCCGTCGGTGCGGATGCGCGCCGAGACGTACTGCAGCTCCAGCGCGGGGTCGAGCTCGACCGGCAGCCGGCGGGTGTCGAGCCACGAGACGGCGAACATCCCCGGCGCCTGCGGCATCCCGCCCCACGGCGCGAGGATCGGGGCGAGCGGCCAGGACCCGAGCGACAGCGCCTCGCGCACGGCGGTGGCGCAGGCGGCCGGCTCGGGGTCGAACGACTCGAGCACCGCGTTGGTGATGAACCAGCCGCAGGCGTCGTGCCACCGCTCCTCGTAGCGGCTGTGCACCGGGAAGACCGCCCGCAGCGGCCTCCCGGCCAGCTCGCGCGAGGCCCGGGTGAGCGCCGAGGTGGCCATCGCGACGATGCGGACGCCGTCGGCCCGGGCCCGCGCGGTCAGCCGGTCGACCCCGTCGGCATCGAGCACGTCACGGACCTCGACGACCTCGGGCAGCGGCCGTGAGACGTCGCCGAGCGGCAGCGGGAACAGCGGCATGACCCCGCCCTCGGCCTCGAGGACGTCGGCCCACCGGCGGCGGACCTCCCCGGGGGCGGGCGGGCGGTCCGCGAGCGCCGCCGTGTGCTCGGCGAAGGCCGGCGCGTCCGGCAGCCCGGCGCCGACCGGGCGACCCGCGACGACGTCGTCGAGGCAGGTGAGCAGGTCGCGGACGAGGACGACGAGGCTCCACATGTCGACGTGCGCGTGCTCGGCCGCGACGACGAGCACCGGGCGCGTCCCGTCGTCCGGCTCGACCAGGCAGATGCGGTGCGCCGGAGCCGCGTACGAGCGGCAGGTCGCGTCGAGGACCTCACGCAGCACCTCCCGTGCCGGTCGGCCGTCCGGCGCGTGCTCGACCCACGACCCCGGCAGCACCTCGACCTCGTGCAGCCCGACCTCGCCGGAGTCGTTGCGCGAGAACACCGTCCGCAGCGTGCCGTGCCGCCTGACGACGGCCCACCACGCCTCCCCGAGGGCGTCCGGGTCGACAGCCCCCGGCAGCCGGACCGCCACCGCCATCCACGAGCCGGGCCGGTCACCCTCGCCGACGTGGCGCCCCTGGTCGAACGAGACGGGCAGCGCCCGTCCGCGCGAGGGCGGCACGACCACGCCGAGGCTGCGGACGCGCCCGTCGGGGAGGGCCATCTGCGCGACGTTGGTCAGGCGCATGCCGCCGTACTCTAGGCGCATCCCCGACGACGGACGGCCCTGGAGGCGCGGTGCCCACGTTCGAGCTCGACGGCGCGACGCTCGACCACGACGTCGCCGGTGACGACGGCCCCCTCGTCGTGCAGCTGCACGGCCTGACCTCCTGCCGCGAGCGCGACGAGCGGATGGGGCTCGACCTCGCCCGCGCCCTGCGCCACCACCGGGTGCTGCGCTACGACGCGCGCGGCCACGGGCGCTCCACGGGCGACCGGCACCCCGCGTCCTACGCCTGGCACCACCTGGCCGAGGACCTCCTGGCGCTCCTCGACCACGTCGCCCCCGGCGAGACGGTGCACGGCCTCGGCCCGTCGATGGGCGCGGCGACGCTGCTGCACGCGGCCGTCCGCGACCCCGGCCGCTTCGCCAGCCTCACGCTCGCCGTGCCGCCGACGGCCTGGACGACCCGCCGCGCGCAGTCCGCGGCCTACCTCGCGAGCGCCGAGCTCGTCGAGCGCGAGGGCCTGGCCGCGTTCGTCGCCCGCGCGGCCACGACCGGTCCGCCCCCCGCGATGGCCGACGCGCCCCTGACCGAGCCCGCCGTATCGGAGCACCTGCTGCCGAGCGTCCTGCGCGGTGCGGCCTCCACCGACCTGCCGCCGGCCGAGGCGCTGACCGCCATCGACGTCCCCACCCTCGTCCTCGCGTGGAGCGACGACCCGGGCCATCCCCTGAGCACCGCGGCCCTCCTGCACGAGCTCGTCGACGACAGCCGGCTCGTCGTCGCCCGCACGCCCTACGGGATCATGGCGTGGCCCGGGCTCGTCGCCGACCACGTGGCCTCGCACGCGCGAAGGGCCCGTCACCCCCTGCGGTGACGGGCCCTCCGGCGTGGTGCGGCGAGGATCAGGAGAGCGTGTCCTTGATGTTCTCGCCGGCCTTCTTGGTCTTGGCCTCGGCCTGGTCGGCCTTGCCCTCGGCCTCGAGACGCTCGTTGTTCGTCGCCTCGCCGATGACCTCCTTGGCCTTGCCGGTGAGGTCCTGCGCGGCGTTCTTGGCCTTGTCAGCGATACCCATGATGGTTTCCTCTCTCTGGTGGTGATGGTTCGGTCGGGGTGGTGCGGGGTGACCCGGACGGGTCAGGTCGTGGCGGCGTTCCGCGGCGGACGGTGCACCTTCACGAGGTAGCGGACCGGCACGGCGCCACCGGTGGCGGTGGCCACCTCGGCGTCGACGGCCGCGAGGTCACGGCGCAGCTCGGTGAGCGAGGCGTCGTGGCGGGCGGTGACGGTGACCTCGACGAGCCCGGCGTCGGTGCCGGAACCCACGGATCCGGAGGCCGACTCGGTGGCCAGCCGGGTCTCCGCCGAGGCGGCGACGACGTCGGCGAGGGCGCCGAGGCGCAGGCGCAGGCGCCCGTCCTCACCGCTGCCCGGGAGCGAGATGGCCCGGATGCCGACGCGCTTGAGGTGCGCCGAGAGCCAGGACAGGCCCGCGAGGACGAGGACGACGCCGACGACGGCGACGAGCCAGGTCCACCAGGACGCGGCGGCCCAGGAGCCGGCGGCCGGGACGGCCAGGGTGTCGGCCGAGGGGGCGAGCACGCCCGCCCACCACAGGCCCAGGGCCACGCCGCCCGCGAGGAGCAGCAGGCCGACGACGAAGGTCAGGGTGCGGTCGAGCCGCATCGCGGAGCGGGTCATCGCTTGCCTCCCAGGGTCGAGACCTTGACGGACACGCGCGGGGTGGGGTCCAGGCCCTCGAGGGCGTCGCGGACGGCGTCCTGGACGGCGCCCTTCGCGCCGTCACGGGCGGTGTCGACGACGGTCACGCGCAGCTTGACGGAGCGCTTGGCGGCGCGGGAGCGGACGGTGACGACGCCGTCGACGTCCGAGGCCGCGATGTCGGCGACGCGGGCGACGTCGCGCGGCTCGAGCCACGCGTTCGTCCCGTCCCCGAGGGAGACCGCGGTGCGCGGCCGGCGGCCGAAGGCCCGCAGCACGAGCCAGAGACCGACGAGGGCCACGAGCACGGCGACCACGAGCACCCAGACGTCCTTGCCGACGCCGTCGGCGAGCCAGCTCGCGGCGGGCTCGAGCCACGACGGGCCGGGGACCCAGCCGAGCGCGACGAGCGCGTCACGGACGGCGACCACACCGAGCGCCACGAGGACGAGCGAGATGACGACTCCGGTCGCGGTGGCCGGGGGCGCCCCGGCCGGGGCGTCGACGGCAGGCGTCGTGACCTGCGCGTCGCGGGAGGTCCGGGCCGGCTCCGTCCGGGAGACCGGCAGGGTCTCGGTGGTGCTCATCGGTGCCTCCTGTCCTGGGGTTCGAGGTGGGTGACGGTCACGTCGACCGCGTCCACGGTGGAGCCGGTCACGCGGGTCAGCGTGTCGGCGACGGCGTCACGGACGGCCGCGGTCGCGGTGTCGAGCGGCGTGGGCCACGCGAGGGCGACGTCGAGGCGGACGCGCACGTGGTCGTCGCTGCGCCGGACCTCCACGCGGGGGAGCGAGCGCCCGACGAGCGCACCGGCGCCGCGGTGCTCGACCACGTCACGCGCGGCGAGGGTCGCGGCCCGTGCCGTCCGCTCGTAGACCCGGTCGTCGATGACGGTGCGTCCACGCGTGGCGGCCGGGGCGAGCCCGTCAGCCACGGTTCCGGTTCGGGACGAGGGCCCCGAGGTCGACCGAGCCGTCGCGCTGCGCACCGAGCAGGAAGCCGGCGCCGCCGAGGACGATCGCGAGGAGGAAGCCGCCGAAGCCTCCGGTGGTCGCCGCGAGGGCGAGGAGGAGACCGGCGATGAGGCCGATGACGGGAGTGTTCATCAGGAGCTCCGTTCGGGGAGGGGGTCGTGGGTGTTCTCGGGGGCCGGGGTGGTGGGCGGGTCGTCGGGGGCGTCCTGGACGACGTCCTCGACGACGACGGTCACCGGGCCGGGGCGGACGGCGGCGACGGCCTTGCGGACGTCGTCGGCGACCGTGCGGATGGCGGACTCGTGCTCGACGGCGAGGTGCACCTCGACGTGGTCGTCGGCGATGCGCAGCCCGGCGACGCGGCGCCCCGGCAGGAGCGTCACGGCCTCGCCGAGCGCACCCGCGTGGAGGTCGACCACGCCGGGGACGGCGCGCACCGCGGTCGCGATGCCGTCGACGAGCTCGTCGCGCTCGGTCACTGGACCCGCTCGGAGGTCTCGTCGGCGTCGTCGTCGAGCGCCACGTCGTGGACGGTGATGTTGACCTCGGTGACCTGGAGGCCGGTCATCCGCTCGACCGCCGAGATGACGTTGGTGCGGATGGCCTCGGCGAGGTCGGAGATCGCGACGCCGTACTCGGCGACGATGTCGACGTCGACGGCGGCCTGCTTCTCGCCGACCTCGACGCTCACGCCCTGGGTGTTGTCGACGCCCACACCCGAGATGCGCTCACGGATGGCGCCGACGGCGCGGGCGGCGCCGCGGCCGAGGTCGGCCACGCCGGAGACCTCACGGGTGGCGATGCCGGCGATCTTGAGGACGACGGTGTCGGCGATGACGGTGCGGCCGTGCGAGGTCTCGACGGAGCCCTTGTCGCTCGTCGTGAGGTCCTTCGCGGTGTCCTTGGCGTCCTTCGCCAGGTCCTTGGCGGTGTCCTTCGCGTCGTGCGCGAGGTCCTTGGTCGAGAACGAGCCGGCGGGGGTGCTGCCGGACTGGGGGGTGGCGGTGGTGTCGGTCATGACGTCAGCTCCTGGTGAGGTGGTCCGTTGTCGTTCACACCCTCAGTCGCGGTGGGGGCACGGATCCGCACGCGGACGTCGGTGTGAGCCGTGTCACATCCGCTCCGAGCGGGTAACCCTTGTGTCATAGAGCAGCGTTGTCGCAGGTGAGACGGCCGATGGGGCCGCCCGAGACGGAGGTACCGAGCCGCGTGACCGCGACCCTGCAGGGTGCGGCGACCTCGTCGCCCCCCGGCACCTCCCGCGACGAGGACCTCGCGCTGGCCCGCGCCGCCGCGCTCGGCGACCGGCGGGCCTTCGAGACCATCGTCGCCCGGCACGGCCCGGCCCTCACCCGCTACGCGCTGCGCGCCACGCCGGACCGCGGCGAGGCCGAGGACCTCGTGCAGGACGCGCTCGTCGCGGCGTGGCAGTCGCTCGACCGCTTCGACGGCCGCTCGGCCCTGCGGACCTGGCTGTTCGGCATCCTCGTGCACAAGGTGCAGAGCTCGCGCCGGCGCCGCAAGGCCGTCCCCGTGACCGACGAGGTCCTCGACCGGCCCGACGACGCCGACCCGGTGCAGGCCGCCTCGGACCTCGAGCTGCGCGACGCGCTCGAGGCCGCGCTGCGGGCCCTCCCGGAGCGCCAGCGCTCGGTCTGGGTCCTCGTCGAGGTCGAGGGCCTGAGCCAGGCCGAGGTCGCCGAGGTGCTGCACACCACCCCGGACACGGTCCGGGGCCAGCTGTTCCGCGCACGACGCGCGCTCGCGGAGGGGATGAAAGAGTGGCGGGCATGACGGGCACGGACCCGGCGGCGGAGCGGCCGCTGACGACGGACGAGGAGGCCTTCCTCGCCCGGTCCGCGCGCCTGCTCGCGTCCGAGGACCCGGAGTCGTTCATCGACGTCTCGGCGCGCGTGCGCTCCACCGTGCGCGCCACGACCCGCCGCTCGCGGCCGGTCCACGCGACCTTCCCCTCGCCCGCCGGGGACGACGACGTGCTCGTCGTGCGCGAGTGGGTGCTCGTCGGGGTCCTGCGCGAGGCGGTGTCGGCTCTCGTCGGCGTGACCCCCACGCAGATCCGCGTCGGCCTCGAGGACGACCGCTGCACCTCGGTGGCCGTGCACGTCACCGCCACGTACGGCGCGATCCTCGCGGATGCCGCGAGCGCCGTCCGCACGACCGTCGCGCGCGCGGTCGTCGAGACGCTCGGGGCGGACGCGCTGGCGTCAGACGGTGTCCCGGTCGAGGTCACCATCGACGACGTCATCGTCTGACCGACTCCCGGCACGACCGCCGGCGTGCAGGATTCGACACATTCGACGAAAGATGCACGCCCGCCCGCCCGACCGCCGGCGTGCAGGATTCGACACATTCGACGAAAGATGCACGCCCGCCCGCCCGACCGACGGCGTGCAGAAATCGACGCTTTCGACCATTGATGCACACCCACCCGACCGCAGGCGTGCAGCATCTGACGCTGTCGACGATCGATGCACACACCGGAGCTCCCGGAGCCGGGCGAGGCTCCGACCGTGGCGCCGCTCCTGGCGCCGGATGTGGGGTGATCACCCCACGTCGGACGCCACCACCCGCACCACGACCGACGGCGTGCAGACATCGACACCGTCGACGATTGATGCACACACCCACCCGACCGCCGGCGTGCACAAACTGACGCTTTCGACGATCGGTGCACGCTTGCGGTCGTCAGGGACCGGTCGTGTCGGCAGCGTCGTCGGCGGGCTCGGCGGGCTGCCAGACCGGCGGGTCGGCCGGCGTGAGGGCGCGGTCGTCCTCGGCGAAGGTGCGGATGCGGCCGACCTCGGTGTTGGGCCCCTCGAACCGGACGGTGACGCGGCCGACCCCGCTGCCCTGCACCCACCCCCGGCCGTGCTCGGCGTGCTCGACGTCCTGGCCGGGACGCCACGGCGAGCGGACCGCCGGCCCCTCGGTGTCCACCTCGCCCCTGGCCACCGGCGGCTCGTCGACGGGCAGCGCACCGCCCCCGGCATCCGGCCGGACGAACTCGTCGTCGTCCTCGACGGTGCTCGTGCGGACAGGCGTGGGGCGGTCGTCGAGCAGGCCGTCGAGCAGGTCCGGCTGCGTGTAGAGCGACAGGCCCGAGACGCCGACCCCGAGCAGGCGCAGGCCGTCGGCGACGTCGAGGCCGTCGAGCAGCCGCAGCGCCTGCCGGGCCACGACCGAGTCCGCGTCGGTCGGCTGGTCGAGGGTCGTCGAGCGGGTGAGGGTGCTGAAGTCGTGGCGCCGCGCCTTGAGGACGACGGTGCGCCCCGAGAGCCCGTCGGCGCGCAGCCGCTCCCCGACCCGGTCGGTCAGCCGGCGGACGTGCTCGGCGAGGCGGACCCGGTCGGTGACGTCGGTCTCGAACGTCGACTCGGCCGAGACCGACTTGGCCGCGCGCTCGGTCACCACCTCGCGGTCGTCCTCACCCCGGGCGAACGCGTGCAGCTGCGTGCCGTGCGCCTTGCCGAGCAGCGCGACGACCTCGTCGAGCTCGAGCGCCGCGAGCCGCCCCACCGTCGCGATGCCGTGCGCCGTCAGCCGCGCCGCGGTCGCCGGGCCGACCCCCGGGATGGCGCGCACGGCCATCGGGGCGAGGCGCTCGGCCTCCTCGCCGGGCGGGACGACGATCTGGCCGTCGGGCTTGGCGAGGTCGGAGTGGATCTTGGCGACGAGCTTGCTCGTGCCGGCGCCCACCGACGCGGTCAGCCCCGTGCGGGCGTGGATGCGGGCGCGCAGCCCCTCGACGAGCTCGCCGACGAGGGCGACGTCGGCCTGCGGGTGCTCGGGCGTGAGGTCGAGGTAGGCCTCGTCGATGGAGACCTGCTCGACGAGGGGCGTCAGCTCGCGGACGAGATCCATCACGGCGTGCGAGGCGTCGCGGTAGGCCTCGAAGCGCGGGCTGAGGAAGGCGGCGTTCGGGCAGCGGCGGCGCGCCTCGGCGGTCGGCATCGCCGAGCGGAGGCCGAAGACGCGCGCCTCGTAGGACGCCGTCGAGACGACACCACGCCCGCGGACCCCGCCGACGACCACGGGCTTGCCGCGCAGCGAGGGCTTGTGCAGCTGCTCGACGGCCGTGAAGAACGCGTCGAGGTCCAGGTGGAGGATCACCGGACGCGCGCGCACGCCCCCAGTCTGCCTCCGCCCACCGACGCCGACCGGCCGGGCCACCGGGCCACCGGGGCGCCCGGCCCGGCGCCGGTCGGTCGGGGTCAGTCGCGGGCGAGGCGCTTCTGGCGGCGGGAGTCGCCGGCGTACAGGGCCCAGGCCATGAGCGCCGGCTGGAAGGCGAGGCGGGCCAGGCGCTTCTCGTCGGTGTCCAGCCCGAAGCCGTCCTTGCGCTCGAGCCACTGCGCGACGTTGCCCGGGAAGACGGCGAGGAAGAACAGCGCACCGACGCGGCCCATCGTGGCGCGCGACGGCTGCCGCCACGTGAGGAGGGTCGCGGCGCCGAGCGCGATCTCGGCGTAGCCCGACCACACGACGACGTCGTCCGGGTCGAGCGGCATCCACTCGGGCACCTGGGCCTGGAACTCCTCGCGCTTGCTCGTGAGGTGCGCGGTGCCGGCCCCCACGAGCGCGGCGCCGAGCGCGATCTTGCCGATCGCGCGCAGCGTGCGGCCGGTCGCCTCGCGCCGGGTGGGGGTCTCGTCGTCGTGGTGCGTCATCCCCCCAGTGTGGGAGGTCGGCGGCCCGCGCGGGGGCGACGGTGCCGGTGGGGTCGGTCTCCACACGACCTCCACACGACCTCCGCCGGCTCGCCCCACGCCCCGGCCGGCCCGGCGGTCAGGATGGGGGCATGGCACCGGGGGATGACGAGGTGGGGGACCGGGCGCAGGCGCGCCCGCGCGACACGACCGTCGTCGGATGGCTCGTGCTCGTCGGCGGGCTGCTGTGGATGGTGGTCGTGGGGTGTGCGGCCGCGCCGTTCTGGGGGTTCTTCCTCGCCGAGCCGTCGTGCCTGGCGGCGGCCGCCTGCACCCGCGGGGACCTCGGGCAGCACCAGCAGGAGGCCTGGGCCGCGCTCGGGCCGCCGATCCTGCTCGCGGTCGTCGGCGCGGCGCTCGTCCTCGGGGGAGCGCTCGGCACGGGTCGGCCGGTCCTCGACCGCGACCGTGGGACCTTCTGGCTCGTGCACCGCACCGTGCTCGTCACCGTCGGCGTGCTCGCCGTGGCGGCGATCCCGCTGTTCGCCGTGACGGTCGTGGCCGCGCCCCTCGGCGCCGCGGGGCTGGCGGTCGTCCTGACGCTCCTCGGAGTGGCCCTGCACGCCGCCCTGCGACCCCGGCCCCCGCGGCCGCACACGGGCGTCAGCCGCGAACACCCCACGCGCTGAGGGACGCCGCGAGCATCCGGGCGGTGCGCTCGAGGTCGGCCGCGGTGGTCGAGAGCGCCCGGTCGAGGGGTCGCGGCCCGTCGCCCACGGGCCAGACCGCCACGAGGTCGTCGAGCACGCGCTCGTGGCCCGGCCCGAGTGCCCCGACGAGCGCGACCGTCGGCACCCCGGCGCGCGCGGCCACCCGGGCGACGCCCACCGGCACCTTGCCCGATGCCGTCTGCCCGTCGAGCCGGCCCTCCCCGGTGATGACCAGCCGGGCTCCGGCACAGGCGCTCTCGAGACCCACCGCGTCCGCCACCAGGTCGACCCCGGACGTCAGCCGGCCCCCGAGGACGGCCTGCACCGCGTAACCGATGCCCCCGGCCGCGCCCGCCCCCGGCTGCTCCGGGTCGCCCCCGACGAGCGCGGCGAACCGGGCCAGGACCGCGTCGAGGGCCTCGACGTCGGCCGGGCGCGCGCCCTTCTGCGGGCCGAAGACCGCTGCGGCGCCGGCCGGCCCGGTGAGCGGGTTGGTCACGTCGCACGCGACGTCGAGGCGCACCTCGCGCAGCCGGGGGTGCAGACCCGTGACGTCGACGGAGGCCACGTCCCGCAGCCCATGGGGCGTCGCCGGGACGGGCGCGCCCTCCGCGTCGAGGAGCGCGACCCCGAGCGCGGCGAGCATCCCGGCGCCCCCGTCGGTCGTCGCGCTGCCGCCGAGCCCGAGCACGACCTCGTCGGCGCCCGCGTCGAGCGCGTGCCGCAGGAGCACCCCCGTGCCCGCGCTCGAGGCCCGCCACGGGTCGAGCTCGCGGCGCGTGAGGCGCTCGAGCCCCGACGCGGTCGCGACGTCGAGCGCCACCCGCACCCGCCCGGAGCCGTCCGGCCCCAGCACGCCGTAGCCCGCCGCGACCGGGCGGCCGAGCGGGTCCGGCGCCTCGACCTCGATCCACCGACCGCCGGTGGCCGCGACCATCGTCCGGGCCGTGCCCTCGCCGCCGTCGGCCATCGGCACCTCGCGGATCTCGCTGTCCGGCAGCGCCGTCCGCCATCCGCTCGCGACGGCCGCCGCCACCTCGGCCGCCGCGAGCGCGCCCTTGAACGAGTCCGGCGCCACGACGACGACCGGGCCGGAGGGCTGGGACGGCGAGGTCACGCCCCCACCCTGCCGCAGGGGGACACGTCCGGCCACCGCCGTCACCGACGGTCGGCTCCAGCAGATCTCCACATCCCCCGCACCCGCTCGCCACGCGGCCCGGGCGGGACGCCCGGCACGATGGGCACATGACGCCGTGGGGGAGAGTCGCGACGACGGTCGGCGCCGTCGTCGCGCTGTCGACGGCCGGGGGGTGCGCGGCGCTCGGGACGGACCCGGTGGACGGTGTCGCGCTCGACTCCCTGACGCACGGGCTCGACCGGGCGCTGGCCGGCCTCGAGGTCCGCGACGCTCGCGCCGTCGAGGCCCTCGTCCGGGACGCGCGGCCCACCGTCGTCGACCCGGAGCGCACCGACAGCGGTGTGGGCCAGGTCGAGTACGCGACCTACGGCGCCGCCCGCCACTCCGCCGACGCACCGGTCGCGGTCGTCGTGTGGCACCGCACCGTGGGCGGCGGTCCGTTCGTCGACGACGGCGGTGTCTGGCACGTCGTCTGCGCCCGCCTGTCGCTCGACCGCTCACGCGCGGCGTTCGCCGCCGAGCCGGTCGGGTGCCCCGGCGGCGTCGAGGACGAGCCGAGCCCGCCGGTCGACGACGCGGCCGCCCCGCACCTGGACCTCGAGGCCCGCGACGACGCGGACCTCGTCGTCGGCACCCCACCGCGGCGGGGCAGCCCGGCCGCGGTCCTGCGAGCCACGGCCCCGGGCGAGGCCGACCCCTGCGCCGCCGAGGACCTCGACCTCGCTCTCGGTCCCCCGCAGCGCCTCACGGGCGTCGACGCCGTGCCGCTGCGCGTCGTCAACACCGGCGTCCTGCCCTGCCGCCTCGCGCCGGTGACCGGCCTCTCCCTCACCGGGGACGACCCCGAGGTGCCCGTCCGCCCGCCCGCCGCGGACGGCACCGTGGTCCTCGCCCCACGCGCGTCGACGCGCGCCCTCCTCACGTGGCGGCCGAGCGAGGCGGTCGACCGCGGCGTCGTCCAGCGGGTCTCCCTCACGGGCCCCGCGGGTGACCTGCCGCTCGTCGTCCGGCACGGCTCGCCGGGCGGGCCCGTCGTGATGACCCCGGCCCCCGGCGCCGGCGTCACCGTCTCCCGGTGGCAGCGGCCCGGCTACGGCGTCGAGGCCGGCGACGACCCCGTGCGGCCGGACCTCGCCACGTCCTGCGGTCCCGACGAGCTCGCGGTGACGAGCGAGCGCGCCGAGCCGTTCTCCGGGTCGCCCGCCCCGCCCTCGGTGGAGGTCCGGACGACCGGCGTCACGCCGTGCCTGCTCGTCCCGAGCGTGGTCGCGCTCCCCGCTGGCGTACCGGACGCCGTCGACGGCCCGCCGGTGCTGCTGGCGCCGGGGGAGTCGACGCCGGTCACGACCGTGGCCGCCGGACCGGACCGGCCGGGGCAGGTGCTCGTCGCCGACCGGTGGGTGGCGGTCGGGCGCACGTCCTGAGCGTGGCTAAACCCTCGTCCGCTCCTCCTGACAACGCGGTTACCGGTCGGTACGGTGACCGGGTGAAGCGGCCCGACCTCACCGTCCTCGCCATCCCCGCGTTCGTCGGGGCGATGGCGGCCGAGTACTGGTGGCAGAAGCGCCACCCCGCACCGGCCGGGACGACGCGCGCCGGCGACTACGAGCTCGCCGACACCGTGGCCAGCCTGACGATGGGCGTCGGCAGCCTGCTCGCGCCCTTCGTCGCGCAGCGCCTCCTCGACCCGGTGACCCCCGGGAAGGGCCGGGGCGCCCGGTGGCTGATGGGCACGGCCGTCGCCGCGAGCGCCGCCACGACCGTGCTCGACGTCGTGCGTCGGCACCGGGCCGAGGGCGGCCTGCCGGCGGCGGGGAGCATCCCCGAGGAGGCCCGGCAGGTGCGCCGCACCGGCGACGCGTCCGACGCAGGCCCCGACGCCGTCCCCGTGCTGCGCCGCGTCACCGGCGGGACGGCCGTCGCCGCCGTCGCGGCCACCGCGCTGACGGTCGCGACGACCTGGTCGGCGCAGACCAGCGGCACCCGGCTGTTCGCCACGAACCGCCGCGACCTCGGCACCGGGCTGCTGGCCAACGCGGTGGCGCTGCTCGGCTGGGACGCCATCTACTACTGGAACCACCGCTTCAACCACGAGAGCCGCTGGCTCTGGGCGATGCACGTCGTCCACCACAGCAGCGAGCGCTACAACCTCTCGACCGCGCTGCGGCAGCCGGTCGCCGAGGGCGTGACGATGAGCGTGCCGTACGGCCTGCTCGCGCTCGCCGGGGTGCGGCCGAGCGTGATCGAGAACGCCCGCGCGCTCAACCTCATCTACCAGTTCTGGATCCACACCGAGGCGGTCCGCTCGATCGGGTGGCTCGAGAAGGTCCTCAACACCCCGTCGCACCACCGGGTGCACCACGGCTCCAACTCGCGCTACCTCGACCGCAACCACGGCAGCATCCTCATCGTGTGGGACAAGCTGTTCGGCACGTTCGAGGAGGAGGACGAGCCGGTCGTCTACGGGCTGACGAAGAACATCGGGACCTACGACCCGGTCGTCATCGCCACCCACGAGTGGCGCGACATCGCGCACGACGTCGCGGGGTCGCAGACCTGGCGCGACCGCTGGTCCTTCCTGCTGCGCGGGCCCGGCTGGGCCTACGACCGGCACCGCGCCCTGGCCGCCGCGGGCGACCCGGCGATGGAGCCGGCGCCGCCCGCCCCCGTGGCCGCCTGAGCCGCGGTCGGGGGCAGGGCGACCCGTCGCTCAGAAGGCGTACGCGCCGAACCGGCCCCACGCGACGAACGCGGCCAGGAGCAGCAGCACGACGTTGATGCCGATCATCTGCGTCTCCCCGCGCCGGCCGTGGACGACCGCGGCACCGAGCATGGTCAGCGCCAGGCCGGTGGCCGCGAGCGGGACGAGCACCGGCGCGATGCCGGTGACGGCGGGCAGGACGAGGCCGAGCGCGCCGAGCACCTCGACGGCGCCGATGCCCTTGACCGCGCCGGGCGAGAAGTCCTCGACCCAGGCGAGGCCGGACTCGGCGAGCGCCGCCTTCGGGCGGGTGAGCTTCATGGCGCCGGCGGCGAGGAAGGCGAGGGCGAGCACGACGGCGACGACCCAGAGCACGATGTTCACGGTGGTTCCTCCAGTGATGGCTTTCAGTTCATGCTTGAACTAACGACCAGCATGGGGCATTCCCCCTCGGCCCGTCAAACACTTGCGGGATGAAGTAACGTGCCGCGCATGGTCGACGACGCACCCCGCTGGCTGGACGCCGACGAGCAGCGCGCCTGGGTGCTCCTGTCGCAGATGACGATGCGCCTGCCGAGCGCCCTCGAGAGCCGGATGCAGGCCGTCGCCGGGCTCGGCTACTTCGAGTACCTCGTGCTCTCGGGCCTGTCGATGGCCCCCGGCCGGCGGATGCACCTCAAGGACGTCGCCCGCTTCAGCGGCAGCTCGCTCTCGCGCCTGTCCAACACCGTCCGGCGCTTCGAGGAGCGCGGCTGGGCCCGGCGCGAGACCGACCCCGACGACGGCCGCTCGACGTACGGGGTGCTCACCGATGCCGGCCTCGAGGTCGTGCGCCGGGCCGCGCCGCTGCACGTCGAGGAGGTGCGCCGGCTCGTCCTCGACCCCCTGACCGCCCGCCAGCTCAGCGTGCTCGGCGAGGCGTCGCGGCGGATCCTCACGGCCGTGGACCCGGGCGGCCCGATGCTCCCGCAGCCCACCCACCCCGACCCGGAGTGACCGGCGTCACGTCACCCGCGGCGTGCGGATCGGCCGGCCCCTCGCGACTCAGCAGGTGAACAGGGACCGCACCGGTCCCCATCCCGACCACGAGGAGGCCCTCATGGCCAGCAGCAAGAAGTCCGCGTACACCGCCCTCGGCTGGGTCGCCTGGCAGGCGCTCGCCAAGGTCGGCGTGCCGCTCGCCAAGCGCAAGGTGTCCAAGCGCCGCCACCCGCGCTGACGCCCGCGTCACCCGTAGCGCCCACCACGGGCGCGGCCACCCGCGCTGACGACAGCGCACCCCGAGGACCCGCCGGTGCACCCGGCGGGTCCTCGCGCGTCCCACCCCCTCACGCCCCCCTTCCTCCCGCTCTTCCGCGAACGTGTGTGAGCTCGCCGGGGTTCACCGGCGTGTTCACACACGTTCGCGCGGTGGCGGGGGACAGCGCGCGATTTCATCCCTACCCTGACGTGAGGGTAGGGTTTGCCCGGTCCCGCCCCCGACCGGAAGTCCTCCCGTGCCGCCCACCGAGCCCACCCCCGACCTGCAGATCGGCGACGTCGCCGAGCGCACCGGGCTGAGCCTCAGGACGATCCGGCACTACGAGGAGGTCGGGCTGCTGCCCGAGTCCCGCCGCAGCCCCGGCGGCTTCCGCCTCTACGGCGAGCCCGCCGTGCGCCGGCTCCTGCTCATCATGCAGATGAAGCCGCTCGGCTTCTCGCTCGAGGAGATGGCCGACATCATCGCGCTCCGCGAGCGCCTCGCCTCGCCCCGCCTCTCCGAGCGCACCCGCGCCGGCGTCGTCGAGCAGCTCGCCGCCTACCAGGCCCTCGCCGACGACAAGCTCGCCGACCTGCGCCGCCGCGTCGACAGCGCCGAGCGGTTCGCCCGCGAGCTGCAGCACCCCCTCGCCTGACCCCAGCCCCATCCCCGCCGGCCGCGCCGGCCCCCGACCACACCCGGTCGACGACGCCCGGGATCCCCGCCCGCCGCCCCGCGGGCCGACCGCCGAAGGCCATCCACCGTGTCCGACACCCTCGCCCCGCCGCGCCCCGCCGGCGACGTCACCTCCGTCCGCGCCGCCCTGCGCTCACCCCGCCGCCTGCGCACCGAGGTGCTCGCCGGCCTCGTCGTCGCCCTGGCCCTCATCCCCGAGGCCATCGCGTTCTCGATCATCGCCGGCGTCGACCCGCGGGTCGGCCTCTTCGCCTCGTTCACGATGGCCGTCTCGATCGCCTTCCTCGGCGGCCGCCCGGCGATGATCTCCGCCGCCACCGGCGCGGTCGCGCTCGTCATCGCCCCCGTCGTGCGCGAGCACGGGATGGACTACCTGCTCGCGACCGTCGTGCTCGGCGGCGTCATCCAGGTCGTCCTCGGGCTGCTCGGCGTCGCCCGGCTCATGCGGTTCGTGCCGCGCTCGGTGATGGTCGGCTTCGTCAACGCGCTGGCCATCCTCATCTTCCTGTCGCAGGTGCCGCACCTGCTCGGGGTGCCGTGGGCGGTCTACCCGCTCGTGGCCGCCGGGCTCGTCGTCATGGTCGCGCTGCCGCGGCTGACGACCGCCGTCCCCGCCCCGCTCGTCGCCATCGTCGGGCTGACCGTCGTCACGGTCGGCTTCGCCATCGCCGTCCCCACCGTCGGCGACGAGGGCCGCCTGCCCGACAGCCTGCCCTCGCTCGTCCTGCCCGACGTCCCGCTCACCCTCGAGACGCTGCGCATCATCGGACCGTACGCGCTCGGGATGGCGCTCGTCGGGCTCATGGAGTCGCTGATGACCGCGACCCTCGTCGACGACGTCACCGACACCCGTTCGGACAAGACCCGCGAGTCGTGGGGCCAGGGCGTCGCCAACGTCATCACCGGCTTCTTCGGGGGCATGGGCGGCTGCGCGATGATCGGCCAGACGATGATCAACGTCAAGGCGTCCGGCGCCCGCACGCGGATCTCGACCTTCCTCGCCGGCACCTTCCTGCTCGTCCTCGTCGTGGGGCTCGGCGACCTCGTCGGCATCATCCCGATGGCCGCGCTCGTCGCCGTCATGGTCATGGTCTCCGTCGGCACGATGGACTGGCACAGCATCCGGCCCTCGACGCTGCGCCGGATGCCGCGCAGCGAGACCGCCGTCATGGTCGTCACCGTCGCGGTCGTCGTCGCCACGCACAACCTGGCCATCGGCGTCGTCGTCGGGGTGCTCGTGGCGATGGCGCTCTTCGCCCGCCGGGTCGCGCACCTCGTCCGGGTCGTCGAGGTCGAGCAGCCGGACGCCGACACGCGCGTCTACGCCGTCGAGGGCGAGCTCTTCTTCGCCTCGAGCAACGACCTCGTCGGCCAGTTCGACTACGCCGACGCCCCCCGCCACGTCGTCGTCGACCTCAGCCGCGCCCACGTCTGGGACGCCTCGACCGTCGCCACCCTCGACGCCATCGAGACGAAGTACGCCGCGCGCGGCACCGAGGTCACCTTCCGCGGCCTCGACGCCGTGAGCGCCGCCCGGCACGAGCGCCTCAGCGGGAAGCTCACCGCCGGCCACTGACCCGTCCCCGCCCCGCCCCTTCCTGCGAACGTGTGTGAAGAACGTCGGTCACCCCGCGGGGCGCTCACACACGTTCGCGAAAGGGGTGCAGTCCCCCGGAACGAGGACGACCCCGACCAGAACCCGGTCGGGGTCGAGCTCGTGCTGTGCGCAAGGACGGATCACCACACGCTTCCGTGGGAGATCTCCCCGAATCCGTCTGCTGGTCAGGTGCGTCCATGCTTCGTCCCGCATCGCGCCCGGGCCCGGCTGCCCCAGTCCTCCTGTGGCTTTCCCGGTCAAGGAGGCGATCCAGCGTGACCTCACCCACCTCGTCGACCGGCTCGCGGCGGCGCTGCCCCATCTGCGCCGGGACGAGCTGAACCTGCGCCACGCGGCGGTGCTCGGCGCCGTGGGCGCGGTCGCCACCGGTGGCCTCGCACCGGCCGCGGGCCCGCTGGCCCCGGCCTCGGTCGACATGCTCGTCGCCTGGGTGGTCGGTGGCCTGCGCGCCCCGGGCGCGGCCGGCACCTCCTGACGGCGTCGGGGTCCCGGACCTCCGCGACGTCCCGAGCAGGACGGCCGCGACGACCACCACCCCGACGACGACCAGGGCCACGACCCACCACGGCAGCTGCGGCCGCCATCCTCCGGCCGCCCGTCCGGCGACGTACCCCGCCGCGACCTCGGCGCCGGCCCAGAGCGACCCGGCGACCGCGCTGGCCGCCGCCACCCGGGCCCGGGACACCCCGGCCGCCCCGGCCAGGTGCGGGACGAGGGTCCGGGCCACCGGCACGAAGCGGGCGACGAGGACGGCGAGCGCGCCGTGCGCGGCGAGGACGCCCTCCGCGCGGTCCCACACCGCCGGCCCGACCCGGCGGCCGAGGCGCGACGTCCGCAGCCGGGGGCCGAGGACCCGGCCGGTCGCGAGACCGAGCTGGTCACCGACGACCACGGCGAGCACGAGGCTCGGCAGCAGGACCCCGACGTGCAGGACGCCGGCGGCCGCGAGCGCACCAGCGGCGAGCACCACGGACAGCGAGGGCAGGACGGTCCCCACGAGCAGCGCCGACTCGCCCCCGACGACGAGCACCACGACGAGGTGGACGGCGACGGGTGGGAGGTCGCGGACGAGCTCCAGCAGGCGGTCGGTCACGACGCGCTCCGCGACGCGGCGCCCGGCACACAGCCAGCCCCGGGACGCGCGACGGGCTCCTCGACGTGGTGCACGCGCGCCGGAGGAAGGTTGCGCCACACCGTGGTCGACGAGGTCTGGCGACCACGATGGTGCGCTGCGAGTACCCGGGCAACTTCCCGGTGACGCCGCACCTCCTGCGGCGACGACGTCACGCGGCGCAGCATCCCGGTCCCCCGGTAGGCGAAGTACGCGAGCCGCCCGGACGGCCGCAGCCACGCCGAGTAGAGGCCGAGGATGTGCTCGACGTCCGCGGGCTCGAAGTTGGTGAACGGCAGGGCCGAGACGACGTGGTCGTAGGACGCGTCGTGGCGCAGGTCCTGGACCCGTCCGCAGACCACCCGGACCTCGACGTCCCCCCCGGCTGCGGCCACGAGCCGGCCGAGGTGCGCGGCGAAGCGCGGGTTGGCCTCCACGACGTCGAGGTGGCTCCCGGCCGGCAGCCCGCGGCACAGAGCCCCGGTCACCCGCCCGCTGCCTGCGCCGACCTCGAGCACGCGCACCGGACGACGCGCCGCCAGGGCCGGTCGGCTCAGGGCGTCGACGAGCGCGGCCCCGCTGGGGGCGACGGCGCCGGTGGCGGCGGGGTCGCGCAGCGCCTCGCGCAGGAACAGGCGCAGCTCGCCGAGGGGACGCGGCGTGGTGGTCGGGCCAGAGGACGGGGTCATGCCTCGACGCTAGGAACGCCGGCGCCCGGGCGGACCCCTCCTTCGGCGACGCGCACCCCCGACGAAAGTCGGATCACGGGGGTGCGGCGGCACGCCTACGCTCGTCAGGTGCAGCCCCCGCGTCGACGCCTCCCCACCGCGCTCGTGCGCGGCGGGCTCGTCCTCGCCGCCGGGTGGACGGCCGCGCTCAACACCGCCGCCGTCGCCGGGGGGAGCTTCGCCACCGCCGGGTCGGCGGCCGCCGTCGCGACGAGCGCGGCGCTGCTGGTGCCCCGCGTCCCGTGGTGGGCCCCGCCGGCGGTGGCCGCCGCGGCTGCCGGATGGTTCGGATGGCCCTTCCTCTTCCTCCTCGTCATCGCCGTCGTCGACCTCGCCGGCCGCCGTCGCGTCGCCTGGGCCGTGGGGCTCGGCGTCGCGGCCCTCGCCCTGAGCGCCGTCGTCGGTGGTCCGGCCACGCTCTGGGTGCCGCAGCAGTTCGGCTCGCCCCTCGTCCTCGTCCTCGGCATCGTCGTCGGCCTGTGGTCGGGCAGCCGCCGCCGGCTCATCACCGCCCTCGAGCAGCAGGTCACCCAGCGCGACGTCGAGCGGGGCCTGCGCGAGGAGCAGGCGCGGGCGTCCGAGCGCGCGCGCATCGCCGCCGAGATGCACGACGTGCTCGCCCACCGGCTGAGCCTCATCGCGCTGCACACCGGTGTGCTGGAGGCGACCTCGAACTCGTTGCCGCCCAAGGTCGCCGAACGGGCGGCCCTGCTGCGCACCGCGTCCACGGAGGCGCTCGACGACCTGCGCTCGGTGCTCACCGTCCTGCGCGAGCCGGACCCGACCGAGGTCGAGCCGCCGACCACCGGCGACCTCGACGAGCTCGTCGCGGCTGCCCGTGCGGCCGGTCAGGAAGTCCGGCTCGTGGTCACCGGGGAGGCGGCGCTCGTCCCGGCCGCGCACCGGCTCGCCGTCCACCGCGTCGTCCGCGAGGGGCTGACGAACGTCCGCAAGCACGCGGGCGGGGCGACCAGCGCGGTCGAGGTGACCTACGGACCGCCCCTGACGACGGCCACCGTGCGCAGCCCCCTCCGCAGCGGGTCGGCCTCTCCCGCAGCCGATCCCGGCTTCGGCATCGTCGGCCTGCGCGAGCGCGTCCACGCCGTCGGGGGGACGCTCGACGTCGGTGCCCGCCACGGCGAGTGGGTCCTCGGCCTCCACCTGCCGACCCCCGAGCACCGGAGCGCCCCCGGGACCGGCGCGGTGGTCCGATGATCCGCGTCATGGTCGTCGACGACGACGCCCTCGTGCGGATGGGGCTCGTCGACCTCCTCGGGACCGACCCGGACCTTGAGGTCGTCGCCGAGGCGGCTGACGGGCGTCAGGCCCTCGACGCCGCAGCGGCGCAACGCGTCGACGTCGCCCTCGTCGACGTGCGGATGCCGGTGATGAACGGCATCGCGGCGACCGCCCGGCTGCGCGCCCTGCCGCGGCCCCCGCGAGTCGTCGTCCTCACGACCTTCGACGTCGACGAGTACGTCTACCGGGCGCTGGCCGCCGGCGCGGACGGCTTCCTGCTCAAGGACACCGAGCCGCGCGAGATCCTCCGAGCCGTGCACGTCGTGGCGTCGGGGTCGGCCATCCTCCATCCCTCGGCCGCCCGGACCGTCATCGACCGCTTCCACACCGGTGGCGGACCGGCCGCCCTCGAGGCGCAGACGCGCGTGCGACGCCTGACGCCGCGCGAGACGCAGGTCCTCGCTCTCGTGGGTCGCGGCGCGACGAACGCCGAGGTCGCCGACGAGCTCGGGATGCGCGAGGCGACGGTCAAGGCGCACGTCAGCCGGATCCTCGAGGCGCTCCACGTGACCAACCGGGTCCAGGCCGCGCTGGTGGCCCGCGACGCCGGCCTGGGCAGCCCCTGACCCCGGCACCGTCCCGCGAACGTGTGTGAAGACCGTCGGTCCCCCCGCGGGGCGCTCACACACGTTCGCAAGGGCGTGGGGACCCCCGGAACGAGGACGACCCCGACCAGAACCTGGTCGGGGTCGAGCTCGTGCTGTGCGCAAGGGGGGATTTGAACCCCCACGCCCGTAAGGACACTGCCACCTGAAGACAGCGCGTCTGCCGTTCCGCCACTTGCGCGTGGTGCTCGGATGAGCCGTCTTAGTGTGCCCGATGGATGCCCGATCGACCAAAGTGGCCCCCCACGACACCCGCCGACGCCCGCCACGGCGCACGGGTCAGGACATCGGCGGGGCCTCCGCCGAGGCTGCAGCGGCCTCGGGCGGGCGCCGGTTTCCCCGCGAGCGCAGCCGCACGCCGGGCAGCGCGGGCGCCGGGATGCGGGCGACGTCGCCCTCGTAGCCCTCGACCCGTCCGAAGCGGCCGACCGACCCGTCGGCCCCGGCCTCCCACGCCTCGCGGGCGGCGGCGACCTCGTCGTGCGAGCGCCCGACGAAGTTCCACCACATGACGACCTCCTCGCCGAAGGGCTCGCCGGCCAGCACGAGCACCCGCGCCCCGTCGTCGCCGGCCGCGAGCACGAGCGAGCGCCCGTCCTTCACCCCGTCGGACCCGTCACCGGACGACCCGGCCTCCACGACCCCGAGCTCCGTGGCGGCGACCGGCGCCCCGGCGAACACCACCGACCCCCGGTCGACGAGCACGCCCACCTCGAACCCGTCCGGCACGGGCAGCGCGACCGACGCCCCCGCCTCGAGCACGACCTCCACCCCGAGCAGCGCCGTCTCGACCCGCACCGGCGAGCGCGACCCCCACAGCGCGCCGACGAACACCCGCGCCTCGACCCCCGGCGCGGGATGCACCGCCTCGGGCACGTGGTGCTCGAAGCGGGGCTCGACCGACGCCGCGGCCGACGGCAGCACGACCCAGAGCTGCGCCCCGTGGAGCACGCGCGTCGCCGGCGTCGAGACCTCCGAGTGCGAGATGCCCCGGCCGGCGGTCATGAGGTTGACCTCGCCAGGGCGCACGACCGCCACCGTGCCGAGCGAGTCGCGGTGCTCGACCTCGCCGGAGAACAGCCACGAGACGGTCGCCAGCCCGCAGTGCGGGTGGGGCGCGACGTCCATCCCGCCGCTGACCGAGACGTCGTCGGGCCCGTAGTGGTCGGCGAAGCACCAGGCCCCGACGAAGGAGCGCTCCCGGGCCGGGAGGGTCCGCCGCACGGTCATCGCGCGCGGCCCCCCGAGCGGCACCTCGCGTGGTCCGAGCACCTGCACCTGGGGCGTCATCCCCCCACGGTACGGCGAGGACCGACACGCCCGAAGTCCCGCTGACCTCCGCGAACGCCCTACGCTGGTCGACGGCCACCGGGGGCGTCGGGACGCCCCACGGACCGCCGCGACGGCACCGGCCCCGCGGTCCGGTCGCCGAGGATGCCCGGGCCCCCGCCCGCCACCGACCACGACGACGACCCCCGAGGAGCACGTCCCTTGCCGCAGGTCCTGCATGCCGTCGCGCTCGTCGCGGCGCTGCTCGGCCTCCTCCTGTGGACCCGGCGGCGCACCACCCTCGACCCCGCCACGGTGCCGGTCGTCGTGCTCTGCGGCGCCGGCCTCGTCGTCTTCCTCGGCGGGCTGCTGGGCCGGCTCGAGCCCGCCGCCTGGACGGTCGTCGGCCTCGGCCTGCTCGCCCTGCTCCACGAGCTCGTCCGCCACCTGCGGACCTCGTGGCGCACCGCCCGGCACCCGGTGACCCTCGGGACCGTCGCGCTCGTCGGCGGGCTGGTCCTCTACCTGCGCGGCCTCGAGTTCGCGCACTACGACAACTTCAGCCACTGGGCGCTCGTCGTGCGGGTGATGCTCGAGCAGGACGCGTTTCCCACCCCCGCGCAGCCGGTCATCACCTTCACGAGCTACCCGCTGGGCAGCGCGAGCGTCGCCTACGCCACCACGCGCCTGCTCGGCGGGCTGGAGTGGCAGTCGATGCTCGGCCAGGCGACCCTCGTCGTCGCCGCGCTGACGAGCGTCGCGGCCTTCGCGCGCCGCCACCGCTGGCTCGGGCTGCTCGTCGTCCCGGTGCTCTACCTCGCGGTGCTCTCCACGACCAACCAGGCGACGACCCTGCTCGTCGACGGCCTCGTCGCGGCCCTCGGCGGCGCGGCGGTCCTCCTCGCCGTGCGCCACCGGCGCCGGATGCGCGTCGCGCTCCTCCCGCTGGCGGTCGTCCTGTCCTTCCTCGGGGTCGTCAAGGCGAGCGGGCTGTTCTTCGTCGTCGCCGTGCAGCTGCTGGCCGTGGTCCTCACCGTCGCCCACGCCCCGCGGCCGCGCCGGCGCCCGCACTGGCCGATCACCTGGCGGATGCTCGTGACGCTGGGGCTGCCCTGGCTCGTCTACGGCGCGTGGACGTGGCACGTCGCCGCCACCTTCCCGGACGGCGCCAGCTCGCCGCACAGCCTCGACGCGAGCCGCCTCGAGGAGGTCGGCGCCGAGAAGACCCCGGCGGTCCGCGAGCAGATCACCCGCCTCGTCCTCGACGCCCTGCGCGCCGACGTGGCGCTGCGCGTCACCCTCGTGGCCGGGGTGGTCGTGCTCCTGCTCCTGTGGCGCCGCCGGCTCGTCGGCGGCCGGGGCACCCTCGCCGCGCTCCTCGCCACGGCCCTCGGCACCGCCGCCTACCTCGCCGGCGTCCTCGCCACCTACCTGCTGTCGATGAAGACGAGCGAGGCGCTGCACCTGGCCGGCTTCAACCGGTACTCGGGCACCGGCATCCTCGTCCTGCTCGTCCTCGTCGTCGCCGCGCTCCTCGCGCTCGTCGACCCGCTGCGCCACCTGCCGGCCCGGCTCGCCGGGACGCTCGTCGTGCTGGGCCTGCTCACCGTCTTCGTCGGGCCGCTCGGCCAGCCCGAGAACCTGCCCCGGGGCAACCTCGTCAGCGCGCTGCGGCACGACGCGGACGAGGCCGTCGCGGGCGCGAGCATCCCGGTGAACGGCAGCGTGTGCCTCGTCCAGGAGGAGACCGACGCGAGCTACCGGCGCTTCATGGTCCGCTACCTCCTGCTCACCCCCGACGTCGACGTCCGCCGGATCACCCCCGAGACCTCGAAGAACCTCCTGACCACCTGCCGCCACGTCGTCCTCCTCTCCCGCAACGACCGCGCCGCCGAGATGCTCGCCGAGCTCGGCTCGCCCCTCCCGCACCCCCCTCCCGTGATGGTGACCCGATGACGCTGCCCGCCACCCCCCGCGACGCCGAGCCCTCCGGGACACCGGCCACGCCGCCCAACCCGCTGGCCGGCATCGTCGTCGGCATCCCCTCGTTCCACCCGAGCGAGGCGCTGCTCGAGACCGTCCGCGCCGTCCAGGCGGTCGGGCTGCACGAGGTCGTCGTCGTCGACGACGGGTCCGGGACCGAGTTCGGCTCGCTCTTCGACGAGGTCGAGGAGCTGCCCGGCGTCGTCGTCCTGCGCCACCCGGAGAACCTCGGCAAGGGCACCGCCCTCAAGACCCTCTTCGCGCACTGCCAGGCCCGCGAGGACGTGCGCGGCGTCGTGACCGCGGACGCCGACGGCCAGCACCTCGCCGAGGACGTCCTCAAGGTCGCGATCTCGCTGGCCGGCCACCTCGTCGAGCGCGACAGCGACGTCGCCGTGCTCGGCGTGCGCGACTTCACCCTCCCGGACCTGCCGACCCGCAGCCGCCTCGGCAACCGGCTGACGACCGGCGTCGTCCGCCTCCTCTACGGGCAGGACATCCCCGACACCCAGACCGGGCTGCGGGGCTTCTCGCACGGCCTGCTCGACACCCTGCTCGAGGTGCGCGGCGCCCGCTTCGAGTACGAGATGAATGCCCTGAGCCACCTGCTGACCTACCACGTGCGGCTCTTCCAGGTCCCGATCGAGACGGTCTACCACGACCACGAGAACAGCCAGTCGCACTTCCGGCCGGTGCGCGACTCGGTGATGATCTACCGCGGCATCATCCGGCAGTTCGTCAAGTTCGTCGGCGCCTCGCTGCTCGGCGCGCTCGTCGACGTCGCCGTGTTCACGCTCGTCATCGACGCCTTCTACGACGGCCGCGCGGCCCTCGGGGCGGTCGGGGGCGCCGCGCTCGTCGCGCGGCTGGTGTCCTCGCTGGTCAACTACGGTCTCAACCGGCAGGCGGTCTTCGAGATCCGGCGCCCCGTCGGGCACTCGTTGCCGCGCTACGTCGTCCTCGCCGTGGGCGTCTTCCTGCTCTCCGCGCTCCTCACGAGCGGGCTCGGCACGCTGTGGGACGGCCACGTCGTGCGCGCCAAGATCGTCGTCGACACGCTGCTGTTCTTCCTCAGCTACCTGCTGCAGAAGCGCTGGGTCTTCACCCCGAGCCGGCACGCCGACCCGACCTGAGCCCACCCCGGCCCGCACGACCCGCCACCGCGACCGGCCGCACGCGTTCAGGGCTCGTCCAGCCCCGGCGGATAGGCTGGACGGACGTCTGCCGGCCCGAGACCGACGAGGAGGTGCGCCGTGGGACTGCTCGACCGCCTCGAGGCGGGCATCGAACGTGCCGTCCAGGGCACCTTCGCCAAGCACCTGCGCTCCGCCGTGCATCCCGTCGAGATCGCGAGCAACATGCGCCGCGCGATGGACGACCGTGCCGTCACCTCGTCGGGGCGCGCCATCGTCCCCAACGTCTTCGTCATCGAGTTGAGCCCGAGCGACTTCGACCGGCTGCAGCCCGACCTCAAGAGCGTCGAGGACGACCTCGTCGCCGCCGCCGAGGAGCACTGCGAGGGGCAGCACTACCAGCCGGCCGGGCCCTTCGACATCGTCTTCGAGGAGCACGACGACCTCGAGACGGGCGTCTTCCGGCTGCGCCCGAGCAAGGCCTCGCGCCCCCGGGCCACCGGCCTGACCGGCCAGCAACCGCGTCCTGCCGCCCCGCGCCCCTCGCCCGGTCCGGCGCAGGCCGCGGCCGCGGCGGCCGCCGCCCACGACGCCGACGAGGACCTGCCGACCCGACCGAACCAGCAGCAGGCACCCCCGGCCCGCCCCCGCCGCGTCAACCCCGCCGACCGGCCGTGGCTCGACGTCGACGGCGAGCGCTACCCGCTCATGGGCGCGATGACGATCCTCGGCCGCGACGACAGCGCCGACATCATCCTCGACGACCCGGGCATCTCGCGCCGGCACAGCGAGCTGCGCGTCACGACCGACGGGCCGCACTTCGTCACGACGATCCGCGACCTCGGCTCGACCAACGGCACGTTCGTCAACGGCGAGCGCATCACGAGCACGCACCTCGCCGACGGCGACCGCGTCACCGTCGGCCGCACCTCCGTCACCTTCCGCGCCGGGCGGCGGTGACCCCACGATGCTGAGCGAGCTCACCCTCACCGTGCTTCGGCTCGGGCTGCTGGTCGCCCTCTGGGCGTTCGTCTTCGCGGTCGTCGGCGTCCTGCGCGGCGACCTCTACGGCACCCGCGTGCGCAAGCGGGCCGGCACGACGCCGGCCAAGAGCACCCCGGTGCCGCGCCGCGCCCGCCGCGAGCGCACCCCCAAGCCGCCGAAGGCGTCCAAGGGCCCGACCCGGCTCGTCGTCACCGCCGGCCCGCTGTCCGGCACGACGCTGCCGCTGCGCGCCTCGGGCACCCTCATCGGCCGCAGCCCCGAGTGCGCGCTCGTCCTCGACGACGACTACGCCTCCGGCCGGCACGCCCGCATCTTCGAGGGCGACGACGGCCGCTGGATGGTCGAGGACCTCCGCTCGACCAACGGCACCTACCTCGGCGCGACCCGGCTCACCGAGACGCGCGAGGTCGCCGCCGGCAGCGTCCTGCGGATCGGCCAGACGACGCTCGAGCTGCAGAGGTAGCCGATGCCGTTCGCCTTCCACTACGCGGCACGCTCCGACGTCGGCATGGTGCGGTCCAACAACGAGGACTCGGGCTACGCCGGACCCCACCTCCTCGCGATGGCCGACGGGATGGGCGGGCACGCCGGCGGCGACGTCGCGAGCTCGACCGTCGTCGCGGCCCTCGTCGCCCTCGACGGCGAGTCGCTGTCCGGGCGCGACGCCAGCCAGGCGCTGCTCGACCGCATCCACGAGGCCAACCGCGAGATCGGCGGCGCCGTCGACGACGACCCGCGCCTGGACGGGATGGGCACGACGCTCATCGCGATGCTGCGCACCGGCGACCGGATCGCGCTGGCGCACATCGGCGACTCGCGCGCCTTCATGCTGCGCGACGGCGAGGTCACGCAGGTGACCAAGGACCACTCGTTCGTCCAGAACCTCGTCGACGAGGGCCGGATCACCGCCGACGAGGCCAAGACCCACCCGCAGCGCTCGCTCGTGACGCGGGTGCTCACCGGCAACGACGACGACGAGCCCGACCTCGTCGTGCGCCAGGGGCGCGCCGGCGACCGCTACCTCATCGCCTCCGACGGCCTGACCGACTACGTCGCGCGCGACACCATCGACGAGGTCCTGCGCGAGGCCCGCGAGCCCGGCGAGTGCGCCGAGCGGCTCGTCGCCCTCGCCCTGCGGGCCGGCGCCCCCGACAACGTGACGGTCATCGTCGGCGACCTCGTCGACATCGCGAAGGTCGACGCCCCGCCCACGCAGCCGCAGGTCGTCGGGGCCGCCGCCGAGCGCCGGCGCGCCACCCGCCCCGTGCCGGTCACCCCGGCCGAGAAGGCCGCCGCCCTCACCAAGTCCGCGACCGGCGCCGACGACGCCGACGACGAGGGGGTCACCCTCGCCGAGGAGGGCCCGCGCACCCGCCGCGGCATCGTCCTGCGGGTCGTCGCCGCCCTCGTCGTCACGCTCGTCGTCCTCGCCGGCGGGTCGTACGCGGCGTACGCCTGGAGCCAGCAGCAGTACTACCTCGGCGAGCAGGACGGCGTCGTCACCGTCTTCCGCGGCGTCGACCAGGACCTCGGCCCGATCTCGCTGCACGCCCCGGAGTACGCGACGACCATCCCCGTCGACGAGCTGCCCGACTCCTACCAGCAGAACATCGAGGCCGGCATCGAGGCGAGCAGCCGGGCCGACGCCGACGTCCGCGTCGCCGAGCTGCGCCTGCAGGCCGAGGCGTGCCGCTACGCCCGCAGCCAGGGCGACGAGTGCCGCACCGTCGAGCCGGGATGGACGCCGCCGAGCCCCAGCCCGAGCCCGAGCGGGTCGGCGTCGTCCTCGGCCTCCCCGTCGCCGTCCGCCTCGCCGTCGGCGTCGTCCAGCGGCCTGCCGTCGTCCACCCCGACCCTGCCGCCGCCCGCATGAGCACCGTCTCGTCCGTGGCGCCGCGCTCCGGCCGCACCACCGAGCTCGTCCTCGTGCTCGGCGCGGTCGGCATCGTCGGGCTCGCCTACGTCAACCTCGGTCTCGCGACGACCGGCACGGTGCCGCCCGGCCTGGCCGCCCTCGGCCTGGGCTACCTCGGGGTCTCGCTCGCGTTCCACGTCGTCCTGCGCTGGCGGGCGAGGTACGCCGACCCGCTGCTCCTGCCGATCGTCACCCTCCTCAACGGCCTCGGCCTCGTGATGATCCACCGCGTCGACATCGCCCGCGGCCGCGACATCGCCGACGGGGTGGCCCTGCGCCAGCTGATGTGGAGCGCCCTGGCCGTCGCCATCGCCGCCGGGGTGCTCGTCGCGCTGCGCGACCACCGCATCCTGCGCCGGTACACCTACGTCGCCGGGGTCGTCGGCTTCTCGCTGCTCCTGCTGCCGCTGCTGCCGGTCATCGGCACCTCCGAGTTCGGCTCGCGCATCTGGATCCGGCTGGGGCCGTTCTCGTTCCAGCCCGGCGAGATCGCGAAGATCTCGCTCGCGGTCTTCTTCGCCGGCTACCTCGTGCAGACGCGTGACGCGCTGTCGGTGGCCGGGCGCAAGATCCTCGGCCTCACGCTGCCCCGCGCCCGCGACCTCGGGCCCATCCTCATCGCGTGGCTGGCCAGCCTCAGCGTCCTCGTGTTCGAGCGCGACCTCGGCTCGTCGCTGCTCTTCTTCGGCCTCTTCGTCGCGATGCTCTACGTCGCGACCGAGCGGGTGTCCTGGATCGCCATCGGCCTCGGGCTCTTCGGGGCCGGCGCGTACGTCGCCTACCTCGCGTTCGCGCACGTCCAGGTCCGCGTCCTGCTGTGGCTGCACACCTTCAGCCCGGAGGCCCTGCAGACCTCCGACCAGCTCGCCAAGGGCCTCATGGGGATGGCCGCCGGCGGGATGGTCGGCACCGGGCTCGGTCGCGGTCGCCCGGACCTCACCTACCTCGCGGAGTCGGACTTCATCATCCCGAGCTTCGGCGAGGAGCTCGGGCTCGTCGGGCTGTTCGCGATCCTCGTGCTCTACGCGCTGCTCGTCGAGCGCGGGCTGCGCACCTCGCTCGGCACCCGCGACGGCTTCGGCAAGCTGCTCGCCGCCGGCCTGTCGTTCTCGCTGGCCCTGCAGTGCTTCGTCGTCGTCGGCGGCGTCACCCGGGTCATCCCGCTGACCGGCCTCACCGCCCCCTTCCTCTCCTCGGGCGGCTCCTCGCTGCTCGCCAACTGGACGTTGCTCGCCATCCTCCTGCGCATCTCCGACCACGCCCGCCGCCCGCTGCCCGACGACTCCGCGACGAGCGCGGTCGGCGAGGCCCGCACCGAGGTGGTGAGGCTGTCGTGAACGCCCCCGTGCGCCGCCTCTCCTTCCTCGTCGCCGGCCTCTTCGCGGCCCTGCTCGTCTCGACGACGCTCATCCAGTACGTCTTCGCCGCCGACCTCAACGGCCGCCCCGACAACCGCCGCACGCTGCTCGCGACCTACGCGCGCGAGCGCGGCGAGATCCTCGTCGGGCAGACGCCCATCGCGAGGTCGGTGCCGACGGACGACGAGTTCAAGTTCCAGCGGCAGTACGAGGACGCCGACCTCTTCGCGCACGTCACCGGCTTCTACTCGTTCTACGGCGCGGTCGGCGGGCTCGAGCAGTCCGAGAACGAGCTGCTGTCGGGCTCGAGCGACAAGCTGTTCTACCGGCAGATCTCCGACCTCTTCACCGGTCGCCGGCCCCAGGGCGCCACGGTCGAGACGACGCTCGACGCCGCCGTGCAGAAGGCGGCCTCCGACGGCATCGGGGACGCCCGCGGCGCGGCGGTGGCCATCGACCCGAAGACCGGCGCCATCCTCGCGCTCGTCAGCCACCCCTCGTTCGACCCGAACGCGCTCGCCGGCCACGACCTCGGCAAGGTCGACGCCAACTACCAGGCCCTCCTCAAGAAGGAGGGCAGCCCGCTCGTCGACCGCGCCATCGCCGGCGACCTCTACCCGCCGGGCTCGGTCTTCAAGGTCGTCACGGCGGCCGCAGCGCTCTCGAGCGGCCAGTACACGGCCGACTCCGAGCTGCCCGGTGGCGCCTCGCTCGACCTGCCGCTCACCGACACCGACCTGCCGAACCATGACAACCAGCCGTGCAGCCCGACCGGCCGGATCACGCTCAAGCAGGCGCTCGTCGTCTCGTGCAACCCCGCCTTCGGCGAGGCCGGGATGCAGATCGGCGCCGATGCGCTGCGCGAGCAGGCCGCGAAGTTCGGCTTCGGCGACGCCCCGACCATCCCGATGCGGGTGACGCCGAGCACCGTCCCGGCCGAGCTCAACGAGCCGCAGCTCGCGCAGTCCTCGATCGGGCAGTACGACGTGCGCGTCACCCCGATGCAGATGGCGATGGTCGCGGCCGGCGTCGCGAACAAGGGCGTCGTCATGCAGCCCTACCTCGTGCAGTCGGTCATCGGCTCGGACCTCTCGGTCATCGAGTCCGCCGACCCGACCGAGCTGTCGGAGGCCGTGACCCCCGAGGTCGCCGCGACGCTCACCGACATGATGGTCGGCGTCGTCGACCAGGGCTCCGGCGTCCGGGCGCAGATCCCCGGCGTCAAGGTCGCGGGCAAGACCGGCACCGCGGAGCACGGCACGGGCCGGCGCGCGCACGCCTGGTTCATCTCGTTCGCCCCGGCGGACGACCCGAAGATCGCCGTCGCGGTCGTCGTCGAGGACGGCGGGACGGCCAACAGCGAGACCGGCGGTGGGGCGGTCGCCGCACCCATCGCGAAGGCGATGATGGAAGCACGGCTGAGCCGATGAGGAGTGCACGACATGGTTGACGTCCCGAAGCTGCTCGGCGGCCGGTACGAGGTCGGTGAGCTCCTCGGTCGCGGCGGCATGGCGGAGGTCCACCGCGGGTTCGACACGCGGCTCGGCCGCACCGTCGCCATCAAGATGCTCCGCAGCGACCTCGCGCGCGACGCCACGTTCATCACCCGCTTCCGCCGCGAGGCGCAGTCGGCGGCCGCCCTCAACCACGCCTCGATCGTCGCGGTCTACGACCACGGCGAGGACCACCTGCACACCGAGTCCGGTGGCGCGCAGGTCAACATCCCCTACATCGTCATGGAGTACGTCGGCGGCCGGACGCTGCGCGAGGAGCTGACCGCCCACGGCCGGCTCGACGAGACCGAGGCCGTCCGCGTGACCGAGGGCGTGCTCGACGCGCTGGCCTACAGCCACCGGCAGGGCATCGTCCACCGCGACATCAAGCCGGCCAACGTCATGCTCGCCGAGGACGGCTCGGTCAAGGTGATGGACTTCGGCATCGCCCGCGCGATGGCCGACGCCAACGCCACGGTCACCGCCACCCAGGCCGTCATCGGCACCGCGCAGTACCTCTCGCCGGAGCAGGCCCAGGGGCAGTCCGTCGACGCCCGCTCCGACCTGTACTCCGCCGGCTGCATGCTCTTCGAGCTCGTCACCGGCCGGCCCCCGTTCCAGGGCGACAGCCCGGTCGCCATCGCCTACCAGCACGTCGGCGAGCCGCCGGTGCCGCCGTCGCGCTTCGCCGACGACGTCTCGCCCGAGCTCGACGCCGTCGTGCTCCACGCGCTCGAGAAGCCGCGCGAGACCCGCTACCAGGACGCCGACGAGTTCCGCGCCGACCTGCAGGCCGTCCGGCTCGGGCGGCCGGTGAGCATCGCCGCGCGCTCGTCCGCCGCCGCGCTGGCCGGCGCGGCCGCGGCCGGGCTCACCGAGGCCCTGCCCGCCCCGAGCTCGCCGGTCACCGACCGCACCGCCGCGTGGGACGCCCCGTTCGCCGGGTCGACCGCGTCGCAGGAGCCGCTGACCCGCCGCGAGGTGATGGAGGAGGAGCGGCCGAAGCGCAACCCCGCGGCCGCCATCCTGCTCGTCGTCGCCGTCATCGCGGCGCTCGGGCTGCTCGTCTTCGGGCTCGTGCGCTACCTCGGCGGCCCGGACGCGCCCGTGCAGGTCCAAGTGCCGTCGGTCGTCGATGCGCCTCAGGACGCCGCGACGGCCACGCTGACCGGCGCCGGCTTCCGGGTCCAGTCGATGGTCGCCGCCTCCGACACCGTCGACGAGGGCAACGTCATCTCGCAGACCCCCGACGGCGGCTCGCGGGCCGACCAGGGCTCGACGGTGCGCATCACGGTCTCGGGGGGTCCCGACACCGTGGAGGTGCCGGACCTCGCCGGCCGCTCGCTCGACGAGGCGCGCGGGATCCTCAGCGACCTCGGGCTGACGCTCGGCACGGTCGACGAGGTCAACGACCCCAACACCGAGGAGAACGTCGTCATCTCCTCCGACCCGGGGTCACAGGTGGCCGTCAAGCCCGGCACCCGGATCGCCGTGACCGTCGGGACCGGCAAGGTCGACGTCCCCAACGTCGTCGGGATGAGCCAGAACGAGGCACAGAGCGCGCTGGCCGACGCCAACCTCCAGGTCGAGACGTCCTACAAGCAGACCGACCAGGCCGCCGAGGGCGACGTCATCGACCAGGACCCCAACGGCAAGCAGGCGGTCGACATCGGCTCGACGGTCAAGATCGTCGTCGCCCAGAAGGCGGCGCCGACCCCCACCCCGACCCCCACGCCGACCCCGACGCCCTCCGAGTCGCCGTCCGAGAGCCCGTCACCCAGCCCCTCCCCGAGCTGACCCCGCCGGGCGGGGTCACCCCGACGCCGCCCCGCCGACCCGACCTCGCCCAGCCGACCCGACCTCGCCCAGCCGGTGCGCCACGACACCCCGGCACGACGACACCACCCCGGCACCGCGAGGTCACCCCGACCCCGCCCCGCCGACCCGACCTCGTCCAGGCGACCCGACCTCGCCCTGCCGGTGCGATCTCGGCCGGCCGGTGCGCCACGACACCCCGGCACGACGACACCACCCCGGCACCGCGAGGTCACCCCGACCCCGCCCAGGTCCTCGCCCCTCGGGAGGTATTCCTTGCACCCCGGGAGCGATCCCTCCCACACCGGGAGGGAAACCTCCCGCGGTGCGGTCAGCCTGCGGCGACCATCCGCGCGACCCCGGCCGCGTCGTGCACGAGCGGCGAGAGCCCCACGGACCGCTCGACCGCGTCGTCCATCCCCGCGATGCGCAGCCAGTTCGCCAGCATGAGGTGCCCACCCTCGGTGAGCACGGACTCGGGGTGGAACTGCACCCCGTGCAGCGGCAGGGTCGCGTGCCGGACGGCCATGACGATGCCCGACTCCGTGTGCCCGTTCGGCACGAGCGTCTCCGGCATCGTCGCGGGGTCGATGGTCAGCGAGTGGTAGCGCGTCGCGGTGAAGGGCTGCGGCACGCCGGCCAGCACCCCGGACCCGTCGTGCAGCACGCTCGAGGTCTTGCCGTGCAGCAGCTCCGGCGCGCGCCCGACCGTCGCGCCCATGACGACACCCAGCGCCTGGTGCCCGAGGCACACCCCTAGCATCGGCTGCGCGCGCTCGGCGCAGGCCTCGATCATCGCCATCGAGACGCCGGCCTCCTCGGGCGTGCCCGGACCCGGTGAGACGAGGACGCCGTCGAAGTCCGCGGCGTCCGCGGGCCGCACGGCGTCGTTGCGGACGACCTCGCACTCGGCGCCGAGCTGCTCGAGGTAGCCGACGATCGTGAAGACGAAGCTGTCGTAGTTGTCGACGACGAGGACGCGGGTCATCCCCCTATGGTGCCCCGGCCCGGCGCGCCGACCCAGCCCGGTCCGCCGCACCGCCACCGCACCGGCCATCGGCCCGCCCGTCAGCCCACCGTGTTGGCGTTGAACGGCAGGACCTCGGCGAGCGCCGGGAACCCCCACTCGAAGAGCACGGCCACGACGGCCACCACGAGCACGACGCACACCAGGGCCCGGACCCACGCGGGGCCGGGCAACGATCGCCACAGGGCTGCGTACATCCGGCTACCCCTCCACCGTCGACCAGTCGGCGAGCCGCCACTGCGCCCGCGGCACGCTCTTCACGAGTGTCCCGTGCGTGACGAACCGCTCGGTCGCGCTGTACTTCGGGTGGCAGGAGGTCATCGTGATCATCCGCTCCGTGGGCTTGGCGCCGGGCTCGTCCGGCACCGGCGCGATGACCTCGGTCTGCCACGGCCGCACGATCTCGCGCGCGGTGATCTCGTAGACGTACACCGTGGGCGCGGTCTCGACGATGACCCGGTCGCCGTCGCGCAGGGTGTCGATCTCGTGGAAGGGCCGGCCGTACGTCGTGCGGTGCCCGGCGACGGCGAAGTTGCCGACCGCCCCGGGGTCCGCCGAGCCCTCGTAGTGCCCGACCCCGAGCGCCAGCACCGGCCGCCCGACGCCCTGGATGACCGGCCGTGCGAAGTCCTCGCCGAACCGCGGCACGCGGATGACGGCGAAGGCGTCGTCCGGCCCCAGCTGCGGGAAGGCGTCGTGCAGCGCCGCCCCGCCGTCCGCGCCGGCCGCAAACGACCGTTCGAGCGAGCGCACGATCTGCTCCTGGTCGCGGTTGCTCGTGACGTCGGTCCACCACAGCTGCCACGCGACGAAGAGCAGCACGAGCACGCCCGCCGTGATGAGCAGCTCGCCGACCCACCCGACGGCGCGACGGATCACGACCCGGCCACCTCGGCGACGGTCGGGGTGATGCTGCCGGCGTACGCGGGCAGGGTCTGGGCGCCGGCGTCCTCGACGTCGTAGCCGAGCCCGAAGGCGATGGCGTACTGCCGGATGAGGTCGACGGCGCGGTCGTCCTGCAGCCGGGCCTTCATCGCGTCGGGGCTGCCGATCGCCGTCACCGTGTACGGCGGGGAGTAGACGCGGCCCTGGAGGATGAGGGTGTTGCCGACGCAGCGGACGGCGCTCGTGGAGATGATCCGCTGGTCCTGGACCATGATCGCCTCGGCGCCGCCGGCCCACAGGGCGTTGACGACCGCCTCGATGTCCTGCTGGTGGATGACGTAGTCGTCCGGGTCGCCGCCCTGGGGCACCTCGCCGCCGGGCAGCGGGGCGTCGGTGAGGGTGACGCGCACGGCCGGCCCGCGGACCTCGGTGCGCCCGGCGGCGGTCGCGACCTCGGCGGCCTGGCGCTCGAGGCGCTGGGTCGTGAGGTCGCCGGGGGCCAGGGCGGCCGTCGCGTCCTCGACCTCGGCGCGCAGCGCGTCGACCTTCTCGGCGCGGTCGGTGTTGACGCGCGTCTGCTCGCGGATGAGGTCGGGCAGGCGGGTGTAGCCGGTGCGCAGCTCCTCGCCGTCGGAGGCCCGGACGCTGCTCGCGAAGAGGGCCCCGGCGACGAGCGCGGCGACCGGGACGAGCCAGGGCCACGGCGAGGGACGGTCCACCCGGCCGGCGTGCCGCGAGGGTCGGTCGGGCCGACCGGCGTGCGTGCCCGGCACCCTGCCTCCCCTCTCTCGCTGACGTGACCTCTACGCTAGGGCACGAGTCTGAACGAACCGGAGGAGTTCCCGTGCCCGAGTCCAAGGGTCGCAAGAAGCCCGCCTACACCCCGCAGCGGACGGCGACGACCGCCCAGCAGGGCCCCAACGCGCGCTGGTTCGTCCCCGTGATGCTCACGCTCATGGTGCTGGGCCTGCTGTGGGTCGTCACCTTCTACATCTCGGGCGCCAACCAGCTGCCCGTCCCGGCCCTCGGCCGGTGGAACCTCGGCGTCGGCTTCGGCCTGATGCTCTCCGGGTTCCTCATGACGACCCGCTGGCGCTGACGCCCGCCTCGTCCACAGGCACCACTCCCGGGACCCCGGGGCACCCCACGCCGCGCGTGGTGGAGCCCCGGGGTCCTGTGCATCCCGGCCCCGGAGGGCCCGTCGTCCACCGTCCGTCCACATCCCGTCCCCAGGATTCGGGGGTTCGTCCCCAGTTGTCCACAGGGGTTGTCCCCATTGGGGATGAATGACACAGGTGTAATCCACATGGGGACAGCCTGTGGACAAGTGTGCGAACAACGCGTGGACACGCTGTGGACGCCTGTGGATGACCGGTGGACGACGGCGACGCCCCGACCGTGGGGTCGGGGCGTCGCCGGTGCAGCTCGGGGTCGGGTCAGAGGGCGTACTTGGCCACCGACAGCAGGACGAGGACGACGAAGATCGCGCCGAGCGCCACCCAGTGGATGCGCCGGTCGGCCGGCTTGAGCGGGTCCTTGGAGCGGCCGAGGTAGCCGATGGCCGCCGCGGCGAGCGCGCCGGTGACCAAACCGCCGAGGTGCGCCTGCCAGGCGATGTTCGGGATGACGAAGCCGATGACGGCGTTGATGCCGATGACGACGTACATCCCGGCCGCGGAGCGACCGAGGCTGCGCTGCAGCACGAGGAACGCGCCGAACAGGCCGAAGACCGCTCCCGAGGCCCCGACCGCGGCGGTGAACCACGACTCGTCGGCGAGCGTCACGACGCCGCCCGCCGGCTTCGAGGCCAGCAGCAGGATGCCGACCGAGCCGCCGAAGGCGCTCAGCAGGTAGAGGGCGATGTACCGGGCGCGGCCCAGCATCGGCTCGAGGTACTGGCCCATGACGTAGAGCGCGTACATGTTGAACGCGACGTGGGTCAGGCCGCCGTGGGCGAAGCCGGAGGTGAGGAAGCGCCACGGCTGGGTGTCGCCGACGACCGGCGCGAACGCGATGTCGCGCGTGATCGAGGGCTGCACGGTCTGCAGCAGGTAGACCGCGACGCAGATGCCGATGATCCAGAGGGTGACCTGGGGGCGGCCGTCGGTGAGGCTGCCGCCGAAGGTCGTCCGACCCTGGCGCACGGTCTTCGAGGCCTCGCGCACGCAGTCGACGCAGTGGATGCCGACCGCGGCGGGGCGCTGGCACTCGGGGCAGGTGGGCCGTCCGCAGCGCTGGCAGCGCACGTAGGACTCCCGGTCCGGGTGCCGCGGGCAGGTCGGGACCTGGCCCGCGGCCTCCGGGACGGGAGTCACCGGGGGGATCGGCGGTGGTTCGGACACGTCGGTCTCCCGGGGTGGTGGTGCGTGGTGCTTACTGCTCGATCTCGACGCGCTCGATGACGACGTCGTCGACCGGGCGGTCCTGGGCGCCGGTGCGGACGGCGGCGATCTTGTCGACGACCTCGCGGCTGGCGCCGTCGGCGACCTCACCGAAGATCGTGTGCTTGCCGTTGAGCCACGTGGTCGGCGCGACGGTGATGAAGAACTGCGAGCCGTTGGTGCCCTTGCCCATCCGCTTGCCGGCGTTGGCCATCGCGAGGAGGTAGGGGCGGTCGAACTGCTTGTCGGGGTGGATCTCGTCGTCGAACGCGTAGCCCGGGCCGCCCATGCCCTGGCCGAGCGGGCAGCCGCCCTGGATCATGAAGCCGGGGATGATGCGGTGGAAGACGAGGCCGTCGTAGAACGGGGTGGGGTTGGTGCGCCCCGCGTCGTCCTTGTACTCCTGCTCGCCCGTGGCGAGGCCGGTGAAGTTCTTGACCGTCTTCGGCGCCTCGTTGGAGAAGAGCTCGACGACGATCGGGCCGTGGTTGGTGTGCAGCGTTGCCTTCATGCTCCGATCCTCTCACGCGGCGCCGACGCTCCCGGGTGGGGCGGCTCACGGCATCACTCGTTGTCCTGATGCGCCCCGAGCAGCGCAAACAGGGCAGGATGGACGGAAGAGATGTCCCATACCGAGGAGGACGCGTGTTCCGCAGCAAGAGCAGGACCGACCAGGCCGTGGATGCCGTGACGGATGCCGCCGACCGCGTGAGCGCGGCCACGCGCGACGCCGCCGAGCGCGCCACCGACACCGCCCACGACCTGCGCAAGAAGACGAAGTCCGAGATCAAGGACCTCCGCAAGAGCAGCAAGTCCGAGGCGAAGCACCTGCGCAAGCAGGGCAAGAAGGCTCGCAAGGAGGCCCTCGCGCAGTACGAGTCGGCCCGCGGGGCGGCCCACGACGCGAACAAGCAGGCGCACGACTACGCCGACACCGCGCGCGACTACGCCGCCTCCGTCGCGCCGAAGGTGCGCGAGGGCCGCGACCGCGCCCAGGACGCCGCCGAGACCACGCGCCAGAAGGCCGAGGAGGCGCTCGAGGCGCTGGCCCCGCGCGTCGAGCACGCGAAGAAGAGCGCCGAGCACGCCAAGGAGACCTTCTCCGACGACGTCCTCCCGAAGGTGATGGCGGCCCTCACGGCGATCGCCGCCGGCGCCGCGACCGCGCGCGAGCAGGCCGCCGAGGCCGCCGAGCGCGCCCCTGACGCCTACGCCGTCCTCAAGGGCGACGCCCGCGCGAAGAAGAGCCGCGGCAAGGGCCGCTGGGTGCTCCTCCTCGGTGCGGTCGCCGCCGGCGCTGCCGTCATGGCGTACCGCAAGAGCTCCGAGCGCCCCGACCCGTGGGCGAGCGCCGGCTCGTACACGCCGCCGTCCTCGGCCTCCACGAAGGCGTCCGACGCCGTCGAGACCGCCAAGGAGAAGGCGGGCGAGGTCCGCGAGAAGCTGGCCGAGACCGCCGGCGCCGCCTCCGACCGCGCGAGCGAGCTCAAGGACAAGGGCCTCGAGAAGGCCGGCGAGCTCAAGGACGCCGCCGCCTCCAAGGCCGAGGACGCCAAGGACGCTGCGTCGGACAAGGCCGACGAGGCTGCCGCCACGTGGGAGGACGCCACGTCGGGCGACTCGACCATCCCGTCGACGAGCGGCACGTCCGAGGGCTCCGACCTCTCCACCCCGAACGTCGACGGCGGCTCGAACGACAAGAGCTGACCCACGACAGACGGACCGGCGCCGGCCGCATCCCCCCGGGGGTGCGGCCGGCGCCGTCGTGTCCGGACCGGGCGACCCCCTGTCGGCCGTCGGGTCCGGGTGGCGCACGCCCTGGATCGTGCGCGGCTGCGTTCGTGGATGGAGTTGTCCGGCCGGGACGCCCCGGGGCGATGGAGGGGGTCGCGACCAAGGTGCCGTCGCACCCGTCGCGTCACCGTCCCGGGACGTCGGCCGTGTCGGCTCGCAACCCCTTCGAGGCCCTGCCTGGAGTCGACGAGCCCGAATGTAGACCTGCCGGAGATGACAGGGAATGGCCCGATGGGACTACTGTCGAACGTTCTGCGCGGGCCTGTCGGCAAAGCCGATGGTCAGGGCCGTTTCCGCGGTCCCATCACGATTTCGCCGGTGCTTGACGTCGGTCAGCTCGGGGGCAGCGCAGCGGCCAGGCGACGGTGGAGCGCGTCGATCGCGACCGCATCCAGCGGACCAGCCTGCTGCAGGTGCTTGTAGAGCTTCTTCGGCCAGAGGACCTGCACGCCGCGGGTCGTGAAGTCACCGCCGAACAGTGGCCAGTCTGCGTCGAGGAAGCAGAGAGCGCCTTCGACCGGCACGCCCTCCCCGACGATGTCTCGCACCAGCGCGACCTGCTTGAGCACGCCGTCGACGAGCTTGCTGCAGTCCCGTGAGCCGATCATCAGCTTCTCGACCCGGGGTCGCAGGATGCCGCCCTCCACCCGCAGGGACGGCCGGCCCTTGTAGCGCTTGGCGTCGATGACGACCACACCGTGCGCCGTCACGGCGATGTGGTCGATGTTGGCGCGCGTGCAGGGGATGCGGCGGTCGTGCAACAACCGGACGGTGTCGCCGGCCTGGCCGTCGAGCCCCTTGCCGAGAAGCTCCTCGCCAATGGCCCCGGTGTCCCACGCCCGCGTCGACTGCGGGTCGTCGGTCACCGCGAGGATGAGGCCGCCGAGTTTGGGGTGTCTCGTGCGGATGCCCTCCTCGCGCTTGGCCTTCCGCCGCTCGAACTCTCGGCGGGCGGATGCACCAGCGACTCCGCTGTCGACGACCTCGGGCGTCACAGGCTCGTCGAGGACGACGACCTCAGGTCGCGACTCCGGCGCATCGTTGACGACCTCGAGCACTCGGATGACCGACGCCTCGGACTCATCCGGCGAGTCGAGTGACCCTTCGTGCTCGAGGCAGCGAACGGTCTTGGTCGCACGCTCGTAGATCGCCTCGGCCTTCGCCGCCAGCTGGACGTCGCAGACCCGGCACACCCCCGCGTACCGCAAACGCATCCGCCTGTCGTCGATTCTTCTCACCTCCGCGGAGAACGGTCGTGGACGTCCCGGATGATGCGATCGGCAGCGGCCTGAGGCGCTTCGTGCTCCCAGACGCGGATGACGTGCCATCCGAGGTCGACGAGCAGTCGATCAGTGTCGCGGTCACGGGCCTGATTCGCGGTCAGCTTCTTCGCCCACCACTCGCTGTTGGCGCGTGGTCGGGTGCCGTGCTCTGGACAGCCGTGCCAGAAACATCCGTCGACGAATACCGCTACCTTGGCTCGCGTGAACGCGACGTCGATCGTCCGTCGTCTTTGCTGTGGTACCGGAACGTTTGTCCGATAACGGAGGCCGCGCGCGTGCAGCTCACGCCGAAGGGCCACCTCAGGTGCTGTGTCTCTCCGCTTCGCTGTGCTCATGCGCCGCGACACAACCGCCGAGGACGCACCCGGATGAGCCGGGACGTGCTGCGGCACCGGCGGCTCGCCGCGGCCTATGGCGGCGACGCTCTCAGACGGCAACGGCCATCTGAGAGCGGCAGTAGCGGGCTTGCCCTGCAGCCAAAGCCTCCTTCACCCGCTCGTCTGGCCCGCCGTCAGCCTCCTCCACGAGGTTCCGATAGAGCGCTCGTCCCTCGTCGGTGCTCATCAAGATCTCGCGATCACGCTGTGCGTGGGCACGCAGGACGTTCCAGACGACTCCGACATTCACACCGTTGCCGAGTTGCTTGTACGTCTCAGCCGGCGACTGTGGACCGAAGTCGAATGTCTCAGGAAGCCCCTGCAACAACGCCGCCTCGCCGGTCGAGAGGCGGCGGCGCTGCTGACCAAGGATGGACGTCTGAGTGATTGCGACGAGCGCCGGCAGGTGGGTTGCACGCTTCGCTCGGATCCCGGACGGTCGCAGCTGAAGAACGCACTCCCACAGCGACTCTGTCTGCTGCGCCTGCCACTCGAGCTTGCGCCGGGACGCAGGAAACGACGCGACGCCGTGCTCATGGGCCCACGCGTCTAGCTTGTCCTTGTGCTGCGAGTAGAACTGCGCGTTCTTGACCAAGAAAGTCTGCTTCCAGGCTGGGACGTCTTCCCACTGGTCCGGGAGCTCCAGTTGACGCCGGTAGGGCATCCTCGCAGCGCCCGCAGCCCATGAGGTCAGTGCTTCGATATCGATCCACCGGTCGTACCAGAGAGGGAATCCGGGCAGCGCGGGAAGCCTGCCACTGGGCAAGGCCTGCGAACGCACTACCGGCCACATCATCGTGACGAAGTCATCCCACGCATCGATCCACTGCATCTCGTCCCTTGTCAACGACGTCCCAGGGACTTCTCCCTCCACAAGGGGAAGGTCTGCCGCGACACTCCAGTCGTCACCGCGCCCTCGCAGCTTCATGTAGGCGAGCGGCGTCTCGACATCCTCATGGCTCAAGAGGCCCTCGGGGTCATACGTGGCCGTGATGAACACGCGCTCACGGACCTGCGGACGCCCTCCCAGCTCGAGCGGAAGGCGATGAGGAGAGAGCACCACCGCTTTGTCCGACACCCTGTAGCCCGCCTCGCGAAGCGTGTCGATTATGACCTTCCACTCGTGCTCGTGTCGCCGGCCCGCCAAGTTCTTGACGTTCTCGAGGACCACGATCGTCGGATGGTGCGCCTGGATCACCTTCAGGATGTTCCAGTAGAGCGTGCCTCGCGTCTCCTCCATGCCACGCTGTGCGCCCGACTTGGAGAACGGCTGACACGGGAAGCCGGCCACCAAGACGTCGTGCTCAGGAACGACCATGACGGTGTCGTTCGCGTGATCGGTGAGGTCTCCCAGAGGTGAGTGCCCCCAGTTGCGCTCGTACACCCCGGCAGCCGCCGGGTCCTTCTCGATCGAGTACACGCACTCTCCGCCGAACGCCTGGAGTGCCGCGGCAAAGCCGCCGATCCCGGCAAACAGATCGATGTAGCGGAACGGTTGCGATCCAGCCAAGCTCATGTCGTCTCCCACTCTCAAAGCTTGCCAGCTCACCGACCACAGCGCAATCGGGGTCGCCGAGGCCCTTGCCCGGTCCATCCGAAGCTTAGCTGCGGCCACTGACGTTGGGATCAATTCGCCAATGCTGCGCGTCACTACTGGTCGGAAGGCCACGGATCAGTAGGGTCGATGCGGTGACCAGGGGGATGCGCTGACGTGGGCTACTCGAGTGCAGCATCGAAAGCAGAGGCCGTGGCGAGGATGTATGTCCTCGGTGGGGTGGCACCCGAGCCCATCGGACCTGGGAGCAAGGAGAAGCGCTCGGCACTCGAGGCGCTAGGCCGCGCCGTCGGCTTGGATCTCAGAACGACACCAGGAAAGGTCGAGTGCGGCCGACGGGTAGCTGATTCAGTTGGCGCGACGTGGGACGAAGAGTGCTACTCACGAGGAGACACCATCACCCTCGTCGGACTCAATCGGCTGCTGGAGGGCGCCGGGCGCCTGCTAGCCGATCAGTCGTCGGACCTTCGCGGCGCAGGCTCCACCTCGTCGGGCGAACGACCTTCCTCTAGGACCTACAGCACGAGTGCAGGAGACGAGCAAGCAGTGGATGAACTCAGCGACACCAGGCAAAACATTTCAGAGGGGATCGCGAGGCTGTCCCGACCCGGCCTGACGCCCACAGAGTTTGAGCCGACGACGGAGATCGAGCCCGAAGCGGTGTCGTTCGCAACCGGCACGTGGCGCCAGTGCCTAGTCCAGATTCAGGGATGGCTTCGACTCGAAAACAATCTGGACGAAACTTCCCCTGAGGCGTTCTTGAGAAGTCTCGCGACAGGCCTAGGCGAGCCTGAGACCGCCGACGAATCACTTGTTCTGCCAAAATTGGCGGGGAGACTCGATCTCGCATCGCAGTTCCGCAAGCAGTTCGAAGAGGTCCTCGAGTCCGAGGCCGAGGGCGGAGCCACCAGAGCAAGCGCGACGCAGTCATGGCTCGCTGGCTGGGGTGAAGTCGACGAAGAGCAAGAGAACGAGGGCAGCGGGCCGATCAAGGCTGAGGCGAGCACATGGCCAGTCTCAGAGTTCGTCGGCTATGCGACGGACGGGGAACTGAGCCTCAGCCCGTCCTACCAGCGTGCGGACGTCTGGCCAACCACAACCGCCCAGCAGCTCATCGAGTCCATTCTTCGAGGCATCCCGCTGCCTTCGGTGATCCTCCTGCAACGCACCCTGAACCAACGGGTCATGTATGAGACGGTTGACGGTAAGCAGCGCTTGACCTCGATCCTTCGCTTCGTCGGCCGCCATCCTCGAGCCCTCGATCTGGTGCGAGAGAAGGAAGCGCTATGGGGTCATCCTGGTCTCGTCCAGATCTTCCAGACTGACTACCCCCAGTTCAAGAAGCTGTGGCGTGCGAACGAGTCTCAGACGCTGACAGAAGGAGTAGCTCGGGACTACTACTTCCCCTTCCCGCTGAGGACGGGCGACGTCAAGCCGTTGTCCGGTCTCGAGAATCTCAAAGGACGCTACTTCTGCGAGATCCGCGACCAGACGATTGACGTCGTGGGCGAGCCCCGTCCCGTGAGTTCTCTTTTTGAGAAACCCAACTCCAAGTATCGCGTCCCCGTCATCGTCTACGAGACCGTTACGAGCGACCAGATTCACGAAGTGTTCAGCCTCTACAACAAGCAAGGCAAGCACCTCAACGCGGAAGAGATCCGCAACGCCCTTTATCACAACCTGGACTTTATGCGCGCCTTGCTCGTGACCGCCGGGGACTCCGAGGAGGTCGATGCGGTCGCACCCTTCCTCTCCGAGGTCTGGGAGGAACTTGCGTCGACGCCCGAGGTTCTGGACAGTTACGGCTTCGCAAAGGCCGGATACAAGCGCACTAAACTCCTTTCCTGGGTGGCCGCCGCCCTGCTCTTCAACGACGGCAAGGCACCCAGCCGTTCCACCGCGGCTCAGGTCAACGCCCTCTTAAAACGGATCGACGACAACACGGCGGATCCGCTGCGCAATTCGGACCGCGTCCGAGACACTATGCGCTTATTGGACCGCGCGCTCGATGCTCACGCGGTGATCCCTGACGACATCTGGTCACCGAAGTTCAAGAACGCACAAGAAAAGTCGAAATGGCAGGAGTTGCAGTTGGTGGCCACGCTCATCGCCTTTAGCGCCGCCGCAGTCGTGCTGGACGAGAAGTTCGAACAGCGTCTTGAGGAGTCTCTCGAAGCCATAAGCGAACGGTCTGCGGACTGGAGACGCCCCGCCAAGACTCAGACACGAGAGCAGTGGAAGTTCATCGCCGGGGTTGTGACCGAGCTGCTCGACATTCTCGGGGTCGCCCCGGATGAGGCCGATGGCAGCGTTGCCAGTCGCTTCGGGTCTTCAGGCCTCCAAGCGCTCACGGGCCTCGCACCTACGGCAGATGAGCACCAGTAGTTCACCATTCGGCGTCACACATCTGGTTACGCCGATCGGTGAGGGCCCAGTCGATTGGTGGTCCAGCTACTCCAAACAACTTACGGCTCAGGGGATCTCACCCACGAGCCTCAAGGTGATCGACGACGATGCGCAGTTCATCATCGACGAGGGCGTGTTCGGAGTGGGCTCGCCTGGCAGTGGCTCGTGGCCAGCTTCACGCGAGCGCAGCGGTGTGGTTATGGGAGCAGTTCAGTCTGGAAAGACCGCGTCGATGCTCGCCGTGATCGCGAAGGCTCTCGACGCCAAGGTCGACGCCGTCGTTGTTCTCGCCGGCACGCGAACGGCACTCTGGCAGCAGACGTTCGAGCGCTTAGTGGCCCAACTCGATACTCTCGATCAACCGTGGTCCAGACGGGTGTTCGTGCCTAACCGAGCTGTCCTGAACCGTGGACAGCAGGCTCCGGACCTCGCCACCCTCTACGCCCTGACCGGTCCGCTCGGCCGAAAGGCAGTGTCCGGGCGCCTGCCTATCGTCGCGGTGGTCATGAAGAACGTGTTCCACCTGGAGCGCATGGCCGCGACCCTCCACAAGTCCGTCTTTCCCGCAGCCGCACAACGGGGGGACGCTTTCCACATTCTCGTGATCGACGATGAGGCAGACGACTCATCCATCCTGGACGCGGTGACCGAGGCCCGAACCGGAGTGTCCCTGGCGGACACCAAACAGGTTCCCCGACGGATCGCAGACCTTTGGGAGGCACGTATTGCCCCCGGCGAAACCAGCCAGGCCAACCTCTACGCCACGTACATCGCCTATACCGCCACCCCCCAAGCCAACTTCCTTCAAGACGCCTCGAACCCTCTGGCGCCACGTGACTTCGCGATCAGCCTGCGCACCCCGGCGCAACGCGGAGAAGTAGAGCCGCGGTCACCGTCTTACACCGACGCGGCCGGGCTCAAGTCCTGGTACACGGGGGGCGACATGTTCTATAGGTCCCTCAGTTCGGTGCCCCTGTGCCGCACAGAGGACCCGCCCGACGAGGTGTTTGTCAACGCGATACGGGCCTTCCTCGTCGGCTCCGCCGTGCGCCTCTGGCGCGCCCCTGAGCGAATAGGTCCCCACTCCGCACGAGGGGTTCGATTTGGCACCAAGGCTGAAGCACTGTCCTCCTTCGCGGCACCAGGGTCGATGCTGATCCACCCGTCTTCGGCCAAGGACGACCATTTCGATGTCGCCGCACAGGTTCTCGCGTGGTCGGACGGATCGGACCGCCGGCAAGCGCGCGCCCGTATCGATGCGGGGGAACGCGAGCTGTCAGTGAAGGGCATTCAGACTCAGATCGACGATGAGCCTGAGAAATGGCAGAGCTGGATCCGGGACTTCGCAGACGCTGCACACCGCTGTTACACGGCCCTTTCTCTCCCGGAGAAGGCCCGTGTTCCGGGAACCGAAGACTGGGACGAGATCCGCCGGCTCCTCCTCGAAGAGGTGGTGCCCGGCACCCAGTTGGCGGTCATCAACAGCGACGAGACCGCAGACGACAGACCGGAATTCGAGCTGAGCCGGGTCGGGCATACTTGGGGACCGCCTCCCAACCACTCGACGATCTTCGTCTCTGGAAACGTGATGGCCCGGGGGCTCACGCTCGAAGGTCTTACAACCACGCTGTTCACCCGACACAGCGATACGCCGCTCGCGGACACCCAGATGCAGATGCAACGTTGGTTCGGCTATCGAGGCAGTTTCATCGAGCTCTGCAGAGTCTTCCTGACGCCCGGGCAGCTAGAGCTGTTCAGTGCCTACCACGAGGCCGACGAGGCATTGCGGAGAGACATCATGGCCGCCATGAACCAGCCAGGGGGGCCCTCCACAGCCGTGAGTGTTCTGCAGGGCTACAACTTCGCCGCAACCGGCAAGATCGCCAATGTCACCCCTGTGGCCATCTGGCCGGAAGCGACCCCATTCATTCGGCACATGAACTCTCCCGAGTGCGACTCCGACAACGCTGAGCTCGTCGCTGACCTTCTAGGGCGGGGGTACGACGTGGTGTCGGCGAAGAATGGGCGCGACCTTGGGCTCATCCTGCGCGAGGACCTAGATCTCCTTGGGACCGCGGAGCTCCTAGACTGCCTCACCTACCGAGACCACGGGCCCGGAACCTCCGGACGCGACTCAAAGCGCTGGCAGTCTCTCGGCAACCACCTAGGGCTGACCGCGCAAGACTCCGAGTACCCGCTGTACCGGGCCCCGTTTGTGTCCGATGGGATCGACCTAGGCAGCAATTCCCCATACGCGATAGCCGCGTACCTGCGCGCCTGGTCGGCCGCGCTGTCCAGGCGCGCCCCAGGGCTCGTGACGACAGACCCGCCATTCGGTCCCTGGGGCCTTGTGGATCTCCAGCAGAGGGCGACCGCTCGACCCCACTTCCGGGTCGCGCTCCGCTTTGGGCGGGGCCCGCACGTCGCCAACGGCCCACTGGCGAACCTTGGCCACCCAGTGAGGACAATGGGGCGGGAGGTCACCGCCACCGGTGCCCTCCGCGCCACCTGGGGCTCTCGGGGGTCGGCAGGCACGCATGTATCGGACGTTGAGGCGTCTGAGCGGTATCCCGGCGACGAATACATCGACTACTTCGCCCGAGGCGAACCCGTGCCGGTACGGGGATCCTGGGGCTCGGCACGTCCCCCAGGCGAGCCTGGGCTCGTGCTCTTCCACCCGATCGCTCACAAGAATGAGTCGTTCTCGTTGGCAGTCGGACTGTGCTTACCCCTCGGCGGCCCAGACCAAGTCTCCGCCGTCGCCACAGAGGACCTAACGTGACTAACGGGCACTCAAGAGACGCGATCTACGAGGAACTCCGGGAGCGAGTTGCGGGAAGCGTTCCCGCATCAGTTGCGGATTCCCGGGATGTGGAATGGACTTCTGCCAGCCGCGCCCTCGGGTTCGCGCGGTCCTCAAGTGGGGCCATAGAAGTGTTCCTGGTGGGTGAACCCCTCCAAGCCTCACGGCCGGGCGTCGCGAAGCATCTTGAGCACCACGAGTGGGCCACGGTTGATGGCGAGGGCCTGAGCGCCAATCGGCTGCTGTTGCCGAACGAGCCACACTTCGATCGCGTGGCCGCGTTCATCTGCGCGGAACTTCAGCTGAACAACGTCGATGACAACGTGCCGGGTGCCTTCAGTCGGAGCGAGGAGATCATCGACCTCGCACTCACCGGTGCGTCGGTTGACGCTGATGCACTCCTGGGTCTGTGCGGTGAGCTGCTCTTCTTAGATGCCCTGACTCGCGCCGATCCCGAAGCCGCACCGCAGATACTGATGCAGTCGTGGGCCGGACACCGGCGGTCGAGTAGGGACCTCCAGCTCGGCTCGATAGGTGTGGAAATCAAGACCACCACGAAGGCCGCATCGGAACATCACATTCAGGGGCCCCACCAGGTCGAGCTCGGAAATTCCGTGGGGGGAGTGCAGGAAATTGGTCTCTTCCTGCTGAGTGTCGGGTTGGTCTGGCTACCCACCGATCAGCCGATGGGGTTCACACTGCACAAGATCGTGTCGAACTTGATCAGCACTCTCAGTGCCGGAGACCGAGCGGAGTTCCTCGGCCGGATCAGTGGCTATGCGGGATCCGCCGGACGTGGATACGACCATGACTCTCCGGAGATCGCGCCTGAGTTCAGACGGCCGTTTTCGACGTCGTTCGTGCGGCTGTACGACATGACCGACTCCCGGATCCGCCTCCCACGCAGCGATGTCCTGGCAGGCATGGACTTGGTCCCGGAGTCCGTGAGCTACCGAATCCGTCTGCCCCTGCAGGTGAACGGCTCACTGAACCCCACCACCGGCCTCGCCGAGGCAGCGGCACACGTGCTGGCCATCAGCAACTAGGGCGGGGCCACTGCGTTGTCGGGCGCCTTCGCATATGAGGGGAGTGCACGGCGCAGCGCGGAAGTCCCTCAACTACAACACCTTTCGAGGCATACCCGACGGATCGAAGATGGCGGGACGGGACTGCTTCACCGATAGGTGACAGGTTGGGGCAGGCGGCCTGAGTGGCCGGTGTGGTCATGATGGTCTCGTACTCGATGGGGGTCAATCGACCGAGGGAGTCCTGCCTGCGGCGGCGGTGGTAGGTGCGTTCGATCCAGGTGACGATCGCGATGCGCAGCTCTTGGCGGGTGGCCCAGGGGCGGCGGTTCAGGACGTTCTTCTGCAGCAGGGAGAAGAAGGACTCCATGGCAGCGTTGTCGCCGCAGGCACCGACCCGACCCATCGATCCGACCATCTCGTGGCGATGCAGGGCGTGGACGTACTTCTGTGCTCGGAACTGGGACCCCCTGTCGGAGTGGACAACGCAGCCGGCGACGTCAGCGCGTCGCGCGGCGGCGTTGGCCAGGGCGGCGACCGCGAGGTGGGACGTCATCCGCGAGTCGATCGAGTAGCCGACGATGCGGTTGGAGTAGGCGTCCTTGACCGCGCACAGGTAGAGCTTCCCTTCGCCGGTGCGGTGCTCGGTGATGTCGGTCAGCCACAGCTGGTTCGGGGCGTCGGCGGCGAACACGTGGCGGGTCACGCCGTGCTTGTCGGTCACGGCGCAGCGGTCGTCGTGGACCGGCGGGCCAGGCCGCTTGGAAGCGCCCCGCTTGGGCTTGCCGAAGGCCGACCACCAGCCTTGCTGCGAGCACAGCCGCCACGCGGTCCGTGCCGACATGACCTCGCCGGCATCACCCGCTTCGTCGTGCAGGTAGCGGTACCCGAACTCCGGATCGTCGTGGTGAGCGTCGAACAGGGCGTTCGCGCGGTAGGCCGCAACCAGGTCGGCGTCGGTGACGGGTGCCTCGAGCCACCGGTAGTACGGCGCCCGCGCGATCTTCAGCACCCGACACGTCACCGTCACGGGGATCCCGTCGGCGGCCAGCTCGCGGACGAGCGGGTACATCATTTTCCCGGCAGGTGCGCCTGCGAGAGATACGCCGCCGCCCTGCGTAGGACCTCGACCTCCTGCTCCAGCAGCCGGTTGCGCCGCTTGAGCTCACGCAGCTCGGCCAGCTCCTCCCGATCGGCGCCGGGCTTGATCCCGGCGTCGCGGTCGGCCTGGGTCATCCAGTTCGTCAGACACGACTCCGAGATCCCGAAGTCCTTCGCGACCTGCTTCAACGTGACGCCATCCTCACGCTGACCAGCCACTCGCACGACGTCGTCGCGGAACTCCTGGGGATAGGGCTTGGGCACGGTGCACATCCTTCCAGCAGCGCTTCACAACGCCACAGATCGGTTGACCTGCCCCTCAGGTTGGTTTCCAGATGACCTGCCCCTCAGGTTGGTTTCCAGATGTGGTGGCGAGTCGAGGGCCTTGCTGAAAGGCTCCGACAGTGCCTCGTCCCTACCCACCCGAGTTCCGGGCTCGCGCGATCGCGCTGGTCCGGTCCGGGAAACAGATCAAGCAGACCGCCTATGAGCTCGGCATCAGCGCCGGCTGCCTGCACGAGTGGCTCAAGCAGGACCGCATCGACCGCGGCGAGATCACGGGCGTCCCCACGAGCGAGTCCGCCGACCTGCGTGCCGCCCGGAAGCGGATCCGAGAGCTCGAGGCCGAGCTGGCCATCCTGCGCCAGGCCTCGAAGTTCTTGGCGGAGGACAAGCCCCACCCAAAAGGGTTCACCCGGTGATCGACCGACTGGCCGACGCCGGGATCCCCATCGACAACAGCTGCACCGTCCTGGGCGTCTCTCGGCAGGGCTACTACCGGTACAAGCGTCGCGCCTTGTCGAAGACCGCGCTGCGCCGTCAATGGCTCACCGGCTTGATTCGCGAGATCCACATCGCCTCCCGGGGCACCTACGGCTACCGGCGGGTGCACGCCGAGCTGACCATGGCGATGGACGTCCACGTCAGCTCGCGCCTGGTCTCGGTCCTGATGACCCAGGCTGGGATCTGCGGGCTACCGGGCCCGGCACGGGTCAAACGGCTTCGAGGAGTGGTCACCTCGGACGATCTGGTCAACCGCAAGTTCCACCGGCTGCGGCCGAACGAGCTGTGGGTCACGGACATCACCGAACACCCCACGCGTGAAGGCAAGGTCTACTGCGCCGCGGTCCTGGACGCCTTCAGCCGGCGGATCATCGGCTGGTCCATCGACTCCCGCCAGGACACCACGCTGGTCATCAACGCCCTCGACATGGCCATCCGCAACCGACGCCCCGAACCCGGCGGCATCGTCCACGCCGATCACGGAGTCCAGTTCACGTCGTGGGCCTTCGGCGAAGCCATCCGCTCCACGGGGCTCATGCCCTCCTTCGGCAGCGTCGGCGACGGCCTGGACAACGCGATGATGGAGTCGTTCTGGTCCTCGATGCAGACCGAGCTGCTCAACCGCAAGAAGTGGAAGACCCGCCTCGAACTCTCCAACGCGATCTTCGACTACATCGAGATCTTCTACAACCGCCAACGCCGGCACTCCTCGCTCGGCTACCGCACCCCGATCGAGCACGAACTACTCTCCGAGAAGACACCCCAACCCGCCTAAGACTCACCACCGACTGTGGAAACCAAGGTGTAGGGCAGGTCACCTGCGGCGCGTGCCCCCACAGCCGGGGTGGTGTGAGTGGGGCTCCTCAATCGCCACCGACACCGTAGGCGGGTTGGCGACTGCAGCCGCATCGACGTGCGGGCGTCGCTCTCTGAAGTACTTCTCTGGGTACGAACGCGTTAGAGACCCTCACCGCCGAGCAGCAAGGGCCTCTGAGATGTGGTGGAGCCAAGGGGACTCGAACCCCTAACCCCCTGCTTGCAAAGCAGGTGCGCTACCAATTGCGCCATGGCCCCCGGGTGCCGCGCGCGGGCGGCGGGGTGGGCGTCAGCCCTGCGGGGTGTCCGTCGCCTCGGCCCAGAGCCGGTTCTCGGCCTGCTTGCCCTTGATCTGCTTGTTGAGCGCGAACGCCCCTGCCGCGGAGGCGAGGAGGACGAGGAACTTCTTCACGGAACACCACCTGGGAGCCGGGGAGGTCGGGTGGTGGGCCTAACAGGACTTGAACCTGTGGCCTCTTCCTTATCAGGGAAGCGCTCTAACCGTCTGAGCTATAGGCCCGTCACCGACCGGCGTCGCACCTCTCAGGAGGCGCGGTGCACGAGATTACCCGATGCCGTGCCCGCTCCCCAAAACGGGGGTCGGACGCGGCCCGGGGAGCGCAGAACGTGTGTGAAGACCGTCGTCATGACGACGGTCTTCACACACGTTCGTGGGCGGTCCGAGAGGGGCGGCAGGCCGGCCGACCACCGCGGCCTCAGTCGTCGGTGAGGGTGAGGTGCACGCCGCCGACGAGGGCGGAGGAGAGGTTGTAGAGGAACGCCCCGAGCGTGGCGATCGCGGTGATGAGGATGACGTCGACGACCGCGATGACGATCGAGAGCGACGTGACGCGGGTGAAGCCGACGAAGTCGAGGATGTCGAACTTCGTGCCACCGTCCTGGATGATCTGGCCGATCACCCCGTTGACCTTGTCGAAGACACCCATCGCGTCGAGGACCGTCCAGAGGACGACCGTCGCGACGACGAGGGCGATCCCGAGGGCCACCGACAGCAGGAACGACATCTTCATCGCCGACCACGGGTCGATGCGCGAGACGGTCAGCTTGACGCGACGCGAGGACGCCGGCCGGGGAGCGGCCTTGGTCGCCGCGCCGGCGGCAGCAGCCGCGGATCCGGTGGCACCGGCCGGCGCGGCCTCGCGGCCGGTCGCGACCGGGCGGGTGGCCTCACGCTGCACGGTGGCGGCATCCTGACGGGCCGGGCGCTGGGCACCCGACGGACGCGCGGGGCGTCCGGCGCTGTCTGCGGTGCTCACTCACGGCCTCCTCGGTCTGCGTCGTCGTCCGACGAGTCGTCGGTCGACGTCGCGTCCGACGGTACGGCATCGTCGACCGCACCCGCGATCTCGCCACCCGGGGTCGAGACAGTCGTGACCACCTCGTCACCCTCGCCGCCCTGGACCTCGGCAGAGGCCTCCTCGGCCGCCTCGACGGCCTCCTCGACCTCCTTCTCGGGGTTGCGGGTCACCGCGACGATCGCGTCGTTGCGGCCCGGCTTGGCGAACTGCACGCCCATCGTGTTGCGGCCGGTCAGGCGCACCTCGTCGACGCGCGAGCGGACGATGTTGCCCTTCTCGAAGACGACGAGCACCTCGTCGCCGTCGTCGACGGTCAGCGCCCCGACGAGGTCGCCGCCCTTGTCGGACAGCTTCGCGACGGCGACCCCGAGGATGGCGCGCCCCTTGACGTTCCACTCCGACGCCTTGGAGCGCTTGGCCAGACCGGACTCGAAGACGACGAAGACGTCCGGGTCCTCGCCCTCGGCGACGACCGACATCGAGAGCAGCTCGTCGCCGTCACGGAACTTCATGCCCGTGACGCCCGAGGTGGCGCGACCCATCGGGCGCAGCGTGGCGTCGTCGGCGTGGAAGCGCACCGACTGCCCCTTGCGCGAGACGAGCATCAGGTCGTCCTCGGCCTGGACCAGCCCGACCCCGACGAGCTCGTCGCCGTCGCGCAGGTTGACGGCGATGAGGCCGCCGGCCCGGGGGCTGTCGTACTCCGAGAGGCGGGTCTTCTTGACCAAGCCGGCCCGCGTCGCGAGGAGCAGGTACGGCGCGTCCTCGTAGGAGCGGATGGCCAGCACCTGGGCGATCTGCTCGCCCGGCTGGAAGGCCATGAGGTTCGCGACGTGCTGGCCCTTGCCGTCACGGCCGGCGTCCGGCAGCTCGTACGCCTTGGCGCGGTAGACCCGGCCGAGGTTGGTGAAGAAGAGCAGCCAGTGGTGCGAGGTCGTCGTGAAGAAGTGGTCGACCATGTCCTCGCCGCGCAGGGCCGCCCCGCGCACGCCCTTGCCGCCGCGCCGCTGCGAGCGGTACGCGTCGACCCGGGTGCGCTTGGCATAGCCGCCGCGCGTGATGGTGACGACCACGTCCTCCTCGGGGATGAGGTCCTCCATCGACATGTCGCCGTCGGTCGGCATGATCGTCGTGCGGCGCTCGTCGCCGAACTTCTCGACGATGGCGCCGAGCTCGTCGGAGATGATGTCGCGCTGGCGGCCGGGCGTCGCGAGGATGTCCTTGAAGTCCTCGATCTGCTCCTGCAGCTTGTCGTGGTCGTCGATGATCTTCTGCCGCTCGAGGGCCGCGAGGCGGCGCAGCTGCAGGTCGAGGATCGCCCGCGCCTGGATCTCGTCGATCTCGAGGAGCGCGATGAGGCCGTTGCGGGCCTCCTCGACGGTCGGGCTGCGGCGGATGAGCGCGATGACCTCGTCGAGCATGTCGAGCGCCTTGAGGTAGCCGCGGAGGATGTGGATCTCCTCCTCGGCCTTGCGCAGCCGGTAGGCCGTGCGCCGCTGGATGACGTCGACCTGGTGCTCGCACCAGTAGCGGATGAACGCGTCGATCGGCAGCGTGCGCGGCACGCCGTCGACGAGGGCGAGCATGTTCGCGCCGAACGTCGTCTGCAGCTGGGTGTGCTTGTAGAGGTTGTTGAGCACGACCTTGGCGACCGCGTCGCGCTTGAGCACGATGACGAGGCGCTGGCCGGTGCGGCCCGAGGTCTCGTCGCGGATGTCGGCGATGCCCGCGAGCCGGCCGTCCTTGACGTGCTCGGCGATCTTCTGCGCGAGGCTGTCCGGGTTGACCTGGTAGGGCAGCTCGGTGACGACGAGGCACTGCCGGTTGTGGATCTCCTCGACCTCGACGACCGCCCGCATGATGATCGAGCCGCGGCCCGTGCGGTAGGCGTCGTCGATGCCCCGGTGGCCCATGATGAGCGCGCCGGTCGGGAAGTCCGGGCCCGGAATGGCCTTCATGACCGCGTCGAGCGCCTCCTCGCGGGAGGCGTCGGGGTGGCGGAGCATCCACTCGGCGGCCGCCGCGACCTCGCGCAGGTTGTGCGGCGGGATCTGCGTCGCCATCCCGACCGCGATGCCGGCGCTGCCGTTGGCCAGCAGGTTCGGGAAGCGTGAGGGCAGGACCTCGGGCTCGAGCGTCTTGCCGTCGTAGTTCGGCTTGAAGTCGACCGTCTCCTGGTCGATGTCGCGGACCATCTCCATCGACAGCGGCGCCATCCGGCACTCGGTGTACCGCGGCGCGGCGGCCGGGTCGTCACCGGGCGAGCCGAAGTTGCCCTGGCCCTGGACGAGCGGGTAGCGCAGCGACCAGTCCTGCACGAGCCGGACGAGGGCGTCGTAGATCGCGCTGTCACCGTGCGGGTGGTACTGGCCCATGACGTCGCCGACGACGCGGCTGCACTTGTTGAAACCGCGGTCGGGGCGGTAGCCGCCGTCGTACATCGCGTAGAGGACGCGGCGGTGCACCGGCTTGAGGCCGTCGCGGACGTCGGGCAGCGCGCGGGAGACGATGACCGACATCGCGTACTCGATGTACGAGCGCTGCATCTCGGTGTTGAGGTCGATCGGCTCCGTGCGGTCGGTCTCGACGGGCTGGTCGGTCATGGAGGTCCTTGCCTAGCGGGTCGTCAGAAGAGGTCGGTGGGGACGCGGCGCGTCAGATGTCCAAGAAGCGCACGTCGCGCGCGTTGCGCTGGATGAACGAGCGCCGGCTCTCGACGTCCTCGCCCATGAGCACCGAGAAGATCTCGTCGGCCGCGGCCGCGTCGTCGAGCGTCACCTGGAGCAGGACCCGGTGGTCGGGGTCCATCGTGGTCTCCCACAGCTCCTGGTAGTCCATCTCGCCGAGACCCTTGTAGCGCTGGATCGGGTTGTCCTTGGGGACGCGCCGGCCCTTGCTCTGGCCCTCGACGAGGAGGGCGTCGCGCTCCCGGTCGGTGAAGGCGAACTCGTGCGGGGCGTTGCTCCACTTGATGCGGAACAGCGGCGGCTGCGCGAGGTAGACGTAGCCGGCCTCGATGAGCGGCTTCATGAACCGGAAGAGCAGCGTGAGCAGGAGCGTGCGGATGTGCATGCCGTCGACGTCGGCGTCGGCCATGAGGACGATCTTGTGGTACCTGGCCTTCTCGATGTCGAAGTCCTCGCCGATGCCGGTGCCGAACGCCGAGATGAGGGCCTGGACCTCCTGGTTGGCGAGGGCCTTGTCGAGGCGCGCGCGCTCGACGTTGAGGATCTTGCCGCGGATCGGGAGGATCGCCTGGGTGTGCGGGTTGCGCCCGCGCACGGCCGAGCCGCCGGCGGAGTCGCCCTCGACGATGAAGACCTCGGAGATCGCGGGGTCCTTGGCCTGGCAGTCGCGCAGCTTGCCCGGCAGGCCGCCGGACTCGAGCACCCGCTTGCGGGTGGCCTCGCGGGCCTTGCGGGCCGCCATCCGGGCGGTCGCCGCCTGGATCGCCTTGCGGACGATCTCGCGGCCCTCGTTCGGGTGGCTGTCGAGCCACGCGCCGAACTCGTCGGTCATCGCGCGCTGGACGAAGCCCTTGACCTCGGAGTTGCCGAGCTTGGTCTTGGTCTGGCCCTCGAACTGCGGCTCGCCGAGCTTGACGCTGATGACGGCGGTCAGGCCCTCGCGGACGTCGTCGCCGGTGAGGTTGTCGTCCTTCTCCTTGAGCTGGTTCTGCTTGCGCGCGAAGTCGTTGACCAGCTTGGTCAGCGCCGCGCGGAAGCCCTCCTCGTGGGTGCCGCCCTCGTGGGTGTTGATCGTGTTCGCGTAGGTGTGGACCGACTCGGAGTACGCGGTCGTCCACTGCATCGCGAGCTCGAGGGAGAGGCTGCGCGCCTCGTCCTCGACCTCGATCGAGATGACGTCGGCGTGCACCGGGTCGCTGCGCTTGGAGGAGACGAGGTGGTCGACGTAGTCGACGAGGCCGTTGTCGTAGCGGTAGGACACCGAGCGCGCGGTGGTCGTGCGGGCCTTGCCGTCCGCGCCGGCGTCCTCGCTGTCCTCGACGACCGTGATGTCGGCGTCGACGCCGTCGAGGTCGGGCTCGCCCTGGCCCGCGGCCTCGGTGACCCGCTCGTCGACGAGGTTGATCGTCAGGCCCTTGTTGAGGAACGCGTACTGCTGGAAGCGCGAGCGGATGGTCTCCCAGTCGTACTCGGTCGTCTCGAAGATCTCGGGGCTCGCCCAGAAGGTGATGGTGGTGCCGGTGCGGTCGGTCTCCTCCATCGTCTCGAGGGGGCCGACCGGGACGCCGTGGTCGAAGGACATCCGGTGCGCACGGCCCTTCTGGCGCACGCAGACGTCGAGGCGGGTCGAGAGGGCGTTGACGACCGAGGAGCCGACGCCGTGCAGGCCGCCGGAGACCTTGTAGCCGCCGCCGCCGAACTTGCCGCCGGCGTGCAGCTGGGTGAGCACGAGCTCGACGGCGCTGACGCCCTCGGTCGGGTGCATGTCGGTGGGGATGCCGCGGCCGTTGTCCTTGACCCGGACGGCGCCGTCCTCCATGAGGATGACGTCGATGGTGTCGGCGTAGCCGGCGAGGGCCTCGTCGACCGCGTTGTCGACGATCTCCCAGACGAGGTGGTGCAGGCCGCGCTCGCCGGTGGAGCCGATGTACATGCCCGGGCGCTTGCGGACGGCCTCGAGCCCCTCGAGCACGGTGATCGCGGAGGCGTCGTAGGCGGGGCCGGCGGCCGGTGCCCCCTGCTCCTCCTGCGGCGGGACCACGAGGTCCTCGGCGGGCACGTCGGGGGTGTCGGGCTGGTCGGCCACGGGGCTCCTTCGTCGGGTGGCCACCGGTGGACGTGCACGTCCGGCCGGGGCTCATGGCGCGCGCCCCCGGGCTGGTCACCCACGGGCGCGCTGTCGAGCCCCATCCTACCGCTCGCGGACGACAGAGCACCCGCTGGGAGGCCCGTGGCGCCGGTTCTCGCCGATCATCACGGGTGTCCACGACTCCCCACACGCGGAGCGGGCTCCCAGCGGCGCTGAGCGGCCTTCCTCGGGCTCGCGCCCGAGCGGGTCAGGACGCGGCGCCGAAGACGTCGACGACGGTCGCCCGGATGCGGACCACGGCCGGCGCCGAGGCGTCGGCGGCGGCCAGCCCGTCGAGCAGCGTCGCGACGTGCTCGCGGGTGGCGTCGACGACGACCACACCGTCCCGGACGGCCGCCCCGTGCACCGCGGAGAGGACCTGGGGGTCGTCCGTGAACAGGACGCTGCCGTGGCCGGCCAGCTCGTCGAGGGTGCGGGGGCCGAGGGTCGTCGGCAGCGGGACGGTCGAGCGCACGAGGTCGAGGAGGTCACGGGACTCCAGCGCCCGACGGGCCAGGGCCGGCCCGTGGGCCTCGAGGATGCCCGCCTGCGTGGCGGGGTCGGTGGCGCGCAGCAGGATGAGCTGGGCGAGCAGCGCCCGGCCGATGCGCTCGGCGACCTCGGGGTCGTCGTGCGCCGGGTCGGTCAGGGCGTCGCGTCGGTCGTCGACGACGACGACGCAGAAGGACATCCACTCCGGCACGAGCGCGGACGGACCCTCGTCGGCGAGCATCCCGTCGACGTAGCGGCGGTGGGCCACGGGCGCCTCGGTCTCCGTCGCGGGCAGGACGGCCGCGACGGCGCGCAGGCCGGAGACCGACGCGCGCAGCGGGAGGACGGCGAGCGGGGCGACGCCCAGCCGCTGGCGGCACCACTCGAGCTGCTCGTGGGCCGGGCGCTCCCAGAGGGTCGCGCCGCCCGAGACGAGCACGCCGTCGACCTCGACGGCCACGGGGAGCTGGTCGATGACGTCGAGCACCTGCTCGAGCACGGTCTCGGGGGTGCACCAGGAGCGCGTGGAGCGGCGCGGGTGCAGGCGGATCTCGGTGCCCGGCCGCTCGAGGGGCTCGTCGGCGAGGGTGACGAGCACGGTGCCGTCGGGCAGGCCGACCCAGCGCATCGTCGGGGCCATCGGGACGAGGGCGGAACGGGTCACGAGCTCGACGACGTCGGCGACCGCGAAGGCGGACAGGAGGGAGGTCTCGTACCGGCGCAGGCCCTCGCGGACCGTCCCGTGCTCGACCGGCGGGGGCGTGGCGCTCAGCCAGCGCACCTCCTGCGGGGTGAAGCCGACCCCGTCGTCGTGGACGACGAGCGGGCCGCCGCCGGTGGCCGACGTGACGCGCACCCGGCCGACGTGCGCCGGGTCGACGCGTCGCCGCGCCTCGATGCCGACGAGCGCGCTCGCGAGGAGGTCGCGGACGGGGCCGCGACCGGCCCCGGGTCGCGGGGGACCGGCGTCGCGGGGGGTGCGGCCGGGGTCGTGGCCGGAGGGCTGGTCGTTCACGTCGGAGTCCGTTCCGATGGACGGCGACCAGGGGATGGCGGTCACCGTGGGGGCGAGAGTCCCTCCACGGTGCCCCTCCTGCGGGGCGCTCCGGGCGCGCTCACGGACGGGCTCCCCCCGTCGTCCCGGGAGTCCGGCCGAACGAACGACCCGCCGTCGCTACGCCGGTGACCTGCGGGTCAGCCGTCCGCGCCGGGGCGCAGGGTGCGCTCGAAGAGGTCGCGCACGTCGTCGGTGAGGGCCGGCTCGGGCACCGTGACGTCGAGGTCCGGCGCCGCGCAGCGCACGCCGTAGCAGTAGGCGTCGGGGTAGTCGCGCTCGACGCCGGCGGCGAGCGCGCGCAGCCGGTCGGTGGCGATGAGCTCGTGCCAGGCCTGGCCGTCGGGCTCCGGGAGGTCACCGAGCGCGACCGTCCTGGTGCGGGTCCGCCCGGCGAACCCGCCGGTGCGGCGCACCTCGAGCTCGGTGCCGGGGGCGGGCGCCGACGGGGCGTCCGGGTTCCCCGGGGCGGGCGTGCCCGGTGCGGGGGACCCGGGGGTGGGGGCGCCGGGCGAGCCCGCGGGGGTGCCGACCTCGACACCGACCCCGGTCCACGCGGCCCGGACGGCCTCGGCCTCGCGCGAGCCCTCGCCGTGGCGGGCCGTGGCGGCGGCGAGGGTCAGCCCGGCGAAGGTGGCGAAGTCGCAGTCGGCGCGGATCTCGCCGACGATCGTGTCGAACCAGACCTGCCCGGCGACCTCCCAGGCGTTGCCGCCGAGCGCGACCGCGAGGTCGTGGAAGGCCTTGTTGGGGATGCCGGAGTTGATGTGGACGCCGCCGTTGTCCTCGGTCGTCTCGACGTAGTCGCGCAGGTGCGCCGGCTGCGGGTCCTTGCCCAGGCGCGGGTCGTCGTAGGCGGTGCCGGGGGCGGCCATCGAGCGCAGTGCGACCCCCTTGACCCCCGGAGCGAGGAGGTCGGCCCCGATGAGCCAGTCGGCGGACGCCGCGTCCTGCCCGAGGGAGTGCTGCTTGACGAGCACCCCGAAGACGTCGGAGACCGACTCGTTGAGCGCGCCGGACTGCCCCTGGTAGGTGAGGCCGGCCGTGTACTGCGTGACCCCGTGGGCGAGCTCGTGGCCGATGACGTCGAGGCTGCGGGTGAACCCGAGGAAGATTTCGCCGTCCCCGTCGCCGAAGACCATCTGGGTGCCGTCCCAGAAGGCGTTGTCGTAGTCGCGCCCGTAGTGGACGGTCGCGACGAGCGGCAGACCCTTGCCGTCGAGGGAGTTGCGCCCGTAGGCGTCCTGCCACAGCTGCCAGGTGGCGCCGAGCCCGTCGTAGGCCTCGGTGACGGCGACGTCGGCGGTGGCCGGCTCGCCCTCGCCGCGCACCCTCACCCCAGGCAGCGTCGTGCCCTGCTGCGCGTCGTGGACCGTGCGCTGCGGCCCGGCTGCCGTCCCCGCCGCCCCGCCGGGCAGCGTCGTGCCGCCGGGACGGGCCTCGGCGGTCCGACGGCCGCGCCGCAGCTCGGTGTCGGTGCGCAGCGTCGCGTCGGCGCGCCGGGCCACGTGGTCGTCACCCGACGCCGCGAGCGCGGCGAGCAGGTAGGGCGGGACGATCGAGCAGCGGGCGGGCGAGTGCGTCATCACCCCACGATGGACCCGGCCACCGACAGCCGCGACCCGGCGCCCACCACGAGGGTCGCCACTGCGCCGGACCGCGACCACCGTCGTTCCTCAGGCGGGAACGAGCGGGCGCCCAGCGGGGCGCCGGCCGCGCCGGGCGGTCAGCGCCGCAGCGCGGCGGCCATCCGCTCCTGCGCGAGGGGGGAGTGGAAGAGCTCGCCGGACATCCGGGCCATCGCCTCGCCGTCGCGCTCGAAGGCGGCCAGGAGGTCGGCGTTGAGGATCTGCTTGGCGGCGGTCAGGCCCTGGCGGGCGCCGGCGCGAAGGTCGTCGAGGACCGCGCCGACGGTGGCGTCCATCCCCGCCTCGTCGGCGACGTGGGTGACGAGGCCGTGGTCGCGGGCCTCGGCCGCCGTGAAGACCCGACCGGTGAGGAACCAGTCGGCCCCCGACCGCGCGCTCAGCCGGTGCCGCAACGGGATCGAGATGGTCGCCGCCGCCAGGCCGAGGCGCACCTCGGTGAGGGCGAAGCCCACGTCGTCGCGGCAGACGACGACGTCGGCGGAGGCCACGAGCCCGATGCCGCCGGCGCGGACCGGGCCGTCGACGCGGGCGACGACGGGCACGGGCAGGGCCGCGATGCGCCGCTGGACCTCCACGATGCTGCGCGCCTGCTCGGTCATGTCGACGGTGGCGGCCTCCTTGAGGTCCGCCCCGGCGCAGAACACCCGGTGGCTGGAGCGCAGGAGGACGGCGTGGACCGACTCGTCCTGCGCGACCTCGGCGAGCCGGTCGCGCAGGTCCGCGAGCAGGCGGCGCGAGAGGGCGTTGCGGTTGGCCGGCGAGTCGAGGGTGAGGACCGCGACCCGGTCCTCGTCGTCACGGCGGACCAGGGGGGCGACGTCGGCATCCACGGGGTGACCCTAGCCGCCGGGCGGTGGCGGTCAGGGGGCGGTCGTCACGCGGAAGACGGGGAAGCCCGGGGCGGCGGCAGCGAGCTCGGCGTCGGTCGAGTCCTTGCCGAGTCCCTCGACGAACCGACCGACCTCCCAGCCCCAGCGGCGCAGGTAGACGCGCAGCACGGCGGGGCGCTCCTCGACCGGCACCTCGACGAGGCGGACGTGCTCGACGCGCCGCCCGAGCCGCAGCTCGGCGTCGGGGTGCACCCGGGCGTTGCGCACCCACTCGGTGACCCCGCGCGGGGCGACGAGGTAGCGCTCGTCGCCGAGCGGCATGAGGTTGACCGGGGTGCTGCGCGGCAGGCCGGAGCGCCGGCCCCGGACGGTGAGGACGCGCGAGCCGAGGAGGCTGACGCCGCGGGCGGTCAGCCAGCGCACGACCGCGTTGAACGCGGCGTCGCTCCGGTCGTTCGGACGGACGTACCGGTCGGTGGGGGGTGTCGTCGCGGCCATGGTCGTCGTCTCCTCGTGAAGTGAGAGCGGTGCTCTCGTTGACTGCGAGTGTGAGGCTGGTCGTGCGCCGTGTCAAGAGCACTGCTCTCGTTCTGTGGTTGGATGGGCGCGTGCCCCCCACCTCCCGCGCCGACCGCCGCCGCGAGACGGAGGCCCGCATCGTCGAGGTCGGCCGGCGCCACCTGGCGTCCGAGGGTGCGGCCGGTCTCTCGCTGCGGGCCGTCACCCGCGAGCTCGGGATGGTCTCCTCCGCCGTCTACCGGTACGTGGCCCACCGCGACGAGCTGCTCACCCTGCTCGTCGTCGACGCCTACACCGAGCTCGCCGACACCGTGGACGCCGCCGTCGCCGCGGCCGCCGACCGGCCGTGGGACGAGCGCGTCGTGGTGGCCGGGACGGCGTTCCGGGCGTGGGCGGTCGGCGAGCCGGCGCGCTACGCCCTGCTCTACGGCAGCCCGGTCCCCGGGTACGAGGCCCCGCCCGAGCGCACGGTCGAGCCCGGCACCCGCGTCACGCTGCTCGTCCTGCGGCTGCTCGCCGAGGGCGTCGCGGCCGGCGACGTCCCGCCGACCGGCGCCGTGCCCGTCCCCAGGACCGACGCCGGGTCGGAGGCCCCGTCGCAGAGCGAGCCCGGCACCGTGCCGGACGCCACGTTGTCGGACGACCGCGGCACCGGCACCATCCCGTCGGTGGCCGGGACGGGGCTGGTCGACGACCTGCGCCGCCTCGGTGACGAGACCGGGCTGGTCGGCGACCTGCGCCGCCTCGGAGACGAGACCGGGCTGCCGGGCGGGCCCGACGTCATGGGCCGCGCCCTGCTCCTGTGGTCCGTGCTCCTCGGCGCGACGAGCCTCGAGGTGTTCGGCCAGTACGGCCGGGACACCCTGACCGACCCGGCCGCGCTCCTCCAGCACCAGCTGCGCCTCACCCTGGCCCTCCTGCGCACCCCCGCCTGACCGACGCCGCCCCCGCCCCCGCCATCCGACCGGCGAGCCCGACGACCCCGGCTCCCCGGGCCCGATCCATCCCGACTGATTGCGAGTTCCGCCGCTCGACACGCCCTCGGACGGCGCGTCCGGCGGCGGAACTCGCAACAAGTGGGGTGGTGGGGGCGGGCCGGTCAGCCGTAGGTGTCGCGGGGGCCGCGGCCGTCCTGCACGCGGTGCCGGCCACGCGACCAGGTCGGCGCGCTCGGGCCGACGACGCGCAGCTCGGTCACCGTCCCCTCGCCGACCTCGGCGGTCAACCGCGTCATCAGCGTGTTCTCGAGCAGCCGCAGCTGGGTGGCCCAGGCCGTCGAGTCCGCCCGGACGGTCAGCACGCCGTCGACGAAGTCCGTCGGCTGGCAGTGGGCCGAGATGTCGGGCCCGACGATGCTCGGCCAGCGGCCGATGACCGAGCCGACCGCCACGTCGGCGCCCCAGCCGCGGTCGGTGACGAAGCGGTCGATCTGGTCCGAGAGCATCTGGGGGTCGCGCCCGGAGCGCTTCTTGCCGCCCGGGATGTCCTTGGCCCGGCGGCGCGGCTTGAGGCCGGGGCGCAGGCCCTTGGCCCGGGCGGCGGCGCGGGCACGCGAGAGGGCCTCGGCGGCGGCCAGGCCCGCCTCGACCTCGGGCGCACCGTCCGCGGCGAACCCGGGGCTCGCGGCGTCCCCGGCCTCGTCGGCGTCCTCGACGGGCAGCAGCGGCGGCGCATCGGCCGGCTCTGCGGGGGAAGCCTGCGCCTCCCCGGGGAACGGTTCCGGGGTGGAGCGCGGCGGTATCGGGTGACCCGATACGCGAGGGTCAGGTGGGGTCGGCACCGTCGCCCGCCTCCGTCACCGGGTCCTCCGGCCCGTCCGGCCGGATCGGCACGTCCGGCTCGTCGCCCTCGCGGCGCTCCACGCCCGCGGCGGTGCCGCGTCGCTCCACGCCCGCGGCGGTGTCGGATCGCTCCACGAGCTCGTGGGTGTCGCGTCGCTCCACGCCCGCGGCGGTGTCGGGTCGCTCCTCGGGCTCGTTCTCGACCGCGGCGGCGTCGTCATCGGCCACCTCCTCGGCGTCCGTCTCGACCGTTCCGAGCGTGACCCGGCGGGTCGCGCCGGCGAGCGACGCCGGCACGTCGGCGGGCACCGCGGCCGTCACGAGCACCTGCTCGGCGTCGGCGACCATCGCGGCCAGCCGCTCACGCCGGCCGGAGTCGAGCTCGGCGAAGACGTCGTCGAGGACGAGCACCGGGTCGTCGCCGAGGTCGGTGCGCAGCAGCTGGAAGGCCGCGAGCCGCAGCCCGAGCGCGAACGACCACGACTCGCCGTGGCTCGCGTACCCCTTGGCCGGCAGCTCCCCGAGGGTGAGGAGCACGTCGTCGCGGTGCGGGCCGACGAGGCAGACCCCGCGCTCGACCTCCTGGTCGCGCACCTCGGCGAGGCTGGCCAGCACCTCCTCGTGCAGCTCGGCGACCTCGGGCACCTCACCGGCCGCGATGCGCACCGCCGTCACCTCGCGCAGCGACGAGCGGTAGGCGACCCGGGCGTCCGACTGGCCGTTGCTCACCTCGTCGTAGGCCTTGGTCAGGTAGGGCCCGAGGTCGCGCAGCAGGCGCAGCCGGGCGTAGAGCAGCTGCGAGCCGACGCCGGCCAGCTGCTGGTCCCACACCGACAGGGTGTGCAGCGCGGTCGCGGTCTCCGACGCCGGGTCGAGGGCCTCGGCGCCGGGCCGCGGCCTGCGGCCACGTGCCCGCCGGGAGAGGTACGGCTGCGCGGACTTCAGCAGGGCCGAGCGCTGCTTGACGATGCGGTCGTACTCCTGGCGCACGCCGGCCCAGCGCGGCTGGCGGGCGACGAGGAGGTCGTCGAGGAAGCGCCGGCGCTCACCGGGGTCGCCCTTGACCAGGGCGAGGTCCTCCGGCGCGAAGAGCACCGTGCGCAGCGTGCCCAGCACCTCACGCGGCCGCACCGGTGAGCGGTTGAGCCGCGCCCGGTTGGCCCGCCCCGGCGTGATCTCGAGCTCGAGCATCGTCTCGCGGCCGTCGCGGACGACGGCGCCGCGCACCACGGCGCGCTCCGCCCCGAAGCGGACGAGGGGCGCATCCGTCGCGACCCGGTGGCTCGAGAGCGAGGCGAGGTAGCCCACGGCCTCGACGAGGTTGGTCTTGCCCTGCCCGTTGAGCCCGACGAGGGTCGTCACGCCCGGCCCGAGCGGGAGCTCGGCCCGCTCGTAGCTGCGGAAGTCCCCGAGGGACAGGTGCCGGACGAACACTCCCCGAGACTAGTGCGCGCCGCCTGCGGGCCGGTGCCGCCCACGGGACCCGAGGTATCACCGCCCGCCCGTCGGCCTCCTCCCGGTGAGCGCGCCGGACGCCCCGGTGCCCGTACCCAGGAGGTCCGGATGTCCCATCCCTCGCTCGGCACCAGCCGCCGCACCCTCGTCGGGGCGCTCGGGCTCGGCACGCTCGGGCTCGCGGCCGCCCCCGCCCAGGCCGCCCTCCCCACCGGGCTGGTGGTCCCTCCGGAGCGGCTGGGCTCCGGTGGCGCCGACCTCTACCTCGTCCTCGACGGCATCACGGGCGACTCGACGAACGAGCGCTTCCGCGGGTCGGTCGAGCTGCTCGCCCTCGACTGGGGCGTCAAGGCCAAGCGCACCACCTCGGGCAGCGGTTCCTCGGCGGGCAGGCCGGTGGCCGGGGACGTGCGCGTCGCCACGACCGCCTCGTCCGCGTCACCGGTGTTCCTGCGGTACCTCGCGTCCGGACGGGTGCTGCGGCGCGCGGTCGTCCACGTCGTGCGCACCGGCGAGAACCCCGTCGAGGCGATGTCGCTCACCTTCACCGACGTCGTGGTGACCGGCTACGAGGTGATGTCGGGCAGCGGCCTGCCGGTCGAGGTCGTGGCGTTCGCGATGAACGGGGTCACCGAGACCTGGACGCCGCAGAACGCGGACGGCACGCTCGGCACGCCGGTGTCCGTCACGTGGGACCTGCGGACGGGCCGGGTGGCCTGAGCCCCCGGCCCGCCTCGTCGGGTCGTGGCGCGGGTCAGGCGTCGGTGCGCTTGGCCGCCGACTTCTTCGCGGCGGCCGTGCGGGCAGTGCCCTTCGTCGCGGCCTTCTTGACGGCGGCGGCGCGCTTGGCCGGCGTGGTCTTGGTGTCCTCGCCGCCGCGCAGGGCCTCGCCCTCGGCGACGGTCATCACCTGGTGCCCGCCGAACTGGCCGCGCAGCGCTGCGACGGCCTGCATCGAGGGGGAGGTGTGCTGGCGCGAGGCGAAGCGGGCGAAGAGCGAGGCCGAGATGACCGGCATCGGCACCCCGAGCTCGATGGCCTCCTCGACCGTCCAGCGGCCCTCGCCGGAGTCGACGGTGTAGTCCGAGACGTCCTCGAGCGTCGGGTTCTTCTCGAGCGCCTCGACCATGAGGTCGAGCAGCCAGGAGCGCACGACCGTGCCGCGGCTCCAGGCCTTGAAGGCGCCGGGGACGTTCTCGACGATGTCCTTCTTCTCGAGCAGCTCGTAGCCCTCGGCGTAGGCCTGCATGAGGCCGTACTCGATGCCGTTGTGGACCATCTTCGTGTAGTGCCCGGCGCCGACCTTGCCGGCGTGGACGAAGCCCTCGTCGCGCGGACCCTCGGGGCGCAGCGCGTCGAAGATCGGCATCGCCTTCTTCACGTTGGCCGCGGTGCCGCCGACCATCAGGCCGTAGCCGTTCTCGAGGCCCCAGATGCCGCCGGAGACGCCGCAGTCGAGGTAGCCGATGCCCTTGGCCTTGAGCAGCTTCTCGTGGACGGCGTCGTCGGTGAACTTGCTGTTGCCGCCGTCGATGACGAGGTCGCCCTTGTCGAGCAGCTCGGCGAGCTTCTCGATCGTCTCGGTCGTGGGGGCGCCGTGGGGCACCATCACCCAGACGACGCGCCGGCCCTGGAGCTGGCCGACCATGTCGGCGAGCGAGCGGGAGTCCGAGACCTGACGGTTGCGGTCGTAGCCCACGACCTCGTGACCGGCGCGGCGCAGACGCTCGCGCATGTTGCCGCCCATCTTGCCGAGGCCGACCAGTCCGAGCTGCATCCGGGTGCTCCTTCGTCGAGGTGTCGCAGGTGTCCGACCCGAAGGCTACGCCGCACGCCGCGGGGCCGGGGGGACCGGCTGGGGGTCAGGACGCGAAGCGCACCGGCATGAGGACGTAGCGGTAGGAGGTGTCCGCGTCGCCGTCGGCGCTCTCCTGGCCGCTGAGCACGGCCGGGCGGGAGGCCTGGGTGAACGAGATCCGCGACCAGTCGGTGCCGACGACGCCGAGGCCGTCGAGGAGGTACTGGGGGTTGAAGGCGATCTCGATGTCCGGGCCGGTCAGGCCGCACTCGACCGCCTCGGACGCCTGCGCGTCGTCGCCGGTGCCGGCCTCGATGGCGACCTGGTCACCCGAGAAGCGCAGCCGCACAGGGGTGTTGCGCTCGGCGACGAGCGCCACGCGCTTGACGGCCTCGACGAGCTCGGCGGTGCGCACGACCGCGTCGGTCTCGGAGGTCGTCGGGAAGATCGAGGAGACCTTGGGGTACTCGCCGTCGAGGAGGCGCGTCGTCGTGCGGCGCCGGCCGGCCTCGAAGCCCGCGAGCCCGTCACCGCCGGCGGTCGCACCGAGCGCGACGTCGATGGACCCCGCGGCGCCGAGGCTGCGGGCGGTCTCGCTGAGGGTGCGGGCCGGGACGAGCACGACGTGGCTGGCGTCGGTGGCGCTCGGGTTCCAGGTCAGCTCGCGCATCGCGAGGCGGTAGCGGTCGGTGGCGAGCAGCGTCATCTTGTCGCCCTCGACCTCGACGCGGACGCCGGTGAGGATCGGCAGCGTGTCACCGCGGTCGGCGGCGACCGACACCTGGGCGACGGCCTGGGTGAAGAGGTGGCCATCGACCGTGCCGGTGGGCTCGGGGGAGCTCGGCAGCGTCGGGTAGTCGTCGGCGGGCATCATCAGCAGGCTGAAGCGGGACGCGCCGCACGTGACCTGGACCTTGCTGCCCTCGGCGACGACGTCGATCGGGCGGTCCGGGAGGTTGCGCGAGATGTCGGCGAGGAGGCGGCCGAGGACGAGCACCGTGCCGGCCTCGGAGACCTCCGCCGCGACGGTGACCCGGGCCGAGACCTCGTAGTCGAACGCCGAGAGGGTCAGGGTGCCGTCGTCGGAGGCCTCGAGGAGGATGCCGGCCAGCACCGGCACGGGCGGGCGCGCGGGCAGGCCACGGGCCACCCAGGTGACCGCCTCGGCGAGGACGTCACGCTCGACGCGGAACTTCACGGCTACCACCCTTGTCCGGCGCGGACCAGCCGCCCCTGTCGTGCTTCGAGAACCACCACCCGGAGCGGGACGCGCGGACGGCGTCCCCACGCGGGCGGGGTTGCTGACACTAGTGCACGTCCGTGGGGCGCACCATCCGCTCCACGAGCCCTCGGTCGGGGTCCGTGAGGCTCGTTTCCGGGAGGTCGCATCCCCAGCAGGTGCTCGGGGCGGATCAGGGGAGAGAGGGAACTCGTCGTCGTGGTCGGTGGTGTGGATCCTGTGGACGACGGGGTGTCGGCGCAGGTCATCGCGGCGAGCCGGTGTGTGGACGGATCGTGGACCGGACGTGGAGAAGCTCAACCGTCGTGTTGACGACGAAACGCCGTGCACAGGGCGTCCACCGGCGCGGTGCTCGTCGTCCACGGAGGATGGGGCGTCGTCCACAGTCGTCCACAGGCCCTGTGGACAAGTCGTCCTCGGAGGGGCGTCCGTGCGGGGAGGGCACGGAGTTGTCCACAGGCTTGTACCCAGCGGTGGATGACGGAGCGGGCCGCCCCGGGAACGGCGGGTGAACGACGCGTGCCGCGTCGCGCCGGGGCCCGGCGGCGGGTGGTGCTTCGACGAAGGTTGTACACCGGTTGTGCACAACCTGTGGAGAACCCTGAGGACGACCGGGGGACGAGCTGTGGACCCGGTGGGGAGCGTGGGGACGCCCCAGAAGGTCCGCCGGCGTCGCCGACGGGTCCGGGTCGGGGTGGCGGCCGGGCAGCGACGACCCGGCACGTGCGGGGTTTCCGTGGTCGCGGGGGTGGCGGGACAGCGATAACCCCGCACGTGCGGGGATGCCCGGGGTGGGTCCGGAGGCGTGCGGGCGCGGAAGAGCCCTGCGCCACGGATCAGCGGCGGTGCTGGTCGGTCCGGTCGGTCAGCGGGACTGCTGCTTGATCCGGTTGGTCAGCTCGGTGACCTGGTTGTAGATGGCGCGCCGCTCGGCCATCAGCTGGCGGATCTTCTTCTCGGCGTGCATGACCGTCGTGTGGTCGCGCCCGCCGAACTGCTGGCCGATCTTCGGCAGCGACATCTCGGTCAGCTCGCGGCACAGGTACATCGCGATCTGCCGGGCCGTCACGAGCACGCGCGAGCGCGACTGCCCCTGGAGGTCCTCGATGGTCAGCCCGAAGTAGGCGGCCGTCTGGGCGATGATCGTCGCCGGCGTCACCTGGCTCGTGGAGTCGTCCGGGATGAGGTCGCGCAGGACGATCTCGGCCAGGCTCATGTCGACCGGCTGGCGGTTCAGGCTCGCGAACGCCGTGACGCGGATGAGGGCGCCCTCGAGCTCGCGGATGTTCGTCGAGATGCGCGAGGCGATGAACTCGTGGACGTCCTCGGGCACCGAGAGGCGCTCCTGGATGGCCTTCTTGCGCAGGATGGCGATGCGCGTCTCGAGGTCGGGCGGCTGGACGTCGGTGAGGAGGCCCATCTCGAACCGGCTGCGCATCCGCGCCTCGAAACCGGTGAGCAGCTTCGGCGGCACGTCGCTCGTGATGACGACCTGCTTGCCGGCGTTGTGCAGCGTGTTGAATGTGTGGAAGAACTCCTCCTGCGTCTGCACCTTGCCCTGGAGGAACTGGATGTCGTCGATGAGCAGGACGTCGACATCGCGGTAGCGGCGCTGGAAGTTGGCCGCCTTGTCGTCGCGGATGCTGTTGATGAAGTCGTTGGTGAACTCCTCGGAGTTCACGTACCGCACCTTGACGTGCGGGAACAGGTTGCGGGCGTAGTGCCCGATGGCGTGCAGCAGGTGGGTCTTGCCCAGCCCCGAGTCGCCGTAGACGAAGAGCGGGTTGTACGCCTTGGCCGGCGCCTCGGCGACCGCGACAGCTGCCGCGTGCGCGAACCGGTTGCTCGCGCCGATGACGAAGGTGTCGAACGTGTACTTGGGGTTCAGCCGGGTCAGCTCGATCTGCTCGGGCACCTGGGCCCCGGGCCGCGGCCGGCGCATCCCGGGGACCTCGACGAGGCCGGGGCCGGAGCCGCCGTGGCCGGCGTTCGCGGTCGCCAGGCCGGCGGAGTGGTCGGTGCCGTCGCCGTCGTCGTCGAGCTCGAGGTCGTCGATCTGCTGGCGACGGTCGGCGGCCCGGCGCTCGTGGCCGTCGTCGCCGACGCCGTTCGAGGTCGGCTCGCCGACGTCACCGAGGGTCGGGTCGACGGTCACCGCGAGGCGGACGTCGCGGCCCAGCCGCTCACCGAGGCTCTGGGTCACCCGCTCGCGCAGCCGGGTCTCGACGATGTCCTTGGTGAAGTCGTTGGGGACGGCGATGAGGGCGGTGTCGTCGAGCAGCCCGACGAGCCGGGCCAGGGAGAGGAAGGCCCGCTGCTGGACCGGGATCCCGTCCTCGTCGAGTGCCTCCAGCGTGGCCTGCCACACCTGGGTCATCGTCGCGTCCGGCACGTGGTTCCCGTCCTTCCGATGCCCTGGTCGTGGTCGCGGCGCCGGTCGACGCTGCGAGGGAGGGATGGTCGTCCACACGATTGTCCACAGCCTGTGGGGACATCATGGGGCGGTACCCACCGCGTGGAGCCGTGCTCCTCGTGTGTCGTCCCGCGCCCGCCCGATGCTCCGTGCGATGGTAGAGGGTGGCCCGGGTCCGGCGGTACCCGGCCGCGGGTTTGGTCGGTGAGCGGCGCCTCGGGTACCTTGGGGGGGCCTGTTCCGGCCGTTTTCGCATGCCCGCGAACCCGTTGCTCCCGAGCACGTCGTGGGTCTCCGACTGCGGCCGACCAGGCCGTCTTCCCAGCCCCCGGGCCGTCCGGCCCGACACCGCGAAAGAGATACATCGTGAGCAAGCGGACCTTCCAGCCGAACAACCGCCGTCGCGCCAAGACGCACGGCTTCCGTCTGCGGATGCGCACCCGTGCGGGTCGCGCCATCCTCGCCGCCCGGCGTCGCAAGGGTCGCTCCGAGCTCTCGGCCTGAGGCCGACCGGTGCTGCCGGCGCCGAACCGTCTGCGTGAGCGGGCGGACTTCGCGTCGGCGGTCCGCGGCCGGGGGACGACCCGGGCCGGCTCGAGGTTGATCGTGGTTCACGCCACCCGGACCGACGCGCGCGCGGGATGCCCGCCGCGGGTCGGTTTCGTCGTGTCGAGGGCCGTCGGCAACGCTGTCGTGCGCAACCGGACCAAGCGCCGGCTGCGTGCGCTCGTCGCCGGCCGGCTCGCGGGGGTCCCCGCCGGGGTCGACCTCGTCGTCCGGGCCAACCCCGCTGCCGCGTCGGCGTCCTTCGCGGAACTGGGAGGGTCGCTCGACACGTTGGTCGGCAAGGTGGTCGGTCGGGTCGGAGGTGCGTCGTGAGCGTCGGACGCCTCCTCGCCACGCCCCTGCTGTGGATGATTCGCGGCTACCAGCGGTTCATCAGCCCGCTGCGCCCGCCGACCTGCCGGTACTACCCGTCCTGCTCGCAGTACGCGGTGACCGCCCTCGAGCGGTTCGGGCCGCTGCGCGGCTCGTGGATGGCGGTGCGCCGGATCGGCCGCTGCCACCCGTGGACCCCCGGGGGCGTCGACCACGTGCCCGACCGCGACCCGCTGACCGGGCGACCGGTGGCGGGCACGACCGGACCCAAGCCGTACCGACCGAGCACGGGCCCGGCGAGCCCGTCGCACCCCTGACCCCCGTCACGACCGTGACCCCACACGCCGGCTGAGGCCGGCTCAGCGAAGGACATCATGGGCGACCTGTTCAACAGCATCCTGGCCCCGATCGAGTGGCTCGTGGCCTGGATCATGTACGGCTTCCACGAGGCCCTGACGTCGATCGGGCTGCCGGCGGCCTCCGGGTGGACCTGGGCGCTGTCCATCGTCGGGCTCGTGCTCGTCATGCGCGCCGCGATGATCCCGCTTTTCGTCAAGCAGATCAAGGCATCGCGCAAGATGCAGCTCATCCAGCCGGAGCTGCAGAAGATCCAGAAGAAGTACAAGGGCAAGTCCGACCCCGAGTCCCGCCAGGCGATGACCCAGGAGACGATGGAGCTGTACAAGAAGGAGGGGACCAACCCCTTCAGCTCGTGCCTCCCGATTCTCGTCCAGTCGCCGTTCTTCTTCGGCCTCTTCCGGGTGCTCAACGGCCTCGACGAGCTCGCCGCCGGCACCGGTAGCGCGGCGAGCATCGGCCCGATCACCAAGGACGTCGCCGCCCAGGCCGAGAAGGCCTCGATCTTCGGCGCCCAGCTGTCCGACACGTTCATCAACGCGAACAACCTGTCGACGCAGATCGTCACCGTCGTCCTCATCATCCTCATGTCGGCGACGACCTTCCTCACCCAGCGCCAGCTGATGACGAAGAACATGCCGCAGTCGGCGCTCGACAGCCCGTTCGCGAAGCAGCAGAAGATGCTGCTCTACATCTTCCCGGTCATCTTCGCCGTCTCCGGCATCAACTTCCCGATCGGTGTCCTCATCTACTGGTTCACCACCAACGTGTGGTCGATGACCCAGCAGTTCTACGTGATCCGCCGGATGCCGGCCCCCGGCTCGGCCGCGGAGCGCGCGTACCACGAGCGCCTCGCCCGCAAGGGCAAGCCGGTCCCCGGCGCCCCGGTCGTCAGCGCGGAGGCCGAGGCCGAGGACCAGACCGTCATCGGCCAGCGGGTCCAGCCGAAGTCCAAGAAGCGGTCCAAGGGCAAGAAGTAAGCACCGCGTCGGGCACCCCCGGGTGCCGCCGACGCCCCCACGACACCGGTACGACGTCCCACACGGAGGGCACACACATGAGCGAGAACACGACCGAGGACACCACCCGCACCGCCGACGAGGCGACGCCGCTCGCGGCCGACCTGGGCGCCGACGAGACCGCCGGCGCGGTGACGCCCGGCGCGGCCACGACGGACACCCCCGGGGGTGTGCACGAGGAGTCGGCTGACCGGCTCGACGAGGCCAAGGACGGCGAGACGGCGGCCGATGCAGAGGGTTCCGAGGGCGCCGGCAGCGGCCAGCGCCGCGCGCCCCGCCGTCAGCAGCTCGAGCGCGAGGGCGAGGTGGCGGCCGACTTCCTCGAGACGCTGCTCGACATCTGCGACCTCGACGGTGACCTCGACGTCGACATCGACGGTGACCGCGCCGCGGTGGCCATCGTCGACAGCGAGGAGGGCCGCGTGCCGCGCCGCCTCGTGGGCCAGGACGGGCAGGTGCTCGAGGCCCTCCAGGAGCTGACCCGCCTCGCGGTGCAGTCCGAGACCGGCGAGCGCAGCCGGCTGATGCTCGACGTCGCCGGGCACCGTGCCGGCCGGCGCGAGGAGCTCGTCCGGATCGCCAAGGACGCCATCGCGACCGTGCGGACCTCGGGCGAGTCCGCCTCGCTCGAGCCGATGTCGGCCTTCGAGCGCAAGGTCGTCCACGACGAGGTGCTCAGCGCCGGCCTCCACAGCGAGTCCGAGGGCAGCGAGCCCCGCCGCTACGTCGTCATCACGGCGTCCTGACGGGACACGACGATGGAGCAGGACGAGCGTCCTCTCACGCCACCGGCCGCACCTTCGGGTGCGGCCGCGGTGTTCGGTGACCGTCTGGCGCTCGCGGAGCAGTTCGCCGCCATCCTCGCGGACACGGGGGTGAGCCACGGCCTCATCGGGCCCCGTGAGGTGCCGCGGCTGTGGGAACGGCACGTGCTCAACTGCGCGGTCGTCGAGGACGCCTTTCCGCGGGACGCCTCCCTGGTCGACGTCGGGTCGGGGGCGGGGCTGCCCGGTGTCGCGCTGGCGATCGCCCGTCCGGACCTCGAGGTGCACCTCGTCGAGCCGATGCTCCGCCGCACGACGTGGCTGTCGGGCGTCGTCGAGGAGCTGGGGCTGGGCAACGTCACCGTGCACCGCGGGCGGGCCGAGGAGCTCGTCGGGACCGTCTCCGCTCCGTGGGTGACCGCTCGCGCCGTCGCGCGGCTCGACAAGCTCGCGCGCTGGTGCCTGCCGCTGCTCGAGGACGGCGGGACCCTCGTCGCGATGAAGGGGCGCAGCGCTGCGCAGGAGCTCGAGGAGGACCGGCGTGCGCTGAACCGCCTGGGTCTGACCTCGGCGGTGGTGACTGAGCACGGTGGCGCGGTGCTGGACGAGGTCGTGCTGACGGTGGACCTGCAGTTCGCCCCCCGCCCGGCGCCGAAGGCGTCGGCAGGCGCGCGCCGGCGTGCGAAGGCCCTCCGCTCCTCCTGAGCGCAGGCGCCGTCGCGCGGCATGGGTGCTGTGAACGCGGCGGCCACGGCCCAGCCGTGCGGTCGTCGACCGGCTGGTGCTGGAGTGGCATGTCGCACGGCGACGCGTCGGCCCTGGTCGGCCACCGACGAATCTGACCCGCAGCCTGCGTTTCACGTGAAACGGCTAGCGATCGTCACACCGATCCCGCTCGACGGGGCCCGGGGACGCCGTCGACGGACGGCTCCGGCGACCCGGACTGGGTCCTCCGGCCACCACGCACTCACGATGAGTGCGGGTCTCCTCACGGGCCTGATGGATGCGGCGGGTGAGGGGCGCGCCAGCCTCCGCACCACAGTCGCAGTCAAGCCATCAGGGCGAGGGCTGATGGCCGAGGACCGGTGGTGTTCTCGTGTGCGGCTGACCGTCGTGTTTCACGTGAAACGCCAGCTGAGCGACGGGCAGGTGCGTGGAGGACCGTCGTGGGGAGTCCCTCGGGAAGGGCCTGCTTAGGTCTCGCGCAGAACCGGTGGGTGCCACCCCGAGCTCGGCACGCATGGACGACCGACGGGCACCAGGTCGACGCCCAGGTGGGTTGGTTGCGGGCCGCCCGAGCGAGATGGCTGATGAAGCCCCACGAGCCCCGCATGGCTCTGCGGTCCGGGGCAGCTATATTCACGCGTCGCGCAGTGACTTCCGGCAGACCGTCGGAGACGGTCGTCCGCCGGCGCCGACACCATGGCGTTTCACGTGAAACACCCGCGGTGGACGACGTCAACGGCGGTGAGGACGTAGATGTGGTGACGGTTCGACGACGAAGCACTCGCGCAGGCTCGACAACCCTTCGTCTTGCGACTAGAGGGCCAGAGGAAAGTCCTGACCTCAAGGCGTGCCTAGGGTGCATCTCGCGCGGCAGCGGGGGCCTGCTCTGCGCGGAGGCGCCACGCGGACAGCAGTGACGCGCGCGATTCCGTCCTCGGACGGGACTCGACGACGGTGGGTGTCGTCGGATGCATCGGGGGGCGCAGTGGGAATCGGCTTGGCTAAGGGGTTGAAGGCTGGCGCGTTGACGCTAGGCGTCACGGCGACCAAATGCGGAAGACCACCGCTGCGGTGCTGAAGGCCGATGACCCAGTCTTCACAGAGTTGCCCCGCCGAATGCGACGTTTCACGTGAAACGCCTTTCTCAGTTCGAAAGCCCGGTGACGACCGCCCATGGTGGAGCAGCGGCAATGCGGCGTGCTCAGTCATCCTCGCGCCGACCTGAAGTACCGAATGTTCCGCCATGTCGATGAGGGACTGTGTTTCACGTGGAACGTCCCTTGGGTTTGGGCCCGGGGACCGGGTGCACTTGATGACTGCACTAGATGGGATCGGTTGCGGATGCTGAGTCACCTGTCGTCACCTCCTTGAGAAGAAGGGCGGACCATGAGCACACGTGCCTTTGGCGCCGTGTTTCACGTGCAACACGACAAGCCGTGCGGGCCAGGCTGCTATCGACCGCAGACGCCAGCGCCCCAGGACTGCCCAGTTGTCACTGGAGTGCGCAGCGACGCGGGCCACCGACGCTTGGTGACCCGGCACTGCGTTTCACGTGAAGCGCACCGGCGACGCCTCACGCGCAGCGCACCAGCTCGCTGAATCGGTACGGGGCGAGACAGTCGTGTGGACGGTCGGCCAGCCGAGACGGCGCGCAGCACCCTTCACACTCACCCGTCGGGTGGGGAGGCACCCGGTGTCGCACGGTGAGGGGCCGGTGCGCCGGCCGACGGGTGCTGAGCCACTCGAGTGATCGCCATTGCACGCGGTCGGCTCCTCGCCGTGCCGTGGTGCTCAGGCACGCTGATGTCCTGAATCGCGGCGGGGTGCAAGACACAGCGACCGACCGACTCGACCGAGCCGACCCGAGTGCATCTGATTTCACAGAACCCCGTCGCGGGCGACCGACCAGACCCTCTGTCGATGTTCGGTGGAGCCAGCGACGGCGACACACGATCGGACGTTGCGGTGCTCCGCCACCTCGACCTGGATGGTGCCCATGTCTGACCGCGGAGTCGGCCGATGCCTTCGCAGGCAGGTGGGTGTCGACGACCGCATCAAGAGCACGCGGCTCATGCTTGGTGCCGTCGAGTCCGGACGGCTGCGCTCGTGTGCGCACCCAGGCTCGATGCTGATGACCGCACCACGCAACGTGGACGTCGCGGCGACTGGTGTGGCCCGGTGTTTCACGTGAAACACCACGCGAGGACACACGAGGAGGCGGAGGACCGGTTCCGATGGTCGTCGACGAGGACGGCTCGACCCGAGCAGCCGAGGTCCACCACGGCGCACGCGGACGTCGACCACCGCCGTGAGAAGGGGTCCGGTGACAAGCCAGCTCATCGCCGGCGCGATGGGTGATCCACAGGTTTTCCACCGCGGTGGATCCCGCGCCCCCGAGCGGTGGTGATCGGGTGAACCCGTGCAGTGGCGCGGTTTTCGCGCCTACGAGCGGGTGTCGTGCGCTGGGAGGTGGACCGTCATCCACCGCGTTGTCCACAGGTCTCCGCCGCTTTGGCGTGTCGAGCCACAGTGAGGTTGGATGGGGGCTGAACATGTCGCAGGAGGTACCGGTGAGCTCAGTGCTCCACCCCACGGACGCATCCCGCGTCGTCGATGGTCTCGGCTTTCCCCTCGGGGACGTCGTCTCGGCCGTCGGCGTCGGGTGGCCCACCGTTTCACGTGAAACGGTGTCGCCGCCGGAGGAGCAGGCGCCCAGTCCCACGAACCCCGTTCCGCCGGCAGAGCCGGTGGTCGATGCGGAGTCCGCCACACCCGACCACGAGGAGCGAGCCGCCATCGCCGCATCCATCCCGGGAGCCGACGGCAACACGCCGCTCGCCCAGGCCGTTGCCGAGGACGAGCGCAAGCGGGTGACCCTCAGCGGGCGTCCCGTGCCACGTCCGGCCCAGACCCGCGTGCTCACCGTGGCGAACCAGAAGGGTGGCGTCGGCAAGACGACGACCACGGTCAACATCGCCGCCGCGCTGGCCCAGGCCGGCTCGACCGTCCTCGTCATCGACCTCGACCCGCAGGGCAACGCGAGCACGGCGCTCGGCATCGACCACCACGCCGAGGTGCCGAGCATCTACGACGTCCTCGTCGACGGCTCCCCGATCAGTGGCGTCGTCCAGCGCTGCCCGGACATCGAGGGCCTCACGTGCGCGCCGGCGACGATCGACCTCGCCGGCGCCGAGATCGAGCTCGTCTCGCTCGTCGCCCGCGAGACCCGGCTGCAGAAGGCGGTCTCCGCGTACGTGGAGGAGCGCGCGGCGGCGGGGGACCGCCTCGACTATGTGCTCATCGACTGCCCGCCGAGCCTCGGCCTGCTCACGGTCAACGCGTTCGTCGCGGCGAACGAGGTGTTCATCCCGATCCAGTGCGAGTACTACGCGCTCGAGGGCCTGAGCCAGCTCCTCAAGAACATCGAGCTGATCCGCAACCACCTCAACCCCGACCTGCACGTGTCGACGATCCTCCTGACCATGTACGACGGACGGACCCGGCTCTCGGCGCAGGTGGCGGACGAGGTCCGGGCCCACTTCGGCGCCCAGACCCTGCGGGCCACCGTGCCCCGGTCGGTCCGCATCAGCGAGGCGCCGAGCCACGGCCAGACCGTCATCACGTACGACCCCAACAGCAGCGGTGCGCTGTCCTACCTCGAGGCGGCCGTCGAGCTCGCCGAGCGCGGCGCGGCCGACCCGACGACGGAGGAATCCGCATGAGTGAGAAGCGGCGCGCCCTCGGTCGCGGCCTGGGCGCTCTCATCCCCGCCCAGCCGGCGACCGACCGCCCCGTCGACGTGTTCTTCAGGGACCGCGACGCCGAGGGGGTGACGCCCGAGCGCCCCGCGCCGGCCGACACCACCCCGTCGACCCCCGCGCAGGAGCCGGCGGCCGACGCGTCGGTCGACGGCCTGGCCCCGGTCCCCGGTGCCCGGTTCGCGGAGATCCCGCTCGACGCGATCCGCCCCAACCCGCGCCAGCCCCGGACCGTCTTCGACGAGGACGAGCTGGCCGAGCTCGTGCACTCGATCCAGGAGATCGGGGTCCTCCAGCCCGTCGTCGTGCGGCCCGTCCCCGACGCCGGCCCGGACGACGAGGTGCGCTTCGAGCTCATCATGGGTGAGCGACGCTGGCGCGCCTCCCGTGAGGCCGGCAAGGACGTCGTCCCCGCCATCGTGCGCAGCACCGAGGAGGACGACCTCCTGCGGGACGCCCTCCTGGAGAACCTCCACCGCAGCCAGCTCAACGCGCTCGAGGAGGCGGCCGCCTACCAGCAGCTCCTCGACGACTTCGGCTGCACCCAGGAGGAGCTCGCCACCCGGATCGGGCGCTCCCGTCCCCAGATCAGCAACACGCTCCGCCTCCTGCGCCTGCCCCCCCTCGTCGCCCGTCGGGTCGCGGCGGGTGTCCTCAGCGCCGGTCACGCCCGCGCGCTGCTCGGCCTGCCGGACGCGGCGGCGATGGAGCGCCTCGCGCAGCGGATCGTCGCCGAGGGACTCTCGGTCCGGACGGTCGAGGAGCTCGTCGCGCTGGGTGAGGGTGAGGCCCCCACCCGCCGCAGCGCCCCCCGCGCCGGCGGCCGGCGCCCGCAGCTCGACGACCTCGCGGCCGACCTCTCGGACCGTCTCGACACCCGGGTGCGCATCGCGCTGGGCGCCAAGAAGGGCCGCCTGACGGTGGAGTTCGCGTCCGTCGACGACCTCAACCGCATCCTCGAGGTCATGCGCCTGCGCGGCGAGATCCCGGCCTGACGCACGCGAATCAGGTTCTGCGACAACGCATCAGCAACACGAGAACGGCCCCGGACCAGATGGTCCGGGGCCGTTCTCGTGAGGGTCGACGTCAGCCGAGGAACTGCTCGAGCTCGCGCAGGAGCACCGGCTTCGGGCGGGCCCCGATGATCGTCTTGACGATCTCGCCGCCCTGGTAGACGTGCATCGTCGGGATGCTCGTGATGCCGAGCTGGCCGGTGATGCCCGGGTTCTCGTCGGTGTTGAGCTTGACGACCGCGACCTTGTCGCCGTGGTCGCGCGCGATCTCCTCGAGGACCGGGGCGACGGCACGGCACGGTCCGCACCACTCGGCCCAGAAGTCGACGAGGACGGGTTTGTCGCTCTTGAGGACGTCGGCCTCGAAGGTGGCGTCGGTGGTGGTGCTCACGGCTCCCATGGGAGTTCCTTCCGGGTGGTGCGGGTGGGGTCGGTCAGTGGGGACGGGGGTGGGCGATGGCTCGACGATGCCGGGAGGGTCCGACAGCCCGAGGTCGCTCAGTGGGCCAGGAAACGCTCGGCGTCGAGGGCTGCGGCGCAGCCGGAGCCGGCGGCGGTGATGGCCTGGCGGTAGGTGTGGTCGACGAGGTCGCCGCAGGCGAAGACGCCCGGGACGTTGGTCTTGGAGGTGCGGCCCTCGGTGAGGACGTAGCCCTCGGCGTCGAGGTCGACCAGGCCCTTGACGAGCTCGTTGCGCGGGTCGTGCCCGATCGCGACGAAGAGCCCGGTGGCGGCGAGCTCGCGGGTCTCGCCGGTCACGGTGTCGCGCAACGTGACCCCGGAGACCTTGGACTCGCCGTGGATGGCGTCGACGGCGCTGTTCCAGGCGAAGTGGATCTTCTCGTTCGCCGTGGCGCGCTCGGCCATGATCCGGCTGGCGCGCAGCTCGTCGCGGCGCACGACGACCGTGACGGACCGGGCGAACTTCGTGAGGAAGGTCGCCTCCTCCATCGCGGAGTCGCCACCGCCGACGACGACGATGTCCTGGTCGCGGAAGAAGAACCCGTCGCACGTGGCGCACCACGAGACGCCGTGGCCGGAGAGGCGCTTCTCGTCGGGCAGCCCGAGCTCGCGGTAGGCCGAGCCCATCGCGAGGATGACGGCCTTCGCGCGGTACTCGTTGCCCATGCCGTCGCGGACGAGCTTGACGTCACCGTCGAGCTCGACCTGCTCGACGTCGTCGGTGATGATCTCGGCCCCGAAGCGCTCGGCCTGCGCCCGCATGTTCTCCATGAGGTCCGGGCCCATGATGCCGTCACGGAAGCCGGGGAAGTTCTCGACCTCGGTCGTGTTCATCAGGGCGCCGCCGGCCGTGACCGAGCCCTCGATGACCAGGGGCTGGAGGTTGGCGCGCGCGGCGTACACGGCGGCGGTCCAGCCGGCCGGGCCGGAGCCGATGATGATGACGTTGCGGACGTCGGAGGTCACGGGACACATCCCCTTGTGGTGCTGGCGGGTGGACACCGCAACATGCGGTGCAGTTCGTTGAACCGATCCTAGGGCCGCGCTGTTCCCCGGACGGCCACGCCCCGCCGCTCGGGCAGCGGGTCCGGGTCGTCAGTCGACGAGGACGGGCCCGGAGACCACGTGGGCGTCGGTGCGGGTGCAGTCGCGGCCGACCGCCCAGGCGGTGCGGCGGCCGGACTCGGCGGTCGCGACGAGCACGGCCGCCGGGCGGCCGTCGACGGTGGCGATGTCGACGACGACGGTGTCGGCGTCGGGGACGTCGAGCCCCTCGGCGCAGGCCCGGGCCCCGGCGGCGGTGGAGAGCCCGCCGAGCCCGCCGGCGAGGCTGCCCCCCTCGGGGGCGACGTCGGCCCTGCCGGACGGGGACGCGGTGGCGTCGCCCGAGGCGTCGCGCCCGGTGCGGTCCCAGGGCAGGCCGCGCAGGACCTGCGCCGAGAGCCCGGCGGTCGAGTACCCGCGGCCGCTCTCGAGGACGACGACGCCGAGCGCGTCGTCCTCGGCGAGGAGGGTGAGCGCGGTCTCGGGGGCGGCCTGCGGGTCGGCGGCGTCGCTCGCGGCGCCGCTGTCGGAGGAGCCGCCGGCGAGACCGAGGCTGGCGGTGACCCCACCCGGGGCGATCGACTGCAGCACGACCCCGCCGAGCCCGAGCACGGCGACCGCCGAGGCCGCGACGGCCACGAGGTGCCAGCGCGAGCGCCGGCGCAGGGGCACCACGACGTCGTCGGGGGCGCCGGGACGGCGCACCGCCGGGGTGTCGTCGCGGGTGGACCCGTCGGTGAGCAGGGCGCGGGCCTCGGCGGCGAGGGCGGCCTCGATGCGGGCCACGAGGTCGCCGGGCATCGGCTCGGGGTCGGGGAGGGAGCCGAGGAGGGCCCGCATCCCCGTCGGGTCGTGCTCGACGGGGGCGGTCTCGTCGTGGGGGTGGGTCACGAGCTCCTCCGGTCGGCGGCGCGCTGGACGCAGCGGGTGGGACGTCTGGGGGTGGGCGCGCAGGGTGCGAGCCAGGGGTGTGACGTCACGTGGCCCCCTGCGGTTCCGTCGCGTCGGAGCTTCCCTCGGCGGGGCGCAGCATCGCGGCCAGGGCCTCGCGGCCGCGGAAGCAGCGGGACTTGACCGTGCCCTCGGCGACCCCGAGCACGACGGCGGCCTCGGCGACGGGCATCCCGTGCATGTCGACGAGGACGAGCGCCGTGCGCTGGCCCTCGGGCAGGCGGGCGAGGGCCTCGCGCACGACGAGGGCGGTCTCGGTGGAGGCGTGGCGGTCGTGGCGGTCGGGCAGGTCGAGCTCGCCGAGGTCGCCGGCCCGACGGACCGCCACCTTCTCGCGCCGCAGCCGGTCCAGGCAGGCGTTGACGACGATCCGGTGCAGCCACGTGGTGACGGCGGCGTCCCCGCGGTAGGCGTCGGCCCGGCGGAAGGCCGAGATGAACGCCTCCTGCACCGCGTCGGCCGCCAGCTCGCGCTGGCCCGTCGTGCGCATCGCGACGGCGAACATCCGGTCGCGATGGCGGCGGAAGAGCTCACCGAACGCGACCCCGCCGTCCCCCGCGACGTGCCGCGCCAGGAGGGTGGCGTCGTCGAGGTCGGCCAGGTCCGGCGCGGTCACGTCGGGACCCGTCACCCGGTGACGACGACCTCGTCGAGCCAGGCCCGACGCTTGCCGTCGGCGTCCACGTGGAGGCCGGTGTACCAGACGATGATGTACTGCCCGCTCACCTTCTCGGGGACGGGGAACTCGAGGGTCCCCTTGGCGTCCGTCTTCTCGCCGATCTTCGTCGCCCCGTCGAGCGAGGCGTCCGGGCCGACCCACACCTCGAGGTCGACGTTCTGCGGGATGTCGAGCTCGACGTTCTGCGGCTTCTTGTTCGGCCCGAGGTCGACGACCAGGCCGAGGCCCTTCTTGAGGCCGCCGAAGTCGTCGGTGCGGTAGTTCTCGGAGTTCCAGCCGGTGGACCGGTCGCCGTCGTAGGTCTTCGGGGTCAGGCTGTCGTTCTCGGAGCCGTCGCCCGCGGGGTCGAGCGCCTGCACCTTGAGGATGGCGAGCGGCTCGGGGCGGCCGGTGTCGTCGTCGGTGTCCTCGCCCACGGTCGAGCTCGCCGACGGGCTGCGCGAGGCCGAGGCGCTCGGGCCGGACGTCGAGGACCCGTCGAGGCCCAGGTCGGTGTTGGACCCGATCTGCCGCACCCCGTTGATGCCGATGACGACCGCCACGACGAGGAAGGTGATGATGATGCCGATCGCCAGCTTGGACTGGTCGCGGGTCAGGGGCTCGGCGGGGACGAGCGGGGAGAGCACGTCCTCGTCGTCGTCGGCGTCGGGGTCGCGCCGGGTGTCGGGCGAGAGCTCGGTGACCTTGTCGACGGCTCGGCGGGCGAACGAGGACACGCTCGTGCCGACGGAGGTCATCGCGGCGGTGACCGCGGCGCCGGAGGACGCCCGCCCGGTCTCGTCGGCGTCGTCGGTGTCCACGCGCCCGTCCGCGCTCGCGGCGGTGGGCGCCGCCCCGGCGGCCGGGGCCTCGTCGGAGACCCACGCCGGGGGGACGGGGCGCTCGATGACGCGGGTGGCGTCGCTGTCGTCGTCGACGTCCGCGTCCACGGCGTCGTCGGTGGTCTCGGGGTCGTCGGCCTCGTCGACGCTGCTGGAGACGGCCGGCTGCTCGGCGGTCGGTGCCTCGTCGTCCGATGCCTCGTCGTCCCGAGCCCCGTCGTGGTGCGCCCCCGCGGCGGCGGCCACGGCTCCCGCCCCGGCGGCGGCGGGCAGGACCGGCAGCGTCGCGGTGGCGTCGTCGTCGCGGTGCGCGTCGTCGGAGGCGGGCTGCGGCGACGCCTCGACCTCGGACGTGCCCCCGGCCTCGGCATCCGCCTCGTCGGCCTCGTCCACCTCGGGCTCGGGCGTGAACAGGGGCTGGACCGGCCGTCCGACGACCTGGCGCGAGGGCCACGGGGCGACCTGGCTCGCGTAGTCGCCGGGCGAGGTCGGGCCCTGGTCGTCGGTGAGGGTGAGCCGGCAGATGGCGTCGAGGTCGCGCGGCACGCCGGCGGCGATCTCGGAGGGCGAGGCGACGCCTCCGGGGACGCGGGGCGCGGCACCGAGGCCGGCGGCGCCCGCCCCGAGGGGCCAGAGGCCGGTGAGCCCGGCGTAGGCGAGGGCCACGACACCGACGGCGTCGCGGCGGGCGGCCTCCTCCGGCTCGAGGCCGTCCTCGCCGGCGCGCACGGCGGCGACCTCGAGGCCGCGCAGGCGCACCTCGCCGTCGGCGGTGCGCAGGACGTCGTCAGGGGTGAGGTCGAGGTGGTGCATGCCCCGGCCGCGGGCGGACTCGAGCGCGGCGGCGACCTCGCCGGTGATGCGGCGGACCTCGTCGCCGGGGACCCCGCCGGCGGCGACCAGGTCGGCCAGGGTGCGGGCGTCGGGGATCTCCTCCTCGACGAGCCAGGCGACGTCGTCGTCCCGGCCGACGTCGAGGACCCGCAGGAGGACGGGGTGGGTGACCGAGCCGGCGCGGCGCGCGGCGTCGAGGAAGGCGGCCGTGCGGTGGTCGTCGGCGGCGACGACGAGCACGGACACGCGACGGCCGAGGGTGGTGTCGTCGGCGATCCAGCGCTCGGTGCCGCGGTCCTGCGCCACCCTCCGGTGCGCCGTGTACCTGCCCCCGAGCACGGTGCCGGGTCCCACACCCTTCACCGCGGGCTCCTTCGGTCGTCGGTCACGGCGCTCCGCCACGGCGTGCGGCGGGTCCGTCCATCGTAGGGGGTCGGGTCAGCGTCGACGCAGACCCCGCAGCCGCCGGGCGACCGGGTCGAGCAGGCGCCCGACCTCCTCGACGCCGAGGGCGTGCGCGACGCCCCACGTGACGGCGAGCTCGACGACACCGGCGACACCGAGGACCAGCGCCCCGAGGAGGAAGGTGTGCAGCCCGCGCTCGATGCCGAAGTCGGGGAAGAGCAGGTGGATGGCCACCCCGAGCAGGGCGGCGGTGACGACCGCGGGCACGCCGACGCGGACGTACACGCGCGCGGCGCCGCGCAGGCCGACCCGCCCGTGCTGGCGGCGCAGCACGAGCCAGCCGACGACGGCGCCGACGACGTAGGCGGTGGTCTGCCCGAAGGCGAGGACGGTCGCGGTGCGCTGCGGGGGCAGGGTCGAGGCGAACCAGGCGATGGCCATCGAGATGCCGGTGACGACGCACTGCGTCCGGAAGGACCAGAAGGTCTGCTGCTGCGCGTAGAAGACGCGGTCGTTGAGGTAGACCCAGCCGAGCGGCAGGATCCCGCCGAAGAGGCCGACGAGCACCGCCGCGATGGCCTGCGTGTCGGACAGCGGGTTGCGGAAGAACAGGGTGGCCGTGACGACCGGCACCGTCGCGAGGACGAGCGCGACGACGGGCAGCAGCAGCGGCGCGGGCATCCGCAGGCCCTGCTCGTGGTGGCGCATGACCGTCTCGTGGTCGCCGCGGCTGGCCGCCTCGGACAGCTGCGTGTAGAGGGCCGTGACGAGCGAGACGGTGACGATGCCGTGCGGCAGCATCATGAGCAGCTGCGCGGGACTGAAGGCGGCGATGCCGGCGGCCGGCAGGCCGAGCTCCTTGCCCTTGTCGGCGGCGTCGGTGAGGACCTGCGTCGTGACCCAGAAGCCGACCTGGACGACGACGATCGAGGCGAAGCTCCACTTGGCGACGTCCGAGACGCCCTCGAAGCCGTGGCCCTTGAAGCCCCAGCGCGGGCGGTAGCGGAAGCCCATCCGGCGCAGCGGCGGCACGAGGGCCGCGGCCTGCAGGACGATCGACAGCGTCGAGGTCCCCGCGAGGATGGCGATCATCTCCGGGGTCCAGGCGCCCGGCTCGGCGCGCACCGGCAGGCCGGCGAGCACGAACCAGCCGAGCCCGCCGATGGCGACGACGTTGGCCACGAGCGGCGCCCAGGTGAAGGCGGCGAAGCGGCCGTTGGCGTTGAGCACCTGGCCGAAGATCGTGTAGAGCCCGTAGAAGAGGATCTGCGGGACGCAGACGAACGCGAAGACCGTGCCGAGCTGGAGGGCCTGCGCGTCGCTCGTGCGGAAGTACAGGCGAACGAGGAGCGGCGAGGCCACCGTGAGGACGACGGTCGCGACGACGAACAGGGCGATGGCGGCGGTGATGAGCCGGTTGACGAAGTCCTCGCCGGCGTCCGGCCGGGTGCGCGCGCGGATGATCTGCGGCACGAGGACCGCGTTGAGCGTCCCGCCGGCCAGCAGCAGGTAAAGGCTGTTCGGCAGCGTGTTCGCGACCGTGAACGCCTCGGCCGCCAGGCCCGTGCCGCCGATGACCGAGGTGAGCAGGAGGGCGCGGAGCATCCCCGCCACGCGGCTCGCGAGGGTCCCCGCGGCCATGACGGCACCCGAGCGGCCCACGCTGGGGGCCGGCGCGTTCGTCGTGCTCACCCGGCGTCCCCGGCGAGGCGCTGCCACGCGAGCCGGGCGATCCGCCGCTCGTTGGGGAAGGTCAGGTGCCGGTGGGCGTCCTCGAGGGCGAGCCACGCGACGTCGATGGCCTCGTGGTCGGGGTCCTTCTCGATCGTCAGGTGCCCGCCGGTCGCCTCGAGGAGGTAGTGGTGCACGTACTTGTGGATGCGCCGGTCGCCGGCCGCGAACCAGTAGTCGATGGTGCCGAGCTCGATGAGCACGCGGCCCTCGATGCCGGTCTCCTCCTCGACCTCGCGCACGGCGGTCTCGGGCAGGGTCTCCTCGCCCTCGATGTGGCCCTTCGGCAGGCACCACTCGACGCGTCCGGCGCGGTTGCGGCGCGCGATGACGGCGATCCGGGCGCGGCCCTCGTGGACGTCGACGACGACGCCGCCGGCGCTGCGCTCCTCGACCGCCGGGAGCCGGCGCGGCGGTGACCCGGCGGGGTCTGCTGCTGCGTGGCTCATCTGGTCACTGTAACCACTGGGGCCACGCGCGGCCGGGTCGTCGGGGCGCCGGTCGGGTGCCCGCCGAGGGTCCTCCGGACGGGGTGGACCGCGCGCCCGCCTAGGCTTGGCCCTCGTGTCCGACCGTCAGCCCCCGGCCGCGCTGCTCCGCGAGGCCGTCGCCCACCTCGCCCCCTCGCTGCCCGTGCTCACCGACCTCGGGCAGCGCTTCGCCGCGGCCGGGCACGACCTCGCCCTCGTCGGCGGGCCGGTCCGCGACGCCTTCCTCGGCCGGACCTCGAACGACCTCGACCTCACGACCTCGGCCCGCCCGGACGACACCGAGGCGATCCTCGCGGCCTGGGGCAGCGCGACCTGGGACATGGGGCGCGCCTTCGGGACGATCGGCGCCCGGCGCGGCGACGTGGTCGTCGAGGTGACGACCTACCGGGCCGACGCCTACGACGGCGTGACCCGCAAGCCGGTCGTGGCCTTCGGCGACACCCTCGAGGACGACCTCGTGCGCCGCGACTTCGCCTGCAACGCGATGGCCCTGCGGCTGCCCGACCTCGCCTTCGTCGACCCGCACGGCGGCCTCGAGGACCTGCAGGCCCGGCTGCTGCGGACTCCCACGACCCCGCAGGTCTCGTTCGGCGACGACCCGCTGCGGATGATGCGGGCCGCCCGGTTCGTCTCGCAGCTGGGGTTCGTCCCGGCGCCCGAGGTGCTGACCGCCCTGCGCGAGATGGCCGCCTCCATCGACATCGTCTCGGCCGAGCGGGTGCGCGACGAGCTCGTCAAGCTGCTCCTCGGCGCCCACCCCCGGGCCGGCCTGGAGCTGCTCGTCCAGAGCGGCATCGCGGCGATGGTCCTGCCCGAGCTGCCGGCGCTGCAGCTCGAGGTCGACGAGCACCACCGGCACAAGGACGTCTACGAGCACTCGATGACCGTCCTCGAGCAGGCCATCGACCTCGAGGGCCCGGCCGACGGGCCGCCCGAGTCGGTGCCCGGGCCCGACCTCGTCCTGCGCCTGGCCGCGCTCCTGCACGACATCGGCAAGCCCGCGACGCGGCGCTTCGAGGACGGGGGCGGCGTCTCGTTCCACCACCACGAGGTCGTCGGCGCGAAGATGAGCGCCAAGCGGATGAAGGCGCTGCGCTTCGACAAGGAGACGACCAAGGCCGTCGCCCGGCTCGTCGAGCTGCACCTGCGCTTCCACGGCTACGGCGACGGCGCCTGGACCGACTCGGCGGTGCGCCGCTACGTCACCGACTCCGGCGACCTCCTGCCCCGGCTGCACCGCCTCACCCGCGCCGACTGCACGACGCGCAACCTCAAGAAGGCGCGCCGGCTCTCCCGGGCGTACGACGAGCTCGAGGAACGCATCGAGGTGCTGACCCAGGAGGAGGAGCTCAAGGCCGTCCGGCCCGAGCTCGACGGGCACGCCATCGCGCAGGCGCTCGGCATCCGGCCGGGCCCGGTGCTCGGTCGCGCCTACCAGTTCCTCCTCGCGCTGCGCCTCGACGAGGGTCCGCTCGGGCCCGAGGTGGCGCGCGAGCGGCTGCTCGCGTGGTGGGCGCAGCAGCCGGAGTCCGGCGCGCAGGGCTGACCCCTCGCGCCGCGGCGCACCGGGGAGCGCTCCCCATCGTCGGGGTCGGCCCCTCGGTCTAGGCTCTGTCGACCACTCGTCATCCCGGAGGGGGATCCGTCCATGCCCGTCGTCGCGCACCCCGGCCCGAGCTCACCGGCGCCGCCCGCGCTGCGGCTCGAGGTCCCCGACAGCTGGGTCGCCGCGCCCGCCGGGGACGCGCTGCTGCGCGTCGCCGGCCCGGGCAGCGCCGGGGGCGAGGTCGTCGTCGAGGTGCGGCACCGGGTCGAGGCGGCGGGCACGAGCGCCGAGGTCCTCGTGGCGGCGCTCGCGGCCGAGGCCGCCGGGTCCTCCGGCGAGGTCGAGGAGGCCTTCGTCGTCGAGGTCGGGGGCCGCGAGTGGAGCGCCCACAACGTCTCGCGCGACGGCTCCGGCGGTGACGTCGTCGAGGTGCACCTCGTCGCGGTGCTCGCGGCGGGCGAGGAGGCCGTGACGGCCGTCCACGTGCGCGGCCGGGTCGCGGGCGAGGGGCTCGACGCCGACTACGACGCCCTCCAGCAGGTCCTCGAGACCGTCACCGTCGCGGGTTCCGATTCCGGCTCCGGCGACGGGGCCGGCGCATGAGGGCCGGGCGGGTCCTGCGGGGCAGCTCGATGCTCGTGCGCTCCGGCCGGGCCACCGACGTCGGCCGCGTCCGCGAGCACAACGAGGACAGCGTCATCGCCGCCAGCCGGGTCTTCGCCGTCGCCGACGGGATGGGCGGTCACGCCGCCGGCGAGGTCGCCTCCCGCATCGTCGTCGAGACGCTCGGCGAGCTCGAGGAGCACCCGCCGACCAGCCCCGACGACGTCTCCGCGGCCCTGCGCGAGGCGAACCGGCGCATCCTCGAGACGGTGAACGCCGACCCCGCCAAGCGCGGGATGGGCACGACGGCCGCCGGGGTCGTCGTCGTCGACACCGGCGGGCGCGAGCACTGGGTCGTCTTCAACGTCGGCGACTCCCGGGTCTACCGGCTCGCCGACCACCGGATGCACCAGGTGACGCGTGACCACTCCGAGGTCCGCGAGCTCGTCGACGCCGGGCTGCTCGACCCCTCCGAGGTCGCGACGCACCCGCTGCGCAACGTCATCACCCGCTCGCTCGGCACCGACCCGGGCCCGCGGGTCGACACCTGGGTGCTCGCGCCGACGCCCGGGGAGCGGTTCGTCATCTGCAGCGACGGGTTGAGCAACGAGCTCGACGACCGGGACATCATGGTGCTGGCGCGCCAGTACGCTGACCCCCAGACAGCAGCCGACGAGCTCGTCGGTGCCGCCGTGCGGGCCGGGGGACGCGACAACGTCTCCGTCGTGGTCGTGGCCGTCGACGCCGGAGAGGACGACGACGACGCGGACACCGCTCCGCGCGCCGGCCTGCACCGACCCTGACAGGAGCGACCGTGACCGACGTGCGAACCTCGGTGCCGGACGGCTTCCTCGAGGTCCGGGGGCAAAAGGTCGTCGCCGTCGTCGAGGTGGCCGACCGCCACCGCGACGCCCTCGAGAACGCGGCGTCCGAGGGGATGCTCCAGCTGCTCGACCTGCTCTGCTCGCGCGGGCTGCTCGTCATGCCCGCCTTCGCGCTGGCCACCACGCACGGCGACGGCGTCCGGGTGCTGCTGCGCGGTGCGGCCACCGCGACGCTGCCGGACGGCACGGTCGTCGGGGCCGACGAGCGGGCGCCGTGGCGTGAGGTCGTGCTCGAGGTCGCCGCGGCCGACGTCGTGCTCTCGGCAACCCTCCCCGAGCCCGAGGTGGCGCGCGGATGGCGCCGCCCCGCCCGGCTGCGCGCCGGCGCCGCGGCGGCCGCCGCCGTCGTGCCGGAGCCGGTCGTCGAGCCGGAGGCACTGGTGACGCTCGAGCCGGAGGGCGCAGGTGTGCACGAATCGTCGAATGTGTCGATTGATGCACGCGCCGAGCCGGAGCCGGCGGACCTCGAACCGCAGTCGCCGGCCGCGAGCGTGCAGGAATCGTCGAATGTGTCGATTGGTGCACACGCTGTGCCCGAGCCCGAGCCCGAGCCCGAGCCCGAGCCCGAGCCCGAGCCCGAGCCCGAGCCCGAGCCGGTCGTCCCTCCGGCCGACCTGACGCTGCCGCCGCCGGAGGACTCGGCCGGGCAGGCCCCGGTCGAGCGCGTGCCCGCCTCCCCGCCGCCGGACCGCACGATCATCGACTCCGTGCCGTGGCGGCGCACCGGCGGTGCACCGGCCGAGGCCGCCGACGTGGCCGCCGCCCCGCCCGTGCCGTCCCCGGTCGCCCCGCCGCCCGTCGCCGCGCCGCCGCCCCCGCCGGTCGAGCACACCGTGGCACCCGAGCCAGAGCCCGAGCCCGTCCCCGCTCCCGTGGCCACCCCCGTGCCCGACGCCGCCCCCGAGGTGACGACGGCGCGCGCCGCCCTGCCCCGGCACGACGACGACCTCGACCGCCCGGTCGTGCTCGCCGTCCTCTGCCCGGCCGGCCACCACTCGCCGCCCCACGCCGGCCGGTGCCGCACCTGCCAGCGCGAGATCCCCCCGCAGCAGCCGACGCCCATCCCGCGCCCGACCCTCGGCGTCCTGCGCATCTCCACCGGCGGCTCGGTCCCGCTCGACCGCGGCGTGCTGCTCGGTCGGGCCCCGCGGGTCAACGAGGAGCTCCCGGCCGCGCAGCGCCCCCACCTCGTCCGGGTCGGCAGCGTCGACCGCGACATCAGCCGCAACCACGCCGAGGTCGTCCTCGAGGGCTGGCACGTCCTCGTCCGCGACCTCGGGTCGACCAACGGCACGACCGTCGCCCTGCCCGGCGAGGAGCCGGTCCGCCTGCGCCCCACCGAGGACCAGGGCATCGAGCCGGGCGCCGTCATCACCCTCGCCGACGAGGTCTCGCTCACCTACGAGGTCGAGGGATGACCCCAGCCGACGCCCCGGACATCCCGGGCCTGACCTTCGTGCGCCCGCTCGGCTCGGGCGGCTACGCCGACGTCTACCTCTACGAGCAGCAGTCGCCGCGGATGAACGTCGCGGTCAAGGTGCTCAAGCGCCAGGGCCTGACGGCGGGCATCCGGCGGCAGTTCGTCGACGAGGCGAACACGATGGCCCAGCTCGCCGACCACCCCTACATCGTCCAGGTCTTCCGGTCCGAGCAGACCGCCGACGGCGGCGCCTACCTCGTCATGAAGTACTACCCGCCGCCCAACCTCGCGCAGCGGGCCAGGGCGGAGCGGCTGACGGTGGAGGAGGTGCTGCGCACCGGCGTCCAGCTGGCCAGCGCCGTCGAGACCGCGCACCGCGCGGGCATCATCCACCGCGACATCAAGCCGGCCAACGTGCTGGTCAGCCAGTACGGGCAGCCGGGCCTCACCGACTTCGGCATCGCCGGTCGGGGCGGGCACGCCGAGGACGTCGACGAGGACGTGGGCGTCTCGGTGCCGTGGTCGGCGCCCGAGGTCCTCTACGGGATGTCGAACGGCGACGCCCGCAGCGACGTCTACTCGCTCGCCGCGACCCTCTGGCACCTGCTCGTGGGGCGCTCGCCGTTCGAGCAGCCGGGCGGCGACAACTCGGCCTACGCGCTGATGCCGCGCATCCGGGCGACGCCGGTGCCGGCGACGGGCCGCGCCGACGTCCCCATCTCGCTCGAGCGCCTGCTGTCGCACGCGATGGCCAAGAGCCCGGACGGCCGCCCGCAGAGCGCGATCGAGCTCGCCCGCGGGCTGCAGGCCGTCGAGCGCGAGCAGCGCCTCGCACCGACCGCGGTCGTCGTGCTCGACGAGCAGGGCAACACGACGGTCGCCGAGTCCCCGGTCGCCCGCGGCGGCGAGGACCAGGACCGCACGAGCATCCGCGCGATGTCCGTGCCGTCCGCCGCGGCGCCCGCGCCCGAGCGCGCCCGGGTCGATGACGACGAGGACGAGGACGCCCCGGCCACCGTCAGCGGCGGCGTCGTGCTCGGTGTGCTCGCGGTGCTCGTGGCGGTCACCGTCGGGGTCGTCGTGTGGGCGCTCGGCCGCGGCGACGACGAGGCCCCGCCGACCCCGACCGCCGCCGGGACGCTGACCCGCACCGCCGCCCCCAGCCGTGCGGTCGACTACCCGGAGCAGCCCGCCATCGACGCCCGCGGCACGAGCAGCGGAGTCACGTTCTCCTGGAACTACGTCGGCGCCGAGAAGGGCGACTTCTACCGGATCCGGTTGGCCGACACCGAGGGTGCCGTCGCCGACGCCGAGATCCTCACCGTCAAGGACGGCGCCCGCTACACCGCGAAGGCGGCCTCGGGGGAGACCGTGTGCGCCCAGGTCCAGGTGTCGCGCAGCTCGGGGGTCACCTCGCCGCTGTCGCCCGTGCGCTGCGAGACCGCGCCGTGACGCCTACCCTGTCGGTGCCGACTTCCCTGCGAGAGAGGACGACCCGATGGGGGTGACCGTCGAGTACTGCGGCGAGCTGTTCGTCGCGCCGGAGGACCGGCCGATGACGATCGGCCGTGTCGCCGACGTCGAGGTCGACGACAACCCGTACCTGCACCGCGTCTTCCTCCAGGTGCACCACGAGCACGGGCTGTGGTGGCTGACCAACGTCGGGTCGACGCTCACCGCGACGGTCGCCGACAAGAAGGGCCTCTTCCAGGCGTGGCTCAGCCCGGGAGCGCGCATCCCGCTGGCGCTCGAGGCGTTCACGGTCTGGTTCACCGCCGGTCCGACGACCTACGACTTCGACGTGCTCGTCGACGACACCCCGTTCGTGTCGGTCGAGACCGCCGCCGAGTCCGAGCCCGAGGACTCCGGCGCCCAGACGACGGTCGGCCGGGTGTCGATGACCCCGGACCAGAAGCTGCTCGTCGTCGCGCTCTGCGAGAGCTTCCTGCGCACGACGTACGCCGGTGGGGGACAGATCCCCTCGTCCGCCGATGCCGCCGCGCGCCTGGGTTGGACGACGACGAAGTTCAACCGCAAGCTCGACAACGTCTGCCAGAAGCTGGCCGACGCCGGGACACGTGGGCTGCACGGCGGCCCGGGCAAGCTCGCGAGCAACCGCAAGGCCCGGCTCGTCGAGCACGCCCTCTCGACCCGGATGGTCACCGAGATCGACCTGCGCCTCCTCCCCGAGCCCGGCAGCGCCCCGACCCCCTGACCCCACCGGCCTCCACTTCTCGGGGTCACCCCGAGATGCGGACGGGACAGGACCTCCGAGCCGGGGTCTCGCGGACGAACCCCTGTCTCGCAGGCCACCCCCGCACGTGCGGGCTTTTCGCGGTCGGGTTCGGGTGGGGACAGCGATAACCCGGCACGTGCGGGCTCTTCGCGGTCGGGATCGGCGGGGACAGCGATAACCCGGCACGTGCGGGCTTTTCGCGGTCGGGTTCGGGTGGGGACAGCGATAACCCGGCACGTGCGGGCTCTTCGCGGTCGGGATCGGGTGGGGACAGCGATAACCCGCCACGTGCGGGCTCTTCGTGGTCGGAGTTGGCCCGGGACAGCGATAACCCCGCACGTGCGGGATCAGGCGCGGGCTACACCGCAGTCACTGCTGTCAGGACGACCCTGACTGCGGCGTAGCCCCCACCTCGACGCGGCGGCGGACGGCGGGACGCGGCCTGACCTGCGCCGTCGCGAGCCGCCGTGCACCCGTGGGGGTATCGGGCGGCAGCGACGGGCCGGCGACCTCCCGCCGGAACGGGGAGTGCTCCCCGCCGGACCGGCCGAAATGCCCCACGTTCTCTGGTTACTCTGGACCGGCCGGGGTGGTGGACGGGGAACCGCTCCTGGGGAGCAGACCACCACACGACGAGGAGCCGCACGTGACACGGGTGGGTGCCGCGCGGGTCCGTGACGCGCGGGGTCGCGCGCGCCGGCGCACCGCGGGCGCCGTCGTCGTCGCGCTCGTCGCCGGGGGCCTCGGGTACGCCGCGGTCGCCAGCGACGGCACGACCGTCCACGAGGCCGACCTCAACGACGCCGGGGTCTGGGTCAGCTCGGCGCAGCAGGCGAAGTTCGCCAAGGCCAACATCCCGATCGGCCAGCTGGACACCGGGGTCGCGACCGACACCGGCACCGGGGGCGGGCTCGACATCCTCCAGGACGGCGCCGCGGTCTTCGGCCTCTCGACGGCCAGCGGCGAGCTCTTCCCCCTGGACCCCCCCACCTCGACCGCCGGCGACCCCGCGGCCACCGTCCCCGCCGTCGACGAGCAGGACGGCCGCTTCACCCCCCAGCCGGTCGACCTGCGCGGCGGCACGCTCGCCCTCCTCGACCCCGCGAGCGGCAAGCTCTACGCCCAGCGCGTCGACCCCCGCACCGGCACGACCGACCTGCCCGGGGTCGCGGTGGGCGCCAAGCCCGTCGCCACCGTCGGCAGGGGCGCGGCCGTGGCCGTCGGCCTCGACGGCGTCGTCCACGCGGTGTCCGGCGCGGACGGCACCGTCACGAGCATCCGCCCGACCCCCACGGGCTTCGCGAAGCCGACGAGCACCCGCTCTGCGCTGCGCAGCCCGCACCCCGACATCACCGCGGTCGGCGCGGCGTGGGTCGCCTACGACCCCGAGACCGACCGCGTCTTCACCGCCGAGAAGCCCGAGGGCGTCGACGCGCAGGTGACGACCGACGGCTCGCGCCTCGCGGCCCTCCAGGTGCCCGGGCCGGATGCCGACACGGTCGTCGTCGAGTCCGCACAGCGCGCCGTCCAGGTGCCGCTCGACGGCGGCCTCTCGCCCGGAGGCGTCGTCATCGGTGAGCGCGTCAACCGCACCCCCGGCGCCACGCTCGTCACCCGGCCGGTCGTCCTCGGCGGCTGCGTCCACGCGGCGTGGGCCGAGCAGACGCAGGTCTTCTACGGCGCGAACTGCGGGCGCACCGGCGACGAGCCGACCGCCACGCTGCCGACCGGCTCCGAGGACCCGATCCGCGAGGGCGTCGCCTTCCGGGTCAACCGCGACCTCGTCGTCCTCAACGAGCTCGACGACGGCGGTGTCTGGGACCTGCAGGACAAGCCGACGAAGATCGACAACTGGGACGCCCTGACCCCGCCGACCCGCCAGGACGACAAGAACCAGAAGAAGGACGAGAACCTCGTCGACGAGGCCACGGCCCAGCAGCCGCCCAAGGCGGTCGACGACGCCGAGAAGGTCCGCCCGGGGCGCACGAGCAAGCTCCACGTCCTCGACAACGACACCGACGTCGCCGGCTCGGTCCTCGCGATCGACCAGCGCGACGTCACGGCGCCGACGCTGCGGGGCGCGAGCGCCACGGTCTCCTCGGACGGCCAGGCCATCGACCTCTCCGTCCCGGCCGGGACCGAGAACCAGGTGCTCGAGTTCTCCTACAAGGTCAACAACGGCAAGGCGACCTCCAAGACGGCCGGCACGGTCCGGGTCCGGGTCGTCGGCGACGAGGTCAACGGGCCGCCGGCGCTGCGCCGTGGGGGCGCCGAGATCGCCCAGCGTCCCTACCCGGTCATCGCCGGCAAGCGCCTGTCGGTGCCCGTGCTCGCCGACTGGCGCGACCCCGAGAACGACACCCTCGCCGCCCGGGCCGACGTCGAGGGCGCGGTCGTCGACGGCGGCGGGCGCGTCACCGTCACCGCCCCGGGCGAGGAGGGCCGCCAGCCGATCGGCTACGTCGTCAGCGACGGTCGCGGCGGCTCGACCAAGGGCACCGTCAACGCGCGCGTGCTCTCGACCAGCGGGGACAGCAAGTTCGTCGCGCCGCGCACGCAGCCGGATGCCGTGCGCGGTGTCGTCGGCAAGCCGCTGCAGGTCGAGCCGCTGGGCAACGACATCGCCGGCGCCGACCCGGGGGAGCCTGACGCCTCGTTGCGGCTGCGCTCCGAGGTGCGCCCCGTCGGGCCGCTGCAGGTCGACACCGACCTCGCGACCGGCACCGTCACGGTCACCGGCAACGCCGCCGGCACCTTCGAGCTGAGCTACTCGGCCGTCACGGGCGCGGGCGCCGCCCCGGGCCGCATCAGAGTCGACCTCACCGCACCCCCCGAGGGCGCCCCGCCGGTCTCGGTGCCGGACAACGCGACCCTGCACGACCAGGCCCCCGCGATGGTCGACGTCCTCGCCAACGACTACTCGCCCCGCGGCGACGTCCTCGTCACCGCGGCGGTCGAGACGACCGACGACTCCGGATGGCTCCAGCCCTCGATCTACCAGGGCCGGTGGGTCCGGCTCGAGGCGCGCGACCCCGCGCCCGCCGGTACCGAGGGCCGCCGCGGCACCATCCGCTACACCGTGAGCGACGGGACGCAGCGCACGTCCGGCCAGGTCGAGGTCCTCCAGCAGGGTCCGCTCGCCGACTCCCTCCCGCTCGTCGAGGACGACAAGGCGACGGTGCGCGAGGGCGACACGGTGAGCATCCCGGTGCTCGACAACGACACGATGGCCGACGGCATCCCGCTGCGCCTCGACCCGGGCTCGGTCAAGGTCGTGAGCAAGGGCGACGCCCAGCGCGCCTTCGCCTCCGGCAACGTCGTCCGCTACGTCCCCGAGGCCACCGGCCTGCGGGCCGCGAAGTTCGTGACGATCGAGTACGCGGCCTACGCCGAGGGCAGCAAGGAGCGCGCCCAGACCGCGCGCGTCCGCGTGCAGGTCAACCCGCTCCCCACGAAGCAGCAGGTCAACCAGGCTCCCGTCGCCCGCAGCTTCACGGCGACCGTGACGGCCGGCGACCCGCTGACGATGACCATCCCGACCTTCGGCGTCGACCCCGACGGGGACTCGGTGTCGGTCACCGGGGTCGTCGGCACCGACGGCGGGCCCGTCGACCTGCGCCTCGGCCGCGTCGTGGGCACCGGCCCCACGACCATCCGCTACGAGGCGTTCCCGCTGGCCGCCGGGACCGAGGTCATCACCTACGAGGTGCGCGACCGGTTCGGGGCGACCAGCCGCGCGTTCGTCAGGGTCGGCGTCGTCCAGCCGGGCGACCCCCAGCCGCCGGTCGCGGTGCCGGACGAGGTCTTCGCCGCCCCCGGCAAGACCGTCACGGTCAAGCCCCTGGTCAACGACCTCATCGCCCGCGGTGACGTCGTCGACGTGCAGACCGAGGGCCTCAACCCCGCCGGCGAGCTGAGGAAGTGGACGGTCGACGGCGACGACACCGTCCGCACCAAGGTCCCCGACGACACCTCGGCCCTGCACCAGCTCGTCTACGGCATCAGCGACGGCCTCTTCGACCCCTCGCGCGCCACCGTGCTCGTGCGCCCCGTCGTCGGATACAAGAACCCCCCAGTGGCCAACGACGACGTGGCGGCGCCGAGGCCGGGCGAGACCTCGAGCGTGGTCGACGCCCTGGCCAACGACACCGACGTCGACTCCGACCCCGCGACGCTGAAGATCGCCGAGGTCCTCTCACCGGACGCGCAGGTCACCGCCGACGGGCGCGTGTCGGTGAAGATCCTCGACCACGCCTACTCGGTGCCCTACGTCGTGGTCGACGAGGACGGCGAGCGGGCGATGGCGCTGATCCACGTCCCGACCGGCGCCAACGGGCAGCCGTTCGTCGTCGCCGGGTCCCTGGTCAAGATGGACCCCGACTCCTCCAAGACCGTCAACCTGGCCGACCACGTGCGCTCCCCGCGCGGGCGGGTGGTGTCGGTGACGACGGCCTCGACGGTCTCGGCCTCCCCGGCGGAGAACCTCTCGGTCACGCTCGTCGACAACCGCACGCTGCAGCTGACCTCCTCCAACGGGTACGTCGGCCCGGCGGCGGTGATGCTGGAGGTCACCGACCAGAGCGCGGTCGGGCAGACCGACTTCGGCACCGCCTACGTCTCGGTCCCGGTGCAGGTCGGGCCCCTGGTGCCGCTGCTGCGCTGCCCCGACGGCGCGGTCACCGTCACCGCCGGCGGGCTGGACCGCACCGTCGACATCCCCACCGTCTGCCACGCGTGGCTGCCCGTCGGGATGACCTTCGACGACGTCCAGTTCGAGACCCGTTGGAAGACCCCCGCGGACGCCGACCTGCGCGCCGACGGCCAGGGCAACCGCCGCCTCACCCTCCACGCCGACACCGACGCCCAGACCTCCACGGGCACCCTCGAGATCTCCTCGCGCGGGATGGCCCAGCCGTCGTCGCTCACCGTCAAGGTCGTCGGCGCCGACGCCCAGGGCCCCGCGCGGCTGCGCCCGATCTCGGTCTCCGGGCTCGAGGAGGGGCAGTCGCGCACCGTCGACGTCTCCGGCTACCTCGACTCCCCGCTCTCCGACCCGACCTGCGCCATCGTCCGGGCCACCGTCGAGTCCGGCTCGGGCATCACGACCTCGTTCTCCGGCTGCTCGCTCACCCTCACCGCGGGCGAGCGCCCGTCGCCGACCGCGTCGATCGGCCTCGTCGTCACCGACGGCCCGCGCCGCGAGACCTCCGGCCGGGTCACCGTGACGCTGCTCGGGCGCCCCGACCCGCCGCGCCAGGTGCAGGCCGTCGCCGACCGCGACGCCGGCGGCCAGGCCCGCGTGCGCTGGCTGCCGCCGACGTACGACGGCGGCTCGGTCGTCACGGGCTACGTCGTCCGCTGGAGCGGCGGCTCGTCGGGCGAGCAGACCTGCTCGGCCTCGCCCTGCACCATCCCCGGGCTGACCAACGGGCAGGACTACACCTTCACGGTCGCCGCCGTGAACGGCATCGGCGAGGGCGACCCGTCGGCCCCCAGCGCCGCAGTCCGTCCCGACCGGCTGCCCGAGGCCGTCACCGGCGTCCGGATGGTCAGCCGCGGCGACGGCACGCTGACCATCGCCTGGGACCAGCCGGTCAACGAGGGCAGCGCCCTGCGCAAGTACGTCGTCCGGCTCATCTCCTCGACCGGCCAGACCAAGACCCAGGACGTCGCCGCCGGCACCCGGCAGGCCACCGTCACCGGCCTGGACAACATGGCCGAGCAGGACGTGCAGGTCCAGGCGTGGAACGAGCTCGGCGCCGGGCAGTTCGGCCCGGCCGTGACGATGCAGTCCGCCGGCACGCCGCCGGCGCTGCCCGCCCCGAAGATCGCGGCGAGCGGCCCCGGCCCCGCGGCGGACTCGGCGACCCTGACCATCTCGTGGGAGCAGGGCACGCCCAACGGCCCGCCGACCACCGGCTACACGCTCTACCAGCAGGTCGCGGGCGGCGGCTGGACCGCGGTCGAGCGGCTCGCCCCGGACCGCCGCAGCACGACCGTCGTCGTGCCCTACGACGGGCGCGAGTACCGCTACACCGTGACGCTGACCAACGGCGCCGACCTCGAGGGCCCGAAGACCAACTCGTCGTCGTTCACCTCCAACGGCGTCCCGTCCGACCCGTCGGTCAGCGCGGCGACGCCCGCCGCCGACCAGAAGATCCGGGTCACCGTCACCGTCGGCCAGCCGCGCGCGGCGTCCTTCTCGGTCATCCGCTGGTCGGCCAACGGCGCCTCCGGCACCCACCAGTGCGGGTGCGCGCCCGGGTCGCAGGTCAGCTTCGACATCGGCCCGCTCGACACCAGCCCGACCCAGGCCTACGCCGTGACCGTCCGCACCGAGAACTCGGCCGGCGCCTCCTCGAACCCCGCCGGGACCAACGCGACCCCGTACGGCCCCACGCTCTCGCCCTCCGGCCTCAACGGATCCAACGACGGCACCACCGGTGCGACCTGGACCTGGAACCTGCCGACGAACGGCCGCCCGGTCGACCAGGTCCGCCTCTCGGGCGCCGACACCGGCACCTTCGGCGGCGGCAAGACCTCGCACTCGATCAGCAAGGGCCCGGGCACCTACACCCTGACCGTCGAGGCGCACTCGGACGCCGGATGGTCGGCGCCGGTCTCGCGCCAGGTCACCGTGCCGAACCCGCCGCCGCCGGACCCCGAGGTCTTCAACGTCCACAAGGGCCCGCCCTACCGCCCGCCGAACGCGGTCGGCAGCTGCACGAGCGGCAACTGCCCGCGCGTGGCGTTCGACGTCCGCAACTTCCCCGCCGGCGGGGGCGGCTGGACCGTCAGCGTCATCCGGAACGACGGCCAGGAGCTGTTCACCTCGAGCGTCCAGTTCTTCCCCAGCGGCGACGGCACCGGCACGACCGGCGAGACCGGCAACACGTCCAACTGGCGCAGCACCGGCATCGTCATCGCCAACGGCGAGGGCCCCCTCCACGTCCGGCTCTGCCGCGGTGGCACCTGCCACCAGTCGGCCGACGTCGGCTGGTGACCCCCGCACCCCCCTCGCCCCCTCCACGGAAGGACACCCACCGCATGACCGTCACGACCGACCAGGCCGCCTGGTTCTCGCAGACCTTCGCCGCCATGGTCGCCAACGTCGACAAGGCGGTGCTCGGCAAGGAGCACGTCATCCGCCTGGCGCTGACCTGCATGCTCTCCGAGGGCCACCTGCTCCTCGAGGACTTCCCCGGCACGGGCAAGACCCAGCTGGCCCGGGCGATGGCCGGCACGGTCAAGGGGACGAACTCGCGCATCCAGTTCACGCCCGACCTGCTGCCGAGCGACGTCACCGGCGTGACGATCTACGACCCGAACAGCAAGGTCTTCGAGTTCCACGAGGGCCCGATCTTCGCGACGATCGTCCTCGCCGACGAGATCAACCGCGCCTCGCCGAAGACCCAGTCCGCGCTCCTCGAGGTGATGGAGGAGGGCCACGTGACGGTCGACAAGACGCGGCACTCGGTCGGTGAGCCCTTCATGGTCATCGCGACCCAGAACCCCATCGAGCAGGCCGGCACCTACCGCCTGCCCGAGGCCCAGCTCGACCGCTTCCTCATGAAGACGACGCTCGGCTACCCCGACCACGACGCGACGGTCCGGGTCCTGCGCGACGCCGCGACCCGCGACCGCACCCGCGCGCTCGAGCCGGTCGTCACCGCCCAGGTCGTCAGCGACATGGCCGAGCTCGCCGACGGCGTCCACGTCGACGACGCGATCCTCGAGTACGTCTCGCGCCTGGCCGAGGAGACCCGCCGCCACGTGAGCATCCGCCTGGGCCTGTCGGTCCGCGGCTGCCTCGCGTTCGTGCGCTGCGCCAAGACGTGGGCGATCAGCCAGGGCCGCGACCACGTCGTCCCCGACGACGTCAAGCTCCTCGCGCAGCCGGTGCTCAACCACCGCCTGCTCGTGACCGCCGAGGCGCAGTTCGCCGGCATCACCGTCGAACAGGTCATCGACCAGATCCTCGCCGAGGTGGCCCCGCCCACGGAGCGTGTGCCGGCATGAGCGACCCCACCGGGCGGCCCGAGGACGCCGAGTCGACGGTCCGTCGCTCCGACCTCACCCCTCCCTCCGCGCCGCGAGGTGCCGGGGGCGGTGCCGCGCGCCCGGTGGACGACGCGGCCGACGGCGCGACCTCGCGCCCGGCCCGCTCCGCCCGCCGCCCGGGCGGGGGCTCGAAGCGGCCGCGCACCGGTCGGCGCCTCACGCTGCCGCGCCTGCGCACCACCGGACCCGGTCGCGACGGCGCCGGCCGCTCGCGCGCATCCGCCCGGCCGACCAGCCGCGCGCAGACCCGGGCCGACGGCAGCACGCGCACCGTCACGCTGCCCCGCGTCCAGGTGCCGAGTGCCCTGACCGACACCGGCGCCCGCATCCTCGTGCTGACCGGCGAGCGCATCAAGCCGATCGCCGACCAGACCCGCCGGGTCTGGCACCCCGTCGTCGAGGTGCTGCGCTGGGTCTCGCCGCTCGGCTGGACGGTGCTGGCCGTCGGCCTCCTCGCCTGGTGGATGACGGCGCGCTTCGCATGGGCCGAGCTCGGGATGGTCGCGGCCGCGTGCCTCGTCCTCGTGCTCGCCTGCGTCCTCCTCGCGCTCGACCGGGCCAAGGTCCGCATCCGCGCCGACGTCGAGCCCGCCCGCGTCACCGTCGGTGACCCCGCGACCGGCCGCATCGCCGTCACCAACACCCCGAAGCGGGGGATGCTCCCGCTGCTCGTCGAGCTGCCCGTCGGGCGCACCGCCGCGCGCTTCACGCTGCCGGCGCTGGCCCCGGGCCGTACCCACGAGGAGCTCTTCGTCGTCCCGACCTCCCGGCGCGGCGTCGTCCCCGTCGGCCCGGCGACGACCGTGCACGGCGACCCGTTCGGGCTGGTCCGGCGCACCGTGCAGTGGACCGAGCGCTCCGAGCTCTACGTCCACCCGCGCACCATCTCGCTCGACAACCTCGGCGCCGGGCTCCTGCGCGACCTCGAGGGCGAGGTCACCCCGGACCTGTCGATGTCCGACCTCGCCTTCCACGCGCTGCGCGAGTACCAGGCCGGCGACGACCGCCGCTACGTCCACTGGCGCTCGTCGGCCAAGCACGGCCGGCTGCTCGTGCGGCAGTTCCTCGACACCCGCCGCAGCCACCTCGCGATCGTCGTCGACACCACGCCCGAGGTCTACGCGAACGACGAGGACGACGTCGAGCTCGCCATCTCGTGCGCGGCGTCGCTCGCGCTGCGCTCCATCCTCGACGAGCAGGACACGACCGTCGTCTGCCACGGCGAGACCGCGTCGCGCACGACGGCGCCCCTGACCCTCGACGCGCTCGCCCGGGCCGAGGTCGGCCTGCTCGACCTCTACGGCTCGGTCGGCCAGGCCGCCGCGCTCGCCCCCGACGCGAGCATCGCCGTGCTCGTCACGGGGGTCGAGCGGCCCTTCATCCAGGTGCAGCGCACCCTCGCCCAGTTCGAGCCGGAGGTCGTCAAGGTCGCCCTCGTCGTCGACCCCGACGTGCCGGTCGGCGTGCGGCGCCTCGGCTCGATCGTCATCCTCCACGTGCGCGAGCTGACCGACGTCCGCCGCGTCCTCTTCTCCGGAGCCCTCGCATGACCGACCAGCAGCCCGCCGGCCCGGCGCAGCCCAGCCTCGCGACCGCCCTGCGCGGTGGCCGGAAGCGGGCTCCCCGCCGCCGCGACGCCGACGCGCCCTCGGTGTGGCGGCGCCTGGTCCCCGGCCGTGACGCGCTCGTCGACCTCGTCTTCGCGCTCGTGCTCGGCAGCATCGCCCTGCTCGGGATGCGCACCGGCTTCCTCGGCGTCGAGTGGGTCGTCGCGGCGTGGTCCGGCCTCGTGCTCGGCCTGCTCGTCGGGCACGTCGCCGGCACGTTGCGCTGGATGGCGCTGACCACCTTCGCGGTGCTCGTCGCCGTGTACTTCCTCCTCGGCGGTCCGCTCGCCGTGCGCGACAACCTCGTCGCCGGGTTCGTCCCGACCGGGCAGACGTTCGTCGACCTCGCGACCTGGGCGGTCACCGGCTGGAAGAAGTGGCTGACGCTCCTGCCGCCGGTCGACGCCCGCGGTCCGGTGCTCGCGCTGCCGTGGCTCGCCGGCCTCCTCGGCGGCGCGACGACGCTCGGGTTCGCCCGCCGCTGGGCCAACGTGCCGCTCACCGCGGTGGCGCCACTGGCGCTGCTCGCGGCCTCGATCGCCCTCGGGACGACGCAGCCCGCGGCCCTGCTCGTACAGGGGGTCGGCTTCGCCGCCGTCCTCGTCGCCTGGCTCGTCGTCCGCGCCCACCGCACCCGCCCGCCGGTGCAGAACGGCGCCGGCCGCGGCGTCCGGTTCGCGACGGCCGGCGTCCTCGCGGTCGTCGCGCTCGTCGCGGGGACCTTCGCCGGGCCGCTCCTGCCCGGCACCTCCGCCGCCGCGACCCGCGAGGTCGTGCGCGAGCGGCTCGTGCCGCCCTTCGACGTCTCGCAGTTCGCGAGCCCGCTGCCCGGCTACCGGCAGTACACCGAGCCGAACGACGCGAAGCTCTACGACGAGGTCGTCCTGCGGGTCAGCGGCCTGCCGGCCGGCACGCCCGTCCGCTTCGCCACGCTCGACCGCTACGACGGGCTCGTGTGGGGCGCCGCCGACCGCACCGCCGACGGCACCCCGTTCCAGCAGGTCGGCTCGCGCATCGCGCCGTCCGGCGCCGACGGGCGCGAGGTCGACGTCGACGTCACCGTCCCCGACGGCGGCTACTCCGGCGTCTGGCTGCCGACCGTCGGCGACCCGACCCGCATCGAGTTCTCCGGCCCGCGCGCCCGCGACCTCGCCGACGCCCTCTGGCTCAACACGGCCACCGACACCGCCGTCGTGCAGGCCGGCCTCCTCGGCGGCGACACCTACCGGATGTCCGCCCTCGTGCCCCCGGCGCCGGCGACGACCCTGCCGGAGGACCTCGACGTCCGCACCGGCGCCTCGACGGCCGTCGACACCGACTTCCTCGACGCCAAGATCGACGCGCTGACCAGCCGGGCCGACGGCGGCCCGTGGTCGAAGCTGCGCGCCTTCGCGACCGCGATGCGCACCGAGGGCACGTACACCGACGGTGGCACCCCGAACAGCTTCGAGAAGGTCTACCTGCCCGGGCACGCCGTCTCGCGGCTCACCCGGTTCGCGGGCTCGAGCAAGCTCGCCGGCAACGACGAGCAGTACGCGGCGACGCTCGCGCTCGTCGGCCAGCGGCTCGGCATCCCCAGCCGCGTCGTCATGGGCGGCATCCCGCAGGCCGGCGGCGAGGTCCGCGGCAAGGACGTCCACGCCTGGGTCGAGGTCCAGCTCGACGACGGCACGTGGTTCCCGATGGGCTACCAGTCCTTCGTGCCGAGCCGCGACAAGACGCCGAGCGAGCAGCAGCTGAAGACCGAGGAGCAGAAGGTCGGCGCCCAGGTGCCGCCGCCCGCCGGCGTCAGCCCGCCCTCGGTGCTCCAGGGCCCGGACCAGGCGCAGAACGCCACCGACGTCACCAAGCGCAAGAAGAACCCCTTCGACGTCACCGCCTGGCCGCTCTGGCTGCAGATCCTGGCCGCTGTCGTGGCACTGCTGCTGCTGGCCGCCCTCTACGTCGGGGTGCTGCGCCTGCTCAAGGCCCGGCGCCGCCGCCGGCACGCCTCGCTCGGGCCCGTGCCCGGCCGGGCGGCCTGGGTCTGGCGCGACCTCGTCGCCGAGTCGCGCTCGCTCGGGGTGCCGGTGCCCCGTGGCGTGACCCGCCGCGAGCAGGCGCACGACATCGACGCCGCGGTCGCCCTGCGCTCGGCGCCCGAGTCGGCCCCGGGCGAGCCCGCCGCGTACGCCGTCGCCGACGACCTCGTGCCGGTCAGCGCCGTCGCGGCGTCGGTCGACGCCGTCGTCTTCGGCCCCGGCGAGGGCGACCCGGAGGCGACGACGGCCCTGCACGCGCAGGCCGAGGCGGCCCGCACGACGATGCGCTCGGGGCTGAGCCGCTGGGCGCGGCTGCGCTCCGACGCCGACCCGCGCCCCCTCTGGGTGCAGCGCGAGCGCACCGCCCCGCGCCCCCGGTGGTGGCGCCGGCTGCGCCTGCCGAGCCTGCCCCGGCGGCGCGGCGGCCAGGACCCGACCCCGGCCTGAGCGGGCGCACCCGCGAACGTGGGTGAAGGACGTCGGCATCCCGACGGTCTCCACCCACGTTCGCGGTGGAGCAGGTGCGGGAAGACGTCGGGCGACCTCGGCGGTCCGGCCCGACGACGGTCAGGAGGCCTTGAACTCCCGGCGTCGGCCGGGGTGGGCGAGGGTGCCCGGCACGGGGAGGATGCCGTCCTCGACCGCCCGGATGTAGAGGTCGGTCTTGGTCGGGGCGGGGCGACCGACCGTGTCGTACTTGGCGCGGGCTCGCAGGAGGTAGGTGCGGGTGGTGTCCTCGGAGACGTTGAGGCGGCGGGCCACCGACCCGAGCTTGAGGCCCGCGGCGTAGTGGCGCACCACCTCGGTCTCGCGGGGCGTGAGGTCCGGGACGCGCCAGGTGTCGTCGTCCTCGAGCAGCCGCGCCCAGTCCGGGGACGTCGACGTGCGGCCCGCGGCGACCTCGACGAGGGCCGCGGCGAGCACCGGGAGGTCGGCGCACTTCGAGACCACGCCGCAGGCCCCGGCCTCGAGCGCCTTGGCCACGAGGTGCGGCGCCCGGTACTCGCTGAACAGGAGCACCGCGACCCCCCGCTGCGTGAGGAAGGTGACGTCGGCGGCGGTGTCCGTGGCGTCGGGGAGCTCGACGTCGAGGAGGATGACGTCGACGGGCTGCCGCTGCTCCAGGAGCCGGAAGACGGTCGGCTCGACCGGCCCGATCTCGGCCTGCGGGAGCAGCGTCGGCAGGGTGTGCCGCAGCCCCGCGACCACCACCGGTCGATGGTCGACGATCCCCAGCCGAAAACGCTCCACGCGGTCCCCCACAGCACCCCTGACCACGGTCTTCCCCTCGACCGTGCTCCCCGACCGGGAACTATACGACGACCGTCCGACACCCCGTGGCGGGTCCCGGTATCCGGTCCTCCACCGAGCGACCCGGGTGACGGGCTCCGGAGGCAGCACGCCGACGGGGCGGCCGCCCGTGAGGGAGACCGCCCCGTCGTGGGTGCCCAGGCCCGGTGGCCGGCTACACCGCAGTAACCGTCGCTGCAGCGACCGTTACTGCGGTGTAGCCCGCGATGGGCCGGGGGAGGGGGCGCCTCAGCGCTCCTCGTCACCCGCGATGAACGCCTCGAGGCGGGCGCGGCCGACCTCGTCGGGGCGCTGCTCCGGCGGGGACTTCATGAGGTAGCTCGACGCCGAGAGCAGGGCGCCGCCGATGCCGCGGTCCTTGGCGATCTTCGCCGCGCGGATGGCGTCGATGATGATGCCGGCCGAGTTCGGGGAGTCCCAGACCTCGAGCTTGTACTCGAGGTTGAGCGGGACGTCGCCGAACGCGCGACCCTCGAGGCGGACGTAGGCCCACTTGCGGTCGTCGAGCCACGCGACGTAGTCCGACGGCCCGATGTGGACGTTGCGGTCCTCGGTCTTGCCGGCGAGCGACCCCGTGAGGTTGCTCGTGACGGCCTGCGTCTTGGAGATCTTCTTGGACTCCAGGCGCTCGCGCTCGAGCATGTTCTTGAAGTCCATGTTGCCGCCGACGTTGAGCTGGTAGGTGCGGTCCAGCTGGACGCCGCGGTCCTCGAAGAGCTTCGCCATGACGCGGTGGGTGATGGTGGCGCCGACCTGCGACTTGATGTCGTCGCCGATGACCGGCACGCCGGCGGCCTCGAACTTCGCGGCCCACTCGGGGTCGGAGGCGATGAAGACCGGCAGCGCGTTGACGAAGGCGACGCCCGCGTCGATGGCGCACTGGGCGTAGAACTTGTCGGCCTGCTCCGAGCCCACCGGGAGGTAGGAGACGAGCACGTCGACCTGCGCGTCGCGCAGCATGGCGACGACGTCGACCGGCTCGGCACCGGACTCGTCGATCGTCTGGCGGTAGTACTTGCCGAGGCCGTCGAGGGTGTGGCCGCGCTGGACGGTGACGCCCGTCGTCGGCACCTCGGCGATGGCGATCGTGTTGTTCTCCGAGGAGTTGATCGCCTCCGACAGGTCCTTGCCGACCTTCTTGTCGTCGACGTCGAACGCGGCGACGAACTCGACGTCGCTCACGTGGTACTCGCCGAAGCGGACGTGCATGAGGCCGGGGACGGTGGCGGTCGGGTCGGCGTCCCGGTAGTAGTGCACGCCCTGCACGAGCGAGGACGCGCAGTTGCCGACGCCGACGATGGCGACGCGGATGGAACCCATGGCTTCTCCTGGGGGGTCGTGGGTGGAGGGGGTGGAGCAACGGCACCGGGCGCGGACGGACCGCGGGCCCCGGTGGCCGCCTACGGCTGGGGGCCGGGGTCGGTGGGGTGGCGCCGTTCGGCGTCGATGAGCTCGCCGAGCCAGCGCACCTCGCGCTCGGTCGTCTCCTCGCCGTGCCGCTGGAGGGCCGCGGTGTAGGAGTCGAGGCGCTCGCGGTGGCGGGCGGAGCGCTCGCGGACCCGCTCGAGGTCCTCCTCGAGGCGGGTGCGCCGGCCCTCGAGGATGCGCAGGCGCACCTCGCGCTCGGTGCGGGCGAAGAAGGCGAAGCGGACGTCGAAGCCGTCGTCCTCCCAGGACGAGGCGTCGGTGCGGGCGACGAGCTCGGCGAAGTGCTCCTTGCCGGCGGCGGTCAGCTCGTAGACGACCCGCGGGCGCTTGCCCGGGCGGGGGCCCTCGCTGGCCTCGGCGATGAGCCCGCGGCCCAGCAGCGTCTTGAGCGCCGGGTAGAGCGTCCCGTAGGAGAGGGCGCGGAAGGGGCCGAGCGCGGTGTTGAGCCGGCGGCGCAGGTCGTAGCCGTGCGTCGGGCCCTCGTGGAGGAGGCCGAGGACGGCGAGCTCGAGCAGCTGCGCACGGCGGGACACCACGGCCTGCGCCTCCTCTCGCTCTCGGCGGTCCGACCTGACAAACTCGGACCTTGTCACCTCGAACGTAACACAGATATATCGGAGCGATACATCCCGTGCGGCGGCGTGGCACGCCGGACAGGGGCGCAGGGGGCGCAGGGGGCGCCGGCCGCGGGGCCGGGGGCCGGCTCGTCCGTTGTTGGGGTTTTCCCAGCCTGCGTGGTCATACTGGCGGGTGGACGCGGCGCGAGCCGCGTCGTTCACTGCCCCCCGTTCCCTGCCCCGGAAGCCCATGAGCCAACGACAGCCACGCCCCCGCCCCGACGCCCCGCGGCGGGCGGCCGCCCGCCCCGGCGCCGCCGCCCCGAAGACCTCGCGCACCCGTCGCTGGCTGCGTCGTGTCGTCTGGGCGGGCCTCGGGGCGTTCGTCCTCGGGCTCGCCGGGTTCTTCGTCGCCTACGCGATGACCGACATCCCGCAGCCGAACGAGATGGTGACCGCCGAGGCCAGCACCGTCTACTACTCCGACGGCAAGACCGTGCTCGCGCGGCTGTCCGACGAGGGTGGCAACCGGCAGTCGGTGCCGCTCGCGGACATCTCCGAGAACATGCAGCACGCGATCCTCGCGGCCGAGGACCGGGACTTCTACCAGAACAGCGGCATCAGCCCGACCGGCATCGCGCGCGCCGTCTGGGTCGCGGTCAAGGGCGGGCAGGCGACGCAGGGTGGCTCGACGATCACCCAGCAGTACGTCAAGAACTACTTCCTCACCCAGGACCGCACGCTGACCCGCAAGGCCAAGGAGATCCTCATCTCCCTGAAGATCGACAAGCAGCAGTCCAAGGACGAGATCCTCACCAACTACCTCAACACGATCTACTACGGCCGCGGCGCCTACGGCATCGAGACCGCCTCGCAGGCGTACTTCAAGAAGAGCGCGAAGAACCTCACGCCGGCCGAGGCCGCGGTCCTCGCGTCGGTCATCCGCGGGCCGTCCTTCTACGACCCGACGCTCGGTGACGAGCAGAAGGCCAACGCGCAGGAGCGCTCCGCCTACATCCTCGACGCGATGGTCGCCAAGAAGTGGCTCTCGCAGGAGGACCGCGACCAGGCCGACGTCGACGAGGTGCTCGACCGCATCCAGCCGTACAAGCCCAAGCAGCTCGGCGGCACGAACGGCTACGTCGTCGACCTCGTGAAGAAGGAGCTGACGAGCAAGTACAAGCTGAGCGACACCGACATCCAGCGCGGTGGCCTCAAGGTCGTCTCGACCGTCGAGCGCGCCAAGCAGTACGCCGCCGTGACGGCCGTGCGCGACCAGCGCCCGGACGTCGAGGACGTCCACGAGGGCCTGGTCTCGGTCCGCCCGGGCAACGGCGCGATCGTCGCGCTCTACGGCGGCGAGGACTTCGCCGACCGGCCGCTCAACAACGCGACGCAGGCGAAGATGCAGGCCGGCTCGACCTTCAAGATCTTCACCCTCATCGCCGCGCTGCAGGAGAAGAAGGCGAGCATCCGCTCGACCTTCCCCGGCTACAGCCCGCAGTACTTCGAGGAGTTCGCCGACCCGGCGTCGTCCGACTCCGAGACCCGCCGCGGCCGCGTCAAGAACTTCGGCAACGAGCAGTTCGGCAACATCGACCTGCTCACGGCGACCGGCCACTCGGTCAACACCGTCTACGCGGCGCTCAACATCGAGGTGGGCCCCAAGAACACGATGGCGGCCGCGCAGGACGCCGGGGTGCGCTCGAAGCTCGAGGCGAACGTCGCCGACGTGCTCGGCACCGACTACGTCACCGTCCTCGACATGGCCAACGCCTATGCGACGATCGCGGCGCAGGGCGTGCGTGCCGAGCCGTACATCGTCAAGGAGATCCGCTTCCCCGACGAGAAGCAGCCGGTCGTCAAGGCCAAGCCGAAGACCAAGCGCGTCTTCGACGAGGACCTCATGGCCGACGTCATCACGGCGATGCAGGAGCCGGTCAACGGCGGCACCGCCCGCTACGTCGGCGAGAACCTCGGCCGCCCGGCCGCCGGCAAGACCGGCACCTCCGAGAGCTTCCGCTCGGCCTGGTTCGACGGCTACGTCCCGCAGCTGGCCACCGCGGTCGGGCTCTACCGCTCGGACGACAAGACCGGCAAGGAGCTCCAGATGGAGAACCTGCCGAACGCCGGCAACATCACCGGCGGCACCTTCCCGACCCGGATCTGGACCGAGTACATGAAGGCCGCCCTCGAGGGCAGCGACGTGCGCGAGTTCCCGCAGCCGGCGAACATCAACAAGGACGTGCTGCCGCCGCCGCCGCCCACGACGCAGGCGCCGCAGCCGACGCAGAGCTCGGCCCCGCCGTCGAGCTCCGCCCCGCCGAGCTCGAGCGCCCCGCCGTCGCCGAGCGACCGGCCGACGCAGACACCGGAACCGAGCGCGACCCTGCCGTCGCTGCCGGGCCGGCCCTCGGGCAGCCCGTCGCCGAACGCGTCGCCACCCACGGGCTGAGCCCCGGCTCGCGTCCGTGGCCCGTGACCGCCACCCCGCCGCGCCGCTCCCCGCCCGTCTCCTGACGGCGCTCGGGGGGCGGCGCGGCGCACGTGCGCCCGCGGCCGCGGGGGGTGTCGCGGCGCTCGCGCCGGTCGTCGCGCTGCTCGCGCTGCCCGTCGGGGTGGCCGCCCTGCGCCAGGCGGCCTGCGCGGCGACGGGGTGGGAGGGCCGCACGCCGGTCTGGCGGCAGTGCGCCTCGCCGCTGCTCGCGGGGACGGGGGAGGCCGACCTGCCGCTGCTGCGCCGGCTCGCGACCGGCTTCCTCGAGGCGGCCGCGCCGGGGGTCGGGCTGGCGCAGCAGCGCTGGGTGCTCGTCCTGTGGACGGTGGCCGCCGCGCTGCTGCTCGCCGCGCTCGTCGTCCTCGTCGGGACGGCGCGCCGCCACCCCCTCGCCGACCCCCTGCCGCTCGCGCTCTCGCCGGTGCTCGCCCTCGCGGTGCTCACCTCCGTCGACCTCGTGCCCGTCACGTGCTCGGTCCTCGCCGTCTGGCTGTGGAGCCGGGAGCGGGAGGTCGCGGCCGGGGCGCTCGCCGGGGTGGCGGTCCTCGGCGGGCCGCTCGCCCTCGTGCCGCTCCTCGGGATGGTGCTCGTCGACCGGCGGCCGGCGGCGCGGCGGCGCCTGCTCGCGGCGGCGGGGGTGGCCGTGCTGCTCGTGGTCGGGCCGGCCGCGGCGCTGGAGCCGGGGCTGCTCGGGCGGCCCGTGGCCGCCTGGTGGGCCGGCGGGGCGGGCGCGGGCTCGTCCTGGTTCGTCCCCTCGCTGGTCGACCGGCCGCTCGCCGGCCCGGTCGTCGCCGGGCTCGCCCTCCTCGGGATGCTGCTCGCGGCCGTCCTCGCGGTGCTCCTCCTGCGGCACCGGGCGCGCCCGCCGGTCGCCGACGTCGTCGTGCTCGCGCTCGTCGTCGCCCTCGTCACCGCGCCCGCGCTGCCGGCCTCCGCCGGGCTGTGGCTGCTGCCCTTCCTCGCGCTCGCCGGGGTGCCGTGGCGCGACCAGCTCCTCTGGGCCGGCGCCGAGGTCGCGCACGCCGTCGCCCTCTTCGCGTGGACGGCCGCGGCCGCCGACCCGGGCCTCGGCCTGCCCGCCGGCTGGTACGCCACCGCCCTCGCCCTGCGGCTCGTCGCGCTCGGCCGCCTGGGTTGGGTCGTGTGGGCCCGCGCCGCCTGGGGCGTCGGCCCGGCCGGCCCTCCCCGCGCGGATTGGGACGCCGGGCCCCGGCCCGGTAGGCTGGAGCGGTTGCCCGCCGGGCACCCTGTGGACGAACCACGGGGGGCTGTGGGCGACACCGCATACCCTCCTGTCACGGAAAGACCGTGACCGCCTGAGACCGAAGGAGGCGGGTTAGCACATGCGTCAGTACGAACTCATGGTCATCCTCGACCCGGAGCTCGACGACCGGACCATCCAGCCGTCGCTGGAGAAGCTCCTCAAGGTCGTCACCACCGATGGTGGCTCGATCGACACCGTCGACGTCTGGGGCCGGCGCCGCCTGGCCTACGAGATCAAGAAGAAGGCCGAGGGCATCTACGCCGTCGTCAACTTCACGTCCGAGCCGGCGACGGCCAAGGAGCTGGACCGTCAGCTCGGCCTCAACGAGACGGTCATGCGGACGAAGCTCCTGCGCCCCGGCGCCTGAGCACCTCGTCCCCGGACCACGACCAACCCCCGAAGGGACGCCCGTCATGGCAGGCGACACCGTCATCACGATCATCGGCAACCTCACCGCCGACCCCGAGCTCCGCTTCACCCCCTCGGGTGCCGCGGTCGCCAACTTCACCGTCGCGTCCACCCCCCGCGCGTTCGACCGTCAGTCGAACGAGTGGAAGGACGGCGAGACCCTCTTCATGCGCTGCTCGATCTGGCGTGACGCGGCCGAGAACGTGGCCGAGTCGCTCCACCGCGGCACGCGCGTCGTCGTGACGGGCCGGCTGAAGTCGCGCTCGTACGACACCAAGGAGGGCGAGAAGCGCACCGTCATGGAGCTCGAGGTCGACGAGGTCGGCCCCTCGCTCCGATACGCCTCCGCCAAGGTCACCAAGGCCGAGCGCGGCTCGGGCGGCGGCGGCTTCGGCGGCCAGCAGGGCGGCGGCGGCTTCGGCGGCCAGCAGAACGACCCGTGGGCCACCGGTGGCTCCGCTCCCCAGCAGGGTGGCGGCGGCCAGCAGGGCGGCGGCTGGGGCGGTGGCCAGCAGGCCCCGCAGCAGCAGCAGCAGCCCCAGCAGGGTGGTCAGCAGGGCGGCGGCTGGGGCCAGGCGCCGAGCTACGACGAGCCTCCCTTCTGACCGACTCCGGGCACCACGCCCGCTGACGGTCGACACGACACAGACAGACACCATCCCCGGGTGACCGGGGCTCATCCGCCGGTTCCGGCCGGCAGAAGGAGAGCACCACGATGGCCAAGCCCGCCATTCGCAAGCCGAAGAAGAAGGCCAACCCGCTCAAGGCGGCGAAGGTCGAGAACATCGACTACAAGGACGTCGCGCTCCTGCGCAAGTTCATCTCCGACCGCGGCAAGATCCGCGCGCGGCGCGTGACCGGCGTCTCCGTCCAGGAGCAGCGCCTCATCGCCAACGCGGTGAAGAACGCGCGCGAGATGGCGCTCCTGCCGTACTCGAGCTCGTCCCGCTGACCCGCCGAAGGAGCCAGACACATGAAGGTCATCCTCACCCACGAGGTCACCGGCCTCGGTACCGCCGGTGACGTCGTCGACGTCAAGGACGGGTACGCCCGCAACTTCCTCTTCAAGCGTGGTCTCGCGACCGCGTGGACCAAGGGCGGTCAGAAGCAGGTCGACTCCATCGCCAAGGGTCGTGCGACCCGCGAGGTGAAGTCCCTCGAGGAGGCGAAGTCCATCAAGGGCAACCTCGAGGCCAACGCCGTCACCGTCACCGCGCACGCCGGCACCGGGGGCCGCCTCTTCGGCGCCGTCTCCACCGCCGACATCGCCGAGGCCGTCCAGGCCGCCGGCGGGCCGTCGCTCGACCGTCGCCGCATCGAGGTCCCGACCCCGATCAAGACGACCGGCACGCACACGGCGCTCGTCCGCCTCCACCCGGAGGTCCAGGCGACCGTCTCCCTCGAGGTCGTCGCCGGCTGACGCCGACACCTCGCGAGCACGCAGGGCCCCGGACCGGATCGGTCCGGGGCCCTCGTGCATCCCCCGCTCTTCTCCGCGCGATCTGCGCTGCTGCGCGTGCGACCGCACCCGGACCCGCGCAGGTCGCCCGGAGAAGCGGCGGGACGGGCCGGCCTTCCGGACGCGGACGAGTCGGGCGGGTGTGGGACCGGGGGGCCGCCGGAGGGGTGCGGGGGTGGTGTCGGGGGTGGGCCGTAGGTTGTGCGGCATGGCCGGGACGAGCACACGACGCGCGAAGGGCGCCGGCGCCTTCCGCTGCTCCGAGTGCGGCTGGCAGACGGCCAAGTGGGTCGGCCGCTGCGGGGAGTGCCAGGCGTGGGGGAGCGTCGCCGAGGTCGGCGCCGTGACCGTGCGCACGACCGCCGCGAGCACCGTCGCGCGCCCCGCGACCCCCATCGGCGAGGTCGACGTCAGCCATGCCGTCGCCCGCCCGACCGGCGTGCCCGAGTTCGACCGCGTGCTCGGCGGCGGCCTCGTCCCCGGCGCCGTCGTGCTCGTCGCGGGGGAGCCCGGGATCGGCAAGTCCACGCTCCTGCTCGACGTCGCGGGGCGCGCCGCCCGCTCGGGCGAGCACGGCGACCGGACGGTCCTCTACGTCAGCGGCGAGGAGTCGGCCGCGCAGGTGCGCGCCCGCGCCGAGCGCATCGAGGCGATGGCCCGCACGCTCTACCTCGCGAGCGAGACCGACCTCGCGACCGTCCTCGGCCAGGTCGAGCAGGTGCAGCCCGAGCTGCTCGTCGTCGACTCGGTGCAGACGATCTCCAGCGGGGAGGTCGAGGGGTCGGCCGGCAACGTCGCGCAGGTGCGCGAGGTCGCGGCCTCCCTCATCCAGGCGGCCAAGGCGCGGGGCATCGCGGTGCTGCTCGTCGGGCACGTGACCAAGGACGGCTCGATCGCCGGCCCGCGCGTCCTCGAGCACCTCGTCGACGTCGTCGTGCAGTTCGAGGGCGACCGGCACTCACGGCTGCGGCTGGTCCGGGCGGTCAAGAACCGCTACGGCCCGACCGACGAGGTCGGCTGCTTCGACCTCTCCGACGTCGGCATCGTCGGCCTCGCCGACCCGAGCGGGCTCTTCCTCTCCGGGCGCACGGCGGCCGTCCCCGGCACCTGCGTCACCGTGACGCTCGAGGGGCGCCGGCCCCTCGTCACCGAGGTGCAGGCCCTCGTCACGCAGTCGGCGCTGGCCACCCCGCGCCGCGCGACGAGCGGCCTCGACACCGCCCGCGTCAACATGGTGCTCGCCGTCCTCGACAAGCGGGCCCAGGCCCCGATCGGCGGCAGCGACGCCTACCTCTCGACCGTCGGCGGGGTGCGGCTCACCGAGCCCGCCGCCGACCTCGCCATCACCCTCGCGCTCGCCGGGGCCATCACCGACCGCCCGCTGCCGCCCGGCACCGTCGCGTTCGGCGAGGTCGGGCTGGCCGGCGAGGTCCGCCCGGTCACCGGCGCCCACCGTCGGCTGGCCGAGGCCGCCCGGCTGGGGTTCACCCGAGCGGTCGTCCCGAGCGGCGTGCTCGGGGCGGGGCCGGTGCCCGAGGGGCTGTCGGTGCTCGAGGTCGGGACGGTCGCCGAGGCCGTCGGGCGGGCGCTGCACGACGTCCCGGTGCGCTGAGCGCGGGCGCACCCCGGACGGGCGCTGCGAGCTCCCGCAGATCGAGACCGCGCCGTGACCACCCGGCGGATAGGATCCAGCGGGACCCCGCCCCGTGGGCCCCGAGCACGACGCAGGCGCACGCCGACACCAGCACGCACGCAGCAGGAGGAGCACGGATGGCCGGGTCACCGACCGACGACGAGCTGCTGCGCGTCACCCTCGGCGCCGTCGCGCCCGGCACCGAGCTGCGCGACGGCCTCGAGCGCATCCTGCGCGGTCGCACCGGCGCGCTCATCGTCCTCGGCCACGACCGGGTCGTCGAGCAGATCGCGACCGGCGGCTTCCCCCTCGACATCGAGTTCTCGGCGACCCGCCTGCGCGAGCTGGCGAAGATGGACGGCGCCGTCGTCGTCGACCGCGACGTCACCCGCATCCTCCACGCCGCGACCCAGCTGCTGCCCGACGCCGGCATCGAGACGAGCGAGTCCGGCACGCGCCACCGCACCGCCGAGCGCGTCGCCAAGCAGACCGGCTTCCCCGTGGTCTCGGTCAGCCAGTCGATGCGCATCGTCCAGCTCTACATCGCCGGTCGGCGCATCGTCCTCGAGGACTCCAGCGCCATCCTGTCGCGCGCCAACCAGGCCCTGCAGACCCTCGAGCGCTACAAGTCGCGCCTCGACGAGGTCACCGGGACCCTGTCGGCGCTCGAGATCGAGGACCTCGTGACGGTCCGCGACGTCGCCAACGTCCTCCAGCGCCTCGAGATGGTCCGGCGGATCAAGGACGAGATCGCCGAGTACGTCGTCCAGCTCGGCACCGACGGCCGCCTCCTCAGCCTCCAGCTCGAGGAGCTGACCGGGGGCCTGTCGGACGACCTCGGGCTCGTCATCCGCGACTACCTCCACGAGGCCAAGGCGGGGTTCACGCTCGAGGAGGCGGTCGCCAACCTCACGGCGATCGACTCCACCGAGCTCCTCGACCCCTCCGGCGGCGCCAAGGCGATGGGCTTCACCGTCGTCGGCGACGCGCTCGACTCCTCGGTCAGCCCGCTCGGCCACCGGCTCCTGTCGAAGGTGCCGCGCCTGCCGGGCGCGATCGTCGACCGTCTCGTCCTGCACTTCGGCTCGCTGCAGAAGCTCCTCGCGGCGAACATCGACGACCTCATGGACGTCGACGGCGTCGGCGAGGGTCGGGCGCGCCTGGTCCGCGAGGGCCTCTCGCGCCTCGCCGAGACGAGCATCCTCGAGCGCTACGTCTGACGTGGCCCCGGCGCCGGACCGCGAGGTCCTCCACCGCCGCGTGCTCGCCTGGTTCGACGAGCACGCCCGCCCGCTCGCGTGGCGCGAGGCGTCGACCACCCCGTGGGGCGTCCACGTCTCCGAGGTGATGGCGCAGCAGACGCCCGTCGCGCGCGTCGAGCCGGTCTGGCGCGAGTGGATGGAGCGCTGGCCGACCCCGGCCGCGCTCGCCGCCGCGAGCCCCGGCGACGTCGTGCGGGCGTGGGGACGTCTCGGCTACCCCCGGCGCGCCCTGCGGCTGCGCGACGCCGCGGTGGCCGTCGTCGAGCGGCACGGCGGCGAGCTGCCCGCCGACGAGGAGTCGCTGCGGGCGCTGCCGGGCGTCGGGGCGTACACGGCGGCGGCGGTGGCGGCCTTCGGGTTCGGGCGGCGCTCGGTCGTCGTCGACACCAACGTGCGCCGGGTCCTGGCCCGCGCCGTCGAGGGCCGGGCGCTCGCCTCGCCCTCGCTCACCGCGGCCGAGCAGCGGCTCGCGGCATCCCTCGTGCCGGACGACGCGGCGACCGCGGCCCGGTGGAACGTCGGGGTGATGGAGCTCGGGGCGCTCGTCTGCCGGGCCCGCGGCCCGGAGTGCGGCCGGTGCCCGCTCGAGGACGTCTGCGCCTGGGTCGCGGCCGGCAGCCCGCCGGACGACGGCCCGGCCCGGCGTGGCCAGGCGTGGGAGGGCACCGACCGGCAGGTGCGCGGGGCCCTCGTCCAGGTGCTGCGCGAGAGCGCCGACGCCGTCCCCCGTGACGTCCTCGAGGCGGCCGTGCTCGAGCGCCTGGCCCGGACCGACCCGGGTGCGCTCGGGCAGGTCGACCGCTGCCTCGGCTCGCTCGTCGAGGACGGTCTCGTCGAGCCGCACGGCCCGGACGGCTACCGCCTCCCGGCCTGACGCCCGAGGGACGAGCGCACGAGCGCACGGCGGGCAGCATCCCGGACGGGACCGGGGCCGACCGGCGGCCGGGGGCCCTCACACCCCCGGCCGCCGACGCCTCAGGGCAGGTAGTAGTTCGGGTTCGGGACCTTGAAGGTGCGGTCGGCGTGGCCGCCCTTGAGGTCGCTGTACTGGTCGCCGAGGTTGGCGACGATGTCGTACCCGAGCGACTCGATGTGCGCGCGGGTGGCGGACTTGTAGTGGATGGTCGTGCACTTGCCGCCGGGGTCGCCGGCGCAGGCCTGCTGGAGGTAGTCGGGGTAGGCCGAGACGTCGGGCTTGGTGAACAGGCCGTCCTCGCCGTCGACCAGCGTCGTCGGGGCGGGGTAGCCGGCGTCGACGCCGACGCCGTCGGAGGTGAGGTTGCCGAGGGTCGCGGCCTCCTGCGAGGAGGGGCGCCCGGTGAGGAAGAAGACGGCGTACCCGTCGCGCGCGGCCTTCGTCACGAGGTCGACCATGCCCGGGGTCGCCGGGAAGCGCTGGCCGGTGACGTACTCGCCGTTCGTCGTCGGGTTGTACGCCCAGTTGCTCGCGACCTCGTAGTTCCAGGTCGTGAGCGTCGTGTCGTCGACGTCGAGGACGATGGCCTTGCGGCCCCGCGGGTGGTGGCGGTCCTCGCCGCGCTCGTGGCCCCGCGCCGAGAGCCAGCGGCCGGCGTCCCGGGCGACCGAGGTGGCCTCGCGGACGTAGTTCGACCCCTCCCCGAAGGTCCCGGTGCCCAGCGGGTCGCCGTAGTAGTTGCGGATCTGCTGGCGCAGGACGTCGATGTTCGTCACCTGGTCGGCGGAGCGCGGGGTGAAGGTCTTGATGGCGGGCTCGGGGGTCGTGGCGGCGTACGCGACACCGCCCCCGACGAGGGCGGAGCAGACGAGCGCCGTGGCGGCGAGGCCGCGGCGGGAGAGCGAACGGTTCGGCATGGGAGGTCCTCTCGGTGGTGACCGGACGCCGGGACGCTAGACCCGCACCCGGGCCGACGGGGCGCGCGTGACGGCGCAGCGCCGAGCGGGGCTCAGCGGCCTCTCAGACCCCACCCTCCCGGGGGCGGCGTCCGGGGAGCGTGCGTAGGGTGTCCGGGTGCTCCCCGCCCCCACGACCCGCCCCGGGCGCCTCGTGACGAGCCTCGTCGCGGCCGCCTGCCTCGTCGGCGGCTGCTCCGCCGGCGGCGGGGACGCGCCGTCGGGAGCCCTGCTCGCCCCCGCTCCGGAGGCCGCGGCCGTGCCCGGCGGCTCGGGGGAGGGTGCCGGCGCCGAGCCGACCACCGGGAGCCCGCAGGACGCCGCGCTCGCCCGCTCCCTCCTCGCGCAGCAGGCGCAGGCGGTCGTCCTCGTCGACACCGTCCGCGAGGTCGACAGCCCCGCCGTCGCCGCGTTCGTCCGGGAGGTCCGCGCCGAGCGGCTGCCCGAGCTCGAGCAGACCGCCGGGTGGCTGGAGGCCCGTGGCGAGGACGTGCCGGCGGAGGCCGAGGACCCGCGGGAGGTCGCCCACGACGGCCCGGAGACTGCGGCGGCCCTCGTCTCGGGCACCCAGGTCGAGCAGCTCGCCCTCGCGCGCGGCTCGGACGCGGACCGCCTGCTGCTCGGCCTGCTCATGACCCACCACGAGAAGGCGCTCGCGCTCCTCGAGGGCCGCGAGCCCTCGGCCGACCCCGAGCTCGAGACCATCCTCGACGGCATCGCCACGACGCGCGAGGAGCAGCTGCAGCGCATCGAGGACCTCTTCGTCACCCTGACCGACTGACGGCCACCCCGTGGGTCCGTCCGCGGAGCCCCCGGCACGACGGACGGCCCGCCCCCGGGTGGGGACGGGCCGTCGTCGTGGCCTGGTGGGCCTCAGTGGTGGTGGTGACCGCCGCCCTTGCCGGTGTAGACCGGCTGCGACTGCGGGTTGAGCTCCTTCAGGCGGACCTTGGCGGCCTGCTTGAGGTTCTTGTCCTTGAGCTCGAGGACGTCGAAGCCCTTCTGGATGTCGGAGCTGTAGACGTACCCGTTGTAGTAGTACGCCGACCAGGTGCCACCGGTGTTCTCCGGCGACAGCGGGCCGCGCTCGAACCAGCCGAGCTCACGCGGGTGCTCGGCGTCGGTGAAGTCCCACAGCGAGACCCCACCCTGGTACCAGGACTGGACCATGACGTCGCGGCCGTTGACCGGGACGATCGAGCCGTTGTGCGCGACGCAGTTCTCGGAGTCGTACTGGTTGCGCGGGATCTTGTAGTACGAGGCGAACGTCAGCTCGTTCTTCTTCGAGAGCGAGTAGATCGCGTTCGCGCCGCGGGTCGGGCCGACCTCGTCGTTGCAGGTCGCCGCGCCGCCGCCGCCGAGCTCGTCGGTGAAGACGACCTTGGTGCCGGCCTGGTTGAACGTCGCCGAGTGCCAGAACGCGAAGTTCTCGGTGTCGGTGACCCGCTCGATGACCTTCGGCTTCTCCGGGTTCCTGATGTCCATGATGATGCCGTCGCCCATGCACGCCCCGGCCGCGATCTTCTTCGCGGGGTACGCCGTGATGTCGTGGCAGCCGGTCGTCGCCGAGTACGAGTTGCCGGCGGGGTTGGTGCCGCCGGGGTTGCCGCCGTCGGGGAAGAGGTTCGGGGCGGCGATGACCGCGGCCGTCGCCGGCTTCTTCTTCGGGACCTTGACGATGGAGATCGCGTCGTGCGGCGGCTGGCAGTCGGGGTACTCCGCGCGGGGCGAGTAGCTCGAGACGTAGACGTAGTCGGCGTCCTTGCCGGGCACGAGGGTGTTGGTGTGCGAGCCGCACGCGGTCTCGACGGCCGCGACGTACTTCGGGGCGCGGGGGTTGCTGACGTCGAAGACCTTGATGCCCTCCCACGAGGACTTGACGGTCGCCGACTGCGCGACCGAGCTGCACGAGGAGTCGCTACGCGAGCTGTCGGTCGAGAGGTAGAGCAGGTCGCCCGAGACCGAGACGTCGTTCTGCGAGCCCGGGCAGTTGACCTGGGCGAGCGTGCGCGGCCTCTTCGGGTTCGAGATGTCGTAGATGATGAAGCCCTGGTAGTTGCCGACGTAGGCCCGGTCTCCCTGGAAGGCCATGTCGGTGCCGAACTGCCCGGTGAACGGACCGGTGTGCGGGACGTTGGCCAGGTGCTCGATGTTCTTCGAGTGCCCGATCTGCTCGGGCTGCAGGTCCAGGCCTCCCAGCCCGACCCCGTCGCCCGCGGCGGCGGCGCCGACGCCCCCGGTGAGGGCCAGCACCCCTCCTGCGGCGATGACGCCGAGGCGTCGTAGTGCTCCCATGCGGTGTCCTCCTCGTCGTGGGGTGCCCGACACGTTCCCTCCGTGCGCGCCCCTGGCGGTGTGGAACGGCCCACGATGACGGGGTACCGGCGGGTAGTGGGCAAAGTCCGGGTCAAAAAATGACAGGTCGACGGGTGTGCGCCGCCAACTGGTCACGTCCGTCGTCCCCGCCTACAGTGGCGCGATGCCGAGCCGACACCCCTCCCGTGCGCGCCGGGCGGCGGTGCGCGCCGCGGCCGCCCCCGTCCTCCTCGCCGCGACGCTGCTCGCCGGCTGCAGCGGCGGCGACGCGACCCCCGCGGTCACCGCGTCCCCCGGCGAGGTGCCGGTGCTCCAGCCGGGGAGGCCCGGGGAGCCGAACACGACGCTGACCGGGCCGGCCGCGACGCCCGTCGTCACGACGAGCGCGACCCCGGCCGACACCCGGTTCATGCAGGACATGGTCGTCCACCACGCGCAGGCCATCGTCCTCGTCGAGACCGCGACGGCAGCCCTGACCGACCGGCAGGTCGCGAGCATCGCCTCGCGCATCCGCGACGAGCAGAAGCCCGAGATCGACGCGATGGCCTCGTGGCTGCGCCAGCGCGGGCAGGACGTCCCGCCGCAGGCCGCGAACCCCCGCATCCAGGACCACTCGGCGCACCGGGGGATGCCCGGGATGGCCTCCGAGGCCGACCTCGCCGCGCTCGGCGCCGCCCGGGGGGTCGAGGCCGACCGGCTCTTCCTGCAGCTGATGGTCCGCCACCACGAGGGCGCGCTCGAGATGGTCGGGCAGCACGCGCGCTCGGCCGGCGACCCGCGCGTCGAGGAGCTGGCGGCCGACATCAACGTCACGCAGGCCAAGCAGGTCGACCAGATGACGGGGATGCTCGCGCGACTGCGCTGAGGTGTCGGCCCGGCGGGGCAGGATGGCCCCATGCCCGAGGGACACACGCTGTTCGCGCTCGCCCGCGACCTCCACGCGGCCTTCGCGGGTACCCACCCGGTCGTCACGAGCCCGCAGGGGCGCTTCGAGGAGGGGGCCGCGCAGGTGTCGGGGCGCGAGCTGCTCGCGGCCACCTCGCGGGGCAAGCACCTCTTCCTCGAGTTCGAGGGTGAGCGCTGGGTGCACGTCCACCTCGGGCTGATCGGCACCCTCCGGGTCGACGGGCGTGACTGGAGCGCCGAGGTCGCCCCGGTCGGTGCCGTGCGGATGCGCCTCGCGACGCCCGAGCACCTCGCCGACCTGCGCGGCCCGAACCTCTGCGCGGTCGTCACGCCCGACGAGGTCGCGGCCGTCCTCGACCGCCTCGGGCCCGACCCGCTGCGGCCCGACGCCGACCCCGACCGTGCCTGGCGACGCATCCAGCGCTCCGGCCGCAGCGTCGCCGAGCTGCTCATGGACCAGGCCGTGCTCGCGGGGGTCGGCAACGTCTACCGCTCCGAGGTCCTCTGGCGCCACCGCCTCTCGCCGTTCACCGAGGGCCGGGCGATGAGGCCCGCGTCGTGGCGGCTCGTGTGGGAGGACCTCGTGCGCCTCATGCCGCTCGGGGTCGCGACCGGGCGGATCGTCACGGTCGAGGAGCAGGTGCTCGAGGTCGAGGCGGCGCTGGGGCGCGGCGAGCGGCCGCACCTGACCGAGCGCACCTCGGAGGTCTACCGGCGCACCGGCGAGGAGTGCCCGCGCTGCGGATCGCGCATCCGGACCCAGGTCGTCGCGGGGCGCAACCTCTTCTGGTGCGGCCGCTGCCAGCGCCGGCGCTGAGGCCGTCCTGCGCCCTCCCGCGCGGTCAGTCGAGGGCGTCGCAGACGTCCTGCGCGGTGCCGTGCCGGCCGAGGGTGAAGGTCCGGGTGCCGTCGGCCTCGAAGACGACGCGGGTCCCGCGGCCGCCGAGGACGTAGAGCCCGGTGTCCGGGTGGCTGCCGGGCGGCATCGTCGTGCCGAACGCGCCGTGGAGCGAGGTCAGCGACGCGGGGGAGCCGTCGGGGCGGTAGGCGAAGACGGCGGTGGCGCTGAGGTCGCGCACGACCGAGGCCCCGGTCGTGAGGTTGGTGTACCGCTCGACGAGGGCGCCGCGGAAGAGCTGGGTGCGGGGCGTGCCGTCGGGCCAGGTGGAGGTCGTCCGGTACTCCTCCTCGTCGCGCAGCGGGGTGATGCGGGTGTCGAAGCCGCAGGTCGAGCGCGCGGCGGGGACGACGACCTCCTCGGTGCGGTACGGGGTCCACGGCGACCCGTGGTGGTGGCCGGGTCCGGGGTGGGCGCTCGCGGCGGGGGCGGCGGCGAGACCGGCGCCGAGCAGGGCGGCCGTCCCGAGGGTGGAGGCGGTGCGACGGAGGGCGGTGGAGGTGGTGCTGCGCGTCATGGTGGCTCCCCTAACCATTTGGATGCTTTGAACGGTTAGGTACGACGGTAGCCCACGGATACGCTCTGCGGGTGGCGGAGCAGCACTGGGTCGAGGTCGACGGGCTCGTGCTGCCCCGACCCGTGGCGGGCCACCCGGCGCTCGAGCTCGTCAACACCTTCTCCGGGTGGGACGGCAGCCACGCGAGCGACTACCTCGCGACGTACGACCACCTGGCCGTGCTCGCCGGCGAGCTGGACCTCCTTCCGGCGGGCGACGTCCAGCGGCTGCGCCGGGCGGCCCACCGCCAGCCCGAGGCGGCGGCCGCGGCGCTCGAGCGGGCCTGCACCGTGCGGGCCGTCATCCGGGGCGCGGCCCTCGACCCCAGCGACGGCGAGGCGGTCGCCGCCCTGACCGTCGCCACCCGGTCCGCCGCCACCGGGGTGCAGCTCGTGCCCGGCCACCCGGCGCGCTGGCACGTCCAGGGCATCTCGCCGGACGACCTCGACCGGCCCTCCGACGCCTTCGCCTGGGCGGCCGCCGACCTCGTGACCCGGCCCGAGGTGGCGCGCGTGCGCTCCTGCCCGGGGCTCGGCTGCGGCTGGGTGTTCCTCGACACCTCCGGTCGGCGTCGGTGGTGCTCGATGCAGTGGTGCGGCAACCGGGCCAAGGTCCGCGCGCACGCCGCCCGCACCCGCACCCGCCCCTGACGACGACCCCGACCCCGCCGTCCCCCCTCGCGAGTCCCACGCGTATCGGGTGACCCGATATCCCTGCGCTTCACCCGGCAACGGTTCCGGGGTGCAGCGCGGCCGTATCGGGTGACCCGATACGCGTGGGGACGGTGGGGTCGGCAGGGGGGCGGGGGTGCGGGCGCTACGCCGTGGGCGAACGCGGAACAGGGTCGCCCGCCCGGGGCGTTGTCCACCCCGTAGACGCGCAAGCCCCGCTCTCGAGGAACGGGGACGCCACCGAGAGGCAGCGCGACTAGCATCGAGGGGACTCGACGTCAGGAGAAGCACCATGTTCGAACGGTTCACCGACCGCGCCCGGCGCGTCGTCGTGCTCGCCCAGGAGGAGGCGCGCGGTCTCAACCACAACTACATCGGGACCGAGCACATCCTCCTCGGCCTCATCCACGAGGGTGAGGGTGTCGCGAGCAAGGCCCTGGAGAGCCTCGGCATCAGCCTCGAGGCGGTTCGCGAGCAGGTGCAGGAGATCATCGGCCAGGGGCAGCAGGCCCCGACCGGTCACATCCCGTTCACGCCGCGCGCCAAGAAGGTCCTCGAGCTGAGCCTGCGCGAGGCGCTGCAGCTCGGCCACAACTACATCGGCACCGAGCACATCCTCCTCGGCCTCATCCGTGAGGGCGAGGGCGTCGCGGCCCAGGTGCTCGTCAAGCTCGGCGCCGACCTCTCGCGCGTGCGCCAGCAGGTCATCCAGCTCATCTCGGGCTACCAGGGTGGCAAGGAGGGCGCGGCCCAGGGCGCCGGCGGCACCCAGGGCGGTCCCGCCGAGGGCACCCCCGCGGGCTCCCTCGTCCTCGACCAGTTCGGCCGCAACCTCACGCAGGCCGCTCGCGAGGGCAAGCTCGACCCGGTCATCGGGCGCGAGAAGGAGATCGAGCGGGTCATGCAGGTGCTCTCCCGCCGCACCAAGAACAACCCGGTGCTCATCGGTGAGCCCGGCGTCGGCAAGACCGCGGTCGTCGAGGGCCTCGCGCAGGACATCGTCAAGGGCGAGGTGCCCGAGACGCTCAAGGACAAGCAGCTCTACACGCTCGACCTCGGCGCGCTCGTCGCCGGCAGCCGCTACCGCGGTGACTTCGAGGAGCGCTTGAAGAAGGTCCTCAAGGAGATCCGCACCCGCGGCGACATCGTCCTGTTCATCGACGAGATCCACACCCTCGTCGGTGCCGGGGCGGCCGAGGGCGCCATCGACGCGGCCTCCATCCTCAAGCCGATGCTGGCCCGCGGCGAGCTGCAGGTCATCGGCGCGACGACGCTCGACGAGTACCGCAAGCACATCGAGAAGGACGCCGCGCTCGAGCGCCGCTTCCAGCCGATCCAGGTCGCCGAGCCGACCCTCGCGCACGCCATCGAGATCCTCAAGGGCCTGCGCGACCGGTACGAGGCGCACCACCGCGTGTCCATCACCGACGGCGCGCTCGTCGCGGCGGCGAACATGGCCGACCGGTACGTCAACGACCGCTTCCTCCCGGACAAGGCGATCGACCTCATCGACGAGGCGGGCGCGCGCTTGCGCATCCGCCGGATGACGGCGCCGCCGGACCTGCGCGAGTTCGACGAGAAGATCGCCGGCGTCGTGCGCGAGAAGGAGTCGGCCATCGACGGCCAGGACTTCGAGAAGGCCGCGCGCCTGCGCGACGACGAGAAGAACCTGCGCAACGAGAAGGCCAAGCGCGAGGCCGAGTGGAAGTCCGGCGACATGGACGTCATCGCCGAGGTCGACGAGGAGCTCATCGCCGAGGTCCTCGCCGCCTCGACGGGCATCCCGGTCTTCAAGCTGACCGAGGAGGAGTCCAGCCGCCTGCTCCACATGGAGGACGAGCTGCACAAGCGCGTCGTCGGCATGGACGAGGCCATCAAGTCGCTCTCGCAGGCCATCCGCCGTACGCGGGCCGGCCTCAAGGACCCGCGTCGCCCCGGAGGCTCGTTCATCTTCGCCGGCCCGACCGGTGTGGGAAAGACGGAGCTGGCCAAGACGCTCGCGGAGTTCCTCTTCGGCGACGAGGACAGCCTCATCCAGCTCGACATGTCGGAGTACAGCGAGAAGCACACCGTCTCGCGCCTCTTCGGCTCGCCCCCCGGCTACGTCGGGTACGAGGAGGGTGGCCAGCTCACCGAGAAGGTGCGCCGCAAGCCGTTCTCCGTCGTCCTCTTCGACGAGGTCGAGAAGGCCCACCCGGAGATCTTCAACAGCCTCCTGCAGGTGCTCGAGGACGGCCGCCTCACCGACTCCCAGGGTCGGATGGTCGACTTCAAGAACACGGTCATCATCATGACGACCAACCTCGGCACCCGGGACATCTCCAAGGGCACGCTCGGCTTCTCCGCCGGTCCCGACACCCGCTCGGACTACGACCGGATGAAGGCCAAGGTCCAGGACGAGCTCAAGCAGCACTTCCGTCCCGAGTTCCTCAACCGCGTCGACGACACCATCGTCTTCCCCCAGCTGTCGCAGGCCGAGATCGTCCAGATCGTCGACCTCGAGATCGCCAAGCTGGACAAGCGGCTCAAGGACAAGGACATGGGCATCGAGCTCACCCCGGCGGCGAAGAACCTCCTCGCCACCAAGGGCTACGACCCGGTGCTCGGTGCGCGTCCGCTGCGTCGCACGATCCAGCGCGAGATCGAGGACATCCTCTCGGAGAAGATCCTCTTCAACGAGCTGAAGTCCGGCGAGATCGTCGCGGTCGACGCGACCGGCGAGACCAAGGACGACACGTTCACCTTCCAGGGCATGCCGCACACCCGGGGCATCGAGCTGCCGGTCGTCGCGGCCGAGGCCGTCGAGGGCTGAGCCGACCCCGTCCACCGAGGGCGTCCGACCACATGGTCGGGCGCCCTCGGTGTGTCCCGGCCCCCTGTCGCGCGGTCCCCTGACGCACTGCGGGCCACGGATTCCGTCGAAAACGGGGCCTCGGCCGCGAAATCCTTACCCTGTCTTTACCCCACGGGATGGAGCAATCCCCCAGACTTGGACACGCAAGGGCCTCCGGGGCTCCTTGCAGCGGCCCGCCACCACCCCTGCGGTGGCGGGCCGCACCCCTGTCCGGACGCCTCCGCCGGGGCCTGCGCCGGCGCGGCTACGCTGCCGGGATGGCCCCCTCCGACGCGCCCGCCGCCCCCCGCCCCGGGGTGCACGTCCGGCCCGCCCGGACCGCCGACGTCCGCGCCATCCGCGCCCTCGTCGCCCCGCTGGCCGAGCAGCGGGTGCTGTTGCAGAAGGAGGCCGTCGCCTACTACGAGTCGGTCGCGGACTTCGTCGTCGCCGAGACCGACGGCGCCGACGGCTCGGCGCCAAGGGTGGTCGGCTGCGGCGCGCTGCACGTGCTCTGGGAGGACCTCGGCGAGGTGCGCACCCTCGCCGTCGACGCCTCGACCCTCGGGTCGGGGGTGGGCAGCGCCCTGCTCACCCGGCTCGTCGAGCGGGCGCACGAGCTCGGGCTCTCGCGGCTGTTCTGCCTGACCTTCGAGACCGACTTCTTCGCCCGGCACGGGTTCGAGCCGATCGAGGGGCAGGCGGTCGAGCCGGCCGTCTACGCCGAGCTGCTGCGCTCCTACGACGAGGGCGTCGCGGAGTTCCTCGACCTCGAGCGGGTCAAGCCGAACACGCTCGGCAACACCCGGATGCTCCGAGTCCTCTGAGCCCGGCGCGCCCTCGCGCCCTCAGCCCGCCGCCGGCTCGAGGAGCTCCGGCCCGTCCGCGGCGACGGGAGCCGGGCGTCGGGCGGAGCGCCGCCGCACGAGGGCGCGCACGCCGAGCGCCGTCCCCACGAGCAGGAGCAGGGCCAGCACGGGCAGGCCGAGACCCAGGGGCAGCAGCCACCCGGACCGGCCGGTGACCTCGTCGGCGAGCGCCCGCGCCCGCGGCAGCTCGCCGGCGGCGAGCCGGTGCTCCGCGCCCCGCTCGGTGGCGTCGACCGCCAGCACGAGCGCGCCGAGCGCGCTGAAGGGGTCGCGCTCGGCCCGCACCACGCGCCGGGCGGCGCCCACGGCGTCGAGGGTCCGGGCGGTCTCCGGCAGGCGGGCGGCGACGGCCCGGTAGTGCGCCTCCTCGAAGGCGCCCTGGTACCGGTCGCGCACCGACTCCGGCACGGGCAGCCCGGCCCGTCGGGCGGCGTCCTGCACGGTCCGCGCGGCGCGCCCGAGCGGCGCGACCTCGGCCCGGACGCCCGCGGCCCGCTCGAAGTCCCAGGTCGACATCGCGGTGCGCAGGCCCTCCGGCGGCAGCCAGTCGCCGTCGGCGGCGTCGAGGGTCTCGTAGGCGGCGAGCGCGGCCCGCCGGGCCGGCAGCTGGCGGCGCTGGGCCGTCGTGAGCACCCAGTGCTCGAAGACGTCCGGGGCGTCCTCGATGCCGCCGCGGATCTCGAGGAGGTCGAGCCAGTCGGTGGTCGTCGTCCGGCCGGCGCTGCCGGTGAGGACCCCGCGCGGGTCGTAGGCGCGCTCGCCCCGGATGCCGGCGGCGACGAGCGCGGCGAACTCCTCGTCCGGCAGGTCCCCGAGGAGGTCCTTCATCACCCGGTAGGAGGCCGGGTAGGCGTAGGCGTCGACGGGCTCGCTGCGCCCGCCGAGGTCCTCCCACGACTGGAGCGCGACGGCGTCCTTCGCGGACCGCGAGACCTTCCGGTGGGGCCGCACCGTGCCCTTCGTGGCCCGGACCGCCCGCTCGGCCGTGATCTGGGCGAGGCCCTCGGAGAGCCAGCGCTCGACGAACCGCTCGTCCTGGAACCAGGCGTGCGACAGCTCGTGGAAGACGAGGTCCGGGTCGAGCTGCTCGCCGACGACGATCTCGTCCTCGGCCAGGTCGAACCAGCCGTCGTAGCCCTGGACGAGCGGCGAGGAGTCCTCCCGGACGGTCTTGAGGCCGCCGGGCCACCGGGTGCCGGTGAGCCGCTCGAGCATCGGGATGCCACGCGTCACGGTGCGCTCGGCGAACGCGGTCCAGCGCGCGTCGTCCGGGAAGGACGAGAGCGTGAGGGGCAGGTCGCCGACGCGGATGTCGCGCTCGGTGGCCGCGTCCGGGTCGCGCAGGGAGACGACCGCCCAGAGGCCCGGGCCGCCGTCGGTCACGTCCGACAGGGTGTGGGTGGCGCGACCGCCGGAGGTCCCGGACGAGAAGTCGTCGCTCGTGCTCGAGAAGTCGTAGCCCGTGGGGGTGCGCACGGTCAGCCGCGCCGAGCCGGGGTCGCCCGGCCCCGAGACGACGAACGAGGCGTAGCCGCGCCCGACGCGGGTCGGGTCCTTCGAGCGGTGGGCCGCGCCGCGCACGTCGAAGGTGAGCTCGAGGGTCCGCTGCCGACGGTAGAGGAGGTCGGGGAAGGAGATCTCGACGAGGTCGGTGCCGGGGTCCTTCGTCGAGGACCTCGAGGTCCCCAGCGTGGCGCCGCGGCTCGTCGCCCGCAGGTTCGTCGCCCCGGACGGGACGGGCACCGAGATGCGGTTGAAGAAGTAGTAGACGTAGCTCCCGCCGCCGGTGTCGCGGTTCGGCGTGACGTTCGTGAGGTCGACGACCATCCGGGCGCTCGCCGCACGGTCGGTCACGGTGTAGGTCGTGTCCCCGGCGACCGTCACCCCGCCGTCGGCCCCGGCCGCGCCGGCCGAGCCGACGAGGCCGGCCACGAGGAGGGCGGCGACGGTGGCGACGCGCAGGCCGTGCAGTGGTGCGGACGTCATGCGTTCCCCCGGGTGACGATGCGCCCTGCTCCCGGGCGCGCGGCACGATGCTAGGTCCGACCGGTGCGCCGACGCACGGCTTTCGGGGGCATCCGGGCCGGTCAGCCGCCCGGGGAGGGGTCCATCGCGTGGTCCGGGGTGCGGTCGGGCCCGGCACCGGCGTGGCGAGCGGCGGCCGGGCGGTGCCGCACCGCGGCGACGACGACCGCGGCGACGCCGACGAGCACGACGAGGGCGAGCAGCAGGAGGCCGACCCCGAGCGGCAGCGCCCAGCCGGCCCGCTCGGTGCTCTCTCGGGCGAGGGCGGAGGCGCGGTCGACCGACCCGTCGGCCAGGGCGGCCCGGGCGCGGTCGGCGCGCTCCTGCACCCCGAGCAGGCGCGCGCCGGTGGCGGCGAGGGCGTTGCGCTCGCGGGCGGCGGTGTCCCGCGCGGCGCCGACGTCCTCGATGGCCCGTGCCGTCGCCGGCAGCGAGGTGGCCAGGTCGCGGTAGTCGTCGTCGAGGGCGGCCTGCTCGTAGGAGTCGCGGACCCCGGCGGGCACGGCGAGGCCGGTGCGGGAGGCGGCGCGCTGGACGGCCGTCACCGAGGCACCGAGCGGGGCGACGGCTGCGCGCACGTCACGGGCCCGCTCGAAGTCCCAGACGGTCATCGCGTCGCGCAGCCCCTCCGGCGGCACCCAGTCACCGTCGGCGCGGTCGAGGGCGCGGTAGGCCGTGCGCTCGCGCTCGCGGGGGGCCAGGAGGGCGCGCTGCTCCTTGGTCAGCACCCACGTCGACATCACCGAGGCGGCGTTCTTCGCCCCGGCGCGGTCCTCGACGAGGTCCAGCCAGTCCTGCCACGACGTGCGCCCGCCGCTCGGGGTGACCAGGCCCGGGGGGTCGTAGGCGCGCTCGCCGCGCACGGCGGCCCCGACGGCCGCGGCGAACCGCGCGTCCGAGGTGTCCGCGAGCAGCGTGTGCATCACGTGGTACGACGCGGGGTAGGCGTACGCGTCGACGTCGGCGGACCGGCTGCCGGCGTCGCCCGTCCAGCCGTTGAGCGGCCGGGCGTCGCGGTCCGAGCGGCTGACGTCGTCGTGCTGCCGCGGGGTGCCGCCGGTCCGCTCGACGGCGCGCTCGGCGACGGCCTGGGCCAGCCCCTCGTAGAGCCAGCGCTGCTCGAGGGTGTCGCCGGAGACCCAGGCGTGGGTCAGCTCGTGGAAGATCAGGTCGTCGTCGAGCTGCTCGCCGACGACGATCTCGTCGCCGGTCGGGTCGAACCAGCCGTCGTAGCCGCGCAGCGACGGCGAGGCGTCCTCGCGGATGCGCTGCAGCCCCCCGGGCCACGGGTCGTCGACGAGCCGCTCGAGCACCGGCAGGCCCTTCTCGACGCGGTCGGCGACGAAGGTCGACCACTGCTCGTCGTCGGGGAAGGCCGACAGGGTGAGCGAGAGGTCGCCGACCTCGACGGTGCGCTCCGTGACCTGCGCGGCGTCGCGCAGCGAGACCGCGGCCCAGAGGCCGCCGTCGAACGTGTTCTCGGTCGCGGTGTACGTGCTCGTGCCGCCGGAGCGCGCGGTGTCGAAGTCGTCGACGGTGCTGGAGAACGACATCGCCGACGGGGCGACGACCTCGACCCGGTTGTGCCCCTCGTCGCCGGGGCCGTACGCGACGAAGGTGGCGTACCCGGGCCCCACCCGCGTGCTGTTCTGCGAGCGCGGCGGCGCCCCGGGCACGTCGAAGCCGAGGACGATGCGCCGTGTCCTGTCGTAGCGCAGGTCCGGGAAGGCGATGCGCACCGTCTGGGTGCTCGGGTCGTCGGTGCCGGCGGTGGAGACCGCCAGGTCCCGACCCCCGCTCGTCGCGCGGACGTTCGTCGCGCCGGCCGGCACGGGGACCGAGTAGGCGTCGAAGAAGTAGGCGTACACCCCGCCGTCGGCCGCGGTGTCGCGGCTCGTGTTGCGCAGGTCGAGGGTCATCGTCGCGCGCACGACGTCGGCGCCGGCGTCGAGTCGGTAGCGGCTGACCGCCGAGACGGCGAGCCCCTCCTCGGCCGCCACGGCGGCGCCGGTCGGCGTCGTGACGACCAGCGCGAGCGCCACGAGGGCGGTCGCGAGCGAGCCGGCCACGGCGCGGCGCAGCGTGCCCGTCCCCGGTGTCTCCGTCGTCGCCGGGCGAGCACGGCGCGCCTCGCGCCGTGCTCGCTCGTCGGCGGGTGGCACGGCCACCGCCCTCCGGTCCTCGCTCAGCTGGCCTTCTTCTCCGACTTCTTCTCCGCCTTCTTGGCGGTCTTCTTCGCGGGCGCGGCCTTCTTCGTGGCGGCCTTCTTCGCGCTCGACGTCGTGGCGCTCTTCTTCGCGGTCGTCTTCTTCGTCGCGCTCTTCGGGGTCGGGGCCGACGGCGCCTCCCCGCGGGAGGCCTTGGCCCGCTCGACCGAGCGCGACAGGGCGGCGAGCAGGTCGACGACCTCGCCGGACTCCTCCTCCTCGGGGGCCGTGGCCCGCACCTCCCCGCCCTCGACCTTGGCCCGGACGAGCTCCTTGACCGCGAGCGCGTAGTCGTCCTCGTACTCGCCGGGGTCGTAGTCGCCCGCCAGCTGGTCGATGAGCATCTTCGCCATGTCCATCTCCTGGCTCGTGGCGTGCTGCTCGTCGACGGCGGCGAAGTCGGCCGCTCGGACCTCGTCGGGCCAGAGCATCGTCTGCATGACGATGACCCCGTCGCGGACCCGGAGCATCGCCATCGTCATCCGGGTGCGGATCGAGACGGTGACGATGGCGACCCGCTGTTCGCTCTCGAGCGCGTCGCGCAGGAGGACGTAGGGCTTCGTGGCGGACTTGTCGGGCTCGAGGTAGTAGCTCTTGTCGAGCCACATCGGGTCGATCTGGTCGGCGGGGACGAACTTCGTCACCCCGATCTCCTTGCTCGAGCGCGAGGGGAGGTCGGCGAAGTCGTCGTCGGTGAGCACGACCATGTCGCCGTCCTCGGTCTCGTAGCCCTTGGCGATGTCGTCGTAGCTCACCTCCTCGCCGTCGATCGAGCAGAAGCGGCGGTAGCGGATGCGCCCGCCGTCCTCGCGGTGGACCTGCCGGAACTGCACGTCGTGGTTCTCGGTCGCCGAGTAGAGCCGCACCGGCACGTTGACCAGCCCGAAGGAGACCGCGCCCTTCCAGATCGCGCGCATCGTCGGTCCCGTCCTCTCGTCGCTCGCCCCGGGGGTCCCCCGGGACCTCGACCCAGCGTAGGGCGGTCGGCGGCGGGCGGGGAGACCCCGGGACGGGTGGGGTGGGAGGCCGGGAGGCGGCGGGCGGGGCGGGAGGCGGCGGTCAGCGGTGGGCCGCGACCGCGTCGACGAGCGGGCCGAGGGGGTCGGGCAGCGCCGCGGGGTCGAGGAGCTCGGCCAGCCGGCCCGCCAGCCGGGCCTTGCGCCCCGACCCCGAGCCCGCGAACCGGTGCAGCTGCTCGAGCACCGGGCGGCCGCGCCAGTGCGGCATCCGGGCCATCGACTCGAACGCGCCGAGCTCGGCCATCGAGGCGAGCGCCTCGCGGACGGCGTCGGCGCCGAGGGCACGCATCAGGACGTCCTCGAGGTCGCGGTCGCAGACGAAGACGCCGTGCCACGCGAGCTCCTCGGCGTCCCGGGCGGTGACGCCGTGCCGCCGCAGCGCACCGACCGCGAAGCGCAGCTCCGGGGCGTCGACGAGGGCGAGGACGCCCGGCCCGGGGCCGCCGAGGTCGTCGAGGTGGCGGGCGAGGTTGGTGACCCCGCCCATCGGGACGACGGTGGCCGGGGCGCCGCGGCGCGCGAGCAGCGTGCGCACGACGACGGCGTCGCTCTCGCCCTCGACGAGCACGACGGGTCCGGTGCCCGCGGCCTCCATCCGGCGACGCTAGCCCGTGCCCGGGGTGCCCCGGGGGCGGAGGGCGGCAGGATGGCCCCATGCGTCCGATGCTCGCGACCGCCGCGCAGGCCCCGCCGCGCGGCGACGCGTGGGTGCACGAGGTCAAGTGGGACGGGATGCGCGTCCTCGTCGACGTGCGCGGCGGCGCGGTGACCGTGACCTCGCGGACCGAGCGCGACGTGACGGCGGCCTTCCCCGAGCTCGACGCGCTCGCCGGCACCTACGACGACCTGCTGCTCGACGGCGAGGTCGTGGCCCTCGACGAGGGGCTGCCCAGCTTCCACGCCCTGACCGAGCGGATGCACGTGACGAAGCGGGCGCAGGCCGAGCGGCTGGCGCGCACGCGGCCGGTCACGCTCATGGTGTTCGACCTGCTGCGCCTCTTCGGGCAGGACCTCACCGGCCAGCCGTGGTCGGCGCGGCGGCGGCTGCTCGAGGAGCTCGAGCTCGACGGGCGCGCCTGGCGGGTGCCGGAGGTCCATGACGACGGCGCGGTGCTGCTGCGGGTCACCGACGAGCGGGGCCTGGAGGGCGTCGTCAGCAAGCGGCGCGACGCCCGCTACCTGCCGGGTCGGCGCTCGCCGGACTGGCGCAAGGTCGCGCACCGGCGCACGTACTCGGTGCTCGTCGGCGGCTGGCGGCCCGAGGTGGGGTCGGGCGCGTCGTCCGCCGACCGGCTCGGGGCGGTGCTCGTCGGGCTGCCGGACGGCGAGGGCGGCTGGCGGTACGCGGGGCGGGTCGGGTCCGGGCTCGCGGGGTCGGCCGGCGAGGCGCTGCTGCGTCGGCTGCGCCGGCACGAGGTCGACGCCCCGCCGTTCGTCGACGAGGTGCCGCGCATCGACGCCTCCGGCACGACGTGGGTGCATCCGGCCGTCGTCGTCGAGGTGAGGACGCTGATGATCACCGCCGACCACCGGCTGCGGCAGCCGACCTTCCTCGGGGTGCGGCACGACCTGACGCCCGAGGAGCTGCAGGAGGTCGAGGAGGGTGGCTGAGCGCTACGTCCCGCAGGTGACGCGCGTCGAGGTCGACGGGCGGCGCCTCAAGCTGACCAGCCTCGACAAGGTGATGTACCCCGCCACCGAGACGACCAAGGGCGAGGTGCTCGACTACTACGCGCGCGTCGCCGGGGTGCTCCTGCCGCACCTCGCGCGCCGCCCGGTGACCCGCGTGCGCTGGCCGCACGGGGTCGAGGACCAGATGTTCTTCGAGAAGAACATGCCGTCCGGGGCGCCCTCGTGGCTGCCCGGCGTGCAGGTCGACGACGTCCGCTACCCGCTCGTGCCGGGGATGGCCGAGCTCACCTACCTGGTCAACCTCAACTCCCTCGAGCTGCACGTGCCGCAGTGGACGGTCGACGACGACGGCGCCCCGGAGCACCCCGACCGGCTCGTCATCGACCTCGACCCCGGCAAGCCCGCCGGCCTGCGCGAGTGCGCCCGGGTCGCGCTGCTCGTGCGTGAGCGGCTGGAGCGGCTCGGGCTCGAGCTGCACCCGGTGACGTCCGGCAGCAAGGGGATGCAGCTCTACGCGCGGCTCGGCGGGGACCTCTCGTCGGACCAGGTGCGCGACCTCGCGCAGCAGCTCGCGCAGGAGATGACGAAGAAGCACCCCGAGCTGGTCCTGTGGAAGATGACCAAGTCGCTGCGTCCCGGCAAGGTGTTCCTCGACTGGAGCCAGAACGTCGCGGCGAAGACGACCATCAGCCCGTACTCGCTGCGCGGTCGCGAGCTGCCGCAGGTCGCGGCCCCGCGCACGTGGGACGAGGTCGAGGCCGGCGCCGAGGAGGACGGCACGCTGGCCCAGCTGATGTTCGACGAGGTGCTCGAGCGGGTCGAGCGCGAGGGCGACCTCCTGGCCGACCTCCCCTGACCCCTTCGCCCACTGATTGCTAATCCGCCACCTCGAGGGGCCCGGATCGGTCCTGTCGAGGTGGCGGATGGGCAAACGTCGGGTTCCTGGGGTCAGGGGAGGTCCACAGGAGGCGCACAGCGGGGTCATCCGCGGTGGTCGGAGGCTGGGGTCATGACCTCCTCGACCCGCTCCGCACCGTCCCGCTCCACCGGCCTGCGCCTCGTCGGCGCCCTGACCTCGGCGACCGCGGTGGCCCTCGTCGGCACGGCCGCCCTTCCCGCGGCCGCCGCCCGGGCGGCCGGCGTCCACGACGACCGGCCGGTGGTGCTGGCCCGCGCTGCCGACCCGGCCGCGCTGCCGACCGGGACCAGCTCCCCGGCCGCCACGTGGCGCTGGGACGGCACCCGCTGGGTCCGCCTGCCCTGAGTTCTCGACTGATTGCGAGTTCTGCCGCTCGACACCCCGTGGGAGGGCGCGTCGAGCCGCCGAACTCGCAACCAGTCGGGGAGTCGGGTCAGGCGGGGCGGTGGCGCGGGGTCGTGGTCGTGGTCGGTGTGCGGCGGCCGGAGAGGGCTGCGCCGACCGCAGCGCCGGTCAGGGCCGGCGCGGCGACGAGGACGCCCCAGAACCACCCGCCGAACACGGTCTCGGTGGCCCACAGGCCCCAGTCGAACGCGGTCGGCGCCCCGAGCTGGCTCGCGGCCGTGAAGACCGGCACGGCGAGGACGGCGACCACGCCCCAGCGCAGGAGGACCGGGCCGGCGGCGCCGGAGCGCAGGCCGTCGACGGCTCCCCAGAGCAGCGACGCGAGGGCGACGGCGAGCATCGCGGCGAGGCCCGCCCCGATGTTCGCCCCGACCGTGGGGCCGGAGACCCGCTCGACGAGGGTGAGGGCCGCCCAGGCGATGACGGCGAGGGCTGCGGTGCGCGGCAGGGCGGCGAGAGCGCTGGTCATGGCGCGAGCATGGCGGCGGCCGCCCCCGGCCGGCGTGAGCACCGGTACTCACCCGCGCGAGAAGGGTTCGTCCGGCCGACCGGGGGAGGGACACACCCCACTGATTGCGAGTTGAGCCGCTCGACGGGCGTCCCGACGGCGTGTCCGGCGGCGGAACTCGCAATCAGTCGGGACAGTCCGGGTCAGGGGGTGCGGCGCAGGCGGGGGCAGCCGGCGCACTCGACGCATCCGGGCAGGGCGTAGATGAGGCAGCACGAGGCGCGGGGCACGCCGCCCGGTCGGAGCATCCCGGCCGCGGACTCCGCCTCACGTCGCGCCGCCGCCCACATGTCGTCGACGAGGGCGGCGCGCACGTGCGGGCCCAGGCGCACCGGGCTGCGGTACCCCTCGGCGACCGGGGCCACGACCGCGCGGTAGTCGGCCTCGGCGGCGTCCAGCCGGGCGGGGAGGTCGCGTGCGTCCGGGACGAGGCCGGTCATCCGCACGACGTCGGGGACGAGGGCCGGCCCGAGCGAGAAGGTCAGCCCCGGGAGCACGGCCCGGGCGGGGACGGCCGCCGCGGCGTGGGCGGCCGTGTGCGCCGGCACCTGGAGCAGCCACTGGAGGACGAACACCGCCGCGACCGAGGGCGGCGCGACCCCGTCGTACCAGCGCGCGTGCATCCGGCGCACGCCCTCGCGCCACGGGTCGACGTCGGTGCCGACGTCGTGGGGCAGCGCTGGCCCGCCGTCGGTGAAGCGCAGCCAGGCGTGGCGGGCGGACATGCGCGCAGCGGCGGCACCCGGGTCGGGTGCCGCCGCTGCGACGGGCGAGCCGTGGCTCAGGAGTTCGCCTTGTCGTAGGCCTCCTGGACCTCGCTCGAGATGCGGCCGCGCTCGCTGACGTCGTAGCCGTTGCTGCGGGCCCACTCGCGGATCGCGGAGACGTCGCGCTTGGCGCCGCCGCTGCTCTTCGCGGCGCCGCGGGAGGCGCTGCGGCGCCCGCCGGTGCGCTCGGCGTGACCGATCCAGACGGCCAGCGCGTCGCGCAGCTTGCTCGCGTTCTCGCTGGTCAGGTCGATCTCGTAGCTGACGCCGTCGAGGGCGAAGGTGACCGTCTCGTCGGCAGGGGACTCCTTGTCGACGTCGTCGACGAGGAGGACCTGGACCTTTTTGGCCATGGTGTGGAGCCTTTCAAGAAGACGTGAATTGCAGGGGTGGTCCGAGCATGCCGCACAAAGGGGTGCGACGTCTCACCCACAGGGTAAAGCGCAGGTAAAGGAAAAGAAAGTCCGGGGAATTCCTCAGACGGCCTTTTCGTCGTTTCCCGGCGCCTTCTCGTGCCCAGCGGCCGCCTCGCGGGCGTGCTCGCGGTCCTGCTCCGCCTCGAACTTGCTCTGGGCGAGCCGCTCGTTGCGGTCGGCTTCCATGATGCGCTTGACGATGACGTAGAAAAAGGCCGCCGCGACGATCGTGGGGATGATCGCGACGAGATAGGGGACGATCGAACCCATCGGAATCAGGCCTCCGGCTTCAGGTGCGGAAAGAGGATGGTCTCGCGGATGTTCGCGCCGGTGAACAGCATGATGAGCCGGTCGACTCCAAGGCCCAGGCCGCCCATCGGCGGGGCGCCGTACTCGAGCGCGCGCAGGAAGTCCTCGTCGAGCTGCATCGCCTCGGGGTCGCCGCCGGCGGCGCGCAGCGACTGCGCCGTGAGGACGTCGCGCTGGACGACGGGGTCGACGAGCTCGGAGAACCCGGTGCCGCGCTCGACGCCGCCGATGATGAGGTCCCAGGCCTCGATGAGCCCGGGGGTGTCGCGGTGCGGCCGGGCCAGGGGCTGCGCGATGGCGGGGTAGTCGCACAGGAAGGTCGGCTGCAGCAGGCCGGGCTCGACGAGCTCGCCGAGCAGCTCGAGGAAGACCTTGTCCTTCTCGAGCGACGGGTCGACCTCGACGCCGTGGCGCTCGGCGTGCGCGAGCAGCGTCTCCTTGGACGTCTCCTGCGTGACCTCCTCGCCGACGGCCTCGCTCACGCCCTCGTAGACGGGCAGCCAACGCCACTCGCCGTCGAGGTCGACCGTACCGGCGGGGGTCTGCACCTGCCGCGAGCCGAGGGCGTCGGCGACGCCGAGGTACAGGTCGCGCATGAGGGCGGCGATGGAGCGCTGGTCGCCCCACGCCTGGTAGGCCTCGAGCATCGTGAACTCGGGGGAGTGCGTCGCGTCGACACCCTCGTTGCGGAAGATCCGGCCCATCTCGTAGACCCGGTCGACGCCGCCGACGACGGCCTTCTTGAGGTTCAGCTCGAGCGCGATGCGCAGGACCATCTCCTGGTCGAACGCGTTGAGGTGCGTGCGGAAGGGCCGCGCGGCCGCCCCGCCGTGGATGAGCTGGAGCACCGGCGTCTCGACCTCGAGGTAGCCCTGGCCGTCGAGCACCGAGCGGATGGCGCGCAGCGCGGCGGCCTTGGTGCGCACCATGTCGCGGGCCTCCTGGCGCACGACGAGGTCGGCGTAGCGCTGGCGGACGCGCGACTCCTCGGAGAGCTCCTTGTGCAGGGTCGGCAGGGGGCGCAGCGCCTTGCTCGCGACGCCCCAGCGGGTGGCCATCACCGACAGCTCGCCGCGCCGGCTGGAGATGACGCGCCCCTCGACCCACACGTGGTCGCCGAGGTCGGCGTCGCGCTTGAAGGCGTCGAGCGCGTCCTGCCCCACCTCGGCGAGGCTGAGCATCACCTGGAGGCGGGTGCCGACGCCCTCCTGGAGCGTCGCGAAGGCGAGCTTGCCGGTCGTGCGGACGAAGACGACGCGGCCGGCGACGGCGACGACGTCCTGGGTCTCCTCGCCGGTCCCGAGGTGGGCCCACTGCTCGCGGACCTCGGCGAGCGAGTGCGTGCGCGGGACGGCGACGGGGTAGGCCTGGCCGCCCTCGGCGAGCAGCCGGTCGCGCTTCTCGCGCCGGACCCGCATCTGCTCGGGCAGCTCGGCCTCGGGAAGGGCGGGGGTCGGGTTCTCGGTCACGGAGGACAAGCCTACGGACCCGTCGGTTCGCGCTCGCCCCCTGCCCGCCCAGCGACCGTGCCGGTGACCCGGGTCGGATGTCGGCGCGCGTCGGTAGCGTCGGCCGCGTGACGCCGCACGGGAGCTGGAAGGAGGGGCTGCCCGCGCGCCGGCTCGAGCACGCCGACCCGGTCGAGCTGCCGCCCGCGGACGTCTGGCCGCGCACCGTGCCGGCGGTCGAGCACGTCCTCGCGCACGGTCTCGACCTCGCGCGCTGCACGGTACTCGTCGGCGAGAACGGCTCCGGCAAGTCGACGCTCGTCGAGGGTCTCGCGATGGCGGCCGGGATGAACGCCGAGGGCGGCTCGACCGGCGCGACCCACCGCACCCACGCGAGCGAGTCGCCGCTGCACGAGTGGCTGCGCGTCGTCCGCGACCCCGGGGCGCCGCGCTGGGGCTACTTCGTGCGGGCCGAGACGATGCACGGGCTGTTCACCTGGCTCGACACCAACCCCGGCCCGACCGACCCCGCCTTCCACGCGATGTCGCACGGCGAGTCCTTCGTCGCGCTGCTCGGCACGCGGCGCTTCCGCGGCGAGGGGCTCTTCGTGCTCGACGAGCCGGAGGCCGGGCTGTCGTTCTCGGCGCAGCTGCACCTCGTCGCCGAGCTGACCGAGATGGCTCGGCGGCCGCGCACGCAGGTCGTCGTCGCGACGCACTCGCCGGTGCTCGCGGCCATCCCCGGCGCGCTCCTGCTCGAGCTCGGCGAGCACGGCGTGCGCGAGAGCACCTGGGACGAGCTCGACGTCGTCGCCCACCACCGCGGCTTCCTCGACGCCCCGCGCCGCTACCTGCGGCACGTCGTCGACGACCTCGACGACTGACCCGGGGGGTCAGCGCTCGTCGAGCGTCATCTCGAGCGTGTAGCCGTCGGCGTCGTAGCAGTGGTTGGCGTGCTCGACCGGCTCTCCGTGGGACCCGAAGGCCGTGCGGGCCATCGTCAGGACGGGCTTGGTGCCCTTGAGGGCCAGGCGCCGGCGCTCCTCGGGGGTGGGCATCCGGGCGCCGACCGACTGCCGTGCGACGACCGGCACGGCGCCGCGGGTGCGCAGCGCCGCGTAGAGGCCGGTGGCCTCGAGCTCCTCGGCCGTGAGGTCGGACAGCCCCGGCGGCAGCCAGTTGTGGAGCACGGCGAGCGGCCGGCCGTCGACGGTGCGCAGCCGGACGATGCCGAGCAGCGGGGTGTCGGGGGGCAGCTCGAAGGCGGTGGCGGCGGCCTCGTCCCGCGTCATCGCGAGCGAGAGGACGGTCGTGCCGGGCGTGCGGCCGGTGCGCAGGAGGTCGTCGTGGAGGCTCGACAGCTCGGCGCGGCGGTGCACGCGGGTCGGGGCGACGGTGGTGCCGATGCCGCGACGGCGCACGAGCAGACCGCGGTCGACGAGGTCCTGCATCGCCCGGCGGACGGTGGGGCGCGAGAGGCCGAGGCGGCTCGCGAGGTCGAGCTCGTTCTCGACGGCGTCGCCGGGGGCGAGGACCCCCTCGCGCACCGCCCCGCCGAGCTGCTCGGCCAGCTGGTGCCACAGGGGCACGGGGGAGGTGCGGTCGATCCGCACCGTCACCTGTCGCGCCGCCATGGGAGGGACTGTACAGGCGGCGCCCGTCCGTGTCAGTATGTCCTGACAAAGGAGGTCGGATGAGGGTCGGACTCGCAGGGGCCGGACGGATCGGGGCGTTCCACGCCCGCACGCTGGCTGCGCTCGACGGGGTCGAGGCGCTCGTCGTCGCCGACGCGGACGCCGCCCGGGCGTCGGAGGTCGCGGCCTCGCTCCCCACCGCCGAGGCCGTCCCCATCGAGGACCTCGTCGGCTCCGGCCTCGACGCCCTCGTCGTCGCGACCTCCACCCCCGGGCACGCGCCGCTCGTGCGCGCCGGGGTCGAGGCGGGCGTCCCCGTCTTCGTCGAGAAGCCGCTGGCCGCGACGCTCGACGGCACCCTCGAGCTCGTGCGCCTCGTCGAGGCCGCCGACACCCCGGTGCACGTCGGCTTCCAGCGGCGCTTCGACACCGGCTACCGGCGGGCCCGCGCGGCCGTCGCGTCGGGCGAGCTCGGGTTCGTCCACACGCTGCGGGCCACGACGTCCGACCGTCGCCCCCCGCACCCCGACTACGTGCCGACCTCGGGGGGCATCTTCCGCGACTGCGCGGTGCACGACGCCGACGTCGTCCGCTTCGTCACGGGTCGCGAGGTGCTCACCGTCCAGGCCGTCGGCGGCACGAAGGGCGAGCCGTTCTTCGCCGCCGCGGGCGACGTCGCCTCGGCCGCCGCGCTGCTCACCCTCGACGACGGCACCATCGCCGTCCTCACGACGACGCGCTACTCCGGCCACGGCCACGACGTGCGGCTCGAGGTCGTCGGCTCCGAGGGGTCGGTGGCCGTCGGCCTCGACGACAGCCTGGCGCTGCGCTCGCTCGAGGACGGCGTGACCTTCCCCGCCGGCCCGGTCCACGAGGCCTTCATGGACCGCTTCGAGCCGGCCTACCGCGCCGAGCTCGCCGCCTTCCTCGACGTCGCGCGCGGCGCGGCGCCGAGCCCCTGCACCGTCCGCGACGCGCTGGAGGCCTCCCGCGTCGTCGAGGCCGCCACGCTCGCCCTCGCCGAGGGCCGCACCGTCGCCCTGTCCGAGATCCCCACCACCTGAAGGAACCGTCGATGACCACCGCACCCGTCGCCCAGCGCATCGCCGGCGCCCCCATCTCCTGGGGCGTCTGCGAGGTCCCCGGCTGGGGCCACCAGCTCACCCCCGACCTCGTCCTCGCCCAGATGCGCGAGGTCGGCCTCGCCGCCACCGAGTTCGGCCCCGACGGCTTCCTGCCCGACGCCCCCGAGGCCAAGGCCGAGACGCTCGCCGCCGCCGGTCTGCGCGCGGTCGGCCAGTTCGTCCCGGTCGTCCTCCACGACACCGCGGTCGACCCGCTGCCCGCCGTCGAGGAGGCGATGACCGGCCTCGTCGCCGCGCAGGCCGGCGTCGTCGTCATCGCCGCCGCCACCGGGGCCGAGGGCTACGACGAGCGTCCCGACCTCGACGACGACCAGTGGGCCACGCTCCTGGGCAACCTCGACCGGATCAGCGACGCCGCCGCCGCCCGCGGTCTCCTCGCCGCGCTGCACCCGCACGTCGGCACGATGGTCGAGAGCGGCACCGAGACCGAGCGGGTCCTCGCCGGCAGCCGCATCTCCCTCTGCCTCGACACCGGCCACCTGCTCATCGGCGGCGGCGACCCCGTGGCCGTCGCGGCGCAGCACCCGGGCCGCATCGGGCACGTGCACCTCAAGGACGTGCGCCTCGACCTCGCCGACCGCGTGCGCGCCGGCGAGCTGACCTACACCGACGCCGTCGCGGCCGGGATGTACGTGCCGCTCGGGGACGGCGACGTCGACGTGGCCGCCATCATCGGCTCGCTCGAGGGGGCCGGCTACGACGGCTGGTACGTGCTGGAGCAGGACACCGTGCTCTCCGGCGACCCCGACGCCACCGGGGTCGACCCCGCGGCCGACGTCCGCGCGTCCGTCGCGCACGTCGTCGAGGTGGCCGACCGGCTCGGGGACCGCCCGTGACCGCCCCCGACCTCGTCGCCATCGGGCGCACCGGCGTCGACGTCTACCCGCTCCAGCACGGGGTGGGCCTGGAGGACGTCGACACCTTCCGGAAGTTCCTCGGCGGCAGCGCGACCAACGTCGCCGTCGCCGCGGCCCGGCACGGCCACTCGTCGCTGCTCGTGACCAAGGTCGCCGACGACGCCTTCGGGCGCTACGTCCGCCGCGAGGCCGAGCGGCTCGGGGTCGACCCCTCGGCCATCGCCGTCCACGCGGGCGACGGGCCGCCGACGCCGGTCACCTTCTGCGAGGTGCACCCCCCGGACCACTTCCCGCTGTCGTTCTACCGCTGGCCGACCGCCCCCGACCTCCTGCTCACCGACGAGGACCTGCCGCTGGACGCGATCCGCGACGCCCGCGTCTACTGGGCCACGGTGACGGGCCTGTCGCAGGAGCCCTCGCGCGGCGCGCACCACACCGCGTGGGCCGCGCGCGGCCGGGCCCGCCACACCGTCCTCGACCTCGACTGGCGGCCGATGTTCTGGGCCGACCCCGCCGAGGCGAGCGCCGAGGTCGGGCGCGCGCTCGAGCACGTGACCGTGGCCGTCGGCAACCTCGAGGAGTGCCAGGTCGCCGTCGGCGAGAGCGACCCGCACCGCGCGGCCGACGCCCTCCTCGAGCGCGGCCTCGAGCTTGCCCTCGTCAAGCAGGGCCCGCGCGGCGTGCTCGCCGCCACCCGCGACGAGCGCGTCGAGGCGGCGCCCTTCCCCGTCGAGGTCGTCAACGGCCTCGGGGCCGGCGACGCCTTCGGGGGCGCCCTCGTCCACGGCCTGCTCGAGGGCTGGGACCTCGGGCGGATCGTCCGCTTCGCCAACGTCGCCGGCGCGCTCGTCGCCGGGCGGCTGGAGTGCTCGACCGCGATGCCGACCAGCGACGAGGTCGAGGCCGCGCTCGTCGGGGCCGGGCGGTGAGCGCCGTGACGACCCGTCGCGTCGGTCCCGCCGACCTCGCCCGCCTCACCGAGGTGCGCGCCCGCGAGCCGCAGCGCGTCGCGCAGATGTGGGACGAGCGCCGGCTGCGGCCGCTGCTGCCCGCCGACGGTCGCCTGCTCCTCGTCGCCGCCGACCACCCCGCCCGCGGCGCGCTCGGCGTCGGCCCGGACCCGATGGCGATGGCCAGCCGCTCGGACCTGCTCGACCGGCTCGTCACCGCCCTGGAGCGCCCCGGCGTCGACGGCGTGCTCGGCACCCCCGACATCCTCGAGGACCTGCTCCTGCTCGGCGCGCTCGACGACAAGGTCGTCATCGGGTCGATGAACCGCGGTGGGCTGCAGGGCGCCTCGTGGGAGCTCGACGACGGCTTCACCGCCTACACCGCCGAGGCCGTGCGCCGGCTGGGCCTCGACGGAGGCAAGATGCTCACCCGCATCGCCCTCGAGGACGCCGGCTCGCTGCGCACCCTCGAGGCCTGCGCGCAGGCGGTCACCGACCTCGCCGAGGCCGGGCTGCTCGCGATGGTCGAGCCGTTCTGGTCGGTGCGCGAGGACGGCCGCGTGCGCAACCTGCTCGACGCCGACTCGATGGTGCGCGCCGTGCACGTCGCCTCCGGCCTGGGAGCCAGCAGCGCGCACACCTGGCTCAAGCTGCCGGTCGTCGACGACCTCGAGCGGGTCATGGACGCCACGACGATGCCGACGCTGCTGCTCGGCGGCGACCCCGCCGGCGCGCCGGCCGAGACCTACGCCGCCTGGGGGCACGCCCTCGGCCTGCCGTCGGTCCGCGGCCTCGTCGTCGGGCGGGCGCTGCTCTACCCGCGCGAGGGCGACGTCGCCGCTGCGGTGGACGTCGCGGCCGACCTCGTCCACGGTGGGACCCCATGAGCACCGGCCGCGACAACGAGGCGTACGTCCGCCCGCTGGGCAGCGCCGTCGACGGCGCGTTCGGGGTGGCCGTCACCCCGTCCTCGTCGAGCCCCGTCCCGGGCTGGCGGCACACCACGCTGCGCGTCGCCACGCTCGACGGCGGCACGGTCGAGCACGACGCCGGCGAGGAGGAGACGCTCGTCGTCCCGCTCGTCGGGTCCGTCCGCGTCGAGGTGACCGAGGCCGACGGCACGACGCACACCGCCGAGCTCGCCGGCCGCGCCTCGGTCTTCGAGGGCCCGACCGACGTCGTCTACGCCGGTCGCGGGTCACGCCTGCGGGTCACCGGCACGGCCGACGGGCCGGCCCGCGTGGCCCTCTGCGGCGCGCCGGCGACGAAGGCCGACGCCCCGAAGCCGTTCCGCCACCTGGCCGCCACCGACGTCCCCGTCGAGCTGCGCGGTGCCGGGCGGGTGAGCCGCGAGGTCCGGAACATGGGCCTGCCCGACGTCCTCGACGCCGACTCCTTCCTCGTCTGCGAGGTGATCACACCCGCCGGCAACTGGTCGAGCTGGCCCCCGCACAAGCACGACGTCGAGCGCCCCGGCGAGGAGACCGAGCTCGAGGAGGTCTACTACGTCGAGACCCGCTCCACCGACCCGCGAGGCACCGACCCCGTCGGCTACCTGCGCGTCTACGGGTCGAGCGAGGCCCGGCCGCTCGACGTCGTCGCCGAGGTCCGCACCGGCGACGTCGTCCTCGTGCCGCACGGCTGGCACGGCCCGGCGATCGCCGCGCCCGACGCCGACCTCTACTACCTCAACGTCATGGCCGGCCCGGGTCCCGAGCGGGCCTGGCGCATCTGCGACGACCCCGCCCACGCCTGGGTGCGGGAGTCCTGGCCCGACGAGCCCTTCGACCCGCGACTTCCCCTGGGAGGCACCGAATGACCGCGCCCGACACCGTCCGCCTCACCGTCGCCCAGGCGGTCGTGCGCTTTCTCGCGCAGCAGTGGACCGAGCGCGACGGCGAGCGTCAGCGCCTCTTCGCCGGGTGCCTCGGCATCTTCGGCCACGGCAACGTCGCCGGCGTCGGGCAGGCCCTGCTCGAGGACGAGCTGCGTGCGGCGGAGGCCGGCGAGGAGCCGGGCCTGCGCTACGTCCTCGGCCGCAACGAGCAGGCGATGGTCCACACGGCCGTCGGCTACGCCAAGCACCGCGACCGGCTCTCGACGTGGGCGGTCACCGCCTCGGTCGGCCCCGGCTCGACGAACATGCTGACCGGCGCCGCGCTCGCGACCATCAACCGCATCCCGGTCCTGCTCCTGCCCTCGGGCACCTTCGCGACCCGCGTCGCGGCGCCGGTGCTCCAGGAGCTCGAGCTGCCCTACGCCGGTGACGTGAGCGTCAACGACGCCTTCCGCCCGCTGTCGCGCTTCTACGACCAGGTCGACCGGCCCGAGCAGCTCCCGGCCGCTCTGCTCGGCGCCTGCCGCGTGCTGACCGACCCTGCCGAGACGGGCGCCGCGACCATCTCGCTGCCCCAGGACGTGCAGGCCGAGGCCTTCGACTGGCCCGTCGAGCTCTTCGCGGAGCGCGTCTGGCACGTCGCCCGGCCGCCGGCCGAGCCCTCCCGGGTCGCCGACGTCGCCGACGCCCTGCGCTCGGCGCAGCGGCCGCTCGTCGTCGCCGGTGGCGGTGTGCACTACTCCGGCGCCGAGGACGCGCTCGCCGCGTTCGCCGAGGCCACCGGCGTGCCGGTCGCCGAGACGCAGGCCGGCAAGGGCGCACTGCCGCACGGCCATCCGCAGCTGGCCGGAGCCGTCGGCTCGACCGGCACGACCGCCGCCAACGCGCTCGCCGCCCAGGCCGACCTCGTCATCGGCGTCGGCACCCGCTGGTCGGACTTCACGACCGCCTCGCGGACCGCGTTCGGCCGCACCGGTGTCCGGTTCGTCAGCCTCAACGTCGCCGCGTTCGACGCGGGCAAGCACAGCGGCATCCCGCTCGTCGCCGACGCCCGCTCCGGGCTCGAGGCGCTGACCGAGGCCGTCGCCGGGCACCGGGTCGACGACGCCTACGCCGACGAGGTGGCCGACCTCTGGCGCGCCTGGGACGCGCAGGTCGAGGCGACCTACGACCCGCCCGCCGAGGTCACCGACGCGCTCGCGCCGGGGCTGCTCACCCAGGGCCAGGTGCTCGGGGTCGTCAACGAGCAGACCGACCCGCGTGACGTCGTCCTCTGCGCGGCCGGCTCGATGCCCGGCGACCTGCACAAGCTGTGGCGGGTGCGCGACCGCAAGGGGTACCACGTCGAGTACGGCTACTCCTGCATGGGCTACGAGATCCCCGGCGCCCTCGGGGTGGCGCTCGCCGACGACACCCGCGACGTCGTCGCGATGGTCGGCGACGGCGGCTACCTCATGATGCCCACCGAGCTCGTCGTCGCCGTCCAGGAGCGGGTCAAGCTCGTCGTCGTCCTCGTGCAGAACCACGGCTTCCACTCGATCGGGTCGCTGTCGGAGGGCCTGGGCTCGCAGCGCTTCGGGACCGCGTACGAGTACCGCGGCGCCGACGGCCGGCTCGACGGCGGCCACCTGCCCGTCGACCTCGCGGCCAACGCCCGCAGCCTCGGCGCGCACGTCATCGAGGTGCACTCGCGTGACGAGCTCGTCGCGGCCCTGGCCGAGGCCAAGGCCGCTCCGCGCGACGGCGGCCCGGTCGTCATCCACGTCGAGACCGACCCGCGTGTCCACTCCCCGTCGAGCGAGTCGTGGTGGGACGTCCCCGTCGCGCAGGTCTCGTCCCTCGCGTCCACCCAGGGCGCCTCCACCGCGTACCGCGAGGCCAAGGCCGCGCAGCGCCACCACCTCGCCCCGACCCTCCCGAAGGAGACCGCCCGATGAGCCCGTCCACCGTCCGCGTCGGGGTGCTCGGCGTCGGCCTCATGGGCACCGACCACGCCGAGCGGCTCGCCGCCCGCGTCGCCGGGGCCGGCCTGGCCGCCGTCGCCGACCCCGACCACGCGCGCGCTCGCGAGCTCGCCGGCCGTCTCGGCGCCGTCGCGCACGAGGACCCCCTCGACCTCGTCGACGACGACGGCGTCGACGCCGTCGTCGTCGCCTCGCCCGGCTTCGTCCACGAGGAGCAGGTGCTCGCCTGCCTCGCGGCCGGGAAGCCCGTCCTCTGCGAGAAGCCGCTGACGATGGACGACGCGTCCTCGCTGCGGCTCGTCGAGGCCGAGGCGGCGCTCGGGCGGCGCCTGGTCACGGTCGGGTTCATGCGGCGCTTCGACCCCGAGTACGCCCAGGTGCGCTCGCTCCTCGCCGACGGCGAGCGCGGCCGTCTGCTGGTCCTGCACAACGTGCACCGCAACCGGTCGGTCCCCAACGCCGACTTCCGCTCCGAGATGATCGTGCGCGACAGCCTCGTCCACGAGGTCGACTCCTCGCGCTTCCTCTTCGACGACGAGATCGTCGAGGTCACCGTCCTCGCGCCCGCCCCGACCTCGCACGCGGCCCAGGGCGTGCTGGACCCCCAGGTCGCCCTCTTCCGGATGGCCGGCGGCGGCCTCGTGACCAACGAGGTCTTCGTCAACAGCCAGGTCGGCTACGAGGTCCGCTTCGAGGCCGTGGCCGAGCGTGGCTCGCTGACCGCCGGCCTGCACTCGACCGCGCTGCTCGGCACGAGCACGGCCGGGGGCTCCGGGGCGTGGGGCGGGGTCGTCCCCGCCGACTACCGGACCCGCTTCGCCCGCGCCTACGACCTCGAGGTCCAGGCCTGGGTCGACGCCATCCGCTCCGGCAGCGGCGCGGTCGGCGCCTCGGCGTGGGACGGCTACGCCGCGACCGCCGTCAGCACGGCCGGGATGGCCTCGCTCGCGTCCGGTGCGCCGGTCGCCGTCACGCTGGCCGACCGGCCGGCGCTCTACGCCACGGCTGCTGATCCCGTCGCCGTTCCGTGACGCGGGCGCGGACTCCACATCCGCGCGCGCACCTGACACACTGAATCCACCACTGACACGGACAAGGACCGATACCCGTGAGCACTGCCCCCACCCGCATCACCCACCTCGTCGCCGGCCGCCCGTGGGAGGGCGCGGCCGAGCGCACCAGCCCGGTCTTCAACCCCGCCACCGGCGCGCAGACGGGGGTCCTCGACCTCGCGTCGAGCGACCTCGTCGGCGAGGTCGTCGCCACCGCCAAGCAGGCCTGGGTGGAGGAGTGGGGCAACGTCTCGCTCACCAAGCGCACCCAGGTCCTCTTCAAGTTCCGCCAGCTCCTCGACGAGCGCAAGGAGGAGATCGCGGCGCTCATCACCGCCGAGCACGGCAAGGTCCTCTCCGACGCCGTCGGTGAGGTGACCCGCGGCCTCGAGGTCGCCGAGTTCGCCTGCGGCATCCCGCACCTCATGAAGGGCGGCTTCACCGAGAACGCCTCGACCAAGGTCGACGTCTACTCGATCCGCCAGAGCCTGGGCGTCGTCGCGGTCATCAGCCCGTTCAACTTCCCGGCGATGGTGCCGCTGTGGTTCGTGCCCGTCGCGATCGCCTGCGGCAACGCCGTCGTCATCAAGCCCTCCGAGAAGGACCCGTCGGCCGTCAACGCCGTCGCCGCCCTCTGGAAGGAGGCCGGCCTGCCCGACGGTGTCCTCAACGTCGTCCACGGCGACAAGGAGGCCGTCGACGCGCTGCTGACGCACCCCGACGTCAAGGCCGTCTCCTTCGTCGGCTCGACGCCCATCGCGAAGTACGTCTACGAGACCGGGACCGCCCACGGCAAGCGCGTCCAGGCCCTCGGCGGCGCGAAGAACCACATGCTCGTGCTGCCCGACGCCGACCTCGACCTCGCCGCCGACGCCGCCGTCAACGCGGGCTTCGGCTCGGCCGGCGAGCGCTGCATGGCCATCTCGGCCCTGCTCGCCGTCGACACCATCGCCGACGACCTCGTCCAGAAGATCCAGGACCGGGTCGGCAAGCTCGTCACCGGTGACGGCACCCGCGGCTGCGACATGGGCCCGCTGGTCACGGCGCAGCACCGCGACAAGGTCACCTCCTACCTCGACGCCGGCACCGAGGCGGGCGCGACGCTCGTCATCGACGGGCGCGAGGGCGACGTCGACGCCGACGGCGAGGGGTACTTCCTCAAGCCGACGCTCTTCGACAACGTCACCCCCGAGATGTCGGTCTACACCGACGAGATCTTCGGCCCGGTGCTGTCGGTCGTGCGGGTCAAGACCTACGACGAGGGCCTGGAGCTCATCAACTCCAACCCCTACGGCAACGGCACCGCGATCTTCACCAACGACGGCGGCGCTGCCCGGCGCTTCCAGAACGAGGTCGAGGTCGGGATGGTCGGGGTCAACGTCCCGATCCCCGTGCCGATGGCGTACTACTCGTTCGGCGGCTGGAAGAACAGCCTCTTCGGCGACACCCACGCCCACGGCATGGAGGGCGTGCACTTCTTCACCCGCGGCAAGGTCGTCACCTCGCGCTGGCTCGACCCGAGCCACGGCGGCATCGAGCTGGGCTTCCCGCAGAACGCCTGACGACGCGGCTCCCGGGGCGCCGAGACCCCGGTTCGTCCACGAGACCCCGGCTCCGAGCCGGGGTCTCGTGCGCGTCTCGGGGTGCCCCCGAGAGGTGGAGGCGCGCCGGGGCGGGGCCGGGCGCGCTGCGATCCCGGCTACACCGCAGTAGGTGTCGTCATCACGTCCCTGACTGCGGCGTAGCCCGCGTCGGGGCCGGGCGCATCGTTGTCACTTCGTGACGCCCCTCCTCCGGCCGTCGTGTGGCCGGATCGCGCCACCTGCCCCATCATGAGGTGCGGTGCGCGGCCTCTGCGCGCGCCTCCGGGGACGAGGACGGACCACACATGAGCACGCGCAGGACCCTGCTGCTGACCGCCGCCGTGGCGGTCCCGCTGGCGCTGGGGGGCGCCGGCACCGCGTACGCCGCCCACTACCAGGACCGCGCGCTGCCCGGCAGCAGCGTCGGCGGCGTCGACGTCGCGGGGATGACCCGCGCCGAGCTGACCGAGGCCTTGCGGCAGCGGGCGCAGGCCCTGCGCGTCACGGTCGACTCCGGGGACGCCACGCGCACGACCACGCCGGCCGACCTCGGCTACCGGGTCGACGTCGACGCCACCGTCGACGCCGTGCTCGCCGCCGACCACCGCTCGTGGTCCTCCTACGCCCGCTCGCTCGTCTCGCGCCACGACGTCGCGGCCGTCGTCACGACCGACGACGCCACCGTGCAGCGCACCGTCGCCGGCCTCGTCGGCGCCGCCGGCGAGAAGGGTCGCGACGCGCAGGTGCGCCTGGCCTCCTCGAAGAAGTCCTTCACCGTCGTCCCCGCCGTCGCCGGCCGCACCGTCGACCCCGCGAGCTTTCAGGACGTCGTCGAGCGCGCGACCCGGGCGATGCGGCCCGTCACCGCGCACGTCGACTTCGTCGAGCGCACCCCGGCCGTCACGACCGCGAAGGCCCGCGAGGTCGCCGCCGCCGCGAACGCGGTCGCGCACACCTCGGTGAGCATCAGCGACGGGGACGAGAAGCACTCCGCACCGACGACGCGCAAGGCGTCGTGGGTGACCATCCCGACGACCGACGGTGTTCCCGGCACCCCGAGGGTCGACGCCGCGAAGGTCGCCGCCTGGGTCGACTCCGTCGCCGGCGCCGCGAAGCGCGAGCCGGTCACGGGCCTGCGCTACCTCGACGCCGACGGCTCGGTCCGCCGGGTCATGACCGAGGCGGTCGACGGCCGCACGGCCAGGGCCACCGACGCCCTCGCCGACGAGGTCGTCGCCGCCCTCGACAGCCACAAGGGGTACGCCGGCGCCCTGCGCTACACGACCGTCCCGGCGACGTGGGAGGAGCGCACCGTCGCCCCCGGCGCCGAGCACCTCGCCTACCCGGCCGCGGTCGGCGAGAAGTGGATCGACGTCAACCTCGGCAAGCACACGATGACCGCCTACGTCGGTGCGAAGGTCGTCTACGGCCCGATCTCGATGGTCAACGGCTCCGCCGAGAAGCCGACCGTCACCGGGACGTTCCAGGTGTACTACAAGAACCCGCTCATGACGATGCGCGGCAGCAACGCCGACGGCACCGACTACGAGACCCCGAACGTCCCGTGGTCCTCGTTCTTCCACCGCGGCTTCGCCCTCCACGGCGCGCCCTGGCGGGACACCTTCGGGTACTCCGCGTCGCACGGCTGCATCAACCTGCCGGTCCCCGTCGCGAAGTGGGTCTACGACTTCGCCACGATCGGCACCACGGTCACCAGCCACTACTGACCGGCGGTGTGCCGCGGCGGCTCAGACGAGCAGCGCCGCGGCGGCCACGGCCGAGGCGACCAGCACGGCCACGTCGAACGTGCCCTGCCCGATGCGGCGCACCGTCGCGTAGCCGAGCAGCCCGCCGGCCAGCACGAGCGGCGCGAGCACGGCCGCGCGGCCCGCGTCCGCCGGGTGCAGCAGCCCCAGCGCGACCGAGAACGGCACCTTGACGAGGTTGACGATGAGGAAGAACCAGGCGTTCGTGCCGACGAACCGTCGCTTGTCGATGCCGGACGCCGACAGGTAGAGCGTCATGACGGCGCCGGCGGCGTTGGCGGTCATCGTCGCGAAGCCGACCCCCGTCCCCGCCGCCCAGGCCACCGGGCGGCGCTCGTGGACGTCGGTGCTCGTGCCGTCGCTGCGGCGCTTGACCCACAGCTGGAGCAGGACGAGGACGAGGAGGATGCCGCCGATGCTCCTCCGCAGCGTCGTGTCGTCGACGACCCCGAGGAAGAGCGAGCCGAGGACGAGCCCCGGCAGGACGGCCGGCAGCAGGCGGCGGATGAGCGACCAGTCGGCGTCCCGGCGGTAGTGCGCGACGGCCACGAGGTCGCCGACGACGAGCACCGCGAGGATGGCGCCCGTCGACTGCCGGGCCGGCAGCACCGACGCGAAGATCGCGACCGAGACGACCGCCAGGCCGCCGAGCGCCGTCTTGGAGTAGCCGATGACGAGCGCCGCGAGGGCCATGAGGCCGGCCGCGACGAGGCCACCACCGAGCAGGTCCACCGCCCGGACGCTACCGGGCGGCGGGCGGCATCAGCGGCTGCCGAAGTCCTGCGTCCAGTAGATGTAGTAGTCGCCGCTGCCCTGCGAGACGCCGACGCCGATCGCCTTGTTCGAGCAGCTGAGGATGTTCTTGCGGTGGCCGCTGCTGTTCATCCACGAGTCGACGACCGCCTTGGCGGTGCGCTGGCCGGCGGCGATGTTCTCGGCCGAGCCGTACTGGTACCCGGTGGCCCGGATGCGGTCCCACGGCGAGCGGCCGTCCTTCGAGGTGTGGCTGAAGTAGTTCTTCGTCCGCATGTCGTAGCTGTGCGCCTGGGCGGCCTTGCGCAGCGCCTCGCTCGCGCGCAGGGGCGAGCACCCGACCTTCGCGCGCTCGGCGTTGACGCGGGTGATGACCTCCTGGGCCAGCGGCTGCATCGCGGCCTGGGCCGGTGCGGCGGTGGCGACGGCGCCGACGGCGAGCGGGGCCGCGAGGGCGGCGGCGAGGAGGGGGCGGACGGGCAGGGAACGGGGCATCGCGAGACCTCGGGGGTGGTCGCGCCGGGAGGGCGCTGGGTGACAGAGGGGCGCGCCGGACAGGGGTGACGGCGCCCGGCCACCATGCCACGGCCGGTGGGGCGGCCGCACGACGGACGGGTGAGGGGTCGGCCGACCGGCCGACCCCTCACCCGTGCTGCGGTGCCCTGCTCAGCGGCGGGACTTCCGGCGGCGCTGGGCCTTCTTGAGCTCGAGGCGGACGATGTCGCGGCGACGACGGCCCTCGACCTTGTTCGGCAGCGAGAGCTCGACGACCTTCCAGTACACCGACGCCGCCTGCTTCCAGAGGCTGCCGGTGACGTAGGGCAGCTCGTGGCGCTCCATGAGGTCGCGGATCTGCGGGGCGATCTCGGCGTACCGGTTGCTCGGCATGTCCGGGAAGAGGTGGTGCTCGATCTGGTGGCTGAGGTTGCCGGTCATCACGTGCATCGCCTTGGTGCCCGAGATGTTGCCGGAGCCGAGCATCTGGCGCAGGTACCACTCACCACGGGTCTCGCCGTCGATCGAGGTCTTCTCGAAGGTGGAGATGCCGGGCGGGAAGTGCCCGCAGATGATGACGGTGTTCGTCCAGACGTTGCGCACGAGGTTGGCGACGACGTTGGCGGTGAGCGTCGTGCGCGCCGAGCCGGTGGCGGCCGACAGGGCCGGGTGGACGAGGTAGTCCTTGGTCGCCTGGCGGCGGATCTTCGCGAGGACCTCGTCGCGGTTCTTGCGGAACTCGGCCTTGTCCTCGTCGCTCAGGCGGTGCTTCTTCGCGAGGTAGGCGCCGAGCTCGAGGTCGTACGCCGCGATGGAGTACTCGAAGAGCAGCGCGTTGCCCACGTGCCAGATCGGCTGGAAGAGCGAGAAGAGGCTCCACTTCTGGTCCTCGTCGACCCGCAGGATGCCGTAGCCGAGGTCGTTGTCGCGACCGAGGACGTTCGTGAAGGTGTGGTGGATCTCGTTGTGGCTGTGCTTCCACTGGCTCGCCGGCGAGGCGTTGTCCCACTCCCACGCCATCGAGTGGATCTTCGGGTCACGCATCCAGTCCCACTGGCCGTGCATGACGTTGTGGCCGATCTCCATGTTCTCGAGGATCTTCGCGACCGAGAGGCCGGCCGTGCCGATCCACCAGGCCGGGCGGAAGCCCTTGACCTTGACGTTGCTGAACAGCAGCGTGGCGCGCGAGCCCATCTCGAGGTAGCGCTGGACCTTGATGACCTTGCGGATGTAGGCGGCGTCCGCCTCGCCGCGCGAGTCCATGACGTTCTTGCGCAGGGCGTCGAGCTCGTGGCCGATGCCCTCGATCTGCTCGGGGCTCAGGTGCGCGGCCGGGTTGGGGCGGCCGGACTTCTTGAGGGCGGGGCGCTGCGGGCGCGGGGTGTCGGAGGCGACGCGCAGGCGCGGGTTGATGCCGTGCGGCTTGCTGGAGCCGTGGCCGGCGGTGCGCTCGGGGGCGAGGGTCATGAGGGGGTCCTTCCGTGGAGGGGTCGGGAGGGCGGTCGGGTGGTCAGAGGTCGAGCTCGCAGGAGCCCGCGACGGCGTTGACGCACGTCTGGACCGGCAGCGGCTCGTCGGACTCGTGGACGGTGACCTCGCCGGTGCGCAGGTCACGGATGGCGCCGGAGCGCATCGGCACGACGCAGCCGAAACAGATGCCCATCCGGCAGCCGCTCGGCATGAGGACGCCGGCGTCCTCGCCGGCGTCGAGGATGGCGGTGGCGCCGTCGGCCTCGACGATGCGGCTGCTGCGGGCGAAGGTGACGGTGCCGCCCTCGCCGGGCTCGACGACGCTCGGGCGGAAGCGCTCGACGTGGAGGCGCTCGGGGACGCCGGCGTCCGCCCAGTGCTTCTCGGCGGCGTCGAGCAGCGCGGTCGGGCCGCACAGCCAGGTCTCGCGCTCGCGCCAGTCGGGGACGAGGCCGTCGAGCCGGGCGAGGTCGAGGACGCCGTGGACGTCGTCGAGGTTGAGCGAGAGGGCGAGCCGGCCGGCGGCGTGGTGCCCGGCGAGCTCGCGGTGGAAGATCACGTCGCGCTCGCTCGGCGCGCAGTGGACGTGCGCGACGTCGGCGAGCTCGCCGAGGTGGTTGCGCAGCATCCCCATGACCGGCGTGATGCCGCTGCCGGCGGTGAGGAAGAGGACCTTGGCCGGGGCCGGGGTCGGGAGGGTGAAGTCGCCGGTCGCCTGGTCGAGCATCACGAGGGTGCCCGGGGTGGCGTGGCGCACGAGGTGGGTGCTGACCTTGCCCTCGGGGATCGCCTTGGTCGTGATGGCGACGCACCCGGCGGGGATGCCGGCCGCGGCGGTGCCGTCGGCGCGGTGGGTCAGGCTGTACGCGCGCCAGTGGCGCACGCCGTCGATGTCGACGCCGATCCGGATGTACTGGCCGGGGACGTGCCCGCGCCAGCCGCGGCCGGGCCGGATGACGACCGTGGCGGCGTCGTCGGTCTCGGGGCGGACCTCGACGATGCGGCCGCGCAGGTCGGCGCCGGCGCGCATCGGGTCGAGGAGGTCGAGGTAGTCGGCGGGGACGAGCGGCGTGGCGAGGGCCTCGGCCACCCGGCGGGCGCCGCGGACGACGCCGCCCAGGGGTCCGTCGGTGTGCGCCCCGAGGCGCGGCCGCGTGGCCCCGCGGGGGGTCGCTCGGTCGGTGGAGATGCTCACGTACGCAAGCGTAACCTACGCATCCGTAAGTTACGACACCGTAGCCTTGCTTCTCAGCAACCGATCAGCCACGAGGCGCCGGGTTCGAGGTGAAACGGGACCTTGCGGCGGTCGAGTTTCACCTCGACCCGCTGCGGAGCCCCCCGGTCGAGGTAGTCGGGGACCGTCCGACGGCAGCCGGATACCTCGACCGACGGATCCGATCTGCACTTGTTGCGAGTTCGGCCGCTCGACACGCTGCTGGAGGGCGCGTCGAGCGGTGGAACTCGCAATCAGTCGGGATGGACTTCGCGAGCATCCGCATCGTCACGGTGATGGCGGGGATGTCGGCTGGTGGCGGGGATGCATCCGCGTCCTACGCCGTCGTCCGGGTCGCCACCGTGACGGCGCGGATCTTCTGGCGCCAAGCACCCCGCGTCGAGGTGAAACGGGACCCCCTGGCGGTCGAGTTTCACCTCGACCCGCTGCGGAGCCCCCCGGTCGAGGTAGTCGGGGACCGTCCGACGGCAGCCGGATACCTCGACCGACGGATCCGATCTGCACTTGTTGCGAGTTCGGCCGCTCGACACGCTGCTGGAGGGCGCGTCGAGCGGTGGAACTAGCAATCAGTCGGGATGTGTCCGGTCGAGGTGAAAGGGGACCCTCTCGCGGTCGGGTTTCACCTCGACCCGTTGGGGCGTGCTGCGGGTCGAGGTGAAAGGGGACCCTCTCGCGGTCGGGTTTCACCTCGACCCGGGCCGGATGCGGCTGCCTCCGCCGGCCGGGATGGGGCGACCCCCGCCGGCCGGGGCCGACGGGGGTCGTGGTGCACGGGGGTCGCGGGTCAGTGGTCGCCGGCCATGAGGCGGCCGATCTCCGTCCGGTCCGCGTCCGCGGCGTCCATCTCGGCGACGACCGTGCCGCCGTGGACGACGGCGATCCGGTCCGAGAGGGAGAGGATCTCGTCGAGCTCGGCCGAGACGAGGAGCACCGCGGCCCCGGCGTCGCGGGCCTCGACGATCCGCCGGTGGATGAACTCGATCGAGCCGACGTCCACGCCGCGGGTGGGCTGCGCCGCCATGAGCAGCTTCGGCTCGAAGGACATCTCGCGCGCGACGACGACCTTCTGCTTGTTGCCGCCCGAGAGCGACCCGGCGCTCTGCCCGACCCCGCTGGAGCGGATGTCGAACTCCTCGCGCAGCTTCTCGGCGTTCTCGCGCACCGCGTCGAACTGGCGCACCCCGCCCTTGGCGTAGGGCGCCTGGTCGAACTCGTTGAGGACGAGGTTGTCGGCGATGGAGTACGACCCCACGATGCCGTGCTTCTCGCGGTCCTCGGGCACGTGGCCGATGCCGGCGTGGTGCGTCTGGTGCGGGTTGGCCTTCGTGAGGTCGAGCGAGCCGAGCGCCATCCGGCCGGAGACGACCTTGCGCATCCCGGCGAGGGCCTCGACGAGCTCGCGCTGGCCGTTGCCCTCGACGCCGGCGACGCCGACGATCTCGCCGGAGCGCACCGTCAGGCTGAAGCCGTTGACGGCGCCCAGCCCGCGGTCGTCGCGCACGTGGAGGTCCTCGACCTCGAGCACGGTCTCGCCGGGGGTGGCCTTCGCCTTGTCGATGGACAGGACGACCTCGCGGCCGACCATCATCGTCGCGAGGCCGCGGGCGTCGGTCTCCTTCGTCGCGACCTCGCCGACGACCTGGCCCTGGCGCAGGACGTAGACGCGGTCGGCGACGGCGAGCACCTCGCGCAGCTTGTGCGTGATGAAGACGATCGAGGTGCCGGAGTCGGCGAGCTCCTTCATGACGCCGAGCAGCTCGTCGGTCTCCTGCGGCGTGAGCACGGCGGTCGGCTCGTCGAGGATGAGGAGGTCGACCTTGCGCGAGAGCGCCTTGAGGATCTCGACGCGCTGCTGGGTGCCGACCGGCAGGTCCTCGACCGCGGAGTCGGGGTCGACCGCGAGGCCGTGCCGCTCCGAGAGCTCGCGCACGAGCCGGCGGGCCGCCTCGAGGTCGAGCACACCGCCGCCGCGGGTCGTCTCGTGGCCGAGCACCATGTTCTCGGCGACCGTCATGACGGGCACGAGCTGGAAGTGCTGGTGGACCATCCCGATGCCGCGCGCGATGGCGTCCTTCGGGTCCTTGATCGGCGTCGTGTCGCCCTTGACCGCGACCGTGCCGGTGTCCGGCGTGATGAGGCCGAAGATCTGGTTGACGAGCGTCGACTTGCCGGCGCCGTTCTCGCCGAGCAGCGCGACGATCTCGCCGCGGCGCACGCGCAGGCTGATGTCGCGGTTGGCCCGCACCGACCCGAACGACTTCGAGAGCCCCTCGATGTCGAGGAGGACCTCGCCGACGTTGCCCTCGCCGAAGCCGGACTGCTCCGGCGGCAGCGCGAGGATCTCCTCGTTGGTGACGATGGCGGCCAGGTGCTCGGTCGAGGTGTCGTGCCCGACCGGCTGCGGGGTGCCCTCGGTGGGCGTGGGGTCGCTCATCACTGGTCCTTCTTGACGTAGGGCTGCCCGGCCGCGGCCGGCCCGCGGACCCGGCCCGCGGCCAGCGCCAGGACGACGAGCGTCGCGACGTAGGGGAGGGTGCCGAGGATCTGCGGCGCGGTGATGGCGCCGACGATGCCGTGGAAGAACCCCGTGCCCTCGCCCTGGCCGAGGCCGGACTGCTGCAGCTGGCTGGCGATCGCGTTGACGAAGCCGAAGAACAGGGCCATGACGAAGGCCCGCAGCGGCCGCCACGCGCCCATGATCATGATCGCGAGGGCGAGGAAGCCGCGCCCGGCGGTGATGCCGCGCTCGAAGGAGCTCGAGGCGTCCATCGACAGGTAGACCCCGGCGAGGCCGGCGAGCGAGCCCGCGAGCGTGACGTTGACGATCCGCAGCCGCTCGACGTTGATGCCGGCGGTGTCGGCGGCCGACGGGTACTCGCCGACGGCGCGGGTGCGCAGGCCCCAGCGGGTGTGGAACAGCGCGAGGTGGACGACGACGACCGCGACGATGGCGACGAGCGCGATGGCGCTGCGGCCGGCGAAGAAGGTCTCGCCGATGAGCGGGATCTCCTTGAGGAGCGGGATGTCGACGTTGGGGATGACGCCCGGCAGGGTCTGGCCCGACTTGAGGTAGAAGGACGTGATGCCGGTGGCGATGATGTTGAGCACGACGCCGGCGATGATCTGGTCCATCCGCCAGCGCACGGTCGTCCACGCGAGGAACCCGCCGGCGATGAGGCCGGTGCCGATGCCCGCGAGGATCCCGACGATGATCGAGCCGCTGTAGGCGGCCCCGAAGAAGCCGGCGAACGCGGCGAGGAGCATCTGCCCCTCGATGCCGATGTTGACGACGCCGGAGCGCTCGCCGATGACGCCGACGAGGGCGGCGAGCACGAGCGGGATGGCGTAGCCCCACGCGGCGCCGAACATCGACGGCGCGATGTCGTTCTTCGCGTAGTAGAAGACGTACGAGGCGACGAGGACGGCGACGGCGATGGCCAGCGTCGTGCGGTTCTTCTGCACCCAGGCCATGGTCAGCTCCCCCAGCTCGTCGAGGCGACGCTCACCTTGGCGGCGCGGCTGCGGAAGAGCCACTTGCCGAGGACGGGGATCGACACCATGAGGAGGATGACGGCGAGCAGGACGTCGACGATCTCGGGCGTGATCCCGCTCGGGAGGTCGGGCGTCTGGGTCGCGAACTGCAGGCCGGCGGCGCCGGTGCGCAGGATGCCGACGAGGAAGGCCGCCGGGATCGTGGCGAGCGGGTTGGCCCGGGCGAGCAGGGCGATGGTGATGCCGTCGAAGCCGAGCGTGCCGACGATGGCCGGCTCGAAGCGGAAGAGGGTGCCCTCGGCCTCGAGCGCGCCGCCGAGACCGGCCAGGCCCGCGCCGAGCGCGAGCGAGAGGACGGTGATCGTCGAGATCGAGATGCCCGCGTAGCCGGCGGCGCTCTTGTTGGCGCCGACCGTGTTGAGCTTGAAGCCCAGGGTGGTGCGGGTGAGCATCCACCAGCAGGCGACCGCGAGGACGACGGCGACGAGGAACCCGATCGGGACGCCGCCGACGGCGCCGAGCTGGCTGGACTCGGGGATCGCCTCGGTCTGCGGGATGCCGCTGGTCTTCGAGGACTCGGCCTGGAGCGGGCCGACGACGAGCCAGAAGGTGACGCCCGCGACGATGTAGTTGAGCATGATGGTCGAGATGACCTCGTGCACCCCGCGCCAGGACTTGAGGACACCGACGAGGACGCCGACGAGGGCGCCGGTCGCGAGACCCGCGAGCATCCCGAGGAGTGCGCCGAGCCAGCCCGCGCCGCCCGCGGCGTAGGCGACCCACGCGCCGGCGATCGCGCCGGTGGCGAACTGCCCCTGGCCGCCGATGTTGAACAGGCCGACGCGCAGCGGGAGCACCACCGCGAGGCCGGTGAGGACGAGCGGCGCCGTCTTCTGGAGGGTGCGCGTGTACGCGTCGTTCTGGAACGCCTCCTTGAACAGCGTCGTGTACGCGTAGAAGGGGTCGACCCCCTGGTAGCGGATGAGCGCCGCGCCCACGAGGAGCGAGATGACGAGGGCGACGACGATGACGACGCCGCTCTGGTGGCTGACGAGGAACGCGAGAGCCCCGCCCCGGTCGCGCTGCTGCGGATCCTCGGCGGGCGGCGGCGGGGTGCTCTCCGCCGTGCGGGTGTCGGACATGGGTCTCCAATGACTCGGGGTGCCCACAGTCTGGCCCGAGGGCCCGGCGGGCGGAAGTGCGGGGGTGCCCGACGCTGCGGCGCGCTCTGGGCAGGTTCTGCCGAGGGCGGGCTCGGCGGCGGACGTGCCGAGGGGGCGGGCATCCGGGTCGGGATGCCCGCCCCCTCGGGCGGGTGGTCAGCGGGGCTGACCGGTGACCGCGTCGGTCAGAGGGTGACGCCGGTCTGCAGCGTGCCGGCCTCCATCTGCTTGACGATGTCGGCGACCTTGGTCTTGACGTCCTCGGGGATGGTGGCGTCGAAGTCGTGGAACGACGACAGGCCCGCCTGGCCGAGGGTCTGGATACCGGAGAACTCGCCGTCCTTGGCCGTCTTGATGGTGTCGGTGACGCCCTTGGAGATGAGCTTCTCGGCCGAGGTGATGAGGCACGGCTGCGCGGCCGGGACGGTGTCCCACTGGTCGGTGTCGACACCGATGCAGAACTTGTCGGTACCCGCACCGGAGGCCTTCGCGACCTCCTGGAGGGCGCCGTTGCCGGTGTTGCCGCCGGCGCCGAAGATGATGTCCGCGTTCTGCGCGAGCATCTTGCGGGCCTCGCCGCCGCCCCATACCGGGTCGTTGAACGCGTTGTCGCCGGCGGGGTGGTACACGGTGGTGACGGAGACCGAGGGGTTGGCGGCCTTGGCGCCCGCCTCGAAGCCCTTGGCGTACTTCTGGACCGGCGGGATCTCGAGGCCGAGGACCTGGCCGAGCTTGTTGGTCTTGGTCATGAGGCCCGCGAGGTAGCCCGCGCCGTAGCCGGCCTGGTCCTCGGGGAAGACGAGCCCGGTGAGATTCTTCTCGGTCGTGCCCTCGGGGTAGCCCTGGTCGACACCGATGAACTTGGTGTCGGGGGAGGCCTTGGCCGCGGCAACCGTGGCGTCGGTCATGAGGAAGCCCACCGTGACGACGACGTCGTACTTCTTGTTGGTGAACTGCGACATGTTCGCCGCGTAGTCCTTGGCGTCCTGGGTCTCGATGTACTTGTAGAAGCCCTGGGTCTCGGCCTGGGCGGCCTTCGCGCCCTCGTGCGCCGACTGGTTGAACGACTTGTCGTCGACCTTGCCGGTGTCGGTGACCAGGCCGATGCAGAACACGTCGGCGCTCGCGCAGTTCGAGTCGTCGGTCGGGGCGCCGGCCGCGGCCGAGCCGGAGGCCGAGCTGCCGGACCCGGAGGTGCCGGTGCTGCCGCCACAGCCCGCGAGGGCCAGGGCGAGCGCCGCGGGGACCGCGACGAGGTAACGCGAAGACTTCATGGAGGATCTCCTCGGGAGGGCTGTTCAGACGAGCAGATGCTACGGCCAGAAACGCCTCCCGCCGCACGACGCCGGGCTTCGTTGCGGGGTCGTTACCAGAGGGACCCCGACCTCACCACCCGGGCGCGGCCGACCACCCGGCGTCGACGGTGACGGTGGTGCCGGTGATGCCGGAGGCGGCTCCCGAGGCGAGGAACGCGATCGTCGAGGCGACCTCGGCGGGGGTCACGGGCCGCCCGAGCGCCGACGCCGCACCCCACCGGGCGACGCCCTCGGGCCAGGCGTCGGCGAGGCCCTCGCGCTCGACGAGGCCCGGGGCGACGCCGACGACGCGCACCCCGCGCGGCCCCAGCTCGTGCGCCGCGGCCCCGACGAGGTGGTGCAGCGCGGCCTTGGCGACGGCGTAGGGGGTGTGCGTCGGCATCGCCCGCAGGCCCTCGATCGAGCCGACGGCGACGACCGCCCCGCCGTCGGGCATCCGGGCGGCGGCCTGCCGCAGGAGGACGGCGGTGGGACGCAGGCCGGCGCGGTGGTAGGCGTCCCAGGCGGCGGCGTCGAGGTCGTCCCAGGCGACGTGGTGCTGCGGGAAGGCGTTGAGGACGACGACGTCCGGGACGCCGAGACCGTCCGCGCAGCGCTCGAGCAGGTCGGCGCAGGTGGCGTCGAGCGCGTCGGCGGCCTCGACGTCGAGGTCGGCGTGCAGGGCCAGCGCCCGCCGGCCCGAGCCCTCGACCTCGTCGAGCACCCGCTGCGCGCCGTCCGCGTCACCCCGGTAGTGCACCGCGACGTCGTGGCCGGCGGCCGCCAGGGCGACGGCCACGGCCGCGCCGAGACCACCGCTCGCGCCGGTGACGAGCGCGGTCACCGCATCCGTCCGACCGGCTGCTCGCGGGTCAGGGTGCGGATCTCCTCGCCGAAGCGGGGGTACTGCGCGACGAGGTCGTCGCGCCGGCCGAGCTCGAAGTGCTCGGGCCGGAACGCCGGGGCGCACCAGCACGAGAGGAGGGTCCACCAGCCGAGGGTCGTCGCGCCCATCCAGGTGCCCCGGCGCACGAGGACCTGCGAGTGCTCGCCGCCGACGTAGTTGAGGACGCCGGAGCCGCCCGGGCGCAGCCGCAGGAGGGCGGCGGGCGCACCGCCGAGCCACTGCCAGCCCTCGTCGACGGCGAGGCGGTGCATCGCCGAGAAGCCGTCGGGCCGGTTGGTGAGCAGCACGGTGATCGCGTTGAGGCCCTGGGTCCGGGGCCCGGCGACGTACCAGGCGCCCTCCTCGGGGATCGGGACCATGCCGAGCCGCTCGACGACCTCCTCGGCGCTCTCGTCCGGCGGGTCGACCTGGGGGATGCCCGGCACCGCGCTCACGACGCCTCGGCCGCCGCCCGGGCGGTGGCGCCCACCTCGCGGGCGCGGGCGAGCAGCGCCGGGGTGTCGACCCGGGTGCTGCGCCCGTCGCGGACGACGACCTCGCCGTCGACGACGACGTCGGTCACGTCGGCGCGGCCGGCGGCGAAGACGAGGAGCGCATGGACGTCGTGGACGGGCGTCAGGTGCGGCTTCTCGAGGTCGAGCAGGACCAGGTCGGCCCGCTTGCCGACCTCGACCGAGCCGAGGACGTCGCCGAGGCCGAGGGCCCGCGCCCCCTCGACGGTCGCCGCGCGGAGCACCTCGTGGGCGCTCGCGACGTCGGGCCGGCCGCTCGTCAGGCGCGCCAGCAGCGCCGCCTGGCGCATCGCCTGCCACATGTCGAGGTCGTTCGAGCTCGAGCAGCCGTCGGTGCCGATGCCGAGGCGGACCCCGCTCGCGCGCACCGTCTCCCACGGCAGCGCGCCGCTCGCCAGCTTCTGGTTCGAGCCGGCGCAGTGGGCGACGGCGGCGCCCGCGGCCGCCAGGCGCTCGCGGTCGGTGGCGGAGAGGTGCACGCCGTGGCCGACGACGAGCGGCAGGTCGCCCTCGAGCCAGCCGGCGCCGTCGAGGACCTCGGTCGGGGTCGCGCCGTAGCGGGCCGCGACGTCGTCGTTCTCGGCCGCGTTCTCGGAGACGTGGGTCGTCAGCAGCGCGGGCCCCTCGCCACGCACCTCGCGCAGCGTCGCGACGACCTCGGCCAGGTCCTCGGGGGAGCAGGTGTACGTCGCGTGCGGCATCGCCGAGACGGGCACCGCCGGGCCGCCGAGCGCCGCCATCGCCTCGGGCCAGGCGCGCATCAGGGCGATGCGCTCCTCCCACGCGAGGCCGTCGGGGCCGGGCCCTGCCATGAACACCGGCCCGATGACGTGCCGGCTGCCCGCGGCCACCGCGCCGCGGTGCGCCGCCTCGTGGTGGAAGTACATGTCGAGCTGGGTCGTGCAGCCGCCGAGCAGCGACTCGAGCGCCCCGAGGGTGGCGCCGAGCTCGACGGTCGGCGGGTCCATCACCGCACCCTCGGCCGCCCACACCCGGGTGAGGAATCCCTGGAGGTCGACGTCCTCGGCGAGCCCGCGCAGGAGGGTCATCGGCAGGTGGGTGTGGAGGTTGACCAGGCCGGGCAGCAGCAGCCGGCCGCGGGCGTCGAGGACCTCGTCGCCGTCGACCGGGCCGTCGGCCGCGGGCCGCACCTCGGTGATCGTGCCGTCCTCGACGACGACGGTCGTGTCGCGCAGGACGGTGTCGGCCTCGTCGACCGTGACGACGTACGCGGCGCCGTCGATGACCAGCCGGCTCATCCGGCGTCCTCCTCGGGGTCGGTGGTGGTGGCGCGGGTGCGGACGAGCTCGTCGAGCACCGCGAGGACGGCGTCGCGGCTGCGGGCCAGCACGGCGTCGATCTCGTCCATCGTGATGGGCTCGGCGGCGTCGCCGACCCCGGTCGCGGGGTTGACGACGAGCGAGACCGCGGCGTAGCGCAGCCCGGCCTCGCGGGCGAGGGTGACCTCGGGGACCCCGGTCATCCCGGCGACGTCGCCGCCGGCGAGGCGGGCCAGCCGGATCTCCGCGGCGGTCTCGAAGCGCGGCCCCTCGAACGCGGCGTAGACCCCGCCGTCGCGCATCGGCCGGCCGACGGCGGCGGCCGCGTCGAGCAGCTCGCGGCGCAGCGCCGGGTGGTAGGGCGCCGAGACGTCGACGTGGACCACGCCCTCGGGGCCGGAGCCGTCGAAGAAGGTGAGCGGGCGCTGCTTGGTCAGGTCGAGGAAGTCGTCGAGGCAGACGAGGTCGCCGGGCGCCAGGGCCGGGTCGATCGAGCCGGTGACGTTGACCGCGACGACGTCCTGAACGCCGAGGTCGGCGAGCGCGCGGATGTTCGCGCGGTAGTTGACGAGGTGCGGCGGCACCGAGTGACCGGGGCCGTGCCGGGTGAGGAAGAGCACCGGCAGGCCGTGCCAGCGGCCGCGGGTGACGCGGGCCGGGCCCCACCGGGTGTCGACCGTCTCGTCGGTGCGGTGCTCCAGGGCCTCGAGGTCGTAGAAGCCGGTCCCGGCGACGACGGCGAGGGGCGGGCGGCTCATGCTCCCGAACGCTACCGCCCGGTCACCGACCGGGGCGACGCGAGCGGGGGAGCCGGTGGCAGGATGCCGCTCCATGGGTGAGGTGGCGCTGGCGGCGACCGGTCCGGTGTCGCTCGCGGCGGGCCGGGCCCTGGCCGACGCGGGCGGCAACGCCGTCGACGTCGCCGTCGCCGCGGCGCTCGCCGCGATGGCCACGGAGCCCGGCATCGTCTCGCTCGGCGGCGGTGCCTTCGTGTCGGTCTGGGCGCCGGGCGCCGAGCCGGTGCTCGTCGACGGCACCGTCGAGATGCCGGGGCGCGGCCTGCCCCACGAGGCGTTCGGCGGCGGTGTGCGCGAGGTGTACACGGAGTACGGGGGCGGCGTGACGATGTTCGCCGGTCACGGGTCGGTCGCGACCCCCGGCGCCGCCGCCGCGTGCGAGGACGTCGTGACCCGCTTCGGACGGGCGGGCTGGTCCGACGTCGTCGCCCCGGCCGCCGCCGCCTGCCGCGACGGCTACCCGATGGGCGGTGCGGCCGCGCGCTACCTCGGCTTCGTCGCGGGCAGTCTCTTCGGCCGGGACCCCGAGGCCCACGGTGTCGTGACCCGCCCGGACGGCACCCCGCTGCGGGCCGGTGACGTCACGACCAACGGCCTGCTCGCCGACGTCCTCGAGCTCGTCGGCCGCGACGGCGCCCGCGTGCTCACGACCGGCGAGGTCGGCCGGGCGATGGTGGCCGACATGGCCGCGCACGGCGGGCTCGTCACGGCCGACGACCTGGCCGCCTACCGGGTGCTCGAGCGCGAGCCGGTGCGCCGCACGGTCGGCGACTGGGACCTCGCCGCGAACCCGCCTCCCTCCGTGGGCGGCCCGATGCTCGCGGTGATGCTCGGCGAGCTCGCCCGCCGTGGCTCCTACGACTGGGACGACGTGCTGGCGGTGCAGCTCGCGGTACTGCGCTACCGGCTCGAGGTGCACGACGTCTCGCCGGACCTCGACGCGGCGGGCCACGCCCTGCTCTCCTCGGTCGACCGGCACGGCCTCGCCGGCCTGCCGACGTCGGCCTCGACGGCGCACGTCTCGGCGGTCGACGCCGACGGGCTCGCCTGTGCCGTCACGGTGTCCGCCGGCTACGGCGCGGGTGTCACGGTGCCGGGCACCGGGATGCTCCTCAACAACGCGCTCGGGGAGCCCGAGCTGAACCGGCTGGGCCTGCACGCGCTCGCGCCGGGCACCCGCCTCGCGTCGAACATGGCACCGACGACCGGTCGCACGGCGGACGGCCGGGTCATCGCCGTCGGCTCGCCGGGCGCCGACCGCATCACGACCGCGCTCATGCAGGTGCTCGGGCAGGGCTGCCTCCACGGCGCGGACCTGACGACCGCCATCGAGGCGCCGCGCCTCCACGTGCGCTTCGACGCGGGCGGACGGCCGGTCGTCGAGCACGAGTCGGACCCGGCCATCAGCGCGGCGATCCACCGGGCCGGGCTGGCCGCCACCGACCACGGCGCACGCTCGATGTACTTCGGTGGCGTCGGCGCCGCCTACCGCCACGAGGACGGTGTCCTCAGCGCCGCGGGCGACCCGCGGCGCGAGGCCGCGGTGGCGGTGCTCGGCACCTCCTGACCTGACGCCCTCGGGTGGCCTCGTGGCCCGAAGGTCAGCAGTTGGCAAAGAACGCAACGGGTTCCGCGCCGCCTATTCCCCTGCGGACGGATCCGTGGTTGCCTGTCGCCACCGTTGTTCAGACGCAGGCAGAGTGCGTCGCGGGGAAGAACAGGACACCGATGAGACATCCCCTCACCCACAGGTCGGGGCGCGTCGCGCTCGCCGGCCTGGCCGCCGCGGCCCTGACCACGGGCTCGTTCGGAGCGGCAGGCGCCGTCGCGAAGGGGCCCGGCGACCCGGGCGCCCTCCGGGAGAAGGCCCCCCAGGCCACTCTCCAGAAGACCGAGGTCAAGGAGACGCCCTCGGCGTCCACGACCGAGAAGAAGCTCGGCCAGCACGACGTGCAGCTGCTCGAGAAGGCCCAGTCGGCCGGCACCAAGCGGGTCACGCTGATCCTCGCCGTCGACAAGGGCACGACCAAGCAGGTCGCCGCCTCCATCCGCGCGCAGGGCGGGTTCGTCGGCATGACCAACGACAAGGTCGGCTACGTGCGGGCGAGCGTGCCCACCAAGGCCGTTCCCGGTGTCGCGGCCCTGGCCAAGGTCCGCGCCGTCGACCTCGACGAGTCGGTCAAGCTCCCCGCCCCGGGGACCGAGGGCAAGGCCGGCGCCGCCAAGGCGGTCGCCGCGCCCGGGAAGTCCACGCCGGACGCCAACCCGTACATGCCGACCCGCGAGACGGGCTCGACGACGTTCAAGAAGGCCAACCCGAAGTGGGACGGCCGCGGGGTGACCATCGGTGTCCTCGACTCGGGTGTCGACCTCGACCACCCGGCCCTGGCCACGACCTCCACCGGCGAGCGCAAGATCGTCGACTGGGTGACGGCCACCGACCCGATCTTCGACGACGACGCCACCTGGCGCCCGATGCTCACCGAGGTCGAGGCCGACCCGACCTTCGAGGCGAGCGAGCAGACCTGGACGGCCCCCAAGAGCGGGACCTTCCTCTACAACCGCTTCTCGGAGTCCATCACCGCGGCGAGCGAGCCCGGCGGCGACGTCAACCGCGACGGCGACACCACCGACCGGTTCGGGATCCTCTACGACGCCGACACCCACGACATCTGGGTCGACGCCAACCAGGACAACGTCTTCTCGGACGACGAGCTGATGCGCCCGTACAACGAGAAGTACGACGTGGGCCACTTCGGCACCGACGACCCCGACACGGACATCGTCGAGAGCATGCCGTTCGTCGTCGAGTACCGCGAGGACGTCGACCTCAGCCCCTACGGCGGTCCCTACGTCGGCCAGAAGGCCGACTACGTCAACATCGGCATCGTCGAGGACGCCCACGGCTCGCACGTCGCGGGCATCGCGGCCGGCCACAGCCTCTTCGGCGGCGCGATGGACGGCCAGGCGCCCGGCGCCAAGGTCGTCTCCTCGCGGGCCTGCACCTGGGGTGGCGGCTGCACCAACGCGGCGCTGACCGACGGCATGGTCGACCTCGTCGCCAACCGCGGCGTCGACGTCGTCAACATGTCGATCGGTGGCCTCCCGGCCCTCAACGACGGCGCGAACGCGCGGGCCGAGCTCTACAACCGGCTCATCGACGTCTACGGCGTCCAGCTGTTCATCTCGGCCGGCAACTCCGGCGCGGGCATCAACACGGTCGGTGACCCCTCGGTCGCGACCGACGTCGTGAGCGTCGCCTCCTCGGTCTCCAAGGAGACCTGGCTCGCGAACTACGGCTCGGAGGTCTCGAGCAAGCTCGCGCTGCACAACTACTCCTCGCGCGGTCCGCGTGAGGACGGTGGCTTCAAGCCGAACATCATGGCCCCGGGCTCGGCGATCTCGACCGTGCCGCAGTGGCTCAAGCAGCCCGACCTCGCCGAGGCCGGCTACGAGCTGCCCGTCGGGTACGCGATGTTCAACGGCACCTCGATGGCCTCCCCGCAGGCCGCCGGCGCCGCCGCGCTCCTGCTCTCGGCCGGCTTCCAGACCAAGACGCCGATCACGCCGAAGCAGCTGCGCGAGTCGATGTACACGAGCGCCGACTACCAGAAGTCGCTCGAGGCGGTCGGCCAGGGCACCGGTCAGGCCGACGTCCCCGGCGCCTGGGCGCTGCTCAAGGCCAAGCCGACCGTCCGTGGTGAGTACTCCACCTCGGCCGCGGTCTGCACGGCCCTCGCGGACTTCCTCGTCACCCCGAAGCGCGGCACCGGTCTGTACCTCGACTGCCCCGCGACCAAGGGCGGCCTGTCGGTCAACAAGGCCAAGACCTACACGGTCAAGGTCACCCGCTCCACGGGCTCGGGCAAGGCGATCAAGCACAACGTCCGGATCATCGGCAACGACGGCACCTTCTCGGCGCAGTCGAGCGTGTCGATCAACCGCGGCACCGAGGCACGCATCCCGGTGACGATGAAGGCCCGCACGACCGGCCTGCACTCGGCGATCCTCGAGATCGACGACCCGACGACCAAGCTCGTCGACCACCGGATCATGCTCGCCGTCGTCGCGTCGCAGGACGTCGCCAAGCCGTCGTACTCGACGGTCACGCGGGGCTCGGTGCAGCGCAACCTCTTCAAGCGCGTGTTCGTCACGGTCCCCGAGGGCGCCAAGGCGTTCCAGGTCAACCTGTCGGGCATCGCCACGAAGAGCCAGGTCCGCTGGATCGCGTTCAACCCGTACGGCGTCCCGGTCGACAGCACCTCGACGCCGAACTGCTACACGAACTACAGCGACCCGTCGGTCTGCAAGCCGCAGTCCCGGGCCTACGCCAACCCGATCCCGGGCGTGTGGGAGCTGCTCGTCGAGTCGCGGCGCACCTCGCCGTTCCTCGACAACCCGTTCGTGCTGACCGCGGCCGTCCAGGGCCTCACGGTCGACCCGGAGACCCAGACCGTCGACGCCCCCGTCGGTGAGTCGACCCCGGTCTCCTGGACCGTGAAGAACGACTTCGGTCCGGTCACGGTCACCCCGCGCGGCGGTTCGCTCGGCTCGGCCCACGCCGAGCGCGCGACCATCGCCGAGGGCGACACCGCGTCGTACGAGGTCGTCGTGCCCCAGGGTGCGACCCGCCTCGACGCGGCGATCGGGAACACCTCGGACCTCAGCGCCGACCTGGACCTCACGGTCTTCGACGCCGACGGCAACCAGGTGGCCCAGTCGGCCGACGGTGACTCGGAGGAGGCGGTCTCGATCGCCAACCCGGCGCCCGGCACCTACACCGTCGAGATCGACGGCTACGCGGTCCCGGCGGGCACGACGCAGTTCGACTACCGCGACGTGTTCTTCAGCCCGGCCCTCGGCACGCTCGACGTGCCGTCCGGCTCGGTCACCCTCGCGGGTGGGGCCACGGTCACGGTCAACGGGGCCATCTCGCCCGACGCCGCGGCCGGCAACGGTCGCCAGCTGTTCGGTGAGATGAACCTGCTCTCCCCGGAGGGTGCGGTTCTCGGGACGGGCTCGGTGCTCGTCTCGGCTCCGGCGCAGAGCTGACGCACGCGTCGCACGGAGGGCCCCGCGGGTACGTCCCGCGGGGCCCTTCCGCGTGCGGGGGGCGCGCGGACCGCCGGGCGCGCCGGCCCGGTTCCCGTGCGAGAGTGCCGGGGTGAGCGCGACGCCTGAGGACACCTCCCCGTCCCAGCACCGCGAGGTGCTGCGGCTGGCGGTCCCCGCGTTCCTCGCCCTCGTCGCCGAGCCCCTCTTCCTCCTCGTCGACTCCGCGATCGTCGGCCGGCTGGGCGTCGAGCCCCTGGCCGGGCTCGGGGTCGCGAGCGCCGTCCTCCTCACGGCCGCCAACGTGTTCGTCTTCCTCGCCTACGGGACGACGAGCGTCGTCGCGCGCCGGCTCGGGGCGGGCTCCCGCGAGGGCGCGGTGTCGGCCGGGCTCGACGGCACCTGGCTCGCGGTCGGGCTCGGCGTCCCGACCGCCCTGCTCGTCGCGCTCTTCGCGCGGGACCTGTCGGGGGCCTTCGGTGCCTCGGCGCGGGTCGTCGACGAGGCGAGCACGTACCTCGCCGTGTCGGCCGTCGGGCTCCCCGCGATGCTCGTCGTCCTCGCGACGACCGGCGTGCTGCGCGGCCTGCAGGACACCCGCACCCCGCTCGTCGTCGCCGTCGGCGGCTTCGGTGCCAACGCCCTGCTCAACGTCTGGTTCGTCCACGGGCTCGGCTGGGGCATCGCCGGGTCTGCCTGGGGCACCGTCATCGCCCAGTGGGGGATGGCCCTCGCGCTCGGCGCCGTGCTCGTCCGCGAGGCGCGCCGGACGCGGCTGCCGCTGCGGGCGCACCCCGGCCGGGTGCTCGCGGCCGCCCGGGGCGGGGTGCCGCTCCTCGTCCGCACGCTGGCCCTGCGCGCGGTGCTGCTCCTCACGACGTGGGTCGGCGCCGGCTTCGGTGACGTGCCCCTGGCCGCGTACCAGGTGACCGCGACGCTGTGGTCCTTCCTCGTCTTCGCCCTCGACGCCCTGGCGATCGCCGCGCAGGCCATCACCGGGCGCACCCTCGGGGCGGGCGACCTCGCGCGCACCCGGGTCGCGACCCGGCTCATGGTGCGCTGGGGCGTCCTCGGCGGCGTCGTGCTCGGGCTGCTCGTCCTCGCCGTCCGACCGTGGGTCGGCGCCTGGTTCACGCCGGACCCCGCGGTCCAGGCGGCCGTCGCCGCGGGGCTGACCGTCGTCGCGCTCCAGCAGCCGCTCTCGGGCTTCGTCTTCGTCGTCGACGGCGTGCTCATCGGCGCGGGCGACGGGCGCTGGCTCGCCGTCGCCATGGTCGGCACCCTCGCGGCCTACGTCCCGGTGGCGCTCGGCGTGCGCGCGGCGGGCGACTGGCTCCTCGAGGGCGGCAGCGTCCTCGGGCAGGAGCACGCGCTCATCTGGCTGTGGCTGGCGTTCACGGCGTTCATGGCCGTGCGCGGCACGCTGCTCTGGCTGCGCGTGCGCACCGACCGGTGGATGGTCACCGGCGCGGCCCGCTGACGCTCGTCCGCTGCCTGCGAACCTGTGTGAACACGCCGGGGAAGTCCGGCGAGTCCACACACGTTCGCGGCGGGGGAGTGGTGCAGCTCAGGCGAGCCCGAGCGCGCGCGCCTCCTCCCACAGCTCCTCGCGCACGTCGGGGTGGGCGGCGTCGCGGATGATGTGGCGGCACTGCCCGCGCTGGTCGTAGCCGAAGAGCTCGGCAGCGCCCTGCTCGGTGACGACGGCCGTCTGCTGCACGCTCGTCACCGGCTCGTCGAGGAGGGGGACGACGGTGGAGCAGTTCGCCTTCGGGTGCCACGAGCGCAGCGCGATGAACGACTGCCCGCCCGGCGAGTGCAGCGCCCCGACGACGAAGTCGGTCTGCCCGCCGAAGCCGGAGTGGATGCGGGCGTCGATGCGCGAGGCGTTGGCCTGCCCGAAGAGGTCGACCTCGAGCGCGGAGTTGACCGAGGTCATCCGGCGCTGCCGGGCGATGAGCCCGGGGTCGTTCGTCGTCTCGGTCCGGGTCATCCGCACCCGCGGGTTGCCGTCGACCCAGTCGTAGAGGTCCTGCGAGCCGAAGAGGAACGAGGTCGTCAGCGGGTGCTCCGCGTCGAGCGCGCCGGCCCGGTCGAGGGCGACGACGCCGTCGGAGAACATCTCGGTCCAGACCCGCAGGCCGCGGCGCCCGGTCAGCGCCCCGATCGTCGCGTCCGGGATGCCGCCGATGCCCGCCTGGATGGTGGCGCCGTCGGGGACGCGGGCGGCGATGCGCTCGCCGATCAGCTGGCTGTCGTCGTCCGGCACGAGCGGCTGGTGCGTCGGCAGCGCGGAGGAGACCTCGACGGCGAGGTCGACCGACTCGGTCGCGAGCAGCGCGTCGCCACCGGTGTAGGGCATCCGGTCGTTGACGACGGCCACTACGAGGCCGGAGCGGGCGCGGCAGGCGTCGATGGCCGCCGGGAGCACGTTGACCTCGATGCCGAGCGAGAGCATCCCGTCGCGCGGCGGGGCGCAGTGGACGATGACGACGTCCGGCGCGAGCGGCCCGCCGTAGAGCACCGGCACGAGCGAGAGGCGGCTCGGGACGTAGGAGAGGTTCGAGTGCCGGCGCATGCCCCCGCCGACGAAGCACGTCTCGGCGGTGACGCCCGGCCGGTCCGGGATGCCCGGCGGCGCGTTGAGGGCGTGGAGGACGTACTCCTCCCGGCCCTCGTCGAGGACCCGGACGGCCTCCCAGGGCACCGCGACGTTGCCGGAGACGACGACGCGGGGGACGCCCGGGAGGGCGGCGAGGTGGCGGCCGAGCTGGTCGAGGGTGACTGTCCGCACGACTCCCATCATGGCCCCCGCGGCGGTCGCGCACACGGCAGGTGAGGCTCTCCTGACCCCTTCCGGCCACGCGGTGTCCCGCCTAGCGTGGAGGGCATGTGCCGCAACATCCGCCAGCTCCACAACTTCGAGCCCCCCGCCACCTCCGACGAGGTGCGCGCCGCCGCGCTCCAGTACGTCCGCAAGGTCAGCGGGTCGACGAAGCCGTCGCAGGCCAACGCCGAGGCCTTCGCGCGGGCCGTCGACGAGGTCGCGCACGCCACCGCGCACCTCCTCGACGCCCTCGTGACGCAGGCCCCGCCCAAGGACCGCGAGGTCGAGGCCGCGCGGGCCCGCGCCCGGTCGGCGGAGCGCTACGGCCGCACCGGCTGAGCGCCGGGTCGGGGCGTGGCGGGCGAACCCGCCTGATGCAGGTGCCTCATCCCTCCTGTGGACCGTGACACGCCCGAAACTTTCTGCCGTGCACATCCGGTGGACGGCGAACGTGCAGGTCAGCAGGGTGCTGGACGGGTGCTGGGAGCCTCGTCCACAGGGTTGTCCACCGACGGTGCACAACTCCGACCGGCGTTTTCCCCACCCGGTCCACAGGTTGTCCCCAGCCGGTCGGCGGTGGGGTCCGCTCCGGCTTGGTGGTCGGTGGGGGCAGGTCCTACGGTGACTCGGACGTCCCGGTGTCGGTGCCTTCTGGTGGGGTGGTGACCACGCCGACGGACGTCGCAGAGGCGGCCCGGTCGGGGTCGCCGGAGTCGGTCCCGGAAAGGGGAGCACGGGTGAGCATCGCGGAGCTGAGCGAGGCCTTCTCGGCTCCCACCGAGCGCCCGGACGAGCGCGTCCCCCCGCAGGACCTCCACGCCGAGCAGTCCGTCCTCGGGTCGATGCTCCTCGACAAGGACGCGATCGCGGACTGCCTCGAGGAGGTCAAGGGCCACGACTTCTACCGGCCGGCCCACGAGGCGATCTTCGACGCGGTCCTCGACCTCTTCGGCCGCGGCGAGCCGGCCGACGCCATCACCGTCGCCGACGAGCTCTCCAAGCGCGGCGACCTGACCCGCGTCGGCGGGCAGGCCTACCTCCACCAGCTGATCCAGTCGGTGCCGACCGCGGCCAACGCCGGCTACTACGCCGAGATCGTCCACGAGCGGGCGGTGCTGCGCCGGCTCGTCGAGGCCGGGACGCGCATCGTCCAGATGGGGTACGCGCAGGGCGAGGGCGACATCGACGACATCGTCAACCGCGCCCAGGCCGAGGTCTACTCGGTCGCCGAGAAGCGCGGCGGCGAGGACTACCACGCGCTCGGCGAGCTGCTCAACGAGACGATGGAGGAGATCGAGGCCGCCTCCGGGCGCACCGACGACCTCATCGGCGTCCCGACCGGCTTCCTCGAGCTCGACGCGCTGACCCACGGCCTGCACCCCGGCCAGATGATCGTCGTCGCGGCCCGCCCGGCCGTCGGCAAGTCCACGCTCGGCATCGACATCGTCCGTGCGGCCGCGATCAAGCACGGCATGGCCGCGGCGGTGTTCTCCCTCGAGATGAGCCGCACCGAGATCACGATGCGCATCCTCTCGGCCGAGGCGACCATCCAGCTCCAGGACCTGCGCCGCGGCCTGAAGAACCAGGAGCAGTGGACCAAGCTCGCCCGCATCATGGGCAAGATCTCGGACGCCCCGCTGTTCATCGACGACAGCCCGAACATGTCGCTCATGGAGATCCGGGCCAAGGCGCGCAGGCTCAAGCAGCAGCACAACCTCAAGCTCATCGTCATCGACTACCTCCAGCTGATGACGAGCGGCAAGAAGGTCGAGTCGCGCCAGCAGGAGGTGGCGGAGTTCTCGCGAGCGCTCAAGCTGCTCGCCAAGGAGCTCGAGGTGCCGGTCATCGCGGTCAGCCAGCTCAACCGTGGCCCCGAGCAGCGCACCGACAAGCGCCCGCAGATGTCGGACCTGCGTGAGTCGGGCTCGATCGAGCAGGACGCCGACCTCGTCATCCTCCTGCACCGCGACCGCTCCGACCCCGAGCGCGAGGGCGAGGCCGACGTCATCGTCGCCAAGCACCGCAACGGGCCGACCGCCGACCTCGTCCTGGCCTTCCAGGGTCACTACTCCCGCTTCAACAACATGGCGCGCGACGGCGGCTTCTGACCCGACTTGTTGCGAGTTCCGCCGCTCGACGCGCCGTCGATGCCGCGTGTCGGCGGCACAACTCGCAATCAGAGGGGTGCTGAGCCCCGGGTGGCCGGGTGGTCGGCTCGGTCGAGTCCGCGGGGCCTCGCGAGCCGACTTCTTGCGCATCTGCCACCTGTGGGGGCCGGTTCCGGGGGTCGAGAGGTGGCGGATGGGCAATCGGTCGCTGCGGAGCCGACTTCTTGTTGCGAGTTCCGCCGCTCGACGCACCGTCGGTGCCGCGTGTCGGCGGCACAACTCGCAATCAGTGGGGTGCTGAGCCTCGGGTGGTCGGCGGCGCAACTCGCAATCAGTGGGGTGGGTGTGCCGGGCGGGCGGCGTCGGTCGGGTGGTGGGGGCGCTCGGCGTGGGACAGTGGGCGGCATGTCCCTGCGTCACGTCGACCGCGCCGTGGCCGGGTACGCGGCCGCCCGCCCGCAGCTGGTGCCCGCGACCGAGCAGTTCGTCGCCGACGTCGCCGCGACGATCGACGAGGCCGGCATCAACTACCTCAGCGTCACCGGGCGCACGAAGTCGGTCGCCTCGTTCGCGGCCAAGGCGCGCGGCGTGCTCGTGGACGACTCGGCCGCCGACCCGCTCGTCGCCGTGACCGACCAGGTCGGCGTGCGCGTCATCACCTACGTCCAGCGCGACATCGACGCCGTCGCCGACCTCCTCGCCGAGCACTTCACCGTCCTCGACGACCGCGACCTCGGCGTCGAGACCGCCGCTGCGGGCCGCTTCGGGTACGCGAGCCGCCACCTGCTCGTCACGCGCTCGACCGCGCCGGGCGCCGCGTACGAGCCCCTGCTGTGCGCCTCGGTCCAGCTGCGGACCGTGCTACAGCACGCGTGGGCCGAGTTCGAGCACGACATCCGCTACAAGGGGACGGTCCCGCCGGAGCAGGTGCCCGACCTCGACCGCCGCTTCACCCTCGCCGCCGGCCTGCTCGAGCTGGCCGACCGAGAGTTCCAGACCATCCGCGACCGCCTCCAGGCGGGCTTCGGCACGAGCGGGGTCGACGCCGGCGACGAGCTCGACCCCCGGATCAGCCCCCAGGAGCTCGCGACCTTCCTCGCCGGCCGGTACTCCAGCGCCGGCTGGTCGCGCACCGACCACTACGAGTGGATCGCCGGCCTCCTCCTGGAGCTGGGCATCGCCTCGCTCGACGAGCTGAGCGAGACCCTGCGCGCCATCGACAGCGCCGCGGTGACGGCGGCGATGGACTACCGCTACCCGCCGGGTGCCGTCCGACGGCTCGACGACGACCTCCTCGCGCGCTTCGGCGAGCGCTACCTCGCCCTGCACGGCAACGCCCACCGGCACGACTCCCTCGCCGCGCGGGCGGCCCGCCTCACCGCGTGATGCGCTGCACCGTGCCGTCGGTGCGGCTGGCGACCCAGAGGGTCCGCGAGCCGGGCTCCACGGCCACGGTGTTCGGCTGCTGCACCGTGGGGTAGCGCGCGACCTCGCGTGGGCTCGACCCCGTGACGTCGACGCCGACGACCTCGTTGCGCGCGGTCAGCGTCACCCAGACGAGCCCGCCGCGCTCGTCGGCGGCGAGGCCGTACGGGCTCCCGGCGAGCGCCAGCGACCCGACGGGGCGCAGCGGGGTCACCGAGAACAGCAGCAGCGCGTCGCCGCGGGTGTCGGCGACCGCCAGCAGCCCCGGCCGCGCGAGGATGCCGTGCGTCGGGCCCTCGCCGGCGGGCACGCGGGCGACCCGGGTCATCGCGTCGAGGTCGTAGCTCGTGACCGACCAGTCGGCGACGTCGACGGCCAGCGCCGTGCGGCCGTCGGCGACGACCCCGCCGGGCTGGCGCATGTCGTCGAAGGTGTGGACGACCCGGCCGTCACGGACGACGCTCATTGACCCGCTGAACTCGTCGCCGACGAGGAGGTCGCCGCCCTCGGCCCCGGTGGCGTCGTGGGGGACGTGACCGACCGGGGTCGTCCGGGTGCGGCCGGTCGCGGTGTCGACCTCGACGAGCTCGTCGGCGGCCTCGTTGGCCACGAGCACCGTCCCGCCCCCGGCGGTGAGGCCCAGGTGGCGCACGGTGCCCGGGACGGTCACGGTGCGCCGGACGGCGAGCGTGGCGGGGTCGAGCAGCACCAGCCGGTCGGGCCTGCGGACCCCGACGGCGAGCAGGCCGCTCGCGGGGTCGAGGACGATGCCCTCGGGCGAGTAGCCGACGGGCACGACCCGGCCGGCCGGCTCGACCGTCGGGGTGGGGGCGAGGGCCGGCTCGGCCCCGGCGCCGCCGCGCGCGTGGTGGTCCGCGGTGGGCTTTGGCTCGTCCCCGCCCGAGCAGCCGGCGACGAGGACCGCGACACCGGCGAGGCCCGTGGTCAGGGCGAGGCGGCGGCCGACGGCGCGGGAGGGGCTCACCGGCTCGAGTCTGCCCCAGCCGCGCCCGCGGTCGGCCCGGGGGACCCGGCTGGCCGCGGTCGCGTGCACCCTCGCCGGGCCGCGTCGGCCGGCGTCCCCGGGACGGGGTCAGCCCCCGTCGGCGCCGGATGCGGACGCTGCGGCGGCGTCGACGCGCTCCACCCACTCGCGCAGCAGCCGGGCGAAGCGCCGGGGGTGCTCCATCGAGGGCAGGTGGGCGGCGTCGGCCCAGTCGACGCGCCCCGCGTCCGGGACCTCCGCCACCACCCGGTCCGCCGCGTCGTGGACGGTCGCGAGGTCGTGGTCGCCGACGAGCACGAGGACGGGGACGCGCAGCTCGGCCAGCCGCTCGGCGGCCGGGGGGTCGGGCTCGTCGACCTCCGCGTCGCCGAGCAGGCCCTCGACCTCGAAGGCGCGGCGCTGCATCCGTGCGACGGCGTCGCGCAGGGCCGGCGCGACCTCGTCCTCCCGGCGACCGGGCCCGACGAGCCACGTCGCGACGTTGAGCGCGACGGCGCCGTCGAGGTCGTCGGCGCCGAGGAGGGCGCGCTCGCCCTCGACGAAGGCGCGCAGGTCGTCGGTCATCGTCACGAGGAGGCTGCCGCCCGGCGGCGCCAGCACGACCGACTGCGCGAGCCCGGGCCGCGCGAGGGCCACCTCCGCCGCGACCCCGGCCCCGAAGGACGCGCCGACGAGGTGGCAGGAGGCGACGGACAGCTCGTCGAGGAGGGCCACCACGTCGTCCCGATGGCCGATCGCCCCGTCCGGCGGGGTGTCGGACTCGCCGACACCGCGCAGGTCGAGCCGGACGGCGTCGAGCGACGCGGTGAGGTCCTCCCAGACGGGGTCCCACATCCGGCGGTCGGCGACCCCGGCATGGAGCAGCACGACGGTCGGGGCGCCGGGCCGGCCGGCGCGCTCGTAGGCGATGGACCGGTCGCTCAGCGGCATGCTCGACCTCCGGATGACGTCATCCGGCGAGTCAACGCCGTCGGTCGGCCGGGGGCAACCGGGTTACCCCCGCGCGGGGGTCAGGCCGGCGCCCACGGCATCCCGGCGAGGACCTCCTCGAGGACGCCCACGCCGTGGTCGACGTCCTCCGGGGTCGTGTAGGGCGCGACCGACAGTCGGAGCACGGGCCCCTCGTCGGTGCCCGCGCACCAGAGGTCGACGCCGCGGGCGTGCATCCGGCGCAGCGCCTCCTCGGGGTCGACCGGCGGCAGCCCGACGGCGACCATGGCGGGCGAGCGCGGCGCCGGGGCCAGGACGGTGGTGCCGTGCAGGCCGAGCAGGAGCGTCTCGGCGTGGGCGGTCAGCTTCTCCCAGTGGTCGGCCAGCCCGTCGTCGAGCAGCCCGCGGTGGTACGCGAGGGCCACCGGAGCGACGAGGTGCGCCACGACGTCGTCGGTCCCGCCCCAGGCGAACCGCTCGGTCAGCGACTCCGACTGCGTGTACCAGCTCGTGACGACGGGGCGCAGGTCGGCGGCGGCGTCGTCGGGCACGACGAGGAAGCCGGCGCCCTTGGGCAGGTGCAGCCACTTGTGGAGCGTCAGGCAGACGTAGACACCGGGCCGGCGCACGGGCATCGTCAGCTGGCCGGCCGTGTGCGCGCCGTCGACGACGGTGGCGACGCCGCGCGGCGACAGCTCCGCGGAGAGGCGGTCGACCTCGTTGACCTGTGACCACGGCGAGGTGACGTGGCTGACGACGACGGCGCGCGTCCGCGGGCCGCACGCCTCGAGGAGCCGCTCGACGAGGCCCTCGTGGCGCCCGTCGACGACCTCGACGTCGACCCCCCGCGCCGCGAGCACGCCCATGAGCGCGACCGTCGCCTCGTACTCGCGGCTGGTGACGAGGACGTGGTCGCCGGTGCGCAGGGCCAGGTGGTCGACGACCGTCTGCATGGCCGTCGTCGCGTTGCGGACGAACACCCCGCGGTCGGCGGGCACGCCGAGGTGGGCGCACACCTCGCGGCGGGCGGCGTCCAGCTGGGGGAAGAGGCGGTGGTGGTAGAAGTCCGGGTAGTCGGCCTCGGCCTCCTCCCGGACCGCCCGCGCGGCGTCGAGCACCGCGGCCGGCGTGGCCCCGAACGAGCCGTGGTTGAGGAAGGTGCGGCCGCGGGCCAAGGTGTAGTCGTCCCGTCGGTCCATGCGCACATCCTCGCGTGGCCGACCCCCTCCTGCGCGCCAAAGCGCCACGACTTCCACACCCGGACCAGCAGGAATAGTCACGGCCGTTCGTCTGCTGGACCCTGCATGACCGTTCCCAGCATCACGCTCAACGACGGCACGACCATCCCCCAGCTCGGCTTCGGGGTGTTCCAGATCGAGCCGTCGGACACCGCAGAGGCCGTCACGCGCGCCCTCGAGATCGGCTACCGCCACATCGACACCGCGCAGATGTACGGCAACGAGGCGGGGGTCGGCGAGGCCATCCGCACCTCCGGCATCCCGCGCGACGAGATCTACGTGACCTCCAAGCTCAACAACGGCTTCCACCGTCCCGAGGATGCGCAGCGCGCCTTCGGCGAGACCCTCGAGAAGCTCGGCCTCGAGAAGATCGACCTCTTCCTCATCCACTGGCCGCTGCCGACGCTCTACGACGGCGACTACGTCTCGACGTGGCGCACGATGGCCTCCTTCGTCGAGGACGGGCGCGCCGCGTCCGTCGGCGTCTCGAACTTCCAGCCCGCGCACCTGCAGCGCATCGTCGACGAGACCGGCGTGATCCCGGCCGTCAACCAGGTCGAGGTGCACCCGTACTTCACCAACGAGGCCGTCCGCGCCGCCGACGCCGAGCACGGCATCGCGACCGAGGCGTGGTCCCCGATCGCGCAGGGCAAGGTCCTCGGCGACCCGGTCATCACCGAGATCGCGCAGGCCAAGGGCGTCTCCCCGGCGCAGGTCACGCTGCGCTGGCACGTCGAGCGCGGCGACATCGTCTTTCCGAAGTCGGTGACGCCGGAGCGCATCCGCGAGAACTTCGAGATCTTCGGCTTCTCGCTCACCCCGGACGAGGTCTCGCGCATCTCGGCGCTCGACCAGGGCGAGCAGGGTCGCACCGGCCCGAACCCGGACGAGTTCGACTACGTCCCCGAGTGACCGCTCGCTGACGGGTCACCGACCGCGCGAGGGCCCGGCTCCACCACGGAGCCGGGCCCTCGCGCGGTCGCGGGCAGGTCCGGGACGCCTCAGGCGTATCGGGTCACCCGATACGACCGCGCTTCACCCCGGAACGGTTCCCGGGTGCAGCGCACCCGTATCGGGTCACCCGATACCCGTGTGACGCGGGGGACGAGGTGTGCGGTGCGGCGCGGCGGTCAGGGGGTCGCGAGGAGGTCGCCGTGCAGGACGGTGAACCAGCCGTCGGGGGCGTCGGCCCAGCGGCGCCAGTCCGCCGCGACGGCCTCGAGCTCACCCTCGGTGCAGCGCCGCTCGCGCAGCAGCTGGTCGGCCAGCCGTGACCCGGTGATGCGGTCCGCCCACGAGCCGCCCCACCAGGCGCGGTCCTCGGGCGTGGCGAAGCACCACGTCGAGGCCGTCACCTCGGGTGCCTCGAACCCCGCCGCCAGCGCCCAGCCGAGCAGCCGCCGACCGGCGTCCGGCTCGCCGCCGTTGGCGTGGGCGACCTCCCGGTAGAGCGCGAGCCACCGGTCGAGCCCGGCCGGTCGGGGCCACCAGGCGAAGGCGGCGTAGTCGGCGTCCCGGGCCGCGACGACCCCGCCGGGCCGGCAGACGCGGCGCATCTCGCGCAGCGCCTGCACAGGGTCGGCCACGTGCTGGAGGACCTGGTGGGCGTGGACGACGTCGAACGAGCCGTCGGGGAAGGGCAGGTCGTGGACGTCGCCGACGACGAGGTCGGCCCCGACCCCGCGGCGCCCCAGCTCGGCGGCGGTCAGCGCCAGGGAGGCGTCGTCGGTCTCGAGCGCCGTCACCCGCCCGGGCGCCACGAGGGCGGCGAGGTCGGCCGTCACCGTGCCCGGCCCGGACCCGACGTCGAGCAGGTCCAGGCCCGGGCGCAGCCGCGGCAGCAGGTGGGCGGCCGAGTTCTGCGCGGTGCGCCAGCGGTGCGAGCGCAGGACGGGCTCGGCGTGGCCGTGCGTGTAGGGCACCATCACCCCACCGTCCGCCGCCGGGCCGGCGCGGGCAAGGGGGTGGTCGCGGAGCGGTCGGGGGGTGTCCGCGGGGTGGTCAGTACCAGTGCGGCGAGCGCGCCTGCCACGCACCCCAGGCCGCGCACGGCGAGCCGTACGCGCGCTGGATGTACTCCATCCCCCAGCGCACCTGCGTCGTCGGGTTGGTCAGCCAGTCCGACCCGGCGCTCGCCATCTTCCAGCTCGGCAGCGCCTGCGGGATGCCGTACGCGCCCGACGAGGGGTTCGTGGCGCTCCAGCTCCACCCCGACTCGCCGTTCCACAGGTCGACGAGGCAGCCGAACTGGTCGCCGCCCCAGCCGTGCGCCCCGAGCAGCGAGCGGGCGGTGCGCTGGGCGCTCGCGGGCGAGCCGCCCCCGCCGCCGACGACCGGGGTCGAGCCGCCGTGCTGCGCGGCCTGGTCGCGCGCCGCGCGGGCCTCGCGCTCGGCCCGGGCCCTGGCCTCGGCCTCGGCGCGGGCCCTCGCCCGCGCGAGGGCGCGCAGCCCCGAGGCCCGCTGGGTCGCGAGCCGGGCGGCACGCGCCCGCAGGGCGGCGACCCGGGCGTCGAGGGCCTGCGCGCGGGCCGCGAGGTCGGCCGCGCGGGCGGCGGCCGCGGCCTCGGCCCGCTCCGCCGCCTTTCGGGCCTCCTGCGCCCGCGCGGTGGCAGCGGCCTGCTCGGCGCGCGCGGCGTCGAGGTGCGCCGACTCGGCCGTGCCGGCGGCGGCCGCACCGGCGGCGCGCGACAGCGCCGCGCTCGTGCGGCGGCCCTGGAGGTCGAGGACGACCTGGGCGTCGGCCATCGACTCGGGCGAGCCGGTCAGGGCGAGCTCGAGGGCGTTCATCTCGCCCGAGCTCGTCCAGGCGCGGAAGGCGGCGTCGGCGACGTCGCGGTGGGCCTGCACCTGCTCGTCCCGGGCGCGGGCGAGGTCGTCGGCCGCCTTGTGCGCGAGGGCGGTGGCCCGCGCGAGGTCCTGCTCGGCGGCGCGCTGCGTGTCGACCGCGCGCGCGACCCCGAGCTGGAGGGTCGTGAGCTCGCGGGCGAGGGCGGCCTGCTGGCCGGCGAGCCGGGCGGCCTCCCGGTCGGCGCTCGCGGCGGCCGCCTGCGCCGCGCGCACCTGGCCGGCGCCGGGCACGACGGGGCGGTCTCCGTGGGCCGCCGGTGCGCCGGCCAGCGCGAGGGCCAGTGCCACGACCGCCGCGCGGGCGATCGTGCGGGCACGCGGGCGGGCAGTCATCCCCGCAGTGTCACACCCGCCACACCAGCCACGGAAGCACCACGGCCCCGGCGTCCTCAGGATGCCGACAGGCGAGGTGCCCCGCCGGCGGCACGCCGCGGGCCCGCCACCCGGGTCACGGTGGCGGGCCCGGGGCCGGCTCGGTCAGGCGGGACCCAGTGACAGACCGTCGCCGAACCGGAAGAGGGCGTCGTCCCCGAACCCGGGGACGTCCTCGGGGTGGCGCCGCACGGCGTCCATCGACGCGGGGACGTCGAAGGGCAGCCGGCCGACCGGCGGGATCTTCCCGGTCAGGGCGGCGAGGAGCGCGGCGCCGCTGCTGCCGTAGGTCCCGGTCAGCGCGGAGCAGACGGGGACCAGCGGGGTGAGCACCGCCGGGCGGTCGAGGGAGACGTCGACGACGAGCGGGCACTGCGCCGCGACGCGCTGGAGCCGGCTGACGAGGCCGGGCGGGAAGTCGAGCGAGCCCTGGTGGAACCACGCCTCGAGGAAGAGGTCGTCCCGCGGCTCGAACGGCGCCTGCAGCCGCACGAGGGCGACGTCGGCCTCCTCGGGGGACGCCGCGACGGCGAGCCCGGCGGCGACGAGGTCGTCCGCGCCGACGCCCTCGGCGTAGACGCGAGCGCCGGGGCGCAGCGGGAGGGTCGGGGCGTCCCCGTCAGCGCCGCGCGCGGGCTCGTTGACGAGCACCGTCACCGAGCGGGCCTGCGCCTCGAAGCCGGCCGCACGGAACTCCTCGTTGCCGAGGAGGCCCGCCGCCGCCTCCTCGTCGACGAACGGGTCGTCGAAGAGCCCCAGGCGGAACTTGACCCGCAGCAGGCGGCGGGCCGACTCGTCGACCCGTGCCTCCGCGACGCGGCCGGAGCGCACGAGGTCGAGGAGGACCTCGACGCACTCCTCGCCGCCGAACTGGTCGGCGCCGGCGTGCAGCAGGAGCTCCATCCGGCCGGCGGGGTCGAGGTGCTCGACCCCCCAGGCGCGCGCCGGCAGCACCTGGTCGCCGACGTGGTTGTCGTTGACGAGCTCCCAGTCGGTGAGGACGACGCCGTCGAAACCGAGTCGCTCGCGCAGCAGCCCCGTCACGACCTGACGGTTGAAGCCGAAGCCGACCTGCTCGACCGGCTCTCCATCGATCTCGAGCCCGACGGGCATCCCGTAGTACGGCATGATCGCCGCGGTGCCCGCCTCGATCGCGCGGGGGAACGGGTCGAGGTGGTCGGCGAACCGCCCTCCCTCGTAGACCTGCTCGCGGCCGTAGGGGAAGTGCGCGTCCTCGCCGTCCTTCTGCGGGCCACCGCCGGGGAAGTGCTTGGTGACGCACGCGACGGTGTCGGGCCCGAGCTCCGGACCGCCCTGGAAGCCCTCGAGGTAGGCCACCCCGAGGTCGCCGGCGAGGCGCGGGTCCTGCCCGAAGGTGCCGGCCTGCCGGGCCCAGCGGGGCTCGGTGGCGAGGTCCAGCGTCGGGTGCAGGGCCTGGCGGATGCCGACGGCGGTGTACTCCTGCCGGGCGATGTCCGCGAAGCGGCGCACGAGGGCCGGGTCGCGCAGCGCCGCGAGCCCGAGCGGCTCGGGCCACTGCGAGAACGAGCCGGCCGCGAAGGACACCCCGGCGTTCTCGATGAACGCGTGCCGGGGGTCGGTGCTCACCGTGACCGGGATGCCGTGCGGCGTCCGCTCGGCGAGCCGCTGGAGGGCGTTGCTCCACCGGGCCGCCTGCCGCGCGTCGCGCAGCTCGTGGACGTTGAAGTGCGACAGGTGCTTCCGCAGCACCACGTCGCTCGTCGCCGACTTGCTGATGGCACCGGGCTCCTCGAGCACCTCGCCGTCCGCGCCGGCCTCGATGACGGTGTGGAACATCAGCCCGGCCTTCTCCTCGAGGGAGAGGCGGCCGAGCAGGTCCTCGACGCGCTCGTCGACCGGGAGGCGCGGGTCCTCGTAGGGGTCGAGGACGCCGTTGCCGTTGAGGTCGCGCCAGGCCGGGGTGTCGTCGGTCGCGGGGTGGTGGACGACGGGGGTGTCGGTGGAGGTGCTCATGCGAGACCCGCCCCGAACTCCTCGATCCCGATGACGGGGCGCAGGCGCTTCTCGACCGCCCTCGTGGAGAACGCCTTCCGGATGACGTCGCGACACAGGACGTTGCCGACCGCGCCCATGACCATCGCCTGGTCGAGCGAGAGGTAGCGGCGGGCGATCGTGCCCGAGCGCACCGCGACCGCGTCGAAGAACCCGCCGCGGCCGTAGGCCCGCAGGTCCTTCTCGATGCCGGAGAGGTTGGCGAACGCCTCCCGCGGCTCGTGCATCATCGCGAGGAACGCGGCGTGCGGCGTGACGACCCCGTCGCCGAAGGTCGGGTGCGGGTTGGTCGCCTCGCGACAGGTGCCGAACCCCGGGTCGTAGTTCGTGCTCTCCTGGTCGGAGCAGTAGCCGTCGGGGTTGAGGCCGAGCGCGTCGACGCCGTACTCGCGGTAGCCGCCGGCCGGGTTGGACGAGGGCGAGAAGCCCCAGTAGCCGTACTTCGCCTCGAGCAGGCCGTGCTCGCGCTGCGCGCGGACGTGCAGCGGGTGGTTGCGGCCCCACGAGCGCGGCGCCCAGCGGGCCTCGGGCACGAAGACGTCCGGCATGAGCTCCTCGAACATCGACCCGCCCCAGCCGGGCACGACGTGCATCCCGCGGTAGGTGTAGGCGCCCTCGTAGACGTCGAGCCCGAGGTAGGTGCGGGTCTCGCCGACCGGCTGCATCTCGTGCCACGACCAGTCGCACGTGGCCGGAAAGGTGCGCCAGGACGCGAACCAGTGCTTCGCCGGGACCTGGCCCGTGAGGATGCCCAGGTAGCTCGTGATGCGGGTCTCGGACACCGCCGTGTCGTAGTGGTGGTTGGTCAGCCAGACGTCGTCGCCGGTGCCGAGGTGGTTGCCCTTGGTGACACCCGAGGTGTCGGCGGGCTCGGTGACGTAGAAGCCGCCGTGCATGAGGCCGCCGGGGCGCGGGCCGGCCGGGTCGTAGAAGACGTCCCAGCGCATCCGCGAGAACAGCCGGTCGGCGTCGCGTCGGGCGCCGGGGACGGCCTCGCGGACGACCATGAGCGCGGCCCCGAGCCAGCCGCTGTCGACGCTGGAGACGAACGGCTGCACCGGGTCCCCGGAGTCCGGCCACGTCGTGAGCACGGCCCCGGAGGTCTCGTCGTACCAGTTGAAGTACATGCCGCTCGGCTCGTGGTGCTCCATCCGCAGCAGCGTCGAGAGGGTCTGCCGCACGCGCCGGGTCGCCTCGCCCGGCGTGATGATGCCGAGCTCGCGGGCGACGACCGCGCTCCACAGGTACCCGCCGATGTTCGTCGGCGAGGTGTAGCCGCTGCGGTCGCCGGCGGCGAGCGACTCCGGGATGTTGTCGGCCGGCAGGCCGGTGCGCTCGTCGGTCATCGCGACGAGGGAGCGCCAGGTGTCCGAGGCCCAGCGGCGCACGGTGTGAGGGTCCCACGCGTGGTGGTGGTCGGGGCCGTGCACGAGCGACGGTGCGCCGGAACGGGACACGGCGGCCGCGCTGGGGGCCGCGGCGCCGCTGACGACGAGGCCGCCGAGGGCGGCGGCGCCGCCGACGAGCAGCTGGCGGCGCGAGGCCGGGACGGGGGCGGAGGCGGGACGGGGGGTCATCGGGATCTCCTGACGGGGTGGGGTGGGTGACGCCGGACGGTCCGGGCGTCACTTGATGCCGGTGGTCGCGATGCCCTCGATGAACCGGCGCTGGAAGACCATGAAGACGACCAGCACCGGGAGGACGACGACGGTGGCGCCCGCGAGCAGCAGCCCGTACTGGGTGCTGTTCTGGCCGGTGCTGTAGAGCGCGAGGGCGACGGGCAGCGTGTAGGTGTCCTCGGTCTGCGCCACGACGAGCGGCCAGAGGAAGTTGTTCCAGCTGCCGAGGAAGGTGAGGATGCCGAGCGTCGCGAGGGCCGGCCCGCACAGGGGCAGGATGATGCGCGCGAAGATCCGCAGCTCGCCGGCGCCGTCGACGCGCCCGGCGTCGATGAGGTCCTTGGGCAGCCCGAGGATGAACTGCCGCATGAGGAAGACGCCGAACGGGCTGACGAGGAACGGCAGGAACAGCCCGGGGAGGGTGTCGACGAGCCCGGCGTTCGCGACGAGCACGAACAGCGGCACGAAGGTGACGACGCCCGGGATCATCAGCGTCGTCATGACGAGGACGAACAGCGCTCTCTTGCCGCGGAACTCGAGCATCGCCAAGGCGTAGCCGAGCATCGAGCAGAAGAGCAGGTTGCCGACCGTGACCACGACGGCGACGACGACCGAGTTGGTGAAGTAGCCACCGAAGTCGAGCCGGCTGAACAGCTGCGTGTAGTTGTCGAGCGACGCGCTCTGCGGCCACCAGGTCGGCGGCGACTGGCGCAGCTCGCCCTCGGACTTGAACGAGCCGAGGACCATCCACACGAACGGGGCGATGACGGCCACGAGGGCCACGGTGAGGACCCCGTAGAGCCACCAGGTGGTGCGCTTGGCGGTGAGCATCGGGTCAGCGCTCCTCTCGCAGGAGGCGGAACTGGATCGCGGTGACGACCGCGACGAGGACGAAGATGATGTAGCTGATCGCCGCCGCGTAGCCGTAGTTGCCGAACCCGAACTGCTTGTACGTGTACATCGACATCGAGATCGTCGAGTTCAGCGGGCCGCCGTTGGTCATGACGAAGGGCTCCTCGAAGAACTGCAGGTAGCCGATGCCGGTGGTCACCGAGACGAAGAGGATCGTCGGGCGCATCAGCGGCAGCGTGATGTGCCGGAAGCGCTGCCACGCCGACGCGCCGTCGATGGCGGCGGCCTCGTGCAGGTGCCACGGCACGGCCTGGAGCCCGGCGAGGAAGATGATCATCCCGGTGCCGAAGTTGCGCCAGGTCGCCATGAGGATGAGCGAGGGCATCGACCAGGTGGGGTCGCCGAGCCAGTTCGGGCCGTCGATGCCGACCCAGCCGAGCACGGTGTTGACGAGCCCGGCGTCGGTCTGCAGCAGGAAGCGCCAGACGACGGCGACGGCGACGATCGAGGTGATGACCGGTGTGTAGAAACCGAGCCGGAAGACCGAGCGCAGCCGGTGGATGCCGCGGTCGAGCGCGACGGCCGCGGCGAGGGCGACGGTCAGGGTCAGCGGCACCCCGACGAGGACGAAGTACGCGGTGTTGCGCATCGACTGGAGGAAGAGCGGGTCCGAGAGCGCCTTGGCGTAGTTCTCGAACCCCGTGACGTCGACGGCGAACGGGGTGCGCAGGTCGCGCGAGCGGGTGTCCGTGATGCTCATGAAGAGCGACTGGAGCACCGGCCACGCGGTGAACGCGAGGAAGAGCAGGCTGAACGGGAGGGCGAGGATCCACGCGGCCCGCCCCTCGCGCCGGGCGGCGGCGCGGGTGCGCCGGCCGCCGCCCGGGGCGGTGGACTCGCCGGCGGGGGCCGGCGGGGCGGTCGTCGTGGTCATGTCACTGACCGGTGCCGATGGAGTCGGCCTGCTGCTGCACCGTCTTGAGCGCCGCGGCCGGGTCGGCGCCGGTCTTGGTCACCTTCTCGAGCTCGGAGTCGAAGGACGCGACGACCTGCTCCCACGTCGGGAACGACGGCGGCGCCTTGGCGGTCGTCAGCTGGTCGCCGAAGACGGCGAGCTTGTCGTCGCCCGAGAGGGCCGAGTCGTCCCACGCGGACTGGACGGAGGGGAGGTCGGTGGACATCCCGTACCACTTGGCCTGGGTCTTGGGGTCGGCGAGGAACTGGACGAACTTCCACGCGGTGTCGCGCTGCTTGCTGTTCTTGAAGACGACGAAGTCCGAGCCGCCGACGAACGACGAGGAGCCGGCGCTGCCCGCGGGGATCTTCGCGACGGCGTACTTGTCCTTGAACCCCTCGCCGCCGACCTTCTCGACCGCGGACATCATCCACGGGCCGGAGATGAACATCGGCACCTTGCCGCTGACGAAGTCCGGCTCGGTCGTCGGCTGCGCCGGGGCGGCCTTGTCGGAGATGCCGTCGGTGAAGAAGGACTGGTAGTACTGCACGGCCTTGAGCAGCTGCGGGGTGTCGAAGCTGTACCTGCCGTCGGCGTCGAGCGCGGCGCCCTCGCCCCAGGCGAACGGCATGACCGTCTGCCAGGAGCCGGTTCCGCCGGCCTGGAGGCCGATGCCCCACTTGGCGCCGGCCTTGTCCTGCATGGCCTTCGCCATCTCCTTGAGGCCCTCCCAGGTCGTGGGGGCCTCGGTGTACCCGGCCTTCTTCGCGAGGTCGGTGCGGTAGTAGACGAGGCGGGTCTCGACGTACCAGGGGATGCCGTAGCTCGTGCCGCCGACCTTCGTCGTCTCCTGGGCGCCGGGGAAGAAGCCCGCGGAGTCGATGTTGCCGGGCAGCGGGTCGAGCGCGCCGAGGCCGGCGAACTCGCCCATCCACGTCGTGCCGACCATCGCGGCGTCCGGGGTGCTGTTCGCGGTGATGGCGGTCGTGAACTTGTCGTGCGCCGCGTCCCAGGGGATGGCGGTGACGTCGACCTTCGCGCCGGGGTTCTGGGCCTCGAAGTCCTTGGCGAGCTCCGGCAGCTTCTCGCCCTCGGCGCCCATCGCCCAGACGGTGATGGTGCCGGTGGCCTGGCCGGAGGTGACGTCGGTGCCGGTCGTGGCGGCGCCGGCTCCGCTCTCGTTGCGGCCGCAGGCGCTGACGGCCAGCGCCGCGGTGGCGACGATGACCAGGGCGGTCGTCGGGCGTCGTCTCATGTCGAACTCACTTCCTTGTGGGTGGACGGGGCGAGGGTGTGGCTCAGGGGACCGTCGGCGACGGTTCGGGGCATCCGCACGACCCGCGCAGGACGACGCGGGTGGCGAGCAGGCCGGGGTCGCCCGGCTCGGCGCCGGTGATGCGCTCGTGGAGGCGCCGGGCGGCGAGCCCGCCGAGCTCGCGGACCGGCTGGCGGACGGTCGTGAGGCCGGGGCGGACGTAGCGCGCGGCCATGACGTCGTCCCAGCCGGTGACGGCGAGGTCGTCGGGGACCCGGACGCCGCCCGCGGCGAGACGGGTGGTCAGCGCGAGGGCGACCTCGTCGTTGGCGCAGACGACGGCGTCGGCGGTGACCTCGCCGGCGAGGATGCGCTCGGCGGCGGCGGCGCCGTCGCTCTCGCGCAGCCCCCCGCCGAGGGGCGCGGGGACCTCGAGGCCGCGCTCGAGCAGGGCGGTGGCGTAGCCCTCGAAGCGCTGGCGGACGTCGGGGGCGACGCCGGGGTCGCCCGCGAAGACCGGACGGGTGCGGCCGTGCCGGTCGAGCAGGTGGGTGGTCAGCTCGTGCGAGCTGGCGACGTTCTCGGCGGCGAGGCGCTCGAAGCCGGTCGTGGCGCCGCCGGCGACGACGAGGACCGGCTTCTGGCGGGCGGCCCGCTCGAGGACGTCGTCGGGGATGATCCCGCCGAGCACGGCCACGCCGTCGACCCCGGCCGTGAGCCGGGTGAAGCGCGGGGCGTCGAGGGGACGGTCGGGCTCGACGAGGGCGAGCACGACGCTGAGCTCGAGCTCGGCGGCGGCCTGCTCGAAGCCCATGAGCAGCTCGGAGAAGTAGGGGCCGTGCAGCTCGGGCAGGACGAGGCCGACGGCCTCGTGGTGGCGCACGGCGAGCGAGCGCGCGGCGGCGAGCGGCACGTAGTCGAGCCGGTCGATGGCGTCGAGGACCTTGGCGCGGGTGCGCTCGGCGACGGCCGTGCTGCCCTGGATGACGCGGGAGACGGTGGCGATGGAGACGCCCGCGGCCTCGGCGACCGAGTAGATCGTCGTGCCCGCGTGCTCCGGCGTGCTCGTGCTGCGACTCACCGCGCCACCTCCTTGTAAGCGCTTACAACTGAATGTAAGCGCTCACAGTGCCACGGGGTCCCGGCGCCCGGCAACCCGTGGGGGCGCCGACAACGGTGTCGGCAAGGGGCCCCGGGCGTGATGCGCAGGCCGCTGACCTGCACCGATGCGACGCGCCCGACCGCTCGTCGATTTCCCGCCCCCACGGGTGGTCACCGGTCGTCGACAGCGTCGATGTCGGCACGGGACGGGGTGGTCATCGATCGTCGAGAGTGTCGATCGAGGCACGCCACGGCCGAGCCCGGGCGGGCCTCGACGGCGGCGCGGGAGACGGCCACACTGGCCGGATGGGCACCCCGTACGTCGTCACCCGCTCGACCACGACCGACGCCTCCCCGGCGGCCGTCCACGCTCTGCTCGAGGACTTCCACGCCTGGCCGCGGTGGTCCCCGTGGGAGGACCTCGACCCGCAGATGCGCCGCACCTACACGGGTGCCGAGCGGGGTCCGGGCGCCCGCTACGCGTGGGAGGGCAACCGGAAGGCGGGCCGCGGCACGATGGAGGTCGTCGGGTCCACCCCCGGGCAGGTCGACGTCGACCTCGCCTTCGAGAAGCCGTTCCCGTCGCGCTCGCGGGTCGAGTTCGTCCTCACCCCGCAGCCCGGTGGCGGGACGGGCGTGGAGTGGCGGATGCGCGGCGAGCTGTCGCCGGTCATGCGGGTCTTCTCGCTCGTGAAGTCGATGGACTCCCTCGTCGGCCCGGACATGGAGCGCGGCCTGGCCCGGCTGCGCACGGCCGCCGCGTCGGCGTCCTGAGGGTCAGGCGCGCCGGCGCCCCGGGCGCGTGAGCAGGGCGTCGAGCCCCCAGAACACGCTGGCCACGACGAGCCCGAAGACGAGGATGGCCACGAGGGTGCCTGCGACGGACGGGTACCCGAGCTCGACGACGTTGGTGAAGTCGTAGGGGTAGGCACCGACCACGGCGCCGCGGGCGAGCATCCACGCCACCCAGGCGAGGGGGACGACGAGCGCGAACGGGACGAGCCGCCCGGTCACCCACCCGCGCGGCCCGGCCACGAGCCACACGAGGACGGTGAGCGCCGGCGTCACGACGTGGAGGATCGGGTCGGTCAGCCGCGACCAGCCCACGACGTCGGCGGTGGGGGCGAGGAGCACCTGGTACACGATGGCGGTCACGGTGATCATCAGGAGGGCGTCGAGCCGGATCACCCTGTCCAGGAACGCGGCTCGCATCGGGCGCCGGGCGAGCAGGGTCGCGGAGACGGCGACGACGACGTTCGACCAGATCGTGAAGTAGCTGAGCGTGTCGGCCAGGCGGGACACCACGCCGGCGAGGCCGTCGGGGTGCAGGCCGTAGAGCCCGCGCGGCGGCACCGACTCCGCGTAGCCGCCGGCCCCGGAGATGACGAGCGTCAGCGCGAGGCCGAGCCACGCGACGCCGGCGTTGAGGGCGAACGCGGACCGCGCCGCGCGGGAGGTGCCGGGGGCGGGGACGTCGACCACGGGGCGAGTATGCCCGCGCGGTGGGACGCCGGCGGCGCGGCGCGCCCTCAGCGCGGACGCGGGTGCCGGCCGGCGCCGGGGAGGGTGAGAGCGACGGCGAGGGCGGTCTCCCCGGTGACGACGACCCAGAGCGCCACCCCGGTCGGTGCGCCACCGGGGACCAGGGCCAGGGCGATGGCCGCGAGCCCGGCGGCGGCCACCACCCATCCCGCCACGGGGTGACCGGTCCGGCTGCGCGACAGGGCGACCGCGTGCGCCAGGAGCCCGAGCCCGAGGACCCCGGCCGCCGCGACCCACGAGCGCCCGAAGGACTCGGGGCCCTCGCGCCCGGCCGTGACGAGCCCGAGCGCGGCGAGCGTCACGAGCACGGCGTAGCCGAGCCGACCCAGCAGGGCCGCGCGGGCCGCCGGGCGCGCGAGGGTCCGCGTCCGGCGCCACGACGCGCGGGCGACGACCACCTGCAGGCCCGCGACGATGACGAAGGACGCGGCGACGTCGACGGCGGCCGTCCCGGGGCGCCCGAGGACCACGAGCGCCGGCGCCGTGAGCAGCGTCGCACCGAGCAGCGGCCCGACCACCCCGGCGGTGGCCCGCCGGGTGGTCCGCGGGCGCCGGTCCCCGCGGGGCGCGGTCTCGCGGGTCGCGGTCGTCGTCATGGGTCGAGCGTGGCCCGCGGCCGGCCGGGCGTCTGTCGGGGGCGACCCTGAGCCGACCCGGACCGCCACCCGATCGCGCTAAGCCCGCACGTGCGGGGGTGTCGTCGTCCGGGTGGGTGGCCGATCGCGATAAGCCCGCACGTGCGGGGTCGGCGCGGGAAGGCCGGCTTGGACCGCCACCCGATCGCGGTAAGCCCGCACGTGCGGGGTCGGCGCGGGTGGGGGGCCGGGGTGACCGGCGGGCGACGGCCACGGCGCTGCGGTGGTCCCGCGCTCCCGCGGCCGGTTATGGTCACCATGACTTCCCGAGGAGGCTCCGGTGACCCACGGCCCCGGCCTGCTGACCGACCGCTACGAGCTGACGATGCTCACGGCGTTCGTCCGCGACGGCAGCGTCGACCATCCCGCGGTGTTCGAGGCCTTCGCCCGCCGCCTGCCCGAGGGGCGCCGCTACGGCGTCGTCGCCGGGCTCGGCCGGCTGGCCGCGCTGGTCGAGGACTTCCGGTTCGACGCGGCCGAGGTCGCCTGGCTCGAGGCCGCGGGCGTGGTGGACACCGCGACGGCGGCCTGGCTGCGCGACTTCCGGTTCTCCGGCGACGTCGACGCCTACCCCGAGGGCGACCTCTACTTCCCGGGCAGCCCGGTCCTCAGCGTCCGGGGCACGCTCGGTGAGTGCGTGATGCTCGAGACGCTCGTGCTGAGCGTCCTCAACCACGACACGGCCGTCGCGAGCGCCGCGGCCCGGATGGTGCTCGCCGCGCAGGGCCGCCCGCTCGTCGAGATGGGCAGCCGGCGCACCCACGAGGAGGCGGCGGTCGCCGCGGCCCGGGCCGCGTACCTCGCCGGGTTCGCCTCGACGAGCAACCTCGCCGCCGGCCACCGCCACGGGGTGCCGACGGTCGGGACGGCGGCCCACGCGTTCACGCTGGCCCACGCGAGCGAGGCCGAGGCGTTCGCCAGCCAGGTCGCGGTGCAGGGCGTCGGCACGACCCTCCTCGTCGACACCTACGACGTCGAGCAGGGCATCCGGACGGCCGTGGAGGTCGCCGGGCCGCGGCTCGGGGCGGTCCGCATCGACTCCGGGGACCTCGCCGAGACCTCGGCGGCGGCCCGCGCGCTCCTCGACGAGCTCGGCGCCCACACCACGCGGATCACCGCGACGAGCGACCTCGACGAGTACGTGCTCACGGCGCTCGCCGACGCGCCGATCGACGGCTACGGCGTCGGGACCCGGGTCGTCACCGGTTCCGGCCACCCCACCGCGAGCCTCGTCTACAAGCTCGTCGCGGTGGCCGCCGAGCCCGGCGGCCCGCTGCGGCCGGTCGCGAAGAAGAGCCACGACAAGGTCTCGGTCGGGGGCGGCAAGACGGCCTGGCGCGCGCACGACGAGGGCGGCGTCCTCCGGCGCGAGTGGTACCGCACCGACGGCCGCGACGAGCCCGGCGCGACCCGCGTCCAGGTGCCCGTCCTGCGCGGCGGCCGGCCGGTCGGCGGCCCCGACCTCGACGCCGTCCGGGCGCACTGCGCCGCGGCGCTCGCCACGCTGCCCCCGGAGGCGCGCTCCGTCGCCGCCGGCCGGCCGTACCTCACCGTCGAGCAGGAAGGGGAGACCGATGGCTGACGCACTCGTCGTCGTCGACGTCCAGACCGACTTCGTGGAGGGGGGCGCGCTCGGGGTCGAGGGCGGCGCCGAGGTGGCCCGGCGGGTCAGCGAGCACCTCGCCGGGCACCGGGACGACTACGTCGCCGTCGTCGCCTCGCGCGACTGGCACGAGCCGCACGGCACCAACGGCGGCCACTTCGCCGCGCCGGGGGCCGAGCCCGACTACGTGAGCACGTGGCCGGCGCACTGCGTCTCCACGGGCCCGGGAGCCGGCTACGCCGACGGGTTCGACACCTCCGCCGTCACCCACCACGTCCGCAAGGGCCGGGGCAAGGCCGCCTACAGCGCCTTCGAGGGCACGACCGAGGACGGCCGGCCCCTGGCCGACCTGCTGCGCGGGCTCGGGGTGACCCACCTCGACGTCACCGGCATCGCCACCGACCACTGCGTCCGGGCCACCGTCCTCGACGCCCGCCGCGAGGGCTTCTCGGTCCGGCTGCTCGCCGGGATGCACGCCGGCGTCGGCCCGGTCACGAGCGAGCGGGCCCTCGCCGAGATGGCCGCGGCCGGGGCGGAGGTCGCGCCGTGAGCGGGCACCCGCCCTTCGCCGTCACCGTCGACCTCGGCGTCTTCACCATCCGCGACGGCGTCTTCTGCGTCCTGCTCGTCGAGCGCGGCGCCGAGCCCTTCGCGGGGTCCTGGGCGCTGCCCGGCGGGTTCGTCGAGGCCGACGAGGACGCCGAGACGGCCGCGTGGCGCGAGCTGCGCGAGGAGACGGGCGTCGAGCGCTTCGAGGGTCACCTCGAGCAGCTGCGCACGTACTCCGCGCCGGACCGGGACCCGCGGATGCGCGTCGTGTCGGTGGCGCACGTGGCCTTCGCCCCCGACCTGCCGGAGCCCAGCCCGGGCTCGGACGCCGCGAGCGCCCGCTGGTGGTCGGTCGACGACGTGCTCGACGACGGCCCGGACGCCCCCGCCCTGGCGTTCGACCACGCCGAGATCCTGCGCGACGCCCGCGACCGGGTACGCGCCAAGCTCGAGTACACGACCCTCGCGCGGGAGTTCGTGGCCGAGCCGTTCACGCTGCCGGAGCTGCGCCGCGTCTACACCGCGGTCTGGGGCACCCCGCCCGACCTCGGCAACTTCCGGCGCAAGGTCCTCGGCACGGACGGCTTCGTCGTCCCCACGCAGGCCCACGGCGTCTCGGCCGCGGGCGGCCGCCCGGCGCTGCTCTACCGCCGGGGCACGGCGACGGACATCCAGCCGCCGATGCTCCGCACGGCGACCCGGCCGGAGCGCTGACCCCGCCGATGGGCCACCACCACGCCCTGCCCGGGGCCGCCGCGCACGAGGCGCGGATCGGCGACGACCCCGACCGCCTGCCGCCCACCCCGCTCGTGACGCGTGTCGTCGTCGTGCTCCTCGTGCTGCTGACGACCGCGGCCACGGTCGTCGGCCTCGTGGCCCTCTGGCCGCGCGGCGACCTGCCGACCAACCCCGAGCTCGACTACGCGGTGCAGGGGGCGACCTTCCCGCAGGCCACCGTCGTCTCGCTGACGACGCCCTGCCCGGCCCTCGCCCCTGACTCGACGGACGAGGTGCCGACCGGCGCGCCCGACTGCGGGCAGCTGACGGTGCGCCTCGACGACGGCTCGGAGCAGACGGTCCGCATCCAGCCGGAGGTCAGCCGCTCGGGCCTGCGCGCCGGCGACACGGTGACGCTGCTGAAGCTGCCGGACGCCGCCGTCGACTCGGCCCAGGAGCAGGGGGCGATCCTCGACAGCGCGTACTCCTTCGCGGGGGTCGAGCGGCAGCCGCCGCTGCTCGTCCTCGCGGCCGTCTTCGTCGTGCTCGTCCTGCTCGTCGCGCGGTGGCGCGGGCTCGCGGCCCTCGTCAGCCTCGGGGTGGGCGGCGCCATCCTCCTGTTCTTCGTGGCCCCGGCGCTCCTCGACGGCGCGAACCCGGTCGCGGTGGGGCTCACCGCCTCCGGCGCGACGATGCTCGTCGTCCTCTACCTCACGCACGGGCTCAGCCTGCGCACCTCCACAGCGCTCCTCGGCACCGTCCTCGGCCTCGGGCTCACGGCCGTCGCGGGCGTCCTCGGCTCGGACGCGGCCCGGCTGACCGGCGTCGGCGACGAGAACAGCGGTCTGCTGCAGGCGCTCGCGACCGAGGTCCGGCTGCACGACCTCGTCGCCTGCGGCGTCCTCATCGCGGCCTTCGGCGTCCTCAACGACGTGACCATCAGCCAGACCTCGGCCGTGTGGGAGCTGCGCGCCGCCGACCCCCGGCGCACCCGCGGGGCCCTCTTCGCGTCGGCGATGCGGATCGGCCGCGACCACCTGGCCTCGACCGTCTACACGATCGTGTTCGCCTACGCCGGAGCCGCCCTGCCCATCCTCCTGCTCATCGCGCTCTCCGGTCAGGGCGCCGACAAGCTCTTCCTCTCCGAGGACATCACGGCGGAGGTGGTGCGCACCCTGGCCAGCGCCGTCGGCCTGGTCCTGGCCATCCCCGCGACGACGGCCGTCGCCGTGCTCGTCGCGCCGCCGCCCAGCCCGGCGGACGCGCCCGGCGAGCCCCTCGACGCCGTCCCGGCGTGAGCGCCGCGCTGGTCGTGGCGCCCGACGGTGTGGTGGGATCGGGGTCCGGCCCGCGGGCTCCACGACGCGGCCGGACCGTCCGCCGCCACCCGCGAGGAGCACGATGACCGACGCCAGCACGCTGGGGGTGCACTCCGAGGTCGGGCGCCTGCGCAAGGTCCTCGTCTGCCGGCCCGGGCTCGCCCACCGCCGGCTCACGCCGACCAACAGCGCCGACCTGCTCTTCGACGACGTCATGTGGGTCGGCCAGGCCGAGCGCGACCACGCCGACTTTGTCGGCAAGCTGCAGGGCCTGGGCGTCGAGGTCGTCGAGCTGCACGACGTGCTCGCCGAGACGATGGCCATCCCGCAGGCGCGCGACTGGCTGCTCGACCGCAAGATCGTGCCCAACCACGTCGGGCTCGGGCTCGTCGACTCCACCCGGGCCTTCCTCGAGAGCCTCGAGCCGGCGCGCCTCGCGGACTTCCTCATCGGCGGGCTCGCCATCCCCGACCTGCCCGAGGACTTCCGCACGCCCTTCGTCCTGCTGGCGCGCGAGCAGTCCGGCGCGCGCGAGTACCTGCTGCCGCCGCTGCCCAACACCCTCTACACGCGCGACACGACGTGCTGGGTCTACGGCGGGCTGACCCTCAACCCGCTCTACTGGCCGGCGCGCCAGAACGAGACGATCATCTACAAGGCGGTCTACCGCTTCCACCCCGACTTCGCGGGCTCGACCGTGTGGTGGGGCGACCCCGAGGCCGACTGGGGCGAGGCGACGCTCGAGGGCGGCGACGTCATGCCGGTCGGCAACGGCGTGGTCCTCGTCGGGATGAGCGAGCGCACCTCGCGGCAGGCCATCACGCAGGTCGCCGCCTCCCTCTTCGCCCAGGGCGCGGCCGAGAAGGTCGTCGTCGCCGGCCTGCCCCAGCTGCGCGCCGCGATGCACCTCGACACCGTCTTCACCTTCGCCGACCGCGACGTCGTGACCCTCTACCCGAACGTCATGGACGGCGCGCACACCTTCGTCCTCCACCCGTCCGACACCGACCCCGGGGTCGAGGTCGAGGACCGCGGCGAGGGCACCTTCACGAAGGTCGTCGCCGACGCCCTCGGCCTCGACGGCCTGCGCGTCATCGAGACCGGTGGCGACGTCTACGCCTCCGAGCGCCAGCAGTGGGACAGCGGCAACAACGCCGTCGCCGTCGAGCCGGGCGTCGTGTTCACCTACGACCGCAACACGACGACGAACGCGCTGCTGCGCGAGGCCGGCATCGAGGTCGTCGAGATCGTCGGCTCCGAGCTCGGCCGCGGCCGCGGGGGCGGGCACTGCATGACCTGCCCGCTGGTCCGCGACCCCGTCGACTACTGACCGTGCAGACCCCGCCGCGCGGGCTGCCCGACGACGCCGTCCTCGAGGCCGTGCGCGCCGGGTGGGACCCGGGCGCGGGGTCGCTGACCCACCTGCCCGTCGGCTACGGCAGCCACCACTGGGCGACGACGGGCGCGGACGGCCGTCGCTGGTTCGTCACGGCCGACGCGACGCCGGACGACGCGTCCGCCGCCCGGCTGGCCGCCGCCTACGGGGTCCCGGCCGCGGCCCGCGCGCACGGGGTCGCCGGGGCGCACGGCCCGGTGGCCGCCGCCGACGGCGCGCTGCTGCACCGCGTCGGCCCGTGGTCGGTGTCGGTGCAGCCGTGGCTCGACGGCACGGCGGGTGGCTTCTCCGACCGGTGGGCCGACGCGGACGCCGAGGCGGTCGTGCGGCTGCTCGCCGCCCTCCACGCCGTCGACGCGGCACGCACCCCGGCGCCACTCGAGGACCCCGCGCTGCCGGGCCGGGACGGGCTCGAGGTCGCGCTCGACCGGTGCGGCCGCGGGGAGCCGCTCGCCGGCGGACCGCTGGCCGGGGCCGTCGCCGAGGCCCTGCACTCCCACTTGGACGCGGTGCGCCAGGCGCTGGGCGAGGACGCGGCCGGGACGTCGGGAGCCGCCGACGGCGTCCTGACCCACGGCGAGCCCCATCCCGGCAACGTCGTCCGCACCGCCGACGGCCCGGTGCTCGTCGACTGGGACACCGCCCGCCGGGCGGAGCCCGAGCGCGACCTCTGGCTCGTCGCGGCGCGCACCGACATCGACGTCACCGCCCTCTACGCCGACCTCGCCGGGCGGGTGCCGTCACCGGGCCGGATGCGGTGGCGCGAGCGCCGGTGGGCGCTGGCCGACGTCGCCGCCTACGTCGTCGAGCTCGCGGCGGCGCCGGCACCGGACGCCGACACGGCGTGGCAGCTGCGCTCCCTGCGCGCCACGCTCGCGGGCCTCGACGGCTGACGTCGTCGCAGGTCACCTGTCGCCCCCGGCCGGGTGCCCCGTAGGCTCGTCCACCAGTGCTCGACCACCGGAGGGACCCCCCGATGAGCCCCGACCGCACGTTCCACCCGTCCGCGGGCCGCACGCTCGGCGTCGAGTGGGAGCTGGGCCTCGTGGACCCCGGCACGCTCGACCTCGTCTCGCGGGCGCCGGAGCTCATCGCGGCCCTCGGCGACAGCGGCACGCGCAGCGGGTCCGCCTCTGCCGGACGCTCGTCGGTGACCAACGAGCTGCTGACCAACACGCTCGAGATCGTCACGGGCATCTGCGACAACGCCGCGGCCGCCGGCGAGGACCTGCAGCACGGCCTCGACCAGGTCCGGCGGGCCGCCGACGACCGCGGTCTGGCGCTGTTCGGCGGTGGGGCGCACCCGTTCAGCCGCTGGGAGGACCAGGAGGTCTCCTCGGGAGAGCGCTACGCGACGCTCATCGACCGCACCCAGTGGTGGGGCCGGCAGATGGTCATCTACGGCGTGCACGTCCACGTCGGCATCACCTCGGCGGCCAAGGTGTGGCCGCTCGTCAACGCCCTGCTCACGTACCACCCGCACCTCACGGCGCTCTCAGCGTCCTCGCCGTTCACCGGTGGGGTCGACACGGGGTACGCGAGCAACCGCACGATGCTCTTCCAGCAGCTGCCGACCGCGGGGCTGCCCTTCCAGTTCGAGACCTGGGCGCAGTACCGGACCTACCTGCACGACGTCTTCACGACGGGGGTCGTCGACGACGTGAGCGAGCTGCGCTGGGACATCCGGCCCTCGCTCGGCCTCGGGACCATCGAGGTCCGCGCGTGCGACGGGCTGTCGAGCCTCGCCGACGTCACGGCCGTCGCGGCGCTCGTGCACTGCCTCGTCGTGCACCTCGAGGACCAGCTCGACGTCGGGCGCCTCCCCGCCCCCCTGCCGCCGTGGCACGTGCAGGAGAACAAGTGGCGCGCAGCCCGGTACGGGCTCGAGGCCATCGTCATCGTCGATGCGGACAGCCGTGAGGTGCCGGTCGTCGACGACGTGCTCGAGCTGCTCGAGCGCCTCCAGCCGGTGGCCCGACGGCTCGGCTGCGTCGCGGAGCTCGCGGGCATCGAGCGGCTGGCCCGCGGGGGCGGCGGCTACACGCGGATGCGCGAGGCCGCCACCGCCGCGGACGGTGACCTGCGGGCGGCCGTGCGGGCCGCGCTCGTCAGCGGCTGACGGCGTCCAGCTCGTCGGCGACCGGGGTGTCGCCGGTGTTGAACTCGACGACGGCGTGCGCCGTGCCCGGGCGGGCGAGCACCTCGGCGACGACGAGGGCGACGTCGGCGCGCGGCACCGACCCCTTGCCCGCGCCGGTGCGCGAGGTCTCGATGCGGCCGGTCGACGGGTCGTCGGTCAGGGCGCTGGGGCGCACGAGGGTCCACGCGAGGCCGGAGGCCTGGAGGTGCTCGTCGGCCGCGGTCTTGGCCTCGGCGTAGGCGAAGAAGCCGTCGTCCTCCGGCACACCGTGGCCGGGCCCGGCGCCGTAGTACGACACCATCACGTACCGGTCGACCCCGGCCTCGAGGGCGGCGTCCATCGAGCGGATGGCCGCGTCGCGGTCGACGGCGTAGGTGCGCTCGGGGCTGCCGCCACCGGCGCCGGCCGACCAGACGACGGCGTCGAAGCCGCGGACGAGGTCGGTCAGCTCGCCGGTCGACATCGACTCGACGTCGGCGACCTTCGCGGTGGCACCGTCGGCCTCGACGTCGGCGGTGTGCTCGGGGTTGCGGATGACCGCGGTGACCTCGTGCGAACGCTCGGCGAGGAGGGGGGTCAGGAGGCGGGCGACCTTGCCGTGGCCGCCGATGGTGAGTACGCGCATGTCCGGGCCAACACCCGCCCGGGGGCCGCTGTTCCTCGGGTTCGACAGGGGCGTCCGACAGGTGCGTCCGACAGCGGCGGTCAGGCCAGGGCGGCGACGGCGGCGACGAGCCCCGCCACCGCGGTGACCGAGCGTGCGGCGTCGACCGTCCGCAGGCGGCGCGCGAGGGCGGGCGTGCGGCCCCGGCGGCCGAGCGCGCCGTGGGTCGGGGCGGCCAGGAGAGCGGTGAGGAGGAGGACGACCCCCTGGAGCGCGACGGCCATCAGGACCGCGGCCGTGCGGGGCCCGGAGGCCAGCGCCCACCCGGCGGCCCCGAGCACGGCCGCGTAGGTCGGGACGACGAGGACGAGGACCCGGCGCGAGTGGCGGTCGTGGGCGTCGGCGAACCGGTCGGCCGGCTGCTCGAGGAGGGTCGGGTAGGCGAGCGTGCTCACCGCCAGCTGGAACGCGGCGTGCCACGCGGCGACGGCGGCGAGGGCGACGAGCGGTGTCACCGGCCCGGGGCCCGCAGGCGGCGCGGCATCCCGAAGGCGGTGAGCGTGCCGGTCGAGTGCAGGACGCTGTCCGGGGGCCGGGCGGCGAGGTCGGCGAACCCGGCGGCGGCGAGGAGCTCGTCGTCGAGGTCGAGCAGCTCGGCCCGGCGCAGCGGCCAGGGCGGGTGCTCGTTGGGGACCCACGCGGTGCGTCCGGCGACGCGGGTGTGCAGGCCGAACCGGGCGGTGACGAACTCGGACACCACGTCCGGCTCGGGCAGCTCCTCGCCGACCCGGACGCGCATCGTCGAGCGGGCCCCGCGGGGCGCGGGCAGCCGGCGGGTCGAGGTGTAGCGCACCTCGTCGCCGGAGCGCTCCATCCGCATCCGCGCCCATGTGTACGGCGTGCCGAAGACGAGCCGCGCCCCGACGGCGACGAGCGTGCGCTCGCACTCGAGCGACCCGAAGACCACGCCGTGGCGGCCCTCGTCGTCGACCGAGTAGAAGCGGACGTTGGTCTCGAGGAAGTCGCCGAGCCACGGCACGGCCGGGCCGCGACCGAAGCCGGCCCGGTGCATCCGGAAGGGGATGAGGCCGACGTACGTCACGCCGTCGAGGACGTCGGGGCGGGCGCCGGCCGGCAGGAGCGGGGCGACGCGCTCGGGCGGCACCGCCCAGTGGACGAACGTGATGTCGCGCCACTGTTGGCGCATCGTCCGTGGGCCCGTCAGCGGGGGAGCCTCGACCCGTGCCTGCATGCTCCGAGTCTCCGTCGCGCGCAGCGGCGCCGGGGGCCGGACGGCGCGGACCGGTGGGTCGGCGTCGAAGGAGCGGGAGCGTTGCCTCAGTGCAGCCGGGTGCGGCGCCGGCGCAGCTCGCGGACCACCGCGGCCTGGCGCCGCACGACGCGCAGGTCGCGCTCCGAGAGCCCGTGGCCGGCGCGGCCCCGGAGGGCGTCCTCGGTGGAGGCGAGCTCGGCGATGAGGTCGCGGACGGACGGGGTGCCGGGGGCGGAGGTCGGGAGGGGGGCCGTCGTCGTCATGGCCCCACCCTCCCGGCGGTGCCTCGGGGCGGGCTCGGCCGCGCCTGTGAGGTCCCTGTCAGGCGGAGGTGGCGTCCTCGCCGACCGGGCGGTGCGCCTGCGGGTGGCGGGCGTCGAGGTACTCGGCCAGGCGCCGGTCGGCGTCGTCCCCGAAGAGGATGCGGGCGACCTCGCGCAGGCCCTCGGAGCCCTCGATGTCCCCGTCGCGCACGACGAGGTCGATCTTGGAGCGGCGGCGCATGAAGTCGTCGAGGGTCACGACCATCTCGTGCTGCGCGGCCGTGTAGAGCTCGGCGCGCAGGTAGTCGGCCGAGCCCATGACGTCCTCGCCCATCGACGGGTCGGCGCGGATCGCCTCGAGCAGGTCGAAGGCGCGCCGGCCGTACCGGCGCCACAGCCGGTCGGTGAGCGGCTCGGTGTCGGGCTTGGTCCGCAGCGCGTCCAGGCGCATGAGCCGGGCCTGGCGGTAGAACTCGGCGCGGGTCTGCGCGGCGGGCTCGCCGTACCAGTTGCCGAGGTCCTTCTCGAGGGGGATGCCGAGGCGCACGACCTCGGCCGCGACCTCCTCGCCGACGTTGAGGCAGTCGGTCAGCTTGCCGCCGAGGACGGTGACGACGCGCTGGTGGTCGTCGCGCTCGATCTCGTGCTTGCGCGACAGCGAGGTCCAGTCGGCCTGGTCCTGGTCGCCCGCCCCCCGGCTGACGACCAGCGGCCGCACGCCGCAGCGCTCGGCGATGACGTCGTCGGTGGTCAGCGGCGTCGGGAGGTCGAGGCGCTTGTTGATCTGCTCGAGGAGGAACTCGCGGTCCTCGTCGGTCACCTCGGTGAAGGGGGTGTCGACGCGGGTGTCGGTCGTGCCGATGACCGAGCGGCGGCCCATCGGGATGACGTAGAAGAGGCGCTGGGTGTCGTCGAAGAAGGCGAGCACGCGGTCGTGCTTGGTCGTCGTCAGGCGGGGGACGACGAGGTGGATGCCCTTGGAGTAGACGATCCGGTGCTCGGTGCGCAGGTCCCAGGCCTCGTTGATCTCGTCGACGAACGGGCCGGCCGCGTTGACGACGACGCGGGCCGCGGTCGTGATCTCGCGGCCGGTGTCGGTGTCGCGCAGGCGACAGACCCAGCGGTCGCCGATGCGCTCGGCCGAGACGAGCTCGACGTAGTTGGCGACGGAGGCGCCGGCCTCCAGGGCGGAGCGCACGAAGGAGAAGACGAACCGGCTGTCGTTGTCGACGAGGAACGCGTCGCGGTACTCGATGGCGCCGCGGACGTCGGTGGTGTCGACGGCCGGCTCCTGCTCCTTGACGGCCTCGGCGTCGTAGAGGTGCGGGCGCTTGGTGCCGAACAGGCCGATGCCCCAGTACGCGGTGGCCCCGAGGCCGGCGAACCACGGCGCGTAGGGCGAACCGTGGTCGAGCGCGGCCAGGAAGCCGATCTCGCGGATGTTGTCGGGGTAGGCCTTCATCAGCCGGTTGCGGCTGCGGCAGAGGCCGAAGACGAGCGGCAGCTCGTAGTTCTCGAGGTACTTGAAGCCGCCCCACACGAGGTTGGAGGACTCCTGGCTGACGAAGCCGCCGAAGTCGCCGCGGTCGATGAGCGCGACGGAGGCACCGCGGCCGGCCAGCGCCGCCGCCGAGACGGCGCCGTTGATGCCGGCGCCGACGACGAGGACGTCGAACAGGCCGCCGTCGATCCGCTCGATGTTCGCCGATCTCAGGCTCATGACCCCAGCGTAGGCGTCCGGCGCGGCGGGCCGGCCGGGAGGTGGCGGGGCTGGACAGCCGACCGTCCGGGCCCCGACCACCGACTGGTTGCGAGTTCCGCCGCCCGACGCGCCCGCGGGCGGGGTGTCGAGCGGCGGAACTCGCAAGAAGTGGGGAGGTGGACCGGGTCAGCCGGCGCGGGGGTCGTCGACGACGTCGCGCCAGGAGTGCTGGGGCTCGAAGCCGAGGAGGCGCTTGGCCTTGTCGATGCAGAAGAAGGTCTCGTGCTCGCCCATCTCGCGGCGGACCTCGACCCCGTCGTAGAACTGCTCGACGAGCTCGGCGGTGGTCGCCGCGACCGAGTGGTCGGCGTTGGCGATGTTGAAGACCTCGAACCCGAGGCCGTCGGTCGTGAGGCACCGGTCGATGGCCTGCGCCAGGTCGCGGACGTCGATGTAGGCGAAGATGTTGCGCCGCCGCTGCGCCGGGTCCTCGAGGAAGGACGGGAAGCGCTCGGCGTACTCGTGGGGCTCGATGACGTTGTTGATCCGCAGGCCGTAGACGTCGGCGCCGGTGCGCCGCTGCACCGAGCGGGCCGTCGTCTCGTTGACGACCTTCGAGGTGGCGTACGCGTCCTCGGGGACGGTCGGGTGCTCCTCGTCGACGGGCAGGTAGTCGGGCTTGCGCTCGCCGCGGGCGAAGCAGATGCCGTAGGTGGTCTCGGACGAGGCGAAGACGACCTTGCGGATGCCGAGGATCGCGGCCGCCTCGAGGACGTTCCACGTCGAGAGGACGTTGTTCGCGTAGGTCTCGTTGTCGGCCTTGAGCAGGATGGCGGGGACCGCGGCCAGGTGGACGATCGCGTCGTAGGCCTGCTCCTGCGGCTCGTCGAGCTCGTCGAAGGAGGCGGGCATCCGCAGGGCGGACAGCAGCTGCCCGAGGTCGGTCAGCTCGACGTCGAGGTCGGTGACGCCCTCGAGGCGCAGCGGGACCCGGTCGAGGTTGGTGACGGTGTGGCCGTGCTCGACGAGGTAGGGGACGACGTGGCGGCCGGCCTTGCCGGTGCCGCCGGTGAGGAGGATGCGCATCCCGTCATCCTCACACCCCGGCCGCCGAGGACGGCTCGCGCGCACGCCCGGACCCGCCACCACCGCGAACGTGTGTGAACACGCCGGGGATCACCGGCGAGTTCACACACGTTCGCGGGAAGGAGGGGTCAGAGGGCGAAGGAGACGCCCGTCAGCTCCTCGGAGCGGTCGAAGAGGGTGCGGCCGAGAGTCGCGTCCTGCGCCCAGCGCGAGCGGCGGGCCTCGCCGACCGGCCCGCGGGTCTCGCCGATGCCGGTCGGGCCCGAGTACGTGCCACCGGCGGCGACCGTCGCGGCGTACAGCGGCCCCTCGGCGCCCTTCTCGGGGCCGGGGAAGAGCAGCTTCACGCCGAGCTGGCCGAGGGTCCCGACGACCGGGATCGCCCCCATCCCGTCCTTGCTCGCGACGAGGTTCGTGGCCGAGACGCCGGGGTGGGCGGCGTTGGAGGTCAGGGCGACACCCGCGGCCCGGGCGCGGCGCTCGAGCTCGTCGGCGAAGAGCAGGTTCGCGAGCTTCGAGCGGCCGTAGGTGGTCTGCGGGTCGTAGCCCTCGCGCGGGTTGCCCTCGCAGACGGCGCCGTCGCCGCGGTGGTGCGCGATCGAGGCGACGGTCGTCACCCGGGCGGCGGGGGCCTCCAGCAGGTGCGGCAGCAGGAGGCCGGTCAGCGCGAAGTGGCCGAGGTGGTTGGTGCCGAACTGCAGCTCGAAGCCGTCCTCGGTCTCGCGGTGGCGCGGCGGGGTCATGACGCCGGCGTTGTTGAGCAGCAGGTCGAGCGGGCCGTCCCACGCGTCGGCGAACGAGCGCACGGAGGCCTGCGAGGCGAGGTCCAGCCGCCGGACCGAGACCGCCCCCGTGGCGCCGGTGCGGCGGATGCGCTCCGCCGCCTCCTCGCCGGCCGCGGTGTTGCGGACGGCGAGCACGACGTCGGCGCCGTGGCGGGCGAGCTCGCGCGCCTCGACGAGCCCGATGCCCGAGTTGGCGCCGGTCACGACGGCGCGGCGTCCGGTGAGGTCGGGGATCTGCTCGAAGGTCCAGCGGGTCATGCGTGCTCCTCGGGTCGGCTCTCGGGGGATGAGCGAGCAGCGCGACGGCGGGGTTCCGCGCGTCGTCGCCGGGGGTCGGGGCTCAGCGGCGGCGCAGCTCGACGACCGGGATGACCCGCGTCGTCTTCTGCTCGTAGGACCGGAAGCCCTCGGACATCTCGGTGAAGCGGGCCCACGCGGCGTCGCGCTCCTCGGGCGGCAGGACGCGGGCCGTGACCGGCACGGTGCCGTCGTCCGGCGTCTCGATCTCGGTCTCGGGGTGGGCACGCAGGTTGTGGAACCAGTCGGGGTTGTCCGGGGCGCCGGCCTTGGACGCGGCGACGAGCCAGACGTCGTCGTCGTCGCGGACGGTCGCGAGGGGCGAGATGCGCTCGGTGCCGGAGCGGGCCCCCACGTGGTGCAGCAGCACGAGGCCGCGGCCGAAGCCCATCGTCTGCACCGTCCCGCCGTTGGCGCGGAACTCGTCGATGATCTGCTGGTTCCAGTCGGCCACGGTGGCCACCTCCCGGTCAGGTGCTGGGTGTCGACGGTGACAGCGACGCCGCCGCCGGGGCTATTCCGCCGAGGACGTCGCCGCCTCGCGCTCGGCCGTGTTGCGCAGGATGCAGAACTCGTTGCCCTCGGGGTCGGCGAGCACCACCCAGCCGGTGCCCGGCCCGTACTTGCCGCGCAGGTCGGCGACCTCGGTGGCGCCGTGCGCGAGGAGGCGCGCGAGCTCGTCGTCGCGGCTGCCCTGGACCGGCTCGAGGTCGAGGTGGATGCGGTTCTTGACCGTCTTCTCCTCGGGGACCTCGATGAAGAGGATGCGGTGGGCGCCGTCGCGGCTCACGAGCATGCACTCCTCGTGCCCCGGCTCGTTCGGGTCGTCGGGCAGGTCGGTGTAGTCGAGGACGCCCTTCCACCACTCGGAGAGCTCGTAGGCGTTGCGGCAGTCGACGGAGGTGTGGGAGACGCGCGCGGTCATGCGGTCACCCTCCCACCGGCGCGCGGTGCGGGCCAACCGGGTTGCGCGGTGTCGACGCGCCGGGTCAGACGTGGATGGCCGCCGGGATGCCGTCCGAGAAGACCTCGGGCGGGTCGGGGAGCCGCTCGGCGTCACCGGCCGCGAAGCGCGCGGCGGTCCACGCGACGGCGCACGCGTCGAGCACGTCGTCGGCGGCGTACCCGCGGCCCTCGAGCACCGAGGGCCGGGGGATGCCCGCCGCCGCGAGCGCGTCGAGGCGGGCGCGGCGCCCTTCGTCGGTCTTCTTGCTCGGGCGCAGGGGCGCGCCGGCCATCCGGGCGAAGCAGACCTCGGGATGGACCTCGAGGACCTCGACGGTGGGCCGGGAGCGGACCCAGGCGTCGACCTCGAGGATCTTGGCGCGCAGGGCGAAGGCCTGGGCCCCGACCCCCTGGCCGCTCAGCGAGCGGTTGACCGCGTCGGCGCCGGCGCGATCCGGTGCGCCGTAGGCCACGCGGGTCAGGGTCGTGAAGACGGACGACGCCTTGCCCGGGAGGGCACGGCGGGCGAGGGCGTCGGCGGCACGGGTCGTGCTGTCGGGCAGGCCGATCGGGATGTCGATGCCGACGACGCGCACGTCGGCGGTCTCGCGGACGGTCTCGACGAGCTCGGCGATGGTCGCGGCGACGACGACCCGGGGGCGGGGGGCGCCCGGCTCGAGCAGCGCCCCGACCCAGCCGGCCGAGCAGCCGTCGACGCCGAGCACCGGCACGTCGACCGACACCGGGGCGGGCGTGGTCGGCGCCGACGCGGGGGCGAGGCCGGCGACGGCCCCGAGGACGAGGTCGAGCGTCACCTCGAACTCGGCGCCGAAGGTCCAGCCGGGCTGCATCGCGTGCTCGCGGGCGAAGGCGGTGAAGTGCGGGTAGGCGGCGGCCGTGGCCTCGTCGATGATCTCGTCGCCGATCTGCGCCAGCTCCTCCTCGCCGACGAAGGGCAGCGCGAGCTCCTGCACCATGAACCCGTAGAGGTGCGCGTCGACGAGCGCGAACACGTGGCCCACGGCGGGCAGCGAGAAGCCCTGCGCGAGAAGGCACCCGATGACGGCGTCGTGGTGGGCGACCGCGGCCGGGCCGGGGGAGCGGCGCGCGTCCATCAGCCCGACGGCCCAGCGGTGGCGCAGCAGCGCCGCCCGCCCGGACACCGACCGGGCGCGCAGCTCGGGGCGCCAGTCGCCGCCGACGACGGGGCTGTGCATCTCGTCGAAGACGGCGTCGACCATCGCGTCGAGCAGGGCGTCCTTGTTCGGGACGTGGTGGTAGAGCGACATCGCCTCGACGCCGAGCCGGCCGGCGAGGGCGCGCATCGAGAGCGCGGCGAGGCCGTCGGTGTCGGCGAGCGCGACGGCCTCCTCGACGATGCGCGTGCGGCTCAGGGACGGGCGGGGGCTGCGGGGGCGGGGCGGCACGGCGTCTCCGGGGTCGGCGGGCGGGGTCTTGCGCGATCTTACGTCGTAAGGCTACGGTGCGTGCACATCATCGTTCTTACGCTGTAAGGGAGAAGCCCGTGCGCGCCGTCGTCCAGGACCACTACGGGGGCACCGACCGCCTCCGGCTCGCCGACCGGCCGGACCCGGCCCCCGGGAAGGGGGAGGTGCTCGTTCGCGTGTCGGCCGCGGGCATCGACCGCGGGACGGTGCACGTGATGACCGGCCGCCCGCTGCTGGCCCGCCTCGGGCTCGGCCTGCGCCGGCCGCGCTTCCCCGTCCCGGGCCGTGACCTCTGCGGCACGGTCGTGGCCCTCGGCGCCGGCGTCACCACGGTCGCGATCGGCGACCGGGTCGTCGGGACGGCCGACGGGTCCTGCGCCGAGCTGGCCGTCGTGCCGGTGGCCCGGCTGGCCGCCGCGCCGCGGACCCTGGGCGACGAGGAGGCCGCGGCCCTGCCGGTCTCGGGGCTCACCGCCCTGCAGGCCGTGCGGGCCGCCGCGGTCGGCCCCGGGCAGCGGGTGCTCGTCGTCGGCGCCTCCGGCGGGGTCGGCACGTACGCGGTCCAGCTGGCCGCCGCCGCGGGGGCGCGGGTGACGGGGGTCTGCAGCCGGGCCAAGGCCGACCTCGTCCGCGGGCTCGGCGCCGCGCACGTCGTCACGCACGAGGACGCCGACGTCGACGCCGAGGGGGTGCGCTACGACGCCGTCCTCGACATCGGCGGCCACCGGTCGCTGCGCACGCTGCGCGCGGTCCTCGCGCCGCGGGGCACGCTCGTCGTCGTCGGGAGCGAGGCCCCGGGCCGATGGCTCGGTGGGCTCGAACGCTCGGTCGGCGCCGCGCTGCTCTCGCCGTTCGTCCGCCAGCGGCTGGTCATGCACGTCGCGCGCGAGCGCGCCGACGACCTCGCCGAGCTGGTGCGGCTCGTCGACACCGGGGCGGTCCGGCCGGTCCTCGACCACGTCGTCCCGCTCGCCTCGACGGCCGCGGCCATCGACCACGTCGCGGCCGGACGGGCGCGCGGCAAGGTCGTCGTCCGGGTCGCGGGGCGCGGCGCCGAATCGGCGGCCGGGGAGGCCCCGGTCAGCGAGGACGCAGGGCGCGCAGCGGCGACGCCACGACCCTGACCGGCACGCTCGCCGGCGGCTGGACGACCCCGCCCGCGGAGACGGCCCGCACGCTCAGCGTGTGCCACCCGGCGCGCACCGTCCCGGACCACGCGGTGGTCGTGACGCGCTCCGTGCGGCCGTCGACCTCGACGTCGTAGCCCTGGGGGGACGCCACGCCCGTGGGTGCCGTCCACCGGGCGCGCACGGTCGGGCCGCTCGCGCTCGCGACGAGCTCGCGGGCGGCCAGCGCCGAGCCGATGCGCAGGGTCGCCCCCGCCCGGGTCACGGACACGACGTCGACCCGGGCGCCGCTCAGCGCGTCGGTCACCGAGCCGCCGGGCAGCACGGGGGCGTCGGCGAAGGACGTCGTCGAGGGCTTGCCGTCGACGAGCCAGGTCTGCCGGGCCGGCCCGCGGTCGATGCGGAAGGTGACACCGCGCACGGCGGGGTCGGAGGTGGTGAAGGTGTCGAAGGCGCCGGTCGGCGCCCGCAGCTCGGCGGTCAGCCAGGTGCCGTCGGGCCGGGTGACCCGGACCTCGCGCAGCCCCGAGGTCGTGTCGGCCGGGACGATGCGGACGGTCCGGGCCTCTCCGGCGGCGACCGTCGTCGGGGGCAGGAGCCCGAAGTGGTCGCGGGCGGTGGCGTGGTGCAGGCGCGGGGCGGAGTTGCCCATGACCGAGAACGGGTCCGCGTACTCGAGCGCCGTGCCCGCCGGGTCGCTGCAGCCGGAGGGTGCGCCGAGCGTGACGGCGGAGGTGCCGGTCGTGCACCGGTAGCCCGAGGCGTGGTGCTCGCCGAGGTTGTGGCCGAGCTCGTGCGCGGTGACGAGGAGCGAGGGGGTGTCCTGGTTGATCCAGGACCACGTGCCGGGCACCTCGGCCAGGCCGTCCCACCCACAGGAGGCCTGCCGCGGCACGACGACCATGATGTTCGTGTAGGCGCTCGTGTCGATCTTCGCGGCGCTCGCGGCGGCCGCGGCCCGCTGGCCCCACTCGCGGAAGTCGCAGCTGCCCGGGTCGGTGCGCGAGACCGTGTACGGACCCACTGCGCGGCCGCCGATGGTCCAGCGCCCGTCCGTGGAGTCGGCGTAGAACGCCTTGACGCTGGTCGACCCGCTGAACAGCCGGGCGGACACGACGCTCGGGGACGCCGGCGCCTCGGCCGGCCGGTCGGCGAAGCGCAGCGAGATCGCGAGCACGCGGTAGCCACGCGCTCCGGTGCCCGTCGGGGCGGCGGCGAACGCGGCCGTCCGGGACGCCGCGGTCCGCGACGCCGAGCCCGCGGCGGCGAGGGCGGCGTCCGTCGTGCGCAGGGCGCCGCTGCCGGTACGGGTGCCCCGCAGGGTCACCCGGGCGCCGACGAGCGGGTGCTCCTCCGAGGCGGTGACGCCGGTCAGCGGGACGAGCCCGTGCGGCGCCCCGTCCGGGACGACCGCGAGGGTGGTGTGCGTGCGCCCGCTGCCGAAGCCGTCGGCGACGAGGGCGGTCAGGGTGCCGCTCACCGAGGCGGTCCCGGGCGTCGGGGTGGCCGCGAGGACCGGGGCGGCGCCACCGCCGACGAGGGCCGCGGCGGACGTGGCGAGGGCCACGCCGAGGGCGAGCAGGCGGGGGCGCGGGCGCATGACGGGTCCTGGGGACGGAGGGAGGGTGCCCTCGCAGGCTAGGGACGGCGCGCCCGGGCCCACCGGCGTTCCGCCCGCAGAGGGGCCGTCCGGCCGATGCCGGGACGCCGGAGGGCGGGTGGCCCCCCACGGGACCACCCGCCCTCCGGCGGTGCGGGGCGGCTCAGCGCCCGGCGGGCTCGAGCTCCTCGGCCGGCGGGGCCGCGTCGTGGTCGTCGATCATCCGGGCCTCGTCGAACGGGCGCTGCCCGGCGAGCACCGCGGTCATCTGCTCGCGGTCGATGGCGTTGACCCACGTGCCGATGAGCACCGTCGCGACCGAGTTGCCCGCGAAGTTGGTCAGGGCGCGCGCCTCGCTCATGAGCCGGTCGATGCCGACGATGAAGCCGACGCCGTCGACGAGGTCGGGGCGGTGGGACTGCAGGCCGCCGGCCAGCGTGGCCAGGCCGGCGCCGGTGACCCCGGCGGCGCCCTTGCTCGCGATGATCATGAAGACGAGCAGGCCGATCTGCTGGCCGATGCTGAACGGCTTGTTCAGCGCCTCGGCGATGAACAGGGAGGCCATCGTCAGGTAGATCGCCGTGCCGTCGAGGTTGAACGAGTAGCCGGTCGGGACCGTGATGCCGACGACCGGGCGGGAGACACCCAGGTGCTCCATCTTCGCGATGAGCCGCGGCAGGGCCGACTCCGAGGACGACGTCGAGAGGATGAGGAGGAACTCGCGGCCCAGGTACTTCAGCAGCGACCAGATGCCGATGCCGGCGACGACGCGGAGCATCGCGCCGAGGACGCCGAAGACGAAGAGGAAGCAGGTGGCGTAGAAGGCGACCATGATGAGGCCGAGGCTCTTGAGCGCGTCGAGGCCGGTGGCGCCGACGACGGCCGCCATCGCGCCGAAGGCGCCGATCGGCGCGACCCACATGATCATCGCCATGAGGCGGAAGACGAGCTTCTCGAGGTGCTTGATGCCGCGCAGGACCGGCTCGCCGGCGGTGCCGAGCTTCTGCAGCGCGAAGCCGACGAGGATCGCGACGAGGAGGGTCTGGAGCACCGAGCCGGAGGTCAGCGCCGAGACGAGGGTGTCGGGGACGAGCCCGAGGAGGAAGTCGGTCGTCGACTCCGCCTCCGCCGCGACCTGCGACTGACCGGCCTTCGCGAGCTCGTCGGTGAGGTTGAGCCCGGCGCCCGGCTTGACGATGTTGCCGACGACGAGGCCGATGGCCAGGGCGACGGTCGACATCGTGAGGAAGTACCCGAGCGCGAGGCCGCCGACCTTGCCGACCTGCGCGGCGCGACGGACCGAGCCGATGCCGAGGACGATCGTCACGAAGATGATCGGGCTGATCATCATCTTGATGAGGTTGACGAAGAAGGTCCCGAGCGGCTTGAGCTCCTTGCCGAACTCCGGGAAGAGGAAGCCCACGGCGATGCCGAGGAGCATCGCGACGATGACCGCGATGTAGAGGAAGTGCGTGCGGTCGCGGCGCTTCGGGGCGACGGTGCCGTCCCCCGGCGCGGAGGGCGCGGATGCAGTCATGGCGTGAACTCCTTTGTCCGACGCAGTGGGCCTGCGCTGTCGTCGTCGAGGGTGCTCGACGGCGCGGCTATCGTCACCGTTGTGTACGCAAAGTTCACGCGGGACGCCGGGTCCCGGTCGTGAGCCGGGCGGGCGAGGGCGCCCCGGGCCGGCCCGCGGTCGACGACGACCCCGGCCCGCGCGGGCTGAGCGTCGCCGGCCAGACCGCGCTCCTCGTCGTGGCGCTCGTCTTCGCGGTCATCGCCGCCGGGCTGGGCGCCGCCTACCTCCAGGCGCGGCAGGCGGTCACCGACCAGTCCACGGCCCAGGTCCTCGCGGTGGCGCAGTCCGTGGCGGCCGAGCCCGAGGTCGTCGACGCGGTGCGCGACGGCGACCCGAACGGGGTGCTCCAGCCGCTCGCGGAGGGGGTGCGGCGCAGTACCGGCACCGACTTCGTCGTCCTCATGAGCCCGTCGGGCATCCGCTACTCCCACCCCAACCCCGACCAGGTGGGCCGGCAGTTCGTCGGCCACATCGCGGCCGCCCGCGCGGGGGGCCAGGTCGTCGAGGACTACACCGGCACCCTCGGGCCGAGCCGGCGGGCGGTCGTGCCCGTGCGCGACGGCGAGCGCGTGGTCGGCCTCGTGGCCGTCGGCATCGGCAAGCAGGCGGCCGACGAGCGCCTCGCCCGCGAGCTTCCGCCGCTGCTCGTCGCGGGCGTGGTGGCCGGGCTCCTCGCCGCGGTCGGGACGACCCTCATCACCCGGCGGGTCCGCCACCAGACCCGCGGGATGCGGGCCGCCGAGCTCCAGGCGATGCACGACCACCACGACGCCGTCCTGCACTCGGTCACCGAGGGGCTCGTCCTCGTCGACCCCGGTGGGCGCGTGCGGCTGGCCAACGACGAGGCGCGCCGGCTCCTCGGGCTGCGCGAGGACCCCACCGGGCGCGACGTCGGCGACCTCGGGCTGGCCCCGCCGCTCGTGGCCGCGATGGCCGACGCCGACGTCCGCGAGGACGACCTGCACGTGACCGGAGGGCGGGTCCTCGTGCTCAACAAGGCCCGCGCCCGCCGCGACGGCGAGGACCTCGGCTCGGTCGTCACCGTCCGCGACCGCACCGACCTCGAGGAGCTGACCGGCGAGCTCGGCGCCGCGCGCGGGCTGGCCGAGGCGCTGCGCTCGCAGGCCCACGAGTCCGGCAACCGCCTGCACACGATGGTCTCGCTCATCGAGCTCGGGCACCCCGACCGGGCGGTCGAGTTCGCGACCGACGAGCTCGAGCGCGCGCAGCGGCTCACCGACGTCGTCGTCACCGGCGTCGAGGACCCGACCCTGTCGGCGCTCCTGCTCGGCAAGGCGGCCGAGGCCCACGAGCGCGGGGTCGAGCTCGTCGTCGACCCCGACCTGAGCTGGCCGGCCGACGTCGCGCCGGCCCGCGACGTCGTCACCGTCGTCGGCAACCTCGTCGACAACGCGATCGACGCGGTCACCGGCGTCGACGGCCCCCGGCGGGTGACGCTCGGGGCGCACGACCTCGGCGACGGGGTCGAGCTCGTCGTCGCGGACACGGGGCCCGGCATCCCGACGGCGCTGCGCCAGCGGGTGCTCGAGCGGGGCTTCTCGACCAAGTCCGACGACGGCCCGGCCGGCTCGCGCGGCATCGGGCTGGCGCTCGTCGCCGACACGGTGCAGCGGCTCGGCGGCACGCTGCGCATCGACGAGCCGCCGGGGGCGACCGTCACGGTGCGCCTGCCGGTGCGGGCGGGGGCCGGCGGATGAGCGCCGCCGCGCAGCCCATCCACGTGCTCGTGGTCGAGGACGAGCCGGTCGCGGCGCAGGCCCACGCGACGTACGTCGGCCGGGTCGAGGGGTTCGTCGTCTCCGGGACGGTGCACACGGCCCGCGACGCGCTGCAGCACCTCGGCAGCGCGCCCGTCGACCTCGTCCTGCTCGACATGGGGCTGCCGGATCTGCCGGGGCTCGACGTCGTCCGGGCGATGCGGGCCGGCGGGCACCGGGCCGACGTCGTGGCGGTGACCTCGGCGCGCGACCTCGAGATGGTGCGGGCCGCGGTGTCGCTCGGGGTCGTCCAGTACGTCCTCAAGCCGTTCGTCTTCGGCACGCTGCGCGACCGGCTCGAGGCCTACCGCGCCTACCGCTCCGAGGCGGCCGAGGGCGCCGAGGCCGACACCCAGGCCGCCGTCGACACCCTCTTCTCGCGGCTGCGCCCGGCCGGCGGGTCGACCGTGCCCAAGGGGATGACCGAGGACCTGCTGGCCCGAACATCCGTCGCGCTGCGCGAGGCCGGGACGCCGTGCTCGGCCGCCGAGCTCGGGGAGCGGCTCGGCGTCAGCCGGGTGACGGCCCGGCGCTACGGCGAGCACCTCGTCGGGGCCGGGCGGGCCGTGCGCGGCAACCGCTACGCCGGCACCGGCCGCCCCGAGGTCACCTACGAATGGACCGGCTGACCCTCCGCCCCCGCTCCGGGTGCGCGCTACACCGCAGTAGGTGCTGCTGTGGCGACACGTACTGCGGTGTAGCGCGCGACGGCATCGGGGCTGACCTGCGACGTCCTGACATTCGTCACGGACCCCGAGCCACCGCGGCGCGCCCGCGGGTGCGAGGGTGAGGTCATGCCCGAGAACACGCGCCTCACCCGGATGCTCGAGCCCTGGCGCGGTGCGCCGGAGTCCGACGTCGTCCCCACCGACGTCGACGTGCACCACCGGCGCAAGGGCGCCGCCGGGCTCGAGGCGGTCGCCGTCTCGATGAACCGCGGCATCGCCCAGATGGGCCCCGCCCGCACCCTCAACACGCTGCGCCGGCTCAACCAGGCCGACGGCTTCGACTGCATGGGCTGCGCCTGGCCCGACCCGGACCCGGAGCACCGCAGCTTCGCCGAGTTCTGCGAGAACGGCGCCAAGGCGGTCGCCGAGGAGGCGACCAAGCGGCGCGCCGACCCGGGCTTCTTCGCGCGGCACGCCGTCTCCGAGCTCGCGACGTGGAGCGACTTCCAGCTCGGCCAGCAGGGCCGCATCACCGAGCCGATGCTCCTGCGCGAGGGCGGCACCCACTACGAGCCCGTAACCTGGGGCGAGGCCTTCGGCATCGTCGCCGAGGAGATGCAGGCGCTCGCCTCGCCCGACGAGGCCGTGCTCTACACGAGCGGGCGCGCCTCCAACGAGGCCGCGTTCGTCTTCCAGCTCTTCGCCCGCGCGTTCGGCACGAACAACCTCCCCGACTGCTCCAACATGTGCCACGAGTCGACCTCGGTCGCGCTCGCCGAGACCATCGGCATCGGCAAGGGGTCGGTCAGCCTCGAGGACGTCCACGAGGCCGAGCTCGTCATCATCGCCGGGCAGAACCCCGGCACGAACCACCCGCGGATGCTCTCCGCGCTCGAGAAGTGCGTCAAGGGGGGCGGCAAGATCGTCGCGGTCAACCCGCTCCCCGAGACCGGGCTCATGAAGTTCGACAACCCGCAGACCCTCAAGGGGCTGACCGGCGTCGGCACCGACCTCGCGGACGAGTTCCTGCCGATCCGCCTCGGCGGAGACCTCGCGCTCTTCCAGGCCCTCGGGGCGCTGCTCGTCGAGCGCGGCGCCGTCGACCAGGACTTCGTCGACCGGTACACGACCGGCTTCGAGACCTACAAGCGGCACGTGCAGGACCTCGACTGGGACCTCGTGCTGCGCGCGACCGGGTTGGAGCGCAGCCAGATCGAGCGCGTGGCCGACCTGCTCGCCGGCTCGTCGAAGACCGTCTTCTGCTGGGCGATGGGGGTGACGCAGCAGAAGCACGCGGTGTCGACCATCAAGGAGATCACCAACGTCGCTCTGCTGCAGGGCAACATCGGCAAGCCCGGTGCAGGCCTGTGCCCGGTGCGCGGCCACTCCAACGTGCAGGGCGACCGGACGATGGGCATCTGGGAGAAGCTGCCCGCGCACTTCGCCGAGCAGCTGCGCCTCGAGTTCGGGTTCACCCCGCCGAAGGAGCGCGGCCACGACGTCGTCAACAGCATCCGTGCGCTGCAGGAGAACCGGGTCAAGGTGCTCATCGGCCTCGGCGGCAACCTCGCCGCGGCGACGCCCGACTCCGAGCTCGTGCACGAGGTCATCCGCTCGGTCAGCCTCGGCGTGCAGGTGTCGACGAAGCTCAACCGCACCCACGTCCTCCCCGGGCGGCGGATGCTCATCCTCCCGTGCCTCGGGCGGACCGAGAAGGACATCACGGCCGAGGGGTGGCAGGGCCTGACCGTCGAGGACTCGATGTCGCAGGTGCACCTGTCGGTCGGGCGCAACCAGCCCGCCGGCCCGATGCTGCGCGGCGAGCCGTGGATCGTCTGCCGGATGGCCGAGGCCGTGCTCGGTGACGGGCCGGAGGGCTCGAGCATCGACTGGGCCGTCATGGCCGAGGACTACACGCGCATCCGCCACCACATCGGCCACGTCGTGCCGGGCTGCGACGCGTACGACGAGAAGGTCCAGCGGCCGGGCGGCTTCACCCTCCCGCACCCGCCGCGCGACTCGCGCGTGTTCGAGACCGCGTCGGGGAAGGCGGAGATCTCGTCGGTCCCGATCGAGCTGCTCGAGGCGCCCGAGGGCCACCTCGTCCTGCAGACCCTGCGCAGCCACGACCAGTTCAACACGACGATCTACGGCCACGACGACCGATACCGCGGGCTCGCCGGCGGGCGCAACGTCGTCATGGTCCACCCCGACGACATCACCGCGCTCGGCCTGCGCGAGAACGAGCTCTACGACGTCGTCTCGGAGTGGGTCGACGGCTCGGAGCGCGTGGCGCACGGGTTCCGGGTCGTGTCGTACCCGACGGCGCGCGGCTGCGCGGCCGCGTACTACCCCGAGTGCAACGTCCTCGTGCCGCTCGACCACGTCGCCGACGCCAGCAACTGCCCGGTGTCCAAGGGTGTCGTCGTGCGCTTCGAGCCGCTCGGCTCGTGCGGCCGCATCGACTGCGACCCCGAGAGCCGCGTGAGGTCGGGCAGCGACCAGGGCAACCGCAGCGACGTCGAGCCGCACCACCTCAGCTGAGGAGCCTCCCGGTCGCGTCCCCACCGGGATGCTCCCGCGCCACCCGGCACGTCCCGGGCGGCGCGGGAGCATCCGGGCGAGGGGACCCGACGCCGCGTCAGCGACCGGCCTGGAGGCGCAGCCCCGCGAGCAGGAGGTCGAGGCCGGCGCGGAACTGGTCGGCGTCGTCGTGGACGGCGAACTCGTCGGCGATCCGGTGCAGGTACGGGAACTGGTCCGGGTCCAGGGCCCGCCAGCCGTCGACCGCCGCGGCGAGGAACTCCGCCCGGTCCATCTCGCCCGACGCGACCTCGGCCGGGGGCGTCTGCTGCCCCATGTCCGCCGCCACGCCGATGACGAACCCGATGACGGCGGAGACGGCGTGGAAGGACCGGCGGTCGTCGAGCCCGAGGCGCAGCACCTGCTGGCCGATCTTCTCGTAGAGGCGGATCGCGTTGGGCTGGACCCGGGTGTCGCGTAGGAAGTACGACCCGAGCCAGGGCCGCTCGACGATCGCGTCGAACAGGGTCACGGCGATCGTCCGGACGTCGTCGACCGGGTCGGTGTCGCCGGTCGTCCCCACGCCGGTCACCCGGGTCAGCACGTCGGCGAGCACGTGGTCGGCGGCCCGGTCGAGCAGCTCGTCCTTGCTGGAGACGTACCAGTAGACGCTGCCGACGCCACCCCCGAGGCGGGCGGCCAGTGCCCGGAAGTTCAGCCCGGCCTCGCCGTGCTCGTCGAGGAGGGCCACGGCCTCGGTGAGCACCGAGTCCAGCGAGTGCGACGCCCGGCGCCGTCCCTCCCGGGGTCCCCGGGCGGACCGGTCCCGCTCGAGGTGGGCGGCCCCCGGGCGCGGCGCGCGGACCGGGCGGGGCGGGCGCTGGCGGGGCGGGGGCATGGACCCATGAGACCACAGCGGGGAGGGCGGGGGTTGCCCCGAACCGAACATCGTTCTATGGTGCCGAACAGCGTTCGACAACCGAACGACGTTCGAATTCCGGGAAGGAGGAGCCATGACCGCCACCGCCGTCACCGCCCCGCCCCGCACGTACCCGTCCCTTCGCGCCGCGTGGGTCCCGCTGGCCGCCCTCTGCCTCGCCTTCTTCGTCGAGATGGTCGACAACACGCTCCTGACCGTCGCGCTGCCGACCATCGGCCGCGACCTCGGTAGCGGCACGACTGCCCTGCAGTGGGTCAGCGGCGCCTACTCGCTGACCTTCGGGGGCCTCCTGCTCACCGCCGGGTCGATGGCCGACCGCCTCGGGCGTCGCCGCGTCCTGCTCGTCGGCCTGGCCGTCTTCGGCGTCGTCAGCCTCGCCGTGGCCGCCGTCTCGACCACCGGCGAGCTCGTCCTCCTGCGGGCCGCGCTCGGCATCGCCGCCGCCGCGATGGCCCCGATCACGAACTCGCTCATCTTCCGGCTCTTCGAGGACCAGGCCCTGCGGATGCGCGCGATGACGGTGATGATCGTCGTCGGCATGTCCGGCTTCGTCCTCGGCCCGCTCCTCGGCGGGAGCGCCCTGGCCCACGTCCGGTGGGAGTGGCTTCTGCTCGTCAACGCCCCGATCGCCCTGCTCGCCTGGGTCGGCGTCCGGCTCGGGGTGCCGGCCGACCGCCGCGAGGACCTGACCGACGACCGCCTCGACCTCGGCGGGACCGTCCTCAGCGTCGTCGCCATCGGCCTCGGCTGCTGGTCGCTGACCAGCGGGGTCGAGCACGGCTGGCTCTCGGCCCCGACCCTGGCCGCGCTCGCGGGCTCCGCCCTCGCGGCGCTGGCCTTCGTCCGGCACGAGCGGCGCACGTCCTCCCCGATGCTCGACCTCGCGCTCTTCCGCACCGGCACCGTCCGGGGCGCCGCGCTCGCCCAAGTCGGCACGTCGATCGCGATGGCCGGCGTGATGTTCGGGCTGATCCTGCACTTCCAGTACGCGTACGGCTGGAGCCCCGTGCGGGCGGGGCTGGCCAACCTGCCGATGATCGCCACGATGCTCCTCGCGACCCCCCTGTCGGAGTGGCTCGTCCGGCGCTTCGGCCACCGGGTCGCCTGCCTCGTCGGCGCGGGGCTGCTCACCACCTCGCTCGTCGGCATGGCCTGGGGCGTCTCGCACGGCTACCCCGCCGTCGCGGCCGCCATGGTCGTGCTCACGCTCGGGCTGCGCACGGTGATGACCACCTGCGCCGTGGCCCTCGTCGACGCGATGCCGGCCAACCGCACCTCGATCGGCACCGCGCTCAACGACACGGCGCAGGAGGTCGGGTCGAGCATCGGCACGGCGGTGGTCGGCACGCTCGTCGCCGTCCTCGTGACGCGGGTGCTGCCGGCCGGCACGTGGGGCGCCGACCTCGTCGCGTCGTTCTTCCGGGGCGAGCGGGTGACCTACCTCGTCCTCGCCGTCCTCGTCGGGGTCGTCGCGACCTGGGGGGCCTCGACCCTCACCGACTCCCGCAGCGTCGAGGAGCCGTCCGACGAGCGCGAGCCCGCGGCCGCCGCGTCCTGACCAGCCGGCCCGCTCGTGGCCCCGCTCGCCGATGCTCCCGCGGCACCCGGAACCTCCCGGGTGCCGCGGGAGCATCCGCGTGGCGCGGGTCAGGGGACGGCGGGAGCAGCGGCGCCGTCCGGCTGCGGGCGCGGGTCCACCGGCACGGGCGCGGGCGACGGCAGGCGGTTCGGCAGGAGCAGCGCGAGCCCGACGACCCCGACCGCCAGGACGGCCGCCACGGTGAAGGCCGCCCGGACCCCGCCGACGTACGCCGCGGCCTCGCTCGCCCCGCCGGCCGCCAGCTGCGCGGAGCGCCACGAGAGCACGGTGACCGTCAGGGCCGTGCCGACCGCGGCCGACACCTGCTGCGCGGTCCCGAGCAGCGAGGACCCGTGCGGGTAGAGGTGCGGCGGCAGGGCGCCGAGGCCGAGGGTGAACGCCGGCGTGAACAGGGCGGCGAGACCGACCATGAGCAGCACCTGCACCCCGAGGAGCACGGCGAACGGGGTGGTCTCCGACAGCCGGGAGAGCGCCGCCAGGGACGCGAGCACCGCGAGGGCGCCAGGGACGACGAGCGGCCGCGCGCCGACCCGGTCGAGCACCCGGCCGACGACCGGGCCGAGCAGGCCCATCGCGATGCCGCCGGGCGCGACGAGCAGGCCGGTCTGCAGCGGCGAGAGGCCGCGCAGGTCCTGGAGGTAGAGGGGCAGCACGATCATCGCGCCGAGCATCGTGAGGAAGGCGAGCGACTGCATCGCCAGCGACACCGTGTACGTCCGGTGGGTGAGGGCGCGCAGGTCGAGCAGCGGCTCGGAACGGCGGGTGAGGGACCGCTGGCGGACGACAAACCCGGCCACGACGAGCAGCCCGCCGAGCGCCCAGCCCCACGCCGGCACCGCGCCCGGGTGCTCCTCGCCGACGCGGCTCAGGCCGTAGACGAGCGCGCCGAAGCCGAGCGCCGACAGCAGGACGCTCGCCCAGTCGACGCGTGTCACGCGGGTCTCGCCGACGTCGGCGAGGTGGCGCAGCCCGAGGACCGTGACGAGCACGGCCACCGGCAGGACGAGGCCGAACAGCCAGCGCCACCCGGCCGCGGCGAGGACGACCCCCGAGAGGGCCGGACCGAGGGCCGGCGCCACCGAGATGGCGAGCGTGACGTTGCCCATGACCCGGCCGCGGTCGCGCTCGTCGACGACGGTCATGAGCGTCGTCATGAGCAGCGGCATCATCACCGCGGTGCCGGCCGCCTGAACGACGCGGCCGCCGACGAGGACGGGGAAGGTCGGCGCGAGGGCGCAGACGAGCGTGCCGGCGCCGAAGACCGACATCGCGACGGTGAACGCCAGCCGGGTGGTCACCCGCTGGAGGAACCATCCCGTCACGGGGATGACGACGGCCATCGTCAGCATGAACGCCGTCGAGAGCCACTGCGCCGCCCGGGCGCCCACGTCGAACTGCGCCATGAGGCGGGGGATCGCGTTGACCATCACGGTCTCGTTGAGGATGACGGTGAAGGTCGCCGCGACGAGCCAGCGCAGCACCGGGTAGGTGCGCGCCGGGGCGTCCGGGGCCGCCGCCGCGGGGACCGGGAGGGGGGTGGTGGAGTCGGTGGTCGTCATGGTGGGATCGACCGGGACACCCGCCCGAACTCATCGTCGCCGTGCCGATGAGTTCCGGGGCCGGCCTCGGTCGGTACGGGGGACGAGGCGCCACGGGGGCGCCGGGAGGAGGACCGCGATGACGCCCACGGGCTCACCGACGCAGGCCGCCGTCGACGGGGGCACCCGCACCGACACCGACTTCGACGCCGCCGTCGGCCGCTACCGCCGCGAGCTGCTCGCGCACTGCTACCGGATGACGGGGTCGCCGAGCGACGCCGAGGACCTCGTCCAGGAGGTCTACCTGCGGGCGTGGCGGGCGTACGACTCCTTCGAGGGCCGCTCGTCGCTGCGCACCTGGCTGCACCGCATCGCGACCAACGTCTGCCTCACCGCGCTCGAGGGCAAGGACCGCCGGCCGCTGCCGTCCGGCCTCGGCACGGCCTCGTCGGAGGGCGCCGACCCGCTCGACGAGCGCACCGAGGTGCCGTGGCTCGGCCCGATGCCGGACGCCGCGCTGCTCGGGACCGCCGACCCCGCCGACGTCGTCGCGGAGCGCGACACCGTCCGGCTCGCGTTCGTCGCGGCGCTGCAGCACCTGCCGGCGCGTCAGCGGGCGGTCCTCGTCCTGCGCGACGTCCTGCGCTGGAGCGCCGCCGAGGTCGCCGAGGCCACCGGCTCGTCGGTCGCGTCGGTCAACAGCGCCCTCCAGCGGGCCCGGGCGACCCTCGGCGACGTCGCGCCCTCGCCCGACGCCCCGCGCGCCGAGCTCGACGACGAGCAGCGCGAGCTCCTCGACCGCTACGTCGATGCGTTCTGGCGCAAGGACCCCGACGCCATCGCCCGCCTGTTCACGCAGGACGCCGTCTGGGAGATGCCGCCCTTCGCCGGCTGGTACCAGGGGCCGCGCACCATCGCCGAGCTCGTCGACACCCAGTGCCCCGGCGGCCGGTACGACATGCCGATGCTCGCGACGACGTGCAACGGCCAGCCGGCCTTCGGTCTCTACCTGCGCGAGACGGGCCCGGACGACGACGTCTTCCGGCCCTTCCAGCTGCAGGTGCTCGAGCTCGAGGGGGCGCTCGTCAAGCACGCCGTCGTCTTCTTCGACACTGCGTACTTCGCCCTGGCCGGCCTCCCGGACCGGCTCGGACCGGACGACGTCCCCGCCCGACCGGGGGAGTGAGCGTGCACCCCGCGGACTGCCGTCCGGGGGTCGACGTCGAGCTGCTGGACCGGTCCCTGGCGTGGACCCGTGGCGCCCTCGCGGGGGTGACCGACGACGCCGCCGACCGGCCGACCCCGTGCGCCGCGTGGACGCTCGCCGACCTGCTCGTGCACATGGTCGACTCCCTCGAGGTCGTCACCGAGCTCTCGCTCGGTCGGATGGCACCGGTCGGCCCGCCACCGACCTCGCGCCGGCCGACCGTGCTGGCCGAGCACCTGCGGGTGCTCGGGTGCGTGCTGCTCGAGGGCTGGGTGCGGGACGGCGGGCCCGGGCCGGTGCTCGTGGGCGACCGGCGCCTCGAGCCGGACGTCGCGCTCGAGGTCTCGTCGCTGGAGGTGGCGGTGCACGGGTGGGACGTCGCGAGGGCCCTGGGGTCGACGGCGCCGTTCCCGTCGCTGCTCGCCGCCGCGCTGCTGCCGGTCGCGCTGCGGCGGGTCCCGGCCGGCGTCCGGCACCCCCGGTTCGCGCCCCCGCTCGTGCCCTCCGGCACCGACCCCGCCTCGCTCCTCCTCGCGCACCTCGGCCGGGCGCACCCCGTCGAGTGAACAGGACGCGCCGCTGGCGGACCGGCGGGCACGGCGTGTCCTGTTCGCTCGACGGGTGGGGGCGTGCCGGGGTCGGCGGCTCAGGGGCCCCGGCGGGGCGTGGCGGGGCGCAGGCGCACGGACTCACCGGGGCGCAGCTGGGCCGCGCGGTCGGCGGCGGCGTCGGTGAGCACGGCGACCACGGGGTAGCCCCCGGTCACCGGGTGGTCGGCGAGGAACACGACGGCCTCGCCGCCGGGCGGAAGCTGGACGGCGCCGCGGACCATCCCCTCGCTCGCGAGCTCGACGCCCGCGTGCTCCGGGAGGCGCAGCAGCGGAGGGCCGACCGGCCGCAGGCGCACCCCGACCCGGTCGCTGTCGGGGCCGACGACCCAGCCGCCGCGGACCACGGCGTCGAGCCCGCCGACCCAGGACGAGCGCGGCCCGGGCAGCACGTCGAGGACGACGTCGCCCGTCGGTGGTGCCCACCGGGCGGCGTGGTCGACGTGCGGGAAGGTCGCCGGCGCCGCCCCGACCGGCAGGACGTCACCGACCCGGACCGGCGGCGGCCCGAGCCCGGCGAGGACGTCGGTCGAGCGCGAGCCGAGGACGGCCGGGACGTCGAGGCCGCCGCGCACGGCGAGGTAGGACCGCAGGCCCGACGCCGGTGCGCCGAGGGCGAGCTCGGCGCCGTCGACGAGCTCGAGCACGGCCGCGGGCGGCACCGGCCGGCCGTCGAGCGCCAGCGGGCCCACCGCGCCGGTGACGGCGACGAGCATCCGCCCGCGGGCGCGCACGACGAGGCCGCCGAGCAGGACCTCGAGCGCGGCCGGGGCGTCGGCGTGCCCGAGGAGCCGGCACGCGAGGCGGTGGGCGGCGCGGTCGGCGGCCCCGGACCGGCCGACCCCGACCGCGGCGAGCCCCGGCCGCCCGGCGTCCTCGAGCAGCACCTGGGGGCCGGTGCGCAGGACCTCGAGCGCGCTGCTCATCCGTCCACCGCGACGAACCGGACGACCCCGCCGGGCCGCAGCAGGGCGGGCGGGTCGTGGTCGGGGCGCCAGAGCCCGACGTCGGTCCGCCCGACCAGCCGCCAGCCGCCCGGCGAGGCGCGCGGGTAGATGCCGGAGAACTCCCCGGCGAGACCGACCGACCCTGCCGGCACCGACGCGCGGGGGGTGTCGCGCCGGGGCACGCGCAGCCGCGGGTCGCCGCCGACGAGGTAGGCGAACCCCGGCGCGAACCCGCCGAACGCGACCCGCCACGGCGTGCCGGTGTGCGCGGCCACGACGGCCGCGGGGTCCATCCCGACCAGCCGGGCGACCTCGTCGAGGTCGGGGCCGTCGTAGCGCACCGGCACCTCGACCACCGGTCCCTCGGGCGGAACGGGCCCGTCGGTGCCGACCCGCGGCGCGAGGGCGCGCACGGCCTCGGCCAGGCGGGCGGGGACGACGTCGTCGCCGACGAGCAGCAGGGTCCGGGCGGCCGGCACGACGTCGGCCACCGACCCCCACGGCCCCTCGCCGGACGCGACGGCGGCCCGGACGGCGGCGGCCAGCGCGAGCACCTCGGTGAGGCCGGGCACCTCGACGAGGACGGCGTGCTCCCCGGCGGGCAGGACCTGCACGGGCACCCCGCTCACGGCTCGACGACCGCCAGCAGGCCGATGCCGGCCGCCGCCAGCGCGTCGCGGACCGCCACGGCCACCGAGACCGCGCCGGGGGTGTCGCCGTGGACGCAGACCGAGTCCGGGGCGACCCGGACGAGCGTGCCGTCGACGGCCTCGACGACGCCGTCGCGCACCATCCGCACGACCCGCTCGGCGACCTGCGCCGGGTCGGTGACGAGCGCGCCGGGGTCGCGGCGGGGCACGAGGTGGCCGGTGGCGTCGTAGCCGCGGTCGGCGAACGCCTCGCCGAGGGTGGCCAGCCCGGCCTCTGCCGCGACCGCGAGCAGCACCGAGCCGGGCAGGCCGAGCAGAGGCAGCGTGCGGTCCCAGGCGAGGACGGCCTCGACGACCGCCCGCGCCTGCCCCTCGTCGACCGCGGCCGTCGTGTAGAGCGCGCCGTGCGCCTTGACGTACCGGACCGCGGTGCCGGCCACGCGGCACATCGCCTCCAAGGCGCCGAGCTGGTAGAGCACGTCCGCCGTGAGGTCCTCCGGCGCGACGTCGATGCGCCGCCGCCCGAAGCCCGCGAGGTCGCGGTAGCCGACCTGCGCCCCGACGGCCACGCCCGCCGCGGCCGCCTGCGCGACGGTGCGGCGGATGGTCGTCGGGTCCCCGGCGTGGAAGCCGCAGGCGACGTTCGCGCTGGTCACGACCCGCAGCATCGCGGCGTCGTCGCCGAGGGTCCACGCCCCGAAGGACTCGCCGAGGTCGGCGTTGAGGTCGATGACGGAGCCCACCCCGCCGACGCTACCGGCCGACCGGGGGCCGGACCCCAAGGCAACCCCAAGGTCGTGGCGGGACCCTGCGCGAGTCGGCGCGCAGGGGCGCCGGGAAGGTGGACCGTCATGGTCGAGCACAGCAGTCGACAGGGGCTCCGTGGGCCCGCGGCACGTGCGGCGGGCCGGTCCCGCCGCGGACGGCACGGATGGCGCGGCCTGGTCGTCGCCGTCGTGGCGGTCACGGTGGGGGGTGGCGCCGTCCCGGCGCTCGCCGCACCGGCGCCGACCGCGACGGTCGGCGCGGGGTTCACCGTGACCCGGGGTGACCTCGCGTTCATCCTCAAGCAGATCCGGATCGCCGAGCGGCACAGCACGACGTTCACCGCCGCGGACCCCTGCGGCACGCTGGTCAACCAGCCCGGGGACGGCATCCCCGACGCCGAGCAGGTGCCGGACATCCTCACGGCGTACGGCCTGCGCACGGTCGACGGCTCGTGCAACAACCTCAAGGACGCGGGCACCTTCCGGGTCGCGGCGGCGGACGAGCTCTTCCCGCGCCTGACCACGCCCGTCTTCCGGGACGCCGACCCGATCACCCCGAGCCTGCCCGTCGGCGCCCCCGGCGACACGAGCTACGCGCAGAAGACCGGCAACGTCGTCGACGCCCAGCCGCGGGTCGTCAGCAACCTCGTCGCCGACCAGACCGTCACCAACCCGGCCGCCGTCGCCGCCGCGGGCCACCCGGTGCGCTCGCAGAGCACGTCGGCCACCGCGGTGCCCTGCACGACGGACCCCGACCCCTCGACGGACCCGCCGGTCGTCGCGGACCCGCCCGGCTGCACGCCGAGCCACCAGACGCTGTTCATCCCGAACATCACGACCGACGTCGGGCTCTCCCCGCCGTACAACAGCCTGTTCACCTTCTTCGGGCAGTTCTTCGACCACGGCATCGACCAGACGGTCAAGGGCGGCGCCTCCGTGTTCGTGCCGCTCAAGGCCGACGACCCGCTCGTGACCCTCGGGCCGGACGGCCGCGCGGCCACCGGCGACGAGGTCCCGCCGTCGCGGCGCTTCATGGTGCTGACGCGGGCCCGCAACCAGAAGGGCGAGGACGGGGTGCTCGGCACCTCCGACGACGTCCAGGAGGCCGCGAACACCGACACCCCCTGGATCGACCAGAGCCAGACCTACACCTCGCACGCCTCCCACCAGGTCTTCCTGCGCGAGTACCGCGCGGCCACCGGCCCGGTCGGGTCGAGCAGCCCCGCGGCGGTCGCCACCGGGCACCTCCTCGACGGCCTGCCCGCCGGCGCCACGTACGCCGGGTCGCCGGACATGACCGGCGGCGAGTCGACGTGGGCCGCGGTCCGCAAGCAGGCCCGCGAGCTGCTCGGGCTGGAGCTGTCCGACCGCGACGCGCTCGACGTGCCGATGCTCGCGACCGACCCCTACGGCAACTTCCTGCCCGGCCCGGCGCGCGGCCTCCCGCAGTACGTCACCGCGAGCGGCCTCGTCGAGGGCGACACCGAGCACCCGGTGCCCGTGCCCGCCGACGCCGCCCACTTCGACACCCCGTTCCTCACGGACATCGCGCACGCCGCGGACCCCTCGCAGGTCGACACCGACCACGACGGCGCCCCCGACACGTGGCCGACCCCGGACGCCGACGACGTCGTGACGGCCGGTCCGACCGCGCCCGGCACCTACGACGACGAGCTCCTCGCGTCGCACGCCGCGTGCGGTGACGGCCGCTGCAACGAGAACATCGCGCTCACCTCCGTCCACCAGGTCTTCCACTCCGAGCACAACCGGCTCGTCGACGACATCCGCGCCACGCTCGAGGGCGACACCACCAGCGCCGGCCGCGCCGCGCTCGCGCAGTGGCAGTCGGTCGGCGTCGCCGGCGCCGACGGCACCGGGTCGTGGAGCTACGGCCAGCGCCTCTTCCAGGCGGCCCGGTTCGTCACCGAGATGGAGTACCAGCACCTCGTCTTCGAGGAGTTCGGGCGCAAGGTGCAGCCGGCCATCCGGCCCTTCCACGTGTACTCGCCCGACGTGAACCCGGCGATCAGCGCCGAGTTCGCCCACGCGGTGTACCGCTTCGGTCACTCGATGCTCGACGAGACCGTCTCCCGGCACGTCGTGGCCGCGGACGGCTCGCAGACGGACGCCTCGCTGCCGCTGCTCGACGCCTTCCTCTCGCCGCCGACGCTCTACGACGGCGGTGCGGCGGGCCCGCTGACCGCGGCCCAGGGCGCCGGGGCGGTGTTCATGGGCTCCTCGGACCAGACGGGCAACGAGATCGACGAGTTCGTCACCGAGACGCTGCGCAACAACCTGCTCGGGCTGCCGCTCGACCTGGCGACCCTCAACCTCACCCGGGCGCGGGAGGCCGGGGTGCCCCCGCTCAACGGGGTGCGCCGGCAGATCTTCGAGCGGACGCACGACGCGGCGCTGACGCCCTACGAGAGCTGGAGCGACCTCGGCCAGCACCTCAAGCACCCCGAGTCGCTCGTCAACTTCGTCGCGGCCTACGGGCGACACCCGTCCATCCTCGCCGCCACGACGACGGCCGAGCGGCGCGACGCCGCCCGGGCGATCGTCGACCCGACCGCGACCGACGTCGCGCCGTCCGACGCCGCCGACTTCATGTTCGGCACCGGCGACTGGGCGAGCACGGCCGACGGCGTGACGACCACCGGCGTCGACGACGTCGACCTGTGGATCGGCGGCCTCGCCGAGGTGACCAACCTCAACGGCGGGATGCTCGGCAGCACGTTCAACTACGTCTTCCAGAACCAGATGGAGGACCTCCAGGACCACGACCGGCTCTACTACCTGGCCCGTACCCCCGGGATGAACCTGCGCACGCAGCTCGAGGGGAACTCGTTCTCCGAGATCATCATGCGCAACACCGAGGGCACCCGGACGCTCAAGGCCGACGCCTTCGCCCGGGCGGACTGCAAGTTCGAGCTGGGCAACCTCGCCGGGACGCCCGCGGGCTACGCGGCGAGCGGGGCCACCGTGGCCGACGACCCGACCTCGGAGTGCAACGAGACCAAGCTGCTCCTGCGGCGGCCGGACGGCACCATCCAGTACCGCTCGGTCAACAGCGTCGACCCGCCCGGCATCAACGGCCAGGCCGTGTACGACGGGACGTCGGGGGCCGACCGCGTCGCCGGCGGCGTCGACAACGACACCTTCTGGGGTGGCCCGGGCGCCGACGTCATCGAGGGCGGCGGGGGCGACGACATCGCCCTCGGCGGCCCCGGCAACGACGTCATCACCGACCTCGACGGCGCGGACGTGCCCAAGGGTGGGCCCGGCAACGACGCCATCGACGCCGGCCCCGGCGACGACATCGTCCACGGCAACGACGGCGACGACCTGCTCAACGGCGGCGCCAACGACAACGAGGTCTTCGCCGGTCCCGGCAACGACCTGGTCATCGCCGGCCAGGGCGCGGACGCCGTCTTCGGTGGCGGTGGCGACGACTGGATCCAGGGCGGCACCGGCCAGGACCTGCTCCAGGGCGACCACGGCGCACCGTTCTTCGACGACCCGGCCGAGACGGCTCCCGGCAACGACGTCTTCGTCGGCCAGGTCGGCGAGAACGACTACGACGCCGAGGGCGGCGACGACATCATGAGCCAGAACGCCGCGGTCGACCGCAACGCGGGCGCCGGCGGGTTCGACTGGGCCATCCACCAGTACGACACCGTCAAGGCCGACGACGACCTGATGATCAACAACAACCTCGGCGGCCTGCCGATCCAGGTGATCACCAACCGCGACCGCTGGCAGGAGACGGAGGCCGTGTCCGGTGGTCCGCTGAACGACACGATCAAGGGCACGACGAACGTCCTCGCCTTCCCGAGGCTCGTCGGCGGTGGCGGCTTCACCGGCTGCGACGCGATCGACCAGGAGGGGCTGGCCCGCATCGACGGCCTCGCCGACGTCCTCCCGCCGGTGTCGACCTGGACCGGGACGGCCGAGGAGACCGCCTCCCTGTCCGCGAGCGGCACCTGCCCGCTGACCGGAGCGGTCTGGGGTGAGGGCGACGTCCTCCTCGGCGGCGCCGGCAACGACACCTTCACCGGCCGCGCCGGCGACGACGTCATCGACGGCGACAAGGAGCTGCGGGTCGCGCTGAGCGTCCGCACGAACCCCGCCGACCCGGCCACCGAGATCGGCACGACCGACCTCATCGAGGGCGTCGCGAAGACCGGTACCTTCGGCCCGGGCACCAGCGGCATGACCCTCCAGACGGCGGTCTTCAAGGGCCTCGTCGACCCGGGCAACGTCGTGGCGGTCCGCCGCATCACGACGCCGACGACGCCGGCAGCGGACTGCGGCACCACCGCACCCCGCAACTGCGACGTCGCCACCTTCGTCGGCACCCGCGCGACCTACGTCATCACGGCCAACGCCGACGGCACGGTCAGCGTCCGCGACACGACGAGCACGCCGCCCGCCGTGGGCGGGGCGACCCGGGGTGACGGCACCGACCGGCTGCGGAACATCGAGGCGCTGCAGTTCAGCGACCAGCGGGTGCTCGTCCGCACCCCCGCGGCGCCCGCGAGCGTCACCGCGGTCGCCGGCACCGCCCGCAACGCGACGGTCTCGTGGACGGCGGCCCCGGCCAATGGCGGCCCGACCTTCACGAGCTACACGCTCGTCGTGCGCTCCGGCGGCGCCGAGGTCAGCCGGGTCACCGGCATCGGGACGGGCATCCGCGCCCGCTCGGTCACGGGCCTGACGGCCGGGCAGTCCTACACCTTCACCGTCCAGGCCGTGAACCTCTTCGGGGCCGGGCCGGCGACGGAGTCGAACGCCGTGACCGCCGTGGGCCCGCCGCTGGCCCCGACCGCGCTCGTCGGGGCCCGCGGTGACGCCTCGGCGCTGCTGTCCTGGACCCCGCCGAGCGACACCGGTGGCCTGCCGATCACGGGCTACCAGCTGCAGGTGCGCACCGGCACGACCGTCGTCGAGACCCGCACCCTCACCGGGGCGCCGACGAGCACGACGGTGACCGGCCTGACCAACGGGACGACGTACTCGTTCCGGCTGGCGGCGGTCAACGCCGTGGGAGCCAGCGCCGTCTCCACGGCCTCGAACACCGTCACCCCCGCCGGGGTGCCGGGCCAGGCCGGCATCCTCGCCCCCACCCAGGGGGCGGCGGGCGGCGCGCTCACCGCGAGCGCGAACTGGGCGGCGCCGACGAGCACCGGCGGGTCCGCGATCACGGGCTACCGGGTGACGGCGCTGCGGATGGACACCGACGGCGTCACCCCCGTCGGGTCGCCGACCATCGCGGTCGTCGGGGCGAACGTCCGGACCCGCTCCTTCACCCTCCCGGCGGGCACCTACCGCTTCGAGGTCGTCGCCTTCAACAGCGTCGGTGACGGACCGGTCTCGGAGCGCTCCACGGCGGTGGCTCCCCGGTAGGCCGTCCGCCGGTGACCGGTGGCGCCCTGCCGGCGCACCCTCTCACCGGTCACCGGCGGACCCCCTGCCACGTCGTCCAGGACGACGCGGCAGGGGGTCCGGCACATCGGGCCGGGGTCCTCGGGCGGGAGCCGGTCCTACGCTGGGCCCATGAGCGCCGCCGAGCACCCCCTCGCCTCCGCGAAGTACGTGTCCCTCACGACCTTCCGCCGCGACGGCCGGGCCGTGTCGACCCCGGTCTGGGTCGCGCCCGCCGTCGACGGCACCGACCGGCTGGCCGTCATCACGGTGGACTCCACCGGCAAGACCAAGCGGCTGGGCCACACGCGACGGGTCGAGCTTCGGCCGTGCTCGGTGCGGGGCGCGGTCGAGGACGGGGCGCCCACCTACCGCGGCGAGGGGGTCGTCGTCCGTTCGCCGGAGGAGGTCGCGCAGGTCCGGGCCGCGGTCGTCGCGAAGTACGGTCTGCCGGCGCGCTTCTCCGACCTCGTCGAGAAGGTCACCGGCCTCGTCGGCATCCGGCGCACCCCGCGCGCGGGCATCCTGCTCGAGGTCGAGCGCACGCCGGTCGCCTGACCCGATCCCTCCCGACGGGGTGGGCAGGAATCGTCGAAAGCGTCAGTTTCTGCACGCTCGAGGCGCCGACCCCGGGTCGGGGGTGTGCAGGAATCGACGCTTTCGTCAGTTCGTGCACGGTCGAGGGCCCCGACCCCGGGTCGGGGCGTGCGGGAATCGACGCTTTCGTCAGTTTCTGCACGCTCGAGGGCGCCGACCCCAGGCAGGGGGTGTGCACGAATCGTCGAAAGTGTCAGTTCGTGCACGCCCGACGTCCGGACCCGGACGCACGAACGCCGCCCGGCGGTGCCGGGCGGCGTTCGAGGGTGCGCCGTGAGGCGCGAGGGTGACGAAGATCAGCCGATGACGGTGATGTTCGACGCCTGCGGGCCCTTCTGGCCCTGCGTGGTCTCGTACTCGACCTTGGCGTTCTCGTCGAGCGAGCGGTAGCCGTTCGAGTTGATGGCGGAGTAGTGGGCGAAGACGTCCGCGGAGCCGTCGTCGGGGGCGATGAAGCCGAAGCCCTTCTCGGCGTTGAACCACTTCACGGTGCCAGTAGCCATGGGATGGCCTTTCTCTCTGAGCGAGGACCCCACGACTGCCGTGAGGCCCGGCGTTGGTGATGCCTGGTGCGTACCTCTGCTCAGAAAGCTGCTCGGTCCCATCGGGGCCGGTTCTGCCACTACTTCACATGCGGAAAGCTCAACAACGGGACCAGCCTAGCCCCAACCGCCCCGGATCGCGCAGTTCGTGTCCGCGGGGCGGGTCGTCAGGGGGTGACGAGGCGGCCGAGGGCCCAGCGGGCCACCGGCGCGTACCCGACGACGACCGGCCAGAGCGCGTGGACCTCGGCCCACGCCGTGCTGCCGCCGCCGGGCGCCGGCTCGACGCCGTGGAGCAGCCGGACCCGCAGCGGGCCCGAGCGCACCGACCACGCCCACGTGCGGGTGGCGTGGTCGACCTCGTCGACGGTGAAGACGGCGACGACCCCGCCGACGCCGCGGACGCGCCCGTGGGTGCCCGGCTCGACGACGGCCTGCGGGTAGTCGACCTCGCGGATCTGCGGCGCCCACACCGACCACCGGCGGGGCTCGGTGTAGCGGGCCCACGCGTGCTCGGGCGCGAGCGGCCCGGTGGCCGAGAGCCGCAGCGAGCCGTCGAGGAGGGACATGCCGCCATCGTCCCAGACGGGCGTCCCGGGCCGGCACGGGACGAGCACCCGTCCGGCCGGCGCCCGAGCGTTCCCCCACGGCCGCAGGCCGGTTAGCGTAGGTGGATGAGCCTGTTCCGCACCGACCGCCCGGCCCGCGGCGACCGCTCGGTCTCCGACGCCGTCCGCGCGCGCGTCCCGGTGCGCTACCTGCCGCAGACGACTCCCGACCACCTGCGCGGCACCTGGCGCGAGGCCCGCCCGGCCCGGATCGACGCCTCCCTCGCGGCGGCGATGCGCCGTCCGACCCGCGGCTGGCTCGTCGCCGGCGCCTCGGCCGAGGTGCCCCGCGGCCGCTCGCTCGTGCGGACCGTCGCGGGCCGCGAGGTCGTCCTCTGGCGCGACGCCGGCGGCGGCCTGCTCGCCGGCCCGGGGGCGTGCCCCCACCTCGGCGCGCGGCTGCACGACTGCGACGTCGTCGACGGTGACGTCCTCTGCCGGTGGCACGGGATGCCGCTCGGCCGCGACACCTCACCGCCCTGGAACACCTACGCCGCCCACGACGACGGTGTCCTCGTCTGGGTGCGCGTCGGCCCGGTCGAGGACGGCGTCCGGCCCACGGACGCACCGGTGCTCGGCGAGCGGCCCGACCCCGCGACCTCGGTGGCGTCGGTCGTGTCGCTGCTCGCCGACTGCGAGCCGCGCGACATCGTCGCCAACCGCCTCGACCCCTGGCACGGCGCCTGGCTGCACCCCTACGCCTTCAGCGACCTCTCCGTCGACGACGACGCCTCGTCCGACGACGTGCTCGTCCTCGACGTCGCCTACCGGCTCGGGCGGACCTTCGCGGTCCCGGTGCGCGCCGAGTTCACCTGCCCCGACTCGCACACCGTCCTCATGACCATCACCGACGGCGAGGGCGCCGGCAGCGTCGTCGAGACCCACGCGACCCCGCTCACCGGCCCCGGCGAGCACCCGGCCCGGACCGTGATGACCGAGGCCGTCGTCGCGACGTCCGACCGCGTCGGCTTCCGGGTCGCGCGCTCGCTCTCGCGGGCCGTGCAGGTCGGGATGCGTGCCTCGCAGCGCCAGCTGTGGGCCGACGACCTCGAGTACGCCGCCCGCCGCTACGCCCTGCGCCGGCGCGGCTGGTCCGGGTGAGGCCCGAGCTCGAGGCCGGGCACGTCGCGGTCGTCACCGGCGGCGCCCGGGGCATCGGGCTCGCCGTCGTCGAGGCGCTCGCCGCCCGCGGGGTGGGCGTGCTCTGCGTCGACCACCCGGACGCCGACACCTCGGCGTTCGGGGAGGTGTGCCGGGCGGCAGGGGTCGCGCACGCGGTGGCCGCCCTCGACGTCCGCGACCGCGCGGCGGTGCACCGGGGCGTCGCCACCGCCGCCGAGCTGGGTCCGGTCTCCTACGCGGTCAACTGTGCCGGGGTCGACGGCCTCCACGCGGCCGCCGGCATGTCGGCGGATGAGTGGCGGCGCGTGGTCCAGGTCGACCTCGACGGGGTGATGTTCGCCTGCCAGGCGGAGCACGACCTCATGGCCGACCGTGGCGGGTCCATCGTCAACATCGCCTCGATGTCGGGTCACGTCGTCAACCGCGGGGTGACCCACGCGGCCTACGGCGCGGCCAAGGCCGGCGTCATCCACCTCGGGCGCTCGCTCGCGGTCGAATGGGCGCCGCGGGGCATCCGGGTCAACTCGGTCAGCCCGGGCTACACGCTGACGGCGATGACGCGGACCAACCCCGCCGAGCTCAACGCGGGGTTCGCCGGTCAGACCCCGATGGGCCGGCTCGCGGAGGTGGAGGAGGTCGCCGAACCGGTCGTGTTCCTCCTCGGCCGGCGCGCGTCGTTCGTCACCGGCACCGACCTCCTCGTCGACGGCGGCTTCACCGCCTGGTGAGGGTGGCCGCGGCGCGCAGGCCGCGGCGGGCCAGCCCGGGCAGCGGTCCGAGCCGCGAGCCGAGCGGCACCGACCAGACGCCGTGGCCGGGCAGGCCCCACCCGGTGAGCAGGGTGTCGGCGGCCTGCCACCCGGTCGTGGCGGCCCGCTCCATGAGGGCGACGGGCAGGTCGCAGCGCACGGAGTCGCCGGCGAGGACGAGGCGCGGGTCGGGGGTGGTGACGCCCGGGCGGGATGCCCACGGCTCGAGCCCGACGAGGACGCAGTCGCCGCGGACGAGCCACTCCTCGTGCACGACGCCGAGCCGGGCCGTCTCGGGGTAGACCTCGTGCAGGGCCGCGCGCAGGGCCTCGCGGACCGCGTCGTCGGCGGCGTCGGCGGGCAGGGCGTAGGCGTGCAGCTCGACGACGGACCCGCCGTGCGCGCCGCTCCACGTCGTCGCGTGGTCCTCGAAGCGCTCCAGCACCGAGACGTTGTCGAGGGGGCCGTACCCGCTCGTGCCGAGGAACGGCGGGCGGGCGGGGTCGACGAGGCCGTCGAGCCAGAGGCGCCACACCGCGAAGCGCGGGGCGGAGCGGACGGCGGCCACCTGCTCCCGCCATCCGGCGTCGCCGAGGCCCGGCGAGGCGGCGGTGACCGCGCGCAGGCCGACCGGGTCGAGCGCGAGGACGACGGCGTCGGCGTCGAGCACCTCCACGTCGCCCGCGCCGCCGGCCGCGCGGTGGTGGACCGCGAGTCGCCCGTCGGCGCCCTCGAGGACGCCCGTCACCTCGCGGCCGACGCGCACGCGGGCGCCGAGGCCGTGCAGGTGGGCCCCGAGCGGCCCCCAGAGGGTCGTGTCGTAGTCGTCGCGCGGGACGTCGAAGAGCAGGCCCTCGGACGAGCCGACGAAGTAGAGGTGGAACATCGCGAGGAGCTCCGCGCCGGAGAACTCGCGCGGGTCGGCGAAGAAGCTGCGCGCGAAGACCTCGAGCGCGAGGTGGCGTGCGGCGGTGGGGAACCGGAGCCGGTCGAGGACCTCGGACGCGCTGACGCCGTCGAGGTCGGTGAAGGACCCCGGGAAGTGCAGGTCGAGCAGGCCGAGCGCCTGCTCGACGTCGACGCCGCGCAGCCCGGCGAGGTCGAAGCTGGGGGAGCGGGCGACGAAGGCCGCGAGGTTGGCCGGCGGCGTGCGCGGGATGCCCGCGAAGGAGTCGGCGCCGCCGTCCTTGCGCACGAGGGGGTAGTCCTCCAGCGGCCGCAGCCGCGCGAGCGTGGGGTCGGTGCGGCGCAGCACCGCCCGCAGGTTGTAGTACTGCCGGAAGAAGGCGTGGAACCCCCGGCTCATGCTCGAGCCCGAGCCGTCGGGCAGGGCCACCGGCCACGCCGCGACGCGCCCACCGAGCCGGTCGTCCCGCTCGAGCAGCGTGACGCGTACGCCGCGCTCGGCCAGCCCGAGCGCCGCGGTCAGCCCGGCGATGCCTCCGCCGACGACGACCACGTGCTGATCGGCCGGCGCCCGGCGCTCGCTCGTCGACGGGGTCGGCGGGGCGTGGAAGACCGCCCGCCGGTCGGCGCCGGGGCGCCAGGGGCGCGAGCGGCGCAGGGCCGCCGGGCGCAGGGACGTCGGACGCCGGGGGGTCACGCCGCGCGCCGGCCCACGACGGTGTGGACGAGGCCGTCCTGCCATCCGGGGTAGGAGCGGTGGCGCACGTCGGTCATCCCGGCCTCCTGCAGGCGGCCGCACATCCGGTCGACGGAGTCGAAGTCGCGCACGCTCTCGTAGAGGTAGCGGTGCAGCGGCACGTCGGAGCGCTTGACCGCGGCGAGCGGGATGATGATGCCGTGGCACACCGCAGCCCAGATGGCCTGCGCGCGCCGGCTGCCCGCGACGGAGTAGTCGTGCAGGACGAAGCCGCCGCCCGGTCGCAGGACGCGCGCCACCTCGGCGACGAGGGCCTGCCGGTCCGGGACGTTGCGCAGCAGGTAGGCCCCGAGCACGCCGTCGACCGAGGCGTCGGGCAGGCCGCGCAGGTGGGTCACGGCGTCCGAGACGACGAGCTCGACCTCGTCGGGCCACGCCTTGCGCCGCGCCTGCTCGACCATCCCCTCCGAGGCGTCGACCCCGGTGACGTGCAGCGGCCCGCGGCCGCCGTCTCGCCACGCGTCGAGGAGCGCCCGGGTCGAGGCACCGGACCCGCAGCCGAGGTCGAGGACCACCGGCGCCACCCCGGTGCGCCGGGGCAGCCGCTCGACGAGCGCGTCGGCCGCCGTCCGCAGCTGGTCGTGGTACCCCGGCGACAGGGCGACCATCGCGTCGTAGGTCGGTGCGGCACGGTCGAACGCGTCGGCGAGCACCCAGTCGCGCGGGCTCATCGGTCCACCTCCTCGGGGGACCGGCCGAGCCGGACCCACAGCAGAATCGTCAGGGTCACCATGCTGAACCCGAAGAGGTAGTCCTCGACGGGGACGTCCCAGGGGATGCGGACGCCGGTCGTCTGCGCCTCGTCGTAGATGACGATCGGGGCCGACAGCTTGGTCAGCCAGCCGTCGACGAGCACCTGGAAGAAGAAGACGATGGCCATGGCCAGCCAGTACTTGGCCGTGCGGAACACCCCGGTGCGCAGCCAGAACCGCTCGGCGAGGACGGTCAGGACGACCGACACGACCGCGAGCGCCGTGTACTCAGGCATCCTGCCGCCGCCGCTCGCGCAGGACCGACAGGACGGTGCCGACCGCCTCGTAGGTCAGCAGCCCGCAGATCGGGATGACGACGAAGAAGACGAGCTCCTCGAGCGGGACGTCGAGCGGGAGGATGATCCCCGTCGTGTAGAGCTCGCTGTAGGTCCAGTGGCCGCGCCGGATGCCGTGCACGTCCCAGGCGACGAAGAGCGCGACGACGGGCAGCAGCGCGGCGAGCAGCCGCAGCGGTCGGCGGTAGACCCGGGCCCGCAGGACGAGCTCGAGGGGCAGCGTGATGAGCAGGCACCCGGCCATGAGCAGCAGGTACTGGTAGCGGTCGTCCACGGTCACCCGGCCCCGACGGTGTCGCCCGCGCGGGCCGCGGCGGGCAGCTGCTCGCGGGGGGCGGTCGGCCACTGGAGCGGATGCGGCCCGAGCGCGGCGAGGAGTGGCACCTGCTCGGCGCACCAGCTCGAGACGGGCCGGGTGCCGGCCAGCACCTCGCTCGAGAACCGCTGCCACGGGACCCAGTCGACGCGGCCGACCTCGACCGGGTCGGGGCTCGCCGCCGTGGACGCGGCCCGGGCGACGAGCACCGGGCAGAGCTCGTTCTCGCCGAGGGTGCGGGCCCGGGCGCGGTAGCGGAAGGCCGGCAGCACGAGGCGGACCTCGGCCAGCTCGACACCGAGCTCGTCGCGGGCCCGGCGGCGCACGGCGTCCTCGAGGGGTTCGCCCGGCCGGGGGTGGCCGCAGACCGAGTTCGTCTCCACGCCGGGGAAGCTCGGCTTGTCGTCGGCGCGGTGGGTGACGAGCAGGCGCCCCTCGTCGTCGACGACGTAGCAGGAGAAGCCGAGGTGCAGCGGCGTCGCGTCGTGGTGGACCTCGGCCTTGCGGGCGGTCCCGAGCGGGTGGCCGGCGTCGTCCACGAGGACCACGTCGTCGTCGACCCACGCGGGGTCGGTGGCGCGGCGGGTCGAGCGCTCGCGGGCGACGAGCCGCCGGGGGTCGCGGGCGGTGACCATCCGGGCCGCGAGGCCGGCCTTGACCGCGGTCGGCACGCGGACGCGGCCCGAGAAGACGTCGTGGTCGGCGGCCTCGATGCGCTCGAGGATGCGGGCGTACAGCACGCGGGCGGTCGCGACGCAGCGCAGCGAGGCCGGCGGGAGGACGGACAGGCCCGCGTCGGCCTCGCGGTACAGGCGCCGGTTGCGCTCGATCTCGAAGGCCATGAGCGCGCGCCACTCGGGCGTCACCGTGCGGGCCCACGGGTCGGCGCCGAAGTGCCGCAGGTCCTCCTGCGGGACGTAGACGCGCCCGCGGTCGAGGTCCTCGTCGACGTCGCGCAGGAAGTTCGTCAGCTGGAAGGCCAGGCCCAGCGCCCGTGCGGGGGAACGGGCCTCGCTCGTCGGGTGCAGGACGGGCAGCATCATCTCGCCGATGACCGCCGCGCTGCCGTCCATGTAGCCGAGCAGGTCCTCCCACGTCTCGTAGGTGCGCCGGGTGAGGTCGGTGCGCATCGCGCCGAAGAACCGGGTGAAGCACTCGTCGGGGATGCGGCGCTCGCGCACCGTGGTCGCCACGGCGGCGAGCACCGGGTCCTCGGAGGTGCCGGTGGCGACCGCGTCGTGGAAGCGCGCCTCGAAGGCGTCGAGGTCCGCGGCGGTCGACGCCCCGGGCTCCGGGCCGGCGAGGTCGACGATGTCGTCGGCGAGGCGGGCCAGCGTGTAGACCGCGAAGACGTGGCGGCGGTCGGCGCGGGGGAGCAGGCGCGCGCCCCAGTAGTACGTCGTGCCGTGCTCGCGCGTCACGGCCGCGCACCGGGCGTAGCCCTCCTCGAGGAGGGCCGCGGGGGGTCCGCTCATGCGGGCAAGCCTGCCGCACGGGGCCGGGGGGCGGGAGCGGCGGCCCCCGCGTACTGCTGCACCCGCTCGGCGGCGAGCTTCCCGCTGACGAGCACCATCGGGATGCCGACGCCGGGCGTCGTGCCCGAGCCGGCGAACACGAGGCCGGGCACGCGGCGGTCGACGTTCGAGGGCCGGAAGGGCCCGGACTGCAGGAACGTGTGGGCCAGCGCGAACGGCGTGCCGAGGTGCATCCCCTGCGCGAGCCAGTCGTCGGGGGTGACCAGCCGCTCCTCGACGACGTCGGTCGGGTAGCCGTTCGCGTCGAGGAACGCGAGCAGGCGCTCCTTCATCGGGCCGCTCTCGCGGCTCCAGTCGAGCCCGGAGCCGGTGTGCGGCACCGGCTCGAGGACGTAGAGGGTCGAGTGCCCCTCCGGCGCCACCGAGGGCTCGCTGAGCGAGGGCACCGTGACCAGGCGCGAGGGGTCGGGCATCAGCTCGCCGCGGTCGATGAGCGCCTCGAACGCGCTGTCCCAGGCGTCGCCGAAGTGGATGTTGTGGTGGTGGATGCCCGGCGCCGGGCGTCCCTTGACCCCGAGGTGCCAGACGACGGCCGACGGCGAGTAGTCGCCGCGCCGGACGACGCGCGGCGGCGTGACCTCGGGCAGCAGGCGGGCGTACGCCACCGGCAGGTCGACGGTGCAGACGACCGCGTCGGCCGCCAGGCGCGTGCCGTCGGCGGTCGCGACCCCGGCCACCGCCCCGTCGCCGCGCCGCAGCACCGAGGTCACCTCGACCCCGAGGTGGATCGGCACGCCGGCGTCCTCCAGGGCGCGGGCCATCCCGGCCGGGACGGCGTGCATCCCGCCCTCGGGGTGGAAGACGCCGCGGACGCTGTCCATGTACGTGATGACGGCGAAGACCGCGCGGGCCTGGGCCGGGGCGACGCCGGCGTAGAGGGACTGGAAGCCGAAGATCCGGTGCAGCCGGTCGTCCTCGAAGAACGACGCGACCCGCGGCCCGAGCGCGCGCAGCCCGCCGAGCCCGAGCAGCCGCGCCGCGGTGACGGGGTTGCGCACGAGGTCGAGGACGGAGTCGAGGTTGCGGTCGATGAAGGTGTCGAACTCGACGTCGTAGAGCTCCTCGAGCCACGTGAGGAAGCGGTCGAAGCCCGCCGCGTCGCGCTCGCCGGAGAGGCGGCGCACCTCCTCGCGCAGGTCGGCCATGTCGGCGCGCACCTGCAGCTCGGAGCCGTCGGTGTAGACGGCCCGGTAGGCCGGGTCGAGGCGGCGCATCGGGACGAGCCGCTCGGGGTCGCCGCCGACCGCCCGGATCGGGGCGTGGAGCAGCTCGGGCATCGTCATGACGACGGGCCCGGGGTCGAACCGGAAGTCGCCCATCCGCAGCAGGCCGGCGCGGCCGCCGACGACCTCGTCGCGCTCGAGCACGGTGACGTCGTGGCCGGCGGCGGTCAGGTGGCACGCGGCGGCCAGGCCGGAGAGCCCGGCGCCGACGACGAGGACCTTCATGCCGACCTCCAGCCGATGGCGTGGGCCAGCTCGCGCAGGGCGGCCCGGGTCTCGTCGTCGGTGTCGATCCGCTCGACCGCGGCGTGCGAGCGCTCGACGAGGTCGGCGATGGCGGCCTCGGCCCGCTCGCGGACGCCGCACGAGCGCATCGCCCGGCGCAGCGCGAGGACGCCGTCGTCGTCGAGGGTGCCGCTGTCGCAGGCCTCGAGGAGGTGCCGGTGGCGCTCGGGCAGCATCTCGGCGGCCCAGACGAGCAGGACGGTCGGCTTGCCGCAGCGCAGGTCGTCGCCGGCGGGCTTGCCGGTCAGGCCCGGGTCGCCCCAGACGCCGAGGAGGTCGTCGCGCAGCGCGAAGGCGTCGCCGACCAGGTCGCCCCAGGCGACGAGGCTCGCGACGACCTCGGGGTCGGCCCCGGCGACGAGCGCCCCGAGCTCGAGCGGGCGGGTGATCGTGTAGCGGCCGCTCTTGAGGCGCCCGATGCGCCGCGACACCGTGAGGTCGCGGCCGCGCCCGGCGGTGTGCGTGACGTCGAGCAGCTGGCCCTCGACGAGCTCGGTCGCCATGACCCGCCACGCGCGGGCGACCCGGCGCGTCCCGGCGGAGGCCAGCAGCGTCGCCTCGCTGAGCGCGAGGTCGGCGACGAGCACGGCCACGCTGTCGCCGAAGAGCTCGGCGTCGCCGAGGCCCTCCTCCGCGACGTGCCGCTCGGTGGCGACGAGGTGCAGGGCCGGCCGGCCGCGCCGCTCGTCGCTGCGGTCCATCACGTCGTCCTGGACGAGGGCGAAGAGCTGGAGCAGCTCGAGGGCGGCGGCCACCCGGACGAGCTCCTCGCGGGTGTCGGAAGGACCGCCGGCGACGGCCCATCCCCACCCGGTGAGCAGCGGCCGCAGCCGCTTGCCGGGGTGGCGCAGCCGCTGGGCCAGCTCGTCGACGAGGTCGACCGCGAGGGGCCCGGCGGTGCTCGTGACGAGGTCGCCCCCGACCTCGCGCAGGATGGAGCCCAGCTCCTCGAGGACCTGCTCGAGGAGGTCGTCGACGTCGGCGAGCAGCAGCTCGGTCTCGGGGTCGCGGCGCAGCACGTCCAGCGTTCCGGTGGTGGTCGGGTGGATGGTCATCGGGAGGTGGTCCGCCCCTCGTCGCGTCGGTCGCTCGTCGTCTGCTCGGGCCCCCGGCGGGTTGGACGATTCAACCACCCGTCGCCTCCGGACCGGTGCTCGCTGTCGAACCCTAGACGGGGGCACGGTCGGCCACTACCCACGCAACGGCCGCGTACTACGGTGCGGGAGTGGATGCGGACGTCGTCGTCGTCGGGGCCGGACTGGCCGGTCTGCGGTGCGCGGACCGCCTCGCGGAGGCCGGGCGCACCGTCGTGGTCCTCGAGCGCGAGGGCGTCGTCGGGGGTCGCCAGCGCACCGACGAGGTCGACGGGTTCCTCCTCGACCGCGGCTTCCAGGTCCTCAACCCGGCCTACCCCGCGGTGCGCCGCTGGGTCGACGTCGACGACCTCGCCCTGCGCCCCTTCGGCGCCGGCCTGCTCGTGCGGCGCGAGCGCGGGCTCGTCGAGCTCGCCCACCCGCTGCGCGAGCCCAGGCGCCTGGCCGCCACGCTGCGCAGCGGCCTCCTCGACCCCCGGGGGATGCTCGCCCTCGGTCGCTGGGCCGCGCCCGCCCTCACCGCACCCGGCCGCGTCAAGCGCGGCGCCGACCGTCCGCTCCACGAGGGCCTCGACGCCGCCGGCGTGTCCGGGCCGCTGCGCACCGAGGTGCTCGAGGCCTTCCTCGCCGGGGTGGTCGCCGAGGACCGCGCCGAGACCTCGGAGGCCTTCGTCCGCCTCCTCGTGCGGATGTTCGCGCTCGGCGTGCCCGGGCTGCCCGCGCGCGGCATCCGGGCCCTGCCCGAGTGGCTCGCCGACCGGGCGGTGCGCCGCCGCACGCCGGTCGACCTGCGCCTGTCGAGCCCGGTCGTCGGGGTGCGGCCCGGCGTCGAGCCCACCGTCGAGTGCGCCGACGGCACGTCGGTCCGGGCGCGCTCCGTCGTCGTCGCCGTCGGGCCCGAGGCCGTCGCCGGGCTCGTCGACGTCCCCGCCCCGGTCACCCGCGGCCTGCGCACCTGGTGGTTCGCGGCCGACGAGGCGCCCACCCGCTCGGACAAGGTCGTCGTCGACGGCCGCCGGCGCGGCCCGATGGTCAACGCCGCCGTCGTGAGCAACGCGGTGCCGTCGTACGCGCCGCCGGACGCCCACCTCGTCGAGGTGACGACGCTGCTCGGCCCGGGTCACGACGCCTCCGAGGACGACGTGCGCCGCCAGGCCGCCGAGGTCTTCGGCTGCTCGACCGCCTCGTGGCGCACCATCCGGCGCGACGACGTGCACGACGCGCTGCCCGCGCAGTCGGCGCCGCTGCGCCTCACGGCGCCGGCCCGGGTGGCCGAGGGCGTGCTCGTCGCCGGCGACCACCGCGACACCGCGTCCATCCAGGGGGCGCTCGTCTCCGGCCACCGGATGGCCGGGGCGGTCCTCGGGCACCGGGCGGACGCCTGATGGCGGCCCGCCGCCGGCTGCGCGTCGTCTTCCCCCACCAGCTCTTCGAGTCGCTGCTCGACGAGCCGGCCGGGACGCGCTTCGTGCTCGTCGAGGACGACCTGCTCTTCCGGCAGCAGCCCTTCCACGCGCAGAAGCTCGTCCTGCACCGCGCCTCGATGCGGCTGTTCGCGGACCGGCTGCGGGGGAAGGGGTTCGACGTCGACGTCATCGAGACCTCGGCCCGGCGCACGACCCGCACCCGGCTCGCCGAGCTGCTCGTCGAGGCCGCGCCCGACGAGGTGCGCCTGCACGACGTCGTCGACGACTGGCTGCTGCGCGACGTGCGCCGCGCCTTCCGCGAGGCGAAGGTCGAGCTGGGGCCGGACGACGTCGAGGAGACCCCCAACTTCCTCACGACGCGCCCCGAGCTGACCGAGTGGTTCGGGTCGCACCGGGCCCGGATGCAGACCTTCTACCAGTGGCAGCGCCAGCGGTTCGACGTCCTCGTCGAGGGCGGTGGCCACGACCAGCCGGTCGGCGGCCGATGGTCCTTCGACACCGAGAACCGCAAGAAGCTGCCGAAGGGGCACGAGGTCCCGCGGCGCGCCTCGCCCGAGCGGCTGCCCGAGGTCGAGGAGGCCATCGCGTGGGTCGGCGAGGAGTTCCCCGACGCCCCCGGCCGCGCCGACACCTTCGACTGGCCCGTCACCCACGAGCAGGCACGGGAGGGGCTGCGCGAGTTCGTCGCCGAGCGCCTCGCCCAGTTCGGCCCGTACGAGGACGCCGTCGCCACCGAGCACCCGTTCGTCTTCCATGCCGCCATCACCCCGGCGCTCAACTGCGGGTTGCTCGACCCGCGCGAGGTCCTCGCGACCGTGCTCGAGGCCGCCGACGAGCAGGGTGTCGACCTGCCCTCGCTCGAGGGGTTCGTGCGCCAGCTCATCGGGTGGCGCGAGTACATGCGCGCCACCTACCACCTCTACGGCCGGCGGATGCGCAGCTCGAACCACCTGCGGCACACCCGCTCCCTCGCCGCCGGCTGGTGGGACGGCACGACCGGGCTCGACCCCGTCGACCACGTCGTGCGCGGCGCGATCGAGCGCGGCTACGCCCACCACATCGAGCGGCTCATGGTCCTCGGGAACGCGATGTGCCTGCTGCGCACCGACCCCGACGAGGTCTACGAGTGGTTCACGGCCTTCTTCGTCGACGCCTACGACTGGGTCATGGTCCCCAACGTCTACGCGATGTCGCAGTTCGCCGCCGGCACCGGCATCACGACCAAGCCGTACGTCTCGGGCAGCAACTACCTGCGCAAGATGACCGACTTCGGGCCCGGCGAGTGGCGCGACGACTGGGACGCCCTCTACTGGGGGTTCGTCGAGCACCACCGCGAGGTCTTCGAGTCCAACGTCCGCTCCCGGATGGTCACCCGCACCTGGGACGGCATGGACCCGGCCCGCCGCGAGGAGCTGCTCGCCCGCAGCCGCCGCGTCGTCCGCCGCCTCTGACCCGGCCCCCGCCCACCCCCACTGACCCCACGCGTATCGGGTGACCCGATACCGCTGCGCCTCACCCGGGAACGGTTCCGGGGTGAAGCGCGCCCGTATCGGGTGACCCGATACGCAGGTGACTCGGGCTGGGAGGTGCTGGGAGCGAACTGGGCGCGACCGGGGAGCGGTCGGCTGTCGAGGGTGGGAAGAGCGGGGCGCCCCGCGGGGTTGGCTCGGAGAGCACGCCCCGGCCGTCCGCGGTCGGCACCCCACCCCTGGACGACGGGAGAGCCCGGATGAGCAGCGACGCCGTGAGCACGGACGAGACGACGACGGACGGCGCCAGCCGCACGGGGCACGCCCAGGTCGGGGTGACGGGCCTGGCGGTGATGGGTCGCAACCTCGCCCGCAACCTGGCCCGCAACGGCTTCCGGGTCGCCGTCCACAACCGGACGACCGCCAAGGCCGAGTCGCTCGTCGAGGAGTTCGGCGACGAGGGCGACTTCACCCTCGCCCGCTCGCTCGAGGACCTCGTCGACTCGCTGGAGCGCCCGCGCCGGATCATCGTCATGGTCAAGGCCGGGGAGGGCACCGACGCCGTCATCGACGAGCTCGTGCCGCTGCTCGACGAGGGCGACGTCGTCGCCGACGCCGGCAACGCGCACTGGCGCGACACCGCCCGCCGGCACGCGGCGCTGCAGGAGAAGGGCATCCGCTTCGCCGGGGTCGGGGTCTCCGGCGGCGAGGTCGGGGCGCTCGAGGGCCCGTCGATCATGCCGGGCTGCGACGGCGACACCTACGCCGAGATCGGCCCGTTCCTCGAGGTCATCTCCGCCCACGTCGACGACGAGCCCTGCTGCACCCTCATCGGCCCGGACGGCGCCGGGCACTTCGTCAAGATGGTGCACAACGGCATCGAGTACTCGGACATGCAGCTCATCGCCGAGACCTACGACCTGATGCGCCACGTCCTCGGCCTCGAGGCGTCGGCGGTCGCCGACACCTTCCGCGAGTGGAACGGCACGGAGCTCGAGTCCTACCTCGTCGAGATCACCGCCGAGGTCCTCGCCCACACCGACGCCGACACCGGCCGCCCCTTCGTCGACGTCGTCCGCGACGCCGCCGAGCAGAAGGGCACGGGCCGCTGGACCGTGCAGACCGCCCTCGACCTCGGGGTGCCGGTCACCGGCATCGCCGAGGCGACGATGGCCCGCGCCGTGTCCGGCGACACCGCCCGCCGGGCGGCCGTCCGCGAGGCCCTCGGCGGCGAGGCCGCGCCGGGCGTCGCGGTCACCGTGACCACCGACGACCTGCGCCAGGCCCTCTACGCCGCCAAGGTCGTCTCCTACGCGCAGGGCCTGGACATGGTGCGCGACGGCTCGGAAGAGCAGGGCTGGGACGTCGAGCTCGCCGACCTGCCGCGCATCTGGCGCGACGGCTGCATCATCCGGGCGCGGCTGCTCTCGGACATCACCGAGGCGCTCGACGAGCACGCCGACGCCCCCTCGCTCCTCGCGACCCCGCAGTTCGCCGCGGCCGTCGGCGAGCGCCTGCCCGCGCTGCGCCGGGTCGTCACCGCCGCGGTGGCCGCCGGCCTGCCCGCCCCGGTCTTCTCGTCGGTGCTCGCCTATGTCGACGCGCTGCGCGCCGAGCGGCTGCCGGCCGCGCTCGTCCAGGGCCTGCGCGACTACTTCGGGGCGCACACCTACGAGCGCACCGACCGCGAGGGCTCCTTCCACACGCTGTGGTCCGACGACCGCTCCGAGGTCGACGCCTGAGGTCGTCCCCGCTGGGCCGTGTGACCCCCGAGCCCGGCGGGTAGCAGGAGAGGACCCACCACCGGAAGGAGACCGGCCGATGACCCACCACGAGGGCGCCGCCCACGTCAAGGAGCTCGTCGAGGACCAGCGCACCGCGATGCTCACCACCGTGCACCGCGAGAGCGGAGCGCTGACCTCCCGCCCGATGACGCTGCAGGAGGTCGACGACGACGGGACGTTCTGGTTCCTCGCCCAGCGCGACAGCGCCGCCGCGGCGGAGATCGAGGCCGAGCCGCACGTCAACGTCGCCTTCACGAAGGAGGGCGCGTGGGTGTCGGTCGCCGGCCGGGCCAGCGTCCGCCACGACCCCGAGAAGGCCCGCGAGCTGTGGAACGAGTTCGCGAAGACCTGGTTCCAGAAGGAGCCGGAGGACCCGGAGGTCGCCGTCATCCGCGTCGACGGCGAGTCCGCGCAGTACTGGGACAGCCCCGGCCGGGCCGCGACCGTCGTCGAGATGGTCAAGGCGCGCCTGACCGGCGAGCGCCCCGACCCCGGTGAGAGCCGCACCGTCGAGCTCTGACCGCCCCGACCGACCAGCCCCTCCGAACATCCCCCTCCCGGAGGGGCTGGTCAGTGTCGGTGCTCGGGCGTAGCGTCGCGGACCGTCAGCGACGACCGGCGCAGGAGGCCCCCATGTCCAGCCAGCTCAACCCCTACCTCAACTTCCCTGGCACGGCCCGCGAGGCGATGACCTTCTACCAGGGGGTCCTCGGAGGCAGCCTCGACGTCATGACCTTCGGTCAGTACGGGATGGAGGGCGAGGGGTCCGACGGCGTCATGCACGCCTACCTCGCGACGCCCGACGGGTTCGTCCTCATGGCCTCGGACCTGCCGCCCGGGCAGGACGGCGTCACGACCGCCGCCTCGAACGTCCACGTCTCGCTCAGCGGTGACGACGACGCGCTGCGCCGCTACTGGGAGGGCCTGAGCGAGGGCGCCACCGTGACGATGCCGCTCGAGAAGCAGATGTGGGGCGACGAGTTCGGCGCCCTGACCGACCGCTTCGGCATCTCGTGGATGGTCAACGTCGGCCGCGGGGAGCCGCCACAGGGCTGACCCCCCGGGTCAGGCGGTCGCGGCCTCGAGCTCCTCGAGCGCGGCGCCGGTGTGCACGGCGAGCCGCTGGAGGTGCGGCAGGGCGTCGCGGTCGCCGATGAACCCGAGGTTCAGCGTGCCCGCGTACGACTGCGCGGTGATGTTGAGCGCCATCGAGTGCCCGGGGATCGACACCGGGTAGGTGGCGTCGAGCCGCGCCCCGCGCCAGTACAGCGCCTTGGTCGGCCCGGGGACGTTCGAGATGCAGACGTTGAGGGTCAGCGGGCCGGGCAGCGGCAGGCCGCTCATCGCCCGCAGCACCTGGAGCCCGGCCGGCGCCAGGAGCGCCGCGCTGTAGGCGATGACCGCGTCGCCGCCCATCCCACGCATCCGGGTCTTGGCCGCGCGCGACGAGGCGGTGATCGCGGCGAGCCGGGCGACGGGGTCCTCGATGTCGGTCGCCAGCGACACGAGCGTCGCACCGACGTAGTTGCCGCCGCCCTCGCTCTCGGGGGCGCGGACGTTGACCGGCACGAACGCCACCAGCGGCCGGTCGGGCAGGCTCGCGAGGTCGTCGAGGAAGCGCCGCAGCCCACCCGCGCAGATCGCCATGAGGACGTCGTTGAGCGTGGCGTTGCGCGCCCGGGCGACCGCCCGCAGCCGCTCGAGCTCGTACTGCTGCGTCGCGAACCGGCGCGCCCGGCCGGTCCGCCCGTTGAGGATGCTCACCGGTGCCTGGTAGGACGTCACGGCCCGCGTGCTCGGGCCGCCGCGCCGCAGCTGGGTGCCGACGAGGGTGCGGGCGACCTCCGGCATCGAGGTGACGGCGTTGCCGATGCTGCGCAGGATGGCGGTCACGTCGCCGACCGGCTCGCGCGCCTCGCCCTCGGCCCGCGGCCGGCGCGTCAGGCCGAGGAAGTGCGGGTGGGTGCGGTCGTCCGGGTCCTCGGACAGGCCGCGCTGGAGCAGGCGGTTGCCGGTGTAGCCGTCGACGAGGCTGTGGTGGATCTTCGTGTAGACCGCGAACCGCCCGGGCGCGACCCCCTCGATGAAGGTCATCTCCCACGGCGGGCGGCGGAAGTCGAGCTGGTTGGAGTGCAGCCGCGAGACGAGCACCCCGAGCTCGCGCTCGCCGCCGCCGCTCGGCAGGGCCGAGTGGCGTACGTGGTAGTCGACGTCGAAGCCGTCGTCCTCGACCCAGCGGTGGACGGGCTGCCGCAGCACCCGACGGGTCTGGAGGCGGAAGGTCCAGGGCGTCTCGACGGGGGAGGCGCGCACGTCGGCGACGAGGTCGCGCAGCCAGCCGTCCCCGGCGTCCGGGGGCAGCGTGAAGTGGAGGAGCGATCCGACGTGCATGAGGGTCTCGGGGGTCTCGCCGATGAGGAAGATCGAGTCCAGCGGGGAGGCCCAGCGCGTGCGCGGCACGCGGTCAGCCCGCCACGTCGTGCAGCGGGTCGCCGTCGTCGGGGTGCTGTGGCGGGGCCTCGTCGGTGGCCGGCGCCCACGGCCGCCAGTCCCCCTCCTGCTGGGCCAGCCGGTCCGCGAGCACGCGCAGCGTGTCGAGGTGGTGGCCGTAGCCGAGGTGCGTGGCCTCGACCTCGACGTTCTCGGCGAGCGGGCCGGGGTCGACGACGCAGCACTCCCACGCGACGATGCCGTCGGTCCGCGACCAGATGCTGGTCGTCGGCACCTCGAGCGGGGCCGCGCGCAGGGCCATGGCCTCGTCGGTGAACATCTGGTCGAGGTGGTGGCGGTTCATCACGCGGTACATCGCCCAGGCCCGCGTGGCGGCCGGGTGGTGCCGGAAGGGGCTGCCGAGCGTGACGACCGAGCGGGTGTAGTCGGGCAGGGCGCGGGCCATCTCGCGGGCGTAGATGCCGCCCGCGCTCCAGCCGACGAGGCTGACCCGACGGCCGTAGCGGTCGTAGACCTCGAGGAGCAGGTCCTCGAGCCGGGCGGCGAGCTCGGGGCTCGCGCCGAGGTTGCGGCCCTGGCGCCAGTCGTGGACCCGGTAGCCGAGCCGGCGCAGGTGCGAGCGGAGGAAGACGGTGGACTCGGGGCCGGCGAGGAAGCCGGGCAGGACGATGACGGGGTGGCCGTCGCCGACCGGCCAGCCGCCGATGTCGCGGGTGTGCACGGCGGATGACGCCAGCTCGAGGGCCGCGCGCCACTCGCGGCGGGCCATCCAGAGCGTCGGCGCGGCCGGGGCACCGGTCGTCGCATCGAGCCTCGGCATCCTCGCTCCTTCCGTGCGGCGCACCGCCGACGGACCCGGACCCGGGCTCGCGACGGTGCGACTGGGCAGAAGGTGAGTGTGGCAGAGCGCGGCTCGCCGCGGGAGTCTGCCGTCGGACCGTGTCCGGACCGTCACCTGCACGGCGCCGGGCGTGCATCAGTCGACGCTTTCGACGATTTCTGCACGGGCCTGCGTCCGCCGGCGTGCACCAACTGACGCTTTCGACGATTGATGCACGCTGGGTCGGGGGTCGGGTGTGCATCTTTCGACACTTTCGACGATCGGTGCACGGGGCGGGGAGGGTGTCACACGGTGTGACACGCGGGCGCGGCGGCGCCGGGGCACGCGCCTACCGTGGAGGGATGAGCACGCAGCCCGAGGCCGTCGGCGGGGCCACCCGCACCGAGCGCGACACGATGGGGCCGGTCGAGGTGCCGGCCGACCGCTACTGGGGGGCGCAGACCCAGCGCAGCCTCGAGCACTTCGACATCGGCCGCGACACCTTCGTCTGGGGACGGCCGGTCGTGCGGGGGCTCGGGCTGCTCAAGAAGGCCGCGGCCCTGGCCAACGCCGAGCTCGGGCTGCTGCCGCAGGAGGTCGCCGACGCGGTGGTCCGGGCCGCCGACGAGGTCGCGCGCGGCGAGCTCGACGACCACTTCCCGCTCGTCGTCTTCCAGACCGGCTCGGGGACGCAGTCGAACATGAACGCCAACGAGGTCGTCGCCAACCGGGCGGTCGAGCTGCTCGGCGGCGAGCTCGGCTCCAAGGACCCGGTGCACCCGAACGACCACGTCAACCGCAGCCAGTCGAGCAACGACACCTTCCCGACCGCGGTGCACGTCGCCGTCGCGCTCGAGCTCGCCGAGCGGCTGCACCCGGCGGTCGACGCCCTCTGCGCCGCCCTCGTCGCCAAGGCCGCCGAGCTCGGCGACGTCGTCAAGGTCGGGCGCACCCACCTCCAGGACGCCACCCCGGTGACCCTCGGGCAGGAGATCGGCGCCTGGGCCGGGCAGCTGCGCGAGGCGCAGGCCGACGTCCGGTACGCCGGCGAGCGGGTGCTGGCCCTGGCCATCGGCGGCACGGCGGTCGGCACCGGGCTCAACGCCCCGGCGGCGTTCGGCCCCACCGTCGCCCGCCACCTCGAGGCCGAGACGGGGCTGGCGTTCCGGCAGGCCGACAACCTCTTCGTCCAGCTCGCCGCGCACGACGCGCTCGTCGCGGTGTCGTCCTCGCTGCGCACGCTCGCGGGCGGCCTCATGAAGCTGGCCAACGACGTGCGCTGGCTGGCGTCCGGGCCCCGCACCGGCATCGGCGAGCTGCGCATCCCCGAGAACGAGCCGGGGTCCTCGTTCATGCCGGGCAAGGTCAACCCCACCCAGTCCGAGGCGATGACGATGGTCGTCACGCGTGTGTTCGGCAACGACGCGACCGTCGGGTTCGCCGGCACGCAGGGCAACTTCCAGCTCAACGTCTTCACGCCGGTCATGGCGCACGCGGTGCTCGAGTCGGTGCGGCTGCTCTCGGATGTCTGCCGCTCCTTCCGCGAGCACTGCGTCGAGGGCCTCGAGGCCGACCGCGAGCGCATCGCCGAGCACCTCGACGCCGACCTCATGCTCGTGACGGCCCTCGCACCGCACATCGGCTACGACGCGGCGGCGGCCATCGCGAAGCAGGCGCACCGCGACGGGTCGACGCTGCGCGAGGCGGCGCTGGCCTCGGGGCACGTCACCGACGAGGACTACGACCGCTGGGTCGTCCCCGCCGCGATGACCCGCCCCGACTGACCCCCGGCCCCCTGTGCCCCCTCCCGCAAACGTGTGTGAACACGCCGGGGATCACCGGCGTGTTCACACACGTTCGCGGAAGGCGCGCACGGGGGGACGGGAGAGCGGGCGCAGGGGCGGGTGGCGGTCAGCCGGAGAGGAGGCCGCGCAGGTCGTCCGCGGTCAGGGCCCGGCTCATCGCCGCGCCCTCGTCGACGACCCGGGTGAAGAGGTCGCGCTTGCGCTCCTGGAGCGCGACGACCTTCTCCTCGACCGTGCCGCGGGACACGAGCCGGTAGACGTTGACCGGGCGGGTCTGCCCGATGCGGTGCGCGCGGTCGATGGCCTGCGCCTCGGCGGCGGGGTTCCACCACGGGTCGAGGACGAAGACGTAGTCCGCCTCGGTCAGGGTGAGGCCGAAGCCGCCGGCCTTGAGCGAGATGAGGAACACCGGGGCCTGGCCGTCGCGGAAGGCGGCGATCCGGTCGGCGCGGTCGCGGGTGCGGCCGTCGAGGTACTCGTAGGCGATGCCCTCGGCCTCCAGGCGCCGCCGGACGATCGCGAGGAAGCCGGTGAACTGCGAGAACACCAGCGCCCGGTGCCCCTCGCCGGCGAGCTCGGTGACGTGCTCGACGAGGGTGTCGACCTTGGCGGACTCGGCGAGGCCGGCGTACTCCTCGTCGACGAGCGAGGGGTCGAGCGACATCTGCCGCAGCGCGGTGAGGGCGCGCAGCACGGCCATCCGGTTGCCGTCGAGGTCGTCGATGAGCCCGAGCAGGCGCTGCCGCTCGCGCTGGAGGTGCCGGTCGTAGACGGCGCGGTGGCGCGGGTGGAGGTCGACGGTGAGGACCTGCTCCTGCTTGGGCGGCAGCTCGCGGGCGACCGCCTCCTTGGTGCGCCGCAGCATGAGCGGCCGGACGCGGGCGCGCAGCAGGGCCAGGCGCTCGACGTCGCCGTCGCGCTCGATCGGGTTGGCCCACTGCTCCTTGAACGCCCCCGGCCGCGGGTGCAGCCCGGGCGCGACGATCGACAGGAGCGACCACAGGTCCATGAGCGAGTTCTCCAGCGGCGTGCCGGTGATGGCGAACTTCGCGCGAGCGGTGAGCCGGCGCACCGCCTGGTAGGTCTTGGCCTGGTGGTTCTTGACGAACTGCGCCTCGTCGAGGACGACGGCCGACCACTCCCGCGAGCGCCAGGCCTCCTCGTCGATGCGCGCGACGGTGTACGAGGTGATGACGACCTGCGCGTCCCCGAGGGCCGCGGCCAGCGAGCGGCCGTCCTTGCCGCGGGTGCGGTCGACGACGACGGTGCGCAGCGAGGGCGCGAAGCGCGCGGCCTCGCCGGCCCACGTCGAGAGCACCGAGGTCGGCGCGACGACGAGGACCGGGTGCTCGAGCTCGCCGCGCTCGTGGGCACGCAGGACGAGGGCGAGCATCTGCATCGTCTTGCCCAGGCCCATGTCGTCGGCGAGCACGCCGCCGAGGCCGCAGTCCCAGAGCAGGGACAGCCAGCGGAAGCCGTCGACCTGGTAGGGCCGCAGGGTGGCCTGGAGCGCGGCCGGCACCTCGGCCGGCTCGACGCCCTCGCCGTCGACGAGCCGCCCGACGGTCCGGCGCCAGCGCTCGCTCTGCTCGTCGACGACCCCGAGCGCCGCGAGCTCCTCCCAGAGCCCGACGTGCACGGCCGAGATGCGCAGCGGGTCGGACGGCTTGTCCTGGAGCGAGCGGGCCTCGTCGACGAGCCGGCGCAGCGTCTCGAGCTCGGGGCGGGCCAGCGCGAACCACGTGCCGGAGTCGAGGATGAGGTGCTCGTGGCCGCGGGCGATCGCCTCGATGAGCGGCGCGAGCGGCACGTCCTCGCCGGCGACCGTGACCGAGATGTCGAGGTCGAACCAGTCGGTGGAGGCGCCGCCCCCGCCGCCGGACCCGTCGCTCGTCGACACCTGGATGAGCGGGGCCTCGTCGACCTCGGTGTACTCGGCGACCTGGCCGTGGACCTCGACGTCGAGGAACGGCAGCTCCTGGAGGACCGGCAGGAGGCGCGCGAAGGCGATCGTCGTGAACGCGTGCAGGCGCAGCTCGGGGACGAGGCGGTGGTGCTGGGCGAGCAGCTGCCACAGGACGTCGAACTCGGCCGCGTCGGGCACGCCGCGCAGCTCGTCGACGAGCCGGCGCTCGGCGCCGTGGTCGCGCATCGGGTCGGGCTCGTCGGAGCCGAGCGGCACGTACACGCCGGTCGGGCCGCCGTAGCGGTAGCCCCAGCGCAGGTGCGTGCGGTGCCCGGGCTCGACCGTGACGTCGAGGGCGAGGCGCGGCGGCACGGCGTCCGGCAGGTCGAGCTCGGGGGAGAGGCTGCGCACCCGGGCCTTGCGCCGCAGCGCGGGCAGGTGCGTGACGGTGAAGCGCGCCCAGTCGTCCTCGGGGACTTCGACCGCGCCGAGGTCGAGCAGGCGCTGGCGGGAGCCGTCGAGCGGCTCGGTCAGGGCGCCGAGGACGAGCGTGCCGTCGTCGCGCAGCCAGAACCCGGTGGCCGGCGAGCCGACGAGGTGGGTGTCGGTGCCGGGCTCGACGGGCAGGTCCAGGCGCGGGTGGAGGGTCGCGCCGTCGGCGCTGCGCTCGATGTCGACGACGAGCTCGGCGGGGTCGGAGGCGAACGCGACGTGTCCCTCGCCGGTGAGGTCGGTGAGCAGGCGGACGCCGGCGCGGTCGGCCGAGCGCAGCAGCGACACCCATCCGCTGCCGAGGTGGTCGAGGAGGATGGCGTCGGGCATCCGGCCGTAGCCGAAGGCCCGGACCGAGCGGCGGTGGGCGTCGGCGATGGCGGTCAGCGCGTCGACGTGGTCGTCGGAGTAGGTGACCCGGCCGTAGCCGTAGTAGCCGCCGGCGAAGCTCTCCCAGGAGACCCCGGTACGGATCCACGCGCCGCGCGTGCCCGGCACGACCGGGCGCAGCCGCAGCTGGGCGCGCCCCGTGTCGTCGGTGACGCGAGCGCGGCCGCCGGTCGCGGTGGCGTCCTCGATGAGCAGGCCGACGGGCGTGACGTGCCGCGGGACGTCGTCGGTGAGCACGCCGCCGAGCGCGCGCTCCCACGTCGGCCGGGGCTCCTCGCCGGGGGCGGGCGGCGCGGGGTCGAGCTCGCGGACGCGCGCGGCGACGGCCACGGCGTGCTTGCAGTCGCTGGCGACCGGGCAGGAGCACTCGCTGTGCCAGCGGCGGACCGAGCGCGTGCCGACCGACTCGCTCGGCCGCAGCGCGACCTCGGTCGTGTACGTCTCGCCCTGGCTGCCACCGACCCACCCGGTGGCGTGCGCGCCGTCGGAGGAGACGTGGACGTCGACGACGCGGCCCTCGCGCACGTACGCCAGCCCGCGCGCGACGGTGACGGTGCCGCAGACGTCGCCGAGCTCGCGGTTGGTCAGCTCGGCGAGGCGTCCGGCGGTGACGACCCGGGCCACGGGCACCCTCCTCCGACGAGAACGGTCCGCCCCCTGGCGCGGCGGACCCGAACACCCCACCGTACGTCGAGGCACCGACATCCGCCGAGTCCGTCCACAGGGTTCAGGCCGGTCGGTCGGGCAGGTCCAGGACGAACGTCGTGCCCACCCCGGGGCTCGACGAGACCGCCACCGACCCGCCGTGCGCCCGGGCGACGGCCTCGACGACGGCCAGCCCGAGCCCGGACCCCCCGCTGCCCGAGCTGCGCGAGCGGTCGACCCGGTAGAAGCGCTCGAGCAGGTGCGGCAGGTGCTCGGCGGGGATGCCGGGGCCGGCGTCCGAGACCTCGACGCGCACCCACCCCGGGACGCGGTGCAGCCGCAGCGCGACCGGGGTGCCCGCCGGGGTGTGCCGGACGGCGTTCGACGTCAGCCCGACGACCGCCTGGGTCACCCGGTCGCGGTCGGCGTCGACGACGAGCCGCTCGGGCCCCTCGAGGGTCACGACCCGGTCGGGCGCGACGACCCGCAGGTCCGAGGCGACGTCGCGCAGGAGCGCGGCGAGGTCGACCGGCTCGCGGCGCAGCGCGTCGGGGGACTCGAGCCCGGTGAGGTCGAGCAGCCCGTCGACGAGGCGGCGCATCCGGCCGGCCTCGTCGCCGATCCGCCGCATCGCGTCGTCGACCTCGGCGCGGCCGGCGTCGTCGAGCGGCCCCGGCGGGCGCGCGGCGTGCAGCGCGGCGTAGCCCCCGACCGTGGTCAGCGGGGTCCGCAGCTCGTGCGAGGCGTCGGCGACGAAGCGGCGCATCCGCTCCTGCGTCGCCGTGGTCGTGTCGATCATCGTGTTGAGGGCCTCGCCGAGCCGGGCGGCCTCGGTGCCCGGCGGCCCCGGGGGCACACGGCGGGCGGTGTCGCCGGCGGTGATGGCGCCCGCCGCCTCGGTCATCCCGGCGATGGGGCGCAGGCCGAGGCGGTCGACCCACCAGAGCAGCAGCCCGACGAGGACCGCGGCGACGAGGCCGGCCAGCCCGAGGGTCGCGGCGAGGCGCCGGGTGGCCACGTCGGCCGGGGTGGTCGGCACGGCGACGACGGCCTGCGCGCGGCCGTTGGGCAGCTCGACGGTGACGACGCGGACCCGTTGCGCGGCGCCGGAGGCCGTGGCTCGCCCCTCGGGGGTCGGGATGCGCTCGCCGGGGTCGAGGGCCGGCACGAGGTCGGGGTCGGTCTGCGGGGCGAGCACGGTCGTCAGCCGTCCGTCGCCGGTCATCCGGCCCACGTAGACGTCGCTGAGCGCCGCGGTCGCGACGGCGCCGTCGGCCCGCTGCGACGCGAGGAGGACGGCGCGGGGGTTCTGGGCGAGGGCCGCGACCTGGGCGTCGAGGCGGCCGACGAGGAAGGCCCGCTGCGCGAGGACGACCGCCGTGCCGGCGACGAGCGCGAGGACGGCCAGCACCGCGACCGCGACGAGGAGCCGACGGCGCAGGGTCATCAGGGCTCCCGGACGGTGTAGCCGACGCCCCGGACCGTGTGGACGAGCTTGGGCTCGACGGCGTCGACCTTCTTGCGCAGCGTCGACACGAACGACTCGATGATGGCGCTCTCGCCCGCGAAGTCGTACTGCCAGACGTGGTCGAGGATCTGCGCGCGGGTGACGACCCGGCCGGCGTTGACGAGCAGGAGCCGCAGGAGGCTGAACTCCGTCGCGGTGAGGTGGACCTCGGTGTCGCCGCGCCAGACCCGGTGCTGGTCCTCGTCGAGGACGAGGTCGTGCACGCGGTGGCGGGCGCTGGGGGCCGCCGCGGTGCCGGCCCGCCGCAGCGCGACGTGGACCCGGGCGACGAGCTCCTCGAGCGCGAACGGCTTGGTCACGTAGTCGTCGCCGCCGCTCGTCAGGCCGCGCACCCGGTCGGCGGTGTCGCTGCGGGCGGTGAGGAAGAGGACGGGGGCGGTGCTGCCGGTCGCGCGCAGCCGGCGCAGGACCTCGAAGCCGTCGAGGTCGGGGAGCATGACGTCGAGGACGACGGCGTCGGGGCGGGTGCGGGCCGCGGCGGCCAGGGCCTCCTCGCCGCTCGCGACGCTGCTGACGTCCATCCCGGCCAGGCGCAGCGCGGAGGTCACGAGGTAGGCGATGTTCTCCTCGTCGTCGACGACGAGGACGCGCGGGGCGGGGGCGGGCTCGGCCACGACGCCACGCTCCCACGCCGGGGTCGCGCCCGTCTGGAGAACACCTCGGGACTTCCTGAAGACGCCAGGGCTGCCGGGGCGGTGCGCTCCGAGGTGCCGGCCGTGGCGTCGAAACGGGGGTGGTCGCCCCCACCCCGACGCCACGGAGGCGACCACGACCGCGTCCACGGCGGGTGACCGGCTGCGGCTGCGCCGTCCGGCGGCCTGCCGAGCGGCGGAGCCCGCCATGAGGGCGGTCTTCAGGAAGTCGCGAGGTGAGGCCGGGGTGGCCGCGAGGGTCGCTCGTCAGGCTCGTCCCCGTCAGCACCCCGACCCACCCCCGCAAGGAGCACCCGATGCCCGCCCTCCGCACCTCCCTCGTCGCGCTCGCCGTCGGCGGCGCCGCCGTGGCCACCGGCGTCGTCGCGACCACCGCCACCGCCGCGCCCGCACCGGTCGCCGCCGTCGATGCCGTGAGCGCGGCCTCGACCGCCGACGACACCGCCCCGCAGGCGCGCATCCACCCCGGCCGCGGCTGGTGGAAGAAGCTCGACGACACCCAGCGCCAGTGCCTCGAGGACGCGAAGGTCAGCCGCCCCGTCGGCCCCCTCGACGACGCCGAGAAGAAGGCCCTGCGCGACCAGGTGACGGCCGCCGCGCAGACGTGCGGCGTCGAGCTGCCCTTCCCGAAGGCCCGCGCCTTCTGGGACGACCTGAGCGCCACCCAGAAGCAGTGCCTCGACGACGCGAAGGTCAGCCGGCCGTGGGGCCCGATGACGAAGGACCAGCGTCGCGAGGTCCGCGCGGACCTGAAGGCCGCTGCGCAGACGTGCGGCGTCGAGCTCCCGGCCAAGCCGGCCAACCGCGCGCCGTCCGCAACCCCGGCCCCCTCCGCCTCCTGACGCGAACGCGGGCTACACCGCAGTCACCGTCGCTCTGGCAACGATTACTGCGGTGTAGCCCGCGCCTGCGGTGTGCCCACCGGGGGCTGGCGCACCCCATCGGCACCCCCTCTCCGTTTGAGATCCCGATGTCGCATATGAGACAGTGATGTCTCATATCGACGACGAGGGAGTGCACGACCGATGGCCGCAGACCGCCACCACGTGCTGGGCGCCGCCCAGCGGGTGCTCAACACGGACGCGTCCGCGTCGATGGGCGCCGTCGCCGAGGCCGCCGGCATCAGCCGGGCCACGCTGCACCGGCACTTCGACTCGCGCGAGGCGCTGCTCGTCGAGCTCGGCACCCGCTCCCTCGACCAGTGGGAGCGCCGGCTCGACGAGGCCGACGTCGAGGGCGTGGCCGCCACCGGTGACGCCGCCCGGCTGCGCGCCACCCTCGAGGCGCTCGTGCTCGGCTACGTCGCCGACTCCGACGACTTCGGCTTCGCGCTGACCGACCAGGTCATCCTCGCCAGCGCCGAGCTCGTGGCCCGCACCCAGGTGCTCGAGGACCGCGAGGCGGTCCTCCTCGCCGCGGCCCAGCGCGCCGGCGTCCTGCGCGCCGACCTGCCGCTGCGGTGGCTCGGCCACGCCATCTACGGCCTGCTCGTCGCCGCCCGCGAGGCCGTCCGCATCGGCGACGTGGCCCGTCGCGACGCCGGGCGCCTCGTGCTGTCGACCCTCTTCGCCGGTGCGGTGGCGTCATGACCGTCCTCACCCCGCCCCGGGCCCGGACGGCCGCCGACCCCCGCCGCTGGTGGGCGCTCGCCGTCCTCGCGGCCAGCCTGCTCGTCGTCGTCATGGACATGACGATCCTCAACGTGGCGCTGCCCGAGATGGCCGAGGAGCTCGGCCTCGGCTCGGTCCCGCAGCTGTGGGTCGTCGACGCCTACGCGCTCGCGCTCGCCGGGCTCCTCGTCCCGGTCACCGCCCTCGGCGACCGCTGGGGGCGCAAGCGGATGCTCGTCACCGGCTACGCCGTCTTCGGCGTCGGCTCGGTCGCCGTCCTCGGGGCCGACAGCGCGAGCGCCGTCATCGCCATCCGGGCCGTGCTCGGCGTCGGCGGCGCGATGGTCATGCCCTCGACCCTCTCGCTCATCCGCGCGCTGTTCCCCGACGCCCGCGAGCGCACCCTCGCGCTGAGCGTCTGGGGCGCGACGGCCGCGCTCGGCGCCGCGGTGGGCCCCGTCGTCGGGGGCGCGCTGCTCGAGGCGTTCAGCTGGCACTCCGCCTTCCTCCTCAACGTGCCGCTCATGGTCCTCGCCATCGGCGCGGCGCTCCGGCTGCTCCCCGAGAACCGCTCGCAGCGCCCGGGTCGCATCGACGCCGCCGGGGTGCTCCTCTCGGCGGGCGGGATGACCGCCGTCGTCTACGCGGCCAAGCAGCTCGGCAAGCACGGTCCGACCCTGCCGACGCTCGTGCTCCTCGTCGTCGGCGTCGCCGCGCTGGCCGTCTTCGCCCGCAGGTCCCTGGCCTCCGACCGGCCGATGCTCGACGTGCGCCTCTTCGGGCAGCCGGTGCTGCGGGCCGGTGTCGTCGCCGCACTCGCGAGCAGCGCCGCGATGGCCTCGGTCCTCTTCGTCGGCAGCCAGTGGTTGCAGCTCGTCGAGGGATGGAGCCCGCTGGAGTCGGGCGTCGCCCTCCTGCCGTTGGCCGTCGGCGCGATGGTCGCCTCGCCGTTCGCGCCCGCCCTCGCGGCTAGGACCAGCCCGCGGCTCGTGCTCGCCGGCGGTCTCGGGGTGCTCGCGACGGGCCTGGCCCTCCTGGCGGTCGTGCCCGCGACCTACCCCTGGGTCGCCGTGGCCTTCGCGGTGGTCGGCCTCGGGACCTCGGCGCTCGGCCTCGGGTCGGCCCTCATCATGGGCGCGGCCACCGACGTCCAGGCCGGCTCCGCGGCCGCCCTCGAGGAGATCACCTACGAGCTCGGCGCCGTCCTCGGCATCACCTTCCTCGGCAGCCTCGTCGGGGCGGTCTACCGCGCCGGCCTGCCCGACGACGTGGGCGCCGCCGTCCGCGAGTCCGTGGCCGGGGCGGTGGGTGGCCCGTCGTTCGGCGCGGCCTCCGACGCGTTCGTCACCGCCTTCGCGGCGGTCGGTGCCGTCGGCGCGGTGCTCACGGCCCTGGCGGCGGTCGCCGTGTGGCGCCTCGTCCCGGCGGACCTGACGCTCGACGACGCCCACCACTGAAGCGGCGCCGGCCCAGCGACCCCCGGCCCCGACGCACGACGCGGGCTACACCGCAGTAACCGTCGCTCTGGCGACACGTACTGCGGTGTAGCCCGCGCTGCGGACCTCGGGCGTCAGGCGGTGACGTGCGCGTCCGTGACGGCCAGGGCGCGGTCGAGGACGTCGAGGCCCTCGGTCAGCTCCTCGGCGGTCGTCGTGAGCGGCGGCACGACGTGCAGCCGGTTGAAGTGCGTCATCGGCCACAGGCCCTCGGCCTTGCAGGCGGCCATCAGCTCGCCCATCGGCTTCGCGTCCTCGCCCGAGGCGTTGTAGGGCACGAGCGCCTCGTTCGTCGTCGCGTCCTTGACGAGGTCGAGCGCCCAGAACATCCCGAGGCCGCGGACCTCGCCGACCGACGGGTGCTTCGCCCGGATCTCCTGCAGACGCGGCCCGACGACGGTGTCGGCCATCTTCCGGACGTGCTCGAGGATGCCCTCCTCCTCGAAGATGCGCATCGACGCCACGGCCGAGGCGCAGGCCAGCGGGTGGCCCGAGTAGGTGAGGCCGCCCGGGTAGGGGCGGTCGTCGAACGTGGCCGCGACCCGGGCCGAGATGACCACGCCACCGAGCGGGACGTAGCCGCTGTTGACGCCCTTCGCGAAGCAGATGAGGTCGGGCGCGAGGTCCCAGTGGTCGACGGCGAACCACTCGCCGCAGCGCCCGAAGCCGGCCATCACCTCGTCGGCGATCCACAGGATGCCGAACTCGTCGCACAGCTCGCGGACGCCGGCGAGGTAGCCGTCCGGCGGGATCAGGATGCCGTTGGTGCCGACGACGGTCTCGAGCATGATCGCCGCGATCGTCTGCGGGCCCTCGACCATGACGGTGTCGCGCAGGTGCTGCAGCGCGCGCTCGCACTCCTGCTCCGGGGAGGTCGCGTGGAACGCCGACCGGAAGGGGTAGGGGCCCCAGAAGTGCACGAACCCCGGTGCGCCGGGCTCGGACCCCCAGCGGCGCGGCTCACCGGTCGCGAGGATCGAGCCGCTCGTGGCGCCGTGGTAGCTGCGGTAGGTCGTGAGGATCTTGTTGCGGCCGGTGTGGATGCGCGCCATCCGCATCGCGTTCTCGGTGGCCTCGGCGCCGCCGTTGGTGAAGAACACCTTGTCGAGGTCCCCCGGGGCGCGCTCGGCGATCATCCGCGCCGCCTCGGAGCGCGACTCGTCGGCGAAGCTCGGGGCGATGGTGCACTGGCGGGCCGCGGCCTCCTGGATGGCCGCGACGAGCTTCGGGTGCTGGTAGCCGATGTTGACGTTGACGAGCTGGCTCGAGAAGTCGAGGTAGCGCTTGCCCTCGAAGTCCCAGAAGTACGAGCCCGACGCGCCGGCGATGGGCAGCGGCGCGATCTGGGCCTGCGCGGACCACGAGTGGAAGACGTGGGCGCGGTCGTCGCGCGCGACCTGGGCGCCCTTGTCGCTGTCGGGCTGGACGTCGGGGGAGGCGAACTCGGTCATCGGGCGGCCTTTCGGGGTTCTCGTGGGCGGGTCGGGGTCGGAACGTGAGGGGTCGGTGCGTCAGGCGGTGGGGCGGTAGGGATGCGTCGTGCGGGTGGTCCAGTCGGCGACGAGGAGCGGGTCGAGGTCGAAGCCCTGCTCCTGCGCCCACGCCAGGTGCGCCTCGACGGCCGGTGTGCCCCAGGCGTGCTCGTCGCGGGCCAGCAGCCAGAGCGCCGAGCGGTCGGGCGTGCCGACGAGCGCCGTCGAGTAGTCGTCGGCCAGCCGGAGCACCCAGTAGTTGCCCTCCGACGACACGGGGACGAAGCGCACGAGCCCGCCGAAGCGCACCCGCAGCCGGTCGTTGCTCTCCTCGGCGCCCTCGGCCGGCGTGGCCGAGCCGTCGATGGAGTGCTCCTGCTCGTCGCCGCGGTGGCTCTCGTTGTGCACGCCGACCGAGCCGTCCTCGCGCAGCGTGTACTCGGCGATGCTCACCGTCGCGTCGTCCTGGAAGGTCATCGGCAGCCGGGCCAGCTCGTACCAGCGGCCGGCGTACCGGGCCAGGTCGACGGAGCCGACGGTGGGCGGCGGCGGGCGGTCGTCGCCGCGGACGAGGTCGACGACGCGGTCGACCGCGCCGGTGACGATGTTCGCGGCGGTGCGCAGGGGGTCGCCGGGCAGCAGGTCGCTCATCCCCTCACGGTAGGCGAGGGGAGGTGCGTCGCGCCCGCCCGGAGCGGACGGCGCCGCATCAGCCGGGCAGCGTGAAGATCGTGCGGTGCCACGGCTTGCGCGCCTCGCCGGTGATGTCGTGCATGACGTGCTTGACGTTGGTGTACTCGTCGAGGGAGTACGCCGACATGTCCTTGCCGAAGCCGGAGGACTTGTATCCGCCGTGCGGCATCTCGCTGATGATCGGGATGTGGTCGTTGACCCACACGCAGCCGGCGGCGATCTCGCGGGTCGCGCGGCCGGCGCGGTAGGTGTCGCGGGTCCAGGCCGAGGCGGCGAGACCGAACTCGGTGTCGTTCGCGAGGCGGATGGCCTCGTCGTCGTCGTCGAAGGGGACGACGACGAGCACCGGCCCGAAGACCTCGTCGCGCCAGATCTCGGAGTCCAGCGGCACGTCGGCGACGACGGTCGGCTCGTAGTAGCAGCCGCGCGCGAGGTCGCCGGTGGGGGTCGCTCCGCCCCGGACGACGCGGGCGTACCCGCGGGCGCGCTCGACCATCCCGGCGACCTTGTTCAGGTGCGCACGCGAGGACAGCGGGCCGAGGTCGGTGGCGGGGTCGGCCGTCGGGCCCATCCGCACGGAGCCGTAGAGGTCGGCGACACCGCGGACGAACTCGTCATACACGGAGCGGTGGACGATGGCCCGGGCCGCGGCGGTGCAGTCCTGGCCGGCGTTGATGAGGTTGCCGGCGGCGGCGCCGTGGACGGCGGCCTCGAGGTCGGCGTCGTCGAACACGACGAACGGCGCCTTGCCCCCGAGCTCGAGGTGGACGCGCTTGCCCGTGGCCGACGCGGTGGCCATGACCCGGCGGCCGACGGCGGTCGAGCCGGTGAAGGAGGTCATCGCGACGCCGGGGTGCCCGACGAGGTGCTCGCCGGCGACCGGGCCGGTGCCCGTGGCGACGTTGACGACGCCGGGGGGCGCGCCGGCCTCGGTGAAGGCCTCGGCGAAGGGCAGCGAGGTCAGCGGGGTGATCTCGGCCGGCTTGAGGACGATCGTGTTGCCCGCCGCGATCGCCGGCAGGACCTTCCACGCGGCCATCTGCAGGGGGTAGTTCCACGGCGCGATGGAGCCGACGACGCCGATGGGCTCGCGGCGGATGCCGCTCGTGTGGTCGGCGGAGTACTCGCCGGTGGCCATCCCGTCGAGGCGGCGGGCGGCCGCGCCGAAGAACGCGGTGTTGTCGACGGTGCCGGGGACGTCGAACTCGCGGGCGAGGCGGATCGGCTTGCCGGCCTGGCGCGACTCGAGCTGCGCGAGCTCCTCGGCGCGCTCGTCGAGGAGGGCGGCAGCCCGCAGGAGGACGGCGGAGCGCTCGGCCGGGGTCGCGCGCGACCACTCGGCGTAGGCGGTCGTGGCCGCGTCGACGGCGGCGTCGACGTCGTCGGTGCCGGCGAGGACGACGGACTCGACCACCTCGTCGGTGCTGGGGTCGAGGACGTCGAAGCGCTCGCCGGTGCTGCCGGTCCGCCGCTCACCGGCGATGTACTGGTGCATGGCGGCGAGCATACGGGTGCGCCCCCGCTGCCGGAAAGGGCAGCGGGGGCGCGATGAGACGACGGATTCCGTCGCGCCGGGGCGCGACGGCTTCTCGCATCAGTGCTGGTAGGTCCCGTGGATGACGGCCCGTCCGAGGGTCTTGAAGGCCAGGTTGAACGAGACGACCGCCGGCGAGGCGTCGGCGTCGACCCCGAGCGTCGGCTCGGAGACGGCGTGGACGACGAGGTAGTAGCGGTGTGGCACGTCGCCCTGGGGCGGGGCGGCGCCGGCGAAGCCCTGCTCGCCGGTGTCGTTGCGGACGTGGAAGGCCTTCCCGGGCAGCTCGCCGGCGGCGGCGCCGGCCGGCAGCGAGGTGACGTCGGCCGGCACGTCGACGAGGACCCAGTGCCAGAAGCCCGAGGGGGTGGGGGCGTCCGGGTCGAAGACCGTGACGACGTAGCTCTGCGTGCCCTCGGGGGCGCCGCTCCACGAGACCTGGGGGGAGGTGTTGCCATGGTCGGCGACCTGGTCGTCCTTCAGCGGCGCGCCGTCGGTCACGTCGTCGCTCGTCACGGTGAAGGACGGGACGGCGGGCAGCATCTCGTACGGGTTCGGGGCGGTGGGGCGCTCGAGGCTCATGCGGTCATCTCCTGCGACGTCGGGGGAGTGCGGTCCCTCAAGCCAACCCCGTGACGCCCCCACTTATTGCGAGCTCGGCCGCCCGACACGCCTGCTGGCGGCGTGTCGCGCGGCCGAACTCGCAATCAGTCGGGTGGGGCCGGGGGTCACCAGGAGCTCTTGGTGACCCCCGGCAGCTCCCCGCGGTGGGCCATCTCGCGCAGCCGGACCCGCGAGAGCCCGAAGCGCCGGTACACCGCGTGCGGCCGGCCGTCGACGACGTCGCGGCTGACCAGGCGGGTCGGCGAGGCGTCGCGGGGGAGGCGCTGCAGCCCGAGCCGGGCCGCGGCGCGCTCCTCCTCGCTCGCGCGCGGGTCGCGCGAGGCCTCCCTGAACGCGGCGCGCCGCTCGGCGTACCGGGCGACGACCGCGCGCCGCCGCTCGTCGGCGACGCGCAGGCTCCGCTTCGCCATCAGCGCGACTCGCGGAACTCGACGTGGCGGCGGACCTTCGGGTCGTACTTGCGCAGGACGAGCCGTTCGGGGTCGTTGCGCCGGTTCTTCTCGGTGACGTAGCTCGTGCCCGTCCCCGCGCTCGAGCGCAGGATCACCTTCGGGCGGACGTCGGCGGACTTCTTCGCCATCAGAGCTTCACTCCCTTCCGGAGCAGGTCGGTGACGACCGCGTCGATGCCGCGGACGTCGATGGTCTTGATGCCCCGGGCGGACACCGTGAGCCGCACGGAGCGGCCCAGGCTCGGCACCCGGTAGCGCTTGTGCTGGACGTTGACGTCGAACCGTCGCTTGGTGCGGCGGTGCGAGTGCGAGATGCGGTGGCCGAAGCCGGGGGTGGCTCCGGTGACCTGGCACGTGCGGGACACGGGTGGGACCTCCTGGGTGGTTGCGGTGGCGCGGCCACCATGACATAGAATGAGAACCGTTATCAAACTATTCCCGACCCGGAAGGAGGGGCGCGTGCGTCCCGGCATCCACCCGCGCTACGAGCAGGTCGTCTTCCGCGACCGCTCGACCGGCGCGATGTTCCTCACCCGCTCGACCCGCGTCCCGGACGCCACGGTCGAGCTCGACGGCGCGACCTACCCCGTCATCGACGTCGAGGTCTCGGCCGACTCCCACCCGTTCTGGACCGGGCGCGCCCGCACCCTCGACAGCGAGGGCCGCGTGCAGCGCTTCAACCGCCGCTACGGCCGCGGCGGGAGCGCGTCGTGAGCCGCGTCCCGGTCTTCCTCGTCACCGGCCTCGACGCCGACTCGATGGCCGCCGCGACCATCGGGCTGCAGTTCGACCTGCCCGACGCCGTCGTCGTCCGGCACGACCTCGACGCCGCAGCCGGCCACCTCGTGCGCACCGTGTCCGACCTCACCGGGCTGCTCGAGCGCGAGGTCGTGCCGCTGGAGCACGCCTGCTCCAGCTGTGCGGTGCGCGAGGACGTCCTGCCGACCCTCGAGCGGCTCGGCGCCCTCGGGCGCTGGGGCGCCGTCGTCGCGCACCTGCCCGTGGCCGCCGACGGGCTGTCGGTCTGCCGGGTGCTCGGGTGGGACCCCGCGATCGCCCCGAGCGTGCGGATCGCCGGGGTGGTCGCCGCCCTCGACGGCGCCCGCGTCCTCGACGACGTCCTCGGCGACGAGATCCTCCCCGAGCGCGACCTCGGCACGCTCGCGTCCGACCGGCGCGGGGTGGGTGAGGTGCTCGGTGGGATGGTCGAGTACGCCGACCTCGTCGCTCTGTTCGGCGAGACCCCCGACGCCGGCGTGCAGCTCGTCACCCACCTCGTGCGGCCGGGCGCCCTCGTGACGCGCGACTGGCCGGGGCTACGCGCCGAGCAGCTGCTGCCCGGCCTGCACGACCACGACGCCACCGAGGCGTGGGTCGGCGAGGTGCACGAGGGCCCGAGCCGCGCGGCCGAGGGCCACCACGTCTGGAGCCTCGAGCTCGTGGCCGACCGGCCCTTCCACCCGCAGCGCCTCCATGACCGCGTCGACGTCCTCGGCGGCGGGCCGTTCCGCTCGCGCGGCTGCTTCTGGCTCGCCAGCCGGCCGGGCGCCGTCGGCGTGTGGGACGGCGCGGGCGGCCAGCTGAGCGTCGGGCTCCAGGGGGAGTGGGGGCGCTCCCGCCCGATGACGCGCCTGCTCGTCACGGGCCTGCGCGAGGACGACGCCCGCGAGGAGCTGCGTCGCGTCTTCGTCGAGTGCCTGCTCACCGATGCCGAGCTCTCGGCGCGCGGCCCGTACTGGGACGTCGCCGACGACGGCCTCGAGCCGTGGCTCGGGCCCGTCCGCCGGGTCGCCTGACCCCGGCGTCCATCCCCCACCAGAGAAGGAGGCCGACCGTGGCCGTCCCCAAGCGCCGTACGTCGCGCAGCAACACCCGTCACCGCCGGGCGAACTGGAAGGCCGCGGTGCCCGACCTCGTCCCCGTGCTCGTCGACGGTCGTCGGGTCGAGGTGCCTCGTCGGCTCGTCCGCGCCGTCATCGAGGGGCGGGTGGAGGTGCGATGAAGGTGCGCGCGAGCATCCGGTCGCTCAAGAACGCGCCGGGGTCCCAGGTCGTGCGCCGGCGCGGCAAGGTCTACGTCATCAACCGGCAGAACCCGCGCCTCAAGGCGCGCCAGGGCTGAGGCCGCCTCGGCGCCCCTCGCCGCACTGACGCCCCGGTTCGTCCCCGAGACCCCGGCTCCGAACCGGGGTCTCGGGGATCTCTCGGGGTGACCCCGAGACGTGGGGGCGGCAGGGGCGGGGTGGGACGCGCGCCGGCGCGGGATGCGCGAACGGGGCGCCGACCGGGTGGTCGGCGCCCCGTTCGGGCGTTCGCGGCTGGGTCAGCCGTTGACGGCGCGCTTGAGCTGCGCGGCGGCCTTGAAGCCGACCGACGTCGACGCGGCGATCTGGATCTCGGCGCCGGTCTGCGGGTTGCGGCCGGTGCGGGCGGCGCGCTCACGGGTCTCGAAGCTGCCGAAGCCGGCCAGCTTGACGTCCTCGCCCTTGGCGAGGTGCTCGACGACCACGTCGAGGGCCGCGTTGATGATCTCCTCGGCGGCGGACGCGGAGACGTCCGTGCGCTGCGAGACGGCCTGGGCGATGTCCTTCTTGGTCGACATGGGACCTTTCCTCGTTGTCGTGTGGTGCTGAAGTTCCGACGCTACCGCCGGGATGTGTCCGGCGGCGTCAACGGTCAGTCTGCCGGGTCCGTTCCCCCTTCGGGCCACTGGTCCCCCCACCCGGCGTGGCGCGCGGCCCGGTAGCGCGGGCCCTGGCGCTTGCTGACGACCTCCTCGGAGGCGCTCCCGTCGGCCCGGCAGAGCTCGAGCGCGACCATCCCCTTGCGGGTCCGCGGATGGCGCAGCACGCGTCCGGAGGGTCGGACCGACGGCGGCACGGGCGAGCGGCGGGCGACGACGTACGACACCTTCTCGTCCTCGTGCCCGAGCGCCGCGCCCTTGAGGCGGCGGTGCAGCGCGGTGCGGTCGAGCCGGACGGCGAGGTGGCACCAGTCGCCGGCCGCGGCCAGGGGGCAGGCCTGCTCGTGCGGGCAGGGCGCGAGGACGTGCCACCCGGCGGCGAGCAGCCGGTCGCGGGCGGCGAGGACCGCAGCGAAGCCCCGCGGCGTGCCGGGCTCGACGACGGCGACGACGTCCGCGGCGGCCGCGGCGGCGTCGACGACGCGCTCCTGCAGGGCGGGCTCGAGCTCGCCGAGGAGGTAGGCGACGGTGGCGAGGTCGGCCGGGGGCAGGGCGGCGCCGTCGCCGAGGTCGCGCCGGGTCCACCGGGCGCCGGCCAGCGCGGGCGGGCCGTGGCGACCCACCGCGGCCCCCACCGCGAGGGCGTCGGCGGAGCCGTCGACGATCTCGACCGACTCCAGCACGTCGAACTCCTCGACCGCCGCCCAGGCCGCCGCGCCGGTGCCGCCGCCGACGTCGACGAGCGAGCGGGGGGCCAGGGCCGGGTCGACCTCGAGGGCGTACCGGAGGACGCGGGCGATCGCGGCGTGGGTGGCGGGCATCCGGTAGGCGGCGTACGCCGTGGCGGCCACGCGGTCGCGCAGCACCTGCTCGGCCGGCGGTGCGCCGGAGCGGTAGACGTCGATGAGGCGGGTCGTCGCCCGGCGCAGGGCGTCGGCGTCTGCGCCGTCGAGGACGGCCTCGAGGGCGCGGTTGAGCGGGGCGGGCACGCCCCATCCTCCTACGCTGGTGACGGTCACCCGCAGGAGGTCGGATGTCGCGTCGCGTCCTCGTCGTCGACGACGAGCCAGAGATCCGCACCGTGCTGCGCGCCTACCTCGAGGCCGAGGGCCACCTGGTCGCCGAGGCGGCCACCGGCGCCGAGGCGCTGCGCCGGGCGCTCGCGACGGACGGCAGCGCCCCGGACCTCGTGCTCCTCGACATCGGCCTGCCGGACCTCGACGGCCTCGACGTGCTGCGGACCCTGCGGCGCACCTCGGACGTCTACGTGGTCCTCGTGACCGCGCGCGCCGAGGAGGTCGACACCCTCGTCGGGCTCGCGACGGGCGCGGACGACTACGTGACCAAGCCGTTCAGCCCGCGCGAGGTGGTCGCCCGGGTCCGGACCGTGCTGCGCCGCAGCCGCGACGCCGAGGCCCCCGGCGCCCCGGCCGACGACGGCGTCCTGCGCTTCGACGGCCTCACGCTCGACCCGGTGCGGCGGGAGCTGCGCGTCGACGGTCGCGAGGTGCGGCTCTCCGCGCTGGAGTTCGACCTCCTGCACGCGCTCGCCGCCTCTCCCGGACGGGTGTTCAGCCGCGCCCAGCTCCTCGAGGAGGTCTGGGGCTACGACTTCTACGGCGACGCCCGCGTCGTCGACGTGCACGTCCGCAGCATGCGCCGCGCGCTCGGCGACGACGCCGCCGACCCCCGGGTCATCGGGACGGTCCGCGGGGTCGGCTACAAGTTCCTGCCGCGTCCCGAGGGGGAGCCGTGAACCGCGTCGCCGTCCGACTCGTCCTCAGCCACCTCGTCGTCGCGCTGCTCGGCGGCCTCGCGACGGTGCTCGTCGTGCGGGCGCTGACGCCGGTCATCTTCGACCGCTCCACCGGCATGGGTCGGATGATGACCGGCCGCGGCCCCGGCCCCGGGACGCAGCAGCAGGTGCGCGCGCAGGTCGTCGACGCCCTGACCCAGGCGATCGGCGTCGGGCTGCTCGTCGGGGTCGTCGCGGCCGCCGCCTTCGGGGTGCTCGCGGCGACGCGGCTGGTGCGGCCCCTGCGGCAGGTCGGCGAGACGACCCGGCTCATCGCCGCGGGCCGCTACGACGTGCACGTCGAGCCGCCGCGCGAGCAGGAGCTCGCCGCGCTCGCCGACGACGTCAACACGCTCGGCCGGGCGCTCTCGGAGACCGAGGCCCGGCGCACCCGGCTCCTCGGCGAGGTCGCGCACGAGATGCGCACGCCGCTCACCGTCGTCGACGGCTACGTCGAGGGGATGATCGACGGCGTCCTCCCGGCCGGCCCGGAGCAGCTCGGCAAGGTCGCGGACGAGGTGCGGCGGCTGCGTCGGCTGGCCGAGGACCTCTCCGCGCTCTCCCGGGCCGAGGAGGGCCGGCTCGGGCTGCGGCCCCGTCCGACGGACCTCGCCGCGCTCGTCAGCGCGGCGGGCGAGCGGCTGCGGCCCCAGGCGCAGGACGCCGGCCTCGAGCTCGTGCTCGTCGTGGGCGGGTCGGTGGAGGCGGTCGTCGACCCCGACCGCATCGCCCAGGTCGTGACCAACCTCGTCGGCAACGCGGTGCGCGCCACGCCGGCCGGGGGCCGCGTCGAGGTGGCGGTGCACGCCGCGGCCGGCACGGTCCGCGTGTCCGTCGAGGACACCGGGGAGGGGCTGGCCGCCGAGGACCTCGAGCGCGTCTTCGAACGCTTCTACCGGGTGCCCGGGCGGCGCCGGGAGGGTGCGGACACGGGGTCGGGCATCGGCCTGACGATCGCGCGCGACATCGTCCGTGCCCACACCGGCGAGCTCGTGGCGACGTCGGACGGCCCCGGGCGGGGTGCCCGCTTCGAGGTGACCCTGCCGCAGCAGGGAGACGGCAGGGTCACGCGCGGTCCGGCCGGGCCCGGGGCCTGATCGGCAGGGCGGTCAGCCGGCGTCGAGCGTCGGGCAGCCCGCCGTCCGGGAGGTCCCGGCGCCCCGGCCGCCGCGGCCGGTCATCAGCCCGCCACGACCCCGGCCGGCGGTGCCGTCGATGGAGCCGGGTCCGGTCATCATCCCGCCGACGGTCTGCCCGTCGGCCGCGGCCGTGAAGGCCCGCAGGTGCATCCGCGACCCGCGGACGAGGCGGCCGAGGACGGCGTCGACGTCGCTCGGGAGGTCGGCGGCGACGGTCCTCTCGAGGTCGGCGATGTCCCGCTGCTCGAGCGCGACGCCGACGTCGTCGGCGTCGTCGAGCGAGCGCCGGGCCTGCGCCCACCAGGTGTCGTAGAGCTGCTGCACGGCCGGGTCGGCGTAGCGGCCGGCGGTGGAGCCCTCGGCGGGGTCGGCGACCCCGTAGCGGTCCAGCAGGCCCGACACGGCGTCGAGGTGGCGCTGCTCGCTCGTCGTGATGCGGCCGAAGGGCAGGGCGTCGTCGTAGCGGTCGGCGATCGCGGCGTACAGGTCACGGGCCATCCGCTCCTCGTCGCTCGCGAACCGCAGCGCGGCGGTGAGGGCCGGGGTGGCGGTGGCCGTCGCGGCACCCCCGGTCGGGGTCGCGGCGGAGGACTGGCCGGCGGCGAGCCCGACGGCGAGCAGGGCTCCGGCCCCGATCGCGGCGAGGGTGGCGGTGCGGGTGCGTCCCATGGTGTGCTCCTGGCGTCTGTCTCGAGGGGGTGTCCCCATGACAGCGGGCCCGTGTGAAGCGCCCCGCGTGGCCGGTGTGAAGCCTGCGTGAAGGTGCGCACGGGGATGAACTCGCGCCGCCGGGGCGTTCTCCCTCGCGACAGCGTGTCCGGGAATATACCCGTAGGGGTATCCTGTTGACCGATCCGAACCCGTTCCCCCGACTCCGAGGAGCTGACATGGCCACCGTGGACCTCACGGCCGAGACCTTCGAGAAGACCGTCACCGACGAGGGCATCGTGCTCGTCGACTGGTGGGCGTCCTGGTGCGGCCCGTGCCGCCAGTTCGCGCCGACCTACGAGAAGTCGAGCGAGGCGCACGACGACATCACCTTCGGCAAGGTCGACACCGAGGCCGAGCAGGCGCTCGCCGGCGCTGCGCAGATCACCTCGATCCCGACGCTCATGGGCTTCCGGGACGGCATCCTCGTCTTCCGCCAGGCCGGCGCGCTGCCGCCCGCCGCGCTCGAGCAGGTCGTCGAGGGCATCAAGGGCCTCGACATGGACGAGGTCCGCGCCCAGGTCGCGGCCCAGTCCGACGCCAACTGACCGTCGCGCTTGACGGAGAGGATACCCCTGGGGGTATCCTTCGGTCATGACGCGCACCATCGACATCCCCACCCTCGCCGCCCGGCACGCCGACGGCGCGTTCGTCCTCGACGTCCGTGAGCCGGCGGAGTACGTCCAGGGCCACGTCCCCGGCGCCGTGCTCGCGCCGCTCTCGCGGGTCGCCACCGTCCTGGCGTCCATCCCGACGGACCGCACCGTCCACGTCGTCTGTGCGAGCGGCAACCGCAGCCGTGCCGGCGCCGACCTGCTGACCGGGCTCGGCTACGACGCGGTGAGCGTCGAGGGCGGCACCTCGGCCTGGGCCGCCTCCGGGCGGCCGCTGGTCACCGGCCGCCAGGCCGCCTGAGACAGGAGAACCCCCGTGTCCGCACCCGCTCGCCCCACGTCAGGTACCGCGGGGGGTACGCTCGACGCCTTGTCGTCGATCGCCCCCGGAGGCCCCAGCATGGAGCTCGATCCCACCGAGATGCAGGCCGTCGTCAAGCGGCTCAAGCGGGCGCAGGGCCAGATCGGCGGCATCCTCAAGATGATCGAGGACGGCCGCGACTGCCAGGACATCGTCACGCAGCTCGCCGCCGTCTCGAAGGCCCTCGACCGGGCCGGTTTCGCCGTCATCGCGCTCGGGCTGCGGCAGTGCATCACCAACCCCGAGGCCGGCTCCATGGACGTCGAGTCGATGGAGAAGCTCTTCCTCTCGCTCGCCTGACCGGGAGGTCGTGATGGACTCCGTCGCCTGGGACGCCCGGTACTCGGGCTCCGACCTCGTCTGGTCCGCCGGCCCCAACGCGTTCGTCGAGGAGCTCGTCGGGCCGATGGCGCCCGGCTCGGTGCTCGACGTCGCCGCGGGCGAGGGGCGCAACGCCCTCTGGCTCGCCGAGCGCGGATGGGACGCCACGTCGGCCGACTTCTCGCCGGTCGCCGTCGAGCGGGCCCGCGACATCGCCGGCCGGCGGCTCGGCGCCGACGCGGGGCCCTTCCGGGCGCTCGTCGCCGACGCGCTCGAGCGCCTGCCCGCGGCGCCCTCCGGCGACGGCTACGACCTCGTGCTCTTCGCGTACCTGCAGCTGCCCGACGCGCAGTGGCGCCGGGCGCTGGCGCGCGGGGTGGAGGCGGTCCGCGCCGGGGGCACCGTCCTCGTCGTGTGCCACGCCGCGCGCAACCTCGCCGAGGGCGTCGGCGGGCCGCAGGACCCCGCCGTCCTGCACGACCCCGACGACGTCGTCGCCGCGGCCGCGGACCTCCCCGTCGAGGTCGTCTCGTCCGACCTGCGCGAGCGGGTCGTCGACGGCGCCGACCGGCCGGCCCTCGACACGGTGGTCCTCCTCCGCCGGCTTGCTGTCTAGGTACCCCCGGGGGTATGCTGGTCCCGATCCGGAAACCACTCTCCCCGAGGAGGACCCCCCATGTGCCGAGCCGTCAGCTGCCGCAAGTGCGGGAAGACGACCTGGGCCGGCTGCGGCCAGCACGTCGACCAGGTGATGCGCGGCGTGCCGTCGTCCGACCGCTGCAAGGGCCACGAGGGCGAGCCGAGCACCGGCTTCCTCGGCAAGCTGTTCGGCCGCTGAGCCGCCCCGACCGCCGCGCCACCCCGCCGGGTGGCGCGGCGTCGTCGTGCCCGGGGTGACGGCGCCCCCGTGGCGATGCGCGGGGCGTCGCGCCGGGTGCCGCGGCCCGACGGCGGTCGTGGCGCCGCTCGTGGCGTCGGACGTGGCGTCGGACGTGGGGCGACCACCCCACCTCCTGCGCCACCGGGTGCACCTCGGCCCGCTCCACACACGCGCCCCTGCGGGTCGACCGCCACGCACGCGCGCCCCTGCGGGTCGACCCTCCACACGCGCGCCCCTGCGGGTCGGCCGCCACACACGCGCCCCTGCGGGTCGACCCTGGTTCGTCCCTGACTCCTCGTCGGGGCTCGTGACTTCTGCGGCGGCGTCGAGCAGGCTGCTCCACGCCGCACGACACCGACCCGGGAGGACCCCCGCGTGACCGCCTCACCCGCACCCGCCGCCCCGACCGGTCCTGCACTGGCCGGTGCCGCCGCCTCGCGTCGTCACCGGCGCGCCGCCGCGGCAGCGCTCCTCACCGTCGCCACCTTCGTCGTCCCGGCCGGCGTGGTCGCGCTGCGTGGCTTCGCGGGCGAGTCCTCCCTGCGGTCCGCGGTCGTGTCGGCCTTCGTCGACGCCGACCTCTCCGCTCCCGTCGAGGACTCGGCCGCCCTCTCCGCGCTGACCGCGACCTGGCGGGAGTTCCACCTCGTCAAGGCGGCGATGGCCGGGCTGCTCGTGCTCGTCCTCGTCGGCCTGGTGTCGTCGTCACGCCGACGGGCCGAGGCGGCCGACCCCGGCCGCCGCCGGTGGCTGCTGCGGGCGACCCACGCCGGCGCGGTGGTCTGGCTGCTCGGGGCGCTCACCCTCCTGCTCGCCAACCTCCAGGGTGCCGCGGCACCCTTCGCCTCCGTGACCTCGTTCCTGCCGGCCGGCAGGTCCGGCGGGGCCGGTGGGCTCGCGGCGGTGCTGGGTGACCTGCGGGCCGCGGTGGAGGTCGGTCCGGCCGCGTCCGTCGGTGGGGTCGGTGGCGCGCTGCTGGCCGACTTCGCCCGGTACCACGCCGTGTTCGCCGTGCTCGCGGCCCTGGTGGGTGTGGCGCTCATCGTGCCGGCCGCCCGGGCCGTCCTCGGGCGGTGGCGGCTGCGCGGGACGGGTCGGTCGACGCCGACGTGGTTGCTTCGCGCCGGCCTGTACGGCGGGGCCGCAGCCGCCCTCCTCCTGCTCGCCGCGGCCAACGTCAGCACGTGGGTGCGTCCCGTCCCCGCCCTCGTGGTTTCGCTCGGCGGCTGACCCGCCTCTCCACCCGCGGCGGTCCTCGGTGGCCGGCCGCCATCCGAGCCTGCACCCCCGGGGCGCCTGCGCCTCACCCGTCCCCACTCTGCGAAGGAGCACGACCATGTCATCGGCCCAGGGCGCCCTCTTCCTGACGGAACCCCCCGTCACCTCCGACCGGCCGGACCGAGCCCGCCTCGTCGGGGCCGGCGCGATCGCCGTCGCGGTGGGGGTGGTGGCCGAGAACGTGGTGCTCGCGGCGGCCGGGGCTCCCGGCTACGACACCCCGATGGACGAGGTCGCGCGCTACTTCGCGGCCCAGCGGGGCGCGGTCGGTGTCGCGGCGGGGCTGGTCGCCGTGTACCTGCCGCTGCTGCTCCTGCTCGTGACCGGTCTCCACGGCATCGTCGAGCGTCGCGGCGGAGCGGGCGCCGCGTGGTCGCGGCTCGCCGTGGCCGCCGGAGCGGCGGCGTCGGCCGGCTTCGTGCTCGCCAACGTCCTGCAGGTCGGGCTCGCGATCTCGGCCGACGGGCTCACGCGGTCCTCACCCGCGTTCGAGCTCGTCTGGCACGTCCACGCGGCGGCCTTCGCGTTCGTCCTGCCGATGCTCGGTGCCACCGCCGTCGGCCTGGCCCTCGCGGCGCACGCGAGCGGGCTGACCCGCTCCTGGCTGCGCGTCCTCGGCCTCGCCGCGGGTGGGCTGATGCTGGTCGCGGGCGTCGGTGCCCTCGCGGTCGCCGACGGCTCGCCCCTGCTCTTCGTCGGGCTGCTCGGTCTCACGCTCTGGCTCGGGTGGCTCGTCGCCACGGGCGTGCGGCTCGTCAGGTGGGGCGGGCGGAGCCGGTGACGAGCCAGCCCCAGGCACGCATCGGGCCGGGGGCGATGTAGCGGGCCCGGTCGAGCGTGGCCTCGAACCCCGCCGCCCCGATGAGCACAGGCAGGTCGCGGTCGACGTGACAGCCGCCGGTCATCCGCCCCCACAGGGGCTGGACGGCGCGCTGCACCCGGACCGTGGCGGGGTCCGGGGCGAGCGAGTGCTCGACGAAGTGCAGGACGCCCCCGGGCCGCAGCACCCGCCGGGCCTCGGCCAGCGCGCGCTCGACCTCGGGCACCGTGCAGAGCGCCCACGCGGTGACGACGGTGTCGACCGAGCCGTCGGCGAGCGCGGAGAGGTCGGCGGCGTCGCGGGAGACCCGGTCGACCGGTCGGCCGAAGGCGGCGACGCGCGGCGCCGCGAGCTCCCAGGCGAGGTCGGAGGGGTCGGCCGCGAGCACGTGGGTCACGGACGCCGGGTAGTGCTCGAGGTTCGGGCCGGACCCGAAGCCGATGTCGAGCACGACGCCCTCGGCCCGCGCGCACACGGGTGCCCGCCAGCGGTCGACGTCCGGGCCCTGGCAGGCGCGGTGCGTCAGGCGCGGCAGCACCCGCTCGTCCCACCACCGGCGCGGCCCCATGGGGCCAGTGTGTCCCACGGGGTCGCGCCCGGACGAGCGGGAGGAGGCTCGCGTCAGTGGTGGCCCTTGAGGACCATCCGCATGATGCGCACGTTGAACACGGCGAACCGGATGGTCTGGAGCGGCAGGCTGCGGCGCTTGCGCAGCGTGCTCTCGGTGGGCAGCGGCGCCTTCGAGAGGTCGGCGACGGGGTCGGGGGTGTGGGTCTGGTCCATGGTGCTCACTCCGGGATGAGGTGCCAGCCGAGCCGGCCCTTGGCCTTGTGGATGAAGAGGTGGTGGAGCATGAGCTTCACCCAGTGCCCCGAGAGGCCGAGCTCGCCGCGGGTGTCCGCGGTGTCGCGCCCCGTCGGGTAGCGGGAGTAGTCGGGGACGACCGGCATCATCGTCATCGCCGCGGCCGAGCCGCGCCGCATCCCGGCGCCCGCCGACGCGACGCACGCCGCGCCCATCCGGGCCGTCGACGCCTCGTGGGCCGGCCGGTCCGCGCCGTGCCTGATCCGGTCGACGATGGTCAGCGCCGCCGTCTTGCCCATGACGCCCGAGGGCATGCCGGTGCGCGGCGGCGACGGGGCGATGACCGTGCCGTTCGGGCTCGTGCGCGGGCGCGAGATCTGGTGCGGCGGGGCGAAGGCGATGCCGACGGCGAAGACGTTGTCGTAGCCGGGGGCCAGGTAGGTGAGCGGCCAGTCCTCGCCGCGCCACTCCTCGTACGGCTTGGCCGTGTAGTCGGCGTCGACCCGCATGAACCCGCTCGGCGCGAACATCCGGTCGGTGACGTCGGCGCCGTCGCGGTCGTAGGCCCTGAGCGGCACGCCGCCGAACGGCGGGAGGAGCATCCCGAAGTCGAAGGCGAGCTCGTGCATCTCGCCGTCGAGCGTCTCGTAGTGGATGACGCCCGGCTCGATGCGGTGGACGTGCGCGCCGAGGATGGCCTCGACGCCGCGCTCGCGGAACAGGCTTGCGGTCCAGAGCTCGGAGGTGGTCTCGAAACCCCTCTCCGCGAACGTCATCCCATCGACGCCGAAGTCGCCGAGGGCGGCCTCATTGCTCAGGTAGACGACGCGGGCCAGGTCGCGGACGCCGGCCTCGCGCAGCTCGTGGTCGACGTTGAAGACGTACTCGAACGCCGCCCCCTCGCACGTGCACGTGCCGTGGCCCATGCCGACGACGATCGTCTGGTGCTCGCCGGCCCTCATCCGGTCGATGGCGGCGCGCAGCTCGGCCGCGGCGTGCACCGCGTGGTCGGCCGTGCAGACCGACACGGTGTGGCCGCCGTCCGGGCCGAGGCCCTCGGTCATGCCGAACTTCAGCTGGGGGCCGGTGGCGTTGACGAGGTAGTCGTAGCGCAGGCGCTGCTCCTCGCCGTCGCGCTCGGCGGAGGTGTGCACGACGTCGACCGCGCCGCGTGCGTCGTCGGCGTCGCCGTCGGGGCGGATCGCGACGGCCTTGGCCTGGACGAACCGGATCCCCTTCTTGCGGTAGACCGGTTCGAGGGGGAAGACGACGTCCTTCTTCCCCATCTTGCCGACCCCGACCCAGATGTTGGACGGGATCCAGTTCCAGCGGGAGTTCGGTGACACGACGGTCACCGTGTGGCCCTTCGGCAGCAGGCGGCTCAGGTGCAGGGCTGCGGTGTGCCCCGCGACGCCCGCGCCGAGGATGACGACATCGGCCATGGCTTCACGTCTCCTTCGACGGGTGGGTGGTCGCCTGCACCATATACCCACAGGGGTATAGCCGTCCGGTGATTCGGATCACCGGTGACGTATACCTCGTGGGGTATATGCTCGAGCCGTCCGGCCGGACGAGCGGCGCCGGGTCGGGTGGTCTACCCGGCGCCGTGCCCGGCCCCCGTGGCCACCGTCTCCAGACCACCGTGCGGAGGTGTCCGTGAGCCCGTCCCCGCCGAGCGGCGCGGCCCGACCGCGCACGGTCGTCGTGGGGGACCTCGAGGCGACCCGCCTCCTCTGCACGCTCCTCGCGCAGGAGGGTGTCGACGTCGTCCACCTCCTCGACCCCGACGAGGCCGCGCTGCGCGCCGCGCTCGTCGACCCGGTCGACGGCGTGGCCGTCCTCGTGCGCGGGGACCTGCCGGCGCTACGCCTGGCCCTGCTCGTCGAGCACCTGCGTCCCGGGGTCCGGCTCGTCGTCACGATCTTCGACCGCACCCTCGGCGGGCACCTCGCCCGGGTCGTGCCGCAGTGCACCGTCACCTCGCCGGCGGAGGTCGCGGCGCCGGCGGTCGCCGCCGCGTGCGTGCGGCCGGGGGTGCTGGCCCTCCTCGCGGGTCCGGAGGGTGTGCGCGAGCTCGTGGACGGTGACGACGGTCCGGTCCTGCGGCCCGGCGCCCCCGAGCCGCTCGACCGGGCGGCCCGCGTCGCGCGGTGGCTGCCGCGGCACGACGGGGGGTCTGACGGCGTCCTGCTCCTCGGCGTCGGCGGTCTGACGGCGACGATCGCGCTCGAGTGGGCGCTCGGCGTCGGCGTGCTGCACGAGGGTCTCGTCGAGGGCTTCTACGGGTCGGCGCGCCTCGTCGCGACGGTCGGTCCGGCAGGGGCCGAGGCCGACGGCGCGCCCGCCTGGTACCTCGTCGTGTCGGCGCTCCTCATGCTCGTCGGCATCGCCTTCACGGGGGCCCTGGTGGCCGGGATCGTCGAGTGGATGGTGGGGCCGCGCACGGCCTCCCTCGTGGGGCCCCGCCGCGTCCCGGTCCGCGACCACGTCGTCGTCGCCGGCCTGGGGCAGGTCGGCCTGCGGGTCGCCGAGCTGCTGGCCGCGCTGCGCGTGCCGGTCGTCGTCGTCGAACGGTCGCGGGACGCGCCGCACCTCGGGGCGGCGCGGGCGGCCCGGGTGCCGGTCGTGCTCGGTGACGCCGGCTCGCGGGCGGTGCTGACGCGGCTGAGGCTCGCGCGGGCCCGGGCGGTCGCGGCGATGGGGTCGGAGGACCTCGACAACGTCGCCGTCGTCATCAACGCGCTCGCCGTGGCTCCCGGCGTCCGGGCCGTCCTGCGGGCCGGCGAGGGCGCCGCCGTCACCGAGACCACGTCCCTCTTCCGCATCGCCCGGGTCGCCGACGTGGGCGTCATGACGGCGGCGTGGGTGTGTGCCTCGGTGCGTGGTCGCCGGCCGCGCGTCGTGTGGGCCGGCGAGCACCGGGTGGGCGTGCTGGACGCGGAGGGGGTCGGTCGCCGCGAGGTGCCCGTGCGGTGCGGATGCGCCGCGGGCTGATACCCATGGGGGTATCAGCCAGATGATGTCGACGGCAGCGGCCCACGGGGCCGGGAAGGACCAGGACGATGACCCGGACCACGACCGTTCAGGCCTCCGCGGCGACGGGCCCGTCGCCGGGCGGGCGCTCGCTGGCGCACCTGCCCGTCACCCTGTTCTCGTCCGTCATGGGGCTCGGGGGGGTGTCGCTGGCCTGGCGTCGCGCCGCCCGCGTCTACGACCTGCCGGCGTGGCCGGCCCAGGGCTTCCTCAGCCTCGCGACGCTGGCCTTCCTCGTCGTCGGCGCCGCCTACGGGGCCAAGTGGGTCCGCTTCCCGGACGCCGCACGGGCCGAGCTGTGCCACCCGGTGCGGATGGCCTTCGCGCCGACCGTGACCATCGCCCTCCTCGTGCTCGCCACGGCCGGCCAGTCGGTCGCGCCGGGAGTCGCGTCTGTCCTGTGGTGGGTGGGGGCGATCGGTCACCTCGTGGCGACCGTGGCCGTCGTCAGCGCCTGGTTCGGGCGCGCCGACATCGTCCACGGCACGGTGACCCCCGCGTGGTTCATCCCCGTCGTCGGCAACGTCATCACGCCGCTGGCCGCGCGCGAGATCGGCTCCGTCGAGCTCGCGCGGTTCGCGTTCGGTGTCGGGGTGGCGTTCTGGGTCGCCCTGCTGCCCCTCGTCCTCCAGCGGGTCCTGCTGCACGACAGCGCTCTTCCCGAGAAGCTCCTGCCGACCATGGCGATCTTCGTCGCGCCCCCGTCGGTCGCGATGCTCTCGTGGGGCGTCCTGACCGGTGCGGTCGACGACCCCGTCGGCGTCCTGCTGTTCTCCGCGGCGATGTCGTTCGTGGCGATCCTCCTGGCGCAGGTGGGCCGGCTGCGGCGCATCCCGTTCGCGGTGCCCTACTGGGCCTACACCTTCCCGCTCGCTGCTGCGTCGGCCGCGGCCGTCGCGATGGCCGGGGCCCGGCCGCAGGTGGCGTACGACGTCGTCGCCGTGGCCCTGCTCGGTGCGACGAGCCTGCTCGTGCTGGTGGTGACAGGGTTGACGCTGCGGGCTGCGGCCCGTGGGCGGATCTGCCTGCCGGAGTGAGGAGTCGACGATGACCACTGAGGCACTGCCGGCGTGGCGCACGGTGCTCGCCGTCGTCGCCCACCCCGACGACGAGTCCTTCGGGCTGGGGGCGCTGCTCGACGCCTTCGGGGCCGCGGGCGCCGAGGTGTCGGTGCTGTGCCTGACCCGTGGGGAGGCGTCGACGCTCGGCGAGGTCGAGGGCGACCTCGCGTCGGTGCGCGACGCCGAGCTGCGCTCTGCGGCAGCGGCGCTGGGGGTCGCACGCACGTCCTTGCTCGCGCATCCGGACGGGGGCCTGCCCTCGGTCCCCGACGAGGTGCTCCGGGGCGACGTCGCGGCCGAGGTCCGCCGGGTCGCGCCCGACGGCATGCTCGTGTTCGACCCGGTGGCCGGCGTGACCGGCCACGCCGACCACGAGGCGGCCTCGGTCGCCGCCGTGGCCGTCGGCGCCGGTCTCGGTGTGCCCGTGCTGGGGTGGGCGCTGCCCGCCGAGGTCGCGGCGACGCTGCGGGACGAGACCGGGGGCGGGTTCGCCGGCCACCCGCTCGAGGACCTGACCGGGGTGGTCGTCGACCGGACCCGCCAGCTCGAGGCCGTCCGTTGCCACGCGACGCAGGCGGTGCCGGGCAGCGTGCTGTGGCGCCGGCTGGAGCTCCTCGGCGACCGGGAGCACGTGCGCCGGCTGGTCTGAGGGTGCCCGGGGTCAGTGGGACGGGTCCACGAGGACCATCCCACGCGAGCCCGCGTCGCCCATCCGGGCCAGGAGGTGGCCGGTCTCCTCCAGCCCGGCCGGGTCACTGGGGGCGAGGAGCGCGCCGAGGTCCAGCCGGCCGTCCGCGACGTCGTCGAGCAGGCCCGCGTAGTCGGCGGCGGCCATCCCGTGGCTGCCGAGCACGTCGAGCTCCCAACCGATGACGCGCTCCATCGGGACGGTCGCGGACCCGGCGGCAGGCGGCAGCAGGCCGACCTGGACGTGCCGGCCACGGCGTCCCAGGGCGAGGATGCCGGTGCGGCAGGCGGCGGGTGCACCGACGGCCTCGACGCCGACGCGGGCGCCGCCGCCGGACCAGTCGGCGACGGCCGCGACGAGGTCGGCGGGGTCGAGCGCGGCGTCGAGGGTGAGCTCCGCGCCGAGGGCCTCGGCGCGGGCGCGTGAGGCCGGGTCGAGGTCGGTCGCGGCGACGCGCGCCCCGAGGGCGACGGCGATGGCGACGGAGGCGAGGCCGACGCCGCCGCAGCCGCTGACGAGCACGGTGTCACGCGGCGCGACCCGGCCCCGGGCGACGACGGCCCGGTGGGCGGTCGCGACCCGGCAGCCGAGGCCGGCCGCGACCTCCGGCGGGACGGCGTCGGGGAGGGCGACCAGGTTGGTGCCCGCGGCGCGGACGACGACCCGCTCGGCGAAGCAGCCCGGGTCGGTGAAGCCGGGCTGGCGCTGGTGCGGGCAGACCTGGCCGTCGCCGGCGGCGCACGTCGGGCAGGCCCCGCAGGCCTGGACGAAGGGGGCGGTGACGGGACGGCCGACCCAGGCGGGGTCGACCCCGTCGCCGACCGACTCGACGACGCCGGCGAGCTCGTGGCCCGGGACGTGGGGGAAGGTCGCGATGTCGCCGTCGTGGCCCATCCAGCCGTGCCAGTCGCTGCGGCAGAGGCCGGCGCTGAGCACCCGCACGACGGCGCCGCCCTGCGGGGCAGCGGGGTCGGGCAGCTCGGTGACCCGCAGGGGCTCGCGGAAGGCGTCGTAGACGAGGGCTCGCACGGGACCAGCCTGCCAGCGGCCGGTGGGTCGAGGTGAAAGGCGACCGCGAGGTGGTCGGGCATCACCTTGACCCGGGTGTTGCCTCGTGGGTCGAGGTGAAAGGCGACCGCGAGGTGGTCGGGGATCACCTCGACCCGCGCCCTTCCCTCCCCGGGACGGACGACGGCGGCGGGCAGGACTCGGGTCTCCGCTCCGCCGCCGTCTGTCCGGGGCCCCGTGCACCGAGGTGCACACCCGGGACGGTATCGGTCCGGGCACCGGCCACAGGGTCTCGCGCGCGACCTTTCTGCGCGCGCGACGAAGCCCCCGGGCGGCGAGAGGCGCCCGGGGGCTTCGGCGGGGGAGTGCGCTCAGGCCCTGGCGTGCGCGGCGTCCCACGCCGCGTAGCCGCCGAGCACGTCGGAGACGTCGGCGAAGCCGCGCGAGCGCAGCAGGCTCGTCGCGACCGAGCTGCGCCACCCGCCCGCGCAGAACGCGACGACCGGGCGGCCCGGGTCGAGCTCCTCGCTGCGGCGGCCCAGCTCGGCGAGCGGGATGTGACGGGCGCCCCGGATGGTGCCGTTCTCGACCTCGCCGGCGTTGCGGACGTCGACGAGCTGCACGTCACCGGTCGCGGCGGCCTCGGCCGCCTCGGAGACGGTGAGCCGGCTGGCCCGGCGCACGCGGTCGGCGTGCGCGAGGAGGAAGCCCTCGACGTCGGCGACGTACCCGACGACGTGGTCGAAGCCGATGCGCGAGAAGCGGGTCGCGACCTCCTGCTCCTGACCCTCCGGCGCCATGACGACGATCCGCTGCTCCGGCGCGAAGACCATCCCGACGGTCTCGGCCATCCGGCCGTCGACCGGGACGTTGACCGCTCCCTCGAGGTGGGCGGCGGCGAACTCCTGCGGGTCGCGGGCGTCGTGCACCACGGCGCCGGACGCGAGCGCTGCGTCGACCGCGTCCGCGTCGAGCGCCGGCACCGCGACGTCGAGCTCGCGGACCTCACGCTCCTGACGGTTGAGGATCGCGTTGTAGACGAAGTACTCGGGGGCGGCGGGCTGGCCGGCGGTGACGACGGCGAGGAACTGCTCCTCCGTCATCGGCTGGCAGGCGTAGTTGAACCGCCGCTGCTCGCCGATCGTCGACTGCTTCTCGGTCGAGAGGTTCTTGCCGCACGCCGAGCCCGCGCCGTGGGCCGGGAAGACGCGCACCGCGTCGTCGAGCCCCATGAGCCGGTGCTGGATCGAGTCGTAGAGCATCCGGCCGAGCCCGTCGGCGGTGACGCCGATGGACGCGAGCAGGTCCGGGCGGCCGACGTCACCGATGAAGAGCGCGTCACCGGTGAGGACGCCGTACGCGACCTCGTCGTCGGCGTGCTCGAGGACGAGCACCGAGATCGACTCGGGGGTGTGCCCCGGCGTCGCCATGATCTCGAGGGTCACGTCCCCGAGCGAGATGCGCTCGCCGTCGGCGAGGTGGCGGACCTCGAAGTCGGCCTGCGCGGCCTCGCCGTAGCCGATCCAGGCGCCCGTCTCGCGCGCCAGCTCGAGGTGGCCGGAGACGAAGTCGGCGTGGAAGTGGGTGTTGACGACCCCGACGATGGTCAGCCCACGGGCCCGGGCGTCCTCGACGTACTCGGCGACGTCGCGGCGCGGGTCGACGACGACCGCCTGACCCGTGGTCTCGTCGGCGACGAGGTAGGAGGCCTGCGAGAGGCAGTCGAGGTAGTACTGGGTGAAGATCATCGGTCCTCCGGTCGGGAAGGTGGTGGTCGGGCCGTGCGGTCCCCGGGCTCTGGCAAATACCCTAGGGGGTATATGTCCAAGGCGCAACCAGGGCCGTGGCCCGGCATCCCCGCCGCGCGGGGGTGGCCCCGCCCCACAGGCGCACGGCGGGGTTGTGGGGCGCGCGCCCACGGAGCGCCCGCTGACCGGCGATTACGGTCCTCGAATCGGCAGGGGCGTCAACGGAATTCGTTGCAGCAATGGCGCGAGCGTCCCCCCGGAGGAGGAACCCGTGCACCGTCGCCCAGTTCTCGCCGTGGCGAGCGCAGCCCTGATCCTGGCCCTCGCGGCCTGCGGCACCCCCGGGGAGCCCGGTGCCGACAGCGGCGCCGGCTCGGGGTCGTCCGCCTCGAGCGGCCCCGTCGAGGTGGGGCTGGTCTACAGCAAGTCCGGCCCCCTGGCCACGTACGGCGAGCAGTACCGGCAGGGGTTCACGGCCGGCCTCGACTACGCCACGCAGGGCACCAACGCCGTGGGCGGCCGTCAGGTCGAGGTGACCGAGCAGGACGACGCCGGCGACCCCGCCAAGGCCGTCGCCGCCGCGACCGACCTCATCGGCCAGGGCGTCAAGGTCCTCGCCGGCTCGACCTCGTCCGGCGTCGCCCTCCAGGTCGCCCCGCTGGCCAAGGACAACAAGGTCCTCTTCATCTCGGGCCCCGCCGCCGTCGACGCCGTCACCGGCGCCAACGAGTACACCTTCCGCTCCGGCCGTCAGACCTTCCAGGACGTCGCGACCGCCGGCACGATGATCGGCGACGTCGAGGGCAAGAAGGTCACGGTCCTCGCCCAGGACAGCGCCTTCGGCAAGGCCAACGTCGCCGCCGTGACGAGCGTCCTCGGCACGAAGGGCGCGACCGTCTCGGCCGTCGAGGTCCCCGCCGCCGCGACCGAGTTCACCCCGTTCGCGAGCAAGATCAAGGCCGCGAAGCCCGACCTGCTCTTCGTCGCGTGGGCCGGCGCCAACGCCACCCAGATGTGGACCTCGCTCTCGCAGCAGGGCGTCTTCGACGTGACGACCGTCGTCACCGGTCTCGACATCAAGCCGACGCACGCCCTCTTCGGCGAGTCCGCCACGAAGATCGACTTCCTCTCGCACTTCTACGAGGGCGCGGCCGACAACCCGGCCTACCAGGCGCTCGACGCGGGGATGAAGGAGCAGGGCGGCTCGGTCGACCTCTTCACCAACGACGGCTTCGTCGCCGCCCAGATGGTCGTCCACGCGCTCGAGAAGAGCGCCGACGACACCGACGCCATGGTCACGGCCCTCGAGGGCTGGAGCTTCGAGGGGCCGAAGGGGCAGATGACCATCCGCCCCGAGGACCACGCCCTGCTGCAGCCGATGTTCACCGCGTCCCTCGAGAAGAGCGGCGACGGGTACGCCGTCAAGCCGGGCAGGACGCTCGACCCGCAGGCCGTCGCCCCGCCGGTCAGCGCCTTCAAGTGATCGGCGCCGAGGCCGTCGGCTGGCAGGTCGGGGGCGCGCGCATCCTCGAGGACGTCAGCCTGACGGTCGCCGCCGGCGAGCTGGTCGGCATCATCGGCCCGAACGGCGCCGGCAAGTCCTCGCTCGTCAACGTCCTCTCGGGGGTGACCCGCCCGACCACCGGCCGGGTCACCCTCGACGGGGCCGACGTGAGCCGGGCATCCGCCACGAAGCGCTCGCGGCTCGGGCTGGCCCGCTCGTTCCAGACCTCGGCGCTGTTCGACGGCCTGACCGCCGGCGAGAACGTGCGGCTCGCGGTCCAGGGCTCCGGCCCGGCCCCGGCCTCGCCCTTCCGCCGCGCGGCGTCCGTCGCGGCCGGCCGGGTCGAGGAGCTGCTCGAGCGGGTCGGGATGGGCGGCACCGCCGGAACCCTCGCCCGCGACCTGTCGCACGGCGGTCGCCGCAAGCTCGAGCTCGCCATGGCCCTCGCGTCCGACCCGCGCGCGCTGCTGCTCGACGAGCCGATGGCCGGCGTCTCGGCCGAGGACGTCGACGGGCTGACCGAGATCATCGGCGAGGTCCGCGACTCCGGCGTGGCCGTCGCGATGGTCGAGCACCACATGCACGTCGTCCTCGGCCTCGCCGACCGCGTCGCGGTGCTGCACCACGGCAGCCTCCTCGCGGTCGGCGCGCCCGACGAGGTGACGGCCGACGAGCGCGTCCAGCAGGCCTACCTGGGAGAAGCACTGTGACCAGCGTCCTCACCCTCGACGACGTGCACGTCCGCTACGGCGGCTCGCACGTCCTCCAGGGCGTCTCGTTCGAGGTGCCCGACACCGGCGTCACCGCCCTGCTGGGCCGCAACGGCGTCGGCAAGACGACGACCCTCAAGGCGGTGCTCGGCCTCGCGCCGCGCACCGGGGGCATCCGCCTGCGCGACCGCGACATCACCGGCAACCCCGTGCACCGCATCGTCGCCGGTGGCATCGGCTACGTCCCCGAGGACCGCGAGGTCTTCGGTGGGCTGACCGTCGACGAGAACCTGCGCCTCGTCGGCGGCACGACGGGCACTGACGCCCCGATCGTCGAGGAGCTCTTCCCCGACCTCTTGGCCCGCCGGGCGCAGAAGGCCGGGACGCTCTCGGGCGGGCAGCAGCAGATGGTCGCGCTCGCGCGGGTCCTGCTGCGCGAGAACGATCTCCTCCTCGTCGACGAGCCGACGAAGGGCCTCGCCCCGAAGCTCGTCACCGAGGTCGCCGACGTCCTCGCCCGCGTGGCCCGGACGACCCCGGTCCTCCTCGTCGAGCAGAACCTGCCCCTCGTGCGCCGCATCGCCGACACCGTCGTCGTCCTCGACGCCGGACGGGTCGTGCACCGGGGCGAGGCGCGGGCGCTCGTCGAGGACCCCGACCTGACGACCGAGCTGCTCGGCGTCTCGATGCGACGGCAGGAGATGGCGTGAGCGACCTCGTCCTCGTCCTCGTCACCGGGCTCGGCCTCGGGGCGCTGTACTTCCTCGCCGCGAGCGGCCTCTCGCTCGTCTACGGACTGATGGGCGTGCTCAACTTCGCCCACGGCTCGTTCATGACCGGCGGCGCGTATGCCGCGTGGCTGACGATGGACGCCCTCCCGGCGTCGATGGCCGTCGGGCTGCGGCTGCTCGTCGCGGCCGTCGTGGCGGTGCTCGTCGGCGCCGTCGTCGGCGTGCTCGTCGAGGTCGTCCTCATCCGCCCGCTGTACCGGCACCACATCCAGCAGGTGCTCGTCACCGTCGGCCTCTCGCTCGCGAGCGTGGCTGCGGTGCAGGGCATCTGGGGCTCCGACCCCCACCCGGTCGCCAGGCCGCGGCTGCTGACCGGCACGGTCGAGGTGCTCGGGGCGCGGCTGCCGGTCGACCGGTTCCTCTACCTCGCGGTCGCCCTGGCCCTCTACGGCGGCCTGCTGGCGCTCCTCAACCACACGCGCCTCGGGCTGGTCATCCGGGCCGGCGTCGAGAACCGCACGATGGTCCAGGCGCTCGGCATCGACGTCCGGCGCACCTTCACCGTCGTCTTCGGGCTCGGCGGCGCCGTCGCGGCCCTCGCCGGCGTCCTCTACTCGCAGTACGCCGGCACGGTGTCGCCGCTCCAGGGCGGTTCGCTGCTCATCTACGCGTTCATCGTCGTCGTCATCGGCGGGATGGGGTCGCTGACCGGCACCGCGGTCGCCGCCGTCGCGGTCGGGCTCGTCCAGCAGCTCGCGAACTACTACGCGGCCAGCGGGATCGGCGACCTCTCGGTCGTCCTGCTGCTCGCCCTCGTCCTCCTGCTGCGCCCGTCCTCGCTGAAAGGGGCCACCGCATGAGCGCCCGTCCGCTCCTCCGGGTCCTGCCTCCGGTCCTGCTCCTCGCGCTGCTGGCGTACCTGCCGTACCTGTCGTTCTCGGTGCCCGGGCTCCTGCCGGGGCGGGTCAACGGGCCGGGCTCGATGCAGCTGCTCGCGACGTGCCTCGTCTTCGCCGGGTTCGCGCTCAGCTACGACGTCGTCTTCGGGCGCACCGGCCTGCTGAGCTTCGGGCACGCCCTGTTCATCGCCGCCGGCAGCTACCTGCTGACCGTCTCGCTCGCCGAGTGGTCGATGCCGCTCCCGCTGGCGGTGCTCGTCGCGCTCGGCGGGACGACGCTGCTGGCCCTCGTCGTGGGCGCGGTCGCGCTGCGGGTCGGTGGCATCGCCTTCGCGATGGTCACCCTCGCATTCGCGCAGGCGGCGTCCATCATCGTGCTGCGCGACCCCGCGGGCGTGACCGGCGGCGAGGAGGGCAAGGCGCTCGCGCGCGACGCCGTGCCGGACCTGCTCGTCGGCGTCGCCAACGCCCCGTACCGCTACTGGCTGGCCCTGGCGTTCCTCGTCGTCGCGGTCGTCGTCGTCCGGCTGCTCGTGCGCTCGCGCGCCGGCCACGCGATGGCGGCGGTGCGCGAGAACGAGTCCCGCGCGGCCGTGCTGGGGCTGTCGGTCTACCGGGTCAAGCTGCTCGCGCTCGTCGTCGGGTCCTTCCTCGGCGGGCTCGGCGGCGTCGTCCACGCCCTCGTGCTCGGCGGGTCCGGGCCGCACCTGACGACCGCCGAGTTCACGCTCTCGCTGCTCGTCATGGTCGTGCTCGGCGGCGCCGGCAGCACGTGGGGTGCGGTCGTCGGCGGCTTCCTCTACCACTACGCCGACGCCCGGCTCACCGAGGCGAGCGGCTCGGGCATCCTCGACTCGCTGCCCGGGGCGCTGCAGTCGGTGCTGTCGCAGCCGCTGTTCGTCCTCGGCGCGTTCTTCGTCGTCGTCGTCTACTTCGCCCCGAGCGGCCTGACCGGCCTCGGGGGCCGCCTCGTACGGAAGGGTGTGCGGACATGAGCATCGTCGAGCCCGCGTTCGTCATCGAGCTGCCCGAGGGGCACCTCGCCGTCCACGACCTGACGACCGGCCCGGTGGCCGAGGAGGCCGCCGTCGTCCTCGCCGTCCACGGCATCACCGCCAACGGCCTGTCGTGGCAGCGCGTCGCCGACGAGCTCGGCCGCCGCCGGCCCGGTGCCGTCCGGGTGCTCGCCCCCGACCTGCGCGGGCGCGCCGCGAGCGCCGCCGCCCCCGGCCCGTACGGGCTCGGGGTGCACGCCGACGACCTCGCGGGCATCGCGTCGGCCTTCGCCGCGGCGCCGGTGCTCGTCGGCCACTCGATGGGCGGCTTCGTCTCGGCGCTCGCCGCGGCGCGGCATCCCGAGCGGTTCTCGGGGGTCGTGCTCGTCGACGGCGGGCTGGCCTTCCCCGCCCCGCCGGACCTCGACGTCGACGCCGCGCTGCAGGCGGTCATCGGGCCGGCGATGCAGCGGCTGTCGATGCGCTTCGCCTCCGCCGACGAGTACCTGGCCTTCTGGGACGCCCACCCCGCCCTCGGCCCCGTGCTGCGCGGGCCGGCCGGGGACGCCGCCCGCCGCTACGTGCTGGCCGACCTCGTCGAGGACGGCGACGGCGGATGGCGCAGCTCGTGCGTCCTCGACGCCGTCCGCGCCGACGGGGCCGACGTCCTCGCCGACCCCGAGACGCACGGCGCCGCCCGGGTGGCCGTCGATCGCGGGCTGCCGGTCGAGCTCGTCTGGGCGCACCGCGGGCTGATGGCCGAGCCGCAGGGCCTCTACGACCCGCAGCGCCTCGCCGCCCTCGACCTGCCGGACGCCCTGCGCACGAGCGACGTCGACGCCGACCACTACTCGGTCGTCCTCGAGCCGGCCGGCGTCACGGCCGTCGCCGACGCCGTCGAGCGGATGCTCCCGCCGACCCCCTGATCCCCCTCCCTCACCGCGAACGTGTGTGAACTCGCCGGGGATCACCGGCGAGTTCACACACGTTCGCGGAAAGGCGCGGTCGGTCAGTCGGCGGCGAGGAGGTCGCGCATCCGCAGGGCGAGCTGGAGCTCGAGCGAGCGCTCCGGCTCCTGCCAGCCGTCGCCGAGCAGCGCGCCGATCCGGTCGAGGCGCTGCGCGACCGTGTTGACGTGCACGTGCAGCCGGGTCGCGGCGTGCCGGGGCGAGCGGCCCGCGGCGAACCAGGCCGCCAGCGTGCCGACGAGGTCGGTGCCCCGGCGGGCGTCGTAGTCGAGCAGCGCGCCGAGCTCGTGCGTCACGTAGGCGGAGACGTCGGGGTCGGAGCCGACGATGAGGCCGGCGAACCCCAGCTGCGTCGCCGCCGCGCCCTCGCCGCGCCGGCCGAGGGCGACGAGCGCCGCCACCGTCCGGGTCGCCTCCTCGTGCGCGGCCGGGATGGCGTCGACGCCGGTCAGCGGCCCGACGCCGGCCACCGTCACGTCACCGCGCCGCCCCACGCGGGTGGCCATCGAGCGCGCGAGCGCCCCGGCGTCCGACCCGGGCACGAGCGCCACGACGTCGCCGTCCTGGACGCCGACGAGCCCGCCGTCGCCGGCGGCGGCGGACGCCGACAGGGCGAGCGCGCGGGTCGAGGAGGTCGCGTCGCCGCGCAGGACGAGGAGGCAGTACGGGGCGTCGGGGTCCGTGCCGGTCGTCCGGACCAGCTGGACGCGGTCCTCGGCGGGCCCGCGCGCCGCGAGCAGCTCGGCGACGACCCGGTTGCGCGCGGCCTGCCGGGAGTCGGCGGCCTGCCGCTCGAAGAGCAGCACGAGGGCCGTGACGACGCCGGCGCGCTCGACGGTGCGGCGGTCGGCATCCGTGAGGTCGCCGGTGCCGCCGACGTAGAGGGTCGCCAGGTGCTCGTCGCCGGTCGCGACGGCCAGGCCGTGCACCCCGCCGTGCGTCACGAGCCGGCCGGCGCGCAGGTCGGGGAAGTCCGCGGGCAGGACGGCCCCGGGGGTCGTGCTGCGGACGCCGCCGTCCTCGTCGACGAGCGCGGCCCACCCGCCGAGGAGGTCGGCCAGCGCGTGCGTCAGGTCCTCGGTGCCGCCACCGCCGAGGACGAGCGAGGCGAAGCGGTCGTGGGCCGCCGCTGCCTTCTCGATGCCGTCGGCGTACTGCCGCACCGTCTCGTGGGCCTCGGAGAGGGCGGCCAGCGCCGACTCGGCGTCGGCGAGCGCGCGGGTCTGGACGAGGGTGACGGCCGCGAGGGTCGCGAGGTTGCCGAGCAGGGCGACCTCCTCGCGGGTGAACGGGCGCGGGGTGCGGTTGGCGGCGAAGAGCACCCCGACGAAGGTGTTCTCGACGAGCAGCGGGGTGCCGCAGATGGCGATGATGCCCTCCTCGGACACCGCGCCGTCGATGTCGGAGGTGTGGACGAAGCGCTCGTCGTTCCAGTAGTCGGCCGTCCAGTACGGCTTGCGCGTCGAGGCGACGAGCCCGCCGAGGCCGGCGCCGAGCTCGAGGCGCACCGACTGGAAGGCCGCCGACACCGAGCCGTCGGTGGCCCGCATGTAGGTGTCGCCGTGCTCGGGGTCGTGCAGCGTCAGGTACGTGAGGTCGGTGCCGAGCAGCGCGCGGGCGCGCCGCACGATCGCGTCGAGGACCTGGGCGGTGTCGCTCTCGCTGGCCAGGGCGCGTGCGGTCTCGAGCAGCGCCGACAGCCCGGCCTCGCGGCGCTGGTGCACCTCGCGGGCGGCGGCCACGCGGACCGCGAGCTCGCGCGCCGCGGCGGGCGCGGGGACGGCGGCGACCTCGGCCACGGTCGCGTCGTCGGCGAGGAGCGCGAGCAGCCGCAGGGCCCCCTCCTGCTCCCCTCCGGGGTCCGCCGCGCTCGTCATCCCGTCGATAGTAGGCACGTGGTCGGCGTCGGAGGCGCTCAGTGCGCCGTCCAGCCGCCGTCCATCGTGAACGCGGACCCGTTGACCGACGCCGACGCCGGGCCGCAGAGGAAGAGGGCGAGCTCGGCGACCTCGGCCGGCTCGACGAGGCGCTTGACGGCCACCGGCTCGAGCATCACCGACTCGAGGACCTCGTCCTCGGAGATGCCGTGCGAGCGGGCCTGGTCGGCGACCTGCTTCTCGACGAGCGGGGTGCGGACGTAGGCCGGGTTGAGGCAGTTGGACGTGACGCCCTTCGGGCCGCCCTCGAGCGCGACGACCTTCGAGAGGCCCTCGAGCCCGTGCTTGGCCGAGACGTACGCGGCCTTGTAGGCGCTGGCCCGCAGCCCGTGGACGCTCGAGACGTTGACGACGCGGCCCCAGCCGCGGTCGTACATGTGCGGCAGCGACTGCCGGACGAGCCGGAAGGGTGCTCGGAGCATCAGGTCGAGGATGAGGTCGAAGCGGTCGACGGGGAAGTCCTCGAGCGGGGCGACGTGCTGGATGCCGGCGTTGTTGACGAGGACGTCGACGTCGGTCGGCAGGCCCGCGATGGCGTCGAGGTCGCTGAGGTCGACGACGTGGGGCTGGACGCCCGTCACGGCGCCGAGGCGCTCCAGGCCCGCGGCGTCCCGGTCGACGGCGTGCACCTTCGCGCCGGCCCCGGCGAGGGCGAGCGCGACGGCCTCGCCGATGCCGCTCGCGGCGCCGGTGACGAGGGCGGTGCGGCCGGCGAGGTCGAGGGCGGGGAGGGTGCTCGCTGCGGTCATGGGGCTCGACAGTAGGGATGAGGACCGCCGCGCCCGGTGTGTGCGCGTCACACATTGCCGGCGGGGCGGTGGTGCGCGGCGACCGTCGTCGACGACCGAGCGGCGCTGTTACCCCTAGGGGTATATCGTGGGCTGGTCCGACACCGTCCATCCGGGAGCCCCGATGCGTCTGCGCCGTCTCGCCACGGTCCTCGTCCTCACCGTCCTCACCACCGGCACGCTCGCGGCCTGCGGCTCCGAGGGTCCGCAGGTGAGCGCCACCGCCGGCGCGGCGGCCACCGCGGCGCCGAGCGCCGGCGCACACCTCGACGCGGCCCAGTTCGCGGCCGCGCTCAAGCGCCCCGGGACGACGGTCCTCGACGTGCGCACGCCGGGCGAGTTCGCGCAGGGCCACCTGCCGGGCGCCGTCAACCTCGACATCGAGGGCGCCGACTTCGGCGCGCGGATGGCGCAGCTCGACCCGGCCGGCGCCTATGCCGTGTACTGCCGCTCCGGCAACCGCAGCGGGGTGGCGCTCGAGGCGATGGCGCAGTCGGGCTTCACCGGGGCCTACGACCTCACCGGCGGCATCGGCGCCTGGCAGCAGGCCGACGGCGAGGTCGTCACCGGCTGAGCGTCGCCGCCCGTTGCCCGGGGCCGACCGCAGGCGCGTCACCCCGGTTCGTCCACGAGACCCCGGCTCCGAGCCGGGGCCCGGTGGACATCTCGGGGTCACCCCGACAGGTGGGGCGCACCGCGGCGGGGGTGAAGGCGGTCACGGTTCGGACACGTCGTGGACGGGGCGTTGACGCGGCGGCGACCGGGTGGGGAGACTGGCGCGGTGACGGATGGGAGCGCTCCCACGGTGACCGGCCCTCCTGAGGTCGGCCACCGTCCGCACCCGTCCGGCACCCGTGCCGCGGCCGCCGTGTGGGAACCCGGCCGCGGCACGGGAGCCGGGCGGCCTCCCACCCTCGCCGAGGTCGCGGCCCATGCGGGGGTGGGCCGCGGCACCGCGTCGCGCGTGCTCAACGACTCCCCGCAGGTCAGCCCATCGGCGCGCGCGGCCGTCCTCGCCGCGGTCGCCGAGCTCGGTTACGTGCCCAACCGGGCCGCGCGCTCGCTCGTCACGCGGCGCACCGACACCGTCGTCCTCGTCGTCTCCGAGCCCGAGGAGCGGGTGTTCGGCGAGCCCTACTTCGCCGGCATCGTCCGCGGCATCGGCGAGCGCCTCACCGAGGCGGGGCTCCAGCTCGTCCTGACGATGGCCGGCGCCGCCGGCGGGCGCGAGCGGGCCGCGGCCTACCTCACCGAGCAGCACGTCGACGGCGTCCTCCTGCTCTCGCTGCACGCCGAGGACCCGCTGCCCGCGCTGCTCGAGGGCCGCGGGGTGCCGACGGTCTGCGGTGGCAGCCCGGCGACCGGCCGCCCGGACTACGTCGTCGACATCGACAACCTCGCCGGCGGACGCAGCGCCGTCGACCACCTCGTCTCCACTGGCCGACGGCGCCTGGCCGTGCTCGCCGGCCCCCAGGACATGTCCTCGGGGCGCGACCGGCTCGTCGGGGCGCTCGACGCCGCCGAGGCCGCGGGGCTCGACCGCGCCGAGGTCGCCGTGGCCGTCGGCGACTACTCCGAGGAGAGCGGGCGCCGGGCGATGGCCGAGGTGCTGGCCGCCGGTCCGCCCCCGGACGGTGTCTTCGCCGCGTCCGACCTCATGGCCGTCGGCGCCCTGCGGGTCCTGCGCGAGGCCGGCCTCGACGTGCCCACCGACGTCGGGCTCGTCGGCTTCGACGACGCCCCGGTCTGCCGCCACACCGACCCCGAGCTGACGAGCGTGCGCCAGCCGGTCGCGCGGATGGGCCGGGTCATGGTCGAGGTCCTGCTCGGCCGCATCGCCGGGCGCGAGGTCCCGCCCGACACCGTCCTCCAGACGCGCCTGGTCGTCAGGGGCTCGACGGCCCGCTGACGAGCACGCCGGCGAGGGCCAGCCGGCGGCGCAGGCGCGGCGCGAGGTCGTCCGGGGCCGAGCTCCCGGCGAGCAGCGCCCCGACCTCGGCCGCGTCGGCCGAGTCCAGCGCCACCCGCCCGACCCGCGTGACGAGCGTCGGTCCCTCCCACCGGGCGGCGAGCCCGTCGCGGACCCGCCAGCGCGGGCCGACCTCGGCGTCGGCGGCGGCGTGCTGCGCGAGCACCCCCAGCGGCTCGGCCCGCTCGGCCGCCCGCGCCCCCCGGGCCAGGGCGGCCGCGAGGTCCTCGTCGCGCACGGCGTCGAGCGCGGCGAGGACGCTCTCGCGCAGCGCCTCCCGGGCGCTCGCGACGGTCCGGGGGTCGAGCACGTCGACGCCCGGGGGCAGGGCCCGTCGCAGCGCGAGGTCGTCGTCGAGGACGCGGCCGACGGCGGCCAGCAGGTCGTCCGCGAGGGTCCGACGGGTCCAGACGTGCACGCCGAAGGTCAGGTGGATGCTCGTGCCGCCGAGGGCGGTCGCCGAGTGCAGCCAGCCCCGGGGCAGGTAGAGGCAGTCGCCGGGGGCGAGCACGGCGTCGACGACCGGCTCCTGCTCGGCGGCGGCCCGGACGTCGTCGCGGTGGTCGGTCCACGGCTGGCCGCGCAGCGGCGCCTCGAGGACGGGCGGCCGCACGCGCCAGTGCTTCTCGCCGGCCACCTGCACGACGAAGACGTCGTGGACGTCGTAGTGGTCGTCGAAGCCGCGGTTCTGCGGCGGCGTGACGTACGCGTTGACCTGCACGGGGTGGCTGAGGGCCGACGACAGCCCACGGGCGGTGTCGGACACCGGCGCCCACGTCCGGTGCAGGCCCTGGAGGACGATGGTCGCGCCGTCGGCGAAGTGCCGCAGCACGCGGTCCTCGCTCACCTGGTCGGTGATGCTCGCGCCGACCCCGCCGCCGAGGGTCAGCTCGCGCGCGTCGAGCGTCGCGCCGTCCTTGGCCATCCGCAGGAACGGCGTGCGCAGCGCCCGGCGCGAGAGCAGCTCGTCGACCGCGTCGGCCCCGAAGCCGTGGGTCGGCGCGGGCAGGTCGGCGGCCCGGGTGAGCAGCGGGGCGCGGTCCCAGTGCTCGGCCGCGAAGCGCTCCGGGGGCAGGGCGACGAACGGCCCGAGCCCCCGGCCGGCCCCCGAGGGGACCGGGGCCGGGGGCCCGGGGTCGTGCACGTCGGTCATCAGGACCCGTCGGCCCCGCCGTCGGCGCCACCGTCGTGCTCGCCGGGCGCACCCGGCTCGCCGGCGCCGCTGTCGGCCGGACCCTCGGCGTCGCCGTCGGCGCCACCGTCCTCCTGGCCGGGGACGGTCTCCTGGCCCGCGCCGCTGTCGGCGGGACCCTCGGCGCCGGCGCCGCCGTCCGCGCCGCCGTCGTGCTCGCCGGGGATGCCGGGAGCGCCGGCGTCGCTGTCGGCCGGTCCTTCGGTCGGGTTCTCGCTCATCGTGCCCACCCTTTCGCCGGGGCGCCGTTGCGGCACCCGAGTCTCCTCATCCCAGCAGGTCAGCGCGCCGTTGTGTGGCTCGCGCGCACGCTGGGACGATGGGCGCATGCCCCTCGACGTCGAGCTGGCCGAGGTCCGCGACTTCCTCGCCGCGCACGAGCCGTTCGCCGGGCTGCCCCCACGCGTCCTCGCGGGGCTGCCGGCGCGGATGTCGCTCGAGTACGTGCGGCGGGGGCGCGAGCTGGTCGCGCGGGGGCAGGAGAACCACCACCTGCACGTCCTGCGGTCGGGGGCGGCCGACGTCCGCGACGCCGAGGGCACGCTCGTCGACCGCGGCGAGCCCGGCAGCTCGTTCGGGTCCATCACGCTGACGCAGGGCACCCCGTCGACCTTCTCGGTCACCGCGATCGAGGACTGCCTCGTCCTCCTCCTGCCCGAGGACGACTTCCACGCCCTCTGCCGCGAGCACCCGGCCTTCGACGCGTTCTTCGACGCCCAGCGCCGCCACCGGATGCGGGGAGCCGTCGCCGGCCTGCACGTCTCGGCCTCGGGGCACGCCATCCTCACGACGCCGGTCCACGAGCTCGTCGCGCGCGACGTCGTCTCGGTGCCGGCGACGGCGAGCATCCGGGAGGCCGCCGCGACGATGACCGCCGAGCGCGTCTCGTCGCTCGTCGTGCTCGACGCCGGGCGGCTCGTCGGCATCCTCACCGACCGCGACCTGCGCAGCCGGGTCCTCGCGGCGGGCACCGACCCCGGGTCGGCCGTGGCCGACGTCATGACGCCCCACCCGGTGACGGCCCCGGCGGAGTCGCTGGCGTTCGAGGCGCTGCTGACGATGACGAGCCGGCACATCCACCACCTGCCGCTCGTCGACGCGGCGGGCCGGCCGGCCGGGGTCGTCACGACGACCGACCTGCTGCGGCTGGAGGAGGCCAACCCGGTCTACCTCGCCGGCGACGTCGCCCGTCAGCCGGACGTCGAGGGCGTCGCCCGGGCGGCCTCGCGGCTGCCGCGGGTCGTCGAGGGGCTCGTCGGGCAGGACGCCTCGGCCGAGGACATCGGCCGGGTCGTCACGGCCGTCGGCGACGCCGTCGAGCGGCGGCTCATCGCCCTCGTCGAGGAGGAGATGGGACCGGCGCCGGTGCCCTACTGCTGGCTGGCGCTCGGGTCGCGGGGGCGGCTCGAGCAGGCGCTCGCCAGCGACCAGGACACCGCGCTCGTCATCGACGACGCCGTCGACGACGCGGGCCTGGCGTGGTTCGCGACGTTCGCCGAGCGGGTCACCGAGGCCCTCGTGCGCTGCGGCCTGCCCCGGTGCTCCGGCGGGGTGATGGCGAGCAACCCCCGCTGGCGGCGGACGCTGCGCGGGTGGCGGCGCGAGCTGTCGTCGTGGGTCACCACCCCCACCCCGGAGGCGGTGCTGCACTCCTCGATCGTCTTCGACCTGCGGCCGGTCCACGGGGACGCGTCGCTGCACGCCCGCCTCCAGCAGCACGTCCTCGCGGTCACGCCCTCGGCCCCGACCTTCCTCGCCCACCTCGCGCGGCAGGCGACGGAGCACGAGCCGCCGCTCGGCTTCTTCCGGGGCCTGGTGCTCGAGAAGGCCGGCGAGCACCGGGACCGGCTGGAGGTCAAGCGCGGCGGCATCCTCCCCGTCGTCGAGCTGGCCCGGGTCCACGCCCTCGCGACCGGGTCCCCGGCGCTCACCACCCGCGCCCGCCTCGAGGACGCCCGGCTGGCCGGCGCGCTCGCGGACGACCTCGCCGACGACCTGCGCGACGCCTTCGAGTTCCTCGGCTACGTGCGGCTGCGCCACCAGTCCGCGCAGGTGCGGGACGGCCGGCCGCCCGACGACTTCGTCGACCCGGGGACCCTCTCCAGCTTCGAGAAGCGCCACCTGCGGGAGGCCTTCGCCATCGTCCGCTCGGCCCAGCAGGCGCTCGGGCGCCGCCACCACACCCGGTACGTCTCGTGAGCGGGGCCGCGTGAGCCTGCTGCGCCGCACGGTCGCCGAGCGGCGCGAGCGCGCCCTGCGCCGGGTCGCCCCCGGCCCGCTCGCCGACCTCCTCGCGTCACCGTCGCCGCCGCGCGACACCCCGCTCGCGCACCTGCCGCTGCTCGCCGTCGACGTCGAGACGACCGGGCTGGACCCGGCCCGCGACCGGGTCCTGTCGCTCGGCTGGGTGCCGGTCGACGGGGGGCGCATCGACCTCGGCCGAGCCGGGGGGCACGTGGTCGCCGACGCGGGGGAGGTGGGGCGCAGCGCGACCGTGCACGGCATCACCGACGACGCCCTCGCCGCCGGGCTCCCGCTGGAGGAGGCGCTCGGCGCGCTCCTGCGGGCCCTCGCCGGGCGGGTGATGCTCGCGCACTTCGCCCGGGTCGAGACGACCTTCCTCGGCGCCGCGTGCGAGCGGCTCTGGGGGGCGGGGCTGCCGGTCGAGGTCGTCGACACCCTCGAGCTGGAGCGACGGGCCCTCGGCCCGGGGTGGGACGCCGCGTCCGACCCGGGGGCGCTGCGGCTGTGGACCGCCCGGGCGCGCCACGGCCTGCCGGTCTACCGGGCGCACGAGGCGGTGACCGACGCGCTCGCCTGCGCCGAGCTCTACCTCGCGCAGCGGGCGCACCTCGAGGCCCCGGGGACGACGACGACCCTCCGCCACGTGGTGGCGTGAGGGTCGGTCTGCGTGCTGCTGGGCCCCCGGTGGGTGCTCAGATGTGACGCGGGGTGGCGGACTGCGCGAGGAGGTAGATCTCGTGCGTCTCGCGGACGAGGTCGCGGTCGACCTGGCCGTCCCAGCCACGCCCGGAGAGGCGGTTGGTACGGAGGGTGCTCGCGAGGTGACGGGCCTTCTGGACGGAGAGCGATGCGGCGTTCATGACGTCCATGATCCGCCTGCAGATCGTGCAGCACAACGCGACTTTGCTGAAGTATCCCGCAGTAACGCTTAACATTGGTGGATGCTCGACCCGCACCGCCTCACGGTCTTCCGCTCGGTCGTCGCCAGCGGCTCGGTCCAGGCCGCCGCCGACAACCTCGGCCTCACCTCCTCGGCCGTCAGCCAGCACCTCGCGGCGCTCCAGCGCGAGACCGGGCTGACCCTCTTCCAGCGCTCCGGACGGGGCATCGTCCCGACCGAGGCGGCCCTCGTCCTCGACGAGCAGAGCGACGAGCCGATGAGCCAGTGGAGCCGCCTCGAGCACGTCGTCTCCGACCTGCGCGACGGCCGCTCGGGACGCCTGTCCATCGGCTACTTCGCGAGCGCCGGGTCGGCCTGGATGCCGAGCCTCGTGCGCCGGCTGACGAGCGAGTTCCCCGACCTCGTCCTCGAGCTGCGGCTCAACGAGGTCGAGCAGCGTGGCCCCCGCCCGGACCTCGACCTCGCGATCGACCCGCCGGACACCCCGCTGCCCGCCGGCCTGCGCCGCGTCGACCTCACCGACGACCCGTTCGTGGCGGTGCTCCCGCGCGACCACGCGCTCGCCGGGGAGGCGCAGATCGCGCTGACCGACCTGCGCGGCGAGACGTGGGTGAGCAGCGACTACCCGCACGCGGTCGGGCACCGCCTGCTGGTGGCGGCCTGCGCGGCGGTCGGGCTGCGGCCCCGCTTCACGGTGCAGGCCCAGGACCACCACACGGCCATCGGCTTCGTGGCGGCCGGCGTCGGCGTCTCGGTGATGCCGGGCCTCGCGGCGCGAGGACTGCCGCCGTCGGTCGTGCGCGTCGACCTCGCCCCGCCGGCGCCGGTGCGCCACCTCTCGGCCGTCGTGCGCCAGCTCGGGGCCTCGAGCGCCCCGGCCGAGCGCGCGGTGCAGCTCCTCGAGGAGCTCATCTCGCACCCGGCCTGGTCCCCGCGGCGGCGCTCGGCGCGCTGAGGCGGCCGGTCCGCGCGCGGCGGGTCAGCGGCGGTCGGACCAGTAGAGGGCGCGGGCCGGGCAGAAGGCGAGGGCGCGGTCGCCGTCCGGTCGGGGCACGTGCGCGTCGTCGACGACGGGGTAGCCCCACTCGTCGAGGCGGACCCGCCCGGCCAGGAGCGTGGCGCAGACCCCGTGGCCGGTGCAGGCGACGCGGTCGACCCGCAGCGCCGGGGCGGGCTCAGGCGTGGTGGGCACGGGTGCTCCTCTCGTGCGCCGGGCAGGTCCCGGCGGCGTGGGCGTCGAGGTGGGGGCCGAGCGCCCGCAGCGCCGAGGCGGCGAAGTGCGAGACGCCGTCGGGGAAGCGGCAGGCCCCGCGGTCGGGCAGCAGGCCCGCGTGCCGGCGCACCTCGTGCACGGCGGCGGGGCCGGGGTCGGCGGCGAGGCGGTCCCAGGCGGCGGCGAGCGCCGGCACCCCGAACATGCACGGACCGCACTGCCCGGCGGTCTCCCCGGCGGCGTACCGCAGGTACCCGCCGACGGTGCGGACGGGGCAGCGCTGCGGGTCGAGGACGTCGACGACCCCCGGCCCGATCGTGGCGCCCACCGTCGCGAGGTCCTCGCCGGTCCAGCGCAGCGCCCGGAGGGAGCGCAGCGGGACGAGCGCCCCGCCGAGGCCCCCGACGACGACGTGCTCGGCGCCCTCCTGCGGCGCGGCGGCCGCGAGGAGGTCGGCGACCGGCACCCCGGCGCGCGTCTCGAGGACGCCGGGCCACGCGACGGCGCCGGTCAGGGTGACCAGGCGGGGCCCGGGCTCGGCGTCGGTGCCGACCGAGCGGAACCACGCCGGCCCGTGGGTCGCGACCTGGGCGATGCGCCACACGGTCTCGGCGTTGAGGACGACGGTCGGCGGCACGCGGCGACCCTGGGCGTCCCGGCCGCCCGTGACGAAGGGGCGGCGCTTGGTCATCGGGCGCGCCAGGCCGCCCTGCGCGGCGGAGACGAGGGCGCTCTCCTCCGAGGAGACGTAGCGCCCCGGGATCTCGAGCACGTCGAGGCCCGCGGCGGCGAGCAGCGCGGCGGTGCGCGAGCCCCGGTGGGTGGCGAAGCGGATGCTCCGGCCCCGGCCGGGCGCGACGAGGTGGGCTCCCTCGACGAGCTCGGCGAGGTGGTGCTCGACGACGAAGGCATCCTTGGCGGCGCCGACCTCGCCGTCGCAGGCGTTGACGACGAGGTGGGCGCCGTGGTCGTGGGCGGCCGCGACCTTGACGCCGGTGCTGAACGCCGCGCCGCCCCGGCCGGTCAGCCCGGCGGCGTGCAGGTCCTCGACGAGGCTCACGACCACTCACCCCCGAGGACGACGTCGCGGCGGGCCCGGTCGGCGTGCGTGGCGAGCAGGCGCCACACGACGGCCGCGACGCCGACGGCCCCGCACGCCGCGGTGACGGCCCGCAGGCCCGGCTGGTCGGAGGTGCCGAGCGCGAAGCCGTGCACGAGGGCGCTCGGCCAGAGGGCGTAGGTGGCCCGGTGCACCCACCGCCAGGCGCGCTCGGGCAGGTGCGGCCGCAGCCACGAGGTCGCCGCGACGACGGCCAGCAGGTCGAGCGCGAGCGTGCCGAGCCCGACCCAGAACCGCTCGTAGCCGCTCGTGAACGGCAGCACGGCGGAGACGGCGTCGATGCTCACGTAGGTCTCGGCGACGGCCGTCGCGACGTGGACGGTGACGAAGGTGAGCATCCCGAGGGAGAGCCAGCGGTGCACGGCCATGACGACGGTCGCGGACTCGCCGTGCGGCCGGCGCCGGCCGGCGGTGACGACGCCGAGGTCGACGACGGCGGTGAGCAGGACGATGCTCGCGACGCCGGTCGCGCGCGAGAGGTACCAGAGTGCCTCGTTCACGAGGTCACCTCCGTGGGGTCGGGCCAGCCGGGGGTGGTGACGACGGCGTGGCCGGTGTCGAGGCGGGCGGGCAGGCCGGCGGCCGCGAGCCAGGCGGGGGCGTCGTCGCCGAGGACGACCGCCGCGGTCGAGGCGGCGTTGGCCTCGAGGGCGCTCGCCGCGACGACGGTGACCTGCGCCCACGTCGCCGGGGCCGTGGCGCCGGTGCGGGGGTCGAGGACGTGGTGGCGGGTGCTGCCGTCGGCGACGGCCCAGGTGCGCCGCCGGGTCGAGCTCGTCGCGACGGCCTGGCCGCGCCGCAGGGCGAGCACCTGGACGACGCCACCGTCGACGTCCTCGACGCCGACCCGCCAGCCGTCCTGCGGCACGGGGCCGCCCACGGCGATGTCGCCGCCGAGGTCGACGAGGAAGCCCCCGGGCAGCCGGGTCGCGAGCCGGTCGGCGAGGACGTCGGCGGCGTGCGCCTTGGCGGTGGCCCCGAGGTCGAGCAGGCAGCCCGCGGGGACCTCGACGCGGTCGGTCGCCGCGTCGAGGTGGATGCTGCGCCAGCCGGGCACGGGGGCGGCCTGGAGCACCGACGCCGTGCGGCCGCGGACGACCTCCAGGTCAGCGTCGTAGCCGGAGGCCGCGACCGCCCGCCCGACCGTGGGGTCGACGAGCCCGTCCGTGAGGCGTGCGGCGCGCAGTGCCGCCCGCAGGCTGCTCGCGAGGACGGGGGAGACGAGCGCGCCGGCGGGACCGTGGGCGGCGGCCGCGGCGAGCCGGCTCACCTCGGAGTCGGGCCGGAAGCGCGAGGCGGCCCGGTCGAGGTCCGCGAGGTGGTCGCGCACGATCGCCTCCGCCTCGGCGAGCACGAGCGGCTCGGTCACGAGGAGCCGGACGCTCGTGCCGATGGCCTCGAGCTCGGTCGCCGCCGGGAAGGTGAGGGTCGACGGTGCGGGGGGCACGGCCGGTGCCTCAGGACCCGTGGGTCGTCGACTGCGACGACCCGCTGCTGCCGGACACCCCACCGGTGGAGGAGAACCCGGACGCCCCCGACGAGCTGCTGCTCGACCCGGACGAGCTGCTCGAGTCGTCCGAGCCGGAGGAGGCCGACCCCGAGGAGCCGTCGTCCGTCGAGGTCGACGTCGTCGCGGCGCTCGCCGTGGTCGTCGTCGTCGCGGTCGCGAGGTGATATCCGGCGACCCCGGTGGTCAGGGCGGCGGCGAGCACGGCTCCGGCCGTCCAGGCCTTGGCCCGCTGCAGGGCACGAGGGGTGGTGCGCATGGTGGTCGCCTCCGGGGGAGTCGGGACGTGCTGACCCCTCGACCATCCGCCCCAGCGCTGTGGCGGACCTGTGCGACCTCGATGCCTCCTCTGTGCCCTGCTCGCGGGTCAGGCGCGGGGTGCGACGGGCTCCCGCACCTCGGCGGCGTCCGCGGCCTCGGCCGGCGTGGTCCGGGCGTCCTCCTGCGCGAGGTGGTCGGCGAGCCGCACGCCCTCGACGTCGAGGTCGGGCAGCAGCCGGTCGAGCCAGCGGGGCATCCACCAGGCGCGCTCGCCGAGGAGGTGCATGACCGCCGGCGTCAGCGTCATCCGGACGACGAAGGCGTCGACGAGCACGCCCACCGCGAGGCCGAAGCCGATCGGCCGGACCATCACGAGGTGGCTGAAGGCGAAGCCGAGGAAGACCGAGGTCATGATGATCGCCGCGGCCGTGACGACCTTGACGCCGTGGACGAACCCGGAGCGCACCGCGGTGCGGGCGTCCTCGCCGTGGGCCCGCGACTCGTGCATCCCGGAGACGAGGAACATCTGGTAGTCCATCGCCAGGCCGAAGAGGACGCCGATGAGGATGATCGGCATGAACGACAGGATCGGGCCCGGCTGGGTGACCCCGAACCAGTCGCCGAGCCAGCCCCACTGGTGCACCGCGACGGTCGCGCCGAACGCCGCGACGACCGAGAGCAGGAACCCGCCGGTGGCGACGAGCGGCACGACGACCGACCGGAAGACGACCATGAGGATGAGCAGCGAGAGGCCGACGACGACCGTCAGGTAGAACGGCAGCGCGCCCTGCAGGCGGTCGGAGATCTCGATGTTCGCCACGGTCTGGCCGGTGAGACCGATCTCGACGCCGTCGTGGCGCTCCAGCAGCGAGGCGACGCCGCGGATGCCGTCGATCGTGGCCGGCGTCCCCTCGTCGGCCGGGCCGGTGCTCGGGACGACCTGGAAGGCGAGCGTCTCCTTGTCCTCGCTCACGCCGAAGGGCACGACGCTGACGACGCCGTCGACCCCGCGCAGGGCCGAGGCGATGCTGGCCTGGGCGTCGAGGACCTGCGCGTCGGTGCGCGTCCCGTCGACGGCCGGCAGCTCCGCGACGGCGACGACCGGGCCGTTCATCCCGGGCCCGAACTCGTCGGCCACGGCGGTGTAGGCGGTGTACGCGCTGGAGCCGGTCGGCTCGCTGCCGCCGTCGGGCAGGCCGAGGCGCATGTCGAGGGCGGGCACGGCCATGACGCCGACGAGGGCGACGACGCCGAGGACGGTCAGCCACGGGCGGCGGGTGACGGCGCCGACGTACCAGGCACCGTGCTCCTCCGGGCGGTCGGCGGCGGTGTCGGGGCGGCTCGAGGCGTCCGCGGGGGTCGCGAACCCGGCCTTGCGCCAGGCCCTCCGTGAGACGATGCGCGTGCCCATGAGGCGCATGACCGCCGGGGCGACGGTCACCGCGACGAGCACGGACACGGCGACGGTGACGGCGGCGACCAGGCCCATCTCGGCGAGGATCGGGATGCCCGACAGGACGAGGGCGGCCAGGGCGATGACGACCGTGGCGCCGGCGAAGGTGACCGCCGAGCCGGCGGTCGCGACCGAGCGGGCGACCGACTCGCGCAGCGGCATCCCGTGGAGGATGTTCGCGCGGTGCCGGTTGACGATGAAGAGGGCGTAGTCGATGCCGACCGCGAGGCCGAGCATCAGCGCGAGCGCCGGGGTCGTCGAGTTGAGCTCGATGAACGCGGTCGCCGCCATCGCCCCGCCGAGGCCCACGCCGACGCCGAGCAGCGCGACGAGCAGCGGCAGGCCGGCCGCGACGAGGCTGCCGAGCACGAGGACGAGCACGAGGAGCGCGACGGCGAGGCCGAGGATCTCGCCGGGACCGATGAACTCGAGCGCCTGGGTGATCTCGACGCTGTAGCTCGGCGTGACGCCGGCGGCCTCGAGGATCGGGTCGCCCTTCTCGGGGATGAGCGCGCGGTCCTCCGGCGCGATGGACTGCGCGTTGTCGTCGAACTGCACCTGGATGACGGCGTAGCGGCCGTCCTCGCTGACCAGCCGGGTGCCGGCGGAGGCGTCGGCGACCGTCTTGCCGTCGGCGTACTGCGCCTCGCCGGCGAGCAGCTGCTCACGGGCGTCGTCGAGCTTCTGCTGACCCTCGGCGACCTGGCGCTGGCCGTCCTCGACCTGGGCGCGCAGGTCGGCCGTCGCCTGCCCGTCGGGGTCGGTCTTCTCGAGCTGCGCCAGGAAGGCCTCGCCGCCCGCGAGCTGCCCCTTCGCGTCGGCGAGCTGCGCGGTGCCGCTCTCGAGCTGCGCGCGGCCGTCGGCCAGCTGCTCCTGGCTGTCGGCGAGCTTCTGCGCGGACTCGTCGATCTGCTGCTGGGCCGCGAAGGGGTCGACGACGCGCTGGACGTGCGGCACGGTCTTCCACGTGTCCATCGCCTCGGTGATTGCCTGCTTCTGCGCGTCCGTGAACGACCCGGAGTCACTCTCGACGACGACCCGGCCGAAGCCGCCTGCGGCCGAGGGGATCTCGGTGCCGAGCCGCTCGACGACCCGCTCGAACTCGGTGCCCGGGATGGAGACCTGGTTGGTGAGCGGCGTGCCGACCGTGCCGGCGAGGGTGCCGACGGCGACGAGCACCGCGACCCAGGCGGCCAGCACGCGCCAGGCGTGCGCGGCGCACCAGCGGCCGATGCGGTAGAGGGCGGTGGACATGGGGGCCTCCGGGGCGGGCGAGAGGGTGGGGCGGGGGACGGTCGGGTCAGGCGGGTCGGACGGCGGTGTCCGGCAGGAGCGGTCGGGACAGGCTCGTCAGGGCCTCGGCGAAGGTCGCGAGGAACCCGGGGGCGTCGGCGGCCGCGGGATCGGTGACGGCGTGGCGGGCCCAGACCCGCAGCGCGGCCTCCCCGGCGCCGACGACGGTGCTCGCGAGGGTGGCGACCTGGAGCTCGGTCGGACCCGGGCCGAGGCGCTCGCGCAGCCACGCCTCGAACCAGTCGAGCCACGAGTGCAGCTCGCCGAGGATGAGGCCCTTCGCGTGCGGCGAGGCCTCGCCGGCGGCGGCGAGGGCGCCGATGCGCTGCACGAGGTCGAGGTCGGTCGGGTCGTCGACGACCGAGAGGAGGGAGTCGCGGACGCTCTCGCCGGCGGGGCGGTCCTCGAGGCGGCGGCTCAGCGACGCGAAGAACTCGGCGACGCTCGCGGTGAGCACGGACTCGACCGAGGGGAAGTAGTTGAAGAACGTCCGGCGCGAGACGCCGGCGCGGTCGGCGACGGCCTCGGCGGTCACGGCGTCGACGCCCTCGTCGCGGACGATCTGGTAGGCCGCCAGGGCGAGGTCGTGACGGGTGCGCTCGCGCTTGCGGTCGCGCAGCGAGGTCGTCACGCAGCTCGGTCGGGTCACCGGACGAGCGTAGGCATCTCTTGCACTCCGGTGCAAATCTGCACCGCCATGCATGGACAGCCCGGCCCACGCCTCCCACCCACCCCGCGCATCCAGCGGGCGCCGTCGAGAGGAGGCAACACGCCGACGGATGACGCCGCGCGCCTGCGTGTCGCCTCCTCTCGATGGCGCGCCTCTCACGAACGTGTGTGAACACGCCGGGGAAGCCCGGCGAGTTCACACACGTTCGCGGGAGGAGACGGGGGTCAGGTGTCGCGGGTCAGGCGGTCGAGGGCGCGCCGGGCCGTGGCGGCGGCGTCCTGGGCGGTGCGCTCGTCCCGCGTCGTCGCGAGCTGGGCCCGCCGGGCGTCGTGCTCGGCCTCGGTGGCGGCGCCGAGCTCGGCCTCGAGCGCGAGCACCGCGGCCCGCGCCTCCTCGAGCCGCGCCCCGACCTCCTCGCGGCGCCGGCCGGCCGAGGTCGCCCGCCGCCGCGCCTCCCCGGCCGCCTCGCTCGCCCGGGCCAGCGCCGCCTCCGCCTCGGCGGATGCCGTGCGCGCGGCGGCGAGCGCGGCCTCGTCGCGAGCCGCCCGGTCGACCGCGGGCCGGCGCGCCGGCGCCGCCCCGCCCTCCGGCCCGAGGGCCACGACCCGCGACAGGTCGACGGGCTCGAGGCCGCTCGCGCTCACGGTGTCGACGAGCCGGCCGGTGGCCAGCGCCGCGCCGACCCCGGCGTCGACCATCGCCGAGCGCAGCGTCTCCTCGACGGCGCCGACGACGGCCGCCGACACCGGCTTGCCCTCACCGCGTACCGCGTCGACCGCCTGCCGCGCCACCGCCCGGGTCAGCTCGCGGCGCTGTGCGTCGAGCGCCCGCAGCTCGGCGGCGGCCAGCGTGCCCTGGGCGGCCCGCAGCCGCGCACCGAGCTCGAGCACGCCGTGCACCTGCTCCGGGTCGTCGCGGACCAGCCGGTTGAGCACCCACGCCCCGGCCACCGGCCGGCGCAGCGCCTTGACGGACGCCGCCAGCCCGGCATCCCCAGTCGACTTCGCCTGCGCCGCAGCCGTGTTGCGAGCCGCGATGAACTCCTCGGGCCGCAGCCCGTAGAGCTCGTCGGCGACCTCCTCGATGCTCACGCGCCCCATCGTCGCAGCCCCCGGCCCCGGACGCCCGGGCCCGGCACCGTCAGCCGCCGAGCGAGCCGACGGCGTGCGCCACGATGAGCAGCGACACGAGCAGCGCGGCGGTGGCCTCGCTGGCCATGAGCAGCTTGGCCCGGGTGCTCAGCGGCATCGTGTCGGTCGGGCTGAAGGCGCTGGAGTTGGTCACCGACACGTAGAGGTAGTCGACGAACAGCGGCACCCATCCGCTCGTGCGGCTCGCCGTCGCGGCCACCTCGGTGACGGTGTCGTGGTCCTCGTCCTGCGAGAAGCGCCAGTCGGCGGGCGGCAGCCGGTCGCGGCGCTCGCGGTGGCGCGCCACGGGGCCGCCGCGGTCGAGCTCCCAGTAGAGGAGGGCGTAGCCGACGACCCCGGTGAGCCACACCTGCATCCCGCCGAGCAGCAGCCCGCCGGGGTCGGCCGAGTCGCTCGAGAGGGTCGCGACGAGCATCCCGAGCGCGACGAGGTTGGTGACGATGACGAGCGCGGCCAGCGCGACCGACACCCACCGCGACCACCGCGTCTGGCGGACGAGGCGCACCGGGTTGGCGCTGACGACCGCGACGAGCAGCAGCACCTCGACCGCCGGGATGACGAAGCGCGGGCCGACGAGGAGCGGCTGCGGCAGCAGGGCGTAGGTGACGATGGCGACGAGCACCGCGAGCGCGGGCGGCAGGCGGTGCTCACCCTCGCCGGAGCGGCGGTGCTCCAGCTCGGCGTCCAGGTCGTCGCGCGCCATCCCCGGACCGTATCGCCGCCCGGGCCCCTCGCGACCCGACCGCTGCGCACGGGTCCCGCGGGGAGCCGCCACCGCCGGAGCCGGACCGGCCCGGCGTGGGAGGGTGGGGGCATGGTCGACAGCCCCACCGCCGACAGCCGCGCCGATGCCCTCCTCCGCCGGATCCGGGAGTCCGTCGTCGGCGAGGACCACGTGATGCAGACGCCGTACGGCCCGCGCCGGGTCACGTACGCCGACTACACCGCGAGCGGCCGCGCGCTGTCGTTCATCGAGGACTTCCTGCGGGACGAGGTGCTGCCGGCGTACGCCAACACGCACACCGAGTCCAGCGGCACCGGCCTGCAGACGACCCGCCTGCGCGAGGACGCGCGCCGGATCATCCACGACGCGGTGCACGGCGACGACGACACGGTCGTGGTCTTCGCCGGCTCGGGATGCACCGGCGCGATCGACAAGCTCGTCGGCGTGCTCGGGCTGCGCGTCCCGAGCGTGCTCGAGGACCGCTGGCACCTGAGCGAGCACATCCCCGCGGACGAGCGGCCCGTCGTGTTCATCGGCCCGTACGAGCACCACAGCAACGAGATCCCGTGGCGCGAGACGATCGCCGACGTCGTGACCATCCGCGAGGACGCCGACGGGCGCATCGACGCCGCCGACCTCGAGGCCCGGCTGCTCGAGCACGCCGACCGGCCGCTGCGGATCGGGTCGTTCAGCGCCGCGAGCAACGTCACGGGCATCGTCAGCGACACGCACGGCATCTCGGCGCTGCTGCACCGCCACGGCGCGCTCGCGTTCTGGGACTTCGCCGCCGCCGCTCCGTACGTCGACATCGAGATGACCGCGCCGGACGGCGTCGACCCGCTGGCCTACAAGGACGCGATCGTCCTCTCGCCGCACAAGTTCATCGGCGGACCGTCCACCCCGGGCGTCCTCGTGGCCCGCCGCGAGCTCTTCGCCAACCGCGTGCCGGTCACCCCCGGCGGCGGCACGGTCGCGTACGTCAACCCCGAGGACCACGCCTACCTGCCGGACCCGGCCCACCGCGAGGAGGGCGGCACGCCGGCGATCATCGAGTCGATCCGCGCCGGGCTCGTCTTCCAGCTCAAGGAGGCGGTCGGCGTCGACACCATCCGGGCCCGCGAGGAGCGCTTCCTCGAGCGGGCCGTCACGGCGTGGCACGACGAGCCGGGCCTGGAGATCCTCGGCAACCTCGAGCTGAAGCGGCTGTCCATCGTCTCGTTCGTCGTCCGCTCGCCCTCCGGCAGCCACCTGCACCACAACTACGTCGTCGCCCTGCTCAACGACCTCTTCGGCATCCAGTCGCGCGGCGGCTGCTCGTGCGCCGGCCCCTACGGCCACCGGCTGCTCGGCATCGACCTCGAGCGCAGCCACGAGTTCGAGCGCGAGATCACCGGCGGCTGCGAGGGCATCAAGCCCGGCTGGGTCCGGGTGAACTTCAACTACTTCCTGTCCGACGCGGTCGCGGACTACGTGGTCGAGGCGGTCCGGATGGTCGCCCGTGACGGCTGGCGGCTGCTCGGCGACTACACGTTCTGCCCGGAGACCGGGATGTGGCGCCACCGCCGCGGGGTCGTCGAGCCGCCGGTGCGCCTGACCGACGTCGTGTACGGCGACGACGGCTCGGTGACGATGCCGGCCTCGGAGGCCCGCGGCGGCGAGGAGATGCTCGCCGAGCACCTGCGCGAGGCCGCCGCGGTGCTGGCCGCCGCCGACGCCCCGGACCTCGGCCGGGCCGACCGCCACGTCTCGGCGGACTTCGAGCACCTGCGCTGGTTCGACCTCCCGGACGGCGTCGTCGTCAGCGGCTGACCCGCCGGGTCAGGGCCGCCGGTTCAGAGCGGCCGGGTGGCCGTCACCGCGCCGGCGTCGAGCGGGCCGTAGAGGTGCGGGAACTCCTCGTCGACGCCCTCCGGCGCCTCCCACCGCACCGGCGAGCTGAGGCGCTCGGGGTCGATGGTCAGCAGGACGAGCTCGTCGTCGACGTCCGCGTAGAACCGTTGCAGGACACCGGGCCACTGCTCGCTCGTCGAGAGGTGGATGAAGCCCACCTCGTCGAGGGAGAGGCCGTGCGTCGACTGCTCGTAGCGTCCGAGGGCGCGGGCCTTCTCCCACTGCTCGGCGTGGGCGATGTGGAAGAGGTCGTCGGTCACGGCAGCAGGGTGCCACGAGTCGGCCGCGTCGGCGCGCCGGGGAGGCGTAGGGTCCGGCGGGTGAGCCAGCGCACGCGCCCCGCGACCCGTGACGACGTCCCCGCCATCCAGCGGATGGTCCACGCCCTCGCCGAGTACGAGCGCGAGCCGGACGCCGTGGAGTCGACCGAGCGGCACGTCCTCGCGGCGCTCTTCCCCGACGACGGCGCCACCTCGACCTTCGCCCACGTGGCCGAGGTCGACGGCGAGGTCGTCGGGATGGCCGTCTGGTTCCTCAGCTACTCGACCTGGACCGGCCGGAACGGGATCTGGCTCGAGGACCTCTGGGTCGACCCCGAGCACCGCGGCTCGGGCCTCGGCAAGGAGCTGCTCGCGGCGCTGGCCCGGGTCTGCGTCGAGCGCGACTACCGGCGCCTCGAGTGGTGGGTGCTCAACTGGAACACCCCGAGCATCGGGTTCTACGAGTCGATCGGCGCCGTCGCGCAGGGCGAGTGGACGACCTACCGGATGGACGGCGCGGCGCTCGCCGCCCTCGCCGCCGGCTGACCGGCCGCCTCAGTCCGCGTCACCCCGAGGCTCGAGCTCCAGGATCTGGTCGGCGGCCTCCGGGGTGAGGACGGCCGACCAGATGACCTCGCCCGCTCCGGGCTGGATGCCGGCGATCCCTCCCGGCTCCGGCTGCCAGTCGTCATGGTCCACTCCCGGGAGGGAGTCGAGCATCACGGCCAGCCTCGTGGGGTCGAAGACGTTCCGAGCGATGAGCGCGACGAACTGGTCTCCGCGATCGGCTCGGACGACGACGCCCATGTCGAACCGTTCGAAGCCGGCCGTGATGACCTTGCCCGTCCGAAGGCTGCGCGCCGCGGCCATGATCATCACCCGGCGGTAGACGTCGCGCTCCGAGAACGCGAGCTCGGCTCGCAGGCGGCGGCGGTCCCAGTCGTGCGGCAGCAGCCGGTCCGTGTCGACCCCGTCCGGCTTGGCGGGAGTGCGCGGACAGTGCGCGCCCACGGCGACGTCGGAGTAGAAGTCGGTCGGGCTCCCGTCCTCGCGCCATCCCGCCGCACCGAGCCACCAGCGGTGGGCGGACGTGGTGTCGGGCTCGATGCCCTGCTCACGGGCGGCGCTCGCCTCCCGGGCGAGGTCGACATCGGTCAGGCGCGTCGCTGCACCGCGCCACCGTCCGGTCTTGACCTTGAACCACACCCGGTCCTTGAGGCTGCGGATCCTCTGAGCGGCACCCGACCCGTACCTCTCCGGCAGGGACTGGGCAGAGACCAGGAGGCCGGCGTCGAGGTCTGCCAGTGACCGGTCGATGGTGGGCGGCGCCACCCCGAGCGCGTCGAGACACAGCTTCGTCGGTCGTACCCGTTCCCCACCCGGCATGCCGCGATGCTAGGAGGCAGGACCGACACCGGGGACGGTGCAGCCCGGGTCAGTGCGGCAGGCCGCCGAGGTCGTCGAGCTCCTCACCCGTGAGGCCGCTGAGCAGGGAGATCGCGGCCTCCGCGGAGCCGTTCAGCTGGGCGAGGGCGACGCGGACGTTCGCGTTGATCTCGTCGCGGTGGTTGTCGATGTACTCACGGACGGCGGCGTCGACGACGTCCTTCTTGGACGCGCCCATGAAGTGGGCGGCGTGCGAGATGAGCTGGTCGGTGGCCCCGGAGACCTTGATGGGGGCGACGGTGGTCGGCATGAGGACCTCACGGTGGGTTGGGCGGTCCGTGGACCGGTCGACCTAGCGTAGCACCACGGTATCCGAGTACCCGATGGTACCGGGTGGTCGGAGGTCGGACTCTCGCCGCCGGTTGACGCCTCAGCCGGCGGCCGGTGCGACCCGGGGCGGGTAGGGCGTCAGCAGCTGGTCGACCGGTGCGTGGTCGTCGGTGAGGACGGGGGCGTCGCCGACCCAGTCCTCCAGCGCGGCCCCGTCGAGGACCGCCCAGTCGAGGTCGCGGGCCGCGATGGCGGTGCGCCACGCGGCGGCGTCGAGCGGTGCGTCGGAGGCGAGCACGACGAGGTTGCCGCCGCCCTGGCCCCGGGTGGCCTCGGGGGTCGCCGCGAGCGCCAGGTGCTCGAACACCGTCCCGAGGGTGCGGACCTCGGCCCGGGCGAAGGCCAGCGGCTGGTGGTCGATGAGGTTCGCGGCGTAGACGCCGTCGTCGGCCAGCGTCCGGCGCACGTCGGTCAGGGCCTCGCGCGTCGTGAGGTGCCACGGGACGCTGACGCCTCCGAACGCGTCCCCGACGACGAGGTCGAGCGACCCCGAGGGCACGTCCCGCATCCCGAGCCGGGCGTCCTCGACGCGCACCCGCAGGTCCGGGCCGGTCCGCAGGCCGAGGCGCTCGGTGTCGAGCGCGACGACGCCGGGGTCGATCTCGGAGACCGTGCTCACCGTCCCCGGGCGTTCGGCGGCGAGGAAGCGCGGCAGCGTGAGACCGCCGCCGCCGAGGTGGTGCGCGGTGAGGGGCCCGGCGGGCAGCTGGCTCTCGGTCGCGGCGGCGAGGGCCTTGACGTAGGCGAACTCGAGGGCCGTCGGGTCGGCGAGGTCGACCGTCGAGTGGCGCAGGTCGTCGAGGACGAGCACCCGCTCGGTCGGCCGCTCGGGGTCGCTCGTGACGACGGCGCAGTGGTAGGTCGTCTCGACGTCGCAGCCGCTCGGCGCGAGCACGGCGCCCAGCCCGCCGACGACGCTGACGGCGGCCGCGGCGCCCGCGAGCCCGCGGCGCGAGCCGACCTCGACGGCGACGCCCCCGACGACGAGCAGCACCCCGAGCCCGACCATGATCCAGGTGACCGGCACCCGCGAGATGAGCACGAACCCGGTGAGGACCGTCCCGAGGATGGCGCCCGCCGTGCCGAGCCCGGACAGCCGGCCGACGACCGAGCCGGTCTCCTCGAGGGTCGACAGGCGCAGCGCCGTGACGACGGGGTGGACCGCCGACAGCAGCGCCCCCGGCACGATGATCGACGCGCCGGCGGCCACGAGGAGGAAGGCGCCGTCCGCCAGCCCGGCCGCCCCGCGGACGAGGAAGGGCGTCGCGGCGACGACCGCCCCGGACACGACGAGCAGCAGCCCGAGCAGCGCCCGGCCGTCGTGCTCGTCGGCCCACCGCCCGCCGAGCCACGACCCCGCGGCGATGGCTGCCAGCGCGAGCCCGATGACGAGCGTGCTCGTCTCGAGCGTCAGCCCCAGGTGCGGCGCGAGGAGCCGCAGGGACACGATCTCGACGACGAGCACCGCTGCGGAGCAGCCGAACACGAGCGCGACCGCGGTGCGGCCGCCGATCCGCGGCTCGCGCCGGTCGGCCTTCCTCACGCCTGGGGCACGTTCTCGTCGAGCTCGGCGAGCCACGCCGCGGCGACGGCGTCGGACGGCATCCGCCAGTCACCGCGCGGCGAGAGCGACCCGCCGGCGACGACCTTGGGGCCGTTGGGGATCGCGGAGCGCTTGAACTGGTTCTGGAAGAACCGGCGCAGGAAGACGCCCAGCCACTGCCGGATGGCGGGCAGCTCGTGGGCGACCCGGTCGCGCTCGGGGTAGCCGGCCGGCCAGGCCCCGACCGAGGCGTCGCGCCACGCGTGCTCGGCGAGGAAGGCGATCTTGCTCGGCCGGTAGCCCCAGCGCAGGACGTGGAAGAGCGTGAAGTCGTGCAGGCCGTAGGGGCCGATCGTGTCCTGGGTCGACTGGATCTTCTCGCCCTCGCGCACCGGCACGAGCTCGGGGCTGATCTCGGTGTCGAGGATGGCCAGCAGAGTCTCGTCGGCCCCGGCGTCCCCGAGCTCACCGTGCGACACGACCCAGCGGATGAGGTGCTGGATGAGCGTCTTCGGCACGCCGGCGTTGACGCCGTAGTGCGACATCTGGTCGCCGACGCCGTACGTGCACCAGCCGAGCGCGAGCTCGCTGAGGTCGCCGGTGCCGAGCACGATGCCGCCGCGCTGGTTGGCGGCGCGGAAGAGCACGTCGGTGCGCAGGCCGGCCTGCACGTTCTCGAACGTCACGTCGTACACGGGCTCGCCGTCGCCGGCGGGGTGGCCGAGGGCCTTGAGCATCTGCGTGGCGAGCGGCCGGACGTCGACCTCCTCCCACTCGATGCCGAGCGCCTCCATGAGCGCGACCGCGTTGGACTTCGTGCCGGCGCTCGTCGCGAAGCCGGGCATCGTCATCCCGAGGACGTGGGTGCGGGGCAGGCCCAGCCGGTCGCAGGCCTTGACCGCGACGATGAGCGCGTGGGTGGAGTCCAGGCCGCCCGAGACGCCGATGACGATGCGCGGCACCCGGGCCGGGTCGCCGCCGCCGATCGAGCGCATCCGCTGCTCGAGCCCCGAGACCTGGATGTTGTAGGCCTCGTAGCAGTCCTGCGCGAGGCGCGACTCGTCGTCGGGGACGAAGGGGAAGCGGTCGACGACGCGGCGCAGCCCCAGGTCGCCGGCGGGCGGCCGCAGGCGGAAGGGGACGACGCGGAAGCCGGCCTCGTCCGCCGCGTACGCCGCGGCGTTGTCGTCGAAGGAGCCGACGCGCATCCGCTCCTGGCGCAGCCGGTCGAGGTCGACGTCGACGACCGTCCGGCGCGGGCCGTCGGGGAAGCGCTCGGACGCGCCGAGCAGCTCGCCGAGCTCGTAGGCCATCGTCATGCCGTCCCACGAGAGGTCGGTGCTCGACTCGCCCGCGCTCGCGGCGGCGTAGAAGTAGGCGGCGTCGCAGCGGGCGCTGGCGCTGCGGGCGAGGAGGTGGCGGTCCTCGGCGCGACCGACGGTGATGGGGGAGGCCGAGAGGTTGAGCAGCACGGTGGCGCCGGCGAGCGCGGCCTCGTGGCTCGGCGGGACCGGGACCCACAGGTCCTCGCAGACCTCGGCGTGGATGACGAGCCCCGGCACGTCGTCGGCGGTGAAGAGCAGGTCCGGGCCGAAGGGCACCTCGCCGTCGACGTCGGAGCCGGGCCACTGCGGCCGGACGAGGTTCTGGCCCTCCTGGCCGGTGCCGGCGGCGAACCAGCGCTTCTCGTAGAACTCGCGGTAGGTCGGCAGGTAGGACTTGGGCGCGACCCCGAGCACCTCGCCGCGGTGGATGACGACCGCGCAGTTGTAGAGCCGGTTGGCGTGCCGCAGCGGCGCGCCCACGACGACGACCGGGGTGAGGCCGACCGTCGCCTCGGCGAGCGCGACGACGGCGCGGTCGACGGCGTCGAGGAGGACGTCCTGGAGGAACAGGTCGTCGACGGCGTACCCGGACAGCGAGAGCTCGGGGAAGAGCGCGACGGCCACACCGTCGTCGTGGCAGGCCCGCACCTGCTCCGCGATGCGCCGCGCATTCTCGGCGGGGTCGGCGAGGGCGACGGGCAGGGTGCACGCCGCGACCCGGGCGAACCCCTGGGCGTAGACGTTCCGGAACTCCATGACCCGAGGCTAGTCGGCGCGCGCCGACACGGGCCGCGGGTCAGTCGGCGAGGACGACGGCCTGCATGAACCGGGTGGCGGACTCGACGAGCTCGTCGAGGGCGGCGTCGTCGGGGGCCTCGAGGGCGCGCAGGGCGACCTCGTTGAGCCCGCCGACGACGCAGACGGCCTCGAGGTGGCTGAGCCGGCGCACGGCGGTTCCGGCCTCGCGGGCCTGGTCGAGCATCCGCAGCAGGGTGTCGGCGTGGCGGTCGACGACCTCCTGGCGGGCCGCGACCCCGCGCTCGCCGATGGTCTGGACGTCGACGACGTGGGCCCGGCCGAGCGCGCGGTCCTCGGTGACGTAGGTGAGGAAGGCGCGGGCGGCGTCCTGCAGCTGGACGGTCGCCGGGGTGGCGCCGGGGGAGAGCGCCGCGTCGACGGCGTCCATCAGCTCGCCGCTGCGGGTGCGGTAGAGGGCGAGGAAGCACTCCTCCTTGTCGTCGAAGTGCTCGTAGAAGGTGCGCTTCGAGGTGCCGGCGAGGCGCGCGACGTCGGCGATCGTCGTCGCGGCGAGGCCCTTGTCGGCGACCGCGGCGGCGAGCCCGGCCTCGAGGCGCTCGCGCACCGGTCGGGTGCGGTCGAGGCCCGGGACGGCGGTGGTGGAGGAGCTGCTCATGCTGGTACTGTACCGTACCAACCATGGTGGTACCAGTCGGTACCGCTGGATCGACAGCCCAGGAGCACCTCGTGCAGCTCACCGCCGATGCCGTCGCGGTCGCCGGGACGCGCAGCCCTCTCGTACGGCCGACGTCCTTCACGGCGCCGCCCTCCCACGTCACCCCGGTGGCCGGCGACCCGGGCTACGGCCAGGTCGCGCTGGCCCTGGCCCTCGGCGGCCGGATGCCGCTCGCCGCGGGCGCGGTCCTGCTCGACGGCGCCGCCGACGCCGGCCTGCTGCGCCGGCACGTCGCCCTCGTCGACGTCCCCGAGGTCTCGGCGCCCGAGGACGGCCTGGCGGTCCACCACGTCGTCTCGGAGGAGCTCGCGTTCGCCGGGCGCCCCTCCGGCCGCACGGCCGTCGACGCGTTCCTCGAGCGGCACGGCGTCCTCGCCTCCGCCGACGAGCCGTTCGAGCGGCTGGCGGCGCAGGAGCGCGTGCGCGTGCTGACCTCCGCCGCCGCCGAGCGCGCCGCCACCCGCGTCCTCGTCGTCACCAACCCCGACCGCCGCGGCGGCGACCCGCGCCTGTGGTGGCCGATCCTCACCCACCACGCGGCGTCGGGCCTGACCGTCGTCGTCCAGCTGACCCACGCGACGATGCGCCAGCTGGGGCTCGTCGTCCGCGCCGAGCTCGGCTCGACCGAGGAGGTGGCCGCGTGACCGCCCTGCGCCTGGCCCTCACCGAGCTGCGCCGCATCGGCGCCAGCCGCGTCGGGCGTCTCGCCCTCGTCGCGATGGTCCTCGTCCCGTCCATCTACGGCGGCCTGTACCTCTACGCCAACGACGACCCCTACGGCGGTCTGAGCGAGGTCCCCGCGGCCCTCGTCGTCGAGGACGAGGGCACGACCCTCTCCGGCGGAGAGCGGCTCCAGGTCGGTGACCAGGTCGCCGACGAGCTCCTCGACACGAAGACCTTCGACTGGTCGAAGGTCGGCCGCCAGCGCGCCGACACCGGTCTGCGCGACGGCGACTACGACCTCGTGCTCGTCCTGCCGAAGGACTTCTCGGCCGACCTCGCGAGCAGCGCGACGAACGACCCGCGCCAGGCCCGCCTCGAGATCCGCACCAACGACGCCAACAACTACCTGGCCCGGACCATCGCGAACACCCTCGTCAGCCAGGTGACCGCCTCGGTCGCCGAGCAGGTCAGCAGCACGGCCGCGAGCCGCTTCCTCGAGGGCTTCGCCGACATCCACGCCCAGGTCGTCGACGCCGCCGACGGCGCGCAGCAGCTCGCCGACGGCGCGCGGAAGGCCTCGACGGGCGCGGGCGACCTCGCCGACGGGGCCGACCAGCTGCTCGCCGGCCAGAAGAAGCTCTCCGCCGGGGCCGGCGACCTCGCCGACGGCGCGGGCGCGCTGAGCTCCGGCCTCGAGACGCTGCGCTCGAGCACCGCCTCCCTGCCGACGCAGACGAAGCAGCTCGCCGACGGGGCGCGACAGGTCAGCGACGGCGACGCGAAGGTCGCCGCCGCGGGCCGCCAGGTCGCCGACGCCACCGACACCCTGCTCGGCGACCTCACCGCGACGCGCGGCCGCCTCGCCGACGACCTGGCCGCCGCCGGGCTCACCGACGAGCAGGTGCAGACGGTGCTCGAGCGGGTCGACGCCCTCTCCGGCCCGGTCACCGACGCCAACGAGAAGGTCCAGTCGACCGCCGACGACCTCGACGCCCTCGCCTCCGGCGCCGACCGGGTCGCCGACGGCGCCGAGCAGCTCGCCGCCGCGGCGCCGCGCCTCAGCGGGGGCATCGCCGACGCCGCCGCCGGCAGCGCGAAGCTCTCGAGCGGCGCGCAGCAGCTGGCCGGCGGTGAGCGGGAGGCGGTCTCGGGCACCTCGCGCCTCGCGTCCGGCGCGCACGACCTCGACGACGGCCTCGGCGACCTGTCCACCGGCGCGACCAAGCTCTCCGACGGGCTCGCGACGGGCGTCGACGACATCCCCGACCCCTCGGCCGAGCAGCGCAGGGCCATGGCGCAGACCATCGGCAGCCCGGTGGCCGTCGACCGCGACGCCGAGGCCGCGGCGGCCAGCTACGGCGCCGGCCTCGCCCCGTTCTTCATGAGCCTCGCCCTGTGGATCGGCGGGTTCGTCCTCTTCACCCGGATGCGGGCGCTCTCGTCCCGGGCCCTGGCCGCCGGGCAGCCGGCGTGGCGCGTGGCCATCGGCGGCTGGCTGGGGCCGGCGCTGCTCGGGGCCGCCCAGGCCGTCGTCGCCTTCGGCGTCGTCGCGCTCGGCGTCGGCATCGACGTCGCGCACCCGGTCCTGCTGGGGCTGTTCATGGTCGGGGTGTCCGCGGCGTTCATCGCGATCATCCACGTGCTCATGGCGCGCTTCGGGGTCGTCGGGCAGTTCATGGCCCTCGTCCTCATGGTGCTCCAGCTCGTGAGCGCCGGGGGCACCTTCCCGTGGCAGACCCTGCCCGCCCCGCTGCACCCGCTGCACCACGCCCTGCCGATGAGCTACGCCGTCGACGGCGTTCGGCGGCTCATGTACGGCGGCCCGATGGCGCCGCTCGCCCTCGACGTCGCCGTCGTCGGCGGATGGGGCCTCGCGGCGCTGGCCCTCGGGGCGCTCGCCGCGCGGCGGGCCCGGACGTGGACGGCGGCCCGGGTCAAGCCCGAGCTCGTCGCCTGACGCCCACGACGGCCCCCTGCCCCCGAACGTGTGTGAACCCGCCGGAGATCACCGGCGGGTTCACCCACGTTCGCGGAGAGGGTGGGTCAGTCGGAGTCGCCGCCGCCCTGGGCCGGCTGCGAGCCGATACCGCTCCAGACCGCCTTGGCCCCCGAGTGGCCGACGAGGACGACGTCGACGGTGAGGCCGACGGCCGCCAGCACGCCGACGACGAGGAGGATGCGCAGCGCCCCCGAGGCCTTGCGCGGGCCGCCCTCGACGTCGCGCGGGGTGCGCTTCCACAGGAGGTAGATCGCCCAGCTGAGGATCGCGACGCCGAGGACGATGAGCGGGAGGACGTCGCCGAGCTCGGCGTGCTCCTCGACGAGGCCGCTCTCGCCGACGCGGCGCTCGAGCGCCTCGCCGGACTCCTTGGCGACGAAGCCGCTGACGGCGGTGACGGTGGCGAGCAGGGGGAGGGCGATGCCGATCCGGGCGCGCAGCTTCTCGGAGACGGCGAAGAGGAGCAGCAGCAGCGCCGTGAGGGGCGCGAGGACGACGACCGCGTGCACGACGAGCGCGTGCACGGGGATGCCGAAGATGGTGTCGAACACGGGAGTACCTCCCAGGCAGGGCGTGGCTGATCCACGGGTGTGGCACACACTCTGCCGCTCCCGGGCGCCCCCGACCGTCAAGAGAGCGTCAAGCCGCGCTGAGACTTTCGGGCGGTGTCCGCAGGTCCGATGGCGCAGGTCAGGGGGTGAGGAGCACCTTGCCGGTGGCCCGGCGCTGCTCGACGGCCTGCAGGGCCTGGACCACCTCGTCGAGGTCGCGCACCTCGCCGAGCACCGGGTCGACCGAGCCGTCGTGCAGGAGCGGCAGCAGGTGGTCCCACTGCTCGCGCAGGTAGCCGGCGCCCGGGCCGGCGGGGTGCATCCACCAGGCCCCCCAGCCGACGCCGACGAGCGAGAGGTTGCCCAGCAGCAGCCGGTTGACCTTGACCTCGGGGATGGAGCCGGCCGTGAAGCCGATGACGAGGTGGCGCCCGCCGGGACCGAGCGCCCGCAGCGAGTCGGTGAGCCGGTCGCCGCCGACCGGGTCGACGACGACGTCGACCCCGCGGCCGGAGGTCAGGTCGCCGACGGCCTCGCGGAAGCCGTCGGCCGGCAGGACCTCGTCGGCCCCGGCGGCCCGGGCCACCTCCGCCTTGGCGTCGCTGGAGACGACGGCGAGGACCCGGGCGCCCCACGCCCTGGCCAGCTGGACGGCGGCCGTGCCGACACCGCCGGCCGCGCCGTGGACGAGCACCGTCTCACCGGGCTGGAGGCGGGCCCGCTCGCGCAGGGCGAAGTCGCAGGTCAGGTAGTTCATCGGCAGGGCGGCGCCCTGCGACCACGTCGTGTCGTCCGGCAGGGGGAAGACCATCGCGGGGTCGACGGCCACGGCCTGCGCGAAGCCGCCGAGCACGGTGAACGCCGCGACCCGGTCGCCGGGGGAGTACTCGCTGCCGGGCGGCGCCGAGCGCACGACCCCGGCGACCTCCGCCCCCGGCACGAAGGGTGGGTCGGGGCGCATCTGGTACTGACCGCGGGTCAGCAGCACGTCGGGGAAGCAGACCCCCGCGGCCGCGACGTCGACGACGACCTTCCGGTCGGCGCCGTCGGCCTCCGCCGGGTCCGGCAGGTCGACCACCTCCACGGCCTCGGGTCCGTCGAGCCGGGTCACCTGGGCTGCACGCATCCCGCCATCCTAGGAACGACCGGCGCCCGGGGCCCGGCGTGTGAACACCGTGTGACATCCGGCCCGGATGCCCGGCGCCGGGAATTCCCGGGGCGGCGCGAGGCCTTGCACTCCTCGTGCCCCAGCCCCGACACGCCTCCCTCGCCACGTTCGCCCTCATCCTCGGGGGCATCGCCATCGGGACGACCGAGTTCGTCACGATGGGCCTGCTCCCCGACATCGCCTACGGGGTCGACGTGTCCATCCCGACCGCAGGGCACGCCATCTCGGCCTACGCCGCCGGCGTCGTCGTGGGGGCGCCGCTCATCGCTGCGCTCGGGGCGACGCTGCCGCGCAAGGGGCTGCTCGTCGGGCTCATGGTGGCCTTCGCCGTCGGCAACGCGCTCAGCGCGCTCGCCCCCGGCTACGAGACGCTCGTCGGGGCCCGCTTCCTCGCCGGCCTGCCGCACGGCGCGTACTTCGGGGTCGCGGCGCTCGTCGCCGTCGACCTCGCCCCGCCGGGCCGCGCCGGCCGGGCCGTCGGCACGGTGATGCTCGGCATCCCCGTCGCCAACGTCCTCGGGGTGCCGGGGGCGACCTGGCTCGGGCAGACCCTCGGCTGGCGCTCGGCCTACTGGCTCGTCGCGGTCCTCGGCCTGCTCACCGTCGCGCTCGTCCTCGCCCAGGTGCCCCACCTGCCGGGCGACCGCAGCAAGACCGTCCGCTCCGAGCTCGGCGCGCTGACCAACCTCCAGGTGCTGCTCACGCTCGCGGTCGGGGCCGTCGGCTTCGGGGGGATGTTCGCGATGTACTCCTACATCGCCCCGACCGTCACCGACGTCACCGGGCTGCCGGCCTCCGCCGTCCCGCTCTTCCTGCTCGTGTTCGGCGTCGCCGGCTTCGTCGGCAACCTCCTCGCGGGGCGCATGGGCGACTGGTCGGTGCTGCGCTCGGTCGTCATCGGGATGGTCGGCCTGGGCATCTCGCTCGGCCTCTTCGCGCTCGTCGCGCAGTGGGTCGTGCCGGCGCTGCTCGTCCTCGCGCTGACCTCGGTCCTGGCGTCCGTGCTCGTCATCAACCTCCAGCTGCGGCTCATGCAGGTCGCCGGCAAGGCGCAGACCCTCGCCGCGGCGGGCAACCACGCGGCGCTCAACCTCGCCAACGCGCTCGGCGCCTGGCTCGGCGGGGTCGTCATCGCCCGCGGCTACGGCTACACCGCGCCTTCGTGGGTCGGGGTGGGCCTGTCGGTCCTCGGCCTCGCGGTGCTCGGCGTCTCGCTCCTCGTGCACGAGCGCACGGCCCCCTGGCGCCGGCCGGGGCGCCGCGCCGCCGCCGAGCGCGCCGAGTCGCTGCGCGCCGGCTGACCACACCACTCCCGCACCGCGCCCGCCCTTGCACATGGACGAACCCGCCGGTTGCTGCCGGCGGGTTCGTCCGTGTGCGGTGCTCGAGCGGTCGGGTCAGGCCGACTTCTGCTCCTCGTCGTCGAGGAACGGGTAGTCGGTGTAGCCCTCGGCGCCGCCGCCGTAGAAGGTGTCGGCGTCCGGCTCGTTGAGCTCGGCGCCCTCCTGCCAGCGGCGCGGCAGGTCAGGGTTGGCGAGGAAGAGGCGCCCGACGACGACCGCGTCGGCGTGGCCGCCGGAGACGAGCTCCTCGGCGCTCTCCTTCGTCGTCACCTCGGCGAAGCCGGTGTTGAGGAGGAAGAGCCCGTCGTGCAGGTCGCGGATGCGGCCCGTCACCTCGGCCTGCGGGTCGGCGAGCACCGACACGTAGGCGATGCCGAGGCCGCGGATGCCCTCCATGAACGCCGTGTACGTGGCGAGCACGTCGGCCGGGTCCTCCTCGGTGGCGCCCTGGATGTTGTGCGCGGGCGAGAGCCGCAGGCCGACCTTGTCGGCGCCGATCGCGTCGACGACGGCGCGGACGACCTCGACGCCGAAGCGCGCCCGGTTCTCCGGGGAGCCGCCGTAGCCGTCGGTGCGCTCGTTCGAGCCGGGCGCGAGGAACTGGTGGATGAGGTAGCCGTTGGCGCCGTGGACCTCGACGCCGTCGAGGCCGGCCTCGACCGCGCGGCGGGAGGCGTCGACGTACTCGGCGACGACCGAGGGGATCTCGTCCTCGGCCAGCTCGCGCGGCACCGGGTGCGGCTTCATCCCGTCGGCGGTGAACATCTCGCCGGGGGCGGCCAGGGGGCTCGGCGCGACCGTCTCGAGGCCGTGCTTGTTGTCGGGGTGGGAGACGCGGCCCGCGTGCATGAGCTGGACGACGATCTTGCCGCCCTCGCCGTGCACGGCGTCGGCGACCCTGCGCCAGCCCTCGACCTGCGCGTCGCTGTGGATGCCGGGGGTCGTCAGGTAGCCCTGGCCCACCGCGCTCGGCTGCGTGCCCTCGGTGATGACGAGGGCGGCCGAGGCCCGCTGGCGGTAGTACTCGACCTGGAGGTCGGTGGGGACGCCGTTCTCGTCGGCGCGGTTGCGGGTCAGCGGCGCGAGCACGACGCGGTGCGGCAGCTCGCCGAAGGGGCTGGGCAGGGGGGTGAACAGGTCGGGCACGGGGTGTCCTGTCTCTCGGGGGTGGGGGCGGGGACGGCCGCGCTCGAGGGCGGCGTCCCGTCATCCTGTTGACGGTTCAACCATCCCGGCGCCCACCCATTCCCCGGGGGTGGGGCGGTGTCGAAGCCTGCGCCCTCAGAGGTCGCCGGTGACGAACTGGGCGACGCCCATCCCGAAGGACCAGTCGGCGGTCGTGTTCTCGGTCACGGACACGACGAGGTCGGTGCCGGCGAGGCCGCACTCGGCCCCCAGCCGCTCGGCGAGGCCGGCGTAGAGGGCCTGCTTCTGCTCGGTGGTGCGTCCCTGCTGGACGACCTGGACCAGGACGACGTCGTCGGTGCGCTCGAAGCCCAGCCCGGTGTCCTCGACGATGATCCCGCCCGGCTTGTGCTCGGTGACCAGCTGGTAGCGGTCGCGGGGCGGGGCCGCGAAGCGCTCGCGCAGGACCTCGTGGACGACGTCGGCGAGGCGGCGGAGCTCGGCGGCGTCGCGCCGGCCCTCGATGACGTGGAGGTGGACGAGCGGCACGGGGTCTCCTCGGGGTGGGGCGGGCGGTCGTCGGCCTCAACGCCGCGGCGCGGGTGGGCTGTTCCGCCCCGGGACGCCCGGGGGCGGCGGCCGTACGCTGACCGCATGTCCGCGCCCGTGTCCTGCACCGTCGACGGCGGCATCGCGCAGGTCCGCCTCGACCGCCCCGACAAGCTCAACGCCCTCACCCTCGACACGCTCGAGGGGCTCGTCGAGACCGCGCGCTCGCTGCGGGCCGACCGCACGCTGCGCGGCGTCGTCCTCGGCGGGGCCGGCGAGTCCTTCTGCGCCGGGCTCGACTTCGCGACCGTCCTGCGGGAGCCGCCCCGGGTCGCCCGGGCCTTCGTCCCCCGGCCCTGGCGCGGCACCAACCTCTTCCAGGAGGCCTGCTGGGCCTGGCGGCGCCTGCCCGTGCCCGTCGTCGCGGCCGTCCACGGCCACTGCTACGGCGGCGGGCTGCAGATCGCGCTCGCCGCGGACCTGCGGATGACGACCCCCGACGCGCGGTGGTCGGTGCTCGAGGCCCGGTGGGGGCTCGTGCCGGACATGAGCGGTGTGCAGGCCCTCTCGCAGCAGGTGCGCCTCGACGTCGCCAAGCGGCTGACCATGACGGGGGAGGTGGTGAGCGGCACGCGCGCGGTCGAGCTGGGCCTCGCGAGCGAGGTGCACGACGAGCCGTTCGTCGCCGCGACCCGCTTCCTCGAGCAGGTGGCCACGCGCTCGCCGGACGCCGTCGCCGCGACGAAGCGCATCTTCGAGCGGACGTGGAGCGCCGGCCCGCGTCGGACCTTCGCCCGCGAGCGGCTGGAACAGGCCCGCCTGCTCGGCCGCGGCAACACGAAGGCCGCCCGCGAGGCCGCGCTCCGGAGCGAGACCCCCTCGTTCGGGCCCCGCGCCCGATGACGGCCACGACCACCCGGAGCACCGGGTCCGCCGGGTCGGCCGGGTCCGCCACGACGCGACGGGCGGCGTGCACGCTGTGCGAGGCGATGTGCGGCCTCGTCGTCACGCAGGACCCCTCGGGCGCGGTGACCGGCATCCGCGGTGACGACACCGACCCGCTGTCGCGGGGGCACCTGTGCCCCAAGGCGTTCGCCCTGCCGCAGGTCCAGGACGACCCGGACCGGCTGCGGCGGCCCCTCGTCCGCGGCGCGGACGGCGAGCTGCACGAGGCCACGTGGGACGAGGCGTTCCGGCGGGCGGCCGAGCTGCTGGCGGGCGTGCAGCGCGAGCACGGGGACGACGCGCTCGCGGTCTACCTGGGCAACCCGAACGTCCACAGCCTCGGGGCGCTGACCCACCACCCGACCCTCGTGCGGCTGCTGCGCACCCGGACCCGCTTCTCCGCGACGTCGGTCGACCAGCTGCCGCACCACGTCGTCGCGCACGCCCTCTACGGCCACCAGTTCCTCCTGCCGGTGCCCGACATCGACCGCACCGACCTGCTCGTGCTCGTCGGGCACAACCCGATGGCCTCCAACGGGTCGCTCTGGACGGTGCCGGACTTCCCCGGGCGGCGGCGCGAGCTGGCCTCGCGCGGAGGCCGGCTCGTCGTCCTCGACCCGCGGCGTACCGAGACCGCGAAGGTCGCGGACGCCCACCACTTCGTCCGCCCGGGCTCGGACGCCGCGGTGCTGCTCGCGCTCGTCCGGGAGGTGCTGGCCTCCGGTCGGGCCCGGCCCGCGGCGTGGGCCGACGGCCTCGACGCCGTCCGCGCCGCCGTCGAGCCCTTCACCCCCGAGCTCGCCGAGCGCGCGAGCGGGATGCCGGCCGAGGCCGTGCGCGCGCTGGCGGGGAAGCTCCTCGACGCGCGGTCGGCCGCGGTCCACGGCCGGATGGGGGCCTCGACCCAGGCGCACGGCGTCGTGTGCCAGTGGGCGGTGCAGCTGCTCAACCTCCTCACCGGCAACCTCGACCGGCCGGGCGGGACGATGTTCACGACGCCGGCCGTCGACCTCGTCGGTCGGGGCGTGCTCTCGCCGGGAGGGTTCTCGCGCAGGCGCACCCGCGTCCGTGGCCTGCCCGGGTTCGGGGGCGAGCTGCCGGTCTCGGCCCTCGCCGAGGAGATCGCGACCCCCGGCGAGGGGCAGGTGCGGGCGCTGCTGACCATCGCGGGGAACCCCGTGTCGTCGACGCCCGGCGGGCACCGGCTCGACGAGGCCCTGGGGTCGCTCGACGCCCTGGTCTGCGTCGACTTCTACCTCAACGAGACGACCCGCCACGCCGATGTCGTGCTCCCTCCGACCGGTCCGCTGGAGCGCGACCACTACGACCTCGTCTTCCACCTGCTGGCCGTCCGCGACACCGCGCGCTTCACGCCGGCCGTCCTCCCGAAGGACCCCGATGGGCGCCACGACTGGGAGATCGCCCGCGACCTCGGCCTCGCGTACCTGCGGGCCCGGGGCACCTCGCCGCGTCGACGGCTCTCCCGGGCCTCGCTGGCCCTCGAGGCGCGCCTGCGGACCTCGCCGACCCGTCAGCTCGACGTCCTGCTGCGCACCGGCGGCGCCGGGCTCTCGGTGCGCCGGCTGCGGGCCGCCGGCCCGGGCGGGCTCGACCTCGGGCCGCTGCGGCCGCGGCTGCCCGGGCGGCTGCGCACGCGGGACCGGCGCGTCGACCTCGCGACGCCGCTCGTGCTGGACGCCTTGCCGGGGGTGCTCGCCGCCCTCGAGGACGCCGGCGGCGCGGGGCTGCTCCTCGTCGGCCGCCGCCACCAGCGCGACAACAACTCGTGGCTGCACAACGCCGCGGTCCTCACGAAGGGACGTCCGCGGCACGCGCTGCTCGTCCATCCCGACGACCTCGCGGCGCACGGGCTCGCCGACGGCGACCGGGTGCGAGTGGCGTCCGCGGTCGGCGAGGTGGTCGTCGAGGCCGCGGCCAGCACCGACGTGATGCGCGGCGTCGTCTCGCTGCCCCACGGGTACGGGCACGCCCGCGACGGCGTGCGGATGCGCACCGCCACGACGCTGCCCGGCGTCTCGGTCAACGACCTCACCGACCCCGGGGTCGTCGACCCGCTGAGCGGCAACGCCGTCCTCAACGGCGTCCCGGTGACCCTCGCCCCCGCCCCCGCTACACCGCAGTAAGTGTCGTCATCGCAGCACCTCCTGCGGTGTAGCCCGCACGTTCGCGGGAGGAGCGGGGGTCAGGGGGTCTCGGGGGAGTCCGAGCCGGGGTCGAGCGGGTCGGGGCTGAGGGCGACGAGGGCGCGCAGCGCGGCGACGCAGTGCTCGACGAGCGCGTCGCGCCCCGCCGCGCGCTCGGCCGGCGGCTCGGCGGACCACTGGAGGGCGCGGTCCTCGAGGTAGGCGACCCAGCCCCGGGCCGCGGGCCCGGCGGCCGCGGGCAGGTCGAGCTCGCGCCGGGCGAGGTCGGCGACGAAGGCCGTGACGGTCTCCATCGGGTCGTCCGGTGCGGCCCGCGACAGCTCGGTGCGGCCGCGGACGAGGGCCACGTACCAGGCGCGGCGGCGCTCGACCTGGTCGAGGAAGCGCCCGACGACCTGCCTGACGGCGGCCTCGCCGGTGACCCCCTCGTCGGGGGCGACGTTGCGGCGCACCCGGCGGCCGGCGGCATCGACGACGGCGCGGTGGTAGTCGGACTTCGTCGGGAAGTAGTGGAAGAGCAGCCCGCGCGAGACGCCCGCGGCCGCGGCGACCTCGTCGACCGAGAGGTCGCCGACCGGCCGCTCGACGAACATCCGCAGGCCGATGCCGACGAGCTGGCGGCGCCGCTCGTCGGGGGTCATCCGCACGCGCGCCGCCGTTCCCACGCTATTGAGCATTGCTCAACAGGGGTCTAGGGTCAAGGGCATGGACTTCGCACCGTCCGCCCGCGCCGCCGACCTCGCCTCCCGGGTCCGCGCCTTCGTCGACACCGAGGTCGCGCCGGTCGAGGAGCGCCTCCTCGCCGACGTGGCCGCCCGCCGCGCCCGGGGCGAGGACCCGTGGCCGCCCACCGCCGAGGTCGAGGACCTCAAGGCCAAGGCCCGCGCGCAGGGCCTCTGGAACCTCTTCCTGCCGGCCGGCGAGGGCGACGCGTGGGCCGAGCGCTTCGGCACCGACGGCGGCACGGGGCTGACCAACCTCGACTACGCCACCGTCGCCGAGCAGACCGGCCGCTCGACCCTGGCGCCGCTCGTCCTCAACTGCAACGCCCCCGACACCGGCAACATGGAGGTGCTCCTGCGCTACGGCACCCCCGAGCAGCAGGACGCCTGGCTCGTCCCGCTCCTCGACGGGCGCATCCGCAGCGTCTTCCTCATGACCGAGCCCGGAGTCGCGAGCTCGGACGCCACGACGATGGCCGCCACGGCCACGCTCGACGGCGACGAGGTCGTCGTCGACGGTCGCAAGTGGTGGACGACCGGCGCCGGCCACCCGGACAGCCGGCTCGGCATCTTCATGGGCCTGACCGACCCCGCGGCGCACCGCCACCGCCAGCACTCGATGGTCCTGGTCCCGATGGACGCCCCGGGGGTCCGCGTCGAGCGGATGCTCAGCGCCCTCGGCCACCACGACGAGCCGCTCGGCCACGGCGAGGTGACCCTCGACGGCGTCCGCGTCCCCGCCGGCAACGTCCTCCTCGGCCCCGGCCGCGCCTTCGAGATCGCCCAGGGGCGCCTCGGCCCCGGTCGCGTCCACCACTGCATGCGGCTCGTCGGCCTCGCCGAGAAGGCGCTCGAGATGGCGTGCGAGCGCTCCAGCAACCGGGTCGCCTTCGGGAGGCCGATCGCGAACCTCGGCGGCAACCGCGAGCGCCTCGCGAGGGCCCGCATCGCCATCAACCAGGCGCGGCTGCTCGTGCTCCACGCCGCCTGGAAGCTCGACACCGTCGGCATCGAGGGCGCCCTCTCGGAGGTCAGCGAGATCAAGGCCGCCGTGCCGCAGATGGCCTGCGACGTCATCGACCTCGCGATCCAGCTGCACGGCGGTGCCGGCATGAGCGACGACCTCCCCCTCGCCGCCGCCTATGCCGGGGCGCGCAGCCTGCGCCTGGCCGACGGCCCGGACGAGGTGCACCTCGGCGTCGTCGCACGTCACCTGCTCAAGCCCTACGCCACCCGAGCCCAGGAGGCCACCCGATGACCCGCCGCGCCCTCGTCACCGGTGGGGCCTCCGGCCTCGGCCGTGCCCTCGTCGAGCTGCTCGTCGCCCGCGGCGACCGGGTGCTCGCGGTCGACCTCGCCGAGGACCGCCCCGCGGGCGTCCCGGCCGGCGCCGAGTACCGACGGCTCGACGTGCGCAGCCAGCAGGACTGGGACGCCACCCTCGCGTGGGTGCGCGAGGAGTGGGGCGGCCTCGACCTGCTCGTCAACAACGCCGGGATCGCCACCGGCGGCCGCATCGACGTCGAGGCGATGGCCGACTGGGAGCGCGTCGTCTCGATCAACCTCCTCGGCGTCGCGCGCGGGTGCCACACCGTCACACCGCTGTTCAAGGACCAGCGCGCCGGCCACATCGTCAACGTCGCCTCCCTCGCCGGGCTCGTCCACGGCCCGGGGATGTCGAGCTACAACGCGACCAAGGCCGGCGTCGTGGCGCTCTCGGAGACGCTGGGGTTCGAGCTCGGCCCGTGGGGCATCGACGTCTCGGTCGTCTGCCCGGCGTTCTTCCGCACCAACCTGCACGAGTCGTTCGCCGGCAAGGACACCGCGATGCAGGAGGCCGGCATCCGGCTCATCACGAAGGCCTCGGTCGATGCCGCGGACATCGCGCGCATCGTCCTCGACGGCATCGACAAGAAGAAGTCGGTCATCCTCACCGACCGGATGGGGAAGCAGGCCTACTACGGCAAGCGCTTCCTGCGGCCGCTCTACGACCGGATGATGGTCGGCCAGGCCAAGCGGCTCGCCCGCAAGGCGGGTGCCGACCCCCAGGAGTACCTGCCGTGACCGAGGTCGCCGGGGCCTCGCGGGTTCGCGACGAGGACGCCTTCGACGTCGCCGCCGCGGCGGCCTGGCTGCGCGAGAACGCCTCGGACGCAGCGGGTCTCGACGGCGAGCCCGAGGTGCGGCAGTTCGCCGGCGGGGCGAGCAACCTCACCTACCTGCTGCGCTGGCCGGGGCGCGACCTCGTGCTGCGCCGGCCGCCGTCGGGCACGAAGGCCAAGGGTGCCCACGACATGCGCCGTGAGCACGACCTCCAGGCCGGCCTCGCCGCGTCCTTCCCGCTGGTGCCCACGATGGTCGGGTACTGCGGCGACGAGTCGGCCATCGGCTCCGAGTTCTACGTCATGGAGCGCATCGCCGGGACCATCCTGCGCAAGGACGTGCCCGACGCCCTCGGCCTCGACCGGGATGCCGTGCGCGCGCTCTGCGAGAACGCGGTCGACGTCCTCGTGCGGCTGCACGACGTCGACGTCGACGCCGCCGGCCTGCGCGCCCTCGACCGCGGCGACGGCTACGTCGAGCGGCAGGTCGGCGGCTGGGCCGGGCGGATGCGCCGCGCGCACACCCCCGACGTGCCGGACCACGAGGCGACGATGGCCTGGCTCGAGGCCCACCGGCCGGCCGACCGCCCGCACACGTTGATCCACAACGACTTCCGCTTCGACAACCTCGTCCTCGACCCCGACGACCCCACCCGTGTCATCGGCGTCCTCGACTGGGAGCTCGCGACGGTCGGCGACCCGTTGATGGACCTCGGCTCGGTGCTGGCCTACTGGGTGCAGGCCGACGACGACCCGACCTTCGTCGCCCTCCGGCTCCAGCCCACGCACACCCCCGGGATGCTGACCCGCGACGAGGTCGTGGCGCGCTACTGCGCGGCCCGCGGGGTCGAGGTCTCGCCTCGCGACCTGCTGTTCTACGAGGTCTTCGGCCTCTTCCGGCTCGCCGTCATCGCCCAGCAGATCTACTACCGCTTCCACCACGGGCAGACGACCAACCCCGCGTACGGGGCGTTCCGCGACGTCGTCGCCCACCTCGACCAGCGGTGCGCCCGGCTCCTCGCCGAGCCCGCCTGACCCGCAGCCCGACCCGACCGACCACCGACGAGAAGGACCGACCGTGCCGACGACGATCATCACCGGGGCCAGCTCCGGCCTCGGGGCCGAGATGGCCCGCCAGCTCGCCGCCCGCGGCTGGGACCTCGGGCTCTGCGCCCGCCGCACCGAGCGCCTCGAGGAGCTGCGCGAGGAGATCGTCGAGCGCACCGGCCGCCGGGTCGTCGTCCGCGCCCTCGACGTCACCGACGACGACGCCGTCTTCGAGACGATGCGCGCCTTCCGCGACGACTTCGGCACCATCGACCGCGTCGTCGTCAACGCCGGCCTCGGCAAGGGGGCGCCGCTCGGCACCGGTCGCTACGACGCCAACCGGCAGACCGCGATGGTCAACTTCGTCGCCGCCCTGGCCCAGACCGAGGCCGCGATGGAGGTCTTCCGGGCCCAGAAGCGCGGGCACCTCGTGATGATCTCCTCGGTCTCGGCGATGCGCGGCATGCGCAAGACCGTCACGACGTACGCGGCGACCAAGGCCGGCGTCGCCGCGCTCGCCGAGGGCATCCGCAACGAGATGCTCGGCGAGCCCGACCTCGACATCCGCGTCTCGGTCATCTACCCGGGCTACATCCGCTCGGAGATGAACGAGAAGGTGTCGCACACCCCGTTCATGGTCGACACCGTGCCCGGCGTCACCGCGATGGTCGAGGCCATCGAGAAGGAGAAGGCCCACGCCCTCGTGCCGTCGTGGCCGTGGGTCCCGGTGGGCAAGGCGCTGCGCCACCTGCCGCTGCCCGTCGTCCGGAAGATCATGTGACCGTGGGCGTCGTCGTCCTCAGCCGCCTGCCGGGTGACGCCGTCGAGCGGCTGCGCGCCGAGCACGAGGTCCGCTACCGCGACGAGGACTCGCCCGTCACCGTCCGTGACCTGCCCGTGCTGCTCTCCGGTGCGGAGGCCGTCGTGGTCACGCTCGGCCACCGCGTCGACGACGCCTTCCTCGACGCCGCCGGCCCGGGCCTGAAGGTCGTCGCCAACGTCGCCGTCGGCTACGACAACATCGACGTCGAGGCCTGCCGCGCCCGCGGGGTGGTCGTCACCAACACCCCCGGCGTGCTGACCGACGCCACCGCCGACATCGCCTTCGCTCTGGTCCTCATGGCGACGCGCCGCCTCGGCGAGGCCGAGCGCGAGGTCCGTGGCGGCACCGGCGGCGGAGGCTGGGGTATGTTCCACCTGCTCGGGACCTCGGTGCAGGGCAAGGTCATCGGCATCCTCGGGCCGGGGGCCATCGGGCTCGCGACCGCGCGGCGGGCCAGGGCCTTCGGGATGTCGGTGCTGCTGTCGGGGCGCTCGGCGCCGGACGCCGCCGCGGTCGCCGAGCTGGACGCCGAGGTCGTCGGGTTCGAGGAGCTGCTCGAGCGCGCCGACGTCGTGTCGGTGCACGTCCCGCTCTCGCCCGCGACGCGCCACCTCGTCGACGCCGTGGCCATGGCCCGGATGAGGCCCGGCTCCTACCTCGTCAACACCGCTCGGGGACCGCTCGTCGACGAGGCCGCCCTCGCGGCCGCGCTGGAGTCGGGGCACCTGGCCGGCGCCGGGCTCGACGTGTTCGAGGACGAGCCGCGCGTGCACCCGGCCCTGCTCGCGCGGGAGGACGTCGCGCTGCTGCCCCACATCGGCTCGGCGACCGTCGAGACCCGCACCGCGATGGCCGGCCTGGCCGCCGACAACGTCCTCGCGGTCCTCGCCGGCCGGGAGCCCGTGACCCCCGTCCGCTGACCCCGGCGGTCAGCCGCGGAGGCGACGACGCAGCCGACGCCACACGCGTCGAGGCGCCGCGACCGGGGTGTGCCCGCCGTGCACGTGCGAGGCCACCCCGCCCGCGACGATGTGCGCGCCCACCGCGTCCGCCGTGGTCCCCGTGCTGACCAGCGCCGGGGCCGCCGCCATCGTCGGGTTGTAGTGCCGGTCGCAGAGGCGTTGTCCCCGCGCGCCGGTCGACGTCGCCTCGGCCCGGCACCGCTCGCACCTCACGAGGCCCTCCCCGTGAGGAGGGGCAGCAGGGCCACCAGGCAGAACGTGACCAGGGCCAGCGCGCCGAGCGCGTGGTCGCGCACGGGATGGGTGGGGTGCTCGTCGAGCACGAGCGGGCGCATCATGCCCGGTGGCGGTGGGACGGCGGACGGTGCGGCCATGGGGACCCCCTGGGTGCTCGTGCCTCCACGGTAGGGCCCGGTGCTCGCGGTGGGAAGACCTCGACCCGGACGTCAGCCGGCGCGCAGGTGCCGGGTGATCGCGGCCCGGAGGCCGTCGTGCCGCGTCGACAGCGCGGTCGCCGGGTCGGACCAGCGCTCCGGTGGGTGGAGCCAGACCGGCTTCGTCACGAGCCCGGCCGGCTCCCAGTCGTACCGGGGCCAGACGTGGGCGTGGAGGAACGGGTCGGTGTTGCCGAGGATCTCGAGGTTGACCCTCCGGAAGCCGGGGTCGTGCTCGGCGCAGGCCCGCTCGACGGCCTCGCCGAGGCGCGCCATCGAGGTGAGGAACTCGACCTGCGCCGTAGGGGCGAGGTCGGAGAGGCGCGACGCGTGGAGGTCGTCGGTCAGCAGGACGCAGTAGCCGGGCAGCCACTGCACGTCCCCGATGACGGCGACCGCCGACGGCATCCGCAGCAGCACGGTGGGGTTCTCGCCGCGCAGGGCGGACCCGACGCGGTCCTCACGCCAGTCCATGCCGCCGACGGTGCCACACCGGCCCGCCGGGCGCTGAGGGCCGGAGGAGCGCCGGTCAGAGGGGGCGGTGCATCACGTGGAGGCCGACGCGTCCGTGCCGACGCGAGTCGAACGCCTCCGGCACGGTGCCGACGACCCGGAAGCCGAGGTCCTGCCACAGCGTGACGGCGGCGGTGTTGGTCTCGACGACGGCGTTGAACTGCATCGCGTCGTACCCCTGCTCGCGGGCCCACGCGAGCACCCACTCGCCGAGCGCCCGACCGACGCCGCGGCCCCGCGCGTCCGGCGAGACCATGAACGACGCCGTCGAGACGTGCGCTCCGCGGCCGGGGCGGTTGGGCCCGGTCTTCGCGGAGCCGAGCACCGCGCCGTCGACGGGGTCGACCGCGACGACGGCCAGCGACGGCGCGCCCTCGTCCCAGAGCCGGCGCACCTCGTCGTCGGAGAGCCCGGACGGGTAGGCGTAGCTCTCGCCGTCGTCGACGATGCCGTGGAAGGTGGGCAGGAAGGAGGCCCAGTCGGCGTCCTCGATCGGCCGGATGATCATCCGGTCAGGTTACGGCTCAGGCGTGCTCGGGGCGCAGGTGCAGCCAGGGGCGGGTGAGGGAGAACGAGCGACCGGACAGCTCGTCGACGGTGATGGCGACGACGTTGAGCTTGACGGTGTCGACCCAGGGCCGCAGCGGCAGCCCCTCGGTCTCGTCCGCCTCGTGGCCCTCGAGGGTGCGCGCGCGACCGCGGACGACGACGCTGCGTGCCACGTGCTCGTCGACCTCGTCGACCTCGAACGCGACGTCGGCGTTCATCGTCAGGCCGAGCAGCTTGCTGCCCTCGGCCGTGCGGACGACGATGCGGTCCTGCGCGTCGACGGCGTAGTTGATCGGCACGAGGTGGACCTCGTCGGCGAGGTGGAACGCCAGCCGGCCGAACTCGTGGCCGCGCAGCAGCTCCCAGGCCTCCTGCGTCGAGAGGCGGGTGACGGGCGACTCGGTCATGGTGTCCTCCTCGGCGGGACGGGTGACTACTACACAGGGTAGTGGACGGGTCGTCCGGTCCGCTCCCGGTGTGACGCATCCGGGGATACGCTCCGGACGTGGAGACCCCGGGCACCGAGGACGTCGTCGTCGTGGGAGCGGGCCCCGGAGGGCTCGCCGTCGCCGCTGCCCTGCGCGCCCGAGGGCTCGACCCGCTGGTCGTCGACCGAGCGGCCGAGGTCGGGAACTCGTGGCGCCACCACTACGACCGCCTGCACCTCCACACGCCCCGGGGCTGGTCGCACCTGCCGGGCCACCGCATCCCCAGACGGTTCGGCCGCTGGGTCGCCCGCGCCGACGTCGTCCGCTACCTCGAGGAGTACGCCGGCCACCACCGGCTGCGGCTGCGCCTCGGCACGGCGGTCACGCGCATCGACCGGGTCGGGGCGCCGGGCCCGGATGCCGCCCGCGCCGCGCGCTGGCGCGTCGACCTCGCGGACGGCAGCTCCGTCGAGGCGCGAGACGTCGTCGTCGCGACCGGGTACAACCACACCCCGGTCGAGCCGTCGTGGCCCGGGCTCGACGGCTACCCCGGCGAGGTCGTCCTCGCCCGCGACTACCGCAACGGCCGCCGCTGGGCCGGCCGCGAGGTGCTCGTCGTGGGCACCGGCAACACCGGCACCGAGATCGCCACCGACCTCGCCGAGCACGGTGCGCTGCGCGTCCTGCTGTCGGTGCGCACGCCCCCGCACATCCTGTCCCGCACCCGCTTCGGCGTGCCGGCGCAGGCCACCGGCATCGCCGTGCGCCGCCTGCCGCCGAAGGTCGTCGACCGCGTCGCCGGGGTGCTCGCCGCGGTCCAGGAGCCCGACCTCTCGGAGCACGGTCTGCCGCGCGCCGGCCGGGACCTCTACAGCCGGGTCCTCGAGGGGCGCATCCCCGTGCAGGACGTCGGCGTCGTCGGGGCCATCCGGGCCGGGCGCGTCGAGCCGGTCGCCGCGGTCGAGTCCTTCGACGGGGCCGAGGTCGTCCTCGTCGACGGCACGCGGGTCACGCCGGACGCCGTCGTCGTCGCCACCGGCTACCGCGCCGGCCTCGAACCGCTCGTCGGCCACCTCGGCGTGCTCGGGGCGCGCGGGCTGCCGGCGACGCACGGCTCGGTCCGCTCCGAGGCCGCACCGGGCCTGTGGTTCACCGGCTTCACCAACCCGATCTCGGGGATGCTGCGCGAGCTGCGCATCGACGCCGAGCGCATCGCGCGCGCCGTCACCCGCGAGCGCGGCTGACGGCTCAGGGCAGGCGCTCGACCTCGAGCGTGAAGCCGTGCTCCCGCAGGCGCTCGACGAGCGGGGTGCCGAGGCCGGTCGCCGGGGTCAGGACGCCCGAGGCGTCGGGCAGGCCGGCGTCCTGCTCGGCGAGGGCGAGAGCGGCCTGGCCGAGCATGACGGCGGTGCCGGAGTAGCCCGGGTCGTAGGGCGCCGCGACGACGGAGCGGTAGCGCGCACCGTTCGTCGCCTCGGCCGTCACCTCCATCCGGAAGCGGCCGCTCGCCATCGCCTCCTCGCTCGGGCCCTCGCCGGGCGCGGGCAGCACGCGGTCGAGCACGGCCCGGGTCGGCGCGAAGGCCATCCCGCCGACGGCGCCGAGCAGCCCGGCGGAGACGACGGACGCGGTGACCGCGCCCCGCGGGCCGCTGCCGTAGTCGGAGTACTCGGTGTACCGGAAGCCGTCGCCGTAGCCGAGCAGCGACGCCGAGCGGGCGACGACGCGGGTGTTGAACGCGGCCATGACGAACGGCCCGGTGAAGTGGCCGTTGTCGGGGTCGCGGCGCACCGGGGAGGCCTTCGTCACGCGGTCGAGGATCCCGGCGACGCCCCCGCGCGCCGGCAGGCGGGGGCCGCGCGGCGGGCGGCCGCCCTCGGCGAGCGCCCACGGGTCGGCGGCGACGCGGCGCGTCGAGGGGTCGGAGCGCATCTCGAGGGCCTGGGTGCGGGCGGAGTCGATGGTGCCGCCGCTGAAGCCGCCCTTCATGCTGCGCACCGCGAGCCGGGTGCGGCCGAGCTCGGCGCCGTCGGCGCGGGCCGCGTCGGCGCAGAGCATGACGCCGAGGTCGCTCGGGATGGAGTCGAACCCGCAGGCGTGGACGACGCGGGCGCCCGAGAGCATCGCGGCCTCGTGGTTGCGGGCGACGCTGCGGTGGACGAAGAGCACCTCGCCGGTGAGGTCGCAGTAGTGGGTGCCGGCCTGGGCGCAGGCGGCGGCCAGCGGCACACCGAACTTCGCGTACGGGCCGACGGTCGTCACGACCACCCGGGTGCGGGCGGCGAGGTCGGCGACGGCGGCCTCGTCGAGGGCGTCGAGGACGACCAGGGGCCAGTCGGCCGCGGCGTTCGGGAGCTCCCGGCGCACCGCCTCGAGGCGCTCGCGGGAGCGGCCGGCCAGGCCGATGCGCACCGAGGCCGGGGCGTGCTCCGCGAGGTGGCGGGCGGTCAGCCGGCCGACGAAGCCGGTCGCGCCGAAGAGGACGATGTCGAGCTCGCGCGCCGCAGTCATGGCGCCACCGTACGGGGGAGCGGCGCCCGCGGGTGGGGCAGCATGGGGTGATGAGAGCGACGACGCGGGTGCTCGGTGTGGTGCAGGCCGGTGGCGCCGGGTCGCGGATGGACGTCCTCACGCGTGAGCGGGCCAAGCCGGCCCTGCCGTTCGGGGGCTCGCACCGGCTCGTCGACTTCGCCCTCTCGACGCTCGCCGGCAGTGGCATCACCGACGTCTGGCTGTCGGTGCAGTACCGCGCGGGCAGCCTCCACGGCCACGTCGCCGGCGGGCGCCCGTGGGACCTCGACCGCACCCGCGGCGGCCTGCGGTGGCTCGTGCCCGAGGAGGGCGGGAGCTCCACCGGGCAGGAGGGGTTCGCCGAGGGCAACGCCGACGACCTCCACCAGTACGTCGACGCCATCGAGTCCGTCGGGGCCGACGCGGTCGTCGTCATGAGCGCCGACCAGGTGCTGTCGCTCGACCTGCGCCCGGTCGTCGAGCGCCACCTGGAGCGCGGCGCCGACTGCACCGTGCTGACGACCGAGGTGACGCGAACCCGGGCCCGGGAGAAGACGGTCGTGCACACCGGGCGCGGGTCGCGGGTGCGCCGGGTCGAGGAGAAGCCGGAGCGCCCGGAGTCGACGACCATCGCCGCCGAGGTGTTCGTCTACCGCACCGGTGCGCTCGTCGACGCGATCGGGGCGCTGCGCCGGGAGGACGCGGACGGCGGGCTCGGCGACTTCTCGGAGCGGCTGCTGCCCCACCTCGTGGCGACCGGGACGGTGCTCGCCGAGCCGCTGCCCGGCTACTGGGCCGACTGCGGCACCCCCGCCGCGTACCTCGCCGCCCACCGTGACCTCCTGGCCCGCCGCGTCGACGCGGTCGAGGACCCAGCGGTGCCGTTGCTGACCCGCTGGCCCGAGCGGGTGCCGGCTCGCGTGGACGCCGGTGCGGTGGTGGAGGACTCGCTCCTCTCACCGGGATGCCGGGTGCGGGGCACGGTCCGGCGGAGCGTGCTGGGGCCGGGGGTCGTCGTCGAGGCCGGTGCGGTCGTCGAGGACGCGGTGCTCATGGAGGACGTGCTCGTCCGCCGTGACGCCCGGGTGGCCACCGCCGTGCTCGACGACCGGGTCGTCGTCGGGCGGGGCGCTCGCGTGGGTGGGCGCCCGCGCGGCACCCGGCTGGTCGACGACCACGTGGCGCTGCTCGGGCGCGACGTCGCCGTGGGTGCGGGGGCGTCGCTGCCCGCCGGCTCGCGCCTGGAGCCCGGCACCACCGCCTGACCCGCGCCGGGCGTCATCCGGCGCCGCTCGAGCGTGCAGAAATCGTCGCTTTCGTCAGTTTCTGCACGCGGGGGGTCCGCTCGAGCGTGCAGGAATCGACACTTTCGTCAGTTCGTGCACGCGGGGGGTCCGGCCGGGTGTGCAGGAATCGTCGCTTTCGTCAGTTTCTGCACGCCGGGTCGGGGGCGTCAGACGGCTCCGGGATGGGTCGCGGCCAGCGCCTGCGCGTAGCGCTCGCGCGCCTGCGCCCCGCGCTCGGGCGCGACGGGGTCGGCCGTCGCCTCGACCGGCACCTCCCACGCGGGGGCCTCGCCGCCGCCGGCCAGCGCCCAGGCCGCCTGCCGGGCCGCCCCGACCGCGACGTACTCGCCGGGCGCCGGGACGGCGACGGGGGCGCCGAGCAGGTCGGGCGCGATGCGCTGCACGGCGGCCGACTGCGCGGCCCCGCCGATGAGCAGCACCCGCTCGACGGGGCAGCCGGCGTCGCGCACCGCGTCGACGGCGTCGGCGAGGCCGAGGAGCATCCCCTCGACGACCGCCCGGGCGAGGTTCTCGGGCGTGGCGTTGGTGCGGGTCAGGCCGTGCAGAGAGCCGGTGGCCGTCGGCAGGTTGGGCGTGCGCTCGCCGTCGAGGAAGGGCAGCAGCGTCAACCCGCCGGCGCCCGGCTCCGCGGCGAGCGCGAGCGCGTCGAGCCCGGCGAGGTCGACGCCGAGCATCGCGGCGCCGGAGGTGAGGACCCGCGCCGCGTTGAGGGTGCAGACGAGCGGCAGGAACGCGTCCTCGGCGTCGGCGAAGGACTGGACGAAGCCGCGGGCGTCGGCCGTCGGCCGGTCGTGCCGGGCGAACGCGGTGCCGCTCGTGCCGAGCGACACGACGACGTCGCCGGGCCGCAGGCCGAGGCCGAGCGCGGCGCCCATGTTGTCGCCGGTGCCCGGTGCGAGGAGCATCCCGTCGCGGGTGCGGCCGACGACCTCGGACGGCCCGGCGACGCGCGGCACCGCGAGGTCGCGGCCGGCGGCCAGGCGCAGCAGGTCGGGGCGGTACTCCCGGGTCGCGGCGGAGAAGTACCCGGTGCCCGAGGCGTCACCGGCGTCGGTCGTCCACTCCTCGAACCCGCCTCCGGCGGAGAGGATCCGACCGGTCAGCCAGTCGTGGGGGAGCACGACGCGGGCGGCACGCTCCATCGACGCGGGCTCGTGGTCGCGCACCCAGCGCAGCTTGGCGGCGGTGATCGCCGCGAGCGGGACGACGCCGACGGCCTCGGCCCACGCGGCGGGGCCGCCGAGCTCGTCGACGAGGTCGCGGGCGGTGCCGGCGGAGCGGGTGTCGTTCCAGAGCAGCGCCGGCCGGACGACCTCGTCGGCGTCGTCGAGCAGGACCATCCCGTGCTGCTGGCCGCCGACGGCGAGGGCCTGCACGCCGTCGAGGAGCCCGCCGGCGGTCGCCTCCTCCCAGGCGCGCCACCAGTGCGCGGGGTCGGCCTCCGTCGCGTCCGGGTGGGTGCCACGGCCGAGCCGCACCACCTCGCCGGTCCGGGCGTCGCACACGGCGACCTTGCACGACTGGGTCGAGGTGTCGACCCCGGCGACGAGCGGGCGGTCGGTCATCCGGTGGGCCCTTTCGGGAAGAGGTGTCACGGGCGTGCTCACGTGAACGATAATGCGCTCACGTGAGAGCCGAGAGGATGCGCCCCGTGGTCGAGACCGTGCCCGGCGACGCGGCCGGCGACGCCCGGCCGCCCGAGCCGCTGCGCGCGTCCGAGGCCGTGCTCGCCGCCGAGGTCGCGCGCCGGTACTACCTCGCGGGCGAGAGCAAGGTCGAGATCGCCGGCGCGACGGGCATCAGCCGCTTCAAGGTGGCCCGGCTGCTCGAGGCCGCCCGCACGGCCGGCATCGTCCGCATCGAGATCGTCGAGCCGGAGGGCGTCGACGGCGAGCTCTCGGCGCGGCTGCGCCGGGCGTACGGGCTGCGCCGCTGCGTCGTCGTCGACCGCGGCGACGACGCCCCGCGCCTGCGTGCCCACGTCGGCGCGGCGGGGGCCGACCTCCTCGTCGACCTCGTCGGGCCCGACGACGTCCTCGGCCTGCCCTGGGCCCGGACCGTCAGCGCGATGCTCGAGGCGCGGCCCACCCTGCCGCGGGTGCCCGTCGTCCAGCTGAGCGGCTCGATGGTCATCCCCGGCGAGACGAGCCCCGTCGACATGGTCCGGGTCGCGGCCGGGCTGACCGGCGGCGAGGCCCACGTCTTCTACGCCCCGCTCATCCTCGACGACGCCGAGAGCGCCGCCGCGATGCGCCGCCAGGCCGCGGTCGCCGCCGCGATGGCCGAGGTCGACCGGGTCTCGGTGGCCGTCGTGAGCATCGGCGCCTGGCGTGCCGGCCACTCGACCATCCACGACGCCGTCGACCCCGCCGTGCGGACCGCGGTCTCGGACACCGGCGCCGTGGGCGAGGCGCTCGGGGTGTTCGTCGACGCCGAGGGCCGCGCGGTCCATCCCGAGCTCGTCGACCGGATGGTGACGATCGACGCCGAGCGCCTGCGGGCCGTGCCCGAGGTCGTCGCGCTCGCGACCGGGTCGACCAAGGCCGCGGCCGTGCGGGCCTTCCTCCTCGGTGGATGGGTCGGCTCGCTCGTCACCGACCGCTCGCTCGCGACCGTGCTCGTGCGGGCCGCCGGCGCCTGACCCGGGCGGGTCGGGCGCCGGCGGCGTCCGTCGTCGCCGCGCGTCAGCGGGCTGCGACCGCCGCGCGGTGCTCGGCCGCCTGCCGCGCCGACGCGCGACGGTCGGCGGCGTCGACGCTCGCCCGGTCGTCGACGTCGACCCCGGCGCGCCGGGCGGCGGCCAGCGCCTGCGGGCTGTGCAGGTCGGGCAGGACGAAGCGCTCGGGCCGGATGGTGCGGTCCGCCGTCGCGTAGCGGCGCTGGTCGGCGGCGAGCCGGTCGGCCGACGCCGCGGCGGCCTCGCGCACCGAGGCGGTGGCCCGGACGGTCGCCCCGGTCAGGACGGGGCTGACCGTCGGGGTGTAGCCGCTCGCGTGGCCGGCCTTGTTCGGGTGGTAGCTGTTCTCGATCGGGTTCGACAGTCCGTTGAGCCACTCCGGGCTGTCGCACACGGCGTGCCCGACGAACCGGCTCGTCGGGTTCGCGAACGAGAAGCCGGCCGCCGAGGCGCGCTGCGCCGTGACGGTGTTGATCCGGTCGGCCATCGCGTTGAGCCGGCTCTCCTCGTCCGGCGAGAACCACGTGAGCGCGTTGCAGTCCTCCCCGTTGAAGATCCTCGGGTAGCCGACGACCGTGACCCGGGCGTTGGGCGCCTTGGCGCGGATGCCCGAGTAGAGCGTCGCGAGCCGGCCCGGCAGGGTGCCGTCGACGAACGCCTGCGCCCCGTCGACCGCCCCGTTGCAGTCGCTCATCCATCCCGGCTGGGCGCACTCGGTGAGGACGTCGGCGAAGCCGGCGTCGTTGCCGCCGATGGAGATCGAGACGTACTTCGTGCTCGACGAGAGCGCCGGCAGCTGGGTGCTCGTCACGTCGGCGACGGTCGCGCCCGAGCACGCCCGGAAGGTCAGCGCGTAGCCGCGGGCCGAGGCGATGAGGGAGGGGTAGGCGTAGACGGACCGCAGGCACGAGGTGCCGTCGGCGATGTAGTCGCGCGTCCCGGTGCCGGACGAGTAGCTGTCGCCGAGCGCCACGTAGGCCTCGCCGGCGGCGTGGGCCGGGCCGGCGACCCCGAGGGCGGCGAGGGTGGTGAGTGCGGACGCGGCTGCGGTGGCGGCCATGGCACGTCGTCGGGACATGGGTCTTCCTCCTGGGTGTGGGTGGTGTGGTGCGGGGTGGTGCAGGTCGTGGGGGATGTCGGTCGTGGTCGCCGTGGTCGTCGTGGGCGGGGGGCGTCGGCGGGCGGGGCGCCGCGTAGCATCGCCGGAATGGCCCTCACCGACCTGTCCCGCTGCTCGGCCGCCGCCCGGCACCGCGGCGAGCCGCTCGCCGGGTCCGCACCCGTCGCCAGCCGCTGGCTGCTCGTCGAGCACCCCGGCCCGTGGGCGAAGCAGCCGCTCGACACCGCGCCGTTCACCGGCCGCGTCGGCGCCGAGGTGGAGTCGCTCTGCGCGTCCTTCGGCGGCCGCGCGCTGCTCGTGCGCAGGCCCGGCCGGCGCCCTGCCGAGGTCGACGAGTGGCACTGGTACGCCGTCGACACGGTGCGCGGCACGTGGGTGCGCGGGACCTGGCGCACGGCGGACGACGTCCTCGCGGCGGCCCGCTCGCTCGGGGCCGAGCTGAGCGGCAGCGACACCGACGCCGACCCGAGGGTCCTCGTCTGCACCCAGGGCACCCGCGACGCCTGCTGCGCCGTGCGCGGCCGGCCGATCGTCTCGAGCCTCGCCCGCGAGTGGCCCGAGGAGGTCTGGGAGTGCACGCACCTCGGCGGGCACCGCTTCGCCGGGACGCTCCTCGTCCTGCCCGAGGGCGCCTGCTACGGCTACCTCGACCCCCGCAGCGCGGCCGACGTCGTGCGCGGTCACCTCGCCGGCAGCGTCGAGGGGACGCACCTGCGCGGCCTGACGCGCTGGGAGCCGGCCGTGCAGGCCGCGCTCGCCCGGGTGCTCACCGACCACGGGCCGGCCTCGCTCGCCGACGCCGTGCCCGGATGGGTCGACGCCACCGGCGACGTGACGCGGGTCGAGGTCGAGGGCAGCGGACCGGTCCCCGAGCGCGTCGTCGTCGAGGTCCGCTCCGAGACCGTCACGGATGCCGCGCTCAGCTGCGGCGCGGGGCCGAAACCGGCTGTCGTGCACCGCACCGAGGTCGTCGCGGGCTGAGGGCACGGCCGACGCGGCCCACCCCGGGGAGGGGCGGACCGCGCCGCGGGGCGTGCGGTGGCTCAGGAGGTCGCCACCGTCACGCCGTAGTAGGAGGCCGCGTCGACGGCCGGCTGGTAGAAGCTGTAGCTCCCGGCGCCGTAGCCGGCGTTGAAGCCGCACTCGACCCCGGTGGGACCGCCGGACGTCATGCCCTGCGCGTAGTTGTTCGTGCCGATGTACGCGCCGCCCGAGTCGCCGCCCTCGGTGCAGACCGAGGCCCGCGCGAGGCCGGTGACCGTCGTGCCGCCGGAGTAGTTGACCGTCACGTTGTAGGCCTGCACCTGGCCGCAGGTCCATCCGGTCGTGTTGCCGGCCTTGCAGATGTCGGTGCCGACGGCGTTCTTGCTCACGCCGCGGACCGGGACGTAGCCGGAGAGCGCGCCGCGGGTGTCGACGTAGGCGCGGCCGGTGTCCTCGGCGTCGATGTCCATGAGGCCCATGTCGACGCTCGGTGCGCCGGAGGTGAACCGGCTGTTCGTGCCCTTGCCGATGTGGGTGCCGTTGGCGTCGTGGACGTCGGGGAGCCCCTCGACGCAGTGGCCGGCGGTGAGCAGGACGTTGTTGCCGGAGGCCGTGGTGCCGGGGAAGCCCAGCGAGCAGTTGGTGCCGGGGACGAGGTCCATGATGCGACCCGGGACGACGTCGGCCTGGGTGCTCAGCGGGGCGCCGGTCTCGACCGTCACGCCGTCGAGGGCGGCCAGCCGGTCGCGCAGGGCGGCGGGGGCGTCGGCCTCGACGGTCGCCACGACGCGCTGGTTCGCGAGGTCGGGCGTGAGGGAGACGAGGCCGTCCTGGCCCTTCGTGACCCGCTGGGCGGTGCGCGAGAGCGCGTCGAGCTCGCGCTGCCCGCTGCCCTGGCGTGCGGTGAGGCCCTTCGCCTCGACGGCCCGGCGGTCCGCGGCGGAGTCGACGACGACGACCATCGTGTCGCCGCGGTAGTAGGCGCCGTCCGTCGCGACGTCGAGGGAGTCGAGGCTGCGCTGCTGCGCCGCCTGCCGGTCGAGCCGCTGCTCGGCCTGGGCGACGCTGATGCCGTCGCGCTGCGCGACGAAGCCGGCCACGACGTTGTCGGGCGAGGGGACGGGGGCGACGCTCGGGGCGGCCCAGGCGGCGGTGGAGGCGGCGGCCAGGGCAGCGCTCGTGGCGAGCCCGACGGCGAGGACGCGGTGCTTCATCAGGGGTGCTCCTTCGGGGTGGTCGCCCCGTCCTCGGACGGGGCGGCTCGGCCGCCGGGATGTCCGGGGCCGCTTCCACCTCCTCAGGCGCGACCGCGGATCGCAAACCGGGGCAGCCCGATTGACCCAAAGTTGACGCGATCCTTCCGACCCCCGGTGCAAGCTCTGACCACCGGCTGGGGTCCCGTGGGGGAACTCCTGACCTTCGGCCCTCGACCCGGGGGGGTGCGCCGGGCGGTCGTCAGGGGGTCGGCGAGGGCGTCGCGGAGGGGCTCGCCGAGGTGGTCGACGCCGGGCTCGACGAGGGGGTGACCGAGGGGTCGGTCGACGTGGTGGGCACCGGGGTCGCGGGGACCCGGACGACCTGCGGCGCGCCACCGGGCTCGCAGGTGCGGGTGGGGTCGACGGGTCGGGTGTCGACCCGGTCGCCGTTGACGAGCGAGACGTCGTCGTACGCGGGTCGGCCCTCGATGACGTCGCGGAACCGGTAGCGCGTCAGCGACGAGAGGCGGCAGTCGGTGCCGAAGGTGAGGACGTCGAAGGCCGACGGCTGCCCCACGAGCTCCTCGCCGCCCTCGGCACCGATGAAGTGGCTGAGGGGGCCGCCCCCGGTGAACGTGCCGGCCTGGATCCGGTTGCCCTCGAGGTCGGTCGAGTGCATGTGGCCGTTGAGCAGCACGCCTGCGTCGAGGCCGGCGACCGCCCAGGGCTCGTGGCCGACGACGACGTCGGGGGCCGGCCGGCCGGTGAACGCCGCCCGGAACGCGTCCCGCGCGGGCAGCTGCTTGGCCCGCGAGCCGGTGCCGGAGTCGCCGAACCACCGGGGGTCGTTGAAGCCGGCGATGGTCACGCCGCCGACCGTCACCTCCTGGTAGTCGTCGCCCGGCGGCTCCAGGAGGACGACGTTGGGGATGCGGTCCATCCGGCGCAGCAGCGCGGTGTCGGTGGCGCTCGTCGCGTCGTGGTTGCCGCGGACGAAGACGTAGGGCACCCCGAGCGAGCGGATGCCCTCGAACATCCCGGCGGCCTCGCCCTCGGCGACGGTGCCGAAGTTGACGAGGTCGCCGCTGTCGACGACGAGGTCGATGCTCTCCGACTCGATGACCGAGCGCATCAGGGCGTACTGGTTGCCGCCGTGGAGGTCGCTGACGAAGAGGATGCGCAGGGCCGGGGCCGACTCGAGGGAGTCGGCGGCGTACTTCTGCTGCAACGCGGTCGAGAGCGCGAGCAGGTTGCGGACGTACGGGGTCGCCTGGCTGGCCCGCGACTCGACGTCGTCGAGGAGGCCCTGGTTCTGCTGGAAGGTGCCGAGCACCTCGGTCGCGCGCCACGTCGTCTGGCGGCTCGGCTGGTACGTCGTGTACATCGACGCGGCGGTGCCGAGCGTCGCGACCGTCCAGGCGACCGTCGCGGCGACGACGAGCGAGCGGGGCGGGGGCCGGCGCCGGGCCAGGGCCCAGCCGCCGACGAGGAGGAGCGCGAGGAGGAGGGCGCCGGCGGCGAAGCGCACGACGACCTCGACGGCGACGCCGCGGATCGCGCTGTTGAGCTCCTCGGGGCCGGGGCGCAGGGTGGCGAGGCTGACGTTGGGGCGGGCGAGGACGTCGGTGATGCTCGAGCGCACCTGCGGGACGGCGCGCACGCCGGGGGCGAGACCGGAGAAGGAGAGCTCGACGTCGCCGAAGGTCGTCTCGGCGACGAGCTCGCCGACCCGGGACGGGCTGGCGTCGAGGCTGACGGTCGCCCGGTAGCTGCGGGTCTCGGCGGTGGCGGGCAGCAGCGTCGTCGTCGCGAGGCCGGCGATGGTGAAGGCACCGACGAGGGCCACGGTCCCGAGGCCCTGCCGCACGCGCCGGGACCCGACCCGGTGGCCCGCGCTCCACCACACCCCCACCGCCGTCACGAAGGGCCAGAGGGCGGTGAGGACCGCGACGAGCCGCTCGTGCGCGCCGAAGAAGGTGGCGTCCAGGCCGAGGCCGAGGGAGGCGACGGCGGCGAGGAGCACGACGGAGGCGGGCCAGGCGACGCGGCGGCGCAGCACCTCGGGGCCCTGCCGCCGGGCGGCGAGCGCGGGCCAGAGGGCGAGCAGGACGAAGGAGGCGGTCGCGACGGCGGTGTGCGCGGCGGAGGACTCGGTGCGCGAGGGCAGCGGCAGCGCGGCGACCCCGAGGGTCGCGAGGCCGCCGAGGGCCAGCGCGATACGCCCGGCGGGGCGGGCGGCGCCGAGGCACCAGGCGGTGAGGCAGTGGCCGAGGCCGGTGGCGACGAGGGCGCTCGTCATCACCCAGCGGTGCGGCGTCTCGAGCGAGGCGAGGGCGCTGATGGACTCGCGCAGCGGGTCGAAGCCCGGCCCGACGAGACCGGCCGCCCAGGTCCACCCGCCGACGAGGGCCGTCAGGGTCAGGGCCGCGCTGACGACGGCGGTCCTGAGGTGTCCGGCGGGGCGGGCCATGCGCTCCACCCTAGGTCGGCTCCCTGCAGGCCCGGAGCGGCCGGGGGCGGGAGGGGCCGAGCGGCCGACCCGCGGGTGTCCGCCCGGCAGCCGGGGAAAGGTGTGCTCTCCCCGGCTCCACGTCCTGCGGGAGGTTTACCTCCCGCAGCGCAACCACTCCTGTCACCGCGGGAGGTTTACCTCCCGCGGTGCGACCAGTCCTGCCGCTCCGGGAGGTTTTCCTCCCGCGGTGCGACCAGTCCTGCCGACTCGGGACGTTTCCCTCCCACGAGGTCCGCAGGTGGTTGCGGTGTGGCAGGGATTCCTCCCGCGGCGCGTGGAGTCCGGGAGGACACACCTCGGGCCGGGGCCGGGGCCGGGGCCGGGGCCGGGCCAGGGTCGGGTCCGGCCCTGGTCGAGGGTCGGCCGGACGGGGGCGGGTGGGAGGCGACCTAGGCTGGCGGGCATGACGTCCTCCACCCCGCTGCCCGAGGCGCTGCGGCGCGACTTCGGCGCCGTCCTGCTCGACATGGACGGCACGCTCATCGACTCGATCGCCGCCGTCGAGCGCAGCTGGCTGCGCTGGTGCGAGGAGCACGGCGTCGACCCCCGCCGCCTCACCGGCTCCCACGGCGTCACGGCCCGCAACCTCATCGCCGGGCTCCTCCCGGAGGACCGGCGCGACGCCGCGTACGAGCGCATCGTCGAGCTCGAGGTCGCCGACGTCGGCGAGATCGAGGTCCTGCCCGGCACGCTCGACCTCCTCACCGCGCTGCGCGACGGCGGCGTCCCCACGGCCATCGTCACCTCCTCGAGCGACCCGCTCGCCGAGGCGCGCCTGACGGCCACCGCGCTCCCGCACCCCGAGGTCGTCGTCACCGCCGACCACGTCGTGCGCGGCAAGCCGTTCCCCGACCCGTGGCTGCTCGGCGCCGAGCGCCTCGGCGTCGACCCCGCCGACTGCCTCGTCCTGGAGGACGCAGTCGCCGGGCTGCGCGCGGCCCGGGACGCCGGCTGCGGCGGGCTCGTCGCGGTCACCACGACGATGGCCCCCGAGGAGCTGGCCGAGGTCGCCGACCTCGTCGTCGGCAGCCTCGCCGACCTGCGCGTCGAGGTCGCCGGTGGGCGCATCCGGCTCGTCGGGACGGACGGGGCCTCGCCGGACGCGGGTGGCGCCGCCTAGGGTGCATCCCGTGGATGCCGACGTCGTCGTCGTGGGTGCCGGCCTCGCCGGCCTGGTCGCCGCGTGCGAGGTCGCGGACGCCGGTGGGTCCGTCGTGCTGCTCGACCAGGAGTCGGCGGTCAACCTCGGCGGCCAGGCGTGGTGGAGCTTCGGCGGGTTGTTCCTCGTCGACAGCCCCGAGCAGCGGCGGATGGGCATCCGCGACTCCGTCGACCTGGCGTGGCAGGACTGGCAGGGCAGCGCCGGCTGGGACCGGCTGACCGCCCCCGACGGCTCGCCCGGGCCGGACCACTGGGGTCGCGAGTGGGCGCGCTCGTACGTCGAGTGGGCCGCCGACGGCAAGCGGGCGTGGCTGCGCGAGCAGGGGGTCTCCTTCTTCCCGGTCGTCGGGTGGGCCGAGCGCGGCGACGGCACCAGTGGGGGACACGGCAACTCGGTGCCGCGCTTCCACATCCCGTGGGGCACCGGCACCGGCGTCGTCGCGCCGTTCGCGCGGCGGGTGCACGAGCACGTCGCGGGCGGGCGCATCGTCCACCGGCCGCGGCACCGTGTCGACGAGCTCGTGACGACCGGTGGCACCGTCACCGGCGTCCGCGGGTCGGTGCTCGCCGACGACGGCGCACCGCGCGGGGCCGAGAGCAGCCGCGAGGTCACGGGGTCGTTCGAGTACGGGGCGCAGGCGGTGCTCGTCGCGTCCGGCGGCATCGGAGGCAACCACGAGCTCGTCCGCGCCAACTGGCCGCGCCGGCTCGGGGACGCCCCGGGCACGCTGCTCACCGGCGTCCCGGCCTACGTCGACGGCCGGATGGTCGGCATCACCGAGGCCGCGGGCGGGGCGGTCGTCAACCGCGACCGGATGTGGCACTACGTCGAGGGCGTCCGCAACTGGGACCCCGTCTGGCCGGGGCACGCCATCCGCATCCTGCCCGGGCCCAGCGCGCTGTGGTTCGACGCGCGCGGCGACCGCCTGCCCTCGCCCTACCTGCCGGGCTTCGACACCCTCGGCACGCTGGACCACCTGCGGCACACCGGGTTCGACCACTCGTGGTTCGTGCTCAACCGCTCGCTGGTCGGCAAGGAGTTCGCGCTGTCCGGGTCCGAGCAGAACCTCGACCTCACGGAGCGGCGCTGGCTCGACGTCCTGCGCCGTCCGGTCACGCCGGTGCCGCCGGCCGTCCAGGCCTTCCTCGACCACGGCGAGGACTGGCTCACGGCCGACACCATCGGCGGGCTCGTCGCCCGGATGAACGAGCTCGAGCCCGGCACCCCCATCGACGCCGCCCACCTCGAGCGCCAGGTCGTCGAGCGCGACCGGCAGGTCGAGAACCCGTTCACCAAGGACGCGCAGGTCGCGGCCATCCGGGGGGCCCGGCGCTACCGCGGCGACCGCCTGACCAAGCGGGCCTTCCCGCCGCACCGCATCCTCGACCCCAAGCACGGCCCCCTCGTGGCCGTCCGGCTGCGGGTGCTGTCGCGCAAGACCCTCGGCGGGCTGCACACCGACCTGTCGGGGCGGGTCCTCGACGCGTCCGGCGCGCCGGTGCCCGGGCTGTACGCAGCCGGCGAGGTCTCGGGGTTCGGCGGCGGTGGCGTCCACGGCTACCGCGCGCTCGAGGGCACGTTCGTCGGCGGCTGCCTCTTCAGCGGTCGGCAGGCCGGCCGCGCCCTCGCCGCCGCCCTCTAGACCTCGGACCTCCGCTTCTCGGGGTCACCCCGAGACGTCGACGAGACCCCGGGACGGTTCCGGGGTCTCGTCGACGAACCCCTGCGTCGGGCCGCGGTGCCGGCGCAGGGATGCCGCGAGCGCCCGCAGCGACAGCACCGCGCAGAGCGTCCACGTCCCGCAGAGGACCACGAGGAGGGCGGCGCCGACCGCCTGCAGCGCCCCGGAGCCCGTGGCCAGCCCGAGCTGGTGCGCCCCGAGCGAGAGGGTCCCGACCGGGAAGGTGAGCGCCCACCACCCGGGTGCGAACGGGGGCCGGGACGCGAACCCCCGCAGCGTGACGACGAGGGCCCAGCCCGCCAGCGGGGCGCCGACCGTGAGCACCACGGCGCCGAAGGCCACCGCGGACTGCTGCGCGACGGCGGCCACGGCGGGCGTGAGAAGGCCCGCGCCGGCCGCCGACAGGGACACCGCGGCCGCGGTCGACTGGCCGACGACGCCCAGCGGGATCCACGCCGACGGGGCGACGGCGGGCTCGAGCGGGCTGACCCGCCAGTGGTGGTGGTAGGCGACCGCGAAGACGAGGGTGCCGAGGACGAGCGCGAGGCCGAAGCACGCCCACGCGAGGAGGACGAGCAGGAAGCGCGACCCGGCGCCGTCGAGGTGCGCCACGAGCGGCGCGGCCGTCGTCGCCGACACCATCGGCGGCACGACCGGCAGCCCCCAGACCGGCGACGGCGCCCCCGGATGGCCGCGGACGAGCAGCGCGGCGAAGCCGAGCGCCGTCACGAGCCCGAGCGCCGTGCCGGCGACCCAGAGCACGGCGTCGACCGCGACCGGGTCGACGAGCTCGGCCGCGGAGGAGCCGGGCAGCACCGCGGCGGTCGCGGCGCCGACCGACAGCAGGCCCATCGCGACGGTGCCCCACAGCGGGAGGGTCGCGAGGTCGGTGACGCTCGCGCGCAGGGTGCCCGGTCGCGTGACGACCCGCGTCGCGAACGCCGCGGTGAGCCCGAGCAGCACGGCCCAGGCGATCGCCACCACGACGAGGGCGGCGCCGTGGAGCGCGGCGGACCCGCCGGCGTGGGCCTGGAGGAGCGTCGCGAGGATGCCGGTGCCCATGACGGCCGGGTACCAGGCCGGCCCCGCCGGGGGCAGCGTGGTGGCGGTCGTCCGGGAGGGGGTCGCGGTGGGCGGGGGCATGCTCCGAGCCTCGTCGCCCGGTCCGGCGCCGGCCAGCCCCCGCGTCCCTGTCAGGTGACAGGCTCCCCCTGTGCCTCGGGCGTGCGGAGCGCCGCGGCCACGAGCGCCAGGAGGTCGCGTGCGGGGCCGCGCGCCGGCAGGGAGCCGCCCTGCCACACGGCGGTCAGCGGCCGACGCAGCGCCAGGCCCACCGTCGGCAGCGCCGTGAGCTCCCCGGCCCCCACGAGGTGGATGGCGGAGCGGCGGCTGACGAACGCGGGCGGGCCGCCAGCGGCGACCGAGGCGAGCAGCGCGGTCGTCGTGTCGAACACGGCCTCCGGCGGCGGGGCCGCGACCCCGGCCTCGGCGAGCGCGTCCTCCCAGACGCGCCGGGTGCCGGAGCCCTCCTCGCGGCTGCTCAGCGCCCGCGCCCCGAGGTCGTCGGGGACGACGACGCGCCGGCGCCGGGCCCAGGGGTCGTCCGGCGCCGCGACGAGGACCAGCTCGTCGACGCCCACGCCGCGGTGGCCGAGGCCGTCGAGCGGGACCGGGCCCTCGACGAACCCGAGGTCCGCGGCGCCGGAGCGGACGGCATCCACGACCGACGCCGAGTTGGTGGCGTGCAGCGTCACGTGGGCCACCGAGTCGCGCCGGGCCCGGACGAGGACGCGCGGCAGGACGGTCTCGGCGACGGTGAGGCTCGCGTGGACCCGCAGCTCGCGCGAGCGGTCGCGGCGCAGCGTGCTGAGGGCCTCGTCGAGGTCGTCGGCGCGGGCCAGCAGGTCGGCCGACCACTCGACGACGAGCCGCCCGGTCGGGGTGAGCGCCGACCCCGAGCGGCCCCGCGTCACGAGGTCGAGCCCGACGTCCGCCTCGAGCGAGCGGACCCGCTCGGAGGCCGACTGCTGCGTGATGCCGTGCGCGCGACCGGCCGCCGCGATGCCGCCGAGGCGGGCGACGTCGGCGAGCAGGCGCAGCGAGGCGAGGTCCGGGGCCATGGGCCCCACCGTACGAGCGCGACGGCGGGCCGCGCCGCCTCAGCGACCGGGCTCGAGGAGCACCTTGAGGCTCGTCGGGTCCGAGCGCAGCGTCTCGAGGGCCTCGGCGTAGCCCGAGAGCGGGAAGCGGTGCGTCACGAGCCCCTCGGTCCGCACCCGCCCCGAGCGCAGCAGCGCCAGTGCCCGGTCGAGGCAGTCGACCTGCGCGAAGGACCCCTTGACGGTCAGCTGCCGCCGGAAGACGTCGTACGGGCGCAGGGGCACCCGGGCGTCCTCGTCGCACATCCCGTAGACGAACACCGTGCCGTTCGCCGCCGTGAGCGAGGGCAGCATCCCGACGACCGACGCGGCCCCGGTGACGTCGACCGTCACGTCGAACCCGTCGGGCTGCAGTGCGGCCAGCGTGCGCGCGGTCTCGTCGGCGTCCCGCGTCACGCGCACGACCCGGTCGACGCCGTACGCGTCGGCGAGCTCGAGCTTGAACGGCGTCGGCGCGGCGACGGTCACGCGCCCGGCCCCGCCGTGCAGCAGCAGCTGCGAGAGCAGCAGCCCGGTCGTCCCGGCCCCGACGACGAGCACGTCGGCCCCGGGCCGCAGCCCGAGCACGTCCATCCCGTGCACCGCGCAGGCCAGCGGCTCGGCGAGCACGGCGACCTCGGGGTCGAGGTCGTCGGCCGGGTAGACCTTGTGGCCCGGGCTGAGCAGCGACTCCGCGAAACCCCCGGGCGCGTTGACCCCGAGCGAGTGGAAGTGCTCGCAGAAGAGGTGGTTGCCGCGGGAGCACTCCCGGCAGCGGCCGCACGACGAGGCGTTGTCGACGGCCACCCGCTGCCCGGGGCGCACGTGGGTCACGCCCTCGCCGACCGCGCGGACGGTGCCCGTCGCCTCGTGGCCGGGCGTCAGCGGGAAGCCGGCGAAGAACCCGCCCTCGTGCAGGTGCAGGTCGGTGCCGCAGAGGCCCGCGAGGTCGACGTCGACGACGACCTCGCCCGGGCCGGCGACCGGCCGCGGCACCGTGCGCACCTCGAGCTCGCGCGGCGCGTCGTAGACGACGGCCCGCATCATCGAGGACCCGGAGGGGGAGGCGGAGGAGGAGGCAGCGGTGGGGGCGTCGGGGCGCACGGCGTCGGGCACGCCCACCTTCCTACCGGTCCGGGGCGATCGGCGACAGGGGCCGACCACGGCTCGTAGACTCCGCGGGTGCCGACGACGCCGCCCCGACCGCGGGCCGACGGCCGGGCGGGGGCCGCGTGAACGTCGTCCTCACCGGCCTCGGCCGGGTGCTCGGGCTCCAGCTCGTCCTGCGCCTCAGCGACGGGATGCCGCGCGCCGCCGCCCGTGGTCTGCTCGCCGCCACCGTCGTCGTCGTCAACGCGGCGCCGATGCTCGCGGTCGCGACGGGCACCATCGGCTACGGCGACGTCTGGCTGTGGCTGGCGCTCGAGGTCGTGACGATCTACGTGTGGTCCCTCGCCCGGGCCCTGGTCTCCCGCGGACCCGACGGCCGGGGCCGCGCCCGCTCCTTCGGGACCCTCTTCTTCGGGTTCCACTACGGGATGTTCGCCCTCGTCCCCTTCCTCGTCGGGCTCGCCACGGTGCTGCCGGTCGCGCCGCTGCGCAGCCCCTGGCTCACGGTGCTCGTCCTCGGCGGCATCGGCTTCCTCGCGGCGGGCTGGGCGAGCGCCGGCCGGCTGCGCGAGCGGCGGCCCCTCGGCATCGGGGACTTCGTGCGGGCCTACGCCCGGATGGCGCTCGCGTACGCCGCGCTCTTCGTCCCGCTCGTCGCGCAGGGCGTCGGGAGCAGCGACGACCTGACCCGGCTGGGCGCCGGGCAGTCGCGCGGTCTCGCCCTGCTCGTGCTCGCCGCGAAGCTCGTCCTCGAGCTGCTGCTCGTCCTGGCCGTCGAGCGGCGCGACGGGCGCCTGCTCGTCCTCGGCCGACCGGTCGTCGTCACGGTCCGGCGGGCGGCGTGAGCGCCTCCACCCCCGTCCCGCTGCGGCGCGACCCGGACTTCCGGCGCTTCTGGCTGGCCCGCCAGGTCTCCATCGCCGGCACCCTCGTGACGGCCGTCGCACTGCCCGTCCTCGTCTACCGGCTGAGCGGCAGCCCCTCGCTCACCGCGCTCGTCACCCTCGTCGAGGGCCTGCCCTACCTGCTCTTCGGGCTCGTGTCGGGGGCGATCTCCGACCGGCTCGACCGCCGCCGCGTCATGGTCGCCGCCGACCTCGCGAGCGCGGTGGCCATCGGGTCGGTGCCGCTCGCCCACGAGCTCGGGATGCTCACCGTGGGGCACGCCCTGCTCGCCGGCTTCCTCACGCAGGCCTGCTTCGTCTTCTTCGACGGCGCCGCGTTCGGCGCCCTGCCGGGCATCGTCGGCCGCGAGCGCCTCGGCCCGGCCAACGCCGCGATCTGGGGGTTCGGCTCGCTCCTCGACCTCGGGATGCCGATGCTCGCCGGCGTCCTGCTCGCCGCCCTGCACCCGGCGCTGCTGCTCGGCGTCGACGCGCTGAGCTTCCTCGCCTCGGCGGCGGCCGTCGTCGGCATCACGGCCCGGCTCTCGGGCGCCCGCGACCTGCCGCCGATCAGCCCGCGCGCCGTCGCCGACGAGGTGCGCGTCGGGCTGCGCTTCCTCCTGGACCACCCGGGGGTGCGCTCGCAGACCGTCATCGGCTTCCTCCAGTCGCTCTCCGGCGCCGGCTTCATGGCGCTCTCGGTGCCCTACGCCGACCGGCTGCTCGGGGTCGGCACGAGCGGCTGGCGCTTCGGGGCGGTGTTCGCGGCGTGGGGGATCGGCGGCATCGTCGCCGCGACCCTCACGCCGCGCCTGCACCGCCGCTTCTCGATGCCGCGGGCCACGCTGCTGGCCCTGCCGGTGTCGGCGGTCGCCGGGCTCGTCGTCGCGACGACGTCGTCCTTCGTCGTCGCGCTCGTCGCGATGGTCGGCTGGGGCATCGCGTACCAGGCCGTCGTCCTCACCTCCATCACGTACCGCCAGCAGGCGACGCCCGAGCACCTGCTCGGCCGCGTCAACACGACCGGCCGGATGCTCTCCTTCGGCGTCGGCTGGACCACCGGTGCGCTCGGGGCCAGCGCGGTCGCCGGGGTCCTGGGGACCCGCGGCGCGATGGTCGCCACCGTGTCGGTCGGGGTGCTGGCCGCCGTCTACGGATGGCTCTCGCCGCTGCGCACCCTGCGCGAGGCCCCGGTGCCGGCGTGAGCGCCGGTGCGCCGCAGGCCGAGCGGGCCGAGCGGGTCGCCGGCCGGTCGCGGTGGGCGCTGCTGGCGGCCTTCTCCCTCCTCGTCGCGACGACCCAGGTGCTGTGGCTGACCTTCGCGCCGGTCACCGTCGAGTCCGCCCGGGCGCTCGGCGTCTCCGAGGGGCTCGTCGGCGACCTCGCGGTCGTCAACCCGCTGCTCTTCGTCGTGCTCGCCCTCCCCGCAGGCCGGTTCGTCGACCGCTCGTTCCACCCGACGCTGGTCGCCGGTGCGCTGTTCACCGCCGCCGGTGCGCTCGTGCGCCTCGTCGACCCCGGGGCCTACGGCTGGCAGCTCGCGGGCCAGCTGCTCGCGTCGGTGGCCCAGCCGCTCGTCCTCACGGCGACGACGACCCTCGCCGCCCGCGCCTTCCCGGCCCGGGAGCGCACGACCGCCATCGCCGTCGGGTCGGCCGCTCAGTTCGTCGGGGTGCTCGTCGGGGCGCTCGCCGGGGCACCGCTCGTCGCGGCCGGGGGGCTGCCGCTGCTCCTCGGCGTCCACGCCGGGCTCGCCGTGGTCGCGGCCGCCGCCGTCGTCGGGATGCTCCGCGTCGCCGTGCTCGCGCCGGTCGCCCAGCGCGACGCCCACGGCCTGCGCTGGCTGCGCGACGAGCCGCTGCTCTGGCGGCTGGCCGGGCTCCTCCTCGTCGGCGTCGGCGTCTTCAACGCACTCGCCACCTGGCTCGACCCGGTGATGGCCGGGCTCGGGCACCCCGGCACGGGCGGGCCGCTCATCGCGGTGACGACGCTCGCGGGGGTCGTCGGCGCCGCCCTGCTCCCCGGCCCGGTGGCCGCCCGGCGGCGCCGCAGGATGTTCCTCGTCGGCGCGACCGCCTGCACCGCAGCGGTGTTCGCGCTGCTCGTCGTGGCCAACACCCCGGTCGTCGCCGGCGTGCTGCTCGCGGTGCTCGGGTTCGTCCTGCTCGCGGGGCTGCCCGTGGCGCTCGAGTGGTCCGAGGCCCGCGTCGGGGTCGCCCGCTCCGGCACCGCGACGGCCGTCCTGCTGCTGGCCGGCAACCTCGGTGGCGTCCTGCTCGTGCTCCTCGTCCAGCCCTTCGTCGGCACGCCCCGGGTCGCGCTCGTCGTCATCGCGCTGGCGGCGCTGCCCGGTGCGCTGCTGGCGCTCTCGCTGCCGCGCCGCGAGGAGGCCGCCTGACGGGGCGTGCCCGACGGGGGTCGCAGGTCAGAGGTACTGGCCGGTGCCCTCCGCGTGGCCCTCGCCGCCCGGCTGCGGCATCCCCGGCATCCCGCCGGGACCCTGCGGGGCGTGACCGCGGCCGGCCTGCATCCCCGGCGGGAGCGCCCGCATCTGCTGCAGCTGCGCCTGCGCGGCCATCTGCTGGGCGACGAGCGCGGTCTGGATGCCGTGGAAGAGGCCCTCGAGCCAGCCGACCAGCTGGGCCTGGGCGATGCGCAGCTCGGCGTCGGTGGGCTGCTCGTCCTTGAACGGCAGGGCGATCCGCTCCAGCTCCGCGACGAGCTCGGGGGCGAGGCCGTCCTTGAGCTCGGCGATCGAGCGGTCGTGGATCTCGGCCAGGCGGGCGCGCCCGCGGTCGTCGAGCGGGCTGCTGCGCACCTCCTCGAGGAGCTGCTTGACCATCGAGCCGATGCGCATGACCTTCGCGGGCTGCTCGACGAGGTCGGCGGGGTTGCGCGGGCCCTCGTCGGTGGTGCGCTCGCCGGCATCCTGCGGCTCGCGGTCGGCGACGCCCATCCCGTCGGGCGTCACGACGACGATGCGGTCGGGGTCGCCGACGACGGTGGCCGGCACCTGGCGGCGCTCGTCGGCGGGCTGGTCGCGGTCGCTGCGGGGCTGGTCGCTCATGATCCCATCCTGCCCCGCCGGGTGCGGTCCCCGCGCCGGCGAGGGGCGCGAGCCGACGTGCCGTTGACATCGACTCTCGATATGCATATCGTCTGTCGATAACAGATCGACAGTCGATGTGAAGGAGGCCGTCATGGCCGGTCGCGCGAGTCTCTCCTCCAGCCTGTGGCGCTTCGACCGCTCGGACCGCTGGGGCCTGACCGCTCTGCTCGTCCTCGTGGCGGCCGCCGCCGCGCTCGCCGGCGTCGTCGGGCCGGTCCTCGACTGGGTCGGCGGCGAGCCGCTGGCCGTCGGCACCGTCGGCCCGGTCGTCGTCCCGACCCTCGACGCGGTCGGGACCCGGTACGGCGACGGCGAGTACGACGTCCTGCTGACCGGCGCCGGGGCCGGTGAGCGCCTGCTCGACCTGCTGCCCGGGGTCGCGCTCACCGTGCTCGTCGCGGTCGGCTGCCTCCTCGTCCAGCGGCTGATGCGCGGGGTGGCCGGCGGTGACGCCTTCGACCCGAGGAACGTCTCCCGGCTGCGGGGCCTCGCGCTGCTGCTCGCGCTCGGGGTGCCGGTCGTGTGGTTCGCCCGCGTCACGACCGACCTCGCGCTGCTGTCCGGGGCCGACCTCGGCGCCGGCGGCCCGGGGGCGCTCGTCGAGGTCCCGTGGCTGCCGATGCTCGGCGGCATGGTGCTCGCCCTCGTCGCGGAGGCCTTCCGGGTCGGCACGCAGCTGCGCGACGACGTCGAGGGCCTGGTCTGATGCCCGTCGAGGAGCCGCACCGCGTCGTCTGTCACCTCGACCGGCTGCTCGAGGAGCGGGGGATGACCCTCGCCGCCCTCGCCGAGGCGGTCGGGGTGACGGTCGTCAACCTCTCGGTGCTCAAGAACGACCGCGCCAAGGCCATCCGCTTCAGCACGCTGACGGCCGTGTGCGACGTCCTCGGGTGCCAGCCCGGCGACGTGCTGTCGGTCGAGCCGGCCTGACGCCGACGCCGTCAGTCGACGCCGTCAGTCGACCGGGGCGGCGGTGACGACGACGTTGTCGCGGTGGGCCCGCAGCTCGGGCAGGTACTCGCCGCCGCACGTGATGAGCACCAGCCGGGGCTCGCCGTCCCGGGCGAAGATCTCGTCGACGGGAAGGGCCTTCTTGCGCACCGACTCCCTGCCGGTCACCTCGTAGGTGTGCTCCTCGCCGTCGGCGTCGGTCACCTCGATGCGCATCCCCTCGCGCGCACCGGACAGGGGGGCGAGGGCGCCGGGTCCGTCCTCGCGGGTGGCGACGTGCCCCGCGATGACCGTGTGGCCCCGAGGGGTCGAGGGCGCGGAGCCGTAGCGGTACCAGCCGACGCTCGTGGGCGCGGCGGGGATGACCATCGCGCCGTCGTCCTGGACGCCGACCGGGCGCACGTCGGCGGCGACCCCGAGGTCGGGGATGCGCAGCCGCACGGGCGGGGCGGCGTCGTCGTTTGCCTCGATGGCCCCCGGGTCGGCGGCGCGGGCGGTCGCGCGGACCGAGGGCGTGGGTGCCGGGCCGTCGGTGGCGGTAGCGGGCGAGGGCGACGCGCTCGCGGTCGGGGTCAGGGCGGCCAGGCCGTCGCCCTCGACATCGCCCGGCGCGGTGACCGTGCGGACGACGAGGGCCGCGACGCAGGCGAGCGCGACGAGGGCGGCGAGCACGGCGCCGAGGCGCCAGCCGCGGCCGGGGGTCGAGCCGGTCATCGGCCTCTCCTGGGGGCGGGGGTGGTCACGGACGGGCGGGCGGTGCCTGGTGCGGCACCGCCCGCCGTGGGGTCGACCGTGGGGTCGGCCGTGCGGTCAGACGCGGCTGCGACGGGCGCGCAGGCCCATCCCGAGCGCGGCGAGCGTCGCGAGGCCCGCGGCGCCGAGGAGCAGCGCCGGGGTGGTGTCGGCCGGCAGGTCGGCCGTGCCGGACGGGACGCCGGACGGCGAGGAGTGCAGGCCGCCGATGGTCTGGACGGCCAGGGCGAGGGTGTCGTCCTCGGCGGAGCCGTACGCGTAGACGATCGTCGAGGTGCCCTCGGCGACGTCGACGTCGGCCGGGCCGATGACCGGGTCGGTCGTGCCCGCGAGGGCGACGGCCGCGGAGACGGTGCCGGCCGGGAGGTCGGCGCTGTCCTCGTTCGGGTTGGTCAGGCCGCTGAAGACGGCCTCACCACCGGCGAGGACGTCGACGGCCGGGGCGGCGGCGGTGTGGCGCACCACGAGCCGGCCCTGGCCCGCGGCGACGGGGTCGACGTCGTTGACGAACGGCGTGAGGGTCGGGTTGCCGTCGGCGTCGAGGTGGGCGACGACGCTGATGTTCGCGCCGGCCGGGACCTCGACGTCGGTCGCCTCGATGGCCGGGTCGCCGCTCGGGTCGTCCCCGGCGGGGAAGACGGCGAGGTTGTAGGTGCCGGCGGGGAGCTTGACCGGGTCGGTGACGGTGCCGGGCTCGAAGTCCTCGAGCAGGGCCTCGTCGGCGCCGTACGTCGTGTCGGCGCTGCCGTACACGTCGACCGTGAGGCCGGGGACCCCGTGCACGACGACGACGCTGGCGTCGTCCGCGGCGTACGCCGGGGTCGTGAGGGCGAGGGGGAGTGCGGCGACCGCGACGACGGCGGTGGCGGCGAGGGCTCGTCGCATGACGTTCCTTCCGGAGGGGGTTGGTGACACCCCCTCTTCCGCGCTCACCCCGCCGGCGGATGCACCTCGTCGAGACTTCGTCGAACCCGTCCCCCGGGGGCGCGCAACCACTCGCGTATCGGGTGACCCGATACGGGCGCGCCTCACCCCGGAACCGTTCCGGGGTGAGGCGCAGCGGTATCGGGTGACCCGATACGCGTGGGATTCGTGGTGCTCGGGGGACTCAGGGGCTGGGGGGGGGGGGGGGCTCGGGGCTCCGGGGTCAGGCGGTCGCGGGGGACGGGGCCGCGGCCGGCGCGGGCGCGGTGGGGGTCGCCCGGGTGAGCAGCGGACGACCGAAGAGGGCGAGCAGCATGGCGAGCACACCCGCCGAGACGGTGACGGTGAAGGCGCCGGTGTGCCCGTGGACGTCGGCGACCCGGCCCGCGACCGCCGACCCGATCGCGTAGCCGAGCCCGGTCGTCGACGCGAGCAGCGTCATCGCCGTCCCGATGCGCGCCGGCGGCACCGCCCGCTCGCCGAGCATGAAGACGCTGATCATGTACGGCGCGATGACGAAGCCGAGGACGAGGACGACGAGGAACAGGCGCGGCACCGAGTCGGTGAGCAGCAGCGGGGCGCTGAGCACGGCGAGGCCGGTCGCGGCGACGAGCACCCGCGACGGGACGGTGAAGCGCGCCGGGAGGCCCGCGACCGCGAGGCCCGCGATGACCGACCCGATGCCGAGCGTCGCGTGGACGAGCCCGGCGAGCCCCGGCTGGCCGGCGAGCGTCGTCAGCACGGTCGTGCCCGTCTGCACCGACCCGAAGACGACGCCGATGAGGAGCTGCGCGAGCAGGAGCACGACGAACGTCGCGGTGACGAGCCGGCCGGCGCCCTCGGCCGACGGCCGGTGCGCGAGGGTGAGGGCGGCGGTGTGGTGTACCGCGAACGCCGTGCCGAAGCCGAGCAGCAGGACCGCCGCGACGACGAGCGCCACCGACGGGCTGGCGAGCACCGCGAGGACGCCGATGAGGGCCGGGCCCATGACGAAGGACGCCTCGTCGGCGGCGCCCTCGTACGAGAAGGCGGTCTCCATCAGGCGCGGCTGCTGCGAGCCCTGGTGGCGGGTCAGCGGGCGCCAGCGCACGCGGGCCAGCGGGCCGACCTGCGGCATGAGCAGCCCGGCGAGCGCGGCCGAGGCGATGACGAGCCCGGAGGCCGCCCCGCCGTGGGCGAGCCCGACGAGCAGGAGCAGCCCGGCGCCGCCGGCGAGGGACTGCACGAGGACGACCGGCCGCTGGCCGATCCGGTCGGCGAGCGAGCCGGCGAACGGCGCACCGACGGCGTTGGCGACGGCGAGCCCGCCGGCCGCGGCGCCGCCGAGCCCGTAGGAGCCGGTCGTGCCGGAGACGAGGAGGAGGGTGCCCATCTGGCTCATCGCGAGGGGCAGCCGCCCGACGAACGCGACGAGGACGTAGAGGGGGCCGGCGAGCGAGAACAGGCGCCGGTAGCTGGCGATCGGTGACACGGGGTCTCTGCCTTCGAGGGGTCCTGCGCCCGGGTAGGGCGGAGCGAGTGTGCGCCGAACCCGCCTCCAACGGCGCACGAGGACCCTGTGCAACGCACGATTCTACCGCCTCGACGACGATGCCCCCGCCCGTCGTCGTGGGGCGCGGGCGGGGGCATCCCCCTGCCAGGGGTCCGGGGGTCAGGTCGAGCGGCGGGTGACCTGCGGGGCCCGGCGGATGCCCGCCGCGGCGAGGAGGGCCGCGACGACGGGGACGAGCAGCCCGACCGTCGCGAGGTCGGCCCACGGGATGACGAGGACGCTCTGGCCGTCGCGCGAGGCCTGGGTCAGCGGGTCCCAGCCGGAGGCGGTGAGCGGCCGGGCGATCGCGATGCCCGGCACGAGGCCGACCGCGACGCCGAGGACGCAGCCGACGGCGGCGAGGACGAACGCCTCCGCGGCCGCCATGACCCGGCGGGTGCCCCGGGTGGCCCCGAGCGCGGCGAGCGTCGCCTGGTCGGTCTGCTGCTCGGCGAGGGTCAGGGCCGTCGAGGTGAGGACGACGACGAGGATGAGCAGGGCGAAGACCCCGAGCAGGACGGCGACGACGACGCGGTCCTCGCGCTGGAAGCCGTCCTCGCGCTGCACGCCGACCTCGTCGCCGAGCCGCTCCGAGAGCGCGTCGACCGTCGCGTCGGGCACCGCGCGGCCGTCGGCCTCGCGGACGGTCCACGACGGCGTCGTCGTGTCCCAGCCCTGCGTGAGCGGGGTGCCCGCGGCGACGACCATCGAGGCCCCGAGCACCCGGCCGGCGGAGTCCCGGGTCAGCGGGAGGCGGACCGCGGGGACCTGCGCGTCGGAGGTCACCCGCACCCGCGGCGCCTCGATCACCTCGGCCTGCGGGTCGACGCGGTAGGTGCCCTGGACGACTCGGACGGTGTCGCCGGTGCCGTCCCGGTCGCCGAGCAGGACGACCGCGCCCTGCCGGACCCGCTCGGCCGCGGCGCCGCTCAGGCCGGTGCGTCGCACGAGCTCGTCGGCGGGCAGCGCGAGGACGACGCCCGAGCCGTTGGCCAGGGAGCCGGCGACGGAGCACTGGAGGCCCTTGGCCGAGCTGCTGAGCCAGCCGAGGGTGTCGGCGACCTCGCACCCGGCCGGGACGACGCTGACGAACCGCGCGTCGTACGGCTCGGTCGGCGGGACCTCCTGCATCTGCTGGGTGTCCCCGACGTAGACCGGGTTCGGCGTGACGACGGCGCCCGGCGCGGCGGAGCGAAGGGCCTCGGCGGTCAGCGGCACCTCGCTGAACGGGCTGACGACGACCTCGCCGGGGATCGTGACGGGCAGGTACTCCGCCCGGCGCTGCTCGGTGTCGCTCTCGAGGCCGGTGAGGCCGAAGGTCAGGCCCGCGACGACCGCGAGCACCGCGGCGACCGACGGCGCGCTCCGGGCGCGGTGCCGCGCGAGGTCGCGGGCGGCCATCCGCAGCGACGTCGGCAGGTGGGTCCCGAGCCGGCCGACGCCGGCGAGGGCGACCGGCACGAGGAGCAGCGAGCCGACGATGAGGACGAAGGCCCCGACGACGACGAGGGTCTCGCCCGAGCCGACGAAGAGGTTCCCGGTCATGCCGGAGAGGTCGACCACGCCGGTGCCGCCGAGAGTGAGCGCGCCGCCGACGGCCGTCAGCACGACGCCGATGCCGAGGACGACGAGGCTCGGCCGCGGCGAGACGCTCTGGCCGCGCATGACCCCGACGATGTCGAGCCGGCCGAGGCGGCGGGCCGGGACGAGGGCGGCGACGAAGGTCGACGCGACGGCGCAGAGGGCGACGCCGGCGAGCATCCCCCAGCGGACGTCGAACGGTCCGCCGAAGGGCGGGTAGGCCTGGTCCGCCGTGGCGGCACGCACGAGCCACGCCCCGAGGACGCCGAGCCCGACGCCCGAGACGGCGCTGACCGCGCCGAGGACGAGGGCCTGCGCGAGCACCGTCCGGCGCAGGACCGGGGTGTGGGCGCCGTTGCTCGCCGCGAGGGCGAGGGTGCGCCGCTGCCGGGTGGCGCTCACCGCGAAGGCCGGGCCGACGAGGAGGGTCGTCGAGACGAGGAGCATGACGGCGGCGAGGCCGACCATGAGGCCCGTCCGCTGCGACTCGTCGCCCGCCTGCGCCTGCAGCTCGACGGGGTACGCGCTCGCGGCCGGCGGGTTCTGCAGGGCGTCGGCCGAGGTGACGCGGAAGCCGTACTCGCCCAGGGTGCGGACCTCGGGCCAGGTGACGGGGTCGGTGCCGAGGACGATCCAGCCGCCGTTGCCGACCGAGCGGGCCGGCACGAGCGGTGCGGCGGTGACGAGGGCGGGCTGCGAGTAGAGGTCCTGGGCGCGGGCCACCCCGACGACGGTGACCGTGCGGGTCTGGCCCTCGACGGTGAGCTCGAACGAGCCCCGGCCGGGCACACCGCGGTCGATGGCCACGGGGGTGACGAGCACCTCGGCCGGGGTCGCCGGGTCGGTGGAGGGGGCGGCCGGCCAGCGGCCGCTCGTCAGCTCGAGCTTCTCGCCGAGGCCGACCGACCCGTCGAGGGACAGGCCGTCGAGGGAGAGGCGGCGCTCGCCGAGCGTGGTGCGCGCCGACCACCGCTCGAAGGGCGTGACCGGCGACCCGACGAGCCGCGCGACGGCGTCCTCGTTGGCGAAGATCGACGCCTCGCGGTCGAAGCCGGGGACGGGCTGCGCGTCCTGCTCGACCGACGAGAAGCCGGCGCTCGGGTCGGGCAGCTGCACGGTCCGGGCGGTGTCTGGCCACTCGAGCAGCGCCTGGCCGGTGCCCATCGTCTGCGGGATGCGCTCGGCGCCCGTCACGTCGGAGGTGTAGGCGAGCGTGACGACCGTGGAGAGCAGGAGCGTCGGCAGGAGCACCATGACGACGACGAGCGCGCTGCGGCCGCGGTGGCGGCGCACGTCGCGCCGGGCCATCCGCAGGGCGACCGCCCACGACGAGCGCCACTGGGCGAACCGCCCGTGCTCGGCGGGCTCGGGGGCGGGCGAACCGGACCCGTCGGTCGCGGGGCGCGAGGGGGCCAGGGTGCTCATCGTCCGCCGCCCGAGGTCAGCAGGTCCTCCGCGACGTCGGCGCCACCCGTCGAGTCGACGACCCGGCCGTCGCGCAGGAAGACGACCCGGTCGGCCCACGCCGCGTGCCGCGCCTCGTGGGTGACGAGCAGGCCGGCGACGCCGTCGTCGCAGCGCTCGCGCAGGACGCGCAGCACCTCTTCGCCGGTGTGGCTGTCGAGGGCGCCGGTCGGCTCGTCGGCGAGGACGAAGCGCCGGCTGCCGACGAGGGCCCGCGCGATGGCGACGCGCTGCTGCTGGCCGCCGGACATCTGGTCGGGGTAGCGGTCCGAGAGCCCCATGAGGTCCATGAGGTCGAGGGTGCGGCGGGCCTGACGGCGGGCCTGCCGGGCGCGGACGCCGTCGAGCTCGAGCGGGAGCGCGACGTTCTCGGCGGCGGTGAGGCTCGGGATGAGGTTGTAGTCCTGGAAGACGAAGCCCATGCGGCGCCGGCGCAGCTTCGCGAGGTCGCGCGCCGCGAGGGAGCCGAGCTCCTCGCCGCCGATGCTCACGGTGCCGGAGGAGGGGCGGTCCAGGCCCCCGGCGACGTTGAGCAGGGTCGACTTGCCCGAGCCGCTCGGTCCCATGACGGCGACGAGCTCGCCGGGGTGGATGTCGAGCGAGACGTGGTCGAGCGCGACGACGCGCGTCTCGGCCTCGCCGTGGACGCGGGTGACGTCGGAGATGACGACGTGCGGTGCGGTCATGCGTGGGTCCCCTCCCGGTGGGCCGGCGCGTCGCCGGCGGTGTCGTGCGCGGCGCGGCGGGAGCCGGCCGGGGTCCTGCGGGCGTGGCGGGAGAGCGTGGACTCGACGTGGTCGAGCCAGCGCACCTCCGCCTCCGCGGCGAAGACGAGGTGCTCGAGGACGAGCAGCCAGGGCAGCCCCTGCTCGCCGTCCTGCTCGCCCTCGCCCGTCCCCTCCGCCCGGTCGAGCGCGCCGCGCTTGAGGCGCGTCAGGTCGCGCAGGTGGCGCAGCGTCGCGGTGCGCTGGCCCTGGACGACCGCGGCGACGTCGACCCCCGGTGCGGTGAACGCGAGCGCGAGCTTGATGGTCAGCTCGTCGCGGGGGGTGCTCGTGCGGTCGACCGGGGTGGTCCACCAGGCGTCGAGCTCGGCGTGGCCGGCGGCGGTCAGCCGGTAGGCGATCCGGCCCTCGGCGTCGGCCTCGCCGGCCTGCTCGACGAGGCCGTCGCGGACCAGTCGCTCGATCGTCGTGTAGACCTGCCCGACGTTGAGCGGCCAGGTGCCGCCGGTGCGCTCCTCGAAGTCGCTGCGCAGCCGCGCGCCGTAGGAGTCGCCCTCGGCGAGCAGGGCCATGAGTCCGAGCCGGACCGACATCCGACGCCTCCCTCGTGCTGGTGATACCGGGTATCCCCGGCGTGCTGAGGAGATGTATACCGAGTATCAAGGGGGCGCGTCAAGGACCCGCACCCCGGGCGCGGCGACCGTTCGGGCGCCCGGCCCGACCTCCCGGCGACCACGACCCGACCCGGCAGTGGCGCCGGCGGCGCGCGTCACCGAGGATGGCCGGGCCGTCGCTGCACCGGGCGGCCGGAGCAGCCCGCCGATGACGTGAGGAGACCCGATGCTCGTCCCGATGACCGTGACCGACTTCATCGACCGCGCGAGGACGGTCTACGCCGACCGCGTCGGCGTCGTCGACGAGCCGAGCCAGGTCGCGGACCCGCTGCCGGACCTCACCTACGGCGAGGTCGCGGCCCTCGCCCGCCGGCAGGCCGCGCGGCTCGACGAGCTGGGCATCGAAATCGGCGAGCGGGTGGCGATCGTGTCGCACAACGCCGCCCGGATGCTCGTGTCGTTCTTCGGGGTGTGCGGCTCGGGGCGCGTCCTCGTGCCGGTCAACTTCCGGCTGCGGCCCGACGAGGTCCGCTACATCGTCGAGCACTCGGGCGCCCGCGTCCTGCTCGTCGACCCCGAGGTCGACGCCTCGCTCGCCTCGGTGGAGGCCGAGCACCGCATCGTCCTCGGCGACGACGACGCGCTCTTCGCGCCCGAGGGCGTCGAGCCCCGCGCCTGGGAGCCGGACGAGAACGCGACGGCGACCATCAACTACACCTCGGGCACGACCGCCCGCCCCAAGGGCGTGCAGATCACCCACCGCAACATCTGGACCAACGCGCTGACCTTCGGGCTGCACGCCGGCGTCTCGGACCGCGACGTCTACCTCCACACCCTGCCGATGTTCCACGCCAACGGCTGGGGGATGCCCTTCGTCGCGACCGGGCTCGGCGTGAAGCAGGTCGTCCTGCGCAAGGTCGACGGCGCCGAGATCCTGCGCCGGGTGCGCGACCACGGCGTCACCTACCTCTGCGCGGCGCCGGCCGTCGTCAACGCGGTGCTCGAGGCGGCGCAGTCGTGGGAGGGCGAGGTGCCCGGGCGCGACCGCGTCCGGATCATCGTCGCCGGCGCGCCGCCCCCCACGAAGACCGTCGCCCGGGTCGAGCGCGAGCTCGGCTGGGAGTTCATCCAGATCTACGGCCTGACCGAGACCTCGCCGCTGCTGACCATCAACCGCGGCCGCGCCGAGTGGGACGACCTCACGCCCGAGGAGCGGGCCGAGCGGCTCGTGCGCGCCGGGGCGCCCGCGCTCGGGGTGAGCCTCACCCTCTCGCCCGACCACGAGGTGCTCGCCCGCTCCAACGTCGTCCTCGAGGGCTACTGGGAGCAGCCGGAGGAGTCGGCCCGTGCGCTCGAGGACGGCTGGTTCCACACCGGCGACGGCGGCACCATCGGCGACGACGGCTACCTGACGATCTCGGACCGCAAGAAGGACGTCATCATCACCGGCGGCGAGAACGTGTCGTCGATCGAGGTCGAGGACGTCATCTTCAGCCACCCCGCCGTCACCGAGGTCGCCGTCATCGGGGTGCCCGACGAGAAGTGGGGCGAGACCATCAAGGCGCTCGTCGTGCTCGCGCCGGGGGAGTCGCTCTCCGAGGCCGAGCTCATCGCCTGGTGCAAGGACAAGGCCGCCGGCTACAAGGCGCCGACGTCGGTCGAGTTCCGCGACGAGCTGGCCCGCACGGCCACCGGCAAGCTCCAGAAGTTCAAGCTGCGCGCGCCCTACTGGGAGGGCCGCGACCGCCAGGTCAACTGACCTCTTCTCCGCGCGACCTGCGCGGGTCCGCGTGCGACCGCACCCGGACCCGCGCAGGTCGCCGGGAGAAGAGCCCGGTCGTCACGGGTCGGCGGTCGCCAGGGGCCGACGGGTCGGTGGCCGCGGGTCAGTGGGCGAGGAGCTGCGCGCCGAGGGCCAGCGCGCCCGGCAGCGCCTGGACGAGCAGGATGCGCCGGCTCGCGGTGGCCGCCCCGTAGAGCCCGGCGACGACCACGCAGGCCAGCCCGAAGACCGCGAACGCGAACCGGTGGTCGGCCGGCCCGACGAGGCCGAGGACGAGCGCCGCGACGAGGAAGCCGTTGTAGAGGCCCTGGTTGGCCCCGAGCGTCTTCGTCTGCTCGGCGAACTCGGGGGTCAGGCCGAAGGCCGCGCGCCCGCGGGGGTGGGTCCACAGCGCCATCTCGAGGACGACGATGTAGACGTGGATCGCGGCGACGAGCGCCGTGAGGAGCGTGGCGGTCAGCTGCATCCGCGATGTCTACCGCACTCCGGCCGCCGCGCGCTCGCCCCGAGCGCCCGGCGGCCGGCCCGGTGGTCGGCCGGCGGTCAGCCGACGGTGAGGAGGATCTTGCCGATGTGCCCGCTCTCCTCGAGCTCGCGGTGGGCGTCGGCCGCGGCCTCGAGCGGGTGGCGGGAGTGGACGATCGGGCGCACGGTGCCGGCCTCGACGAGCGGCCAGACGTGCTCGCGCACGGCGGCGACGACGGCCGCCTTCTCGGCGTGCGGGCGGGCGCGCAGCGAGGTCGCGATGACGGCCGCGCGCTTGGCGAGGAGCTTCCCGAGGTCGAGCTCGCCGACGCGGCCGCCCTGGAGGCCGATGACGACGAGCCGGCCGTTCGCGGCGAGGACGTCGACGTTGCGGCCGAGGTACTTCGCGCCCATGTTGTCGAGGACGACGTCGGCGCCGTGGCCGTCGGTGGCCTCGCGGACGCGCTCGACGAAGTCCTCGTCGCGGTAGTTCACGAGCACGTCGGCGCCGAGCGCACGGCAGGCGTCGAGCTTGGCGGCGGAGCCGGCGGTGACGGCGACGCGGGCGCCGACGGCCTTGGCCAGCTGGATGGCCATCGTGCCGATGCCGGAGGAGCCGCCGTGGACGAGGAAGACCTCGCCGGGCTGGAGGTTCGCGGTGAGGAAGACGTTGGACCAGACGGTGCACGCGACCTCGGGCAGGGCCGCGGCGTCCTCGAGCGCGACCCCGGCCGGCACCGGCAGCAGCTGCCCGGCCGGCACCCGGACGAGCTCGGCGTACCCGCCACCGGCGAGCAGCGCGCAGACCTCGTCGCCGACCGACCAGCCCTCGACGCCCTCGCCGAGCGCCTCGACGACCCCGCTCACCTCGAGCCCGGGGACCTCGGACTCGCCGGGCGGCGGCGGGTAGTGGCCCTGGCGCTGCATCGAGTCGGCGCGGTTGACGCCCGCCGCGACGACGCGGACGAGCACTTCACCGGCGCGCGGCTCGGGCGCCGGCACGTCGGAGACGACGAGGGCCTCGGGCCCTCCGGGGGTGGGGACGGTGATGGCACGCATCCCCCGAGGCTATGCCCGCGGACCGGGGCGCGGGCGCCCCACCCGCGCGGCGAGCGACGCGGCGGTGCGACGGACGGCGGCGACGAGGCGGTCGCGCTCGGCCTCGTCGACGTCACCCTGCGGGTAGGTGACCGCGACGGCGGCCACGGGGTAGTCGTTGGCGTCGAGCACGGCGAAGGCCACCGACCCCAGTCCCGGTGTCACGAGGCCGTCCTCGAGCGCGTACCCGCGCTGGCGCACCTGCTGCAGCCACGAGCGCAGCTGGGTCGTCGACGCCGGCCCGCGCCCGTCGCGCTGCACGAGCGCGGTGCGGTCGGGGTAGAGGGCGCGCACCTGGGCGGCCGGCAGGGCCGCGAGCATCGCCTGGCCGGTCGCGGTGAGCGGGGCCGGCAGCCGGACTCCGACGTCGGTGACGAGCAGCGGCCGTCCGGGGGCTCGTTGCTCGACGACGTAGAGGACGTCGCCGCCGTGCAGCACCGCGAGGTGGGCGTTGTGGCCGCACGCGTCGACGAGGCGGTCCATCGGCCCGCGGGCCATCCGCTCGAGCGGGGCCTGTCGCTGGTAGGCCGACCCGAGCTCGTAGGCGGCCAGGCCGAGCCCGTAGCGGCGCTCGTCGGGCAGGTGGCGGACGTAGCCGCGCTCGGTGAGGACGGCGAGCAGGTGGTAGACGCTCGAGCGGGGCAGCCCGAGGTCGCGGGCGATGGCGGCGGCGGGCACCGGCTCGCCGCGGCGCGCGATGAGGCCGAGGACGTCGAGGGCGTGGCCGGCCGCCGGGGCGTTCGCCATGGCGGCAGTCTGGCACCACGGGTGCTCCCCGCGCGCGGTCCCCGGGCGGCCCGGGAGCCGTGCCGTGCGCTCAGCCCGCCCCGGCCCACTCGTAGAGGCGCTCCGGGCGGCCGGTGGAGCCGTACCGCAGCCGGACGACCGCCTCCGACCGCGACGCGAAGTGCTCGAGGTAGCGACGGGCGCTGACCCGCGAGACGCCGATGACCTCCGCGACGTCCGACGCCGACAGCGGCGTGGACGCCTCGCGCAGGGCGCCCTGGACGAGCCGGGCGGTCTCGGGGCTCAGGCCCTTGGGCAGCCCCGACGGCCCGCTGCGGGAGGCGTTGCGCGACAGCGCCCGGTCGATGTCCGACTGGTCGGTGACCTCGGCCCGGGCGAGCGCGGCGCGCTGGGCCTCGTAGCGACGCAGGCGGTCCTCGAGGTCGGCGAACCCGAACGGCTTGAGGAGGTAGTCGGCGACGCCGAGGCGGATGGCGGCGCGCACCGCGTCGCTCTCCTTGGCCGCGGTGATGACGATGGCGTCGCACGGGTGCTCGCCGGTGTGGACGTCGGCCAGCAGGTCGAGGCCGAAGCGGTCGGGCAGGTAGAGGTCGAGCAGGAGCAGGTCGGGCGCGAGCTCCTCGACCGCGGCGAGGGCCTCGGCACCGGAGTGCGCGACACCGACCACCTCGAACCCCGTGACGCGCTGCACGAAGCCGACGTGGATGCGCGCCACCATGAAGTCGTCGTCGACGACGAGGACCCGGATCACGGCCGGACCTCCTGCGGCGCACCGGCATCCGTGGTGCTCGAGGCGTCGGCCCCCTCGGTCTCGTCGGCCTCCGGTGGGTCGACGAAGGTCGTGACCCCCAGGCGGGCCGTGAAGCGCGTCGTGCCGTCGACCCGCTCGACGTCGATCTCGCCGCCGCGCCGCCGGCAGACCAGCCGGGTCAGGGCGAGCCCGACGCCGTGCTCCATCGGGTCGACGCGCTTGGTCGTCACGCCGTGCTCGAACAGGGTGGCGCGCAGGTCGTCCGGCACGCCCGGGCCGGAGTCGTCGACGACGATCTCGACCGTGCTCGCGTCCTGGCGGATGCGCACTCGCACGGACGGCGGTGTCGCAGAACCCCTCGGCGCGTGCTCGAAGGCGTTGTCGACGAGGTTGCCGAGCACCGTCGCCACGTCGGCGGCGTCGTGCGCCTCGAGCCGCTCCAGGCGCGAGTCGTCGGCGATCGTCAGGTCGATGTGCCGCTCGTTGGCCGTCGCCGCCTTGGCCATGAGCAGCGCGGCGATCGTGGGGTCGCCGACGAGCGTCGTGACGACGAGGTCGAGGGCGGTGCGCTGCTCGCTGAGGGCGTCGACGTAGCGGACGACCTCGTCGAGCTCGCCGATCTGGATGAGGCCGCTGATCGTGTGCAGCTGGTTGGCGAACTCGTGTGCCTGCGAACGCAGCACGTGCGCGGTCGAGCGGAACGACCCGATCTCGCGCTCGAGGTCGGCCATCTCGGTGCGGTCGCGCATCGTCGTCACCGTGCCCAGCACGCGGTCGCCGCTGACCACCCGCATCGTGCTCATGACGAGCACCCTCCCACGCCGGATGACGACCTCGTCGCGCGCGGCTGTCACGACGTCGTCCGGGGCGACGCCGGCGCCCTCGCGGGGGTTCTCGCCGACGAGCACCTCCCGCAGGCGCCCCTCGATGCGCAGGTCCGCGACCGACGTGCCGACCGCGTGCTCGGGCAGGTCGAGCAGCCGGCGGGCGACCTCGTTGACGAGCGTGATGCGGTGCTGCGGGTCGAGGGCGATGACCCCCTCGGCGATGCCCCGGAGCATCGCCTCGCGGTGCTCGGCGAGGCCGGCGATCTCGCGCGGCTCCATCCCCCGGGTCTGGCGCTTGATGCGACGGGACAGCAGCCACGACCCGCCGAGGCCGACGACGAGCGCGATCCCGAGGTAGGTCAGCAGGTAGGACGACGTGCCCTGCAACCGTTCCCACGTCGTCGGCGCCTCCTCGGCGACCATGACGGTGCCGAGCAGCTCGCCGGCGCGGGTCGGGGTGGCGGGGTCCTTGTCGTCGTCGTCGCCGCCGAGGACGGGGACCTGCGAGGCGAGGTAGTCGCGGCCGTCGACGGTCAGCGTCCCCGACCAGCTGCCGCCCCGCGCCACCCGCGGGTCGCCGAGGGGGAGCCGCCGCTCCTCGAGCGAGGGGTCGGTCGAGACGCGGACGTCGAGGTCGGGCTCGGCGAAGGTCACCGACGTGACGTTCGCCTGGGCGACGGTGCCGAGGGCCAGCGTCGCGAGGCCGGTGCGGCTCTCGGGCTGGTCGAGGTTGGCGCGCACGAGCGGGTTGGACGCGAGCTGCTCGCCGAGGGCCGACACGCGGCGTCCCTCGGTGCGCTCGAACGTGGCCGCCGACTGCGCGAGCGAGACCGCCGCGACCGCCACGAGGACGACGACGATGATCGCGAGCTGGAGCGCGAAGAGCTGCCCGGCGAGGGTCGCCCGGCGTCGTCGGCGCGTGACCACTATGTACTCAACCTCCGTTGCGGACGAAAGCGCGACAGGCTCCACACCGGTCGCCCACGATCATCGCGTTCCACTCCACCACAGGAAAGGGATCTCGACGATGAGACTCCACCGCATCGCGCTCGGCGCGATCGTCGCGGCCACGCTGGCCCTCACCGGCTGCGGAGCCACGAAGGACCAGGGCAGCGGGGGTGCGGCCTCCTCTGCTGGTGGCGCCCCGGCGACCGGCCTCCAGTACATGGTCCCGAACAGCCCCGGCGGAGGGTACGACACGACCGCCCGCACCGCGGCCCAGGTGATGGAGAAGGAGAACATCACCGGCAGCGTCCAGGTCTTCAACCTCCCGGGCGCCGGCGGCACCGTCGGCCTCCAGCGGATCGTCAACGAGAAGGGCAACGGCAAGCTCGCCATGCAGATGGGCCTCGGCGTCGTCGGCGCCGCGTACACCCAGAAGTCGCAGGCCAAGCTGTCGGAGACCACCCCGATCGCCAAGCTCATCGAGGAGGCCGGCGCGATCGTCGTGCCCAAGGACTCCCCGTACCAGGACATCACCTCGCTCGTCGCGGCGTGGAAGGCGGACCCGAAGTCCCTCGCCGTCGGCGGCGGCTCCTCGCCGGGCGGCCCGGACCACCTCCTGCCGATGCAGCTCGCCCAGGCGGCCGGCATCGACCCGAAGACCGTCAGCTACGTCAGCTACGACGGCGGCGGCGAGCTCCTCCCCGCGATCCTCGGCAAGAAGATCGCCTTCGGCGCCAGCGGCTTCGGCGAGTTCCTCGACCAGGTCGAGGCCGGCGACGTCAAGATCCTCGCGGTGACCAGCGCCGAGCGCGTCGCGGCCCTCCCGGACGTGCCGACGCTCAAGGAGTCCGGCATCGACCTCGAGTTCACCAACTGGCGCGGCGTCGTCGCCCCTCCCGGCCTCTCCGACGCCGACAAGGCCGTCTGGGTCGACGCCTTCACGAAGATGCACGCCTCGGCCGGCTGGAAGGCCGAGCTCGAGAAGCGCGGCTGGGTCGACGCCTTCGAGACCGGCGACGAGTTCGGGGCCTTCCTCACGGCCCAGGACGCCGAGGTCGCGAAGCTCCTCCAGACGCTCGGCCTGGCCTGACATGAGCACCGAGGCCACCACCGCCCCGGAGGGCACCTCGCCCTCCGGGGCGGGTCCCCTCGGCCGGGTCAGGGACCGCGCACAGCTCGGCCTGTGCGCGGCCCTGGCCGTCGTCGGGGTCGTCGTCGTCGTCGATGCGGCCCGGATCGGCCACGTGACGAGCAGCAACGACCCGATCGGCCCGCGCGCGCTGCCCTTCGTCGTCGGCGGGCTGCTGCTCGTCGTCTCCGTCTTCTACGCCCTCGACGTCCTGCGCGGCGGGGTCGGCGAGGCCGAGGCCGGCGAGGACGTCGAGCTCGGCCAGCGCGCCGACTGGAAGACGGTCGGCCTGCTCGCGGGCGCCTTCGCGCTCAACGCCCTCCTCATCGAGCCGCTCGGCTGGGTCATCAGCGGCGCGCTGCTGTTCGCCCTGTCGGCCTTCGCGCTCGGCAACCGCCACCACGTGCGCGGGCTCGCGATCGGCATCGCGATGTCGCTCGTCACCTTCTACGGCTTCGCCATCGGGCTCGGCGTCAACCTGCCCGCCGGCATCCTCCAGGGGATCCTCTGATGGACAACGTCAACGCCCTGCTCGGCGGCTTCGCCGACGTCATCACGCCGATGAACCTGCTCATCGCGCTCCTCGGGGTCACCGTCGGCACGGCCGTCGGGGTCCTCCCGGGCATCGGGCCGGCGATGACCGTCGCCCTCCTGCTGCCCGTCACCTACGGCCTGCCGGTCGAGCAGTCGCTCATCCTCTTCGGCGGCATCTTCTACGGCGGCATGTACGGCGGCTCGACGACCTCGATCCTGCTCAACACCCCGGGCGAGTCCGCGTCGGTCGTCACGGCCCTCGAGGGCAACAAGATGGCCAAGTCCGGGCGCGCCGCCCAGGCCCTCGCGACCTCGGCGATCGGCTCGTTCGTCGCCGGCACCATCGCCACCGCGGCCATCGTCTTCGTCATGCCGCAGGTCGTCGACTTCGCGATCTCCCTCGGCCCGCCCGAGTTCCTCGCGATCATCCTCGTCGCCTTCGTCGGCACCGCCGCCATCCTCGGCAGCTCGCGGCTGCGGGGCTTCGCGGCCCTGCTCGTCGGCCTGGCCCTCGGCCTCGTGGGCACCGACTTCGTGACCGGCCAGCAGCGGCTGACCTTCGGCAGCCCCTTCCTCGCGGACAACATCGACGTCGTCGTCGTCGCGGTCGGCATCTTCGCCGTCGGCGAGGCGCTCTGGGTCGCGGCGCACCTGCGCCGCAAGGCCGCGACGGTCATCCCCGTCGGCCGCCCGTGGATGTCGAAGCAGGACTGGGGCCGCTCGTGGAAGCCGTGGCTGCGCGGCACCGCGCTGGGCTTCCCGTTCGGGGCCATCCCCGCCGGTGGCGCCGAGATCCCGACCTTCCTCTCCTACCTGACCGAGCGGAAGCTGACCAAGCACCCCGAGGAGTTCGGCAAGGGCGCGATCGAGGGCGTCGCCGGGCCCGAGGCCGCGAACAACGCCTCCGCCGCAGGCACGATGGTGCCGCTGCTCGCCCTCGGCCTGCCGACCAACGCGACCGCGGCCATCATCATCAGCGCGTTCATGTCCTACGGCATCGAGCCCGGGCCGCTGCTGCTCACCAAGGAGCCGGACCTCGTCTGGATGCTCGTCGCGAGCCTCTTCATCGGCAACTTCTTCCTGCTCGTGCTCAACCTGCCGCTCGCGCCCACCTGGGCCAAGCTGCTGCGCATCCCGCGGCCCTACCTCTACGCGGGGATCCTCTTCTTCGCGTCGATGGGCGCCTACGCGGTGCAGGGCCAGCCGTTCGACCTCTACCTCCTGCTCGCCCTCGGCGGGCTCGGGTTCGCGATGCGCCGCTTCGGCCTGCCCGTCCTGCCGCTCATCGTCGGGACGATCCTCACGCCGCTCTTCGAGCGCAACCTGCGCCGGTCGATGCAGATCACCGGTGGCGACGTCTCCGGCCTGATCGGCGGCCCGGTCGCGTGGGTCTGCTACGCGTTCATCACGGCCGTGCTCGTCTGGCCGCTCGTCACGAAGCTGCTGCGCCGCGGGCGTGGTGGCGACGACGGGCCGGACGACGACGGCCCCGCGCACCCCCCCGGCGTCCCCCTCGCCGGTACCGCCCAGTGGCAAGGACCCTCGGCATGACCGTTCTCGTGGGCTACGTCCCCAACGCCCTCGGCGAGGCCACCCTGCGCGCCGGCGTCGAGGAGTCGCGCCGCCGCTCCGAGCCGCTCGTCGTGCTCAACATGTCGCGCGACGACGTCCTCGTCGACGCGCGGCGCGCCCCGGCCGACGACCTGCGACGGGTCGACCGCGACGTGCGCGAGCTCGGCGTCGAGGTCGAGGTCGTCCAGGTCGAGGAGGGCGGTGACGCCGCCGAGGCCCTCGTCGAGGCGGCGACGACGCACCGCGCGTCCGTCCTCGTCATCGGCCTGCGGCACCGCAGCGCCGTCGGCAAGCTCATCCTCGGGTCGGTCGCCCAGCGCGTCCTGCTCGGGGCGCCGTGCCCGGTGCTCGCGGTCAAGGCGGAGTCGTGAGCGGCGTGCCCGAGGTGGCGGTCTCGACCGCGGACCTCTACGACGAGCACGGCGACGCGCTGCAGTCCTGCTCGGTGCAGCTGCGGCACGTCGGCGGCCGGCGGCAGTTCACCGGCCCGGTCGCGACGATCCGGTGCCACCGCGACAACGCGCTCGTCAAGGCCACGCTGGCCACGCCGGGCGAGGGCCGGGTGCTCGTCGTCGACGGCGGCGGCTCGCTGGAGTCGGCGCTCGTCGGTGACCTCATCGCCGGCTCGGCGGTCGCCAACGGCTGGGCCGGGGTCGTCGTCCACGGCGCCGTGCGCGACTCGGTGGCCATCGGCGGCCTGCCCCTCGGGGTGCTGGCGCTCGGCACCAACCCGCGCAAGTCCGCGAAGGACGGCGTCGGCGAGGTCGACGTGGCGGTCGAGTTCGGGGGGGTCGAGTTCGTCCCCGGCGCGACCCTGTGGGCCGACGAGGACGGGGTGCTCGTCACCCGCCCCTGACCCCGACGGCCCGGACCCCCTGCTCCGACCCGGTCGAACGACGAGAACATGCCGCGCGCCCCCGGGGGTGCGCGGCATGTTCTCGTCGTTCGTCTGCAGGCGCGCGACCCGACGACCCGCGACGAGGTGCGGGTCAGGAGTGCGGGTCAGGCGCCGGGGTCGGCGTCGAGGCGCTCGAGGATGCGCCGCAGCGTCGCGCGGTCGGCGGTCGGCAGCCGGGCGAAGGAGGCCTCGGCGGCCTCGCGCCGGGCGGCGTCGACCCGCCCGAGCAGCGAGGCGCCGTCGTCCGTCACGGTGACGACCTGGGCCCGGCGGTCGTCGGGGTCGGGGGAGCGCCGGGCCAGCCCGCGCTCCTCGAGGGCGTCGACGACGTCGGTGACCGAGCGCGGCGCGACGCGCAGGTGCTGCGCGAGCTCGCCGAGGCGCATCGAGCCGTGGTGCCCGAGGACCCTCAGCGCCCGGGCGTGGTGCGGCGCGAGGTCGTAGGGCTCGAAGGCGACCATCCCCCGGCGGCGCAGGTCGCGGGCGACGCGCATCACGAGGTCGCCGAGGTCGAGGTCGGCGGCGGGGCGGTCGTCGCGGGGTCCGTGCACGCGGGGAATGCTAGTGCCGGCTCCTGCGTTGGGCTCATTGTGAGGTAACCTCAGCAATAGTCCCGACCGAGAAGGAGGGGTGCCCGTGACAGCGGCCCCGACCCAGACCCGCCCCCGCCCCGCGGCGCGCCCCGACGCGGGAGGTCGCGGCGGACGCGGCGTCCTCTCCGTCGACCCGCGCGACCGCGCCCGCCTCGAGGAGGCGCCGGTCAGCCTGCGCCGCGTCCTCGCCCTCTTCGCGCCGCACCGTCGCCGCATCGCCGTCGTCGTCGGCATCATCGTCGTGACGAGCATCGTCGGGCTCGCCCAGCCCTTCCTCGTCCGCGAGGTCGTCGACGTCGCCATCCCGCAGCAGGACGTGCGCCTGCTCCTGCTCGCCGTCGGCGCGATGGTCGCCGTCGCCGCCACGACGCAGCTGCTCGGCGTCGTCCAGACCTGGCTCTCGACGCAGGTCGGCCAGCGCGTCATGCACGGCCTGCGCACGACCGTCTTCACCCACCTCCAGCGCCAGTCGCTCGGCTTCTTCACCCGCACCCGGGGCGGCGAGGTCCAGTCGCGCCTGGTCAACGACGTCGGCGGGATGCAGGGCGTCGTCACCTCGACCGCCACGTCCATCGCCTCGAACGTCACGACAGCCGTCGCCACCGCCGTCGCGATGGTGGCCCTCTCGTGGCGCCTGTCGCTGCTCTCGCTCCTCGTCGTGCCGCCCGCGATCTGGCTGACCCGCAAGGTCGCGCTCATGCGCCGCGAGGTCACCGCGCGCCAGCAGCGCCGCCTCGCCGACCTCAACGCGCAGATCGAGGAGGGGCTGTCGGTCTCCGGCATCCGCCTCGCGAAGACCCTCGGCACGACCGCACACTCCGCCCGCCTGTTCGCCGACACCTCCGAGGACCTCGTCGGGCTCGAGCTGCGCTCGCAGCTCGCCGGGCGCTGGCGGATGGCGACGATGCAGGTCGTCTTCGCGGTCATCCCCGCGCTCGTCTACCTCGCGGCCGGGCTGCCGGCGACCTCGGGCGGTATGACGATCGGGACGCTCGTCGCGTTCACGGCGCTGCAGGGCGGCATCTTCCGCCCGCTCATGGGGCTGCTCAACGTCACCGCGCAGTGGGTGGCCTCGATGGCCCTCTTCTCCCGCGTGTTCGAGTACCTCGACCTCGTGCCGGACGTGCCCGCGCCGACGCACCCCGTGCCGATGGACCCCGCACGGGTCGCCGGCCACGTGCGCGTCGAGGGTGCGACCGTGCGCTACCCCGGGTCGGTGCGCGACGCGGTGTCGGGCGTGACGCTCGACGTCCCCGCCGGCTCGACGCTCGCGCTCGTCGGGGCGACCGGCTCGGGCAAGTCGACGCTCGCCGGGCTGCTCGCACGGCTGCTCGACCCCGACACCGGCCGCGTCACCGTCGACGGGGTGGACGTGCGCGACCTCGACCCGGACGTGCTCGCGTCCGTCGTCGGCACCGTCTCGCAGGAGAGCTACCTCGTCCACGCGAGCGTCCGCGACAACCTGCTGCTCGCCCGCCCGGAGGCGACCGAGGCCGAGCTCTGGCGGGCGCTCGGTGCGGCCCAGGTGGCCGACCTCGTCGCGTCGCTGCCCGAGGGGCTCGACACCGTCGTCGGCGCGCGCGGCCACCGGTTCAGCGGCGGCGAGCAGCAGCGGCTGGCCGTCGCCCGGACCATCCTGCGCGACCCGCCGGTGCTCGTCCTCGACGAGGCGACCTCGGCCCTCGACACCGCCACCGAGCGCGCGCTCCAGACGGCGCTCGACGAGCTGGCCCGTGGTCGGACGACGGTGACCATCGCCCACCGGCTCTCGACCGTGCGGCGCGCCGACCGCATCGCGGTGCTCGAGGCCGGGCGGGTCGTCGAGTCCGGCTCGCACGAGGAGCTGCTCGCGCTCGGGGGCCGGTACGCCGCCCTCGTCGCCGCCGCCGAGGGCGCGCCCGTCCCCGCCCCCGCCTGACGCCCGCCCGGTCGCCGGCGCCCGCCGCACGACCCACCGCCAGCCGCCCCCCCTCGTCCCACGCGTCACCCGCGTATCGGGTCACCCGATACGGCCGCGCTCCACCCCGGTTCCGTTCCGGGGTGGGGCGCAGGTTTCTCGGGTCACCCGATACGCGTGGGGCACGCCGGCGCGCCGGCTCGGGGCCCGGCCGGGTCTCGGGTGCGAGACAGGATGGCCCCCCGCGTGGTGGCCGGCAGCGCGCGCCGGCCCTCCAATGGGAGGCATGACCGCCACCTCCGCCGTCCTGCCCGAGCACGTCGTCGTCGGCGCCGGCCCGCTGACGATCGAGCAGGTCGTCGCCGTCGCGCGGCACGGCGCCCGGGTCGTCCTCGACGACGCCGCCGTGGCCGAGGTGCGCCGCACCCGCGGGATCATCCGCGACCTCGCCGACGACACCGTGCCGCACTACGGCATCTCGACCGGGTTCGGCGCGCTCGCGACGCGGCACATCCCCGTCGACCTACGACACCGGTTGCAGCGCAGCCTGATCCGCAGCCACGCGGCGGGCTCCGGCCCCGAGGTCGAGCGCGAGGTCGTCCGCGCCCTCATGCTCCTGCGCGTCGCGACCCTGGCCACCGGGCGCACCGGCATCCGCGAGGAGACGCTGCGCACCTACGCCGGGATGCTCGACGCCGGCATCACCCCGGTCGTCCACGAGTACGGCTCGCTCGGCTGCTCGGGCGACCTCGCGCCGCTGTCGCACTGCGCGCTCGCGCTCATGGGGGAGGGCGAGGTGCGCGACGCCGCCGGGGAGCGGATGCCGGCCGCCGACGCGCTCGCCGCCGCCGGGCTCACCCCCGTCGAGCTCGAGGAGAAGGAGGGGCTCGCGCTCGTCAACGGCACCGACGGGATGCTCGGGATGCTCTGCCTCGCGCTGCACGACCTGCGCGGGCTGCTCGTCGTCGCCGACGTCGCCGCGGCCATGTCGGTCGAGGGGCTGCTCGGCACCGACGACGTCTTCACCGCCGACCTCCACGCGCTGCGACCGCAGCCGGGCCAGGCCGTGTCGGCGGCGAACATCCGGAAGGTCATGGCGCACAGCCCGATCCGCGAGTCGCACCGCACCGAGGAGTGCACGCGCGTCCAGGACGCGTACTCGCTGCGGTGCGCGCCGCAGGTCGCCGGCGGCGCCCGCGACACGCTCGACCACGCCGCCCGCGTCGCCGGGTGGGAGCTCGCGTCCGCGGTCGACAACCCGGTGGTCACCCCGGACGGCCGGGTCGAGTCCAACGGCAACTTCCACGGGGCGCCCGTCGCCTACGTCCTCGACTTCCTCGCGATCGTCGCGGCCGACGTCGCCTCGATGTCCGAGCGGCGCACCGACCGGTTCCTCGACGTCTCGCGCAGCAACGGCCTGCCGCCCTTCCTCGCCGACGACCCCGGCGTCGACAGCGGCCACATGATCGCGCAGTACACCCAGGCGGCCATCGTCTCGGAGATGAAGCGGCTCGCGGCGCCGGCTTCGGTCGACTCCATCCCGTCCTCGGCGATGCAGGAGGACCACGTGTCGATGGGCTGGTCCGGGGCGCGCAAGCTGCGGCGGTCGGTCGACGGCCTCGCGCGGGTGCTGGCCGTCGAGGTGCTGACGGCGGCGCGCGGTCTTCAGCTGCGCGCGCCGCTGCAGCCGGCGCCCGCCAGCGGTGCGGTGGTCGGGGCGCTCGTCGCGGCCGGGGCGTCGGCGCCCGGACCCGACCGCTTCCTCGCGCCCGAGGTCGAGGTCGCGCACGGGCTCGTCGTCGACGGCACCGTCCGCCGCGTCGTCGAGGCGGTCACCGGCCCCCTCGCCTGACCCGCACCCCATCCCCGCACGACCCCTCCCTCACCGCGAACGTGTGTGAACTCGCCGGTGATCCCCGGCGAGTTCACACACGTTCGCGGGAGGACGCGGGGGATGGGTCAGCAGGTGCGGGTGGCGCGGACGACGAGGTCGTCGTGGTGGTGCGCGCCCGACCCGCCGCTGATGCTCCGGGCCCGGCGCTCCGGCCCGACGACGTCCCAGCCGTCGCCGAGCGCCGAGGCGACCCCCGCCGGCGAGAGGAGCAGGTCGGGGTCGAAGCCGTGCTCGAGCGCCCGCTCGCGGTCGACGTCGGCGTGGTGGACGAAGACCATCGTCCCGCCGGGCGCGACGAGCGAGGCCAGCCGCTCGACCGGCGCGGTCTCGAGGTCGAGCGCCGGGTAGAACACCGACACGAGGTCGAACCCGCCCACGGGCAGGTCGGCCTCGACGAGCCCGGCGTGCACCCACTCGACCGACACCCGCGACGCCTCGGCGGCCGCCCGCGCGCGACCCAGGGCCACGCCGGACGGGTCGAGCGCCGTCACCGACCATCCCCGCGTCGCGAGCCACACCGCGTCGGCGCCCTCGCCGCAGCCGACGTCGAGCGCGCGGCCGGGGGCCAGCGTCGCGGCCTCGACGGTCAGCGCGTGGTTCGGTTCCCCGCTCCACACGCGGTCGAGCTCGGCGTAGCGGGCGTCCCAGACCGACTCGTCGTCGCGCAGCGCGTACCCGTGCGCGGGGTCCGGCCCGTCAGCGTCGTGCGGCTCGGGCCTGCCGGGATGCTGCGCCTCGTGCGTCGTCATGCCCCGAGTGTGCTCCGGGAGGTGGTCCCGCGTGGGCATCCCGTTGCCGTTCCGGCAAGCGGCCCGACCGCCGCGAGGGGAGGGAACACGCCGGCGCGCGAGCCGGATGCTCTGCGTGTTCCCTCCTCTCGACGCGGAGCCGCCGCCCGCACGTCTCGCATGCCAGACGCCACCGGCCCTCGCCGCCTCCCGCTCGCGCCACAGCACCGCGACAGTGGGATGACTGCGACGAAGGAGACCCGAGATGGACGGCGCCCGCCCGGTCCGCGCACCCCGCGGCACGACCCTGACCGCCCGCCAGTGGAGCACCGAGGCCCCGCTGCGGATGCTCATGAACAACCTCGACCCCGAGGTGGCCGAGCGGCCGGACGACCTCGTCGTCTACGGCGGCACCGGCCGCGCCGCGCGCGACTGGCGCTCGTTCGACGCGATGGTCCGCACCCTGACCAACCTCAAGGCCGACGAGACGATGCTCGTCCAGAGCGGCCGCCCGGTCGGCGTCATGCAGACCCACGAGTGGGCGCCGCGCGTGCTCATCGCCAACTCCAACCTCGTCGGCGACTGGGCGACGTGGCCGGAGTTCCGCCGCCTCGAGCACCTCGGCCTGACCATGTACGGCCAGATGACGGCCGGCTCGTGGATCTACATCGGCACCCAGGGCATCGTCCAGGGCACCTACGAGACCTTCGCGGCCGTCGCCGAGAAGCGCTTCGGCGGCACGCTGGCCGGCACCCTCACCCTGACGGCCGGCTGCGGCGGGATGGGCGGCGCGCAGCCGCTCGCGGTGACGATGAACGGCGGCGCGTGCTTGGTCGTCGACGTCGACCCCGCCCGCCTGCACCGCCGGGTCGAGCACCGCTACCTCGACGAGGTCGCCCACTCCCTCGACGACGCCGTCGAGCGCGTGCTGCGCGCCAAGGACGAGCGCCGGGCCCTCTCGGTCGGCGTCGAGGGCAACGCGGCCGCGGTCTTCCCCGAGCTGCTGCGCCGCGCTGTGCCGATCGACGTCGTCACCGACCAGACGAGCGCGCACGACCCGCTCTCCTACCTGCCCGAGGGCATCGGCCTCGACGAGTGGGCCGAGTACGCCGAGAAGAAGCCGGAGGAGTTCACCGACCGCGCCCGCGCGTCGATGGCCCGCCACGTCGAGGCGATGGTCGGCTTCCAGGACGCCGGCGCCGAGGTCTTCGACTACGGCAACAGCATCCGCGACGAGGCCCGCCAGGGCGGCTACGACCGGGCGTTCGACTTCCCCGGGTTCGTGCCGGCGTACATCCGCCCGCTGTTCTGCCAGGGCAAGGGCCCCTTCCGCTGGGCGGCCCTGTCGGGCGACCCGAAGGACATCGCGTCCACCGACCGCGCCGTGCTCGACCTCTTCCCCGACGACGACCGCCTGCACCGCTGGATGCGGGGGGCGCAGGAGCGCATCGCCTTCCAGGGCCTGCCGGCGCGCATCTGCTGGCTCGGCCAGGGCGAGCGCGACAAGGCGGGGCTGGCCATCAACGACCTCGTGCGCACCGGCGAGGTCAGCGCCCCGGTCGTCATCGGCCGCGACCACCTCGACACCGGCTCGGTCGCGAGCCCCTACCGCGAGACCGAGTCGATGCTCGACGGCTCCGACGCGATCGCCGACTGGCCGCTGCTCAACGCGCTCGTCAACACCGCGTCGGGCGCGAGCTGGGTCTCCATCCATCACGGCGGCGGGGTCGGCATCGGCCGCTCGCTGCACGCCGGGCAGGTGAGCCTCGCCGACGGCACCGACCTCGCGGCGCAGAAGCTCGAGCGGGTGCTGACCAACGACCCGGCGATGGGTGTCATCCGGCACGTCGACGCGGGCTACGACGAGGCCGAGCAGACCGCCGCGGCGCAGGGCGTCCGCGTCCCGATGCGCGAGTCCTGAGCCCCCGATGCCCACTGATTGCGAGTTCCGCCGCCGACACGCCGGGCGAACGGCGCGCCGAGCGGCGGAACTCGCAATCAGTCGGGTGGGGGCGCGGGGGTCAGCGGGGGGTGACGGGGTCGGTGACGTCCGCGACGTCGGCGTCGAGGACCGCGACGAGCGCGTCGGCCCCGACGGTGGCGGCCACGCCGTGCGCGCCGGCGCCGATCGAGACCGTCCGGCCGGTCAGCGTCGCGTCGGCGACGACGGGCAGCCGGCGCAGCGCCCCGAACGGCGTGATGGTGCCGCGCTCGTAGCCGGTGACGTCGCGCGCCACGTCGGCGGGCGGCATCGAGAGCCGGTTGACCCCGAGGTGCGCCCGCAGCTTGGGCCACGAGATCTCGCGGTCGCCGGGGACGAGCACGAAGAGGTGGTCGTCGTCGCCGCGGCGCACGACGAGCGTCTTGACGATGCCCGACGGCTCGACCCCGCGCAGCCGGGCCGCCTCCTCGAGCGAGCCGACCCGGCCGTGGCTCGTGATGTCGTACGCCATGCCCGACTCGGCGAGGGCGGCGCGTGCGCGGTCGGCTCCGTCATCCATCCGCCCAGCGTAGGACCGGTGACGGGGCGGGCTCGTCTCGGACCCAAGACAATCGGCGTGCACCTCCGCCACCACACCCCGTGCCGAGTTGGTGCAATGGGGTCCATGTCCAACAGGTCGGCATCTCCGGGGGGAACCCTCGCCTTCCGCCGGATGTGGGCCGACCTCGAGACCGTGGGGCTGGACGCCGACTCCGGTGGGTACCGGCGCTTCGCGTGGACCCGCACCGACCACGACCTGCGGGAGTGGTTCGCCGGGGAGGCCCAGGCGCGCGGGCTCGACCTGACGACCGACCGGATGGGCAACCAGTGGGCCTGGTGGGGCGACCCCGACGCCGCCGTCGCCGCCGGCACCCCCGGGCTCGTCATCGGCTCGCACCTCGACTCCGTGCCCGACGGTGGCGCGTTCGACGGCCCGCTCGGCGTCGTCAGCGCGCTCGCGGCGCTCGACGAGGTCCGCGCGAGCGGCCTCGCGCCCGCCCGGCCCGTCGGGGTCGTCAACTTCGCCGACGAGGAGGGCGCCCGGTTCGGGGTCGCCTGCGCCGGCTCCCGCGTCATCACCGGCGCGATGTCGCCCGACCGCGCCCGCGGCCTCAAGGACGCCGACGGCCTGACGATGGCCGAGGCGATGCACGCCGCCGGCCGCGACCCCCAGTGGCTCGGGCGCGACGACGAGACGCTGGCCCGGGTCGGCACCTTCGTCGAGCTGCACGTCGAGCAGGGCCTGGCCCTGGACCACCTCGGCCACGCGGTGGGGGTCGGCAGCGACATCTGGCCGCACGGCCGCTGGCGCATCGACGTCCCCGGCGAGGCCAACCACGCCGGCACCACCGCCCTCGACGAGCGCGAGGACGCGATGCTCGGCCTCGCCGCCGCCATCATCTCCGCCCGCCGCGCGGCCGAGGAGCACGCCTGCGTCGCGACCGTCGGCAAGGTCGAGGTCGTCCCCGGGGGCGTCAACGCCATCGCCAGCTGCGCCACCGCCTGGCTCGACGCCCGCGGCACCGACCCCGACGCGGTGCGCCGCGTGGTCGCCGACGTCCGCGACGTCGTGTCCGACTTCGACGCCCTCGTCACCGAGGAGTCGTGGACGCCGGTCACCGACTTCGACCCGGTGCTGACCCGCCGCATCGCGACCCTCCTCGGGGGCGTCCCCGTCATCGGGACGGGCGCCGGCCACGACGCCGGGATCCTCGCGAACGCCGGCGTCCCGACGACGATGCTGTTCGTGCGCAACCCGACCGGCGTCAGCCACAGCCCCGACGAGTGGGCCTCGGCCGACGACTGCCTCAGCGGTGTCGCGGCCCTCGCCGCCGTCGTCACCGACCTCGCCGGGCCGCCTGCTGCATGAGCACGTTCTGGTGCGAGCACGCGGTGCTCCCCGGGGGCACCCGTCGCCACGTCCGGGTCGCGACCGAGCGCGGGCGCATCCTCGAAGTCCTCGCCGAGCAGCCGATCCAGCCGGGCGACGTCGTCCTGCGCGGTCTCGTCCTGCCCGGCCTCGCCAACGCCCACAGCCACGCCTTCCACCGCGCGCTGCGCGGGCGCACCCACGGCGGCGGCGGCAACTTCTGGACCTGGCGCGAGGGGATGTACGCCCTCGCCGGCCGGCTCGACCCCGACTCCTACCGTGCTCTCGCGACGGCGGTGTTCGCCGAGATGGTCCTCGCCGGGTACACGGCCGTCGGGGAGTTCCACTACCTCCACCACGCACCGGGCGGCACGCCGTACGACGACCCCAACGCGATGGGCCTGGCGCTCGTCGACGCGGCGCGGGCGGCGGGCGTCCGGCTGACCCTCCTCGACACGGTCTACCTCTCCGGCGGGCTGACCGGCTCGGGCCACGTGCCCCTCGACCCGGTGCAGCAGCGCTTCTCCGACGGCTCCGCCGAGGGATGGCTCGAGCGGGTCAGCGCCCTGACCGCCGACGAGCACTGGCGCGTCGGGGCCGCCGTGCACTCGGTGCGGGCCGTGCCGCTCGACGACCTCGCCGTCGTCGGTGACGTCGCGGGGCGGGAGCACTGGCCCCTGCACGCGCACCTGTCCGAGCAGCCCGGCGAGAACCTCGCGTGCGAGTCGTTCTACGGCCGCACGCCGGCCCGCCTCCTCGCCGACGAGGGGCTGCTGACCACCGAGACCTCGCTCGTCCACGCGACGCACCTGACCGACGACGACATCCGCCTCATCGGCGGCGCCGAGGCCACGGCGGTGTTCTGCCCGACGACCGAGCGCGACCTCGCCGACGGCATCGGCCCGGCCCGTGCGCTCGCCGACGCCGGGGCGCACCTGGCCGTCGGGTCCGACCAGCACGCGGTCGTCGACCCCTTCGAGGAGGTGCGAGGCGTCGAGATGCACGAGCGCCTGACGACCCTCGAGCGCGGCCGGTTCGCCCCCCTCGACCTCCTCGCGATGGGCACGCTCGACGGCTACCGCTCGCTCGGCTGGGCCGACGGCGGCCTCGTCGCGGGCGGTCACGTCGCCGACCTCGTCGCGGTGCGCACCGACAGCCCTCGCACGGCCGGCGCCGCGCTCGACCAGCTCCTCTACGCCGCCACCTCGGCCGACGTGACGGACGTCGTCGTCGGGGGCGAGCACGTCGTCAGCGCAGGCGTGCACCGGCTCGGCGACGTGGGCCGCCTGCTCGCCGAGGCGATCACGGCGGTGCGTCGATGAGTCCGGCTGCGGCGCAGCCCACCTCGGCAGGCACGCACCTCGTCACGGGCATCGGGCAGCTCGTCACCTGCGCGGGCCCGGACGGCGACCTGCCGGTCGACGACCTCGCGACCCCGGCCGACGAGCGGCTCGGCGTCCTGACCGACGCCGCGCTCGTCGTCGAGGACGGTCGCGTCGCGTGGGTCGGCCCCGCCGCGCAGGCGCCGGCCGCCGACCACGTCACCGACCTCGGCGGCCGCGCGGTCGTCCCGGGCTTCGTCGACAGCCACAACCACCTCGTCCACGCCGGCGACCGCTCGGCGGAGTTCGTCGCCCGGATGGCCGGCACCCCGTACGACGGCGGCGGCATCGGCGTCTCGGTGGCGGCGACCCGTGCGGCCACCGACGACGAGCTGCGCGCCCTCCTCGCCGCGCGCGTCGCGCAGGCCCGGGCGCTCGGCACGACGACCCTCGAGGTCAAGAGCGGCTACGGCCTGACCGTCGAGGACGAGGTGCGCGCCCTGCGCCTGGCCGGCGAGGTCACCCCCGAGACCACCTTCCTCGGGGCCCACGTCGTCCCGCCCGAGGCCCGCGCCGACCGCGCCGGCTACCTCGACCTCGTGACCGGCCCGATGCTCGCCGCCTGCGCCCCGCTCGCCCGGTGGGTCGACGTCTTCTGCGAGCCGAACAGCCCGCACGCGTTCACCGGCGAGGAGGCCCGCGCCGTCCTCGTGGCCGGGCGCGACGCCGGGCTCGGGCTGCGCGTCCACGGCAACCAGCTCGGCCCCGGGCCGGGCGTGCGCCTCGCGGTCGAGCTCGGCGCCGCCAGCGTCGACCACTGCACCTTCCTCGACGACGCCGACGTCGCGGCCCTCGCCGACGCGGCCGCCACCACCGTCGCGACCCTCCTGCCGGGGGTCGAGTTCTCGACGCGGATGCCCTACCCGGACGCCCGGCGCCTCCTCGACGCCGGCGCCTCCGTGGCCCTGGCCTCGGACTGCAACCCCGGCACCTGCAACACGGCCTCGATGCCGTTCGTCGTCGCCCTCGCCGTCCGCGAGCTGCGGATGACCGCGGCCGAGACGCTCGTCGCGGCGACCGTGGGCGGGGCCCGGGCCCTGCGCCGCCCGGACGTCGGGCGCATCGCGGTGGGCGGGCGCGCCGACCTCGCGGTGCTCGACGCACCGGGCCACGAGCACCTGGCCTACCGGCCGGGGATGCCCGTGGCCCGCGCGCTCGAGCTCGGGGGAGCCGTCAGCTGATCGGCTGGGTCCGGATCTCGGTGGGCAGGTGCCCGGCCGAGCGGCGGTAGTACTGCGCAGCCTTGCGCTCGGTCAGGGTCCGGGCGGCACCGACGGCCAGGCCCATCGCGGCGGCGTAGGCGAGCGCCTTGACCGCCGGGGCGTCGGGGTTCTTCGGGTTGATCTCGTCCTGGCCGGCCTTGGCCCAGACGAGGTTGACGAGCTTCGTGGCGACGATCCCGGCGAGGACGGGCCCGCCGGTCCCGAGGAGCTTCCAGGCGAGCTTGCCCATGGTCGTACCTCTCGATGGTTGTGCAGGTCAGGCGGCTGCCCGACCGGTCCTCGCCACTGTAGTGCGGACGGGGATATGCTCGGGGCGTCCAACGACAGGGGAGCGCCCAGGCGCTGAGAGTGCGGTCCGACCGCAGACCCTCGAACCTGATCCGGTTAGCACCGGTGGAGGAAGTCGGGAAATCTCAGGTGTGCTCCGTCGTCGCCGGCCCGTGGGGTCGCGCGCCGGCGGGTCGCCCCTCCCCGAGGTCGCACACCGACCACGGGAGAAGCACTGCACATGGCCATCACCACCGACGCCCCCGCGCGTCGATCCGTCACCGCGACCGGGCCCCTGGCGTCCTGGCGCACCGTCGACATCATCACCGTCGCGTTCCTCGGTGCCGCCTTCGGCATCGTCTTCTGGGGCTGGGCCTTCGCCTACGAGCCCCTGAGCAAGCTCGTCACCGTCGCGTACGTCCCGCTGACCGGGCTGTTCGCCGGCACCTGGTTCCTCGCCGGCGTCGTCGGCGGGCTCGTCGTGCGCCGGCCCGGCGCCGCCCTCTTCTGCGAGGTCGTCGCCGCGCTCGTCTCGATGCTCCCCGGCACCCAGTGGGGGGCGTCCACCCTCGTGAGCGGCGTCCTGCAGGGCCTCGGCGCCGAGCTCGCCTTCGCGCTGCTCGGCTACAAGGCCTGGGGCCCGGGCGCGGCCCTGTTCGCCGGCGCGCTCTCGGCGCCGTTCGAGTGGGTCTTCGAGGTCGTCAAGTTCCCCGCCTCGTGGGCCGACCTGCCGGTCCTCGGCTCCCTCGCCGGGGGCGGCGGCTGGTACGCCGAGCTCGTCCTGCGCGACAAGATCGCCTACCTCGGGGCGCTCGGCGTCTCCGGCGCGGTCATCGCGGGCGGGGTCGGGTGGCTGCTCACCCGGCAGCTGGCCCGGGCGGGGGCGCTGTCGGCGTTCCCGGCCGGCCAGGAGGTCCGGGAGGCCCGGGCTGTCTGACACCGTGCGCACCGCGCGGCGCGGCCACGTCGAGGTCGCCGGGCTCACCTGGCGGCCGGTCGGCCGGCGCGAGCCCGTGCTGCGCGACGTGACGCTCACCCTGCGCCCCGGCGAGCGGGTCCTGCTCGCCGGGGCGTCGGGGGCGGGCAAGTCCACCCTCCTGCGCGCCCTCACGGGGATGCTCGGCTCCCTCGAGCCGGGCGACCTCGACGGCGCGGTCACCCTCGACGGCGTCGCCCCGGGGGAGCGCCCCGGCGCGGTCGGGCTCGTCCTCCAGGAGCCGGGCAGCGGCGTCGTCGCCGCGAGCGTCGGCCGCGACGTCGCCTTCGGCCTCGAGAACGTCGGCGCCGACCCGGCCGGGATGCCCGCCGTCGTCGAGCGCTCGCTGGCGGCCGTCGGCCTCGGCGACCTGCCCCTCGACACCCCCACCTCGGCCCTGTCCGGCGGCCAGACCCAGCGGCTCGCGCTCGCCGGCACCCTCGCGCTCGACCCCTCTCTCGTCCTCCTCGACGAGCCGACGGCGATGCTCGACCCGGCCTGCGCCGCCGAGGTCCGGGCCGCGGTCGCCGCCCTCTCGGCCGACGACCCGCGCACGCTCGTCGTCGTCGAGCACGTCCTCGGGCCGTGGGTCCCGCTCGTCGACCGGCTCGTCGTCCTGTCCGCCGACGGGCGCGTCGCCGCCGACGGCCCGGTCGACGAGGTGCTCGCCACCGAGCGCGACCTCCTGCTCGCGATGGGCCTCTGGGTGCCGGACGAGCCGGCGCCCACCCCGCTCGCCGTCGACCCGGCCCTGCTCGCGCCCGTCCCCGCGACCCCCGGGCAGGCGGCGCTGGCGGCCGACCCGCTGGCCGTGGACCGCACCGTCCGCCTCGTCGACGGCTCGACCCGCACCGTGCGGGCGGCGGTGCTCGAGCAGCCGCTGCGCGCGGAGGCCGGCGACCTCACCGTCCTCGTCGGCCCGAGCGGCTCAGGCAAGTCGACGGTGCTCGCCGCGCTCGCCGGCTTCCTCGACCCCGTGCCCGACGACGCCGTCCGGCTGGGCCCCGGCCCCGACGCGGCCGACCCGCGCCGCCTCGACGCCCCCGGCCTCGCGGCCCGCCTCGCCTGGGTGCCGCAGTGGGCGAGCTCGACCCTCGTCGCGGGCACCGTGCTCGACGAGGTCCTCGTCACCTCCCGGGCGCTGGGCCGCGAGGGACCGGACGAGGAGGCCCGCGCGCTCGCCCTCCTCGACGCCCTCGGGCTCGCGCCCCTCGCCGCGGCGGACCCCCGCCACCTCTCCGGGGGCGAGCAGCGGCGCCTCGCCGTCGCCGCGGCGCTGCACCACGGCCCGCCGGTGCTCCTCGCCGACGAGCCCACGGTCGGCCAGGACCGCCACACGTGGGCCGCCGTCGTCGGCCTCGTCGCCGCCCACCGCGCGGCCGGGGGCGCGGTCGTCGCGGCCACGCACGACGCCGAGGTCGTCGCCCGCGCGGACCGGGCGCACCACCTCGACGCCCCGCCGCGCCCGCCGGCGGAGGCGGCGGCCCGCGTCCCCCTCGCCGCGCGCTGCGGCCCGCTCGCCCTCCTCGCCGGCGCGATGCTCGGCATCCCCGCGGGGGTCGTCTCGCCGCACTGGAGCACCTCCCTCGCCGTCCTCGCGGCCCAGGTGGTGCTCGCGGTGCTCGCCCTCGCGGCGCCCGGCGCGGGCCCGACGCCGAGCGGCCGGGTGCGACGGGTCCTGCTGCGCACGCTGCCCGGGGCGCTCGCCGCGCTCTCGACCGGCTGGTCGACCTGGTGGCTCGCCGGGCACGACGTCGACACCGCGCTGACCGTCGCCCTGCGGGTGCTCGTCATCGTCGTCCCGTCGGCGGTGCTCCTGCCGTGGGTCGACCCCGACCGGCTCGGCGACCACCTCGCCCAGCGCCTGCACCTGCCCGACCGCCCGGTCGTCGCGACGGCCGCGGCCCTCCAGCGCGTCCACACCTTCGGGGCCGTCTGGACCGAGATCGGCCGGGCCCGACGGGTCCGCGGACTCGGGGTCCGGCTGCGCCGGCCGGCGGAGGTCGCCCGGCACCTCGTCGCGTCGACGACGGGGCTGCTCGTCCGCACGCTCGGGGCGGCCGTCGAGCTGGCGGTGGCCATGGACTCCCGCGGCTTCGCGACCGCGCGGCGGCGGACCTGGTGGGCGGCGGCGCCGTGGCGACCCCGCGACACCCTGCTCCTCGGCGCCGCGGCGCTGCCCCTCGTCGTGGCCGTCCTCGCGCGCTGAGCCCGGCGCGGTGGGGGGCCTCCGTCGACCGCGTGGCAAGAAGCGGTCAAGAAGCGCCCCGGGGTCTGGACCCGGGGGCACCGGCGGGGACATGATCGGCGGCACGGGGTGCTGTCGAGACCACCTCGTGGAAGAGCCCGAACCGCCCGGGGGCAGCGTCGCCCCCGGCGCGGTCCGGTGGAGACGGGGCCGCGGTCGCACCGACCGCGGCCCCGACCCGTCGGTGGGCGCGGGCATACTGGACCCTCGTGTCCGTCGACCCCGTGAGCGCCCCCGAGGCCCGAGTCCGCATCCCCCGTGAGATCTGGGTCCTCATCGCGGCGGCCTTCGTCATCGCCCTGGGCTTCGGCCTCATCACCCCGGTCCTGCCGTCCTTCGCGCAGAGCTTCGGGGTCGGGGCCACGGCGAGCAGCGTCGTCGTCAGTGCCTTCGCGTTCTTCCGGCTCGTCTTCGCGCCCGCGGGCGGGCGGCTCATCGGCCGGCTCGGCGAACGGCCGATCTACCTGGCGGGCCTGGTCGTCGTCGCCGTCTCCACCGGCGCCACGGCCTTCGCCGGCTCCTACTGGCAGCTGCTCCTCTTCCGCGGCCTCGGCGGCATCGGGTCGGTGATGTTCACCGTCTCAGCGGTCGCGCTCATCGTCCGACTGGCCCCGCCCTCGATCCGTGCCCGCGTGTCGTCCGCCTACGCCTCGGCCTTCCTCATCGGCGGCGTCGGCGGGCCGGTCGTCGGCGGCCTGCTCGGCGGGCTCGGGCTGCGCGTGCCGTTCCTCGTCTACGCCGCGGCCCTGCTCCTCGCGGCCGGCATCGTCTTCGTCTTCCTCAAGGACGCCTCGCTGCGCCCGGCCGAGGGGGCCCCGGTCCTACCGGTCATGGGGGTGCGCGACGGGTGGCAGGACAGCGCCTACCGTGCCTCGATCGCGTCCGCGTTCGCCAACGGCTGGGCCAACTTCGGCGTCCGCAACGCGATCCTGCCGCTCTTCGCCGCCGCCGTCATCGTCGACCAGTCCCTCGACCCCGCCACCCGCGAGACCCACCAGGCGCTCGTCGCCGGCACCGCGCTCGCGGTCTTCGCGGCGGGCAACGCCGTCGGGCTCACCGTGGCCGGCCGCACCTCCGACCGGATCGGGCGCAAGCCGTTCATCGTCGGCGGGCTCCTCGTCTCCGGCCTCGCGACCCTCGGCACCGGGCTCGCCACCAACCTGCCGCTGCTCGTCGTCTTCTCGGTCGTCGCCGGGCTCGGGGCCGGAGCGCTCAACCCGGCGCAGCAGGCCTCGCTGGCCGACGTCGTCGGGCGCGAGCGCAACGGCGGCCCGGCCCTCGCGGCCTTCCAGATGGCCTCCGACACCGGCGCGATCATCGGCCCGGTCCTCGCCGGCACGCTCGTCGACCACGGCAGCTTCGGCCTCGCCTTCGGGGTCACCGGGGTCATCACCCTGCTCGCGGTCGTGCCCTGGGTCCGGGCCCGCGAGACCCATCCGGTCCGCCGGGTCGGCGCACCGGCGGCCTGACCGCGGGGAACACCGGCGCCGCGGGGCGCGTTGGAGGATGGCCGCTCACCGACCCGGGAGGTCCGCCATCGCCGTCCAGACCGCTCCGTCCACCGCGCTCGACGTGCTCGACCGGCAGGTCGAGACCCTGCTCCGCCTCGGCTACCCGGCCCTCGCCGGCGAGCCCGAGGCCACCTTCACCGCTCGCCTCGAGCCGCTGCGCGAGGTCGCGGCCGGGCTCGGCGCCCTGCCCGAGCCCGCGCCCGGACGCGCCCCGCTCGTCCTCGTCGTCACCGCGGCGGTCGTCGACCCCGAGAAGACCGTCCCCCTCCTGCGGCTGGCGCCGCGGGGCACCCGGCCGGGCATCGTCGACCGCAACCACGGGGCGGAGGGCCTCGCGCCCTACCGCCCGATCGAGCCGGTGGTCCTGCCCGCCCCGGACGCCTACCTGCTGCTCGACGTCGACCGGGGCGAGGAGTTCCTCGGCGTGCGGCCCGAGCAGGCGCTCCCCGTCGTCCTCGGGCGCGGCCGGACGCCGCTGACCGTCGAGGAGGGCGTCGCCGTGGTCACGCACGCGCCGGAGCTGCTCGAGAAGAACCGCTGCTTCATGCTGTCCGGCTCGCGCCGGGGAGACCGCCGGGTGCCGGCGATGTGGATCAGCGGGCGGGCGCCGAAGCTCGGCTGGTGCTGGGACGGCAACCCGCACACGTGGCTCGGGGTCGCCTCCGCCGGCGCACGGCGGGCGTGAGGTCCGGGCGCGGCACCGGTCCCTACTCCGGCGCCGCACCCGGCTTCCCCTGCCCCGCAACCGTACTGCCGATGAGGTCCACGCGCGAGGAATGACGTCCGTGTCGCGCGCGCGGCGTACGCCTCAGTCGTCGGCGCCGGCCTCGCGCACCTCGCGCGGCATGACGAGCGAGGCGAGGAGCATCGTCACTGAGACGGCGGCGGCGGCCACGAACACGGCGCCGAGGGCCGGGGCGAGGACCCCGGAGGGCAGCGACTCCAGGTCGGTCGGGGCGCCGCCGAGCCGGTCGCGCACGACGGTGTTGGCCACGGCGCCGAAGGCCGCGACGCCGACCGCGCTGCCGACCGAGCGCGCGAAGATCGACGCGCTCGTCGCGACCCCGCGCTCGTGCCACGGGACCGCTGACTGGGCCGCGACGAGGGAGGGGCTCGCGACGTACCCGAACCCGAGACCGAGGACGAGGCAGGCGGCGGCGAGCTGCCACACCGAGCTGTCCGGGCCGACCGTCAGCAGCAGCGCCGAGCCGGCGACCGCGAGGACGGAGCCGATGAGCATCGTCGCCCGGAAGCCCAGCCGCAGGTAGAGGCGGCCCGAGGTGGAGGCGGCGACCGGCCAGCCGAGGGTCATCGCCGCGAGGGCGAACCCGGCGACGATGGCGCCGGCGCCGAGCACGCCCTGGGCGTAGAGCGGCACGTAGGAGGTCAGGCCGAGGAGCATGACGCCGACGACGAGCGAGACGAGCATCGCCCCGCCGACGACCCGGTGCCGGAAGACCCAGAGCGGCAGCACCGGCTCGGCGGCGTTCCGCTCGACGACGACGAAGGCGACGAGGAGGACGGCGGCGCCGACGAAGAGCCCGATGCTCGCCGGCGAGCCCCACGACCACAGGACGCCGCCCTCGAGCAGGCCGACGAGCAGCGCGACCGTGCCGAGCAGGAGCAGCAGCGTCCCCGCCCAGTCGATGCGCGGGCGGGCGGTCACCGGCCGCGGCGACTCCTGGAAGCGGCGCCAGAGCATCCAGCCGGCGGCCGCCCCGAGGGGCAGGTTGACGAAGAAGATCCAGCGCCACGACAGCGCCTCGGAGAAGAACCCGCCGAGGGTCGGGCCGACGAGCGAGCTGATCGCCCACACCGACGCCACGTAGCCCTGGACGGTCGCCCGCTCGGCGACGGAGTAGATGTCGCCGATGATCGTCATCCCGATCGGCTGGATGGCCCCCGCGCCGAGGCCCTGGACCGCCCGGAAGGCGATGAGCGAGCCCATCGACCACGCGAGGCCGCACAGGAGCGAGCCGACGACGAAGAGCACGACGCCGACGAGCATGACGTTCTTGCGCCCGAGGAGGTCGGCGACCTTGCCGTAGACGGGCACCGACACCGCCTGCGCGAGGACGTAGATCGAGAACAGCCACGGGAACTGCGAGAGGCCCCCGAGGTCGCCGACGACCGCGGGGACGGCGGTCGCGAGGATCGTCGAGTCGATGGCGACGAGGCCGGTCGAGAGCATCACCCCGAGGAGCACCGGCCCCCGCTCGGAGCGCAGGCCGACGGCGGACCGGGGGACGCGGGTGGCGGAGGAGGACGTCACCGAGGGGCCAACCCGTGCCCGGCCGGGGGCATTCCGCGGGTTCGACGTGGTCGCGCCTGCGGGGTGGGAGCGCCGGGGTCTAGCGTGCCGCCGTGAGCACCCTGACCGACGTCGAGCGCCGCGTCCTCGACGCCCTCGACGAGGACGCCCTCGTCCCCTCGCTCGTCGCGCTCGTGCGCGTCCCGAGCGTCACAGGGACGGCCGCCGAGTCCGAGGCCCAGCACCTGCTCGCCGGATGGTTCGAGCGGGCCGGGCTCGAGGTCGACCTGTGGTCGGAGGACCTCCCGGCGCTGCTCGCAGACCCCGGCTTCCCCGGGCTCGAGGCGCCGCGCGAGGAGGCGTGGGGGCTCGTCGGGACGACGCCGGGCACGGGGGCGCCGGGGCTCGTCCTCAACGGGCACGTCGACGTCGTGCCCGTCGGCGACCCCGGCGCGTGGCGCGACGACCCGTTCGCGGCCGTCGTCCGCGACGGCCGGCTGCACGGGCGCGGGGCCTGCGACATGAAGGCCGGCCTCGTCGCGAACCTCGCGGTGGCCGCGGCGCTGCACCGCTCGGGGGTCCGGCTGGAGCGCCGGCTCGCGGTGCACTCGGTCGTCGGCGAGGAGGACGGCGGGCTCGGGGCCTTCGCGACCCTGCGCCGCGGGCACACCGGTGACGCGGTCGTCATCACCGAGCCGACCGGCGGCCGGCTGCTCACCGCCAACGCCGGCGCCCTGACCTTCCGGCTCGAGGTCGGCGGCCTCGCGGCCCACGGCAGCACGCGGCTCGAGGGGGTCTCGGCGCTCGACACCTTCGGCGTCGTCCACGCGGCGCTGCGCCGGCTCGAGGCCGAGCGCAACCGTGACGTCGACCCGCTCTTCGCCGGGTCGGGGCTGCCCTACGCGCTCTCGGTCGGCACCGTGCGCGCCGGCGACTGGGCCAGCAGCGTGCCGGACCTGCTCGTCGCCGAGGGCCGCTACGGGGTGGCGCTCGGGGAGGACCCGCAGGACGCCCGCGACGCCTTCGAGCGGTGCGTCGCCGAGGCCGCGGCCGGGGACCCGTGGCTGCGGGAGCACCCGCCGGTCGTCACCTGGCCCGGCGGTGCGTTCGCGTCCGGTCGGCTGCCGGCGGGCCATCCGCTCGCCATCGAGGTCGCCGACGCGGCCCAGGCCGTCGGGGCGCCGCGACCGGCCGCGGGCGGGGCGCCGTACGGCTCGGACCTGCGCCTCTACGCCGCGACCGGCGTGCCGACGCTCCAGTACGGGCCGGGCGACGTCCGGCTCGCGCACTCACCGCGTGAGTCCGTCGACCTCGCCGAGGTCGTCCGGGTCACCCGGGCCCTCTGCGTCCTCGCCACCCGCCGCCTCACCGCCCCGGCCCCCTGACCCACTCCTATCGCGAACGTGTGTGAACTCGCCGGGGATCACCGGCGTGTTCACACACGTTCGCGGGAGGACCGGCCGGGTCGGGGGGTTCCGCCGGCGGCCCGCGCCGCCTAGCGTCGGGTGGGTCAGCAGCGTCGCGACGAGAGGACCCGCCATGCCCCTGGAGAACCCCTTCTACACCACCGAGATGCAGGGCCCCTACGAGCTGCGGTCGGTCGGCCGCTTCGAGCTCGAGGAGGGCGGCGTCATCCCCGACCTCCAGCTGGCCGTCGCGACCTTCGGCGAGCTCAACGAGGCCAAGGACAACGCGATCCTGATCCCGACGTGGTTCTCCGGGACGCACGCGACGTGGTGGCAGGTCTACATCGGGGAGGGGCGCGCGCTCGACCCGTCGCGGTGGTTCATCGCCGTCGTCAACCAGATCGGCAACGGCCTCTCGACCTCGCCGCACACGACCGACGACCCGTCCATCGCCATGTCCCGCTTCCCCCAGGTGCGCATCGGCGACGACGTGCGCGCGCAGGAGCAGCTGATGCGCGAGCACTACGGCATCGAGCGGTTCGCGCTCGTCGTCGGCGGCTCGATGGGCGCGCAGCAGACGTGGGAGTGGGCCGTCCGCTACCCCGACAAGGTGCTGCGGGCGGCGCCGATCGCCGGCACCGCGCAGAACACGCCGCACGACGCGCTCTTCACGAAGACGCTCATGGACGCCATCACCAGCGACCCCGGGTTCAGCGGCGGCGACTACGCGTCGCACGAGGACGTGCGCGACGGCCTGACCCGGCACGCCGACATCTGGGCGACGATGGGTCTGACGACGGACTTCTGGAAGACCGAGTTCTGGAAGGGCATCCCGCCGATCGCCGAGGGGCTGGAGTTCTCGACCTACGAGGAGTTCCAGCAGAACTTCAACCGCACGCTCTTCACGATGATGGACCCGAACGCCCTGCTCTCGATGGGCTGGAAGTGGCAGCGCGGCGACGTCGCCCGCAACGTCGGCGGCGACCTCGCGGCGGCCCTCGGGCGCGTCACGGCCAAGGTCTTCGTCATGCCGATCGAGCAGGACATGTTCTTCCCGCCGCGCGACTGCGAGCCCGAGGCCGCCCTGACCCCCGGCGCCGAGGTGCGGATGCTCCACAGCATCGCGGGTCACTTCGGCCTCTTCGGCTTCGAGCAGTCCTACCTCGACGAGGTCGACGCCCACCTGCGCGAGCTCCTCGACACCCCCGTCTGACCCTCCCTCACCGCGAACGTGTGTGAAGAACGTCGGCATCCCGACGGTCTTCACACACGTTCGCGGAGGGAGGCGAGGTCGGGGGCGGGACGGGCTCGGTCGGCGGAGACCTGGACGCGCCTCTCGTCGCGGGCCGTGGGCATCCGCCAGAGGAGGTCGGTGAGGACGGCGGGGTGCGCGTCGACGACGGCCGGGGTCGATGCCTGTCGTCCGCAAGAAAGTCGTTCGCGACCCCATCCGGCCGGCCCCACGGCGCCGAAGCCCTCGTGACGCCACCCGAGGACCGACCGGAGGGAGCACGATGACGCCGCTGATGCCGCGCCTGCTCCGCGTCGTCGTGCTCGCGCTGGGCGGGACCTTCTCCGCCGTGGTGCTGTCCGTGCTCCTCGCCCCGAGCGCCTCGGCCGCCGAGGGCCACGGCCTGCTGGGCCGCGCGAGCGACACGCTCGCCTCCGTGACGGCTCCCGCGGTCGCGCCCCTGGCCGAGCCCGTCGCGCAGGTCGTCGAGCCGGTGGCGAAGCCCGTCGCGAGGGTCGTGGAGCCGGTGGCGAAGCCCGTCGCGAGGGTCGTGGAGCCGGTGGCGAAGCCCGTCGCGCAGCTCGTGGAGCCGGTCGCGCGGGTCGCCGAGCCCGTGACGTCGGCCGTCAGGCCCGTCACCGAGCCCCTCGTCGAGGCCGTCGCGCCGGTGACCGACGCCGTGCTCGAGCCGCTCGCCCCCGTCACCGACGCCCTGGCACCCGTCACCGAGGCCGTCCCCCCGGTCGACGGCCTGCTCCCCGACGTCGACCGACCCGCCGCGGGCCCGGCCCCTGCCGCCGACGAGCCCTCGGCGGACGCCCCGGCGGACGCCGCGTCGGGGCCGTCGGTCACCTCGCCGCCCACCGCGACGTCCGCGCCCCCGGTCCCCACCCCCTCGGCCTCCGCGCTCGTCGCCGACAGCGGTCCCGTCGCGACCCGCGACACCGCCACGACGGGGGCCCCCACCGACCCGACGCCCCACGCCCCGGCCCTCCCCGGGACGCCGCTCGTCCCCTCGACCCCCGCGCCCTCGGCCCCCGGGTCCACCGCGACGGCCCTCGGCCCGCACGCCCCCGACTCCTCCGCGCTCGCCCCCCGGGCGGCGCGCGACGCCTCGGCCCTCACCGCGCTCCCCGCGGGTCACGTGGCCGTCCTCGCGACCCAGGCCTTCCACCGGCCCGGCGTCGCCCCCGACTGACTCGTCAGGTCGATCCCACGCGGCTCCCCGAGCCGCAGGGCGCCCGAGTCCCGACGACTCCGTGCGCCGCACACAGGACATCCTGACGAAAGGTCTGACATGAACACCTGGATCAAGCGATCCCTGGGCACCGCTGCCGTCGCCGGCGGCCTGCTCCTCGGTGGCGCCGCGATGGCGTCCGCCGACGAGGGTTCGAGCGCGTCCCAGAACGCGGCCGACTCCTCCTTCTCCTCGCCGATCCGCATCGGCGGCATCGACCTCGGGGCCACGAGCAGCAGCTCGTCGAGCTCCTCGGTCACCGAGACCCGGACCGACCGGGACGGCTCCGAGGAGTCGACGACGCGCGCGTCGAAGGACTCCTCGAAGAACTCGGTCGGGCTCTCGACCGGCGACATCACGGCCGACCCGTCCGCGGCGGTCTCGTCCATCACGAAGTCCGCCACCTCGCGTGACTCCGACGCCGACGAGAGCAGCTCCTCGTCGAGCACCACGGGCAGGGCCACGGCGAAGGCGCCCGTCTCCGTCGGCGGCCTGAACCTGACCGGCTCGAACGAGCAGGCCTCCTCCGACCAGGAGAAGGTCACCCGCACCGACGAGGACGGCGACACCCGCACGTCGGAGTCGAAGTCGGCGAGCGCGTCGAAGACCGACTACTCCGTCGGCATCGGCAAGCTCACCGCCGACCCGATGGGCGCCCTCTCGGGCGCGCGCAGCGACGAGCTGACGCGTGACGACGAGGACGTCACCGGGGCCTCGACCTCCGAGGCCGCGGGCTCGTTCTCCTCGCCGCTGTCCTTCGAGGGAATCACCGGCGCCTTCTCCGACGAGCGCGCCTCGACGGACGCCCGTCGCGAGACGGTGACCGACGAGGACGGCACCCGCTCCGAGGCCACCCGTGAGGCCCGCGCCTCGAAGACCGTGGGCGGGTTCGACACCGGCTCCTTCACGGCCGACCCGAAGGGCACCGTCGGCGCCACGCGCTCGGACGTCTTCTCGACGGAGGACCGTGACGAGGCCGCCACCCGCTCGACGAGCACGTCGGTGTTCGACCTCGCCGCGCCGTACTCGGCCAGTGGTGGCTCGGGCTCCTTCTCCCGTGAGGACGCCTCGGCGACCGAGCGCGAGACCGTGCGCTCCGACGAGGACGGCACCCTGACCCGCACCGAGCGGGACGAGGACGCCAACGCCTTCGGCCAGACCTTCGGGTTCGACCGCAGCGAGGGTGACCTGTTGGGTTCCTTCCGCAGCACCAGCCTTGTCGACGGGGTGTTCGACAACCGCTGACCCGGGTCGGCGCGACACCGGCCGGCCGGCGACCTCCCGGTCGCCGGCCGGCCCGGTGGCGCTCCCGGACGTGTGTGGGGAACGTCGGCATCCCGACGGTCTCCACACACGTCCGCGGGCGAATCGGGGGATGGGAGAGTGGGGGGATGAGCCACGCCGAGGTGACGATCGACGGACTGCCCGAGCACTACCTCACCCGCCGGCCGGAGGTGGACGACGTCCCGGCCGTCACCGCGCTCCTCGCGGCGCACCAGGAGGCGGCCAAGGGCTCCTCCGCTGTCGACCCGCAGGCGATGGTCGTCCAGCTCGCCGGCACGGGCTCGTGGACCCGCCGCCAGGTGCTCGTCGAGGACGCCGACGGCCGCCTCCTCGCGTGGCTGTCGGTGCACGACCGGGCCGCGGGGCGCACCCTCGTCGAGGTCACGGTCTCGCCGCAGCACGACGCCGCCGATGCCCTCGCCGCGCACCTCTTCGCCGCCGGCGAGCGCTACGCCCGCGACATCGGCCGGATGCGCGGCCTGCGCACGACGCTGCTCGACTCCGGCGCCTACGCCGACGACCCCCGCCAGCAGCGCTGGCTCGAGGCCGCCGGCTACCGGCACACCCGCACGTGGCTGCAGATGACCCGCCCCGTCACCTCCGAGGAGGCGAGCAGCCTGCCCGGCCCGCGCGAGGGCGTCACCGTCCGGCCGGTCGACCGTCACGACGACGGCCTGCCGCTCGCGCAGGACCTCCAGGCGGTGCACCGGGTGCTCGAGGAGTCCTTCCAGGACCACTTCAGCTCCTACCGCGAGAGCTTCCCCGAGTTCGTCATGCGGCTGCGCGAGGACCCCGGCCACCGCTGGGACCACTGGTGGCTCGCGACGGTCGAGGGTCCGGAGGGGCCGGTGCCCGCCGGCGCCGTCGTCTCGTCGGTCCTGCGCCCCGACGCCGACGGCATCCCCGGCAGCTACGTCGACTACATCGGCGTGCACCGGACGGCCCGCGGCCGCGGGGTGGCGAAGGCGCTGCTGCACCAGGTCATCGGCGACGCCGCCAAGCGCGGCCGCAACCGGGTGGGCCTCGAGGTCGACGCCGACAGCCCGACCGGCGCCGACGGCCTCTACGCGTCGATGGGCTGGGTCACCGACTACCGGACGCAGTCCTGGCACCAGGACCTCGACCTCTGACCGGTCGCGGCCCGCGCGTCAGCGGGCGATGTCGACGACGAGCCGGGTCGGGTTCTCCAGCACCGAGACCGTGAACGGCCGCTGACCGCCCCTGAGGCCGATGAACTGCTGGCCGACCCCCTCGAACCCGCCCCAGATGGCCGGCGCCGCCGCGATGCCGGTGCCCTCCAACGTCCGGGGCAGCGGGTCGTCGGCGCTCGGGGCGGACTCGCCGGGCATGTCGACGGTGGAGACGAGCACCTCGAGCCAGGCGTCGCCCGGCACGTCCTTGCGCTCGCCGCTCGGGTCCTCGATCGGCGCGTCGACGTAGTGCACGCGGTAGCTGGGCACCCCGTCGCGCGCGAACTGGTAGACGACCCGGTCGTAGGTGGTGTGGCCGGCGACGCGCGACTCCAGCCCGATGCCGACGCGTCCGCCGAGGGTCGGCCAGTCGCCGCTGGTCCTCTCGTCGAGGGAGTACCCGTCGGGCACCGACGCCGACGGGCTCGGCGAGGCGCTGGGGTCGGCCGTGGCCGACGGCGAGTCGCTCGGCGAGGGCGACGCGGACGGGGAGGCCGGCTCGCTCGTGGACGGCGAGGCCGAGGTCGAGACGGGCGCCGGGTCGTCCGGGTCGGAGGAGCAGCCCGCGACGGCGGCCAGCGCGAGCACGGCCACCCCCACCCCGAGGACGCGGACGGTCGGTGTGCGGCGTCGTGTCGTCATGGCGCCTCCCTTCACGCCTCCATCGTCCTCGACGTGGGGGCCCGTGCGTGGGACCTTCGGCGGACTCGGCCCGGTCCGGGCTCAGCGCACCGTGACCCGCGCGCCGTGTCGGGGCACGCTCGTGATGTTGCGGACCCGCGGACCCTCGGGCGCCACCGACTCGACGTCGTACGCGACGAGGACCTCCCGCAGCACCGCGACGGCCTCCATCAGCGAGAACGACGCCCCGATGCACCGGCGCGCCCCGCCGCCGAACGGGATCCACGTGTGCGGGGCGGGCTGCCCGCCGACGAAGCGGCCGGGGTCGAACGCGAACGGGTCGGGATGGCTCGCGGCCCGCTGGTGGGCGAGGATCACCGAGGCGCCGACGGTGGCCCCGGCCGGCAGGTCGACCCCGCCGACGCGCGCCGGCTCGCGCAGGACCCGCACCACCATGGGGATGACGGGGTGCAGGCGCATCGCCTCCTTGACGAGCGCCTCGAGGAGGTCGTCGTCGCCGGTGCGCGCGGCCGCGCGGGCCCGGGCGCGCAGGGCGGGGTCGAGGCCGACCTCGTGGAGGGTCCAGGCGAGGGCGGTGGCCGTCGTCTCGTGGCCGGCGAGCAGCAGCGTGACGAGCTGGTCGCGCAGCTCGGCGTCGGTCAGGCGCTCGCCCTCGACCTCGACCCGCAGCAGCGTCGACAGCACGTCCGTGCGCAGGGCGAGGTCCGGGCTCGCACGACGGTCGGCGATCTCCTCGTGCAGGAGCGCGTCGAGGGCACGGGTGCGCTCGACCGCCCGCCGCCACATCCCGACGCGCCGCAGCCGGGGCACGGCCCAGCCGAGGAAGACGAGCGGGCTGACGTCGACGAGCTCGCGGACGAGGGGCCGCAGCCGCGCGAGCCGGGCCTCGTCGGTGACGCCGAAGACGACGCGCAGGATGACCTCGAGCGTGACGGCGTTCATCCGGTCGAGCACGGGGAAGGCGACCCCCGGTGTCCAGGAACCGACCTCGGTCTTCGCCAGCCCCGTCACGAGGTCGGCGTAGCCGCGCAGCGCCCGGCCGGAGAAGGCGGGCGTGAGGAGGCGCCGGGCGCGCCGGTGCTCCTCGCCGTCGACGAGCAGCACCGAGTGCTCGCCCATGACCGGCCCGAGGATGGCGTTGGCCTCGCCGGCGCGGAAGACGGCGGGGTCGCCGGCGAAGACGTCGCGGACGGCGTCCGGTGCGCTGACGAGGACGGTGTTGCGGGTGCTGGGGAAGAGCCGGACCGTCACGACGTCCCCGTAGCGGCGGTGCAGCCAGGGCACCCAGCGGTGGCGGAAGCGCATCATCCCGACGCTCTGGACGAGGCGGGGCAGGCGCGGGCCGGGCGGCAGGAGGGCGGGGTCGGCCGGAGGGGTGCGCCGGGCCGCGCGTGCTGCGTCCATGGGTGCCTCCTCCGGTCCCGAGGCTATCGCTGCGGGCGCCGGCGGGTGGGGAGGTCGACGTACCCTGAGCCCATGGGTCCTGAGCGCACGGGTCGACGCGTGGCGCTGGCGCTGGGCGCCGGCGGAGCACGCGGGTACGCGCACATCGGGGCGCTCCAGGTCATCGAGGAGCGCGGGTTCGAGGTCGTGGCCGTCGCCGGCACCTCGATGGGCGCCCTCGTCGGCGGGCTGGCCGCGGCCGGGCGGCTCGACGCCTACACGGAGTGGGTCACCGGGCTGACGCAGTACGACGTGTGGCGGCTGCTCGACATGAACCTCGGCGGGGGCGGCGCCATCCGGGCCGAGCGCATCTTCGCCAAGGTCGGCGAGATCCTCGACGGCACCCTCATCGAGGACTGCGCCGTGCCGTTCACGGCGGTCGCGACCGACCTCAACCACCGGCGCGAGGTGTGGTTCCAGCGGGGGCCGATGGCGACGGCCATCCGCGCGTCCGTCGCGATCCCCAGCCTCGTGACGCCGATCGTCGTCGACGGCCGCCTCCTCGTCGACGGCGGCCTCATGAACCCGGTGCCGATCGAGCCGACCGCCGCCGTCATGTCCGACCTCACCGTCGCGGTGAGCCTCCAGGCCGGGCACAGCACGGGGATGCCCGTCGCGCCGGTGCGCTCGCCGGGGGTGACGAGCACCGTCGCGGGCTCGGTGCGCTCGCTGACCCACCGGGTGTCGGCGCTCATGGGCGGTGGCTCGCACGACACGACGACCGAGGCGCCCGCCCGCGAGATGGTCGCCGAGGACGTCGAGGCGGTCACGGAGGGGGGCGGCTCGCCGGCGCTGGCCTCGGCCCCCGGGTTCTCGCCGGCGCCGAAGGAGCTCGCGTCCGCCGAGATCTTCAACCGCTCGTTCGACACGATGGCCGCGCTCATCACGCGCTACCGGATGGCGAGCAACCCCCCGGACGTCCTCGTCTCGGTGCCCTCCGACGCCTGCCGCACGATGGACTTCCACCGCGCCTCGGAGATGATCGCGCTGGGCCGCGAGCTGACCGAGCGGGCCTTCGACGAGGCGGGATGGTGAGCGCCGCCGGCGTCGGGGCGCTCGCCGACCTCGCCGAGGAGCTCGTCCGGACGACGGCCGGCGAACGGGCCCTGCTCGGCGTCGCCGGTGTGCCCGGAGCGGGCAAGTCGACCCTGGCCGAGGCGCTCGTCGCCGAGCTCGCGCGGCGGCGCGGGGCCGCGTGGGTCGCCCAGGTGCCGATGGACGGCTACCACCTCGCGGACGTCCAGCTCGAGCGGCTCGGTCTCCGCGACCGCAAGGGCGCCCCCGAGACCTTCGACGCGCGGGGCTACGCGGCCCTGCTGCGCCGGCTGCGCGAGGACCCCGAGCGCGACGTGTACGCGCCGGGCTTCGAGCGCGTCCTCGAGCAGCCGCTGGCCGGGGCCGTCGTCGTGCCCGGGGGAGCGCGGCTCGTCGTCACCGAGGGCAACTACCTGCTGCTGGAGGGCGACTGGCGCGAGGCGCGGGCCGCGCTCGACGCCGTCTGGTTCGTCGACGGCGACGACGCCCTGCGCCGGCAGCGGCTGCTGGCGCGGCACGTCGAGTTCGGCAAGACGCCGCAGGAGGCGCAGGCCTGGGTGGCGGCGGTCGACGACCGCAACACCGCGCTGGTGCGCGAGCGGGCCGGTGCCGCAGACCGGGTCGTGCTGGCCACCGACGGGGGCTGGGAGCTGCCGGCGCGCTGACGCCGACGACGCCGGACCCCTCGCGGGATCCGGCGCCGTCAGGATGGGTCGGGTTGCGGCTCAGTCGGACTGGCCGTACAGACCGGCGAGGGTCGAGCCCTCGGCCCAGTGGATGTTCGTGATCGGGTTGCGCGGGTCGTCGAGGCCCTTGTTGTACGTGTAGGCGCCGCTCTCGTAGAGCGCCCAGACGTGGGCGTTGCCGTTCGAGCTCCCGTAGGCGAGGCCCTCGATCATCGAGGGGGCGCGCATGCAGAAGGACGTGGCGTCGGTGACGTCGCCGGTGGAGGCGGTGGACCGCACCCAGACGTTGCCGCGGTCGTTGCGGCCGTAGGAGGTCGCGAAGACGAACCGGGACCCGACGGTGGTCATCCCCTGGGTCTTCGCGGGGACGGTGCGCTTGGTGCTCGTGTAGGTGAGGGAGCCGTCGCTGTTGGGCCGGTAGCGCCACATGCTCTGGTGGCTCGTCTCCGAGAAGTCGCCGGTCCAGACGTACCCGCCCTGGGTGCCGAGGAACGAGGCCTTGCCGGCGACGTCCTGGGTGTCCTTGGGGGTGTAGGTGTGGTTGTTGTTGGCCGCCAGGAGCACGGACCTGACCCCCGACGCCGACCAGTAGCGGACGATGCCCTCGCCGCCGACGTAGACGTACCCCCCGGCGACGGCGATGCCACCGGCGTGCGTGGTCGGGATGAGCATCCGGCCGAGGCTCTCGCCGCGGTCCGGGCCGCTCAGCCACACGCCGAAGACCGCGCTCGGACCGTCGGGAGTGCCGTTGCCGTTGTCGTCGTGGTACGCCGAGATGAGCAGCACGTCGTCGGTGCCGCGGACGTCGTTCCAGTAGGCCAGGCCCTGCGGCACGTAGCGGCCGTCGAGGAGGCCGGCCGGGACCGCGACGCTGTTGTGGAAGGTGTCGTCGTACGTGGCGCTCGCGGACGGGCCCGGGTAGAAGTCCGAGCTGCCGGTCGTCGTGCGGCACATCGAGTCCTCCGCGACGGCCGCGCCCGGCGTCGCGACGGTGACGAGCCCGCCGAGCGTGACGGCCGCCAGCGCGGCGGCCAGGGTCTTCAGTCGTGCCATGTCGTGTGGTCTCCCCTCGTGGGGCGGCGCCGGTGCGCCGCCGTCCCGGTCACCGTAGGCCCGGCGGGGCCCGGGGGACATGGGGAGCGCTCCCCTGGGGTCCGCGCAGGGGTGGGCGGCGGCCGGCGAGCCGCACTCTTGATGGGCGAGAGTCGTTGAGCGGCAGACGATTTGGTACTGTCGAACCCTTGTTCGACGGATGTCTCGGCGGTAGGATGGGGTCACGAGGGGAGGGGGAGCGAATGGCATCGACGAGCACGCTCGGGCCGGGTCCCGGGGACGTCGCGCAGGCGGCGCACACGGCACGCCGGCTGGTGCGTGAGGTCCTGTCCCCGACCGTCGCCTGCGGCTCGAGCGAGGAGTGGGCGGCCGCTCTCGGCGAGCTCCGGGCCCTGGCCGATGTCGTCGAGGCGGCGCAGGCCGAGGTGGTCGTGCGGCTCGCGGCGATCGAGCCGCACGTGCTCGGGACCGGCGAGCTCGTCGAGACCCACCGGGCTCCCGGCCACGTCTCGCTCGACGCGCCGTCGATCGTCTCCGGCGTCCTCGGGATGACCGCCGCGCACGCCGAGCGCTGGGTGCGCGACGCCGTCCGCCGCGCCGCCGACGGCCCCGAGGGCACGGGCACGGCGACCGGCCTGGGACGTCTGCACGCCGCGATGACCGAGGGCCGCGTGGACGGGTACCGGGCCGGCGTCGTCGCCCACGAGCTCGAGGAGGTCCCGGCGGAGGTCGCCGCCACGGTGTGCGAGGCCGTCGACGCGTTCCTCGGCGTCGAGGACGCTCCCCGCCTGCGCCGGCGGGTGCGGCGGGTGCTGGCCCGGATCTCGCCGGACCTCCTGCGGCGCAGGGCCGTCCGCGCCCGCTCCGCGTCGTCGCTGCGGCGATGGGTCGACGAGCCCGGCACCGACACCTGGCTCGGCACCTTTCCCTCCGAGGAGGCCTCCCGGGCGTGGGCCGCCATCGACGCCCTCGCGCAGCGCCTCGTCGCCGACGGCACCTGCGATGGCATCGACCGGGCGCGGGCCCGGGCGCTCACCGACCTCGTGACCGGCAGCGCGACGATCGACCTCCAGGTCCACCTCGTGACCGTCGCTCCGGACGGTTCTCCCGACGGTGCGGTCCGGTCGGCGCGGTCGGGGGCCGTCGAGCAGCCGGGTGACCTCGTGACCGTGCACGGTGCTGCCCCCGGTGAGCCCGTCCTCGTCGCCCGCGACTGGCTGGAGCGGGCGGTCGCGTCGACGTCGTGCCGCACCGACCACCTCGGGCGGGTCGGGGTCGACCCCGCGAGCGGCGCGCTGTCCGCCGTCGACGGTCCGACCACCGAGGGCTACCGGCCGGGCGCCCGCCTCGCGCGGCTGGTCCGGGCCCGGGACGGGCGCTGCCGCTTCCCCGGCTGCCAGGTCGCCGCCCGGTTCTGCGACCTCGACCACGTCGTGGCGTGGCCCGCCGGCCCGACGGCGGCGACCAACCTCGTCTGCCTCTGCCGGCGCCATCACCGCACGAAGCAGCGGCCGGGATGGTCGGCCCTCCTCCATCCCGACGCGACGATGACATGGGTGGACCCCGCCGGGCGGCGGCGCACCACCCATCCCCCGGACCACCGGCCCGTCGTCCTCCCCGACAGCGGGTCCGACGAGGACCGGCCGCCGCGTGCACCGAGCCTGGGAGCGAGCGACGCACCCCACTCCGCCCTCGAGTTCCGCCTCGAGCACGGCGCCCCTGCGCCGACCGCCCGAGCCTGCCGCGTCGAGGTCCACCGACCCCGCGGGCGGCCGCCCGGCGACCTCGTCGTCGACGTCCCGCCGCGCCACCGCCGGCGCCGCCCGACGCTGCCGTCGTCGCCCCCGTTCTGAGCGGCCCGACGGCGGCGTCACGGGCGTAGCGTTCCGAGGATGAGCGTCCGCCTCGGCTACCAGGTCCCGAACTTCAGCTACCCCGGGGGCGACCCCGCACGCATCGTCCCGACGGTCGTCCAGCAGGCGCAGGAGGCGGACGCGGCCGGCGTCGACGCCGTCCTCGTGATGGACCACTTCTACCAGCTGCCCGGGATCGGCGAGCCGGACGAGCCGATGCTCGAGGCCTACACGCTCCTCGGCGCGCTCGCGACGGCCACCGAGCGGGTGCAGCTGTCGACGCTCGTCACCGGAAACACGTACCGCAACCCCACGCTGCTCGCCAAGGAGGTGACGACCCTCGACCTCGTGAGCGGGGGGCGAGCCGTCCTCGGCATCGGCGCCGGGTGGTTCGAGCTCGAGCACCGCCAGCTCGGGTTCGAGTTCGGCACCTTCACCGACCGTTTCCAGCGGCTCGAGGAGGCGCTCTCGATCATCGAGCCGATGCTGCGGGGCGAGCGGCCGACGGTCTCCGGCGACTGGTACCGCACCGAGTCGGCGATGAACGAGCCGCGCCTGCGTGACGACCTGCCCATCCTCATCGGCGGTGGGGGAGAGCGGAAGACGTTCAAGTACGCGGCCCGGCACGCGGCGCACCTCAACCTCATCTGCAACGCCGCGGACCTCCCGCGCAAGCTCGAAGCGGTCGCGGCCCGGTGCGAGGAGGAGGGGCGCGAGCGCTCCACCCTCGAGACGAGCTACCTCGCGTTCGTCATGATGGACGAGGACGGCGACGCGGCCCGCCGGATGCACCGCGACTTCCTGCGCGCCCGCGGCGTCGACCTCGACACGATGGACGAGAACCAGCGACGAGCCGCCACGGACCGGCAGTTCGCGGGCACGCCGCAGGAGGTGGCCGGGCAGCTGCAGGAGCGGGTGCTCGACCACGGGGTCGACGGGCTCGTCGTCAACATGGTCGCCAACGGGCACGTGCCCGGGGTCGTCTCGATGATGGCCGAGGCGCTGGCGCCCCTCGTGCGGTCGCGCTGACCCGCACGCGGGGCGCCGCGCTGCGTCAGGCCTGCGGGTCGACCCGCGGCGAGGCGCCCTGCAGCTCGTCGATGAGCTCGGAGGCGTGCGCCTTGGTCAGGCCCTCCGGCACCTCGCGGCCCGCCTCGCGGGCGAGGGTCGAGAGGTAGCTCAGCTGGGGGCCGGTGGCGGGCTCGTCACCGGTCGCCCACTGCTCCGGCGGCTTCGTGGCGTCCTGCGGGTCCTGGATCGGCTCGGTCTGGTCGGGGTTCTGGTCCTGGGTGGTCATCCCCGCACGCTACGGACGGGGTCCGACACCCCGGCCCGCAGCGCCCAGGTCGACGGGTGCGTGTATCACCTACCCGGCGGGCCGCCTCCTGCCGCGTGACCGCACCACGCCCCCCGGGAGAGACCATGGCCACCATCCCCGTCCGCCTCCGCCTCGAGAAGCTCTTCTGCTACCACGGCGCCGACGAGAGCGACAGCGAGCCGTACCTGTGGACCGTCGTCGTCACCCTCGACGGCCGGACGATCACCCACCGCCCGGACGCGCCGACGCTCGACGGGGCGCCCGGGATCTGGTCCTCGCCGGGCAGCCACGGCAGCCTCGGCGGCTCGATGGGCATCGGCGAGAACCGCACGGTGCCGGCGGCCGTCGGCCACCTCGACACCACCCTCGAGCCCATCGTGGTCACGGCCGCCGGGCACCGGGTCGAGGTGCCCGGCCGGCTCGTGCTCGTCGCGATCCTCCTCGAGGAGGACATGACCTCCGACGACGGGGCCGAGGCCGCCCACGCGAAGGTCGTCGAGCTGCTGCGTACCGAGCTGACCGAGGCCGTCGCCGACCTCGACCTCGACGCGGTCGGCGCGAAGATCCTGCGCGGTCTCGCCGAGGGCCGTTCCCCGCAGGAGGTCGCCACCGAGTACGTCCAGCAGCGGATGACGCGCGTGGTCGACCGGCTCAACCGGTACGCGCAGGACGTGGCCGTCTCGGCGATCGTCCGCGAGCTGAGCTTCCCCGCCGCCGTCGTCGAGGCGTCCGACCCCGACGGCTTCCAGGGCATCGTCGTCCGGTCGTGGAGCCAGGAGCAGCTCGAGGCGAGCGACACGCACCGCCGGCTCGCGGTCGACGAGCTGATCTGGGACCACGGCGCCGGGCACCGGGAGGCGTCCGCCTACAACTACGCCCTCCACGGGCACGTCTGGCAGCCGATCGAGGAGTACTGGGTGCCGGTGGCGGACACCCTGCCGCCCGGCCGCTGGCAGGTGACCGGCATCCAGCGGGTCGGGCGCAAGCCGTACATCAACATGCTGGGCGGCGTCCTGCCGGACGGCGGCCCGTGGGCGATGACGAAGAGCCGGGTGATGGACCTGCTGCGGGCCGGGGCCCACACGTTCTTCGTCCGGGGTGCGAGCGGGGCCGAGGCCGACGTCGTGACGACGGAGAACGAGGAGAACCCCTTCTTCCCCTACCTCTCGACCGTCCCCGACGCCGACCCGACGAACAACCTCGCCGGCCTGCCGCCGTGCACGGTGGCCATCCGGCACACCCGTCCGGCCCCCTGACGCCCTCGGCCGTCGGCCCTCGGCCCTCGGCCGTCGGTCAGGCCGGTGGCCCCTCCCACGGGTACCCGGCGTCGACGAAGGCCGCGCGGACGGCGTCGCGGTCGCCCTCGACGTCGTCACGGAAGAGGACGCGCCCGGAGGCGGCCTCGAGGACCACCTTCCCGCCGTCCCGGTGGACGCCGTCGACGCGCTCCCGCGGGATGACCCGCTGCACCGACCCGTAGCGCTCGACCCGGACCTCCGCCCGCGAGACGTGGAGCACCGCGGTGTGCGCGAGGACCCACGCGGCGAGGACCAGCCCCACCGCGAGGCCGATGACCGGCCGGCCCCAGGGGAGCCAGGCCGCGTCCGGGGCGCCGAGGGCGCGCAGGGGCCCGCCGAACGGCACCCACTCCTGCTCGGCCGCGAGCCGCGCGAGCCAGGGGAGGGCGAGTCCGAGGGCCAGCCCGCCGCCGCCGAAGAGGGTCAGGACGAACGCCCGCCCCCCGGTGTCGAAGCCCCCGACGCGACGGACGACGTCGTCCTCGTCGCTGCGGCCCGGCACGTCCATGGCGTCGAGGCTACGTCGGGAGGTGCGGAGCCGGCGAGCGCTGGCCCGGGAGCGAGGACCCCGCGCGTGCGGGCTTTCGTGGTCGGGGCGGGTTCCGGGCGTCGGTAACCCTGCACGTGCGGGCTTTTCGTGGTCGGCCTGGGTTCCGGGCGTCGGTAACCCGGCACGTGCGGGCTTTTCGTGGTCGGCCTGGGTTCCGGGCGTCGGTAACCCGGCACGTGCGGGCTTTTCGTGGTCGGCCTGGGTTCCGGGCGTCGGTATCCCCGCACGTGCGGGCTTTTCGTGGTCGGCCTGGGTTCCGGGCGCATCGGGAACACCGCCGCCCTGTCATGGGTTGAGTCAGGTGGACGCAAGTTTCGTCCCACCGATTTGTGCAGGATGGTCGGCGGGGCTAACTTGAGTGACAACGACTCAACCCGGTCCGTGGCGCACCGCCCCGGCCCAGCACCACACCAAGGAGCACCACACATGGCACGTGCAGTCGGCATCGACCTCGGCACCACCAACAGTGCCGTCGCCGTCCTCGAGGGTGGCGAGCCCACCATCATCGCGAACGCCGAGGGCGGTCGCACCACTCCCTCCGTCGTCGCCTTCTCCAAGGGTGGCGAGGTCCTCGTCGGCGAGATCGCCAAGCGTCAGGCCGTGACCAACGCCGACCGCACGATCCGCTCGGTCAAGCGCCACATGGGCACCGACTGGGCGTCCGACGACGTCGACGGCAAGACCTACAACGCGCAGGAGATCAGCGCCCGCATCCTCCAGAAGCTCAAGCGCGACGCCGAGTCCTACCTCGGCGAGACCGTCACCGACGCCGTGATCACCGTGCCGGCGTACTTCGACGACCACGAGCGCCAGGCCACGAAGGAGGCCGGCGAGATCGCGGGCCTCAACGTCCTGCGCATCGTCAACGAGCCGACCGCGGCCGCGCTCGCGTACGGCCTCGACAAGGGCAAGGAGGACGAGCTCATCCTCGTCTTCGACCTCGGCGGCGGCACCTTCGACGTCTCCCTCCTCGAGGTCGGCAAGGACCCCGACGACGGCTTCGCGACCATCCAGGTCAAGGCGACCTCCGGCGACAACCAGCTCGGCGGCGACGACTGGGACGAGCGCGTCGTGGGCCACCTGCTGACGACCGTCAAGAACACCTCCGGCGTCGACCTGTCCAAGGACAAGATCGCCATGCAGCGCCTGCGCGACGCGGCGGAGCAGGCGAAGAAGGAGCTCTCGTCGGCCAGCTCGACGAACCTCTCCCTCCAGTACCTCTCGATGTCCGAGAACGGCCCGATCCACCTCGACGAGACGCTGACCCGCGCCCAGTTCGAGCAGATGACCAAGGACCTGCTCGACCGCACGAAGCAGCCGTTCCAGAACGTCATCAAGGACGCCGGCATCTCCGTCGGCGAGATCGACCACGTCGTCCTCGTCGGTGGCTCCACCCGCATGCCGGCCGTCAGCGCCCTCGTCAAGGAGCTGACCGGCGGCAAGGAGCCCAACAAGGGCGTCAACCCGGACGAGGTCGTCGCGCTCGGCGCGTCCCTCCAGGCCGGTGTCCTCAAGGGTGAGCGCAAGGACGTCCTCCTCATCGACGTCACGCCGCTCTCGCTCGGCATCGAGACCAAGGGTGGCCTGTTCACCAAGCTCATCGAGCGCAACACCGCCATCCCGACCAAGCGCAGCGAGGTCTTCTCGACGGCTGAGGACAACCAGCCGTCGGTGCTCATCCAGGTCTTCCAGGGCGAGCGCGAGATCGCGCAGCAGAACAAGCCGCTCGGCACCTTCGAGCTCTCCGGCATCGCGCCGGCGCCGCGTGGCGTGCCGCAGGTCGAGGTCACCTTCGACATCGACGCCAACGGCATCGTCAACGTCTCCGCGAAGGACCGGGGCACCGGCAAGGAGCAGAAGATCACCATCTCCGGCGGCTCCGCGCTGTCGAAGGAGGAGATCGAGCGGATGGTCAAGGACGCCGAGGCGCACGCCGACGAGGACAAGAAGCGTCGCGCCGAGACCGAGACGCGCAACATGGGCGAGACCCTCGTGTTCTCGACCGAGAAGTTCCTCTCGGAGTCCGGTGACAAGGTCGCGGACGAGCACCGCGCCCCCGTCGACGCGGCCCTCGTCGAGCTCAAGGACGCGATCAAGCCCGACAGCGGCGCCTCGACCGAGGACATCCAGGCCAAGATCGACCAGCTGAACAAGGTCTCCCAGGAGATGGGCGCGGCCGTCTATGCCGCGGCCGCCGAGCAGGGCGAGTCGGCCGACGTCCCCGGCGCGGAGTCCACCGACGGCAGCAGCACCGCCGGCGCCTCGGACGACGACGTCGTCGACGCCGAGGTCGTCGAGGACGACGAGGAGAAGAAGTGACCGACTCCTCGATGGACGACTCGGTCAACACCGAGGCGGTCAACGACGAGCCGCGACGCGGTGAGGAGGCGGCCCCGGCGCAGTCCGGGGCCACCGCCCCCGGCGGGGTGCCCGCGGGCGAGCCCGCCGAGGCCCCGGCCGAGGGTGCCGCGCCGGCCGGCGAGGGCCACCCCGACACGGTCCTCGCGGCCGAGCGGCTCGCCGACCTCCAGCGCCTCCAGGCCGAGTACGTCAACTACAAGCGCCGCGTCGACCGCGACCGCGCCGTCGTCCAGGAGCGTGCGGTGCACGACGTCCTCGAGTCGATGCTCGCGGTCCTCGACGACATCCACGCCGCGCGCGAGCACGGCGACCTCGTCGGGCCCTTCGCCGCCATCGCCGACAAGCTCGAGGGCACCCTCGGGCGCTACGGTCTCGAGCGCTTCGGCGCCAAGGGCGAGGAGTTCGACCCGCAGCTGCACGAGGCGCTCATGCACGCCCCGTGGCCGGCCGGCGACGCCGACCTCCCGACGGGTGCGACGAGCACGACCGTCGTCACCGTCCTCCAGCCGGGCTACCGTGCCGGTGAGCAGGTCCTGCGCCCTGCCCGCGTCGCGGTCGCCGACCCCGACTGACCGCGACCGGAAGGAGGCGCCGATGGCCAGCCAGGACTGGTTCGAGAAGGACTTCTACGCCATCCTCGGCGTCCCGAAGGACGCCGACGCGGCGGCGATCAAGAAGGCCTACCGCAAGCTCGCGAAGCAGCACCACCCCGACCGCAACGCCGGGGACCCCGCCGCCGAGCAGCGCTTCAAGGACGTCGGTGAGGCGCACGCCGTCCTCGCCGACCCCAAGCAGCGCCAGGAGTACGACGCCGTCCGGTCGATGGCCGGCGGCGGCGCGCGCTTCCGCGCCGGGGCCGGCGGTCCCGGCGGGGCGGCCGGGTTCGAGGACATCTTCAGCGCCTTCGGGGGCGGTGGGGCCGGTGGCAGCCGGGTCCGCTTCTCCTCGGGCGCTCCCGGTGGAGCCGGCCAGCCTGGCGGCGAGGACATCAACGACCTGCTGTCGCAGATGTTCGGCGGCGGGGCCGGTGGCGCCCGCGGCGGTGACCCCTTCGCGAGCGGCTTCCGCGGCGCGCGGGGGCCCCGCCCCGGCACGGACGTCAACGCCCGCACGACGCTCGGCTTCCGCGACGCCGTCGAGGGCTCGACGGTGACGCTGACGACGGCCGAGGGCCGGCGCGTCACGACGAAGATCCCCGCCGGCGTGCGCGACGGCCAGAAGATCCGCGTCCGCGGCAAGGGCGGCGACGGCGACCCCGGCGCCGCCAAGGGCGACCTCATCCTCACGGTGAGCGTCGAGAAGCACCCTGTGTTCGGCCGCGACGGCGACCACCTGACCGTCGACCTGCCCGTCACCTTCGCCGAGGCCGCCCTCGGCGCGACCGTCAGCGTCCCCACGCTCGACGGCACGCCGGTGCGCGTCAAGGTCGCGCCGGGCACCCCGAGCGGCCGCGTGCTGCGGGTCAAGGGCCGCGGCGTCGCCGGTCGGCACGGCACGGGCGACCTCCTCGCCCGCGTCCAGGTCGTCGTCCCGCAGCGCCTGACCGACGAGGCCCGCGCCGCCGTCGAGACGCTGCGCGACGCCGAGGCCGGGGCCGACCCCCGCGCCACCCTGTTCCAGCAGGCCGCGACCTGACCGGAGGTGCACCGATGGCCCGTCTCGACGTCACCGCGTTCGGCCCCGACGACGACACCCCCGTGTTCGTCATCTCGGTCGCGGCCGAGCTCGCCGGGATGCACGCCCAGACCCTGCGGCAGTACGACCGGATGGGCCTGGTCACGCCGTCGCGGACCAAGGGCGGCGGGCGCCGCTACAGCCAGCGCGACGTCGCGCTGTTGCGCGAGGTCCAGCGGCTCTCGCAGGACGAGGGTGTCTCGCTCGCCGGCATCGCCCGCATCCTCGAGCTCGAGAACCAGGTGGATGCCCTGCGCGCCCGGGTCGCCGAGCTGAGCGCGCAGGTCGACGCACTGGAGGCCGGCAGCGGTCGCACGACCCGGGTGTTCTCCGTGAGCCCGGCCGGCGACGTGTACGCAGCGCGGCTCGGGGAGCGCCCGCGGTCGGCGGCGCGCAGCCAGGCCCTCGTCGTCTGGCGCGGCCCGCAGCGCCACTGACGCCCAGAACCACCGACCCACATCCCGACTTCTTGCGAGTTGCGCCGCCCGACACGCCGCGGACAGGCGTGTCGAGCGGGCGAACTCGCAAGAAGTCGGAGGGGTGGCGCGGTCAGCGGCGGGCCGGCAGGCGCGTGATCCAGTAGGTGGCGGTCGCCGGCGAGGCGACCCCGAAGCGCGCGTTGACCGCCCACAGCGACCCTCCCGCGAGGGTCGCGGTCGAGGGGACGTCGAGCGTCTCGTCGGTCAGCGCCCCGCGCCAGCGGGCGACCCAGCCGCGGCGGTCACGGCCGAGCCGCAGCACCGAGACCTCGGCCTGGCCCGAGCCGCGGACGACGTAGAGGGTCGAGCCGGAGCGCTCGATGCCGTCGCCCCCGATGATGCCCGGGCCGCCCTGCACGTCGACCTCGCGGACCCGGCCGGTGCGCGTGTCGACGACCCAGAGACCGCCGGCGGTGCTGTGGTCGAGCACGGCGCTGCAGGAGTCGAGGGCGCGGATCCCGTTGGCCGCGAGGTTGGTCCCGTCGTAGCCGGGCCAGTCGCCACCGAGCGCGACGAAGCGCGGCTCGGCGCCGCGGACCGGCCACCCGCCCCGCCCGAGCCGCACGACGGTGAGCCGGTCGACGCGGGAGTCGGTGACCCACACTGCGTCCCGCGTGACGTCGAGGTCGTTGAGGAACCCGCCGCCCGGGACCACGACGTCGGCGACGACCGTGCCGCGCCGACCGTCGACCGCCCACACGTGGGCCTCGGTGCCGACGTTGCCGACCGCCCAGACCAGGCCGGTCCGCGCGTCCCAGCGCAGGCCGCGCAGCTGACGGCCGGCGGCGCCCGGCAGCAGCACCCGGCTCGTCCCGCGGCGCAGGTCGCCGGTGACGATGCGCCCGTCGTTGAGCGAGCCCACGTAGTACGTGGTGCCGGGGCCGGAGGTGATGCCCTCGGGCTGGATGCCGTCCGGCAGCCGGACGGTCTCGGGGAGGCGGCCGCCGTGGTGGCGGTCGTCGGCCGCCGCGGACGGTGCGAGCGCGAGGCCGGTGGCGCCGAGGACGCCGACCGCGCCGGCGGTCAGGGCCGAGCGGCGGGTGAGGGAGGTCGTGGAGGTCGTCGCGGGAGCGGGCTGCAGGGTGTCCATGGTCCACGGTGGCCCGGCCGCGCGCGGGTGGGGGCGGCGCCGCCCGGCGGGCCGGCGGGGCGTCGAACCTCAGCCGACGGCCGCGCCGGTCCGTCCCCGGGTGCGCGCGAGCCGCTTGAGGCCCTCGGCCGGTCGCACCGGCTCCGGCCACTTGGGCGCCGCGAGGTCGCCCTCGAAGCGTCCGGTGGCCCGACGCCGCAGCAACGGCAGGACCTCGCCGCGGACGAACGCCGCTTCCTCCCGCACCACCTGCCGCAGCGGGGTGCGGGAGGGCGGGTCGTCGAGCGTGCGCAGGCGCAGCGTGTGGTCGAGCCCGAGCGTGCGCAGGACGGAGGCGGCCATCCGCTTGTGTCCCCAGCGGTTCATGTGCAGCCGGTCGGGGGCCCACAGGCGCGGGTCGTCGTACTCGCGCAGCCGGGCGTGGTCGACGAGGAGGACGTCGTGCTCGTCCGAGAGCTCGCGCACGCCGTGGTTGAACACGCGCACCCGGCGCAGCAGGGGCTCGAGCAGCGGGCCGGTGCGGGGGTCGAAGGCGGTGAAGACGACGACGGTCGCGCCGCTCGCCCGCAGCGCGCCGACGACCTCGTCGTAGCGCGCGAGCACGGCGTCGACGTCGGCCCGCACGGCGAGCAGGTCGTTGCCGCCGGCGAAGAAGGTCGCGACGGTCGGCCGCAGGGACAGTGCCGCGGGGAGCTGCTCGGTGACGACCTGGTCGATCCGCTTGCTGCGCAGCGCGAGGTTGGCGTACTCCCACCGGGGGTCGGCCCGCCCCAGCTGGCGGGCCATCCGGTCGGCCCAGCCGCGCAGGCCGTTGGGGTGGTGCAGGTGCGGGTCACCGACACCCTCGGTGAAGGAGTCGCCGAGGGTGACGAGGCGGCCGGGGTCCACGGCTCCATCCGACCCGGGCGCGGCGGCCGCGGCAAGCGCTGCGCGCAGTGTTCACCGACCGGTCGACCGGAGGACGTCCCCCCGCGAACGTGTGTGAACCCGCCGGGAAGGCCCGGCGGGTTCACCCACGTTCGCTGCGGGAGCGGTCAGGCCGTGACGGCCGGGCGGCGGATGCGGGCGACCGCCGAGAGGACGACGAGCGCGGCGACGACCGCGGCGAGGCCGACGAGGGCCGAGCGCGGCTCGTCGGTCAGGCGGCCCCAGGCGATCCAGCCCAGGCCCCACGCCATCGCGACGGCCACGGCCCAGCGGGCGCCGAGCCTGCGGGCGAAGAGCACACCGAGGGCGGCGGCGACGGCGAGGACGACGACGGCGAGCACCTCGGCGACGAAGCCCGAGGGGTCGATGCCGCTCTCGATGAGGGTCGTCGTGACGTTGGCGACCGTCGCCACGGTGACCCAGCCGAGGTAGAGGCCGAAGGTGCCGTCGACGAGCACGGTCTCGGCGTGGCCGTAGGAGGGGTTCTCCTGGAGCCGGCGGACGAGCAGGCCGAGCGTCAGGGCGAGCGCGACGATGACCGCGACGCTGGCCCAGAGCCATCCCTGCTGGGTCACGAGCAGCCACGCGGCGTTGAGGACCATCGAGACGGCGACGAGCCAGCCGATGGCGCGGTGCCGGCGGTCGGTGGCCTGCTGGGGGAGCCACTGCCAGATCGTGTAGCCGAGCAGGCCGATGTAGATCGGCGTCCAGATCGAGAAGGCCGGCCCGGCGGGCGCGACGAGGGTCGCGTCGGCGGCGAGGGCGCCGCCGGAGGACTCCTCGACCCGGGTGCCGATGACCCCGACGCCGACGAGGGTGCCGATGACGCAGAAGACCTCGGCGAGCGTGACGCCCACCTGACGGAGGCGGTCGGCCGAGGTGGGGGCGGTCGAGGTGACGGTCGCGGCGCTCATGCCCCGACGCTAGCGGGGCCGCCGGGCGCCGGTCGCCGCCAGGCGCCCACGGTGCGTCGCACCGTCCATACTCGGCGGATGACCGAGCACCTCATCGTCTTCCCCGACCGCGAGACCGCCGAGGACGTCGCGGACGGCCTGCGCGAGGACGGGTTCGACGACGTGCGCGTCGTGCGGGAGGCGCTGGCCGGCGAGGACGACGCCGAGGACCACGAGTGGGGCGTGCTCGTGCGCGAGGAGATGGTCGTCGACGAGAGCCGGCCGGTCGCCCAGGGCCTGCGCGAGCGCTTCGCCGCCCTCGCCGAGGAGCGCGGCGGCTGGTACGACCCCGACCCCGCGGGCTGAGCGCGTCCGCGGGCGACGGAGGTCCGCGAACCGGTGGCGGGCGCACCTTGAGCGGAATACACTCAACTTTGGTGAGCGTTGCTGTCGATGACGTCACCACCCCACCGCACGACCAGGAGACACGACCCGGATGGAGCTCAAGCCGACGACGAAGGTCGCGGAGGCCCTCGCGCTCGCCCAGCGCGCCGCGCAGGCCGCCGGCCACGCCGAGATCACGCCCGACCACCTGACGAGCGCCGCCGTGCGCCTCGACACCCCCCTCGCCGACGCCCTGCTCACCGCCGCGGGCACCGGCGCCCAGCACGTCCTCGGGCAGGCCGACGCCCGGCTGCGCGCCCTGCCGACGACGAGCGGCGCCACCGCCCAGCCGCCGACCTTCGGTCGCGAGGCCGTCGCGGTCCTCCAGCAGGCCGACACGCTGATGCGCGCCAAGGGCGACACCTTCCTCGCGCTCGACCTCGTCCTCCTCGCGCTCGCCGAGACCGGGCACCTCGCCGCCGTCGAGAAGCGCGGCGCGGCCGACATCGAGCGGACCATCGACGAGCTGCGCGGCGGCCGCACGGTCACCTCCGAGACGCAGGCCGAGACCGGCGAGGCGCTCGCGCAGTACGGCACCGACCTCACCCAGGCCGCCCGCGACGGCCAGCTCGACCCGGTCATCGGCCGTGACGAGGAGATCCGCCGCGTCGTCCAGGTCCTCTCGCGCCGCACGAAGAACAACCCCGTCCTCATCGGCGAGCCCGGCGTCGGCAAGACCGCCGTCGTCGAGGGCCTCGCCCAGCGCATCGTCGACGGCGACGTCCCCGAGTCGCTGCGCGGCAAGCGGCTGGTCAGCCTCGACCTCGCGGCGATGGTCGCCGGCGCGAAGTACCGCGGCGAGTTCGAGGAGCGGCTCAAGGCCGTCCTCGAGGAGATCAAGGGCAGCGACGGCCAGGTCGTCACGTTCATCGACGAGCTGCACACCGTCGTCGGCGCCGGCGCGAGCGGGGAGTCGGCGATGGACGCCGGCAACATGCTCAAGCCGATGCTCGCGCGCGGCGAGCTGCGCCTCGTCGGCGCGACGACCCTCGACGAGTTCCGCGAGCACATCGAGAAGGACCCCGCCCTCGAGCGCCGCTTCCAGCAGGTGTTCGTCGGCGAGCCCTCCGTCGAGGACACCGTCGCCATCCTGCGCGGCCTCAAGGAGCGCTACGAGGCGCACCACAAGGTCGAGATCGAGGACAGCGCGCTCGTCGCCGCGGCGGCGCTCTCGGACCGGTACATCACCGGTCGCAAGCTGCCGGACAAGGCGATCGACCTCGTCGACGAGGCCGCGTCCCGGCTGCGGATGGAGATCGACTCCAGCCCCGTCGAGATCGACGTCCTGCGCCGTCAGGTCGACCGCCTGAAGATGGAGGAGCTGCACCTCGGCCGCGAGACCGACGAGGCCTCGCAGGAGCGGCTCGGCCGGCTGCGCGCCGACCTCGCCGACGCGACCGAGCAGCTCGACGCGCTCAACGCCCGCTGGGCCGCCGAGAAGGAGGGCCTCAACCGCGTCGGCGACCTCAAGGCGCGCCTGGACGACCTGCGCACCCGCGCCGACCGCCTCCAGCGCGACGGTGACTACGAGGGCGCCTCGCGCGTCCTCTACGGTGACATCCCCGCGCTCGAGAAGGAGCTCGACGCCGCGCAGGCCGCCGAGACCGCCCTCGGTGGCGCCGACCTCATGGTCAAGGAGCGCGTCGGGGCCGACGACATCGCCGAGGTCATCGCGGCCTGGACCGGCATCCCCGCCGGCCGGCTGCTCCAGGGCGAGACCGAGAAGCTGCTCTCGATGGAGTCGATCATCGGCGCGCGGCTCATCGGCCAGACCGAGGCCGTCCGTGCCGTCTCGGACGCGGTGCGCCGCAGCCGGGCCGGCATCGCCGACCCCGACCGGCCGACCGGGTCCTTCCTCTTCCTCGGCCCGACGGGCGTCGGCAAGACCGAGCTCGCGAAGTCGCTCGCGGACTTCCTCTTCGACGACGAGCGGGCGATGGTCCGCCTCGACATGTCCGAGTACTCCGAGCGCCACTCGGTCGCCCGGCTCGTCGGGGCCCCGCCCGGCTACGTCGGCTACGAGGAGGGCGGCCAGCTGACCGAGGCCGTGCGGCGCCGCCCGTACTCGGTCGTGCTGCTCGACGAGGTCGAGAAGGCCCACCCGGAGACGTTCGACATCCTCCTGCAGGTGCTCGACGACGGCCGGCTCACCGACGGCCAGGGGCGCACGGTCGACTTCCGCAACGTCATCCTCGTCATGACGAGCAACCTCGGGTCGCAGTACCTCATCGACCCGACGCTCGACCCCGAGGCGCGGCGCAACGCGGTGCTCGCCGCCGTGCGGGGCGCGTTCAAGCCGGAGTTCCTCAACCGGCTCGACGAGGTCGTCGTCTTCGACCCGCTCTCGCGCGACGAGCTCGCCCACATCGTCGACCTCCAGGTGCGGGCGCTCTCGACCCGGCTGCGCGACCGCCGGATCACGCTCGAGGTGTCGGCCGACGCCAAGGCCTGGCTCGCGGCGACCGGGTACGACCCGGCGTACGGGGCGCGCCCGCTGCGCCGGCTCGTGCAGAAGGAGGTCGGCGACCGCCTGGCCACGGCCCTGCTCGCCGGCCGGGTGCGCGACGGTGACACCGTGCGCGTCGACCTCGACGCGACCGGCGACGGCCTGGCCCTCGCCTGAGCCCACCCGCGCAGCGACCCCGGCCACCCCACCCGCCCCCGCATCTCGGGGTGACCCCGAGAAGTCCACGAGACCCCGGTCCCGCACCGGGGTCTCGTGGACGAACCGGGGTCCCGACCGGCCGGTGCCGACCTGCGGCGGCGCCGGCCGCGCGCCGGTTACCCTGACCGCCATGCGCGCCCGCCTGCTCCCCGCCCTCCTCCTGGCCGCGGCCGTCGCGCTCCCCGCGGGGTGCTCCGGCGCGCAGGAGGCGCCCGCGAAGAGCCCCACCCAGCGCCTCGAGGCCGCCCGCGCCACGCTCGAGAAGGCCGGCACCGTCACCCTCGACCTCAAGAGCGCGGACGTCCCCGGGCGCCAGAACGGCGTGACGGCGGCCACCGGCGGCGGGGTCGTCAGCGCCACCGAGCCGAAGTTCCGGGGCACGATCACCGGCACCGTCAAGGGCGTCGGCGCCACCGTCGAGGTCATCGCGATCGGCGACGAGACCTGGCTCAAGCTCTTCACCCCCGACTTCGAGCCGTTCGACCTCTCGACCCTCAACGCCCCCAACCCGGCGACCTTCTTCGACCCCGGCAAGGGCATCGCCGGGCTGCTGCCCGAGACCGCGTCCCCGACGGCCGGCGGCCAGGTCCGGGCCGGCCGCGACGTCCTGACGCAGATCTCGGGCACCCTCCCGGCCCAGCGCGTCGAGGACCTCTTCCACCTCGGCGAGGGCGACGGCACGTACAAGGTGACCTACGGACTGACCGACGCCGACCAGCTGCGCACCGCGACCCTCGTCGGCCCGTTCTTCGGCGGGTCGGACTCGACGTACACGCTGACGCTCACCGAGTACGGCGCCCCCGTTGTCGTCGACCGCCCCTAGGGCCCTGCTCGGCGCGGCGTCCGTCGCCGTCGCGCTCGCGGCCGCCGACACCTACGTCGTCGTCCTCGCGCTGACCGACATGATGCGCGGCGTCGGGGTCGGCATCGACTCCCTCCAGCGGGCGACGCCCATCGTCTCCGGGTTCCTCCTCGGCTACGTCGCGGTGCTGCCGCTCGTCGGCCGGGTCGCCGACGTCGTCGACCGCCGGCGCGTCCTGCTCGCCTGCCTCGCCGTCTTCGTCGTCGGGTCGGTCGTGACGGCGCTGGCCACCGAGCTGCCGGTCCTCGTGACCGGGCGCGTCGTCCAGGGCGCCGGCGGCGGTGGCCTCGTGCCCGCGACGCTCGCGCTCGTCGCCGACCTCTGGCCGCCCGGCCGCCGCGGCATCCCGCTCGGCGTCGTCGGCGCGGTGCAGGAGCTCGGGTCCGTCCTCGGGCCGGTGCTCGGCGCCGCGGTGCTCGCGGTCGCCGACTGGCGCGCCATCTTCTGGTTCGGCGCCGCGGCCGGGGTGGTGCTCGCCGGGGCCGTCGTCGTCACGGGCGGCGGTGTGCCGCAACGCCCACGCGTCATCCCGACCGTCCTCGCGATGCTCGCCGCCGTCGTCGGCTGGCTCGCCCTCGCCGCCCCCGAGGCGCTCGTGACGAGCGTGTCGCTCGGCGTCCCGTTCGTCCCCTTCGGCGACGCCAGCTCGCGCCTCGCGACGCCCGTCGGTGTCGTGGCGCTCGTGCTCCTCGTCGCCGCCCTCGGCGCGTGGCTGCGCGGCCGGTGGTCGGCGGTCCGCCGGGTCGACCTGCTCGGGGCCGCCCTCGTCGGTGGCGCCCTCGGGTGCGTCGTCCTCACCTTCGCCGCGGCCCGGCCCGAGCAGGAGGTCGTCGGCCCGCTCGGGTACGCGCTGCTGCCGGTCGCCGCGCTCCTCGCGCTCGCCTACCTCGTCCACCACCGGCGCGCGGTGGCCCCGCTCGTGCCGCGGGGACTGGTCCGCGGACGGCTCGTCCGCGCGCTCGTCGTGTCGCTGCTCGTCGGGGTCGCCCTCGTCGCGGTCGTCGTCGACGTGCCCCTCATGGCCCGGGTCGTCCTCAGCGGCGACGAGACCGAGGCGGCGTTCGTCCTCGTCCGCTTCCTGCTCGCCGTCCCCGTCGGCGCCCTCGCCGGCGGGTGGGCGTTGCGCCGCCTCGGGCCGGGCGTCGTCGCCGGGGCGGGCTTGGGGCTCACCGCTCTCGGTCTCGGGGTGATGTCGACGTGGGGCGCGACGTCCCTGTCCGGATGGACGGCCACGCCGGTGCTCGCGCTCACGGGGCTCGGCATCGGCCTGGCGCTGGCGCCGGTCAACGACGCCGCGCTCGCCGAGTCGTCCGAGGACACCCACGGCGCCGCCTCCTCGCTCGTCGTCGTCGCCCGGATGGTCGGGATGGTCGTCGGCCTCGCGCTGCTCACGGCCATCGGCCTGCACCGCTACTACGGGGCGGTCGCCGCGCTGCCGGACCCGACCGACGCCGACGCGCTGCGGGCCGCGGCCGTCGTGCAGGTCACCTCGGTCTTCCGCGGGGCTGCCCTCGCGGCGCTCGCCGGCGCCGCCGTCGCACTGACGCTGGGCCGGCGCCCGAGCCATCCGGACGGGGCGGACCGCGGGGCGTCCGAGGTCCTGCGCCGGGCGTAGCGTCGGCCCCATGGCCTCCGTCAACGACCTGCTCACCGACGTCCTCGACCGGGTGCGCGACACCGTGCACGGCCTGCTCGACGACGTCCCCGAGGACCGTCTCGCGCAGCCGCCCGCCGAGGGCGCCAACACCGTCGCCTGGCTCGTCTGGCACCTGACCCGCGTCCTCGACACCCACGTCGCCGACGCCTTCGACCGCGACGTCGTCTGGACCTCGGGCGGATGGTTCGAGCGCTTCGGGCTGCCCTTCCCGGCCAGCGCCCACGGCTACGGGATGTCCTACGCCGACGTCCTCGCGGTCACGGCCTCCGCCGAGAACCTCCGCGGCTACTTCGACGCCACGTATGCGCTCGTCGCCGACGCGCTGGCCGAGGTGACCCCCGAGTCGCTCGACCGCGTCGTCGACGAGGACTGGGACCCGCCGGTGACCCTCGCGGTCCGGCTCGTCAGCGCCCTCAACGACGCGACGCAGCACGTCGGCCAGGCGTCCTACGCCGCGGGGATGCTCGACCGCGCCTGACCCGCACCGCCCTTCCCCCTCCCCGAACGTGTGTGAAGAACGTCGACATGCCGACGTTCTTCACACACGTTCGCGGGAGATCCGGTGCTGGGAGCCGGTCGGGCGCCTGCGAGCGGCGAGGATCGGCAGATGCCCGAGCTGCCCGAGGTCGAGTCCGCCCGCGCCGTCATCGAGCGGGGAGGTCTGCACCGCACCATCGTCGAGGTCGACGACGCGGACACCTGGGAGTGCCGTCCGCACCGGCACGGCGAGATCCGGGACGCCCTCGTCGGGCACCGGCTGACCGCCGCGCACCGCCGGGGCAAGTCGATGTGGTGCGAGCTCGGCGGCGACGCGCCGACCCTGGGCATCCACCTCGGGATGAGCGGACGCATCGTCGTCACCGGGCCCGATGGTGACGACGTCGGCGGCGACTACGTGCCCCCGCGGCGCTCGGCCCGCACGCCCCGCGAGGAGTGGTACCGGTTCTCGCTGACGTTCGAGGGTGGCGGGCGGCTGCGGCTGCTCGACCCGCGGCGCCTCGGGCGGGTGCGCCTCGACCCCGACATCGACGCCCTCGGCCCGGACGCCGCCGAGATCGGCCGCGAGGAGTTCCGCGAGCGCGTCGGCCGCGGGCGCGCGCCCGTCAAGGCCCGGCTGCTCGACCAGTCGGTGGTCGCCGGGGTCGGCAACCTGCTCGCCGACGAGGTCCTGTGGCAGGCCGGGGTCGACCCGCGCCGCACCGTCGACACCCTGCGGACGGACGACCTCGACGCCCTCCGGCGGCAGCTGCGCTCGGCCGTCCGGACCGCCGTGCGGCAGGGCGGCGTCCACACCCTCGAGGTCGTACCGCACCGCGGGGCGTCCGGGCACTGCCCGCGCTGCGGCAGCGAGATGGCGCGCGCGACGGTCGGCGGGCGCACGACGTGGTTCTGCCCCCGTGAGCAGGTCTGACCCCTCGGGTCCGGGCTACACCGCAGTAAGTGCTGCTCCAGCGAGACGTACTGCGGTGTAGCGCGCGCCGAGGACGAGACGGCGAGCGGGTGGGGCCGGGGACGTCCGGGCGGGTCAGGCGCGGCGGCGGGTGCCCGGGCTCGTGCCGGCGCCGTCGACGCCGACGGGCACGGGCAGCGGCGGCACGCCGGTCAGCCACTTGCGGTAGCGGACGCGGTCGCCCCAGCGCGCGAGCTCGTCCCAGAGCGCGGCGTGGGCGGCCCACGGGAGCGGGTCCGCCCCGGAGCGCCACGACGCCCCGAAGGACACCCACACCGGCACCCAGCCCTGCGCGTCGTCCCACGCGCCCCGGCGCGCGGTGAGCACGCGCCGCCGGTACTGGAACGCCCGGCGCGGCCCGTCGCCCGGCACCGGGGCGGTGGCCATCGGCCAGACCCGCAGGTCGAGGTGCATGAGGGCCACCTCGAGCGCGCCGAGCACCGCCGGGTCGACGAGGACCGTCGCGACGTTCTCGTGGGGCGGGCGGGTCATCACCGCACGGTAACCCCGGCCACCGACGTCCGTCACGCCCTGCCCGCGGGCCGACCCCTCAGTCGTCGAGCTGCACGACGACCGGCGCGTGGTCGCTCGCGCCGGTGCCCTTGCGCTCCTCGCGGTCGATGGCCGCCCCCGCCACCCGCGAGGCGAAGGACGGGGAGCCGAGGACGAAGTCGATGCGCATCCCGCGCTTCTTGGGGAAGGCGAGGCGCTGGTAGTCCCAGTACGTGTACGCGCCGGGGGTGTGCGGCCGGACGACGTCGACGAAGCCGGCGTCGAGGAAGGCCGCGAACGCCGCACGCTCGGGCGGGCTGACGTGCGACTTGTCGAGGTAGTACTCCATCGACCAGACGTCCTCGTCCTGCGGCGCGATGTTCCAGTCGCCGCAGAGGGCGACCGGCGTGCCGTCGGCGGACCACTCGACCGCCCGGTCGCGCAGCTCGCGCAGCCAGGTCAGCTTGTAGGCCATGTGGGGGTCGTCGAGGGCGCGGCCGTTGGGGACGTAGACCGACCACACGCGCACCCCGCCGCACGTGGCGCCGATGGCGCGGGCCTCCGGCGCGAGCGGCTCGCCCCATCCGGGGTCGCCGTCGAACCCGACCTGCACGTCCTCCAGCCCGACCCGCGAGAGGACCGCGACGCCGTTCCACTGGCTGACGCCGTGGTGCGCGACCTCGTAGCCGAGCGCGCGCAGCCGCTCGTACGGGAACTGCTCGTCCTTGGCCTTGGTCTCCTGCATCGCGAGGACGTCGACGTCGGCCCGCTGGAGCCAGGCCTCGACGCGGTCGATGCGGGAGCGGATGGAGTTGACGTTCCAGGTGGCGATGCGCACGCGGCAACCCTAACGAGGCGCACCGACGGCGCTCGCGACCCGTCCCCGCGGTGCAGGCTGGGGCGATGGACGCCGCCGAGCCCGCCCTCCACGTCACCCGCCGAGGCGAGGGACCGCCGGTCGTCCTCCTCCACGGCTACCCGCAGACCCACCGGATGTGGGACCGCGTCGCGCCCGGCCTCGTCGCGGCCGGCCACGAGGTCGTCGCGCTCGACCTGCGCGGCTACGGCGACAGCGACAAGCCGGGGGGCGACCCCGCGCACCGCACCTACGCCAAGCGGGCGATGGCCGCCGACGTCGTGCGGGTCATGGACGACCTCGGCCACGACCGGTTCGCCGTCGTCGGCCACGACCGCGGCGCCCGGGTCGGCCACCGCCTCGCCCTCGACCACCCCGAGCGGGTCGAGCGGCTCGCCGTCCTCGACATCGCCCCGACGCTGCACATGGTCGAGCACGCCGACGCCGCCTTCGCGACCGGCTACTACCACTGGTTCCTCCTCGCGCAGCCGGACGGCCTGCCCGAGCGGCTCGTCGGCGCCGACCCGGAGTTCTACCTCCGCGAGACGCTGCGCCGCTGGTCGGCGCCCGGCACCGTCTTCGACGAGGAGGCGGTGCGCGAGTACGTGCGCTGCTTCTCGACCCCCGAGGCCGTCCACGCGAGCTGCGAGGACTACCGCGCCGCCCTCGGCCCGGACCTCGACGACGACCGCGCGAGCCGCGACCGGCGCGTCGCCTGCCCGCTCCTCGTCCTCTGGGGCGAGCAGGGGTTCGTCGCCCGCACCTACGACGTCCTCGACGTCTGGCGGTCGTACGCCGACGACGTGCGCGGGCACCCCGTCCCGGGCGGTCACTTCTGCGCCGAGGAGTCGCCGGCCGAGGTCCTCGACGCGCTGACCGGCTTTCTGGCGACCGAGGTGCGGCGATGACCACCGCCCTCGTCACCGGCGCCTCCGCCGGCATCGGCCGCGCCTTCGCCGAGCGCCTCGCCCACGACGGCCACGACGTCGTCCTCGTCGCGCGCGACCGTGCCCGTCTCGAGCGCCTGGCCGCCGAGCTGCGCGCGCGGCACGGCGTCGCGACCGAGGTGCTCGTCGCCGACCTCGCCGACCGCGCGCAGACCGAGGAGGTCTGCCGGCGCCTCGCGGACGAGGACCGCCCGGTCGAGGTGCTCGTCAACAACGCCGGTCTCGGGCAGCAGCAACCGTTCCTGGACAACGAGATCGGTCGCGAGGAGGCCGCGCTCGACGTCATGGTGCGGGCCGTCCTGCTCACCTGCCACGCGGCCGGCCGGGCGATGCGCGCGCGGGGCAGCGGACGCATCGTCAACATCAGCTCGGTCGCGTCGTTCACGGCGAGCGGCCCCTACTCGGCGGCGAAGTCCTACGTCACGGTGCTGTCCGAGGCGCTGGCGGGCCAGCTCGCCGGCACCGGTGTCACCGTCACGGCGGTCTGCCCGGGCCTGACCCGCAGCGAGTTCCACGAGCGCGCCCGGATGGCGCTGCCGGGGGTGCCGCGCGGGATGTGGCTCGACGCCGACGAGGTGGCGCGCCAGGGCCTGGCCGACGCGGCGGCCGGTCGGGTCGTCTCCGTCCCGGGGCCGCAGTGGAAGGCGCTCTCGCTCGCGGTGCGGATGGCCCCGCGCCCCCTCGTGCGCGGCGGCGGGGCGCGGCTCGTCGAGCGCCTGCGCGGGCGCGGCTGAGCGACGCCGTCGGGGACGCCGGGTGGCGCCGGGTGGCGCCGGGCGTATCAGCGGAGGTGCCTGCCCACTCCTTCCCGGTGACCCGCACCGGCGGGACACGGAAGGAGTCACCATGGCACTCAGCTGGAAGGCGCTGGCCCACGTCGTGCGCATCCCCCCGCAGGCGTGGGACGCCATCGTCCCGCACGGTCCCGCCTGGCGGGTCGCGGGTCGGTACGAGCAGGTCGAGCTCAACCCGCAGCCGCTGCCGCCGCAGGAGGCGGCCGTCGGGGCCCGGATGCTCGAGTCGCTGCTCTGGACCTCGATCATCATCGTCGGGGGGCGGGACGGCGGGGGCCGGGCGCTGCTCGACGAGATCGACGACTGGTGCGGGACCGGCTGGCCGAAGAAGTGGCCGAAGCCGAGGACCCTCGGCCAGCGGGGCTGGGACGAGGGACAGCTCTTCACCGGGGCCGCGCTCGCGGCCGCGGCCCTCGCCGAGCAGTACGACCACGACCCCGAGATGCAGGAGGTCCTCGGCGCGGCGGCCGAGCGGCTGCTCGAGCGCGCCGGATGAACGCCGCACGGGCCGGTCCACCCCCTCCGCGACCGGCCCGTGCGGTCCCGCGCGGCCGCGGCTGCGGGGGGCTTCCCGGCGCCGCGGCCGCGACGTAGCATCGCGAGGGTGCGCCCGGCCGCCGAGCCCGCGGTGCTCCGCGAGTACCGCCACCTCCTCCGCACCGCCCCCGCCGACTGGCAGGAGACGGCGCACCGGCACGCACTGACCCGCCTCGGCGCGGCGGCCCGGCAGGCGCTCCTCCTCGAGGTGCAGCGGCTCTGCCTCACCGGCACCCGCGTGCGCCCGGACGACGTCCCGACGCTGGCCCGCCTCCTCGTGCACGGCGAGCGCCACCGCCCGCGCGTCCTGCTCGACGGGATGCGCCCGGACCTGCTCCGCCTCCTGGCCCGCGCGGTCGTCACGAGCCCGACCGGGCGCACGCTGCGCGTCGGCGAGGACATCTGGGACGGCGCCGACCCCGCCGGGCCGGCGGACGAGCCGCTGGTGCGCGGCGGCGTCGGGTGGTCGGGGGAGTGGGGCAGCGCCGTGACGCCGGTCGACCTCGGCTCGACGTGGCTGCCGACCCCGCTGCCACGACGGCGCCGCTGAACCCCAGCGGGCACGCAGGAGGCCGCCGGGCGGTCGTCGACCGGTCGCGCCCGGCCCCGGCGCGGCCGACCCCCTACCGTGGTGCCCGTGACCGACATCGCCGCCGACCGGGCCCGCCTCCTCGAGATCATCCGCGACCGCGCCATCGTGCACGGGCGGGTCACCCTCTCCTCCGGCAAGGAGGCCGACTACTACGTCGACCTGCGCCGGGTCACCCTCGACGGCGAGGCGAGCCCGCTCGTCGGCCGGGTGATGCTCGACCTCGTCGCCGACCTCGACTTCGACGCCGTCGGCGGCCTCACCCTCGGCGCGGACCCCGTCGCCACCTCGATGCTCCACGCGAGCGCCGCGGCCGGCGGCCGGCTCGACGCCTTCGTCGTCCGCAAGGCCGGCAAGGCGCACGGCCTCCAGCAGCGCATCGAGGGGCCGTCGGTCGCGGGCCGGCGCGTCGTCGTCGTCGAGGACACCTCGACGACCGGCGCCTCCCCGCTCGACGCCGCCCAGGCCGTCCAGGAGGCCGGCGGCACGGTCGTCGCCGTCGCCACCATCGCCGACCGGGCCACCGGCGCCGCCGAGAAGTTCGCCGCCGCCGGGCTGGAGTACCGCCACGTCTACGGCCTCGAGGACCTCGGGCTCGCCTGAGCGGCCCCTACGATCGACGCACGCCACCACCCCTCCCGGAGGACCCCGTGATCGCCACCATCGTCATCGTCGTCATCGTGCTGGCGCTCGTCCTCTGGGCGGTCGCCGCCTACAACGGGCTGATCAGGCTGCGCAACCTCGTCCAGGAGGCGTGGCGCCAGATCGACGTCGAGCTGACCCGCCGGCACGACCTCATCGGCAACCTCGTCGAGACGGTCAAGGGCTACGCGGCGCACGAGCGCGGCACGCTCGAGGACGTCATGGCGGCGCGCGCGCAGGCGATGTCGCCCGGCCAGTCGCCGGGGCAGCAGGCCGAGAGCGAGGACCTGCTCGGCCGGGCGCTCGGGCGCCTCATCGCGGTGGCCGAGGCCTACCCGGACCTCAAGGCGAACCAGAACTTCCTCGCCCTGCAGGCCGAGCTCAGCTCGACCGAGGACCGCATCGCCTCGGCCCGCCGCTACTACAACGCGACCGTCCGCGACCTCAACACGAAGGTCGAGACCGTGCCGACGAACATCGTCGCGAACCTCTTCAAGATCGAGCGGGCCGAGTACTTCGAGGCGGTCGGCGAGCAGCGCGAGGCGCCGAAGGTCGACTTCGGCCAGCGCGAGGCCACCATCCCCCCGCCGAGCGGGTACGCCGGTGGCCCGGCCGCCGGCGAGGCACCCGCGGCGACCCCCGCCTCGACGGACCCCGGTGCGCCGCAGCCCGGCCCGGGCACGCCGCCCGCCGGCGGCACCCCCACCGCCTGACCGCCGCCGTCCACCGGTCGGTGGACGGCGCGTCCACCGCCCGGACGTCCCGCGGCGCGTCCCGCCGGAGCACGCTGGAGGCATGAGCGAGACCGCCATCCGCATCCGCGAGCTGACCAAGACCTACGGCACCCACCGCGCCGTCGCCGGCCTCGACCTCGACGTCCACGCCGGCGAGGTGTTCGCCCTCCTCGGGCCCAACGGCGCCGGCAAGACGACGACGGTCGAGATCCTCGAGGGCTTCCGCGACCGCGACGGCGGCGAGGTCTCCGTCCTCGGGACCGACCCGCACGGCGCCTCCCGCGCCTGGCGCGACCGCATCGGCATCGTCCTCCAGACCTCGGGCGGGCTGGACCTGCTCACCCCGCGCGAGGCCCTGCGCAGCACCGCCCGCTGCTACCGCGACGCCCGCGGCGTCGACGAGGTCATCGAGGCGACGGGGCTCGCCGCGAAGGCCGACGACCGCATCGCCGGGCTCTCCGGCGGCCAGCGCCGCCGGCTCGACGTCGCGCTCGGCATCGTCGGCCGGCCCGAGCTGCTCTTCCTCGACGAGCCGACGACCGGCTTCGACCCGCAGGCCCGGCGCGACTTCTGGGAGCTGATCCGCGGCCTCGCGCACGACGGCACGACGATCCTCCTGACGACCCACTACCTCGACGAGGCCGAGCACCTGGCCGACCGCGTCGGCGTCATCGCCGCGGGCCGCCTGCTCGCGCTCGACACCCCGTCGGCCCTCGGCGGTCGGCAGTCGCAGGAGGCGACGGTCTCGTGGGAGGAGGAGGGCACCCGGCGCAGCGTCCGCACCGGGTCGCCGACGACCGAGGTCGCCTCCCTCGCAGCGCGGTTCGGCGGCGAGGTCCCCGAGCTCACCGTCACCCGGCCGTCCCTCGAGGACACCTACCTCGGGCTCATCGCCCCCCACGTCACCACCGAGCGCCAGGAGGTGCCCGCATGACCACCGTCGCCGTCGGCCTCGACCGCACCAGCGTCGAGCTGAAGATGTACTCCCGCGAGAAGGAGGCCGTCTTCTTCTCCTTCCTCTTCCCGATCCTCCTGCTGCTCCTGTTCTCGGTCATCTTCTCGAGCCAGTTCGAGGACTCGGCACGCACCGGGATGACCGCCGCCCGCTACTTCCTCCCGGGGATGGTCGCGGCCGGCGTCATCCTCACGAGCTTCCAGACGATGGCGATGTCCGTCGCGGCCGAGCGCGACGACGGCACCCTCAAGCGCCTGCGCGCCACGCCGATGCCGCCGGCCGCGTACTTCCTCGGCAAGGTCGGCCTCGTCGTGTGCACCTCGCTCGTCCAGGTCGTGCTGCTGCTCCTCGTCGCGCGCCTCGCGTTCGACGTGCCGCTGCCGGACACCGGGGGGCGCTGGCTGCTCTTCGCGGGCGTCTTCTCGCTCGGCGTCTTCGGAGGGACGGTGCTCGGCATCGCGTACTCCTCGCTCGCGTCCTCGCGCTCCATCGGCGCGGTCGTCATCGGCCCGCAGCTCGTCCTGCAGTTCATCTCCGGCGTCTACATCGCCTTCACCGACGTCCCGCAGTGGCTGCAGCAGGTGGCGGCGGTCTTCCCGCTCAAGTGGATCGCGCAGGGGATGCGCGCCGTCTTCCTGCCCGACGGCCTCGCCTCGGCGGAGATGGCCGGCTCGTGGGAACCGGGGCGGGTGCTCCTCGTCCTCGCCGCGTGGGCGGTCGCCGGGCTCGTGCTGTGCCTGACCACCTTCACGTGGTTCAAGCGCGGCACGGTGTGAGTCCGGGCCGCGGGACGTCATGATGGGTGACGTGGACGACCGGGGCGCCGTGGAGGTGCAGGAGCAGCGCAGCTCGCGCCAGGACCTCACCGCGATGTGGCGGCGGCAGGAGCCCTACTGGCACGGCGTGTTCGCCGCCGTCTGGGCCGCGGCGGTCGTCGTCACGGCGCTCGACGACGCGCCGCCGCACGGCCGGTTCCCGACGTACGCGCTCCTCGGTGTCGTCGGGGTCGCCTACGTCGTCCTCGGGACGCGGGGGCTGCGCCACCAGGGCGAACGGTGGGCGGTCGCCTACCAGGTGGTCGCCTGGGTCGCGCTGCTCGGCATCCAGGCGGTCGACCCCGAGACCCAGAGCTGGCTGCTCTTCTTCGCGCTCTTCCCGCAGATGTGGGCGATGCTCGAGGTGCCGAACGCGGTGCGCGGCACCGTCATCGCGCTCGTCGCGTTTGGTGGCCTGCGCTGGGTGCAGGCCGACTTCTCCGGCCAGGGCCTGGTCAACATCCTCATCAGCACGGTCATCTCGCTCAGCCTCTCGCTGGCGCTCGGGCTGTTCATCAACCGCATCGTCGCCGAGGCGGAGGGGCGGGCAGCGACCATCGACGAGCTGCGCGCCACGCAGGACCGGCTCGCCGCGGTCGAGCGCGACCGGGGGGTCCAGGACGAGCGCGAGCGCATCTCGCGCGAGATCCACGACACGCTGGCGCAGGGGTTCACCTCGGTCGTCACGCTGACGCGCGCGGCCGACGCGGCGCTGGCCCGCGGCGACGTCGCGACGGCCCGGGAGCGGCTCTCGCTCGTCGAGCGGACGGCCGTCGACAACCTCGCCGAGGCCCGGCTCATCGTCGCCGAGCTGACGCCCGGGCACCTGCAGTCGCGCACCCTCGTCGAGGCGATGCAGCGGCTCGGCGCCGCCGTGAGCAGCGAGACCGGGATGCACGCCGACGTGACGGTCGACGGCGAGCCCGCGCCGCTCGGGGGCGTCGCCGAGGTCGTCCTGCTGCGCACGGCCCAGGAGGCGCTCTCGAACGTCCGCCGGCACGCGTCGGCGGGGCACGTCGCGGTCTCGCTGGCCTACGAGCCCGAGCGCGTCGTCCTCACCGTCTGCGACGACGGGCGCGGGTTCGAGACGGGGGAGGACCGCGGCGGCTTCGGGCTCGACGGCGTGCGGGCGCGGGCCGCGCAGGTCGGCGGCGAGGTCGACCTGACGAGCGTGCCCGGGTCGGGGACGACCCTGCGCCTGGAGGTGCCGCGATGATCCGCCTGCTCGTGGTCGACGACCACCCCGTCGTCCGGGCCGGGATGGTGGCCGTGCTGGGCGAGGAGCCCGACCTCGACGTGGTCGGCGAGGCCGGCAACGGCGCCGAGGCGCTGGCGCTCGTGCCGCGGCTGACGCCCGACGTCGTCCTCATGGACCTGCGGATGCCGGTCATGGACGGCGCCGAGGCCACCGCCCGGCTGCGGTCGATGCCGTCGGCGCCCCAGGTGCTCGTCCTCACGACGTACGACACGGACGCCGACATCGTCCGGGCGGTGGAGGCGGGGGCACGCGGGTACCTGCTCAAGGACGCCCCGACGTCGCTGCTCACCGACGCCATCCGCCGGGCCGCGCGCGGCGAGACGGTGCTCGCGCCGCCGGTCGCCGCGCGGCTGGCCGACCGGCTGCGGGCGCCGGCCGCCCCGGAGCTGACCGCCCGCGAGGTCGAGGTGCTCGGGCTCGTCGCCCGCGGCCACTCGAACGCCGCGGTCGGCCGGCAGCTCTTCATCGGCGAGGCGACGGTCAAGACCCACCTGCTGCGCGCCTTCGCCAAGCTGGGGGTCCAGGACCGCACGGCGGCCGTCACCGAGGCCCACCGCCGCGGGCTCATCGACCTCGGCTGACGCGCGGTTCGAGGTGAAAGGAGACCGTCAGCAGGTCGGGTTTCACCTCGAACCCGGGGTCAGGGGGCCGGGCTCACGCGTCGGGCTCGGGGGGAGAGCTCCCTGCCGACCGCTGTCGTTCGCGTCCGATGCTGGAGCAACCAGGACGAGCGGTGGAGGAGTGCCGGTCATCCCGGTCGTTTCGCGATCAGGAGCGAACAACAGCGGGCGTGCGGGGGACATGCAGCCTGGTCGGGCGTCACGAGTCGAGGTGAAAGACGACCGTCACAAGGTCGGGTTTGACCTCGAACGCGCGCCACGGCTCCTGGGTGGAGGTGAAAGCAGACCGTCAGGGGGTCGCATTTCACCTCGACCGCGCGTGACGGCTCCTGGGTGGAGGTGAAAGACGACCGTCAGAGGGTCGCTTTTCACCTCGACCGCGCGACGGCTCCCGGGTGGAGGTGAAAGCAGACCGTCAGGGGGTCGGGTCTCACCTCGACCCGGGGTCAGGGGCGCTGCTCGAGCTCGTCGACGACCTCGTCGGACTCCGAGCGCGCCTCGGCGGGCGACATCGCGGCCGAGCGGCGGTGGCGCAGCCACTCGATGACGACCGGCACGACCGAGACGAGGACGATCGCGAGGATGACGACCTCGAGGTTGTCCTTGACGAACGCCACGTTGCCGAGGAAGTGCCCGGCGAGGGTCACGACCCCCACCCAGAGCGCGGCGCCGACGGCGGACCAGGTGAAGAAGTGGCGGCGCTCCATCCGGCCGATGCCGGCGACGACGGTGATGTAGGTGCGCACGATGGGCACGAACCGCCCGAGCACGAGCGCCTTCGCGCCGTAGCGGTCGAAGAACTCCTCGGTCTTGTCGAAGTACTGCCGCTTGATGATCCGCCCGTCCCGGTTGCGCAGCGGCGCCCCGAGCCCGCGCCCGAGCTCGTAGCCGACGACGTTGCCGAGGAAGGCCGCCGCGAACAGCGCGCCCATCGCGACGAAGAGGTTGACCTGGAGCTGACCGCTCGCGACGAACAGCCCGACCGCGAACAGGAGCGAGTCGCCGGGGAGGATCGGGAAGAACAGCCCGCACTCGACGAACACGATGGCCAGCGAGATCCAGAAGAACGCCTGCCCGTAGGTGGCGAGGAGGTACTGGGGGTCCATCCAGTTGGGCCCGAGCGAGTGCATCACGGCCCCAAGGGTAGGTGCTGCGGCCCGGCCCCGAGGGCGCACGACGCTGTGCGCGACCTGTGGGTTCGCCCGGCGTCCCACCCGGCGGCCGCCGCCTCGTCGTGCGGATCGCCCCGCATCCGTGGACGACCGCGACGCGATCCGTCCCCCACGGCTACTCTCGCGCGTGAACGCGCAGGTCCCCGCCCGCGCCCCCCGGAAGAGAGCCCAGCATGACCCGACGTCCTCGCTTCGTCGTCCCCGTCCTCGCGGCGGCCGCCCTCGCGCTCGCCGGGTGCGGCGCCCCCGTCGACGAGCAGCCCGCCGCCTCCGCGACGCCGAGCGGCACCTCGTCCGACCCGCTCGCCGGCTGCACCCCCGACGCGCTGAAGACCCTGACCGCCGGCACGCTGACCGTCGGCACCGACAAGCCGGCCTACGGCCCCTGGTTCGTCGACGACGACCCCGCGAACGGGAAGGGCTACGAGTCGGCCGTCGCCTACGCGATCGCCGACAAGCTCGGGTACGCCAGGGACGAGGTGACCTGGGCGGTCGTGCCGTTCAACACGGCCATCGCCCCGGGCCCGAAGACCTTCGACCTCGACCTCAACCAGGTCTCGATCAGCGAGGACCGCCGCAAGGCCGTCGACTTCTCCTCCGGCTACTACGACGTGCGCCAGACGGTCATCACCTACAAGGGCAGCCCGATCGACGGCAAGACCTCCGTCGCCAACCTCAAGGGCGCCAAGCTCGGCGCGCAGGTCGGGACGACGTCCTACACCGCCGCGACGCAGCAGATCGCCCCCACCGAGCAGGTCGCCGTCTTCGACACCAACGACCTCGCCGTCCAGGCCCTCAAGAACCAGCAGATCGACGGCATCGTCGTCGACCTGCCCACGGGCTTCTACATGACGGCCGCCCAGCTCGACGACGGCGTCATCGTCGGCCAGCTGCCGGCGCAGGGCACCCCCGAGCAGTTCGGCGCCGTCCTCGACCAGGGCAGCCCGCTCACCCCGTGCGTCACCGCCGCCGTCGACGCCCTGCGCGAGGACGGCACGCTCGAGAAGCTCGTCGGCGAGTGGCTCTCGACCCAGGGCGCCCCCGAGCTGTCGTGACCGTCCCGGCAGCGCCGAGCACCGAGGGCGACGGGCAGCCGTCCGCCCTCGAGCTGGAGCGACGGCGCTACCGCCGCGGCCGGGCCGTGCGCTCGGCCGGCATCTCGGCGGCCTCCACGCTGCTGCTCGTCGGCGTCGTCGTCGCCCTCGTCGTCACCTCCCCCGGCTGGCCCCGGGTCCGCGCCACCTTCCTGGACTGGGACAAGGCGGTCGAGTCCTTCCCGGCGGTCGTCGACGGCCTGTGGCTCAACATCCGGGTGATGCTCGCCTGCGGTGTCGTCATCGCCGTCCTCGGCCTGACGCTGGCCGTGATGCGCACCGTCCGCGGCCCGGTCGCCTTCCCGCTGAGGCTCTTCGCCACCGCGTACGTCGACCTCTTCCGCGGCCTGCCGCTGCTGCTCGTCATCTTCGTCCTCGGCTTCGGGGCGCCCGCGCTGCGGCTGTCGGGGCTGCCGTCGTCGGCCCTGTTCTGGGGCGCGTGCGCCCTCGTGCTGTCGTACTCGGCCTACGTCGCCGAGGTCTTCCGCGCCGGCATCGAGTCGGTGCACCCGTCGCAGCGCGCCGCCGCCCGCTCGCTGGGCCTGTCCTACGGGCAGACGATGCGCCACGTCGTCCTCCCGCAGGCCGTGCGCCGGGTCGTACCGCCGCTGATGAACGACCTCGTCTCGCTCCAGAAGGACTCCGGCCTCATCGCGGTGCTCGGCGTCATCGACGCCATCCGCGCCGCCCAGATCGAGACCGCGCTCGACTTCAACTTCACCCCCTACGTCGTCGCGGGCGCGCTGTTCGTGTGCCTGACCATCCCGATGGCGCGGCTGACCGACCACGTCGCGCGCAAGCAGGGGTTCCACGGCGCGGGAGGGATGCTGTGAGCGAGGTGCTGCGGCTCGAGGGCGTGCGGAAGTCGTTCGGCGAGACCGAGGTCCTGCGCGGCCTGGACCTCTCGGTCCACGAGGGTCAGGTCGTCGTCCTCATCGGTGCGAGCGGCTCCGGCAAGTCGACGGCGCTGCGGTGCGTCAACCTCCTCGAGGTCGTCGACGACGGTCGCATCACCCTCGACGGCGAGGACGTCACCGACCCCCGCGCCGACGCCGACGCCGTCCGCGCCCGGATGGGGGTCGTCTTCCAGGCGTACAACCTCTTCCCCCACCTGTCGGTCCTCGACAACATCACGCTGGCGCCCGTCCGGGTCCACAAGGTCGCGAAGGCCGAGGCGAGGGAGCGCGCGATGGCGATGCTCGAGCGGGTCGGGCTGCCGGAGAAGGCCTCCGCCCGCCCCGACGACCTCTCCGGCGGCCAGCAGCAGCGCGTCGCCATCGCCCGGGCGCTCGTCAACCAGCCGCGGCTGATGCTCCTCGACGAGGTCACCTCGGCCCTCGACCCCGAGCTCGTCGGCGAGGTCCTCGACCTCCTGCGCGAGCTCAAGGACGAGGGCATGACGATGGTCCTCAACACCCACGAGATGGGGTTCGCCCGGCAGGTCGCCGACACCGTCTGCTTCCTCCACGGCGGCGTCGTCCACGAGCAGGGCCCGCCCGAGCAGGTGCTCGGCGACCCGCGCGAGGAGCGGACCCGTCGCTTCCTCGCCCGCGTGCACGCCTAGCCTGCTGCGCGTGGAGGACGAGCGCGAGGTCGGGGTCGGGCCCTGGGAGGGGCCGTGGCCGGAGGGCGGGCACTGGGACCCCGAGCTGCTGCGCGACGGCGACCGCCGCAACGTCGTCGACCGCTACCGCTACTGGCGGATGGACGCCGTCGTCGCCGACCTCGACACGCGCCGGCACTCGCTGCACGTGGCCATCGAGAACTGGCGGCACGACCTGAACATCGGCTCGGTCGTGCGCACCGCGAACGCCACGAACGTCGCGGCCTTCCACGTCGTCGGCAAGCGCCGCTGGAACCGGCGCGGGGCGATGGTCACCGACCGCTACCAGCACGAGGTGCACCACCCCGACGCCGCGGCGCTCGCGGCGTGGGCGGCGACCGCGGGGGAGGGCGGGGCGCCGCTGCCGCTCGTCGGCGTCGACAACGTGCCCGGGTCGGTGCCGCTCGAGACCTACGACCTGCCGCGGGCCTGCGTCCTCGTGCTCGGCCAGGAGGGGTCCGGCCTGACGCAGGAGATGCAGCAGGTGTGCGACGTCGTCCTGCACATCGCCCAGTTCGGCTCGACCCGGTCGGTCAACGCCGGCGCCGCCGCGGCCGTCGCGATGCACGCCTGGGTGCGCCGGCACGTCTTCGACCAGCACCCGACCCCCGGCCCGCCGGCGTAGCCCGCCGGCCGGTGTGCAGAAATCGTCGCTTTCGTCAGTTCGTGCACGCAGTCGAAGGTCGCGGTGTGCATCAATCGTCGCTTTCGTCAGTTCGTGCACGGCGCCGGGGGTCGGGGTGTGCATCAATCGTCACTTTCGTCAGTTTGGGCACGGGCGGGCGGCGGGCCCGACGGAATAGTGCCGGGCCGGAGGTCGCTGACTCCTCGGTGACCACCCCCACGCTCTCCGTCCTCGACCTCGCGCCGGTCCGCTCCGACCAGAGCACCGCCGACGCGCTCGCCGCCACCCGCTCCCTCGCCCGGGTCGCCGACGAGCACGGCTACCTCCGCTACTGGCTGGCCGAGCACCACAACATGCCGGCCGTCGCCGCGACCAACCCGCCGGTCCTCGCCGCGATGGTCGCCGCCGCCACCGAGCGCATCCGGGTCGGCTCGGGCGGCGTCATGCTGCCCAACCACGCCCCGCTCGTCGTCGCCGAGCAGTTCGCGCTGCTCGAGGCCGCCTTCCCGGGCCGCGTCGACCTCGGCCTCGGCCGTGCCCCGGGCACCGACCCGGTCACCGCGTGGGCGCTGCGCAGCGGTGGGGGCGGCGTCGAGGCCGATGCCGCCGAGCGCTTCCCCGACCACGTCGACACCGTCCTCGCGATGATGTCGCCCGACGGCGTCGGCCTGCGCCTGGCCGGCGGCGACCACGTCCTCAGGGCGACCCCGCGCGCCACCTCGGTCCCGACCGTGTGGCTCCTCGGCTCCTCCGACTTCTCGGCCCGCCTCGCCGCCTCGCGCGGCCTGCCCTACGTCTTCGCCCACCACTTCTCGGGCCGCGGCACGGCCGAGGCGCTCGCCCTCTACCGCTCGCAGTACCAGCCCTCCGAGGCCCACCCCGAGCCGCGGACGCTGCTGACGGTCAACGTCGTCGTCGCGTCGACCACGCAGGAGGCGCAGCGCCTCGCGCTGCCCAACGTCCGCTCGATGGTCGCGCTGCGCACCGGGCAGCGCCTCGCGGCCCAGCTGCTCGTCGAGGAGGCCGAGGCCGTGGAGGTCCCCGCCGCCCACGAGGCGCTGGCCGCCGAGATGGTCGGCCGCTGGGTCGTCGGTGCGCCGGACGAGGCCGCCGCGCAGGTGCGCGAGCTGGCGCAGACCTTCGGGGTCGACGAGGTGATGGTCCACCCGGTCGCGGGCGCCGTCGCCGGGACGCCGGCCGACCGGGCCCCGGCCCGCGAGGAGACCCTCCGGCTGCTCGCCGGCGCCCTCGCCTGAGGAGCGACGGCGCGGCATCCGGCGCGCGGAGCGAGAAAGTCCGGTAGACCTGTCGAGGTCGCCCGGCCCCGTGCGTCATCGGGGTGAGGCCGCACCACGGCGGCCCCTGATCCCAGGAGACCCGGATGCCCGAGTACGTCGTCCTCATCGTCGGTGACGCCGACCGCTGGTGGACCACCATGGACCCCGAGCAGCGCACCGCCGGCTACGCCGAGTACACCCGCTTCGCCGAGGAGCTGCACCGCCGCGGCCACCGCATCACCGGCGGCGCCGAGCTGCACGCCACGAGCGAGGCCAAGCGCGTCCCCGGGGGCGGGGGGCCTGTGACCGACGGCCCGTTCACCGAGACCGCCGAGCAGGTCGGCGGCTTCTACCAGGTCGAGTCCGACGACCTCGACGACCTCGTGGACTGCTGCCGCATCATCGCCGCGCTCGGCGACACCGTCGAGGTGCGCCGCACCGTGCAGCCGCAGGACCGGCCCGCGTGAGCCGCCACCTGGTCCTCCTGCCCGCGCCCGAGGCGGAGTGGGCGCAGCTGCCGGCCGAGGAGCACGAGAAGGGGATGCGCTCGCACGAGCGGTTCCACCGCGACCTCGCGGCCGGCGGCCACCGCATCCTCGCGGTCTCGCCGCTCACGCCGTCGGAGCGGGCGTTGTCGATGCGGCCGGACGACGCCGGCGGGGTGCTCGTCACCGACGGGCCGTTCACGGAGTCGGCCGAGCAGGTCGTCGGCTTCTACCTCCTCGAGACCGACGACCGCGCCGACCTCGTGCGCCTGTGCACCGAGTTCGCCGCCCGCGGTGAGCACCTCGAGTTCCGGGACCTCGTCGAGGACGGCGAGCACGACCACGGCGGTGCGTCGTGACCCGCTACGTCGTCCTCGTCGCCTACGAGCCCGCCGTGTGGTCCGAGGCCTCGCCTGAGGTGCAGCGGGGGTACTCCGACGCGCACCACGCCTTCGAGCGGTACGTCGACGAGCACGGCCGACGCATCTCGGGCGCCCCGCTGGCCGACGCCGACACCGCGACGACGCTCGGCCCCGGTGCGGGCGCCGCGCGCACCGTCACCGACGGCCCGTTCGTCGAGCTGACCGAGCAGGTCGGCGGCTACTACGACGTCGAGCTGCCCGACCTCGACGCGGTGATCGCGGCCGCGCGGCTGCTGCCGAGCACCTACACGGTCGAGATCCGCCCCGTCGTCGAGATCCCCGACCACGCCCCGCTGTGACGGCCGACGAGGTCCTCGCGGCGACGGTCCGGGACGAGTGGGGGCGGCTCGTCGCGCTCCTGCTCGGCCAGTTCCGCCGCCTCGACCTCGTCGAGGACGCCCTCGGGGACGCCGTCGAGTCGGCCGCCCGCCGCTGGCCGGCCGACGGCGCCCCGGACCGGCCGGCCGCCTGGCTGCTCACGGCGGCCCGCCGACGGGTCATCGACCGGCTGCGCGGCGAGGCGATGGCCGCGCGCAAGGAGCCGCTGCTCGTCGTCGAGGCGGAGCGGCCGGCAGGAGGAGGGGCCATGGTCGACCCCGGAGGTCTCGTCGAGGACGACCGGCTCCGGCTCGTCCTCCTGTGCTGCCACCCGGCGCTCGGGCCGGAGGTCGCGAGCGCGCTCGCGCTGCGGCTCGTCGTCGGCGTGACGACGGCCGACATCGCCCGCCTCTTCCTCGTGCCGGAGCCGACGATGGCCGCGCGGATCACCCGCGGCAAGAAGAAGATCGTCGCGGCCGGCATCCCCTACGCCGTGCCCGGGCGGGCCGAGCTCCCGGGCCGGCTGCGGGTCGTCGCCCAGGTCGCCTACCTCGCGTTCACCGCCGGGTACGCGCCCGGCTCGGGCCCGGACCTGCTGCGCGCGGACCTCGCCGGGGAGGCGGTCCGGCTCGTGCGGGTGACGCACGCCCTCGTGCCGCAGGAGCCGGTGCTGCGGGCGCTCCTCGCCCTCGTCCTGCTCCAGCACTCGCGGCGCGACGCCCGGGTCGGGCCGGACGGCTCGCTCGTGCTCCTGCCCGACCAGGACCGTGGCCGCTGGCACCACGACGAGGTCGCCGAGGCCGTCGCGCTGCTCGCCGGGGTGGTGCCGTCGGGGGACCCGCTCGTGGAGTCCTACCGGCTCCAGGCGCTCGTCGCCGCCGAGCACGCCCTCGCGCCGAGCGCCGACGAGACCCGCTGGGACCGCATCTGCGACGCGTACGCGGCTCTGCTGCAGGTCAACCCGTCACCGAGCGCCCGACTGGCCGCTGCCGTGGCCCTGGCCGAGCGCGACGGCCCCGCCGCCGGCCTCGCCGCGCTCGACGGTCTCGACGAGGCCCTCCCGGCGAGCCACCGGCTCGCGGCGGTCCGCGCCGAGCTCCTGGCCCGTGCCGACGACCCCGCCGCCGTCGCCGCCTTCGACGAGGCGATCCGGCTGTGCGGCAACGACGTCGAGCGCGCCCACCTGCTGGCCCGCCGGCAGTCCCTCGCCGCCGGATGACCCGTCCCGCCGGCCGCGCAGGAGCGCGACCCCGGCGACCGGGAGCAGCGCCCACCACCACCGCAGGCCGTCGCGGGCCACGAGGCCCTGCGCCGCCATCAGCCCGAGACCGCCGCAGCCCAGGGCGGTCGCGAGCAGGGGGCGCCACGCATCGACCGGGCCGGCGACCGGCCGCACGGACTCGAACCGCCCGACGACCGCGACCACCCCGAGCGTCAGGACCGTCAGCACCGCCCACCAGAGCGGCCGACCCAGCCACCACCCCGTCGACAGCGGCTCGGCCCCGAGGCCGAACCCGCCCAGGAGCAGCGACCCCGCGACGACGAGGGCCATGACCGTGAGGTGCCACAGGTAGACGCTCATCATCCGGCTGCCGAGCCGCACGGTGGCGGCCCACGGGCGCTCGCGCGCCATCCACCGGGCGAGGAGGGGCTCGACGGCCAGGACGAGCCCGGCCTGCAGCAGCCCGAGGAACCCGAGCGTCACGCGCGTCGGGTAGCTGTTGTTCACGACGGCGGTGTCGAGGCCGATCATCGAGACCGGGTACGGGCCGAGCGCGACGAGGGCCACGAGGCCGACGCCCCCGACCGCCGCGAGGGCCAGCCGCCGGCCGGTGCCCGCGAGCCGCCCGTCGAACCAGGCGTACCCGAGCTGGTGGACCGCGCCCCAGACGAGCACGTAGTTGGCGAAGCCGACCCACCACAGGTCGGTCGTCAGGCTCACGAGGTCGACGAGGCCCCCGACGGCCAGCCCGACGACGACCGACGCCCAGCCCCACCGCTCCCAGAGGCGCAGGGTCAGCGGGGCCAGCGAGCAGACGACGACGTACGCCGCGAGGAACCACGTCGGGACGAGCGCGACCTGCGACGCGGTGCGCAGCGCGGCCCGGTCGGCCCCGGCGAGGTCGGCGACGACGAGCAGGACCACCCACGTGAGGAGCAGCGGCACGACGGGCACGAGCAGCCGGCGCAGGCGCCCCCGGAGCCACTCCGGCGCCCCGGCCCCGCGCGCACGGGACCGCCTCCAGGACAGCGCGTTCGCGTAGCCGCCGACGAGGAAGAACACCGGCATCACCTGGAAGACCCACGTCAGCGGGTGCGTCCACGGGGCGAGGTCGAGCACCGCCCCGGTGACGAGCCGGCCGTCGCGCACGACGACGGCCGCCATCAGCCAGTGCCCGAGGACGACGACGGTGAGGGCGGCGACGCGCAGCAGGTCGACGACGCGATGGCGGGAGGCGGGGGTGGCGGCGGCGATGTCGCGCGCGGTCGTGGTCGGCACGACCCCAGCGTGACGCGCGAGGACCCGCCGGGACCTGAGCACCGCTACCCACGCCGCGGAGGGTGCCCCGGTCCCGACGGGCCTGCGTCGGGGTGGACGAGCGTCAGGCAGCGCCGCTCGTCGCGACGGCCGTGGCCGGGAGCACGACCGAGAGCCGGCCGGCCCCGTACCCCGAGACCGTGACGACCATGTCGTCGCGGGTCAGCGAGCCCGCCATCGGGGCGAGCACCTCCGCCGGGGGCGTCGAGCGGCCGAACCACACCCGGCCGAGCCGGACGTGGGGGCCGCCGCCACCGTTGAAGAGGGAGGAGAAGACGTTGAGCGCCTCCGAGAACGCGGACTCGACGGGCGGCGTCGTCTCGCCGTCCTTGACCAGCCCCTCGGCCGCGGGGGCGGGGGTGAGGGAGAGGCACGCGCCCAGGCGGACGACCAGCTCGTGGTCGGCGACGAACAGCGCGGCCAGGTGGCCGTCGTCGCCGACGAGCTCGGCGGTCGTCGTCCGGCCGTCGCCGGGGGCCGGGGCGCCGACGGCGGAGTCGACCGCGCAGTCGCGCCCGAGCAGCCGCTCGAGCAGGTCGCGCGACTCCTTGCGCTCGGGCAGCCCGGTGTGGCCGGCGACCCGCTCCTCGACCTTGACGGTCGCGACGGGGGCGTGCACGCCGCGCCCGAGGACGGGGTCGAGGTGCAGGGCGAAGGACTCGGCCGTGAAGGGCTTGCCGATGAGGAAGAGCGCCCCGGCCTGGAGGGCCTGGACCCGCATGAGCGAGGAGCCCTCGGAGGTGATGAAGCCGAACGGCGTCGCGTCCCCGGCCGCGCGCAGCGCCTCGAGGAACTCGATGCCCGACATCTCCGGCATGTTCCAGTCGGACAGGACGAGGTCGGGGCGGTGGGACGCGACGACCTCCAGCCCGGCGCGGCCGTTCTCGGCCTCGACGATCTCGTGCCCGCCGTGGCCGGCCTGGCGCAGGGTGCGGGTGACGATCTGGCGCATGACGCGGGAGTCGTCGACGACGAGGATCCTCATCGGGTGGCCTCCAGGGGGGTGACGGCGACGCGCAGGTTGCCGGCGGTCGCGAGGTAGGTGGCGGCGACGGTGTCCGGTCCGGACGGCTCGGCGGAGCCGTCCTGGTGGACCTCGGGCAGGCCGAGCGTCGCGTGGTCGGGCAGGAGGGACTTGACGTTGCCGGCGACGATGTTGGCGATCTCGCCGAGCGCGTCACGCACCTCGTCGGCGTCCGGCGGCAGGCCCGCGGGCAGGGCCAGGAGGTCGCGGGTCAGGTCGGACGCGACGTCGCGCGTGCAGCTGACGACGACCGAGCCGCTCCACGTGCCGTGGATGTCGACCCGCGCCCGGACCGAGTCGGGGGGCGCCGGCGTGGCCGGGGTCGCGACCGTGGGCTCGCCGAAGAGCGACTCCCACACGGTCGAGACGATGCTGTCGAGGTACTCGGCCTCGATGGGGCTGGCGTCGGTCATCGGGGACCGCCTCTCTGGGTGAGCTGGTAGGCCATGGCCCGGCCGAGCGCCTTGCGCTCGAACCCGGCGTCCAGCCCGAGGGTCGTCTCGGCGGCGCCGAGGAACAGGTAGCCCCCGGGCCGGAGGACACCACGGATGGCCCCGAGCACGGCGGCCTTCGTGGCGACGTCGAAGTAGATGAGCACGTTGCGCAGGAACACGACGTCGAAGCGGGGCAGCAGCGGGAGCGGCGCCGCGAGGTTGAGCGTGCGCGCGAGGATCATCGAGCGCAGCTGGGGGGAGGCCTCCCACTCGGTCCCGACCCGCTGGAAGTGCTGGACGAGCCGGGGCGCCGACAGGCCGCGACCGACCTCGAGCTGGCTGAAGCGCCCGGCCCGGGTCCGCTCGACCATCTGCGGCGAGAGGTCGGTGGCGGTGATGCGGGCCTGCCAGCCGACCGGCAGCGTCTCCAGCGCGGTCATGCCGAGCGAGTAGGGCTCCTGCCCGGAGCTGCACGCGGCCGCCCAGATGTTGAGGGCCCGGTCCGGGCGCGGCGTCGAGGTGATCTCGGGGATGACGATCCGGCCGAGGGCGTCGAACGGGTGGATGTCGCGGAAGAACGACGTCTCGTTCGTCGTCATCGCCTCGACGACGCTGGAGCGGATCGGGTCGGTGGGGCGCGAGCGCAGGCGGCTGGCGAGCGCGGCGAGGTTGGGCAGGCCGGCCTTCGTCGCGACCGGGGTCAGCCGGGCGCTCACGAGGTACTCCTTGCCCCGTTCGAGCACGATCGCGCTGTCCTGCATGACGATCCGGGCGAAGAGGTCGAAGTCGGCGGTGTCGAGTGCGGTCATGCCGCACCTCCCTGGGTGGACCGGCCGACGGCGAGGCGGCCGGCGATGGTGTGGGCGATGGCACCGAGGGGGAGGACGCGCGAGGCGTGGCCCTGGGCGACGACCTGCCCCGGCATCCCCCAGACGACGGAGGTCGCCTCGTCCTGGGCGTAGACGACGCCGCCGGCGCGCACGACGTCCCCCGCGGACGCGGCGCCGTCGGCGCCCATCCCGGTGAGGACGACGGCCAGGGTGCGCGAACCGTAGACCCGGGCCAGCGAGCGGAAGAGCACGTCGACCGCGGGGCGGCAGTGGTTCTCCTTCTCGCCGTCGGACAGGGCGACGGACGCGGCGCCGGCGGAGCCGACGACCGTGAGGTGGCGGTCGCCCGGGGCGATGTGGACGACCCCCGGCCGCAGCCGCTCGCCGTCGGTGGCCTCGACGACGCGCAGGGCGCCGGACCGGTCGAGGCGCTCGGCGAGCAGCCGGGTGAAGACCGGCGGCATGTGCTGGACGACGAGGACGGGCACGGGGAGGTTGCGGGGGAGACCGTCGAGGACGACCGCGAGGGCCTCCGGGCCCCCGGTCGAGGAGCCGATGGCGAGGACGTCGATGCGCTGGGCGTGCTCGGTGAGGAGCGAGCCGGGGGCGATCGGGGTCGGGGCCTGGCGCCCCCGGGCCGGGTGCTCGGCGAGGGCCCGGACGCGGGCGGCGGGGACGGCCGGGATGGCCGGCTTCGGGGGGCAGAGGGCGACGAGGCGCTCCCCGAGCTCGCGACGGATCGTCGCGACCGACTCCAGGAGGCCGCCGGCGCTGCTCGGCTTGGTCACGTAGTCGCGCGCCCCGGCGGCGAGGGCGTCGAAGGTCGCCCGGGCGCCGCGCTCGGTGAGCGTCGAGAACATGATGACCGGCAGGGTCGGGTGGCTGCGGTGCAGCGCCCGCATCGTCTCGATGCCGTCCATGACGGGCATCTCGATGTCGAGGACCACCGCGTCCGGGCGCACCTCGTCGATGAGCGCGAGCCCCTCGCGACCGTTGACCGCCTGGCCGCCGAGCTCGATGCCGGGCAGGGCGCGCAGCGCCTCGCCGACGATCCGCCGGACGGTGGGGGAGTCGTCCACGTGGACGACACGGATGGTCATGACACGGGCACGAGGCCGAGGAGCTGGAGCTTCTCCTCGATCGCCTCCGGCGGGAAGGGCTTGATGAGGTACTCGTGGGCCCCGGCCGCCAGGGCCCGGACGATCTGCCCGTGCTCGGACTCGGTCGTCACCATCATGAGGTTGATGTCGCGCCAGGCCGGGTTGGCCCGGACCGCGACGACGAACTCGAGCCCGGTCATCACCGGCATGTTCCAGTCGATGAGGCACACGTCCGGCAGCGTCCCCGCGGCGTCCGCGGCGGCGACGACGTCGAGGGCCTCCTGGCCGTCACCGGCCTGGCTCACCTCGAACCCCATCCCGACGAGGATGCGCGAGAGCAGCGTCCGCATCGTGCGGCTGTCGTCGACGACGAGCGCGCGCATCAGACGGCGAACCGGTCGACGGCGGCGCGGAGCGTCATCGAGATGGACTCGACCTCGCTCGCGGTGCTCCGCACGGTGGCGACACCGTCGGCGGCGCGGGACTGGGCCTCGGCGTCGTCGGCGATGCTCGTGGCGATGCTGCCGGTCCCGGTCGCGGCGTCGGCGACGTTGCGCGACATCTCCGAGGTCGTGGCCGTCTGTTCCTCCACGGCGGAGGCGATCGTCGTCTGGTGGTCGTTGATCTGGGCGACGACCCCGTCGATCCGGCTGATCGCCGCGACGGCGGCCTCGGCGTCGGACTGGATGGAGGAGACGCGGACCTGGATCTCGGCGGTCGCGCGGCGTGTCTCGCGGGCGAGCTCCTTGACCTCGTTGGCGACGACCGCGAACCCGCGGCCGTGCTCGCCGGCCCGGGCGGCCTCGATCGTGGCGTTGAGCGCGAGCATGTTCGTCTGCTCGGCGATCTTCTCGATCGTCTCGACGACCGTGCCGATCTGGGTCGAGGACTCGCCGAGGCTCGCGACGGTCTGGCTGGTCTGCGCCGCGAGGGCGACCGCCTCCTGGCCGACGCGGGCGGCGGCGTTCGCGGAGTGGGCGATCTCGCCCACCGAGGCGGCCATCTGCTCGGTCGCCGCGGCGACCGTCTGGACGTTGGCGCTCACCTGGTGGGCCGCGGCGGCGGTGTCCCGGGAGGTCTTCGCCTTGCTGTCGGCGCCCTTGGCCATGCCCTGGGTCACCGTCGCCATCGTCGAGGAGGCGTGGCTGAGCGCGCTGGCGTTGCGGGCGATCTCGGTGATCATCGTCCGGACACCGGCCGCGGCCTCGTTGTAGGTGGTGGCCATGACGCCGAGGTCGTCGCCGCTCAGCACCTCGGCCCGGACGGTGAGGTCACCGTCGCGCAGGGCCTCGAGGCCGCGCGAGACGGAACGGACCGACCGGCCGACGGAGCGCATCATCCCGAAGCCCAGGGCGGCGGAGAGGAGCCCGCCGGCCAGGAGCACGACCCAGATGGTGCGGCCCGTGCCGGAGCTCTGCTCCTGGGTGGCGTCGACCTCGCGCTTCGCGGTCGCGAGCCGGGTGGCCTCCTCCGCGTCGAGCGCGTCGGCCGCGGCCGAGATGAGCGGCTGGCCCTGCGAGGCCATGAGCGTGCGGAAGGTGTCGACGTCACCGCGCTGCAGGGCGGGGACGAGCGTGGTGTCGCGCAGGCTCGTGAACGCGTCCCACTTCGCGGTGAAGTCCCGCCAGCCCGTGCTCCCGGCGTCGCCACCGGCCTCCTCGAGCTTCTGGTACTCGGCGCGCCACCGAGTGAGGTCGGCGTCGGTCTCGGCGAGCGCGTCGGAGGCCGACTTCTGCGCGGCCGAACCGGGCGCGGTGAGCGCGAGCTCGGTGAGGCGCAGGCGGGACTTGATCTCCTCCTGGTGGACCCGACCGAGGGCGACCGTGGCGAGGACACCGTCCACGCGGATCCCGGCGGCGGCGGCGGAGGCCGCCCCGAGCCCGCCGATGGCCACGGTCGCGACGAAGGCGGAGGCCACGAGGAACGAGCCGAGGGTGACGAGCATCTTCGTGGTGAGTCGCAGGTTCGAGAACCAGGCGACGGGTGGGAAGGAGCGGGATGACATGGCGTGTCCTCCGGGGAGCGGGCGGGTGGTCGTGCCCGGGCGGTGCCGGAGCGCGGTGGGCTGGGTGGCGGTCATCGGTCGAGGGCGAGGACAGCGTCGAGGCGGACGTCGAGCAGGAGGGAGTCGGCGAGGACGTAGGCCCCGCGGACGAGGTCGCGGATCGGGCCGGTCAGCGTGGCCGGCGGCGGTTGCATCCCGTCGACCTGGATGACGTCGCCGATCCGGTCGACGACGAGGGCGACGGGGCCGCCCGGCGTCCGCACGACGACGGTGCCGGCGCTCTCGTCCTCCTGCGCCGGGGGCAGCGCGAAGCGGGCCCGCAGGTCCAGCCCGGTGACGACCTGGCCGCGGAGGTTGAGCAGGCCGGCGACGCGGCGGTCCGCGCGCGGGACGGGGGTCATCGGCAGGGCGCCGAGGACCTCCTGGACCCGCTCGACCGGGAGGCCGACGAGGTGCTCGCCCAGGCTGAAGGTGACGTAGGTGGAGGCGCTCACGCCGGGACCTCCTCGAGGTGGACGGGGGTGGCGAGGGCCGTGCCGGCGGCCCGGACGGCCGCGTCGAGGTCGAGGATCTCGACGAGCCGGCCACCGACGACGGCGCCGCCGACGACCCCGGGTCCGCGCCGGCCCTCCTGGGCGGCGACGTCGCCGTCCTCGACGTTGATGTCGAGGATCGCGTCGACGACGAGGCCGACGGGGTGCTCGCCGTGGTGGACGACGACGACCGAGCGGCGGCCGTCCCCGTGGGTCGTGCCGCGCGAGCCGCGGCCGGCGACGCGCAGGCCGCTGACGAGGGCGGAGACCTCGACGAGCGGCATGATGCCGCCGCGGTACCGGGCGGCCCAGCCCTCGCCGAGGCGCTCGACGCTCTCGTCGTCGAGGTCCTCGAGCCGGGTGACGACGTCGAGCGGGATCGCGATGTTGCGCTCGCCGTCGGCGCGCACGACGACGAGGCGGCGGGCGCCCTCGTGGGTGTTCGTGAGGACGCCGGCCCCGGTGTCGCGCAGCTCCTCGCGCAGCTCGCCGGTCAGGGCGAGCGAGGCCAGGCCGGCCCCGTCGAGGATGAGGGCGACGGCCCCGTCGCCCAGGATCGTCCCGCCCGAGAAGACCTCGGTCCCGGCGAGGTGCTCGCCGAGCGAGGAGACGACGATCTCCTCGGTGTCGCGGACCTCGTCGACGACGAGCCCGAAGACCTTGCCGTCGACGTCGAGGACGACGATCGCACCGGGCGGGCCCGCGGGGCCCTCGAGCACGGTGCGGCCGTCGACGAGGGTGAGGAGGCGCTCGCGCAGGCGCAGGACCTGGACGCCGGCGACGTTCTCGACGACGTGCCCGCCGTCGTGGACGACGACGAGCTCGCGCACGAGGGTCTGCGGCACGGCGTAGCGCTGCTCGCCGACGACGACGATGAGCGCGGGGACGATGGCGAGGGTGAGCGGGAGGGTGAGGCGGCAGGTCGTGCCGCGCCCGACGGCCGAGGTGAGCTCGACGGTGCCGCCGATGGCCTCGATGTTGGTCTTGACGACGTCCATCCCGACCCCGCGCCCGGAGACGTTGGTGACGGCCGCGGCGGTCGAGAAACCGGGACGGAAGACGAGGGCGTAGGCCTCGTGCGGCGCCATCGCGGCGGCCTGCGCGGGCGAGACGATGCCGCGCTCGAGGGCCTTGGCGAGGATGACGTCCGGGTCCATGCCGGCGCCGTCGTCCTCGAGCTCGATGACGACGCGGCCCGACTCGTGCGAGGCGCGCAGGACGAGGGTGCCGGTGGCCGGCTTGCCCGCCATCGTGCGGACCTCCGGCGTCTCGATGCCGTGGTCGACGGCGTTGCGGACGAGGTGGGTCAGGGGGTCGCGGATGGCCTCGACGAGACCGCGGTCGAGCTCGGTCTCGCGGCCGAGCATCGTCAGGGCGACCTCCTTGCGGCAGGCCGTGGCCAGGTCGCGCACGACGCGGGGGAACTTGGCCCACACGGTGTCGACGGGCTGCATCCGGGCCTTCATGACGGCGTCCTGGAGGTCGCTCGTCACGACGTTGAGGCGCTGCATCATCGAGCCCATCGCGATGCGGCCGTCCTCGGTGGCCGCCGCCGCGGAGCGGCCCTGGACACCGGCGCCGGGGGCGCCGTCGTGGGCGGAGAGCTGGTTGCGGGTGAGGACGAGCTCGCCGACGAGACGCATGAGCGAGTCGAGGACGGCGACGTCGACGCGCACCGAGGACTCGGCCGCGCCGCGCCGGCCGCCGGTGTCGCGGTCGTCCTCGACGACGGCGACGGGGGCAGGCGCCGCGGGGGCAGGCGCCGCGGGGGCGAGCGCCGGGGTGGGCGCCGGGGGGGGCGCGGGCGCCGCTGCGGGGGGAGGTGCCGGCGCCGTCGCCGAGGAGGGGGGTGTGGCGACGGCACCGGCGGTCTCGGGGGCGTGGCCGGCGGGGGGGAGAGCCTGGCCGGCCCCCGGGACCCCGTCCCCGGCGTGGCCGGGGAGGGTCAGGGGGGTGTCGTCGAGCACCGACTGGTGCAGCGCCTCGACGAGCTCGGAGAAGTCGCTGCCTCCCTCGCCGTGCCCCGCCTCGACGGAGGCGAGCACGTCGCGGATGGCGTCGACGGTCGCGAGCAGGAGGCTCGCGCGGTCGGTCGTCAGGGACAGGTCGCCGTCGCGCAGCGAGGCGAGGAGGGTCTCGCCGGCGTGCGCGACGTGCTCGAGCACGGGCAGGCCGAGGAAGCCCGAGGTGCCCTTGATCGTGTGCACCGCCCGGAAGACGCGCGCGAGCCGGTCGCGGGCCTCGGGGTCCTTCTCGAGGGCCACCAGGTCCACGTCGATCTGGTCCAGGTTCTCGTGGGACTCCACGAGGAACTCATGGATGATCTCGTCCATCCCGTCGTCCACGACCCACCTCCGTGCGTGGTCGTCCCGGCGGGGTGCCGGGATCTGTCACCCGACGCATCGACCGGACGGGGCCCCGGTTTGACGAAGATTCGGTCAAGAAGCGCGCAAGGGTCGGTCCGGAGGTGCCTCCGACGCCCCGCGGACCCCGTGCGCACCACCCGTCCCACGGATGTGCGGATTCCGCGCCCGGAATGACGAATCCTCGACGAAGGCGTGGACAACGGCTGCGGAACGGCGCACACTGGGCCCACGCAGGGACGGAAACCGCAGGGGGTTCCACCCAACGACAGAGGGCCTCAGGCCTGCTGGCGGGCGGCTCCGGTGCAGGGACCGGGGGCGACCGTTCGACGGGGCGACACCGCACAGGTGCCGCCCCGTTCGTCGTCCCCGGGCGCCGGGCCGCCCACCTACCCGCAGGTACGGACAGGCCCGCGCGGCGCACGGCGGATGGTGGAAGGATCGGGGGCGTAGGGCCACCACCACGTCACGAGGAGAACACCGTGCCCATCGCAACGCCCGAGGTCTACGCCGACATGCTCGACCGGGCCAAGAACGGCTCGTTCGCCTACCCGGCCATCAACATCACGTCGAGCTCGACGATCACGGCCGCCATCCGCGGCTTCGCGGAGGCGGGCTCCGACGGCATCATCCAGGTCTCCACCGGTGGCGGCGAGTACGCGTCCGGCTCGACGGTCAAGGACATGGTCACCGGCGCGAAGGCGCTCGCCGCCTACGCCGAGGAGGTCGCGAAGAACTACTCCGTCAACATCGCGCTCCACACCGACCACTGCCCCAAGGACAAGCTCGACACCTTCGTGCGCCCGCTGCTCGCCGCGTCGGCCGAGCGCGTCAAGGCCGGCGGCCTGCCGATCTTCCAGTCGCACATGTGGGACGGCTCCGCCGTGCCGCTCGACGAGAACCTGCGCATCGCCGAGGACCTCCTCGCGCAGTGCAAGGCCGCGCGGGTCATCCTCGAGATCGAGGTCGGCGTCGTCGGTGGCGAGGAGGACGGCGTCGAGAACGCCATCAACGACAAGCTGTACTCCACCCCGGACGACGCGGTCGCGACCGTGCGCGCGCTCGGCTCCGGCGAGAACGGCTACTACATGACCGCGCTGACCTTCGGGAACGTGCACGGCGTCTACAAGCCGGGCAACGTCAAGCTGCGCCCCGAGGTCCTCCAGGCCGCCCAGGAGGCCGCCGCCGCCGAGCTCGGGCTCGCCGCCGACAGCAAGCCCTTCCACCTCGTCTTCCACGGCGGCTCGGGCTCCCTCCCGCAGGAGATCTCGGACGCGGTCGACTACGGCGTCGTCAAGATGAACGTCGACACCGACACCCAGTACGCGTACACCCGCCCGGTGGCCGACTGGATGCTCAAGAACTACAGCGGCGTCCTCAAGATCGACGGCGAGGTCGGCAACAAGAAGCAGTACGACCCGCGCGCGTGGGGCAAGGAGGCCGAGGCCGGGATGGCGCAGCGCGTCGTCGAGGCCTGCCAGAACCTGCGTTCCGCCGGGACCCACCAGGGCTGAGCCCGATCACGCCGAGCCCCCTCGCTCGACGGGGCGGACGGGCGGACCCCGTCCACCCCGTCGAGCGAACAGGACACGCCGTCCGGACCCTCGTCCGGGCGGCGTGTCCTGTTCCCTCGACGGGTGGGGGTGGGGTCCCTCCGACGGGTGGGGGCGGGCCCGGATGTCGTGGGGGCCGGGGCGGCTAGCGTGGGGCCATGAGCACCAGCGACCTCCTCGGCATCCCGCCCACGCACCTGCCCGACGACCCGGCGGCCCGCCCGCTGGCCGACGGGGTCGCCGCCGACCAGGTCGCGGCCGCCCAGCCCGCCTCCTCCCTCGCGTGGGCGGTGCTCGCCGAGGACGCCCTCGCCGACGACCGGCCCGTCGAGGCCTACGCGTACGCCCGCACCGGCTACCACCGCGGCCTCGACGCCCTGCGCCGCAGCGGGTGGCGCGGGCAGGGGCCGGTGCCGTGGGAGCACGAGCCCAACCGCGGCTTCCTGCGCGCGCTCGCCGCGCTGGCCAAGGCCGCCGACGCGATCGGCGAGGAGGAGGAGCGCCACCGGTGCGCCGAGTTCCTCCGCGCGGCGAGCGCGACCGGGGCCCGCGAGCTCGGCCTGTAGGCGGGGCCCGGCGGGCGGCATCCCCGGGCGTCGGGACCGGGCGAGGGCCCGGCTGTCGTCGACATCCGGGCCCTGCCCGCCGCCGATCCGCACCACCGGGTGCCTCTCGCTCCGCTCTCGCACGGAACGCGCGTCGCCCGGTGGTCCCCTGCGTCCTCGGCTGCGTCCGTCCATCGTGCCCGCCCCCTCCTGTGACGTGCGACACTAGGCGGCCACTGGCCGGTAACGGCCACGCCAGGGGCGTGCAGGGGTGTGCGCGGAGTGACCGGGGGGCACGATGGTGGACCACGAGGACGGCAGGGTCATGCTGCTGCTCGAGGAGCACGTGCGCCGCGAGCGGGAACGGACGGAGTCGCGCCAGCGCGAGCTCGACGAGGCGGCCGGGCTGCTCGCCGAGGTGACCTCCCGCACCCTCGGGGCCCTCGACCTGCGCACCGAGCCGCTCGCGGGGTCGGTCTCGCCGGCGGTCGTCAACCACCTCCTGCGCGAGAGCCGCGGGATGGTGCGCAACTTCGTCCTCACGGTCGAGCGGGGGCCGGCGCTCGACGACTCCACCGTGCGGGCCAACCGCGAGCGCATCGAGCGGGGTGACGCGCAGCGGGCGATCTACCCCGCCGACGTGCTGACCACCCTCGCCGGGCAGCGCTGGCTCGGGGTGTGGGCCGAGGCCGGCGAGGACCAGCGGATGCTGCCCGCGACCTCGACGGAGTTCGCCGTGTTCGGGGAGTCCGCGGTCGTGGCCCTCGGCGGCTGGGACGACCCGGGGTCGGCGTACGTGCTGCTGCGCGACCCGCTCGTCGTGCGCCTCTACACCGACTACTTCGACCTCGCCTGGCGCTACGCGGCGCCGGTGCCCCGCGGCGGGGAGGGGGCGGGCGACGACGACCCCCGGCTCGTCGAGCTCCTGGGCCTGGGCATCAAGGACGAGGCGATCGCCCGTCACCTCGGGGTGAGCCTGCGGACGGTGCGCCGTCGGGTCTCGCGGCTCATGGCCGTCAACGGGGTCGACTCCCGCTTCCAGCTGGGCTGGGTGCTCGCGGCGCGGCGCCGCTGACCGGGTCGGCGCCCGGTCGCGGTAGGGTGGGGTGGACGAGGCCCCGGCGCGATCCGCGAGGGGCCTTCTCCGCGCCGGGGCACGGCCGTCCCGGGCGCACCACGTGTCGGAAGGAGCCGGGATGCCGGCGATCGTGCTGGTCGGAGCCCAGTGGGGCGACGAGGGCAAGGGCAAGGCGACCGACCTCATGGGCACCGACGTCGACTACGTCGTCAAGTTCAACGGGGGCAACAACGCGGGCCACACGGTGGTCATCGCCGGTGAGGACGGGACGCGCGAGAAGTACGCGCTGCACCTGCTGCCCTCGGGCATCCTCACCCCGACGGTGACCCCGGTCATCGGCAACGGGGTCGTCATCGACCTCGAGGTGCTCTTCCAGGAGCTCGACGGGCTCGAGGCGCGCGGGGTCGACACCTCGAAGCTCGTCGTGTCGTCGAACGCCCACGTCATCGCGCCGTACAACCGGACGCTCGACAAGGTGACCGAGCGCTTCCTCGGCAAGCGCAAGATCGGCACGACCGGGCGCGGCATCGGCCCGACGTACGCCGACAAGATGAACCGCGTCGGCATCCGCGTGCAGGACCTCTTCGACGAGGGCATCCTGCGGCAGAAGGTCGAGGCCGCCCTGGGGTTCAAGAACCAGGTGCTCGTGAAGATCTACAACACCCGCGCCGTCGACGTCGACCTCGTCGTCGAGGAGCTGCTCGGGTACGCCGAGCGGCTGCGGCCGATGGTCGCGGACACCGCGCTCGTGCTCGAGCAGGCGCTCGACGCCGGGGCGAACGTGCTGCTCGAGGCCGGCCAGGCCACGCTGCTCGACGTCGACCACGGCACCTACCCGTTCGTCACCTCGTCGTCGGCCACCGCCGGCGGGGCGTGCACCGGCTCCGGCATCCCGCCGACGCGGGTGTCGCGGGTCATCGCGATCCTCAAGGCGTACACGACGCGCGTCGGGGAGGGTCCCTTCCCGACCGAGCTGTTCGACGACGACGGCGAGACGCTGCGCAAGACGGGCGCCGAGTACGGCACGACGACCGGCCGCCCGCGCCGCTGCGGCTGGGTCGACACCGTCATCGGGCGCTACGCCACGCGGGTCAACGGGGTCACCGACTTCGTCATCACCAAGCTCGACGTCCTCACCGGCTTCGAGCAGGTGCCGGTGTGCGTGGCCTACGAGGTCGACGGCGTGCGCCACGACGAGATGCCGGTGTCACAGAGCGACTTCCACCACGCGAAGCCCGTGTACGAGATGCTCGACGGGTGGTGGGAGGACCTGTCGGAGTGCCGGACCTTCGAGGACCTGCCGGCGGCGGCGCAGCGCTACGTGCTGCGCGTCGAGGAGCTCATCGGGGCCCGTGTGTCGGCCATCGGCGTCGGCCCCGGGCGGCACGAGATCATCCAGCGGCACGCTCTGCTCGACTGAGCGACCCCCGCGTCGGCTTGCACGTCGCCCCCTCCCGCCGACCCGGCCGGAGGGGGCGTCGTGCGTCCGGGGTCGGCGTGACCTCGTCGTGCCGACCCGACCTCGCCATGCCGGTGTGCCATGACGGGGCGGCCGGACGAGGTGGGGGCGGCAGGGCGAGATCGGCCCGGCCGGATGGTGTGTGCTCCCAGCCTCCACGCACCTCGGGAGGTTTCCCTCCCGCCGCGGGAGGTTTCCCTCCCCCTCGGGAAGTTTCCCTCCCGCCCTGGGAGGTCTCCCTCCCGGGACGGCAGGTCGTCCTCACACCGCGGGAGGTTTCCCTCCCGGCGTGCGACCGGATGGTTGCGAAGTGGCAGGTAAACGTCCCCGGGCGGGTGGAGGCTGGGAGAGAACACTCTCGCCGGGGCCGGACGTGCGGGGTCGGCGTGACGTCGTCGTGCCGACCCGACCTCGCCGTGCCGGTGTGCCAGGACAGGGCGGCGGGGTGAGATGAGGGCGGCGCGGCCATGTGAGCACAGCCGGACCAGATGGGGCCGGCCGGGCGAGATCGGCCCGGCCGGGCGATGTCGGGGCGGGCCGGCGGGGGCGGGCTGCGTCAGGCGGGACGCAGGACGTGCATCCGGTGCGCCGCCCGGGTGAGGACGACGTAGAGCACGCGCACCCCGCCGGGGGACTCCTCGGTGATGGCGTCCGGGTCGAGCACGACCGTCGCGTCCCACTCCAGGCCCTTGGTCGACAGGGGGTCGATGACCTGCACCCGCCCGTCGCCGGCCCCGTCGAGCACGGACGCCCGCTCGGCCCAGCGCCGCGGCGTGATGACGGCGATCGAGCCGTCGACCTCGCCGAGCAGCGCCTCGACCGAGCCGCGCGCCGCGTCGACGAGCCCCTCGGGGGCCGCACGGTCGACCGGGTGCACCCCGGTCTCGCGCACGGCGTCGGGGATGTCGGCGTCCGGCACGAGCGGCAGGATGACGTCGCGCGCGTGGTCGAAGATCTCGCGGGCGTTGCGGTAGTTGGTGTCCATGTGGAACAGCCGGCGCTCGAGCCCGGCGAAGGCCTCCTCGCGGGCCCGACCGGCCTCGGCGAGGTCCGGCCACGACGCCTGCGCCGCGTCGCCGACGACCGTCCACGACGCCGTCCGACCCCGCCGCGCGACCATCCGCCACTGCATCGGCGAGAGGTCCTGCGCCTCGTCGACGAGCACGTGCGCGTACGCCGCGGCCCGCTCGATGCGGCCGGCCATCAGGCGTGCCCGGGCATCCCCCGGCGCGAGGACCGCCCGGGTGTCGGCACGCGGTGCCCGCCCGAGCCCGGCCCGCACGTCCTGCACCCCGTAGGACGACAGGTCGTCGAGCTCCTCGATGTCGTAGAACCCCTTCTCCTCGCGCGTGACCTCGGGCAGCGACCCGAGGCGGGCGAGCAGGTCGTCGACGAGCGGCACGTCGGCCACCGACCACTCGCCGGTCGCCACCGCCTCCCGGTACGACGCCGCGAGCGCGGCCGCGTCCCCGTGCGACAGCACGCCGCGCCCGACCCGGTAGGCGTGCTCGGTGTCGGTGAGCGTCAGCAGCAGCTCGCGCGGGTCGAGCGGCCGCCACCACGACGACATGAACTGGTCGACGGAGCGCGAGTCCTCGAAGGCGCCGAGGAAGTCCGAGCGCTCGCCCTGGCGCACCGAGCGCCACGCGGCCTCGGCCAGCGCGGCCCGCGCGGCCGCGGCGCCGAGGTTGTGCTGGTGGGTGCGCAGCACGTCCGAGCGGACGCGCCGCAGCACCTCCTCGTCGAGCCGGACGGCGTGCCCGGCGACGAAGGCGCGGAACGTGGTCGGTGCCCCGACCGGCGGTCGGGACGCGAGCCGCCCGAGCACCTGCCGGATGCGGAGCGAGCCCTTGACCGCCGCGACCTCGGGGGTGTCGAGGCGCACCGCCGTCACGCCGTCGACGACGTCGCCGAGCGCGCGCAGCGCCACCGACTCCTCGCCGAGGGAGGGCAGGACCCGCTCGATGTACGCGGTGTAGGCGGACGACGGCCCGATGACGAGGATGCCGCCGTGCTCGAAGCGCCGGCGCTCGGCGTAGAGCAGGTAGGCCGCGCGGTGCAGCGCGACGACCGTCTTGCCGGTGCCCGGGCCGCCGGTGATCTCGGTGACGCCGCGGGAGGGGGCGCGGATGGCCTCGTCCTGGTGGCGCTGGATGGTCGCGACGATGTCGCGCATCTGCGTGCCGCGGCTGCGGGTCAGGGCGGCCATCAGCGCGCCGTCGCCGACGACCACGATGTCGTCCGGCGCCTCGGGGACCATGAGGTCGTCCTCGACCCCGACGACCTGCGCGCCGCGGCAGCGCAGGACCCGCCGTCGCACGACGCCCATCGGGTCGACCGGGGTCGCGCGGTAGAAGGCGGTGGCCGCCGGGGCGCGCCAGTCGACGACGAGCGGCTCGTACTCGTCGTCGCGCACGCCGAGGCGGCCGATGTGGCGGACCTCGCGCTGGGCGGCGGTCGAGTCCTCGGTGCCGAGGTCGAGCCGGCCGAAGACGAGGCCCTCGTACTGGGTGTCGATCGCCGCGCGGCGCCGGGCGGCCGCGAAGACGAGGGCGTCGCGCTCGAAGAGCCCGGTCATCTCCTCGTCGCGGACGTCGCCGGTGCGGTCGGTGCGGCCGCGGGCCATCCCGTCGGCCTCGACGTCGCGGGCGCGCCCGCTCGCCTTCTCGAGCTCGGCGTAGACGCGGTCGACGTGCGCCTGCTCGACGGCGATCTCGCGCTCGACGTCGGGGGAGGCCTCGGGCTGGCCCGGGTGGTGCGTGGTCACGGAGCCGCGGTCTCCTCGCAGGATCGGCTGGACACGGAACTCACCAGTCTAGCCGCGTCATCAGCGGGGGCGGGGCACTCCGTTCGGGCGCCGGTCGACCGTGCACGGGGGAGCCCGCGGCCCCTAGGGTGGCTGCCCGTGAAGGTCCTCGTCATCGGCTCCGGTGCCCGCGAGCACGCCATCGTCCGCGCCCTGGCGCTCGACCCCGCCCTCGACGCGGTCATCGCCGCCCCGGGCAACCCGGGCATCGAGGCGGTGGCCCCGTGCGAGCCGCTGCCCGGGGGCGTCGCCGACGCCGACGGGATCCTCGAGGTCGCCCGCCGGCACGGGGTCGACCTCGTCGTCGTCGGCCCCGAGGCGCCGCTCGTCGCTGGCGTCGCCGACGCGGTGCGCGCCGCGGGCACCCCCTGCTTCGGACCGTCGGCGGCCGCCGCCCGCCTCGAGGGCAGCAAGGCGTACGCCAAGGAGGTGATGTCGGCCGCCGACGTCCCGACCGCGATGGCCCACGTCTGCACGACCGAGGCCGAGCTCGCCGACGCCCTCGACGCGCTCGGCGCCCCCCACGTCGTCAAGGACGACGGGCTCGCGGCGGGCAAGGGGGTCGTCGTCACCGACGACCGCGCCGAGGCCCTCGCGCACGGGCTCGCCTGCCTGGCCAAGGACGACGGCCGCGTCGTCGTCGAGGAGTTCCTCGACGGCCCGGAGGTCTCCCTCTTCTGCCTCTGCGACGGCGAGACCGTCGTGCCGCTCAGCCCCGCGCAGGACTTCAAGCGCATCGGCGACGGCGACACCGGCCCGAACACCGGCGGGATGGGCGCCTACAGCCCGCTCGACTGGGCGCCGGACGGCCTCGTCGACGACGTCGTCGCCCGCATCGCGCAGCCGGTCGTCGACGAGATGGCCCGCCGCGGCGCGCCGTTCGTCGGGGTCCTCTACGTCGGCCTCGCGCTGACCCGCCGCGGGCCGCGCGTCATCGAGTTCAACGTCCGGTTCGGCGACCCCGAGACGCAGGTCGTCCTCGACCGGCTGCGCACGCCGCTGGCCCAGGTGCTGCTCGCCGCGGCCGAGGGCCGGCTGGCGCAGGCCGAGCCGCTGCGCTGGTCCGACGAGCACGCCGTCACCGTCGTCGTCGCGGCGCAGGGCTACCCCGGCACGCCGCGCACCGGCGACCCCATCGACGGCCTCGGCGCCGTCCCGGGCGACCCCGACGCCTACGTCCTGCACGCCGGCACCGCCCGCGACGCCGACGGGGTGCTCGTCTCGGCCGGCGGGCGCGTGCTGTCGGTCGTCGCCCGGGGCGCCGACCTCGCGCAGGCCCGTGAGCGGGTCTACGCCGCCGTCGACGCGGTCGGGCTCGAGGGCTCGCAGCACCGGCTCGACATCGCCGAGAAGGCGCAGCGCGGCGAGGTCACCGTCCCCGCCTGACCGCGGCGACCGGGCAGGTCCGGGGCCGCCCGGTGGACGCCCGGTGGACGCCGCTCTCAGGCGGTGAGCGCCGCGTGCGCGTCGGCGAGGTGGTCCAGGTCGTGCAGGTCGAGGACCTGCAGGTACACCCGGCTCGCGCCGGCCTCGGCGAGGCGCCCGACGCGCTCGCGGACCTCCTCGGGCGTCCCGGCGAGCCCGTTGGCGCGCAGCTCGGCGACGTCGCGACCGATGGCCTCGGCGCGCCGGCGCAGCGTGGCCTCGTCCTTGCCGACGCACAGGACCTGCGCGGCGCTGTGGCCGAGGCTCAGCGGGTCGCGGCCGTGCTCCTCGCAGACCGCGTCGACCCGGGCGAAGAGCTGCGCGGTCTCGTCGACGGACGAGAACGGGACGTTGAACTCGGCGGCGTAGCGGGCGGCGAGCGACGGGGTGCGTCGTCTGCCGGCCCCGCCGACGATGATCGGCACCCCGCCGGGCTGCGTCGTGCGCACGAGGGCCGGCTGCCCGCTCACCGGGTAGTTCGAGCCGTCGTGGTCGTACTCGGAGCCCTCCGGCGCCGACCACATCCCGGTGATGAGGGCCAGCTGCTCCTCGAGCCGGTCGAAGCGCTCCTTCAGCGGCGGGAAGGGGATGCCGAACGCGCGGTGCTCGGCCTCGAACCAGCCGGCGCCGAGCCCGAGCTCGACCCGGCCGCCGCTCATCTGGTCGACCCCGGCGACCGTGACGGCCAGCGGGCCGGGCAGCCGGAAGGTCGCCGAGGTGACGAGCGTCCCGAGGCGGATGCGCGTGGTGTCGCGGGCCAGGCCGGCGAGCGTCGTCCACGCGTCGGTCGGGCCGGGGAGCCCGTCACCGGACATCCGCAGGTAGTGGTCGGACCGGAAGAATGCGTCGTACCCGAGGTCCTCGGCCGCGCGGGCCACCGCCAGGAGGTCGTCGTACGTGGCGCCCTGCTGGGGCTCGGTGAAGATGCGCAGGTCCATGGGCCCACGCTACGCAGGCCGCGGCGCCGCGTCACCGCGGGCGGGGCGCACCCGCCCGGCCCCCAGCGCGACGAGGAGCGCGACGAGCGCCCCGACGCCCATGAGCGCGGCGAAGCGTGGCCCGTCCATCTCCGGCCCGAACCAGGCGACGACGCCGCCGACGAGCGCGGTCTGGAGGGCGACGCCGGTCGACGACCCCAGCCCCTGCGTGGCGCTGGCCCGGCCGCGCTCCGCCTCGGGCGCGAGGGCGAGCAGCTCGGTCGACAGGACCGGCGAGAGGATGCCCATCCCCGTCGCGGCGGCCGCCCAGCCGACCATCCCGACGGGGAGGTCGACCACGTCGAGCGCGAGGAGCAGCGGCCCCACCGACCCGAGCGCGATGAGCAGGCCGCCGGTGCGGATGCGCGCCGCCGCGCTCGTGCGCGCCTGGGCCCACGCGGTGCTGTTGAGCCACGACCCGAGCGCCCAGAGCACGCCGGTCACCGAGAGCGAAACGCCGGCGACCGCGGTGCTGACGTGGTGGGTCGTCACGAGCATGAGGGGGATGACCGACCCGACGCCGGTGAACGCGGCGGCCGTGAGCATCCGCAGGCCGACGACGGCCGGGACGCCGGCGCGCAGGCGGGCCGTGCCGCGGGGCAGGGCCCGGGCCGCCGAGAGGACGACGACGAGGCCCCCGGCGAGGACGGCCGCGAGGCCCGCCGGCCGCGTGTCCGGGGCGTCGAGCAGCGGCGCCGAGAAGGTCGTCACGGCCAGCCCGACGGCGAGGGCGAACGACGCCGCCAGCCGGGCCCCGGCGCCGTCGTCGGCCACGGCCGCCGGGGAGGGGTGCTCGCCGCGCAGCGCCGGGCGCACGAGCCAGAGGGCGAACGGGACGACCAGCAGGGGGCCGGCGAACACCCAGCGCCACCCCGCGAGCGACTCGACGCCGCCGGCGAACCCCGGCCCGAGGAGCGACGGCAGGATCCACGCGGCCGCGAAGGACGCGAAGACCTTGGCGCGCAACGACTCCGGCAGGGCCTGGGCGACGAGCACCATGAGCGCGGTGTCGATGAGCGCCTCCGCGACGCCGGAGAGAGCGCGACCCCCGACGAACAGGGCCATCGTCGGGGCGGTCGCGGAGACGACCTGGGCGACGCCGAAGACGCCGATGCCAGCCAGGAGCACCGGGCGGGGCCCGAAGCGGTCGGTCCACCCGCCGGAGAGGGCCATCCCGACCGTGAACGTCACGAGCGATGCGCCGGTCGAGGCGCCGAACAGCGCCCAGCCGTCGAGCTCGCGCACGACGACGGGGAGCACCGTCTGCACGGCCCGGTTCTCGAAGGCCGCGAGGGTGACGAGCGCGACCACCCCGACGACGAGCGGCAGGTACCGGCGGTCGAGGAGCCGGTCGGGAGCGGTGGGGGGCGGGGCGGTGTGGTCGGTCGTGGTCACGGGGGGAGCCTCACACCTCAAGTGCGCTTGAGGTCAAGGCGTAGGCTCCCGGCATGGACGGACGGGACCTGCTGGCCATCGGCGAGGTGGCGGAGCGCTCCGGCGTCAGCGTCCCGACCGTGCGCTTCTACGAGGAGAAGGGGCTGCTGACCTCGGTGCGCGACAGCGCGAACCGGCGGCGCTTCGAGCGGCACGTGCTGCGGCGCATCGCCGTCGTGCGGGCCGGGCAGCGGTTCGGGCTGGGGCTGGGCGAGATCGGCGAGGCGCTCGCCGCCCTGCCCGTCGACCGGGCGCCGACCAAGCGCGACTGGGAGCGCCTCTCGCGGCGCTGGCACGCCGACCTGACGGCGCGCATCGAGGCGATGGAGCGGGTGCGTGACGGGCTGTCGTCGTGCATCGGCTGCGGGTGCCTGTCGCTGCGCGCGTGCCCCGTCTACAACCACGACGACGAGCTGGGGACCGAGGGGCCGGGGGCCCGGCGCTGGCCGGCGGCCGCCCGCGGCGACTGACGACGCGCCGGCGAACGACGCCGGACGGACGACGAGGACGGCCCGCGCGACCCGGTGGTCACGCGGCCCGTCCTCGAGGTGCGGGCGAGGGGCGTCAGGCGCCCATCGTCACGGCCTGCGCCTCCTCCTCGGAGTCGATCCGCTCCGCGCCGTGCTCGGGCTCGGCGTCGATGCCCCGGACGAAGGAGTGCCCGGTGCTCAGCACCGCGACGGCGAGCACGACCGCGCCCGCGCCGACCCAGAACGGGATGTGGACCGAGCGCTCGCCGAGGGTGCCGGCCAGCCACGGGGCCACGGCGCCGCCGGCGAACCGGACGAAGCTGTAGGCGGCCGAGGCGACGCTGCGCTCGACGGGCGAGACCTTCATGACGGTCTCGGTGATGAGCGTGTTGTTGACGCCGAGGAAGCCACCGGCGAGGACGACCATGACGACGAGGACGGTCTTGTTCTCGGTGAAGACCGCCATGACGGCGAGGATGACCGCGAAGCCGAGCAGCGCGCCGACGATGCCGGTGAAGGTGCCGACGTGGCGCTGCACCCAGGGGGCGACGACCACGGAGGTCAGCGCGAGCAGCAGGCCCCAGCCGAAGAACACGAGGCCGGTGCCGTGCGCCGACATGTCGAGCGGGAACGGCGTGAAGGCCAGCAGCGTGAAGAAGCCGAAGTTGTAGAGCAGCGCGGTGACGCCGACGGTCAGGAGGCCGCGGTGGCCGAGGGCGCGCAGCGGGGCGCTGAGCGGCGTCGGGTGCGGCTTCTCGGTGGCCGCGGGGAGGGTGACCCACGTGGCGACGAGGGCGATGAGCATCAGCGCGCTGACGCCGAAGAACGGTCCGCGCCAGGAGATCCCGCCGAGCACACCGCCGACGAGCGGGCCGGCGGCGATGCCGAGGCCCAGTGCGGCCTCGTAGAGGATGATCGCCTGCGCGACCGAGCCGCGGGCGGCGTTGACGATCGTCGCGAGGGCGGTGGCGATGAACAGGGCGTTGCCGAGGCCCCAGACGGCGCGGAAGCCGACGATGCCGTTGACGGAGTCCTGCATCCCGGCGAGGCCCGCGCCGACGATGATGATCGCGAGGCCGATGAGCAGGGTGCGCTTGGCGCCGATACGGCTGGAGATGAAGCCGGTGATGAGCATCGCGACGCCCATGACGGCCATGTAGCTGGTGAAGAGCAGCGAGACCTGGGACGGGGTCGCGCCGAGGTCGTCGGCGATCGGCTTGAGGATGGGGTCGACGAGGCCGATCCCCATGAACGCGACGACGCAGGCGAACGCCACGCTCCAGACGGTCTTCGGTTGGCGCCACATGGGCAGGGGTTCCTCTCGGTCGGGGTGGTGTCGGGGTGCTCAGGAGCCGGTGCGGCCGGGCTCCCGGGCGGGGGTGGTGCGGGTCGCCTCGAGCAGCTCGGTGAGGACGGCGGTCGCCGCCCGGAGCCGCTCGGGGTCGGCGGCCAGCTGCTCGAGGACCGGGCGCAGGGCCGCGGCGCGGGCGCGCCGGGCGGTGGCCAGGGCGTCGTGACCCGCGGCGGTGAGGGACACGAGGGTGGCCCGGCCGTCGGCCGGGTCGGGGGTGCGGGCGGTCCAGCCGGCGGCCTCGAGCCGCTGCACCTGGGTCGTCATCGTCGGCTGGCTCGTGGCGTCGGCCTCGGCGAGCGTCGTGATGCGCGCCGGGCCGAGCTCGTCGAGCAGGGACAGGACCCGGGCCTGGGCCCACGGGATCTCGAGGTCGGCGTGCCGGCTGGCCCACCGGGAGAGTCCGGCGGCCGAGCGCAGCAGCTCGATGGCGAGGTCGTCCGTGTGCACCCGCTCCACTTTACATAGGTAACCTATTCAAATCAAGCCGGGGGTCCGTTGGCTCTTCATGGTCGGGTCGCCGGCGGCCGGCGACCCGCTTCCCCCGACAACGGCGCGCTCCACCCCGGAACGGTTCCGGGGGAGAGCGCGGCCGTATCGGGTGACCCGATACGCGCGGGACCCGTGGGACCGGGTCTCGCTCCGGTGGTTCCCGGACGGGCGGCGGCCCGGGGCGCCGGGGGCTGGAAGGATGGGCCCATGGCCGACGCCTCGACGCCCACGCCCGACGCCGCCCCCGTCCTCGACGGATACGCCCACGTGTACTCGGGCAAGGTGCGCGACCTCTACGCGCCGCTCGACGACGCCGGCGCCCCGCGCGAGGACCTCCTGCTCCTCGTCGCCTCGGACCGCATCTCGGCCTTCGACTTCGTCCTCGAGACCCCGGTTCCGGACAAGGGCGAGGTCCTCACCCGGATGTCGCTCTGGTGGTTCGAGCAGCTGGCCGACCTCGTCCCCAGCCACGTCGTCTCGCCCGACGTGCCGGACGCCGTCCGCGGCCGCGCGGTGCTCGTGCGCCGCCTCGGGATGCTGCCCGTCGAGTGCGTGGCCCGCGCCTACCTCACCGGCGGCGGCCTGCGCGAGTACCGCTCCGACGGCACGGTGAGCGGCCTGCGCCTGCCCGAGGGCCTGACCGACGGCTCGCGCTTCCCCGAGCCGCTCTTCACGCCGTCGACGAAGGCGCCCACCGGGCAGCACGACGAGCCGATGACCTACGCCGAGGTCGAGGCCCTCGTCGGCCCGGACCTCGCGGCGAAGGCCCGGGACCTCACGACCCGCATCCTCGCCCGCGGCAACGAGCTGGCGCAGGAGCGCGGCATCATCGTCGCCGACACCAAGGTCGAGTTCGGGGTCGAGGGCGGCGAGCTCGTCCTCGCCGACGAGGTCCTCACGCCCGACTCCTCGCGCTTCTGGCCGGCCGACCAGTGGGAGCCCGGCCACCCCCAGCCGAGCTTCGACAAGGAGTTCGTCCGCGAGTGGCTGCTCTCGCCGGCCAGCGGGTGGGACAAGGCGTCCGGCGAGGCGCCGCCGCCGCTGCCGGCCGAGGTTATCGAGCGCACCCGGGCCAAGTACGTCGAGGCCTACGAGCGCCTGACCGGAGAGACCTTCCGACCCGCCGGTGGGGACCGATGAGCGACCGGCCCGCACCGCAGCAGGGGCCCGACTGGCGCACGGCCGGCTGGCCGATCCCCGTCACGACGGCCTTCGACTTCCCCGACCTCGAGGTGCGCACGACCATCGGGGCGGTCTCCGGTGTCTACGCGACGAGCCTCGGCCTCGCGCGCGGCGTCACGGCGTCGTTCTCCGCGCTCGCCCGCGGCGAGGTCGTCGAGATGACGCGCCTCCTCGCCGAGGCCCGCCACCACGCGCTGGAGCGGGTCGTCGGCGAGGCGCAGCGGCACGGCGGCAACGCCCTCCTCGCGGTGCGCTTCGACTCCAACGAGGTCGGACAGGGCCAGATCATCGAGATCCACTGCTACGGCACGGCCGTCGTCGTGGGCGCCCGCCGCCCCTGACCCGCCCGGCTCCTTCCGGCGGACGTCGTCAGCCCGCCCCGACCTCCCGCCGCACCTGCGCCGTCCAGGCCGCCATCGCCGCGTCCGCCGCGGCGCGGTCGCCGGTGGCCGCGACCTCGAAGAGCAGCCCGCGGGCCATCGCCAGCGAGCGCAGCGCGAGGTCGCGCGCCTGCGCGTCGTCGACGCCGAGGTCGCGGTAGCCGGCGGCCAGGGCCTCGCGCCATCCCTCGCGCAGCCAGGCCCGCAGCGGGTCGGCGTGCGGCGCACCCCGCATCGCGTGGGTCGACAGCTCGAAGAACAGCGGCGCGAAGACGGCCGCCCGGTCGGCGACGTGCGTCCAGAAGCGGGCGCCGGCCTCGAAGGGGTCCCCGCCCTCGGCGAGCAGTGCGCGGAGGGTCTCCTGCTCGGCGCGCTCGACGGCCTCGACGACGGCCGCGAGCAGCCCCTCGCGCGACCCGAAGTGGTAGTTGAGCATCCGGTGGCTCGTGCCGATCCCGGTGGCGAGCGTCCGCAGGCTGGTGTCACCGACACCGTGCTCGGCGAACCAGGCGACCGCCCGGGACAGCAGCTCCTCGCGGGCGCTCACGCCCCGCGCTCGCGGACGGTGGCCTCGAGGGCGGCGGCCTCGCGCTCGACGTAGCCGCGGGAGCGCCGCCCCGCGACGATGCGGACGAGCGGCGCGAGCGGTCCGGTCCAGGCGATGCCGAGCCGGACCGTCGTCCCGTCGGCGTGGGGGAGGAGCTCGTGCGTCCCGGTCGTGCGGACGCCGGGGCTGCGCGCCTCCCAGGTGAACGAGCGCCCCGGCTCCCAGGCGGTGACGGTCCACGTCGCGCGGGGCAGGCCGGGCTGGTCGACGAGGTACGCGGCGCCCGGGCCGAAGGGTCGGTCGGGCTCGTGCGGGGTCACGGCGTCGACGGTCGGCAGCCACGACGGCCAGCGCCGGACGTCGGAGAGCACCGGCCAGAGGCGCTCCGGCGGGAGGGCGACGACGCGCTCGACGACGATCATGTACCAGACGGTACAACCGCGGTCGCCGAGGTGTCGAGGCCCGGCACCCGGCGCGATGGGGGCCGGCGGGCCCCCCGCCGGTACCCTGACCCGGCAGGGCCCACACCGCGTCGCACCCCCTCGGGAGACACCCGCCATGTCCTCGTCGCACGCCCCCGTGCTGACCACCGTCCCCGGGGGCGCCGCGCTCTCGACCTTCCGCGCCGCGGGGGTGCTCGCCCGGCTGAGGGTGTCCGCGCCGCAGATCCGCGCGGTCTCCGCGCAGCACGTGCACTGGGTCGCGAGCGCCGCGCCGCTCGACGACGCCACCCACGCCACGGTGGCCCGGCTGCTCACCTACGGCGAGCCCTTCGGGGGCGTCGCGCAGGCCCCGCACACCGCGCTGGTCGTCGTCGCCCCCCGCCTCGGCACCCTCTCGCCGTGGGCCTCGAAGGCGACCGACATCGCGCACAGCTGCGGGGTCGACGTGCGCCGCGTCGAGCGGGTCACGGAGTACCACCTCGCCGCCGACGAGCCCCTGACCGACGAGCAGTGGGCCCGCTGCGCCGACGTCCTCCACGACCGGATGACGGAGTCGGCCCTGCCCTCGCGCGAGGCCGCCGCGGCGCTCTTCGACGAGCGCGAGGCCGAGCCGGTCGCGCACGTCGACGTCCTCGGCCGGGGTCGCGAGGCCCTCGAGGAGGCCGACCGCGAGTTCGGCCTCGCCCTGTCCGACGACGAGGTCGACTACCTCGCCGAGGCCTTCACGGGCCTGCGCCGCAACCCGACCGACGTCGAGCTGATGATGTTCGCGCAGGCGAACTCGGAGCACTGCCGGCACAAGATCTTCAACGCCGACTTCGTCATCGACGGCGAGGCCCAGCCGCGCTCGCTGTTCGGGATGATCCGGCACACCGAGGAGGTCGCGGGCGCCGGCACCGTGATCGCCTACAAGGACAACGCGTCCGTGATGGAGGGCGGCCCGCGCACCCGCTGGCTGCCCGAGCGCCCCGACGGCCCGAGCGCCTACCGCGGCCGCGACGGCGAGGTGCACGTCCTCATGAAGGTCGAGACGCACAACCACCCGACCGCCATCAGCCCCTTCCCGGGCGCGGCGACCGGTGCCGGCGGCGAGATCCGCGACGAGGGCGCGACCGGCCGCGGCTCGGCGCCGAAGGCCGGCCTCACCGGCTTCGCGGTCTCCAACCTCAACCTGCCCGGGACCCACGAGCCCTGGGAGGGTGCGGAGTACGGCGCGCCCTCGCACATCGCGAGCCCGCTCGACATCATGCTCGAGGGCCCGATCGGCGCGGCGGCGTTCAACAACGAGTTCGGCCGCCCCGGGCTGGGCGGCTTCTTCCGCGTCTACGAGCAGACCGTCGACGGCGTGCGCCGCGGGTTCCACAAGCCGATCATGAGCGCCGGCGGGATGGGCACCATCGACGCCGACCTCACCGAGAAGGTCGTCTTCCCGGCCGGCACGCTGCTCGTGCAGCTCGGCGGCCCGGGCATGCGCATCGGGATGGGTGGCGGCGCGGCGTCGTCGATGGCCGCCGGCTCGAACGCGGCCGACCTCGACTTCGACTCCGTGCAGCGCGGCAACCCCGAGATCGAGCGGCGCGCGCAGGAGGTCGTCAACCACTGCCGCAGCCTCGGCGCCGAGGGCAACCCCATCCTCGCGATCCACGACGTCGGCGCCGGCGGGCTCTCGAACGCCTTCCCCGAGCTCGTCGACGGCGCCGGCCTCGGCGCGCGCTTCGACCTCTCGGCCGTGCCGCTCGAGGAGTCAGGTCTCGCGCCGAAGGAGGTGTGGTGCAACGAGTCCCAGGAGCGGTACGTCGTCGCCATCGCCCCGGAGTCGCTGCCGGCCTTCGCCGCCCTGTGCGAGCGCGAGCGCTGCCCGCACGCCGTCGTCGGCGTCGCGCGCGACGACGGGCAGCTCGTCCTCGCCGAGGGCCCGGACGACGTGCCCGGTGAGGACCGCGCCATCGACATGCCGATGGAGACGCTGCTCGGCAAGCCGCCGCGGATGACCCGCGACGTCACGCGCGTCCAGCGGCAGGGCGACGACCTCGACCTCGACGCGCTCGACGTCCGCGAGGCCGCCTACGCCGTGCTGCGCCACCCGACCGTCGCGTCCAAGCGCTTCCTCGTGACGATCGCCGACCGCACCGTCGGCGGGCTGACGCACCGCGACCAGATGGTCGGGCCGTGGCAGGTCCCCGTCGCCGACGTCGCGGTGACCCTCGCCGACCACGTCGGGTTCGCCGGCGAGGCGATGGCCAGCGGCGAGCGGATGCCCCTCGCGTCCGTCGACGCGCCGGCCTCCGGGCGGATGGCCGTCGGCGAGGCGCTGACCAACCTGCTGGCGGCCCCGGTGGCCGCGCTCTCGCGGGTCAAGCTGTCCTGCAACTGGATGGCCGCGTGCGGCGAGCCCGGCGAGGACGCCGCGCTCTACGACACGGTGCACGCCGTCGGGATGGAGCTCTGCCCCGCGCTCGGCATCTCGGTGCCGGTCGGCAAGGACTCGCTCTCGATGCGCACCCGCTGGACCGACCACATGGGCGACACCCGGCAGGTCACCTCGCCGGTCTCGCTCGTCGTCACCGCCTTCGCCTCGCTCGACGACGTCCGCGGCACGTGGACCCCACAGCTGCGCGACGGCTCCTCGCTCGTCCTCGTCGACCTCGGCGCCGGCCGCGACCGCCTCGGCGGCTCGATGCTCGCGCAGGTCTCGGGCGTGTTCGGCCGCGAGGTGCCCGACCTCGACGACCCGCAGCGCCTCGTCGCGCTGGCCACCGCGCTCGTCGAGCTGCGCGACCGCGACCTCGTGACGGCCTACCACGACCGCTCGGACGGCGGCCTGTGGGCCGCGGTGTGCGAGATGGCCTTCGCCGGCGGGATGGGCCTGGACGTCGAGGCGTCCTCGGTGGCCGGCCTGTTCGCCGAGGAGCTCGGTGTCGTCCTCGGCGTGCCCGAGCGCAGCGTGCCGGAGGCGCTCGAGGTGCTCGGCGCCCACGGGCTCGCCGACCTCGCCTCGGTCGTCGGCCGCACGGTCAGCGAGCGTCGCGTCCGGGTCTCCGCCGGCGGGGCGCGCGTCCTCGACGAGCGGGTCCGCGACCTCGCCCAGGCGTGGGACGAGGTGTCGTGGCGGATGTCGGTGCAGCGTGACAACCCCGGCGCCGCCGACGAGGAGCACGCCGCCGTCGGCCGCGACGGCGACCCCGGGCTCGTCGTGGCCCCGAGCTTCGACCCGACCGACGACGTCGCGCTGCCGTACCTCGCGACCGGGGTGCGTCCCAAGGTCGCCGTGCTGCGCGAGCAGGGCGTCAACAGCCACGTCGAGACCGCGTTCATGCTCGACGCCGCCGGCTTCGACGCCTACGACGTGCACATGACCGACCTGCAGTCGGGCCGCTTCGACCTCGCCGACGTCCAGGGCCTCGTGGCCGCCGGAGGGTTCTCCTACGGCGACACGCTCGGAGCCGGTGAGGGCTGGGCCCGCTCGGTCCTGTTCTCGCAGAGGCTGACCGAGCAGTTCCGCGACTTCTTCCACCGCGACGGCACCTTCGGGCTCGGCATCTGCAACGGCTGCCAGATGTTCGCCGCGCTGGCCGACCTCGTGCCCGGCGCCGAGGCCTGGCCGCGGTTCACCCGCAACCGCTCGGAGCAGTACGAGGCGCGCCTCACGCAGGTCGAGGTGCTCGACAGCCCGTCGGTGCTCATGACGGGGATGGCCGGCAGCCGCCTGCCCATCGCCGTCGCGCACGGCGAGGGCTTCGCGAACTTCTCGGCCCGTGGCGACCTCGGCGCGGTGCACCAGGTGGCGCGCTTCGTCGACCACCACGGGGCGCCGGCCTCGACGCACCCGTTCAACCCGAACGGCTCGCCCGGCGGGCTCACGGCGGTGACGACGACCGACGGCCGCTTCACGGCGATGATGCCGCACCCCGAGCGGGTGTCGCGCAACGTCCAGATGTCGTGGACCAGCGGCGACGTCGACGACGAGAGCCCGTGGCTGCGGATGTTCCGCAACGCCCGCGTGTTCGCGGGCTGACCGAGGAGAGGGGGGCCGCCGTGCTGACACCCGAGGACGTGCTGACCAGCACGTTCACGCAGACCCAGTTCCGGGACGGCTACGACGAGGGGCAGGTCGACGACCTGCTCGACGCCGTCGCCGAGACGCTGCGGGCGCACGCGGGGACGGGGCGCCCGCCGCGTCGCCCGCTGACGGCCGCCGGCCTGCGTGCCTCCCGGCTCTCGGTGACCCGGATGCGCCGGGGCTACGACATGGCCGAGGTCGACGCGCTGCTCGAGCGGGCCGCCACGGCGCTGGACGCGCTCGAGCGCGGCGGGGCCCCCGCCGGCGCAGCGGCCCCGCCCACCGCGCCGCCGACCGCCTCGCCGCCGTCCGCCCCGTCCGGTGCGCTCGCGGCGCCGTCCGGTGCGCTCGCGGCGCCGTCCGGCCCGCGCGAGGGCCTGGGCGCCCGGCTGCTGCGGGTCCTGCGGGGCGACCCGCGCGGATGAGCCCGCGCGTCCTCGACGACCTCGCCCTCGCCCGATGGCGGTTCCGGACGCTGCTGCTCGACGGGGCGAGCGCGCCGGACGCACCCTCTGCCGTCCGCTCGCTGCTGGCCGTCCAGGCCGAGAACCTCGAGCAGACCGCGTGGGCGCTGGCCTCGCGGACGAGCGGCCTGACGCGCACCGGCCTCGCGGGGCTCCTCGCGTCGGGTGAGCTCGTGCGCCTGCACGTCCTGCGACCCACGTGGCACCTCGTGCACCGCGACGACGTGCGCTGGCTGCTCGAGCTGACCGGGCCGCGGGTGCGCCACCAGGTCGGCCGCCAGCTGGAGCGCGACCTCGGCCTTCCGTCCGCCCGGGTGGCCGCCCTCGGCGACCGCGTCGAGGAGGTGCTGACCGTCGCGCCCGACCGGACGCGCGACGAGCTCGCCGACGCGCTGCGGGAGGCCGGCGAGGAGGTGACGGGGATGCAGCTCATGGTCCTGCTGACGCACCTCGAGCTCGGGCTGCGGGTGGGCAGCGGCCGGCCGCGCCCCGACGGCGGCACCGGTCGGCACACGTACGCGCCCCTGGGTCAACGGCTCCCGGCATCCCCGTCGATGGACCGGGCCGAGGCGCTGGGCGAGCTGGCGCGTCGCTATGCGGTGGGCCACGGGCCGGTGACCGAGCGCGACCTCGCGTACTGGGCGACCCTGCCGCTCGGTGACGTCCGGGCCGGTCTCGCCGCGGCCGCGGGCGGGCTGGGGTCCTTCGAGCACGACGGGCGCACCTGGTGGCACGCACCGGGGGAGGAGCCGCCGGCCCGGTCGAGGACACCGCGGGTCCACCTCGTCCACCTGCTCGACGAGTGGTACCGCGGCTACCAGGACTCGCGGCGGGTCGTCGACGTCGCCGGCCTGCACCCGGTGGGGCGGGAGCCGTCGATCGGGCTGCTCGTCGTCGACGCGCAGGTCGCCGGCGTGGCGCGGCGCACCGTCCGGGGCGGGACGCTGGCCGTCGAGGTCACGCCCTACCGGCCGCTGGGCGCCGCCGAGCGGCGTGCGCTCGGGCGCGAGGCGGAGGCGCTCGCCGGCTGGCTGGGGCGCGAGCTCGCCCTCACCGTCGTCGACCCCGGCGCCTGAGCCCGCGACGGAGGTTCGGCCCGGGGTGCCCCCACCCTGCTCGGGCACGGGTCGGAGGGTCCCGGAGGGGGTACAACATGGGAATGGACACCACCATCGAGCTCACCGTCGACGGGCAGCGGCGGCAGCTGACCGTCGACACCCGCACCACCCTCCTGGACGCCCTGCGTGAGCGGCTGGCGGTCACCTCGCCGAAGAAGGGGTGCGACCACGGCCAGTGCGGCTCGTGCACGGTGCTCCTCGACGGCCGCCGGCACCTCACCTGCCTGGCCCTCGCGGTCGCCTTCGACGGCTCGGAGGTCGTGACGGCCGAGGGGCTGGCCACCGACGACGCGCTGCACCACGTGCAGGAGGCCTTCCTCGAGCACGACGGCTACCAGTGCGGCTACTGCACGCCGGGCCAGGTGTGCTCGGCCGTCGGTGTCCTCGACGAGGCGAAGCAGGGCCATCCCAGCCACGTCACCGAGGACCTCGAGGCCGACGTCGAGCTGACCGACGACGAGATCCGGGAGCGGATGAGCGGCAACCTGTGCCGCTGCGGCGCGTACCCCGGCATCCTCGCCGCGGTGAAGGCGGCGGTGGGAGCATGAGGGAGCTCGACTACGTCCGCGCGAGCGACGTCGAGGAGGCGGTCGCCCTCGTGTCCGGCGACCCCGACGCCCGCTACCTCGGCGGCGGCACCAACCTCGTCGACCACCTCAAGCTCGGCATCGCGCGGCCCGCGCGCCTCGTCGACGTCAGCCGGCTCGGCCTCGACGGCGTCGAGGAGCAGGACGGCTCCGACGGGCGCGTCCTCCACGTCGGCGCGAACGTCCGCAACAGCGACCTCGCCGCGCACCCGGTGGTCCGCTCGGCCTTCCCCGTGCTGTCGCGCGCGCTGCTGTCGGGTGCGTCCGGGCAGCTGCGCCACCAGGCGAGCACCGGCGGCAACCTCCTCCAGCGCACCCGCTGCGTGTACTTCCAGGACGTGTCGACCCCGTGCAACAAGCGCGAGCCCGGCAGCGGCTGCTCGGCGGTCGGCGGCTACGGCCGCCAGGACGCCGTCCTCGGGGCGAGCGAGCACTGCGTCGCCACCCACCCCTCCGACATGGCGGTCGCGATGGCCGCCCTCGACGCCGTCGTCGTCGTGCGGGGCCCGCAGGGCGAGCGGCGCGTGCCCGTCCGCGAGCTGCACCGCCTGCCCGGCGACCGACCCGACGTCGACACGACGCTCGAGCACGGCGACCTCGTGACCGGGGTCGAGCTGCCCTTCACCGACGCGGCCCGCTGCTCGACCTACCTCAAGGTCCGTGACCGCGCCTCGTACGCCTTCGCGCTCGTGTCCGTCGCGGCCGCGCTGGAGCTCGAGGGCGACGTCGTCCGGGAGGTCCGCATCGCCTGGGGCGGGGTCGCGCACAAGCCGTGGCGCGCCACCGCCGCCGAGGAGGCCCTGACCGGGACGACGCTCGACGAGGACGCCGTCCGCGCCGCCGTCGACGCCGAGCTGGCCGCCGCCACGACCACCGACCAGACCGCCTACAAGCTGCCGATGCTGCGGGGCGCCACCACGCGCACCCTGCTCCGCCTCGCCGGGAAGGACCTCTCGTGAGCACCGGGACGAGCACCACCCCCGTCACCCCGCGCTCGATGGGCACCCGCCTCGACCGCGTCGACGGCCCCGAGAAGGTGACCGGCCGCGCGACCTACGCCGTCGAGAGCGCCGCCCACGACACCGGCGACCCCCTCCACGTCTGGCTCGTCCGGTCGACCGTGGCCAAGGGCGAGGTCGAGCGCCTCGACCCGGCGCCGGCGCTCGCCCACCCCGGGGTCGTCGCCGTCCTCGACCACACGAGCGCGATGCGCCTGGCCGACACCGACGACGGCGAGCTGGCCATCCTCCAGGACGCCACCGTGCACTTCCGCGGCCAGGTCGTCGCGCTCGTCCTCGCCGAGACCTCCGAGGCCGCCCGCGAGGGCGCCGCACTCGTCGACGTCCGCTACCGCGAGGAGGCGTTCGAGGCCGAGCTGCGCGAGGACAACGCGACCTACCGCCCCGACACGGTCAACCCGTCGATGGAGACCGACACCGAGGACGGCGACGTCGACGCCGCCCTCGCCGGCGCCGCGGTGCTCGTCGAGCAGACCTACCGCACGCCCTACGAGCACAACAACCCGATGGAGCCGCACGCCACCGTCGCCCGCTGGGCGCAGGACGGCACCGACGGCGAGGTCCTCGACCTCGTCGACTCCACGCAGGGCGTCCACGCCGTCGCCGCCGCGGTCGCGCCGGTGCTGGGCCTGGAGCCCGCGCAGGTGCGGGTCCGGGCCCCCTACGTCGGCGGCGGCTTCGGCAGCAAGGGCCAGCCGCACGCCCACGTCGTCGCCGCGGCGCTCGCCGCCCACGCGGTCCGGCCCCGCCCGGTGCGCCTGGCCGTCACCCGCCAGCAGATGTTCTCGCTGACCGGCTACCGGACGGCCACCATCTCGCACGTGCGCCTCGGCGCCGACGCGGACGGGCGGCTCGTCGGCCTCGAGCACCGGGTGCAGGAGCAGACCTCGGCCGTCAAGGAGTTCGCCGAGCAGACGGCCTCCCCGAGCCGGATGATGTACGCCGCCCCGGCCCGGCGCACGAGCCACCGCCTCGCCGTCCTCGACGTCGCCGTCCCCTCGTGGATGCGCGCGCCCGGCGAGATGCCCGGGATGTTCGCCGGCGAGGTCGCGATGGACGAGCTGGCGCTCGCCTGCGGGATCGACCCCGTCGAGCTGCGGCTGCGCAACGAGCCGGACACCGACCCCGAGACGGGCAAGCCCTTCGACGTCCGCCGGCTGCCCGAGTGCCTGCGCCGCGGCGCCGAGCGCTTCGGCTGGGCCGACCGCCCGGCGCAGGCCCGGGCCCGCCGCGAGGGCGAGTGGTGGGTCGGCACCGGCGTCGCCGCCGCGACCTACCCCGCGATGAAGATGCCGGGCAACCAGGCGCGCGTCACGGCGCTGGCCGGCGGACGGTACGGCGTGGCCATCGGCTGCGTCGACATCGGCACGGGTGCACGGACCGTGCTGACGCAGATCGCCGCCGACGCCCTCGGGGTCGAGCCCGGCGACGTCGACCTCGAGGTCGCGGACACGCGCCTGCCCCCGGCGTCCGTCGCGGGCGGCTCCTCGGGCACGAGCTCGTGGGGCAGCGCCGTCGTCGCGGCCGCCCAGCGTTTCCGCGCCGAGCACGGCGCCGACCCCGCGCCCGGGGCGGAGGTCACCGCGTCGGCGGCCAAGAGCCCGGCCGAGACCGAGACCGCGAACCACTCCTTCGGGGCGGTGTTCTGCGAGGCCCGCGTCAACCACTGGACCGGCGAGGTGCGCGTGCCCCGGCTGCTCGGGGTCTACTCCGTCGGGCGGGTCCTCAACCCCGTGACCGCCCGTTCGCAGCTCGTCGGGGGGCTCGTCATGGGCCTGTCGGTCGCGCTGTTCGAGGAGTCCTGGCGCGACCCGCGCTTCGGCCACGTCGTGACCCAGGACCTCGCGAGCTACCACGTCGCCGCCCACGCCGACGTCCTCGACGTCGAGGCCGAGTGGCTGGAGGAGTCCGACGAGGCCTTCACGCCGATGGGCTCGCGCGGCATCGGCGAGATCGGCATCGTCGGCACGGCGGCCGCGATCGCCAACGCCGTGCACCACGCGACGGGGGTGCGGGTGCGGGAGCTGCCGCTCACGCCGGACCGCTTCCTGTCCTGACCACCGGCGGGTGGTCGGGGTCAGCGCACCCGCCACCCGCCGGGGTCCGGGGGCTCGGGGGACGCCGCCGCCGTGCCGTCGCCGGAGCGCAGCGGGCGGGCGCCCGGGACGCGGCGGGCGACGTCGGTCCACGGCAGCACCCCGGTGGGCAGGACGGCCGAGGCGGCGGCCCGCCGCAGCGTGTAGAGGTCGAGGGGCCCCGGGGACGCCACGAGCACGACGTTGCCGAAGCGCCGTCCCTTGAGGACCTCGTGCAGGCCGACGAACGCGGTGTGCCCGAACACCTCCTGCGCGCCGGCGGCGACCCGGGCGGCGTAGCGCATCCCCGGCTCGTCGGTGACGTTGGCGAGCAATAGGCCGCCGGGGACGAGGACCCGCCGCACGTCGTCGAGCCACTCGACGGTGGTCAGGCCCGGCGGCACCCGGCCGTCGACGAACGCGTCGAGGACGACGACGTCGGCGCTGCCGTCGGCCAGGGCGGCGACCCCCTCCTCGCCGCCGACCGGCCGCACGCGCATCCGGTGGCCGCGGGGCAGGGGGATGTCGCGGCGCACCTGCTCGGTGAGGGCGGCGTCGGGCTCCATGACGATCTGCGGCGAGCCGGGGCGCGTCGCCTGCACCCAGCGCGGCAGGGTCAGCCCCCCGCCGCCGACGTGGGTGACGCGCAGCGTCCCGGCGGGGGCGAGCGCGTCGACGACGAGCGCGAGGTGCTGGACGTACTCGAAGTGCAGGACGGTGGGGTCCTCGAGCTCGACGGCCGACTGCGGGTAGCCGTCGAGGAGCACGGCGGCCACCCCGCCCTCGACCTCGATGCGCACCTCGCCCACGGGGGAAGGCTATGCGTCGGTGGGCTTCGGTAGCGTCGGGGGCATGCCTCCCCGACGCCGCACCGACCCCGAGCTCGGCCGGAGCGCCCTGCGCGCGTGGCACGCCGACCCCGACGGCACCGACCGCGCCACGCGCGGCACGGCCGTCCGGTACGCCCTCGAGGAGCTCGCGACCCGGGCCCCGGGCAACAGCGTCGAGGTCCGGGTGCCGCCCTACGGGGTCGTCCAGTGCGTCGAGGGCCCCCGGCACACGCGCGGCACCCCGCCGAACGTCGTCGAGACCGACGCCGAGACGTGGCTGCGCCTGGTCCAGGGCGAGATCCCGTGGTCGCAGGCCCTCGCCGAGGGTGTGCTGCGCGTCAGCGGCACCCGCGCCGACCTCTCCGGGCTGCTGCCCCTGACCCGGGAGGCGCGCGCGTGAGCATCCGCCGGGGCGTCGTCCTCCTGACCGACGAGCCGTGGGCGGTCACCGCGCCGCGGTGGCGCGCCGTCGAGGAGATGGGCTTCGACCACGCCTGGACCTACGACCACCTCGTGTGGGGCGGGCTTCCCGACAGCCCGTGGTTCAGCGCGATGCCGACCCTCGCCGCGGCGGCCGGGGTCACCGGGCGCATCGGCCTGGGCACCTTCGTCTCCTCGCCGAACCAGAACCACCCCTACACGTACGCGCGCGACGTCATCACCCTCGACGACCTGACGGGTGGCCGGTTCCTCTGCGGCGTCGGCACCGGCGGCGACCTCGACGCCCGTCTGCTCGGCTCCGACCTCGCGCTGCGGCAGCGGGTCGACCGCTTCCACGAGTTCGTGCCGCTGCTCGACCGGCTCCTGCGCGAGGACCACGTCGACCACGACGGCGCCTGGTACACGACGCAGGACGCGCGCACCCTCCCGGGGCCGGTGCGCCACCGGGTGCCGCTGCTCGTCGCCGCCAACGGCCCGCGCTCGGTCCGGCTGGCGGCCGAGCACGCCGACGGCTGGGTCACCTACGGCGGCAAGGGCGACACGCTCGACGCCTGGTTCGACCACGTCCGCGAGCTCGTCAGCCGTTTCGACGACGCGGTCGCGGCCTCGGGGCGCGGTCCCCTCGACCGCTACCTCTCGCTCGACTCCTCGCCGCGGTTCTCGCTGGAGTCCGCCGGCCTGCACGCCGAGATGACCGGCCGCGCCGCCGAGCTCGGCTTCACCGACGTCGTGAGCCACTGGCCGCGGGCGGAGGGCCCCTACGCGGGCGACCCCGCCGTCCTCGAGGAGGTGGCGGGGTCGCTCGGGCGCTGACGCGCGGTGCTCGGGTCCGTCAGGCGACGGCCATGACGAGGATCGGCGTCGTCGTCGGGGCGGTCGAGCCGCCGGCCGGCTCCACGGTGACGCCGACCGCTGCCGCGCCGTCGATCTGCCCGTCGAGCACGGCCTGGCCGCGGCCGTCGGCCGGCGTGAGGAAGCCGGCGGACCGGGCGATCTCGTCGGAGCCGACGTACCAGAGCTGGTAGACCTTGCCGTCCGGCGCCGGGGGCATCCCGGTGACGGTGATCGCCGACTGGTCCATCTGCCGGCTGTAGGCGAGGGTCGCGGTCGTCGCCCCCTTGTGGCTGGTCACCGTGGCGGCGTCCTGGGCGCGCTCGACCTGCTGGATCGCGGTGAGCGCCGGCTGGTCGCCCGACCACGGGCTCCACGCGACGCCACCCACCGCGACGACCGCGGCGGCGGCGGCCGCGACGAGCCAGGTGCTCGTGCGACGGAGGAGCGGGATGACGCGGGCGCCGGTCCCGGTGGCGGCGGCCTCGCCGACCGTCGGCACGCCGGGGGTGACGACGACGGGCTCGTCGTCGGCGCGCAGCTCGGTGACGAGCGGGGGCAGCGGCCGCACGCGGGCGATGCCGGCGAGGACGGCCGAGCGCAGCTCGGCGGACGGGGTGGCCTCGGTGAGGGCGCCGAGGGAGTGCGCGGCGTCGGTCAGCTCGCCGACCTCCGCGCGGCAGGAGGCGCAGGCGGACAGGTGCCGCTCGAAGGCGGACCGCTCGTCCTGGTCGAGTGCGTCGACCGCGTAGGCGCCGCTCAGGTGGTGCAGATCGGGGCTCATGCCGGTACTCCCAACGTGTCCCGGAGGCGGATGAGGCCGTCCCGGATCCTGGTCTTCGCTGTGCCGAGGGGCACGCCGAGCAGCTTCGCGACCTCGGTGTGCGTGTACCCCCCGAGGTAGGCGAGCTCCACGGCACTGCGCTGCGCCTCGGTGAGGGTGGCGAGGGCCCGGCGCACGCGCTGGCCCTCGAGGGAGGTCTGGGCGGCCTCCGCGGTCTGGTCGAACTCCACCTCGCGGGTCGCGACGGAGTGGGCGTCGTCGCGACGGCGAGAGGCCTCGCTGGAGCGGACCCGGTCGACCGCCGCGCGGTGGGCGATGGTCATCAGCCACGAGAGGGCGCTGCCCTTCGTGGCGTCGAACCGGGAGCTCGTGCGCCACACGTCGAGGTACACCTCCTGGGTGACCTCCTCGCTCATCGCGTGGTCCCGGACGATGCGCAGCACCAGCCCGAAGACGCGCCGTGAGGTCGCGTCGTACAGGGCGGCGAACGCCTCCTCGTCGCCACGCGCCGACCGGCGGAGGAGCTCCGCCAGGTCGGACGCGGTGGCAGCCGCCCCCCCGGGCTCAGTGGTGGGCTGTCCCGAGGAGGCGGCTGTCATGTCGACCATCATCGCTGATGCATCAGCTCTCGGGGACGAGAACCTTGTCGATGATGTAGACCGTGGCGTTCGCGGTCTGGACGTTGCCGCAGACGATCTTGGCGTCGCCCGGGGTCACGGTGAAGTCCTCGCCGGAGCCCTCGACGGTGATCGACTTGCCCGAGAGGGTCTTGTGCTCACCGGCGACCTGGTCCGGGGAGAGCCGGCCCTCGACGACGTGGTTCGTGAGAACCGTGGTGAGCAGGCCCTTCGGGTCCTTCATGGCCGCGTCGAGCGTGGCCTTCGGGAGCGCCTCGAAGGCGTCGTTGGTCGGGGCGAAGACGGTGATGTCCTTGGCGCTGTTCAGCGTGTCGCCGAGGCCGGCCTCGCCGACCGCGGTGACGAGGGTGGACAGGACCGGGTTGTTGCTGGCCGCGGTGGCGACCGGGTCCTGCGCCATGCCGTCGAACGAGCCGGCGCCGTCGGCCGGGACGGCCGAGCAGGCGGAGCCGAACGGGGCGCTCGCCGTGGTGGCGGAGTCCGAGGGGCTGGCCGAGGGGGCCGCGGAGGTGGCGGCGGCGGACGAGCTGGTGCCCGAGCCGCTCGTGGCGGTGTCGTCCGAGCCACAGGCCGCGAGGCTCAGGGGGAGGGCGAGAGCCAGGGCGGCGACGGTGAGGCGGGTCTTGCGCATGGGGGTGTCTCCTTGCGGTGTGTCGTTGTCCTGCGTACACATCTGGTTCGGAGCTGCTCGGTGACCGGATGGGTTGCCGGGCAACTTTTTTCGAAGTTCCTCAGATCGGGTGTCGCGCCGGCCCCCGACCACCACTTCTCACCCGCCCGAAACCCCGACTTCTCGGGGTCGCCCCGAGATGTGGACGAGACAGGACCTCGGAAGCCCTGTCTCGGAGCCGAACCCGTGTCCCGGGTCTCGGGTCTCGTGGCCGCCGGACGGCTCGGGCCCCGAGCACCGACCGGCGGGGCACGTCGCCCGGCTGCGGGGCGCTGCGCGCCGGCAGACACGCGACGGCGGTCGGCCCCGTGAGGGACCGACCGCCGTACGTGTCGTGGATCAGTCTGTCGGACGACCCGATGCGCTGTCGGGTGCCGAGGGCGTCGTCACTCGATGGTGACGATCACCGAGTGCCAGCCGGTGGCGCCCTTCGGGAACGGTGTCTGCCGCTTGTCGGTCTGCACCTCGCCGGTCTCGTCGGTCGCGCGCACCTCGAGGGTGTGCCGGCCGGCGGGGGCGTCCCACTCCCAGTACCACTGGCGCCAGTAGTCGATACCGGCGTCGTTGCCCAGCTTCGCCTCGGCCCAGTCCCCGCCGTCGACGCGGACCTCGACCTTCTCGATGCCACGCTGCTGCGCCCAGGCGACGCCGCCGACGACGACCTTCCCGGCCTTGGTCGTGGAGAGCGGCTTCGGGGTGTCGATGCGGCTCTCGGTGTAGATGGGCGCGTCCGTGGCCCAGTCCTTGCCGGTCCAGTACGCCGTCTTCTGCGCGTACGTGGTCGCGGTGAGCTTGGTCAGCCACTTCGTCGCGCCGACGAAGCCGTAGAGACCGGGCGTCACGAGGCGCGCGGGGAAGCCGTGCACCGGGGGCAGCGGCTGGCCGTTCATCCCGACGGCGACGAGGGCGTCGCGGTCGTCCATCAGGGCCTGGAGCGGCGTCGAGATGGTCATGCCCTCGGTCGACTCGCTGAAGATCTGGTCGACGCCCTGCTGCACGCCGGCCCGCTCGAGCAGGTCGCGGACGCGGACGCCGAGCCAGCGCGCCGAGCCGACGTAGGGGCCGCCGACCTCGTTCGAGACACAGGTCAGGGTGACGTCCTTCTCGATCATCGGGAGCTTGAGCAGCTCCTCGAAGGTCAGCGAGAACGGGTTGTCGACCATCCCGTCGACGGTGAGCTTCCACCCGTCGACGCTGACCCGGGGGATGACGAGGGCGGTGTCGATCCGGTAGAAGGCGTCGTTCGGCGTGCGAAAGGAGGACACCCCGCGGACCATCTCCTCGAGGCCCTGGGGGAGGGGCTCCAGCGTCGTCGCCGGGGTCGGGAGGACGATGTCGCCGGTCGAGGTGGTGCTGCGGGCGAGGGCCTGGCCGACGCCGCCACCGGTCGCCGCGACGGCGCCGAGGCCGGCGGCCGCGACGAGCACCGTGCGTCGGCCGCTCGTGCCGTCGCCGTGGGCGGTGCGGTCGGGTCCGGCGCCCGAGGCGGGGTCGGCCGCGTCGGCGCCCCACCGGTCGAGCACGCCGAGGAACCATCCGGCCGCGAGCACACCGACGACGGCGGTCGCGAAGCCCGGGAGGAGCGAGGCGCCGGAGGCCGTCGGGCGGGTCGCCGCGGCGGCCAGCGCGAGGACCGCGAGGACGCCGACGACCGCGAGGCCGACGGTGCGGCGGGTGCGGGCGACGGCCCCGGCGAGCGCGGCGAGGAGCAGCGTGACGATCGTGACCGACCCGACGAGGATCGGCTTGTCGGCGGTGCCGAACGTCGAGACCGCCCACTCCTTGACGGGGGTGGGCGTGGCATCGATGACGGTGGAGCCGACGGCGAGCACGGGGGAGGACTCGGGGGCCACGAAGCCGGCGACGAGGTGGCCGACGCCCGCCCCGGCGGCCGTCGCGAGCAGCGTGCCCAGGGCGTACCAGCCGCGGGCGGGCCGCTGCCGGGCTGCGGTCTGGGGGGAGGTGGTGGTCATGTCAGTCCTTCGGAGCGGGCGGGGCCGGTGGATGGCGGCGGGGGTGCCCTCCCATCCTCGCCCCGCAGGCGGGCCCCGAGCGGCGCCCGCGCGCCCGCGCCCCGGCCGGCGTGGCGGGTCGGCCAACCCTCGACGGCGGCGGCCGTGGATGCGGCCGCCACCCGCCGCGTCACCTACCGTGGGAGGCGTGAAGACCGCACGCCCTCCCCGCTTCCTGCCGTTCATCATCACCGGCGCGGTCCTCGGGTTCGTGGTCGGCGCCGCGATCGCCGACTTCGGCTGGCTGGAGGACACCGACTCGGCGCTGGCCCAGCAGCAGTACTCGGCCACGACGGCCGTCGGTTACCTCGGCGTCCTCGGGGCCTGCCTCTTCGCGCTCGCCGCCGCGCTGCTCGCGCTGGCCCTCGAGCGCTTCTCGCGCCGGGGCTGAGCCCTCCGGTCGGCTCCCGGGCCGCGTCCGCCGCGTCCGGCCGCCGGACTCCCCCGGGGCCCGGCCGCCCGCGTGAGAGGATGGAGCACGTGCCACGCGGAGACGGACGCCTCAGCCACGACCTCCTTCCCGGTGAGAAGGGACCCCAGGACGCGTGCGGCGTGTTCGGGGTCTGGGCGCCGGGGGAAGAGGTCGCCAAGCTCGCCTACTACGGCCTGTACGCGCTGCAGCACCGCGGCCAGGAGTCCGCGGGCATCGCGACCTCCGACGGCACGCGCCTGCTCGTCTACAAGGACATGGGCCTGGTCTCGCAGGTCTTCGACGAGCGCTCTCTCGGGGCGCTGCGCGGCCACCTCGCGGTCGGCCACTGCCGCTACTCGACGACCGGCGGCTCGACTTGGGAGAACGCCCAGCCGACCCTCGACGGCCACGCCGGCGGCACGGTCGCGCTCGCGCACAACGGCAACCTCATCAACTCGGCCGAGCTGCGCGACGTCGTCGCCGGCCACCGGGTCGACGGCCAGCGCGGCGAGCTCGCCCGCGGCAACACCACCGACACCGCGCTCGTCACGGCGCTGCTGACCTCCGACCCCGACCGCACCGTCGAGGCCGCCGCCCTCGAGGTGCTGCCGATGCTGCGCGGCGCCTTCTGCCTCGTCTTCATGGACGAGCACACGCTCTACGCCGCCCGCGACCCGCAGGGCATCCGGCCGCTCGTCATCGGCCGCCTCGAGCGCGGCTGGGTCGTGGCGTCCGAGACCGCGGCGCTCGACATCGTCGGCGCCTCGTTCGTCCGCGAGGTCGAGCCCGGTGAGCTCATCGCCGTCGACGAGGACGGGCTGCGCTCGCAGCGCTTCGCGGAGGCCGAGCCCAAGGGCTGCGTGTTCGAGTACGTCTACCTCGCCCGCCCGGACACGACCATCAACGGCCGCGGCGTCCACGAGTCGCGGGTGCAGATGGGTCGGCAGCTGGCGCGCGAGCACCCGGTCGAGGCCGACCTCGTCATGCCGACGCCGGAATCGGGGACGCCGGCCGCCATCGGCTACGCGCAGGAGTCGGGCATCCCCTACGGCCAGGGCCTGGTCAAGAACTCCTACGTCGGGCGGACGTTCATCGCGCCGTCGCAGACCATCCGGCAGCTCGGCATCCGGCTCAAGCTCAACCCGCTGCGCGACGTCATCCGCGGCAAGCGGCTCGTCGTCGTCGACGACTCGATCGTCCGCGGCAACACGCAGCGGGCGCTCGTCCGGATGCTGCGCGAGGCCGGGGCCGCCGAGGTGCACGTGCGCATCTCGTCGCCGCCGGTGCGCTGGCCGTGCTTCTACGGCATCGACTTCGCGACCCGTGCCGAGCTCATCGCGACCGGGCTCGGGGTCGAGGAGGTGCGCAACTCGATCGGCGCCGACAGCCTCGGGTACATCTCGGAGGACGGGATGATCGGGGCGACCGAGCAGCCGCGCGGGCGCCTGTGCACCGCGTGCTTCTCGGGGCAGTACCCCGTGACGCTGCCCGAGGACGGCCGGCTCGGCAAGGGGGTGCTCGAGCTCGAGCTGCCCCTCGGTGACGACGCCGCGCCGGCGCAGCGACCGCTCGGCGAGCGGCACCCGCAGCGCCACGCGCCGGTGCTCGACGTGCCGGTGCTCGACGTCGACGGGGTGCAGACCTCGGCGGCCGGTGGCGCCTCCGAGGCCGTCCTGCGCCCCTGACTCCACCGGTCGAGGGTGCGGCAGGTCGAGGTGAAACGAGACCGCCAGAGGGTCTTCTTTCACCTCGACCCCGGCGGGGCTTCCCCGCGTCGAGGTGAAACCCGACCGCGAGAAGGTCTTGTTTCACCTCGACCCGGATGAGGGCCGCGGTCGTGGTCACGCCGCCCGCGTCAGTCGTGACCGGTAGGCGGCGCAGATCTGGTCGAGGTAGACCTCCGGGGTGAGGCGCCACCCGAGCAGCCCGACGCGCAGGACGAGGTCGTCGCCCAGCGCGACGGCGTTCTGGCGCAGCGTGTCGTCACCCGGCTGCAGACCCGCGACGTGACCCGCCCCGTCGACCTCGACGACGAGCCGCGCCTCGCGCCACTCGACGTCGAGGTAGGCCCGGCCACCCGGGAGCCGGCGGACGGTCTGATTGGACGGCTCGGGCAGCCCCCGACGACGGCACGCCGCCACGACGTCGAGCTCGCCGAGGGAGTGCGCGCCGTCGGCGACGTCCCTGGCCAGGCGGGGCACCAGCGCACGCCGGGTGCGCATCCGGACCTCGTCGGCGGCGGCCACGAGCTGCTCGCCGGTGCACAGCCGTTGCTGCACCGGCAGCACGAGGAGCAGGGCCGCCTGCCGGTCGCTGACCGCCCAGTGGGCCGCCCGCACCGCGGCCACCGCCGGGCGCGTGCGCGGCAGGCCGCCCTCGAGCAGCTCACCCTCGACCCTGCGCACCACCTTGTGGATGACGACGCCCTCGACGTCCTCGACCTCCGTCGTGTGCCGGACGGACACGTGGACGCGGTCGTCGTCGTACCCGGTCATCCCCGCGTGGTGCAGCGCGGTCACGCCGTCGACGGCCGCGACCCGGTCACCGACCTCCCAGACGCCGCGCCATCGATGGGCCAGGGCGTCGAGGGGGCCGGTGAACGTGGCGACCGTCTGCACCCCGTGCGTGGCCCAGCGCTCGGCCGACACCTCGCGGCGCACCATCCGGTGGTCGACCCCGACGGTGCGCAGCAGGGCGCGCGAGAGCACGCCGCCGTAGGGGGCGGCCAGGTCGCGCGCCGCCCGTCGGCGCGCCGCCACCGTCGCTCGTCCGTCCATCCGCCGAGAGTGCTCCGACGGCGCGGTCGCCACGAGTCCCTGGGCGGCATCTGTGGACGACGCGGCACGCCATCGACCCCTGTGGAGAACGAGTCGAGGTGAAACCCGACCGGGAGAGGGTCGGGTTTCACCTCGAACGGGGTGGTGGGGGCGCGGTCAGGCGTCGGCGCGGACCTTCGCCTCGTCGCCGTCGGTGCGGCCGTGCAGCCGCGAGCGCTTGTACCCGTAGAAGGCGTAGATGCCGAAGCCGAGCGCCATCCAGATGAGGAAGCGCAGCCACGTCTCGACCGACAGGTTGAGCATGAGGTAGAGGCTGATCAGCGCGGCGAGCACCGGCAGCACCGGGTTGCCGGGGACGCGGAACGCGCGCGGCAGGTCGGGGCGGCGCTTGCGCAGCACCGGCACGGCGAGCGAGACGAGCGCGAACGCCGACAGCGTGCCGATGTTCACCATCTCCTCGAGCTTGCCGATGGGCGTCAGCGAGGCGATGAGCGCGACGGCGGCACCGATCATGACGGTCAGCCGGACCGGGGTGCCGGTGCGCGGGTTGGTGCGCCCGAGCGAGGGCGGCAGCAGCCGGTCACGGGACATCGCGAACGTCACGCGGGTCGCGCCGATGATGAGCGTCATGACGACGGTCATGAGACCCGCCACGGCGCCGGCGGCGATGAGCGTCGCGTACCCCGGCTTCCCGACCGACTCGAACGCGGCGGCCAGCGCGGCGTCGGGGTCGATCTTGTCGTACTTGACCATCCCCGTGATGACGAGCGTCGTCGCCACGTAGAGGACCGTGCAGATGACGAGCGAGGCGATGATGCCGATCGGCAGGTCGCGCTGCGGGTTCTTGGCCTCCTCGGCCGTCGTCGCGACGACGTCGAAGCCGATGTAGGCGAAGAAGACGATCGCCGCGCCGGAGACGATGCCGAGCACGCCGTACGTCGTCGGCTCGAGCCCGAAGAGCACCTGGATGAGCGGGGCCGTCAGGCCGCTCGTCTGCTCGCCCGCGGTCGCCGGCGGAATGAACGGCGAGTAGTTCGCGGTGTTGACGAACGAGAGCCCGGCGAAGATGACGAACAGGACGATGAAGAGCTTGACCGCGACGAGCACGAGGTTGACCCGCAGCGACTCCTTGATGCCGATCGCGATGAGCGCCGTGAGCAGCGCGACGAGGACGAAGGCCGGCAGGTCGAAGTGCGACCCGGGCGCGACGGCCTCGGGCACCGTGATGCCGAACTTGTCGAGCAGGAGGGTCGCGTACTGCGACCAGCCCTGGGCCACGACGCTCGCGCCGAGCATCAGCTCGAGCAGCAGGTCCCAGCCGATGATCCACGCGACGATCTCGCCGAGGGACGCGTACGAGAACGTGTACGCCGAGCCGGAGACCGGCACGGTGGAGGCGAACTCGGCGTAGCAGAGGGCGGCCAGGCCGCAGCAGACGGCGGCGAGCACGAACGAGATCGCGATCGACGGGCCCGCGTAGTTGGCGGCCGCGCGCCCGGTCAGCGTGAAGATGCCGGCGCCGATGATGACGCCGATCCCGAAGACGGTGAGGTCGACGGCGGACAGCTTCTTCTTGAGCTGGTACTCCGGGTCCTCGGTCTCCCGGATCGACTCCTCGATCGACTTGGTCCGCATCACGCCCATGACAGGTCTCCCATCGTCGCTGCTCCCCGGCCCCCGCGACGCTAGCGGACCACCCGGCGGTTGCGGGGGATGCGGTCAGGGCCGCTCGTCGACCCAGTCGCGCGGCGGGTAGAGCGGGATGGCCCGGACGTGGTCGTCGCGGGTGCCGTCGTCCGCGCGCGGCGCCGGGGAGTCCTGGTCGAAGGGGACGTCGTCCGCGCGAGATCCGGTGCGCACGACCGGGATCTCGCCGGTGTCGCCGAGCAGCCGGGGGGCGAGGTTGGAGCTGCGGTACCAGGACTCGGGGGAGCCCCCGGACAGCCCCTCGGGCATCGCGGGGTAGCCGGGGTCGGTGACCGAGACGCCGCCGCCGGGCAGGATCGGGCCGGGGTCGCGCGGCCCGCGACCCCGTGGCGGACCCCCGCCACCGTCGTCCGGGCCGTCGGGGCCTTCTGGTCCGTCACCGCCGCGCCGCGGGCGGCGGGGCAGCTTCGGCCACGACCGCCCTGTGCCGGAACGGCGTTCGCGCGGCTTCTCGCCGAAGATCTCGGAGTTGAGCGCGGCGTTGACGTGGTCGGGCTCGGGGATGAACGTCAGCTCGCGCAGCCCCTGCTCCTGGCCGGCGCTCTCGATGATGATGGTGCCGAACCCGAGCAGCTCACCGACCAGCGGGCGGCGGTAGGTCATGTCCGTGACCTTGGTCAGGCGCATCATCGGCACGCTGACGTCGAGGACGCCCTCGTGCCGGAGGATGCGCTTGTTGGTCACGACGATCCAGCGGTAGCGCCGCTGGAGCTCGGCCCAGCCGAGGCGGGCCAGGCCGACGAGCAGGACGATGCCGGTCAGCCGCAGCAGCGGCTCGGCGACGTGCAGCCCCGCGTCGAACCAGACGTAGACGACGAACGCGGCGAGCGGCCAGAGCGCCTGCCGCACGAGCACCGCCGGGTGCTGACGGGTGCGGATGACGATGCGCTCGCCCTCGGCGAGCTGGCGCTCCAGGCTCCGGGCGACGCGCCGGGGCATCGCCTCGAGGTCGACCTCGACGCTGTCCGGGGTCCCGTCCGTGACGGAGTGGGCCCGGCGCACGGGTCAGCCGTTCAGCAGGCTGTCGAAGAAGCGGCCGATGTTGCTCACGCCGTTGGAGACGACGTCCCAGGCCGAGCCGAAGATGCTCGCGGCGGAGTCGGGCGAGGTGAGGATCGCGTACAGCAGGAAGACGACGACGAGCCACATCACGATCTTCTTGACCGGGGGCATGGCGTGGATCCTCCTGCGTGCGGGCGCGGCGTGGGGCACGCCTCGCCGATGATCGTCCCAGATGTGACGGGTGTGACGGACGAGGTGGCTGGGACCGGGCGTGTCGCGCCCGGCCCCGGCCGGGTCGGGGACCTACTGGGCGACGCCGTAGAGGCGGTCGCCGGCGTCGCCGAGGCCCGGCACGATGTAGCCGACCTCGTTGAGCTTCTCGTCGATCGCGCCGGTGACGAGGGTGACCGGCGCCGCGATGTCGGCGACCGACTCCTCGAGGTGCGCGATGCCCTCGGGGGCGGCGAGCAGCGTGACGGCGGTGATGTCGTCGGCGCCGCGCTCGGCGAGGAAGTGGATGGCGTCGGCCATCGAGCCGCCCGTCGCGAGCATCGGGTCGAGGACGTAGACCTGGCGGCCGGAGAGGTCGTCGGGCAGCCGGTTGGCGTACGTGACCGCCTCGAGGGTCTCCTCGTCGCGCTGCATCCCGAGGAAGCCGACCTCGGCGCTCGGCAGCAGCCGGACCATGCCCTCGAGCATCCCGAGCCCGGCGCGCAGGATGGGGACGATGAGCGGCTTGGGGTTGGAGAGCTTGATGCCCGTCGTCGGCGCGACCGGGGTCTCGATCTCGAACGGCTCGATGCGCACCTCGCGCGTCGCCTCGTAGGCGAGGAGGGTCATCAGCTCCTCGGCGAGGCGGCGGAAGGTCGGCGAGTCCGTCCGCTTGTCCCGGAGGTAGGTCAGCTTGTGGGCGATGAGCCGGTGGTCCGGGTTGATCACGCGCATGGGTGAAACTTAGCGCGTGCCGACTCCACCCGACCCCGCCGCCGAGGCGTGGATGCGCCGGGCGCTGGCCCTCGCCGGGCGCGCCGCGGCCGCGGGGGACGTGCCGGTCGGGGCGCTCGTCGTCGACCCCGCCGGCGTCGTCGTCGGCGAGGGCTTCAACGTCCGCGAGGCCGAGGGCGACCCCACCGGGCACGCCGAGGTCGTCGCGCTGCGGGCGGCCGCGCGCACGCTCGGGACGTGGCGCCTGGAGGGGTGCCGGCTCGTCGTGACGATGGAGCCCTGCCCGATGTGCGCCGGCGCCCTCGTCCTCGCCCGCGTCGCCCAGGTCGTCCTCGGGGCGTGGGACCCCAAGCTCGGGGCGTGCGGCTCGGTCTGGGACGTGCCGCGCGACCGGCGCGTGACGCACCGCGCCGAGGTTGTCGGTGGGGTGCTCGAGGAGGAGTGCGGTGCCCTCGTCCGGGACTTCTTCGCCGGCCACCGCGGGGGTCCGGCAGGGTCCTGACCAGTTGGTCTGCACCGTGTCAAAACTCTGTCGAAGGTTCCTGCTAGGTTCGACACGAACGGTCCCGACCGGGGCCGTGCACGTGTGACACGAAAGGGCCACCCCATGGGCATCATCGGCTGGATCATCATCGGCGGTCTCGCCGGCTGGGTCGCGAGCAAGATCATGAACACCGACGCGCAGCAGGGCATCATCCTCAACATCGTCGTCGGCATCATCGGCGCCCTCATCGGCGGCTTCCTCCTCGGCGCGTTCGGCGTCGACACGGACGGCAGCGGCGTCATCGTCAGCTTCATCACCGCGCTCATCGGCGCCTGCATCCTCCTGTTCGCCGTCAAGGCGGTCACCAAGCGGGCCTGACCCGGTTCGGCCGGACATCACCGGCCGCCCCCTCCCGACGCCGCCCCCACCCTCCGCGGGGGCGGCGTCGTGGCGTCCCCGGCCCCGATTTCCGGCCGGTCCGGGGGCTCGGGTAGCCTCTCCGGCGGTGGCGTGTCCGAGCGGCCTAAGGAGCACGCCTCGAAAGCGTGTGAGGGTTTACGCCCTCCGTGGGTTCAAATCCCACCGCCACCGCCAGGCAGGAGCCCCCGGGAGCACGACGCCGGGGGCTTTCCTGTTGCCCGGGGCCGGGGACCGCGGTCCCCGACATCCATCGCGCCGGCCCGACCATTCCGTGCCGCCCCCATGTCGTCGTGCCGCCCCCGTTTCGCCGTGCCGCCCCGACCTTGCCGCGCCGCCCCGACCTCGCTGCGCCGCCCCGCCTCGCACTGCCGGTCTGATCTCGCCGCGCCGACCTGCCACGGCACCCCGGCAGGGCGATCCGGCCCCGTCGGGACGGGCTCGACCCGGTCCCGCACCGATCCCTCGCACCGCGGGAGGTTTCGCTCCCACTGCGGCAGGTTTCCCTCCCGCGGTGGGGGGAGGTCGGGAGGGGGCGCCCCGGGGGCGGGGCAGGCCGGGACGCACAGCGGACCCACAGCGCCCTCCCGGCCGACGTCCTGGCCGGGCGGGGGATGATGGCGCTCGTGTCCAGCCTCCTCGAGCAGATCCTCGGCCAGCCGGCGTGGGTGGTCTACCTCGTCGTCGGGCTCGTCGTCCTCGTCGAGGACGCGCTCTTCGTCGGCTTCGTCGTGCCCGGCGAGACGGCGGCCATCCTGGGCGGCGTCACCGCCGCCATCGGCCACACCTCGCTGCCCTGGGTGGCGCTCGTCGTCGTCGGCACCGCGATCGTCGGCGACAGCATCGGCTACGAGGTCGGGCGGGTGCTCGGGCCCCGGCTCACGGAGGCGCGGGTGCTGCGCCGCGCGCGGCCACGCATCGAGCAGGCCCAGGACTTCCTCGTCCGCCGCGGCGCGGTGTCGGTCTTCCTCGCCCGCTGGACGGCCTTCCTGCGCGCCGTCGTGCCGGCGCTCGCCGGCTCCTCGGGCCTGCGCTACCCGACCTTCCTCGTGTGGAACCTGCTCGGCGGCCTCGCCTGGGGGCTCGCGACGGTCGTCGGCGGCTACCTCGCCGGGCGCAGCTACCAGCGCCTCGAGAGCTGGCTCGGGACGGGCTCGCTGGTCGTCGTCGCGCTCGTCGTCGTGGCCGCGGTCCTCGTCCACCGTCGCCGCCGCACGGTGCAGCGCTCCGCGGCCTGACCCCGGGACCGCCCCGCCGTCGGCTCAGGAGGCCGACGGCTCCGGGCACATCGGCAGCCCGCCGGTGGGCGCGACGTAGGGCCGCAGCGTCGTGAACTTCGTGCCGAGCGCGATCTCGACGCTGCCGTCGGCCCGCTTGTCGTTGACCGCCTTCGAGCCCTTCGGCATGACCGTGAGGAGGAACTGGCCGTCGGCGCGGCCGGCGGGGCCGTAGCGGACCTCGGCAACCGCGGGAGTCTTACGCCCCGACTCGTCGTTGCCGACCTTGCCGACGACGAAGCCCTGCTTCTCGAGGAGCTGGGCCGTGCGGGAGGCGAGGTTGGCGCGGTTCGTCGCGTTGTAGACGTCGACCGTCACCTGTCCCGGCACCCGCTCGTCCGGGTCGAAGGGCCGGCACGTCGCGGCGGGCGGGCGGCTCGCGCGGGCCTGCTCGTCGGCGCGGTAGTAGGAGAGGCCGTACCAGAACGCGAAGAACAGCCCGAGGAGGACGACGCCGATGACGACGGCCGAGCGACGGCGCCGCGCCCGGGCCTCGACGGAGGCCGGCGACTCGCTCGTGTACTCGCTCACGACGGGCTCAGAGGGTCAGCACGCGGGCGTGCAGGGTCGGGCGCTGGTGCAGCGCGGCGCGCAGGGCGCGGTGGAGACCGTCCTCGAGGTAGAGCGTGTCCTCCCACTCGACGACGTGCGCGAAGAGGTCGCCGTAGAAGGTCGAGTCCTCGGCGAGCAGCGCGTGCAGGTCGAGCTCGCGCTTGGTCGTCACGAGCTCGTCGAGGCGCACGAGCCGCGGCGGCACGGTCGACCACTGCCGCCCCGTGTACCCGTGGTCCGGGTACGGGCGCGCGTCACCGACGGCCTTGAAGATCACGGCGACCACTCTATGGGCCGAGCCCGCGAGGTCCGGCCGCGAAACCCCGGCGGGGGTTAGATTGACGCGCGTGAGCGACAGCACCGAGAACCCCCTCCTCGACGCGATCCGGGCCGGCTACACCGTCGAGGGCCCGGCCCTCGAGCTCGGGGCGGCGGTCGTCGACGGCACCGCTCACCCGGACGCCGTCGTCCGCATCCCCCTGTCGGCGATGAACCGCCACGGCCTCGTCGCGGGCGCCACAGGCACGGGCAAGACGAAGACGCTCCAGCTGATGGCCGAGCAGCTGACGGCCCAGGGCGTGCCGGTGTTCCTCGCCGACGTCAAGGGCGACCTGTCGGGGATGGCCACCGCCGGCGAGGCGAACGACCGGGTCACGGCGCGCTCCCAGGACGTCGGTCTGCCGTGGACCCCGACCGCCTACCCGGTCGAGTTCTTCGCGCTCGGCGGCCAGGGCAAGGGGATCCCGGTGCGCGCCGCGGTGTCGACCTTCGGGCCGACGCTGCTCGCGAAGGTGCTGGGGCTCAACGCGACCCAGGAGTCCAGCCTCGGCCTCGTCTTCCACTACGCCGACAAGCGCGGCCTCTTCCTCGACACGATCGCCGACCTGCGCGCGGTCGTGCAGCACCTGACCTCCGACGAGGGCAAGGCGGACCTCAAGGAGCTCGGCGGGCTGTCGTCGGCGACGGCGGGCGTCATCCTCCGCGAGCTCATCACGTTCTCCGACCAGGGCGCCGACGCGTTCTTCGGCCTCCCCGAGCTCGACACCGCACAGCTGCTGCGCACCGCACCTGACGGGCGCGGGCTCGTCTCGATGCTCGAGCTGCCGGCGGTGCAGGACCGGCCGCAGCTGTTCTCGACCTTCCTCATGTGGCTGCTCGCGGACCTCTTCCACGACCTGCCGGAGGTCGGCGACCTCGACAAGCCCAAGCTCGTCTTCTTCTTCGACGAGGCGCACCTGCTCTTCTCGGACGCGTCGAAGGAGTTCGTCGACGCCATCCAGCAGACCGTCCGGCTCATCCGCTCCAAGGGTGTCGGCGTGTTCTTCGTGACGCAGTCGCCGAAGGACGTCCCGGGCGACGTCCTCGCCCAGCTCGGCAACCGGGTGCAGCACGCGCTGCGGGCCTTCACCCCGGACGACGCCGCCGCGCTCAAGGCCGCCGTCAAGACCTACCCGAAGACCGACTACGACCTCGCGCAGCTGCTCACCTCGCTCGGCACCGGCGAGGCCGTCGTCACGGTCCTGTCCGAGAAGGGGGTCCCGACCCCCGTCGCGTGGACGCGGATGCGCGCCCCCGAGTCACTCATGGGCCCCTCGCCCGACGCGGTCGTCGACGCCGCCGTGGCCGCCTCGCCGCTGACCGCGCAGTACGCCCAGGCGCAGGAGCGCGACTCCGCGGCCGAGATGCTCGGCAAGGCGACGCAGGAGCGCACCGCAGCCCAGCAGGCGGCCGCCGAGGCCGAGGCGCGCGCGAAGGCCGACGCCGCAGCCGCCCAGGAGGCCGCGAAGGCGCGCGCCGCGGCCGAGCAGGCGGCGGCCAAGGAGCAGGCGGCGGCCGAGAAGGCCAGGGCCGCGGAGGAGCGCCGCCGCGCCCAGGACCCGGGCATGGTCGAGCAGGTCGTGCAGTCCTCGGCCTTCCGCTCGATGCTGCGCTCGGCCGGGACGGCGCTCGGCCGCGAGATCACCCGGTCCATCTTCGGCACCGCCCGGAGGCGCTGACCGTGCAGGCCCAGGAGCTGATCGAGCACGCCCGTTTCGGGCACGGCTACCTCCTCCAGCTCGGTGGCGCCGTCCCGGCGCACGTCGAGGGCTGGCCGACCCGTCCTGTCGGTGAGGCGGTGCTGCGCACGCACCCGCGCACGGTCGTCCACGCGTCGGCCGGTGCACCGGAGGAGAGCCTCCAGGTCGTCGTCTGCGGGCAGCCGCTCGACGTCGACGCCGGCACGGCCGACGGCGCGGTCGTCGCCGACCGCGTGCTCGCCGCGCTGCGGATCGGTGACGACGCCGTCCTCGAGGCGCTGTCCGCCCTGTCTGGACGCTGGACGGCGTTCCTGCGCAAGGGTTCCCGGCTCGTCGTCTCGCCGGACTCGCACGCCACCCAGCCGGTGTTCTGGTCGGCGCGCCCGCGGCGGGTGCTGCGCAGGCCCGCGCTCGCGATCGGGTCGCACGCGGTGCTCGCGGCCGGGGTCGTCGACGCCGGCCCCGACCACGAAGGCATCGAGCTCTACGAGCGGATCCGCGACTTCCGGCCCAAGGGGACGATCTTCATGCCGGGGCTGAGGACGACGCACGAGGGGGTGCTGCCGGTCTTCCCCAACTGCGTGCTCGACGTCGACCTCGCCGCCCCCGACCGCGCCGTGCACCGCCGCGTGTGGCCGGTGCGCGAGCGGGTGCCCTCGAGCGCCGACGAGGTCTTCCCGCGGTTCGCCGAGCGCTTCGACGCCCTCGCGCGGCTCACCGCGGGCCTCGGCCGGGTCGGCATCAGCCTGACCGCCGGCCTGGACTCGCGCACGACCCTCGTCGGAGCGCGACCGCACCTCGACCCCGAGGACTTCACCTACACCTACCTCAACCCGCGCGACCTGCCGATCAACCCCGGTGTGCAGGAGGACCTCTACGGCGCCAACGAGCTCGCCTTCCGGGCGGGGCTGCGGCACAGGGTGATCCGCTGGCGCAACCCCGGCCCCGAGGACCCCTTCCGGATCGCGCACGAGCAGTCGTTCCCGGGTCTCGCCTCGTCGCTCGGCGCCGCCACCGCGATGTTCCACGACCTCCCGCACGACTTCGTCGAGCTGCAGTCGATCCTCGCCGAGATCGGCACGTACTTCTACGGCGAGGAGCGCCGCGTCGACCCCGAGCCGACGCCCCGCGCGCTCGCGGTCCTCACCTACGGCAAGCCGACCGCCGGCCGCCCGGCGTACGTCGCCGAGTTCGAGCGGCTCGTCGAGTACACCGGCTTCACCGCGGACGCGCTGGCCGGCCACGACTTCCACGACATCACGTACTGGGAGCACCGGATGGCCAAGTGGGCGGCCCGCAAGTTCCAGGAGGGCGACATGGGCCACCGGGTCGCGCTGCCCTTCGCCGACCGCACGCTCATCGAGCTCATGCTCTCGCTGCCCGCGCGCGACCGCTTCGACAAGGTGCTGCTGCACCGCTTCCTCGCGCGGGAACCCGAGCTCGCGGCGGTCTGACGCCGGTCGGCCACCCTCGTCCGGATGGAGCGCAGCCCGGCGGTCAGAGCGCCAGCACGGCTCGCGCGTAGGCGCACTCGAGGTCGGCGTCCTGCACCGAGTGCAGGTCGCCCGGGCCCGTCGCGTAGTCGACCCGCCACCCGGTGGCGGTGCGCACGACCGCCGACAGCCGGTCGCCGAGGAGGCCGCGCAGCTGGTCCTCGCGAGGGAGCCACAGCGCCTGGTCGAGGGTGACCGAGTCGAGCGCCCACTCGGTCGTGCCGTTGAAGCCGAGCAGCGAGCGGCCGCCGTAGGAGCGCACCTCGACGGTGAGGTCGGAGATCCAGAAGACGTCGCCGGTCAGCAGCTCGGCGTCGATGACGAAGCGGTCGCCGGCCGCGGGCTCCCAGAGCACACCGGCCTCGACGAGGTCGCGGGCCAGCTCGACGGTGATCACCGTCCCAGTGTCACCCGCGCGGGCGCCGCACGGTGAGGTCCGTGCAGCGGCATCGGCACCACTGCCCGGCCCGGCGCCGCCTCCCGGCCCCGGGTGGCGCCGGTCGGATGCGGGCGCGGCACCCGGGGCGCCGCGCCCGCCCGGCCCCTCACCCCCGGGGTCGCAGGACCGGCGCCAGGGTGTCGAGGACGGAGGCGTCCTCGATGGTCCCGGGCACGGTCGGCGTCTTCCCGTCGGCGATCTCGCGCATCGTCTTGCGCAGGATCTTCCCCGAGCGCGTCTTCGGCAGCGCGCCGACGACGTCGACCTGCTTGAGGCTCGCCACCGCCCCGACCTCGTCGCGCACGCGCTGCACGAGCTCGCGGCGGATGCGCTCGCCCTCCGCCTCCTCGTCGACGCCGCCCTTGAGGACGACGAGCCCGCGCGGGACCTGGCCCTTGAAGTCGTCCGCGACGCCGATGACCGCGCACTCGGCGACGTCCGGGTGGCCGGCGAGGGCCGCCTCGATCGAACCGGTCGAGAGCCGGTGCCCCGCGACGTTGAGCACGTCGTCGGTGCGCCCCATGACGTGGACGTAGCCGTCCTCGTCGATCATCCCGCCGTCCCCGGTCAGGTAGTAGCCCTCGTAGACCGACAGGTACCCGGCGACGTAGCGCTCGTCGTCGTTCCAGAGCGTCGGGAGCGTGCCGGGCGGCAGCGGCAGCCGGATGGCGATGGCGCCCTCCGTGCCCGCGGGCGCCGGCCGGGCCTGCTCGTCGAGCACCTGCACGTCGTAGCCCGGCACCGGCACCGACGGCGAGCCGGCCTTGAGGGGCATCGGGTCGAGGCCGCGCAGGTTGGCGGCGATGGGCCACCCGGTCTCGGTCTGCCACCAGTTGTCGACGACCGGCACGCCGAGCACCGAGGTCGCCCACTCGTAGGTGTCGGGGTCGAGGCGCTCGCCGGCGAGGAAGACGCACCGCAGCGACGAGAGGTCGTGCTCCTTCGTCAGGGCGCCGGTCGGGTCCTCGCGCTTGATGGCCCGGTACGCGGTGGGGGCGGTGAACATCGCCTTGCACCGGTACTGCTCGACGACGCGCCAGAACGCGCCGGCATCGGGGGTGCCGACCGGCTTGCCCTCGTAGAGAACGGTGGTCGCGCCCGTCAGCAGCGGCGCGTAGACGATGTAGGAGTGGCCGACGACCCAGCCGACGTCGGACGCGGTGAACCAGACGTCGCCGGGGCCGATGTCGTAGACGTTCTCCATCGACCAGCGCAGCGCGACGGCGTGGCCGCCGTTGTCGCGGACGATGCCCTTGGGGCGCCCGGTCGTGCCGGAGGTGTAGAGGATGTAGAGGGGGTCGGTCGCCTCGACGTCGACGCACCCGACGGGCTCGGCGTCGGCGACGACCTCGTCCCAGGTCATCTCCTCCCAGTCGGTGTCGCGGACGCCCACCTGGGCCGGCGCCTGCTCGCGCTGCAGGACGATGACGGACTCGGGCTTGTGGCTGCTGCGGTCGAGGGCGCCGTCGAGCATCGGCTTGTACTCGACGACCCTGCTCGGCTCGATGCCGCACGAGGCCGAGACGACGACCTTGGGCTGCGCGTCCTCGAGCCGGGCGGCGAGCTCGGCCGGGGCGAAGCCGCCGAAGACGACCGAGTGGACCGCGCCGAGGCGGGCGCAGGCGAGCATCGCGACGACGGCCTCGGGGACCATCGGCATGTAGACGACGACGCGGTCGCCCTGCTCGACGCCGAGCGAGGCGAGGGCGCCGGCGAAGCGCGCGACCCGGTCGAGGAGCTCGGCGTAGGTGTACGTCGCGCGCGTGCCGGTGACGGGGGAGTCGTAGTGCAGCGCGGCCTGGTCGCCGCGGCCGTCGCGCACGTGGCGGTCGAGCGCGTTGAAGCAGGTGTTGAGCCGGCCGCCGCGGAACCACCGGTAGAACGGCGGGTTCGAGTCGTCGAGGACGGTCGTCGGCGGGGTGCTCCACTCGATGGCCCGCGCCGCCTCGCTCCAGAACGCGGTGGGGTCGGAGATCGACTGCTCGTGGGCCGCTCGGTAGGCGCCGGTGCTCATGGGTCCATCCTCGGCCCGTCGCGCGCGCTCCGTCCACGCCTCGTGACGCATCACTCCGTGGGCGGCCGGGACGCGGCGACGAGCGGCCGGCCCCGGCGCGCCGGACGGCCGGGCACGAGGGCGACCTCGGGGTTCGTGGGCTCCCGGGCGGGCGCCGTACCCTGTCACCCGGCGATCCGGGTGACGCGAGAGAGGACGGGGATGGGCCGAGGTGCACGCACGCTCGTGCTGCTCGTGACCCTCCTCGCGGGGCTGGCCCTCCTGCTGGGGCGCCAGCCCGAGTACCGAGCGACGGCCACGGCCGGGGCGGTCGACGCCGGCGCCGCCCAGCGCGTCGCCGAGCGCGCCGAGGCCCCCGGCTTCCGGACGCAGGTCGCGACGGCCCTGTCCGCCGACCCCGCCTCGGCCATCCCGCCCCTGAGCGCCGCCGTCGACGGGCAGCGGGTCCTCGTCACGGCCCGCGACGTCGACCCCGAGCGGGCGCGCGACACCGTCGACACCGCGGTCCTCCTCCTCGACCGCGGCAGCACCGCCGACCTCGTCGAGCGCACCCGCACCGCCACGCCGCCCACGTCACCCGAGGGGCGCCCCTCGCTGCTCCTGCTCGCGCTCGTCGCTGCCGCCGCGCTCGTCGTGGCCCTCGCGGGCTCGCTCGCCGCCCGCCTCGTCCGGGGGCGCCGGTGAGCGGCCACCGGGGCTTCCGCGCCGACATCCAGGGCCTGCGCGCCGTCGCGGTCCTCACCGTCGTCCTCTGGCACGCCCACCCCGCGCTCGTCCCGGGCGGCTTCGTCGGGGTCGACGTCTTCTTCGTCATCTCCGGCTTCCTCATGACCGGGGTGCTCCTCACCCAGATCGAGCGCGACGGGCGGGTCGACCTCGGCACGTTCTACGCCCGGCGCGCCCGCCGGCTGCTGCCCGCCGCCGTCGCCGCGCTGCTCGGGGCGGTGGCCGTCACCGTCGCGGTCGTCCCGTCGACGCAGTGGGTCGCCATCGGCAAGGACGTCGTCGCGAGCGCGCTCTACGTCGTCAACTGGAGGATGGCCGCGAGCTCGGTCGACTACCTCGCCCACGAGGGGCTGCCGAGCCCGGTGCAGCACTACTGGTCGCTCTCGGTCGAGGAGCAGTACTACCTCGTCTGGCCGGTGCTGCTCGGGCTGCTGGCGCTGCTGGCCAAGCGGCTCGGCGGGAGCCTGCGCCGGTGGGCGCTCGTCGGCCTCGTCGCGGCGGGGGGTCTCTCGCTCGCGGCGTCCGTCGTCCTCACGGCGTCGGAGCCCGCGCAGGCGTACTTCGTCACGTGGACCCGCGTCTGGGAGCTCGCGCTCGGCGGTCTCGTCGCCGTCGGGGTCCGGCGCTGGCCGCGGATGCCGCGCGTCCTCGCCCTCGGGCTCGGGTGGGCCGGGCTCGCCGTCGTCCTGCTCTCGGCGGCGCTCATCACGGCCGAGACGCCCTTCCCCGGGGTCGCCGCCCTCGCCCCGACCCTCGGCACCGCCGCGGTGCTCGTCGCCGGGCCGGCCGCCGGGGCGCGGGGGCCCGTCCTGCTCCTGTCCCCGCGGCCCGTCCAGCTCGTCGGCGACATCTCGTACAGCCTCTACCTGTGGCACTGGCCCTTCGTCGTCGCCGTCATGGCGGTCACCGGCCAGGGCACGCCGCCGGTGTGGCTCGGGCTCGCGGCGGTCACGGCCTCGGCGGTGCCGGCGTGGCTGTCCTACCGCTACGTCGAGGAGCCCTTCCGGGTCGCGGGCCAGCACCTGCCGGCGCCCGAGCGGCGCCGCAGCGCCCTGTGGGCCGGGGCGCAGCTGTCCCTGGCCGGGGCGGTCCTCGGCGTCGTCCTCGCGCTGGCCGTCTGGCCGCCGTCGGTGCCGGACGAGGTCGGGGCCCGCACCGTGCCCGCGGCGGTCCTCGCGGCCCGGGGGCCGTCCGGGGCCCAGCTCCTCGGCGAGGACCCGGCGACCTCGCCCGCGGGGCGTCCGGTCGACGACCCGGGGCCGGTGCAGCCCGCGGTCGACCAGGTCGCCACCGACGTCCACACCGCCCTGCCGAGGGACCCGTGCTCGGCCGACCTCGTCGGGTCGGCGCTCGTCCCCTGCCCGCTGGGCGACCCGCAGGGCGAGAAGACGGTCCTGGTCGTCGGGGACTCGCACGCCGCGCAGTGGGCGGCGGCCTACGACGTGGCCGGGCGCGAGCGCGGCTGGCGGGTGGTCGTCCTCTCCAAGAGCTCGTGCCCGCCGGTGCTCGGCTACACGCTCCCGAACGCCGGCGCCGGCGGCTACACCTCGTGCGCGACCTTCAACGAGAACACCCAGGCCGAGGTCGCCAGGGTGGAGCCGGACCTCGTGCTGCTCTCGTGGGCGCGCTACACGAACGAGGTCGACCAGGCCCGCTTCCTCGCGGGGGTCGAGCGCGCGGCGGACGGCTTCGCGGAGCACGCCGGCGCCGTGGCCGTCATCCGCGACACCCCCCGGCCGGGACGCAACATGGCCGACTGCCTCGTGCAGCACCCCGGGCGGTTCACCGAGTGCGCCTTCCCGCGCAGCGAGGGCCTGGCCCGCATCGGCACCGGGATGACGGAGCTGCTCGCGGCCCGGCCGCGTCTGGGCTCGATCGACCTGACGGACCGGATCTGCCCGCAGGCCACGTGCGCGCCGGTCATCGGCGGGGTCGTCGTCTACCGCGACAGCAACCACCTGACCGACTCCTACGTGCGCACGCTGACGCCGTACCTCGAGGCGGCGATGGCCCGGCTGCTCGAGGCGGAGCCCGCGGGCTGACCCGCGGGCGGCCGGACGAGGTCAGCCCCAGGCCTGGGCGCGGGTGAGGCAGAAGGGGTGGCCGCTGGGGTCGAGGACGACCCGCCAGGTCTCGCCGGGCTGCTCGTCGGGCAGCGTCCCGCCGAGGCCGACGATCTCCTGCGCGGCGGCGTCGAGATCGTCGACCGCGAGATCGAGGTGGAACTGCTTGCTGCCGTGGGCGTTGGGCCAGCCCGGAGCCTCGTACCCCTCGACGAGGCCGAACCCGAGCGCGAGCCCGTCGGGGCTCGTGAGCATCCCGTACTCGTCCTGCGCGTGGGCGACCTCCCAGCCGAGCACGGCGTGCCAGAACGCGACGTCGCGGCGGACGTCGGAGCTGTCGAGCGTGACCATCTTGAGGGCGGCGGTGGCCATGGGGTGTCCTCTCGTCGGGAGCGGGTCGGTGTCGGCCACGATGCCTACGCTGGCCGCGTGGCGGATAGGACGAACGCGACGGCGACGAGTGGCGGCGTGCTGCGCCCCGACGCGCTCGCGCGGCACGTCGCGCTCGACCGCCGGCCGGCCGGGGACGCGGTCGCCCCGTGGGTCGAGAACCACTGGCGCCTCGCCTGGGACCTCCCGCCGGGCCGCTCGTACGCGAGCGAGGTCCTGCCGCACCCGACCTGCTCGCTGACCCTCGAGGTCGCGACGCACCCGCGGGAGGGGATGCCACCGGGGGACCGGGTCGTCGTCACGGGCGTCTGCACGCGGCGGTTCGACGTCGACGTGCGGGGGAGCGGGCTCGTGCTGGGGGTGCGCTTCCGCCCGGGCGGGCTCGCCGCGCTGACCGGCGCCGACGCCTCGACCTGGTCGGACCGCACCGTGCCGGCGCGCTCGGTGCTGCCCGCCCCGCTCGTCGACCGGCTCGCCGACCCCGACCTCGCGCGGGACCCGGCCGCCTGGGAGGCGGCGGTCGAGGCCGGGCTGGCGGCGCTCGACCCGGGCCCGGACGAGCGCTACGACGAGGTGCTCGCCGTCGTCGCGACGATGCTCGCCGACCCCGCGCTGCTCACGGTCGGGGAGGTCGCGCAGCGGCACGGCTGCAGCCCGCGCCGGCTCCAGCGCCTCTTCGCGCGGTACGTGGGGGTCGGGCCCAAGTGGGTCCTGGCCCGCTACCGGATGCACGACGTCGTCGCCGCCCTCGACGCCGGTTACGACGGCACGCTGACCGACCTCGCCGTGCACCACGGCTGGTACGACCAGGCGCACTTCACCCGCGACTTCACGGCGCTCGTCGGCGTGACCCCCGGGCGCTACCGCGACGCCCGCGGCTGAGCCCCCGCCCACGACCGGTCGCTCCCGTTGCCGGATGCTCGATGTGTGACTAAGTTTCATCGCGTCCCACAATGACGTGAACAAGTTACGCACCGGAGGTTCCCCGTGCCCTCGACGCCCACCCGCCGCACCGCCCTCACCGCCTCGATGGCGCTCGCGCTCGCCGGCGCCGCCGCGCCCGCCGCCTCGGCCGGAGGCCACCGCCCGGGTCACCCCCGCCCCGGACGCCACCACGGCTGGGTGACCTCGACCATGGCGCGGATGACGCTGCACGAGAAGGTCGGCCAGCTCTTCGTCCAGCAGGTCTACGGCAGCGTGGCCGACGCCCCGGACGAGCGCAACGTGCCGCTCTACGGCGTCGCGAAGCCGTCCGAGGTCGTCCAGAAGTACGCGCTCGGCGGTGTCATCTACTTCGCGTGGACCGACAGCGTCAAGGACCCCGACCAGATCACCGCCCTGAGCAACGGCCTCCAGAAGGCCGCGATGACCCGACGGACGAAGGCGCGCATCCCGCTGGCCGTCGGCGTCGACCAGGAGCAGGGCGTCGTCACCCGCATCGGCCCGCCCGCCACCCAGTTCCCCGGCTCGATGGCCCTCGGCGCCGGGCGCAGCACGAGGGACGCCCGCACCGCGGCCGCGATCACCGGCGAGGAGCTGCGGGCGATGGGCATCACGACGAACTACGCCCCGGACGCCGACACCAACGTCAACCCGCTCAACCCGGTCATCGGCACGCGGTCCTTCTCGTCCGACCCGGCGCTCGCGTCCGAGATGGTCGCCGCCCAGGTCACCGGCTACCAGCGTGACGGGCGCGTCATGGCGGCCGCCAAGCACTTCCCGGGCCACGGCGACACCGCCACCGACAGCCACGTCGCCTTCCCGGTCATCACCCACACGCGGCAGCAGTGGGAGGAGATCGACGCCCCGCCGTTCCGGGCCGCGATCGCCGCCGGCATCGACATGGTGATGACCGCGCACCTCTCCTTCCCGGCGCTCGACGACTCCGGCGACCCCGCGACGCTGAGCCGCCCCATCCTCACCGGCCTGCTGCGCGAGGAGCTCGGCTACGAGGGCGTCATCATCACCGACTCCCTCGAGATGCAGGGGGTGCGCGACCGGTACGGCGACGAGGAGGTCGCGGTGCGCGCGCTCGCCGCCGGCGCCGACCAGCTGCTCATGAGCCCGGCCCTCCCCGCGGCCTTCGAGGCCGTCGTCGCCGCCGTCGAGTCCGGCCGGATCAGCCGCCGTGACCTCGACGCCAAGGTCCGCCGCGTCCTCACCCTCAAGGCCGAGCGCGGCGTCGTCGACCAGCCCTGGGCCGACCCGAAGCGCGTCGACCGCGTCGTCGGCACGCCCGAGCACCTCGCGGCCGCCGCCGCCGTCACGAACCGCACGACCACCCTCGTCCGCAACGACGACGGCGTCCTGCCGATGGCGGTGCGCGGCAAGGACCTCCTCGTCACCGGGTACGGCGACACGACGACGCGCACCCTGGCGGCCGGCCTCGACGCGCAGGGGGCGAGGAGCACCGTGCTCGTCACCGGCAGCGCGCCGACCGACGCCCAGGTCGCGGCGGCCGTGGCGGCCGCCGCCGGGCGCGACGCGGTCGTCGTCACGACGATGAAGGCCTGGGACTCGGCCGTGACCGACAAGAACCGCGGCCAGCAGAAGCTCGTCGCCGCCCTCCGCTCCACCGGCGTCCCGGTCGTCGTCGTCGCCACCCGCGACCCCTACGACATCGCCTACCTCGGCGACACCGAGACCTACCTCGCGACGTACAGCTACAGCCCGGTCGCGCTCGAGGCCGCGGCCCGGGTCATCGCCGGCGCCGTCGCCCCCACGGGGAAGCTGCCGGTCGACATCCCCGTCGCCGGCGACCCCACCACCGTCCTCCACCCCTTCGGCCACGGCCTCGGCTACTGAGACCGCCGACCCCTCGATCAGGAGCAGACCCGATGACCTCCCTGGACCGCCGCACCCTCTTCGCGGCCACCGCCGTCACCGCCGCCGCCACCGCGGTCGGCGCCCCCGTCGCCCACGCCTCGGGCCGCCCCGGCCACGGGTGCGGCGTCACGACCGGCGCCGACCGGGCCGCCGCCGACCGCTGGGCGGTCCTGCGCGGCCGCAAGGTCGGCGTCGTGACCAACCCGACCGGCATCCTCGCCAACCTCCGCAGCGTCGTCGACGAGATGCACGGGAGCGGCCGCGTCGACCTGCGCGCGGTCTTCGGGCCCGAGCACGGCTTCCGCGGCACGGCGCAGGCCGGCGACGCCGAGGCGACGCACACCGACCCCCGCACCGGCGTCACCGTCTACGACGCGTACGGCGCCGGCGCGGACTCGCTCTCGGCGATGGTCCGCGAGGCCGGCGTCGACACGGTGGTCTTCGACATCCAGGACGTCGGCGCCCGGTTCTACACCTACATCTGGACGATGTACACGGCGATGCGGGCCGCCGTCCGCACCGGCTGCTCGTTCGTCGTCCTCGACCGCCCGAACCCGATCGGCGGCACGGCCCGCGGCCCGATGATGACGACCGCCTTCACGACCGGCGTCGGCGCCAAGGAGATCGTCCAGGCCCACGGGATGACCGTCGGCGAGCTCGCCCGCTTCTTCGACGGCGAGTTCCTCGAGGGCGACGAGGGCAAGCGGCTCGGCGACGCGCTCGAGGTCGTCGAGGTCTCCGGCTGGCGGCGCGACACCCTCTTCGCCGGCACCGACCTGCCCTGGGTCATGCCGAGCCCGAACATGCCGACCCCCGACACCGCGCTCGTCTACCCGGGCACCTGCCTGTTCGAGGGGACCAACCTCTCCGAGGGGCGCGGCACGACCCGCCCGTTCGAGCTCGTCGGCGCCCCGTTCGTCGACCACCGCTGGGCCGAGCGGCTGCAGGCCCGCCGGGTCCCGGGCGTCGACTTCCGGGAGGCGTACTTCAACCCGATCCAGAGCAAGCACGTCGGCGTCGTCTGCGGCGGGGTGCAGGTGCACGTCACCGACCCCGAGCGGCTCGACGGCCCACGGCTCGGCGCCGAGATGCTGGTCGCCGCCAGGGCGCTCTACCCCGAGTTCGCCTGGCGCAAGGACGCGTACGACCCGCAGCGCCCCTACTGGGTCGACAAGCTGACCGGCTCGCCGCGCCTGCGCGAGATGGTCGACGCGGGCGCCTCGGCCGACGCCGTCGTCGCCGCGTGGCGCTCCGAGCTGGCCGCCTTCGAACGCCGCCGCCGTCCGTACCTCCTCTACCGCGGGGGCCGCGCGTGAGCCGCCGCGGCTGGGGGGCGGTCGCCGTCGCGGGCGTGCTCGCGGCGTCGGTGGCCACGGCGAGCCCGGTGTCCGCCAACGACTTCGACCGACCCGAGAAGGGGTTCATGCCCGCCAACACCGTCCTGCGCGACCGCGCCCCGGAGCGCGTCGGCCTCGACCCGGCGCCCATCGCCGAGGCCGAGCGGCTCATCGCGTCGCACGAGGAGGCGCCCGCCTCCGGCGGCCACCCGATGTACGCCGGCGCGGTCGGCGTCATGGGCCACGACGGCGCCGTCGTCGCCCGCCACGCCAGCGGCTGGGCCTCGCGCTGGAAGGACGCCACGACCGAGCTCCCGCGCGAGCAGTGGGAGCCGATGCGCGGCGACACCGTCTTCGACCTCGCGTCGGTCAGCAAGCTCTTCACCTCGCTCGCGACCGTGCAGCTCATCGAGGACGGCACCGTCGACCTCGAGGCGCCGGTCGCCCGCTACCTGCCCGAGTTCGGCGTCAACGGCAAGCAGGACGTCACCGTGCGGATGCTGCTCACCCACACCTCGGGCTTCACCTCGTGGCTGCCCCTGTGGTCGAAGTACCCGGACGTGCCCTCGCGCATCAAGGCCGTCATGGACCAGCCGCCGACGAACGCACCGGGGTCGACGTACCTCTACAGCGACCTCAACCTCATCACCCTCGGGGTCATGGTCGAGCGCCTCACCGGCAAGCCCCTGGACCGGGTCGTCCACGACCGCATCACCGCCCCGCTCGGGATGCGCGACACCGGCTACAACCCGACCGACCCCTCGCGAACCGCCGCCACGGAGTACCAGACGGCGCCGCCGCGCGGGATGGTCCGCGGCGAGGTGCACGACGAGAACGCGTGGTCGCTCGGCGGCGTCGCCGGCCACGCCGGCGTCTTCTCGACGGCCGACGACCTCGCGGTGCTCTCGCAGGCGCTGCTCAACGGCGGCACCTACCGTGGCCACCGCATCCTCGACCGGCGCAGCGTCGAGATGCTCGTCACGAACTTCACCGAGGACTTCCCCGGTGACGCGCACGGCCTCGGCTTCGAGCTCGACCAGCGCTGGTACATGGACGCCCTCTCGGGGCCGCGCACGGCGGGGCACACCGGGTACACCGGCACCTCGATCGTCATCGACTTCGACAGCCGCTCCTTCGCGATCCTGCTGACCAACCGGGTGCACCCCTCGCGCGAGTGGGGCAGCAACAACCCCGCGCGCCAGGAGTGGGCCCGCGGCCTCGCACAGGCGATGCCCGTCGACCCGCGCCACGGCCGCACCGCCTGGGCCGCCGGCGGGACCAACGCGACGACCGCCACGCTCAGCGCGCCGGTCGACGTGCCGCGGGGCGGGGCCCGGCTCGGGTTCGACGTGTTCGTCGACACCGAGGAGACCGACGTCCTCACCCTCGAGACCTCGGCGGACGACGGCGCCACGTGGACGCCGCTGCCCTTCTCGCTGCGCGACCGCGGTCCGGCGCAGCAGACCGACGGGACCGTCTCGGGGGAGCACGGGCGGCGCTGGATGCAGGCGCGGGCCGAGCTGCCGCAGGGCGACCAGCTGATCCGCTGGCGGATGACGACCGACGCGACCTATCTCGGCCGCGGCGTGCTCGTCGACGGGGTCCGGGCCACCGCGGGGCACCGGGTGCTCCTCGACGGCGAGCGCCGGCCCGGCGTGTTCGACCCCCGCGGGTGGAGCGTCGTCCAGCGCGCGTCCTAGGTTGGGCGCATGTCCACCCAGCCGACCGACGGCGCACCGTCCCTCCTCGTCCGGCTCCGCGGCGTCCGGCCCTCGCTCTCACCGGCCGAGGACCGCGTCGCGGAGCAGGTGCTCGCCGACCCGCGGGCGGCCGCTGGCCTGACGATCAGCGAGCTCGCGGTGTCGGCCTCGACGTCGGAGACGACGGTGCTGCGCTTCTGCAAGCGCCTCGGGTTGCGGGGCTACCCGCAGCTGCGCCTGGCCCTGGCCGAGGCCTCGACGGGCGGTCGCCCCACGGCGCCGACGAGCGACATCAGCGCCGACGACACGGTCGACGACGTCATCGCCAAGGTCGCCTACGCCGACGCGAGCGCCGTCGAGGAGACCGCCCAGACCATCGACCGCGAGGCCCTCGTCGCCACCGCGCAGGCCATCTCGCGCGCGGGGCGGGTCGACGTCTACGGCATCGGGGCGAGCGCCCTCGTCGGGATGGACCTGCAGCAGAAGCTGCACCGCATCGGCACGGTCGTCTTCGCGTGGAACGACCCGCACATCGCCCTGACGAGCGCGACGCTGCTCGGCCCGGGCGACGTCGCCATCGGCATCTCGCACTCCGGCACGACGACCGAGACGGTCGAGGCGCTCGAGCTCGCGCGCAGCCGGGGAGCCACGACCGTCGCGGTGACGAACTTCCCGGTCTCCCGGCTCGCCGAGGGCGCCGACCACGTGCTCGCGACGGCGGCGCGCGAGTCGAGCCTGCGCTCGGGCGCGACCGCCAGCCGCATCGCCGCGCTGACCGTCGTCGACTGCCTCTACATCGCCGTCGCCCAGCACGACCTCGTGCGGGCCCAGGACGCGGTCGAGCAGACCCGCCGGGCCGTCGCCGGGCACCATGTCCGCTACTGATCTCGTAACTTGTTCACGCCGTTGACGCAGAGGGCGTAGGAAAGTAACATCGCCGCCGTGATCACCGAGGCGAGCGTCCTGGCCCCCACCGAGGAGCGTCACCCCGGCACCGTCGGCATCGACGCCCTGGGCACCCTCGAGGTGCTCCGGCTGCTCAACGCCGAGGACGCCCGGGTCGCGCCCGCGGTCGCCCTCGTGCTGCCGCAGCTCGCGGCCCTCGTCGACGCGGCCGTCGCGGCGGTGCGAGCGGGCGGCACGGTCCACTACGTCGGGGCCGGCACCTCGGGGCGGCTGGCCGTCCTCGACGCCGCCGAGCTCCTGCCCACGTTCAACGCCCCGCCCGGACTCGTCGTCGCCCACCACGCGGGTGGCCCGGCCGCCCTGCTGCGGGCCGTCGAGAACGTCGAGGACGACGCGGACCAGGGCGCGCTCGACCTCGACGACGTCACCGCGCGCGACGTCGTCGTCGGGCTGACCGCCTCGGGGCGCACGCCGTACGTCGCGGGGGCCCTGCGGCTGGCCCGCGAGCGCGGCGCCGTCACCGCCCTCGTCACCGCCCACCCGGCGCCCGAGCTCGGGGCGCTGGCCGACCACTGCCTCGCCGTCGACACCGGCGCCGAGGCCATCACCGGCTCCACCCGCCTCAAGGCCGGCACCGCGCAGAAGCTCGTCCTCAACGCGTTCTCGACCGCCGTGATGATCCGGCTCGGGCGCACCTGGTCCAACCTCATGGTCGACGTCGTCGCGACGAACGCCAAGCTGCGCGGGCGCGTCGTGCGCATCCTGCGCGAGGCGACCGGCGCCACCGACGACGAGGCCCGCCGCGCCCTCGAGGCCTGCGACGGCGAGCTCAAGCCCGCGCTCGTCGCCCTCCTCGCCGGGGTCGACGCGCCGACCGCCCGCCGCTCCCTCGCGGCCGCCCAGGGCTCGGTCGCCCACGCGCTCGCCGCCCTGCCCGTCCCCTCCGTCCCGTCCGTCCCCACCGACAGCAGCACCCCCCGGCCCTCGGCCCCCGTCCCGACAGGAGACCCCGCATGACCTTCCGGACCCGCAGGACCGGCACCGCCCTCGTGGTGGGTGCCGGCCTCCTCGCCCTCGCGGCCTGCGCCCCCTCGTCGTCCTCGGACGGCGCGGCGGGCGACGGCGACTCGACGACCCTGACCGTCTGGTCCTGGCGCGTCGAGGACAAGGCCGCCTACGAGAAGATCTTCGACGCCTACGAGGCGAAGAACCCGGGCGTGACCGTCGACTTCAAGCCGTTCAAGGCGACCGAGTACAACAAGATCCTCGCGACGGGCCTCGCCGGCTCCGACGGCCCGGACGTGCCGCAGGTCCGCTCGTACGGCGGCCTGCAGACCACCGTCGCCTCGGGCTCGCTCGTGCCGCTCGACGGCGCGGTCGACCTGTCGAGCTGGGACGAGAACATCGTCGCCGGCGCCAAGGGCAAGGACGACGGCAAGCTGTACTCCGTGCCGCTCGCCCGCCAGGCGACCGTCCTCTTCTACGACAAGAAGATGTTCGCGGACAACGGGATCCAGGTCCCGACGACGTGGGACCAGTTCATCTCGGTCAACGACACGCTGCTCGGCAAGGGCGTCACTCCGCTCGCCGTCGGCGCCAAGGACGACTGGACCCTCCCGATCGTCCACGAGGTCCTCGGGGCCAGCCGCTTCGGCGGCGCGGCGTTCCAGGAGGCCGTGCAGTCCGGTGAGAAGGACTTCACCGACCCCGACTTCGTCGCCTCCGTCGAGGTCCTCAAGGGCCTCGAGAAGTACATGCCGAAGAGCGTCACCGGCGTCGCCGTCACCGACGCGATGACGCTGTTCTCCTCCGGCAAGGCCGCGATGTACCCGGGCGGCTCCTACGACCTCGCCGCGCTGCAGACGGCCAACCCCGAGATGGACCTCGGTGTCTTCCAGGTGCCCCCGGCGCCGGGCGCCCCGAGCGGCTCGGACGCGACGACCGCCGGCTGGGCCGACGGCAACTTCGCCGTCAACGCGAAGTCGCCGCGCAAGGAGGCCGCCACGAAGCTCGTCCAGTGGATGGCCACCCCCGAGTTCGGCCAGATGGTCGCCGACGACATCAAGCAGATCTCGGCCGTCCCCGGTGTCACCTACTCCGACCCGGTCCTCAAGGACGTCGCGGCCAACCTCGACGCCAACGGCTCGCCCTACCTGCTGCTCACCGACTTCCGCTACGGGTCGCCCTCCGGCACCGACCTGCTCGGCAAGGGCACCCAGGAGCTCTTCCTCGGCAGCAAGGACGCCCAGGCCGTGAGCAGCGAGCTCAACGAGGGCGTCATGACCTGGTTCAAGCCCACCAGCTGAGCCTCCCGACACCGGCCCCGGCGACCGGCGCGTGCACCGCGTCGGTCGCCGGGCGAGCCGGTCGGCCACCCCATCCCGACCTCCACCCCGGAAGACCATGAACCGACGCACCGGACTGCTCTTCGTCACCCCGGCCCTCGCCCTGTTCGGGGTGTTCGTCCTCTACCCGATGCTCACCTCGTTCTCCTACGCCTTCTACGGGTGGGCGGGCACGGCGCGCCAGGGCTTCGTCGGCCTCGAGAACTTCACCGCGCTGTTCACCCGCGCCCCGTTCACGACCGACCTGCCGCGCGCCCTGTGGCACAACGTCCTCTTCTTCATCGGGACGATGCTCGTGCAGAACACGATCGGGTTGACCATCGCGTTCCTCCTGCACCGGCGGGCCACCACCCGCCGCGCGCTGCAGACGCTCTACGCGATGCCCTACCTCGTGAGCCCGATCGTCATCGGCTACCTCTGGACGCTGCTGCTCTCGCCGACCTTCGGACCGGTCAACACGCTGCTGACCAAGGTCGGCCTCGAGTCGTGGGCCCTGCCGTGGCTCGGCGACCCCGACACGGCCCTCTGGGTCGTCATCCTCGTGAGCGTCTGGCAGTGGATCGGCTTCCCCGTCCTGCTCTACGGCGCGGCGCTCGGCGGCGTCCCCGACGAGCTGACCGAGGCCGCGCGCGTCGACGGCGCCTCCAACGGGCAGGCCTTCCGGCGGGTCGTCTTCCCGCTGCTCGTGCCGGCGATCGGCACCGTGAGCGTCCTGACGTTCATCTTCGCGATGGAGGCGTTCGCGCTGCCCTACGCCTTCGGCGGCTCGACCGGCAACCCCGCCGGGTCGACCGACTTCCTCTCGCTCCTCTTCTACCGCACCGCGTTCGACTCCGGGTCGACCGACGCCATCGGCACCTCGTCGGCCCTCGCGACCCTGCTCTTCCTCCTGATCTTCGGAGGGGCGTTCGGCGCCACCGCGGTCCTGCGCCGCCACGAGAAGGGAATCACCGGATGAGCGTCGTCCCCGCCGGCATCGGTGCCGCCGACGAGCGCACCGACGTGACGAGCACGCCCGAGGGCGTCCTCACCCCGAGCGGCCCGTCCGGGCGCCGCGGCCCCCGTGGCACGCGTGGTCGGCAGAAGCCGGTCGGCGGTCGCACCGCGAGCGTGCTGCTGTGGGTCTACGCCGCCTTCGCGCTCATCCCGCTGCTGCTCATGGTCAGCAGCTCCTTCCGCAGCAACGGCGACCTCATCTCCGACCCGCTCGGGGCGCCCTGGCCGCTGTCCTTCGACGCGTACCGGGAGGCCTGGACCGCAGGCAACTTCGCGACGTACTTCGGCAACAGCCTGCTCGTGACCATCGGCGCCGTGCTGCTGTCGACGACGGTCTCGACGATGGCGGCCTACGCCCTCGCCCGCGGCCGCTCGCGCATCTTCCGGTGGCTGGAGTCGCTGTTCCTCTCGGGGCTCATGCTCCCGATCCACCTGGCGATCCTGCCGATCTTCTACCTCTTCGACGGCGTGGGGCTCATCGACTCCCGGCTCGGCCTGGCGCTCATGTACGGCGCCTCGGGCGTGCCGTTCTCGATCTTCGTCCTCACGACCTTCTTCCGGCAGCTGCCCGCCGAGCTCGAGGAGGCCGCGACCCTCGACGGCGCCGGCTCGTGGCGGACGTTCTGGCGCATCATGGTCCCGCTCGTGCGGCCGGCCGTCGCGACCGTCGCGGTCTTCCGGTTCGTCCCCATCTGGAACGACTTCCTCTTCCCGCTCGTGCTCCTGCGCAGCCAGGACAAGTACACGCTGCCGGTCGGACTCACGACGTTCTTCGGCGAGAACGCGACCAACTACGCGGCCGTCTTCGCCGGGCTCGTCATCACGACGATCCCGCTCATCGTCCTGTTCCTCGTCGCCACCAAGCAGATCGTCGCCGGGTTGACGGCGGGCATGGCCAAGTGATCGGCTCACGGCCGTGAGCACGGTCGTGGCGGTCGACGTCGGGGGCAGCGGCCTGCGGCTCGTCGTGCAGCGGGACGGCGTCGCGGGCGACCCACGCCGGGGGGTCGGGGCGCGGGTCGGCGCCTCCGGGCTCGACGTCGCGGCGCTGGCCGCCGACGCGCGGACGCTGCTGGACGCCGAGGGGGTCGACGCCCCCGACGCCGTCTGCTGGTCGATGCGCGGGCTGCTCTTCCTCGCCGAGCCGGCCGAGGTCCTGCGGTCGGTGGCGGCCGCGTTGCGGGGGAGGCGGACCGCGGTCGTCAGCGACGCCGTGGCGAACCTCGTCGGCGCCCTCGGGGCCGTGGAGCCCGGAGCCGTCGTCGCGGCCGGCACGGGGGCCGTGGCCTTCGGCTCCGACTTCGGCGAGCACTGGACCCGCGTCGACGGCTGGGGGCACGTCCTCGGCGACCGCGGCTCGGCCGCGTGGGTCGGGCTCGAGGGGCTGCGGGCCGCGCTGCGCGCGCGCGACGGGGTGGGCGCCGGCTCGCCCGGCCTGCTCGCGGACGCCGAGGGGCTGCTCGGGCCCTGCGAGACCTGGCCCCGCCGGGTGATGACCGGCGCCGACGCCCCCGAGGCCCTCGCGTCCGTGGCCCCGCTCGTGACGGCTGCCGCGGAGGCGGGCGACGACGTGGCCGCCGGGGTCTGCGCCGCCGCCGGCCGGGCCCTCGGGGAGTCGCTGCTCGCGGCCGCCGCCGGGCTGGCGGACCCGCGGCTCGTCGCGACCGGCGGGCTGCTGTCGGCCTCCGCGGTGCGGCGCGAGCTCGAGGCCGTCGTCGCCGGCGTCGGGGCGCGGGTCGAGCCGGCCGTCGGTGGCGCGCTCGACGGCGCGCTGCTGCTCGCCGCGCGGCTCGACGCGGACGGCGCGCTGCCGGGGCATCCGCGGTACGTGCACGTCGCCGGGGCCTGACAGACTCTCGCGCCATGGAGATCCCGCAGCACTGGGTCCGGGTCGAGGGCTTCAGCCCCCACCTCGGGCGGTCCGGCGCGCCGCTGTCGGTGTGGGGCTGGTCGACCACCTCCGACGCGGACGCCGAGCGGGTCGGGCGCGAGCGGCTCGCCGAGCTGCTCGAGCGGGTCGCGCGCGAGGGGCGCCTGCCCGAGACGCGCGGCTACTACCCGCGCACCCCGCTGCGCGAGCCCGTCCTCGAGGAGGTCCGCGCCGACGACGGCCGGCTCATCGGGGTCGTCACCCGCAACCGGATGGGCTGCGAGGTCCTGTGCACCGACCTGCTCCTCATCGCCGACGTCGACTGCCCCGAGCTCGCCGACGAGCGTCCGGCCGCCCGCCGCCGCGCGACCCGCTCGACGCCGGGGGACCGGGGCCGCGGGGTCGGGGGGTTCTTCCGGCGGCTCGTGCTCGGCCGGCCGGACCCCACCCCGATGGAGCCCTCCGGCGAGGACGCCGCCGGGCTCGACGGGCCCGAGCCTGTCGCCGCACCGGCGGGTGGGTCCGCGTCGTCCGCGGGGGCCTCGGGGTACGAGGCGTACCCCGACCTGCCCGGCGAGGACGGCCGGGTCGTCACCGCCACCGGGCCCGGCGGGCCGTCGGTCGCCGACTGCCTCGCCGCCGAGAACGCCTGGGAGTTCGGGCGTCGCCACCCCGAGCTCGGTGTGCGCGTGTACCGCACGGCGGCCGGGCTGCGCGTCGTCGTCACCGGCGCCGGGCTGGCGCCGCAGTCGGACGAGGCCCGCGCCCTGCTCACCGAGCTCGAGTCCGACCCCCTCTACGTCGAGCTCTGTGCGATGCACGCCAGCTACCGGGCGCGGCTGACGCCCAAGCCCTTCCGCGTCGGTCGCACCGCGCTGACGGTGCCCTGGCCGTGCCGCGACGACGCCGAGGAGCGGGCGTACCTGCGCTGGGTCGACACCTACGAGGCGGCCGTCGGCGAGTACGCGGTGTGCCGGCTCGTCAGCGCGTCGGGGCCGCTGCCGGGGCCGGACGAGCAGCGGCTCGTCGAGCTGCACGACGAGCGCACCGGCGTCGCGGAGCGCCTGCCCCTCGCCTGAGCGCCGACGCCGGCGGGTCGAGGTGAAAGGGGACCCTCTCGCGGTGGGGTTTCACCTCGACCCACCGGATGCCCCAGCGCTTCGAGGTGAAAGGGGACCCTCGCGCGGTCGGGTTTCACCTCGACCCGGTGGGCGCCGACGCGGAACCCCCCTCGGTCGCATGCTCCCGAGGGGGGTTCCGGTGTGGCGGAGGATGGGGGATTTGAACCCCCGAGGGTTTTATCCCAACACGATTTCCAATCGTGCGCACTAGGCCACTATGCGAATCCTCCGCCGAGGAGGCTACCCGAGGGCAGGGGTGCATCCGAAATCGGGGCGTCCGCGGGGCTGCGAAGTCCCGCAGGAGCGGTCGACAGGCGAGGGCACCGCTGCCACCATCCGGGCATGGACGAGGGGGCGAAGGTCTCGACGCGGTCACCACGGGGGGCGTGGACGCCACCGGTCGACGGGTCGTCGCGCCCACCACGGCGCAGCGACCGGGTCTTCGGGGTCGTCATGGTGCTGCTGTGGGTGGCGTGGCTCGTCCTCACCGGGATGACCCAGGCCCGCCTCGTGTCCCCCGACCGGCTGCGGGACGACCTCGCGGCCGGGCGGGTGACGGACTGGCGATTCGTCGACGTGCAGGACGTCGGCCGCGACGGCTGGGCCGCGGACCCGGCGGTCGCCCTCCCCGCGATGCGGCCCGACGGCACCCTCGACCCGGAGCAGGAGGCGCTCGGCGGGCGTCCGAGCGTCGAGTACCACGTCGACTCCGTCCTCGCCCCGCGCCGGATCGTCGACCCCGGGACGCTCGGCGGCGGCGCGGACGCGGAGGCGGCCGTGCTCCGGGCGGCGGGTGTGCCGCCGGCGCCCCACGTCTTCCCGTTCGAGACGGCCGGGCCCAGCCGCGAGGTGGTGGTCTTCGCGGCCCTGCCGCTGCTGCTCATGATGCTGGTCTCGGTCGGCGTCGGTCCCCGGCCCACGCGCGGCAGCCGCTGGTTCTGGTTCTGGCAGCTCTGGGTGCCGCTGGGCCTGGGTGTGCTGGCCTACGCGGTCCTCGAGCAGGTCCGCCCTGCCCCCGCGCTCGGCGCGGGGCAGCGCCCGCGCCGCGGAGGGTGGCTCGGGCTGGGCGTCGCGATCCTGAGCGGGGTGCTGGTCGCCGGGGTGCTCACGACGCTCGCCGACGCCACCCACTGGCTCTGGCTCGTCCGGCCCTGAGCAGCCGACCGGCGGCGGTCAGGCGCCGGCGCGGCCGCCGGGAGGGCCGACGACGAGCAGCGCCGCCGTCGCGAGGAGGACGAGCGCGCCGCCGACGACGGCCGACAGCACCGGCCGGGCGAGCGCCCGCGCGAGGGCGTGCTCGAGGACGTGGCCCGGGCGCTCGCCGCCCGGGGCGAGCCGCCACGACGTCGCGAGGCGGCCGCTGCGCTCCACGCGCCGCTCGACCCAGAGCGTCGCGAACGGCGGCAGGGCCGCGACGAGCGCCAGCAGGGTGAGCCGCCGCGACCAGCGCTGGTCGAGCGCGACGACGACGGTGACGAGGACGTAGGCGAGGAACACGACGCCGTGGACGAGCCCGAAGACGGCCACCCCGAGCTCGGTGGTGCGGGTGACGTACTTGAGCGTCATGCCGAGCAGCAATAGGGCCCAGGTGACGGCCTCGGTGCGGGCGAGCGCGGGGTACAGGGTCGCGGGGGTCATGACGTCCTCGGGTCGTGGCGGGGGCGCCACCATCCTCCGTGACGATGCTGGGAGCGGTGTCGGCGCCCCCGCCGGCCCGGGCGGGCGTCGGGAGGAGGTGACCCGCCGACGACGCGGTCGACGCGCCGGCGGGTCACCTCCTCACGGGCGGTGGCTCAGCCGCCCCAGGTGCCGCGCCAGTGCTTCTTCCCGTCGTAGATCTGCACGATCGTGCCGGGTGCCGGCGGGTCCTCGTTGCCGAGGGTCGCGGCCCAGAGCGTGCCGTTGCGCCCGGACTCGACGGCCACGACGCCGGGCAGGTCGAGGTAGGGCTTCACCTGGCCGTGCCGGACCACCGAGATGCGGCCGGCGAAGAGCTCGGCGACGTAGATCTCGCCGTGTCGCCCGAGGGCCAGGTTGGTCGCGCCGAGGAAGCCGCGCGCGACCCGGCGGACCTCGCCGCTGCGCGGGTCGACCCGGTAGACCGAGCCCCGCGCGCCGAGCACCGGCGACTCGGGCCCGCCCGGCAGGGTCGTGACGTAGAGCATCCCGTCGTGGCCGACCTCGACGTCGGTCGGTACCGACTCGAAGGCGTACGTCACGCCGACGACGCAGTCGGGCAGGCCGAGGGCGGCGGCCATCTCGGCGGTGAACGTCGTCCGCTGGGCCGGCAGCACCGCGAGGGTGCGGATGCGGCCCGAGTTCGACACCGAGAACAGGGCGTTGGCGCCGGCGTCGGCGACGACCCAGCCGCTGCGCGTGGCGGCGACGGAGTAGGCGTGCGAGTCGACGCCGCCGGTGTACGACACCGGGAACTGCGCGGCGGTGAACGCGTCGGTCACGCACTGGCTCGGGTTGCGGACGCCGTAGTGCACCCACGCGTCGGGGTTCTTCGCGACCTCGTAGGCGTGCGTGTCGGCGTACGTCGTCCGGCCGCGGCCGTCGCGGATGGTCAGCCCGCTCTCGGAGTTCTCGAAGGTCGAGAAGTCGGTGACGGTCGTCGTCCAGGCGATGCGCTTGCCGTCGCGCGAGCGCGCGACGCCGGAGGCGCCGGGCTGGTCGGTGGCGATGGGCTTGACCGAACCGTCGCGCTGGAGCCGCCCGACGAGGCCGGGCCCGCCGTCCGCGACGAGGACGGAGCCGGCGGAGCTGTCGATGTTGAACGGGGCGGCGAGCTGGTCCGAGCGCGGGACCGGGTGGGGCGTCGGTCGTCCCCCGTGGGCCGAGGCCGTCGCCGGTGGGACGAGGAGGAACGCGCTCGCGGCCGCGACGGCGGCGAGCATCCTGGTGGGTCTGGTCATGCGTGGTCTCCCTGCGGTGCGCGGCCCCCTGGTCGCGCGGTCGGCGGTGCTGGGCGACGGCGCAGGCGGGTGGTCCCCCCTCGGCCGCCGCGGTGGTGACCCCCGGTCGAGCGGGTCACGGTGTGGCGCCGGCGGTCATGCTTCCGGCCGGTGACACCGCAGGTCAATGGCCCGGTCGAGCCATGCCGGGGGAGCGACGGACCCGGCCCGAGCGGTGGCTCGGACCGGGTCCGTGGGGGTGGTGCGGTGCCCGCGAGGTCAGTCGCGGGCCCCGTCGAGGACGCGGTCGTGCCGCAGCGAGGTCGCCCTGGTCTCCTTGGCGAGGAGGACGGAGACGACGGTGACGGCCGACGCCACCGCGAGGTAGATCGCGACCGCGCCGGTGTTCTTCTCGTCCGTCGAGCCGAGCAGCTGCAGGGCGATGATCGGCGCCAGGGCCCCGGCGAAGATGGACGCCAGCTGGTAGCCGACCGAGGCACCGGTGTAGCGCACCGAGGTGCCGAACAGCTCGGAGAAGAACGCGGCCTGCGGCGAGTACATCAGGGCGTGGAAGAAGAGGCCGACGAGCGTCGCGAGCATGATCTGCGGGCCGCTGAGGCTGTCGATCATCCCGAAGTAGACGAAGCCCCACACGCCGACGCCGACGGCCCCGACGAGGTAGAGCGGCCGGCGGCCGACCTTGTCCGAGAGGGCGCCGATGAGCGGGATGAGCACCGACTGCATCGCCGCGCCCGCGAGCAGCGCCCCGAGGACGACGCCCTTCTGCGCCCCGAGGTAGGTCGTGACGTAGGTGATGACGACGATCGTGAAGATGTAGTAGCTGATGTTCTCGGCCATCCGCATGCCCATCGCGAGGAGGACCTCACGGGGGTAGCGGCGCAGCACCTCGAGGATCGGCAGGTGGGACTTCTCGGAGGACTGGATCTCGGCCTTGGCCTCGGCGAAGACGGGGGACTCCTCGAGGCTCACGCGCACCCAGAGGCCGATGAGGACCATGACGGCCGAGAGGAGGAACGGGATGCGCCAGCCCCAGGCGTTGAAGGCCTCGTCGGTCTGGAAGACCGAGAGCAGCCAGAGCACGCCCGTCGCGAGGAGGTTGCCGAACGGCACGCCGGCCTGCGGCCAGCTCGACCAGAAGCCGCGGTGCTCGTCCTTGCCGTGCTCGGCGACCATGAGGACCGCGCCGCCCCACTCGCCGCCGACGGCGAAGCCCTGGACGAGGCGGCAGACCAGCAGGAGGATCGGCGCGGCGATGCCGATCGTCGCGTAGGTCGGCAGCAGGCCGATGGCGACCGTCGCACCACCCATCATGAGCAGCGAGATGACCAGCATCTTCTTGCGGCCGACCCGGTCGCCGTAGTGGCCGAAGACGACGCCGCCGAGCGGACGGGCGACGAAGCCGAGGGCGTAGGTGCCGAAGGCGAGCAGCGTGCCGGTCAGGGGGTCGCTGTCGGGGAAGAAGAGGCTGCCGAAGACGAGGGCCGCGGCCGAGCCGTAGAGGAAGAAGTCGTACCACTCGACGGCGGTACCGACGACGCTGGCGAAGACGATCTTGACGATGTTGGGGCGGGTCGGCGTCGGGGACGCGGAGCCGGCGGGACTGACGACGGTGTCGGACATGAGCCGCAACCGTAGGGGCGTCGTGGCGCAAGAGGGGCGTGCGTGACGACCACATCTTCGCCCGGGAGGTGGGGTGCCCCGCCACACCCGAGCACGGGGGAGGTGCGTCGCGGGCGGCCCGCCGGGGTCGTCGCGGGGCGCGGGGACCCGTGGATCAGCCGGTGACGGCGCGGGTGACCGCCCGGGTGGCCACCCGGTGATTTCCGCCGGGCGGCGCCCACCCCGTAGCATCGTGCCCGGCACCCCGCGTGGTGGTACCCCACTGAACTCCCCCAGGGCAGGAATGCAGCAAGGGCAGGTGGGCTCTTCCAGGTACGCGGGGTGTCCTCGTGTCCGGACCCGGCCGCGGGGCCGACCGGACCGATGAGGTCAGCGCGTGGCGGGCTCGGCCTGCGCCACGTGCTCGTCGGGGCCGCAGACCCCGCCGCAGCCACCCGCGCCGCAGCCGCAGCCGGAGGCCTCGGGCTGCGCGGCCTCGGCGCCACCACCGCTGCCGCACGCGCCACCGCAGCAGCCGCCCCCGCACCCGCCGCCGGCGGCCGGCATCTCGGGCTCGGTGCCCTGGAGGTCCCAGACCTGGCGGATCGCCTGGAGGATGACCTCGACGGGCTGGGCGCCGGTGACGCCGTACTTCTGGTCGAGGACGAACGTCGGCACCGAGGTGATGCCGATCTGGCCGGCGAGCGCCTCGTCGGTGCGGACGTCGATGCCGAAGTCGTCGGAGGCGAGGAGGTCGCGGACGGCCTGCTCGTCGAGACCGCCCTCGACGCCGAGGCGCACGAGCGTCTCGTGGTCGCCGATCGCGGCGCCCTCGGAGTACCAGGCCCGCAGCACGCGGTCGGTCACCGGCTGCTCCAGGTCGCGCGAGCGCGCGAGGTGCAGCAGGCGGTGGGCGTCGTAGGAGTTGCCCCCGACGAGCCGCTCCCAGGCGAACTCGAGGCCGACGTCGGCGGCGTCACGGGCCATCTGCTCGTGCTGCGCGACCATCTGCTCGCGCGGGGTGCCGTACTTCTCGGCGATGCGGTCGATCTGCGGGGTGTCGTCGACCGCGGCCGCGTTGCGGTCGAGCTGGAAGCTGTGCCAGACGACCCCCACCTCGTCGGCGTGCTCGAACTGCTCGAGGGCGAGCTCGAGGTGGCGCCGTCCCAGGTGGCAGAACGGGCAGAGGATGTCGGACCAGACGTCGATGCGCACCCCCCGAGGGTAGGTCACGCTCCTGACGGTCGGGGCTCAGTCCCGGTGGGCGGAGGACGCGCGCCCCAGGACGCTGCTCGCGCGCAGCCACACCACGACGACCGCGAGCCCGGCGGACGCGGCGGCGAGCGGCACCCCGGCGGTCGCCGCGAGGAGGGTCTGGACGACGACGACCCCGGCACCCGCCGAGACGATGAGGGGCACCGCGAGCCACGCGAGGAGCACCTGCGGGCCGACCTCGGGCAGGAGGGCGAACGACGGCGGCATGACGCGGAAGGCGGCGAGCCACTGCGACCCGAGCACCGCGGCGCCGGCCGAGGCGGTGACCAGGGCGGCCGTCGCGGCAGGCACCCCGCCGGCGAGCAGGCCGGCGGTCACCGTCGCGGCGGGCACGGCGACGACGAGGACGAGGGCGGCGGGGGCGGCGGTGTGCGCCGCCGCCTCGCGCGCGACCGAGCCGCCGAGCAGGCGCGGCGCCCCGAGGGTGTCGCCGAGCAGCCGCAGGCCCTCGCACACCGGCCCCACCCCGAGGTGCAGGAGGAGGGCGCAGAGGGCGGCGGGGACGATGTTGCCCGGGCGCCCCGCGACGACGGCCCCGAGCGCGACCCCCGCGGCGAGGAGCAGCACGGCGCTGCCGACGACGAGGAACGGCTGGCGGCGCAGCCCGAGGACGTCGCGGGCGAGGACGGTGCGGACCGGGCCGCGCGAGCGCAGCCGCCAGCTCCGGCCGCGGCGGACGGGCGAGGCGGCCTCGAGGCGGATGGCCCGCGGGTCGCCCGCCAGGGCCGCGCCGCCGAGGCGGGCCGAGCGGGCGCTGTGGGCGCGCAGCCCGTCGAGGCCGAGGGTGCGCAGCGCCGTCCGGGGACGGGCCGCGGTACGCACGGCGGCGCCGGTGCCGAGCTCCGCGTGGTCGTCCGCCGCCAGCTGGCCGGCGAGCCAGGCGACCAGGACGGCGCCCGACCCGAGCAGCCCGGCGGCCAGGCCGGTGCCGGCCGCGGCCGGGCCCGCCGCCCCGCCACCCCAGACCGCCGCGCCGAGCACCGACCCGACGAGGGTGCCGCCGACGAGCAGGCCGGTGGCGGGCAGCAGCCACGCCTCGCGCAGGACGAGCCCGCGGTCGGCCGGCCCGGTGGCGACGTGGTCGAGCCAGGGCAGGTCGGGCGTCACCGGGCCGCGGCGCCGCCCCGTCGCGTGGGCGAGGAGCACGAGGACGACGACCAGGAGGACGACCCCGCCGAGCACGAGGGCGCCGACGCCCGACGTGGGCGCCAGCGAGATGCCGCGTGCGGGCAGGTCGGCGACCTCCACGACGCCGCGCAGCACGGTGAAGCCGTAGATGCCGCTGAGCAGCGCGACGACGTAGAGCGTGTAGAGCAGCGAGCGCCACGAGCCGGAGCCCTCGGGGCCGTGCAGGACGTGCTGGACGTCCGTGAGTCGCTCGCGGTCGGTGCCGACGGGCTCGTCGTCGACCGGTGTGTCGGTCACCGGTGCCCCGGGTCGATGTCGACGACGCCGTCGGCCACGGCCTCGGTGACCGCGGGGTCGTGGCACGCGAGGAGGATCGTCGTGCCGCGGTCGCGCCGGGCCGCCAGGAGGCCGGCGAGGAGCATCCGGCGGTCGGTGTCGAGGCGCTGCTCCGGCTCGTCGAGGACGAGCAGCCGCGCCGGGCGGAAGAGCGTCAGGGCGAGGTGGAACAGCTGCGTCTGGCCCGAGGAGAGCTCGTGCGGGAAGCGGTCGGGCAGGTGGGCGATGCCGACCTCGTCGAGCGCGGCGAGGACGCGCTCGTGGCAGGTGGAGGGGTCGCGACCCCAGGAGGCGTCGACGAGGGTCAGGTGGTCGACGAGGGTGAGGTCGCGCCAGCCGGCCGGGGTGCCGAGGAGGGCCGCCACGGCCTCGCGGGTGGCCGGGCGCCGCTCGTCGGCCGGCTCGCCGTCGAGCGTGACCGTGCCGGTCGAGGGCGAGGTCAGGCCGGCGGCGAGGCGCAGCGCGGTCGTCTTGCCGGCCCCGTTGGGGCCCCGCAGGACGACGCACGTCCCGGGGCGGACGGCGAAGGACGTGGGGTGCAGGAGCACGGCGCCGTCGATGCTCTTGGAGGCGTCGCGGACCTCGACACGGGTACCGGTCACGGGCCTCACCCTCTCACCCGCGGGCCGTCCACACGCCGCGGGACGGCCGTTCCGGGTGTCCTCGCCGACGGCTAGGGTCGACCGGGTGAGCACCGCCCTCTACCGCCGCTACCGGCCCGAGACGTTCGTCGACGTCATCGGGCAGGAGCACGTGACCGAGCCCCTCATGCAGGCGCTGCGGACGGGGCGGGTCGGGCACGCCTACCTCTTCTCCGGGCCGCGCGGGTGCGGCAAGACGACGAGCGCGCGCATCCTCGCCCGGTGCCTCAACTGCGAGCAGGGGCCCACGCCCGAGCCGTGCGGGACGTGCGACTCGTGCGTCGCGCTGGCCCGCGGGGGGCCCGGCACCGTCGACGTCATCGAGATCGACGCCGCGAGCCACGGTGGCGTCGACGACGCCCGTGACCTGCGCGAGCGCGCGTCGTACGGCCCGGCGCAGAGCCGCTACAAGATCTACATCATCGACGAGGCGCACATGGTGACGCCGCAGGGCTTCAACGCCCTGCTGAAGATCGTCGAGGAGCCGCCGGAGCACGTGAAGTTCATCTTCGCGACGACCGAGCCCGAGAAGGTCATCGGCACGATCCGCTCGCGCACGCACCACTACCCCTTCCGGCTCGTGCCGCCGGCCCGGCTGCAGGCGTACATGGAGGAGCTCTGCGGGCGCGAGGGCGTCGCCGTCGCGCCGGGCGTGCTCTCCTTCGTCGTCCGCGCGGGCGGCGGCTCGGTCCGCGACTCGCTGTCGGTCCTCGACCAGCTGATGGCCGGCTCCGGCGAGGCGGGGCTGACCTACGAGTCCGCGGCGGCGCTGCTCGGGTTCACCGACGGCGAGCTGCTCGACGCCACCGTCGAGGCCTTCGCGGCCGGTGACGCCGCCGCCGTCTTCCGCGCCATCGACCGCGTCGTCGAGACCGGCCTGGACCCGCGGCGCTTCGTCGAGGACCTCCTCGAGCGGCTGCGCGACCTCATCGTCGTCGAGGCGATGCGCGAGGGCGCCGCGCAGGTCCTGCGGCACGTGCCCGAGGACCAGCTCGAGCGGATGCGCCGCCAGGCCGCCGCCTTCGGCGCGGGCTCGCTCTCGCGGGCCGCCGACGTCGCGAACGCCGGCCTCACCGAGATGTCCGGTGCCACGGCGCCGCGCCTGCAGCTCGAGCTGCTCGCGGCCCGCATCCTCCTGCCCGGGGCGGCGGGGGAGGCCGGCTACGCGGCCCGCCTGGACCGGCTCGAGCGGCGCCTCGAGGTCGGGGGCGTGCCGAGCGCCGCCGCAGCCTCCTCGCCGATACCCGCCTCCGCTGCTCCGGCCGCGGTCCCCGCCGCTGCCCCCGCGCCCGCTCCGGCCGCGCCCGCCGCGCCGGCCCCCGAGGCGATGACGCCGCGTCCCGCGCCCGTCGAGCCGCCCACTCCCGAGCGCGAGACCCCGGCGCCCGCGTCGTCACCGGCCCCGCCGCAGCAGTCCGCCCCGCCGCAGAGCGCCCCGTCCCGACCCGCCGCCCAGCACCAGGACGCACCGCCCCAGCAGAGTGCGCCGCAGCAGGCCGCCCCGCCGCACCAGCAGCCGGCGCAGTCCCAGCGCCCCCCGGCCCCGGCCGCCGGTGCGCCGCGCGGCCCGGGCGGCATCGACACCGACGCCATCCGCCGCTCCTGGCCCGACGTCCTCGACTGGCTGAGCCGGCACAAGCGCGTCACGTGGACCTTCGTCTCGCAGAACGCGCAGGTCGTCGAGTACGACGGCGTGCGGGTCATGCTCGCCATCTCGACGAGCGGCCTGGCCGAGACCTTCCGCCGCGGCGCGCACGCCGAGTACGTCCGCCAGGCGCTCATCGACGTCCTTGGGGTCGACGCCAAGGTCGAGGGCCGCCCCGGCGACGTCCAGGTGCCGCAGACCCCCGAGCCCGCCGACGTCCCGCCGCCCCCGGACCCCGGTCCGTCCGGCCACGACGCCCCACCCCCGCCGGAGCCCACGCGCGACCGCGGCCCGTCCCCGGCCGAGATGGGCGTCACGGCCGGCCCCGGCCCGCGCGGCGACGCCCCGAGCTGGTCCGACGCGCCGCCGCCGCCGGAGTCCGCGCCGTCGTGGGCCAGCCCCCTCGAGCAGGCCAAGGCCGCCGTGGCGGCCGAGTCCGAGCAGGAGGTCGTCGCGCAGCAGCACGTCGTCGACGACACCGCGATCAGCGAGGACGACGAGTCGATCGACGACCTCTCCGACGTCGGCGTCCCGGTCGTCGAGCGCATCCTCGGCGGCACGGTCATCCAGGAGCAGGACCGGTGAGCCGGGTCGCCTACCGGGCCGGGCACCTCGTCATCGCGCCGGCGTCGAAGCTGCTCTGGCGACCGACGGTCACCGGGACCCACCACGTGCCGCGCACCGGCGGGGTCGTCCTCGCCTCCAACCACCTGTCGTTCATCGACTCCTTCGCCATCCCGATCGTCGCGCCGCGGCCGGTCAGCTTCCTCGCGAAGTCCGACTACTTCACCGGCCCCGGGGTCGGCGGCGCGGTACGGCGCGGCTTCTTCGAGACCATCGGCGCCATCCCCGTCGACCGGCACTCCTCGCGCGCGGCGCAGGAGTCGCTCGACGCCGCGCTCGAGGTGCTGCGGGCCGGGCGCGCCTTCGGCATCTACCCCGAGGGCACCCGCTCGCGCGACGGCCGCCTCTACAAGGGGCGCACCGGGGTCGCGTGGCTCGCGCTGACCGCCGGCGTGCCGGTCGTCCCGGTGGGGCTCGTCGGCACCGACGCCGTCCAGCCGGTCGGCAGCAGCTTCCCGCGGCGGGCGAAGGTCCGCGTCTCGTTCGGGCCGCCGATCCACCCCGGTCCCTACGCCGGGATGCCCGCCGGCAAGGCGCGCCGCCTGATGACCGACGCGGTGATGGACGCCATCGCGGGGCTGAGCGGCCAGGAGCGGGCCGACACCCACAACGAGCTCCCGCCCGAGAGCACCGGCGCGGCCGTCGGCATCTGAGGCCGCCGAGCCGACCCCGGGGGAGCCCGGCGCATACTGGGGGGAGGTATCCGTCGACGAGAGGAGCCGGCCCGTGCCGAGCACCCAGCAGTTCCGCGCCACCGGTCTGACCTGCGGCCACTGCGCCCACGCCGTCACCGAGGAGCTCACCGCCCTCGACGGCGTCGACGAGGTGGCGGTCGAGGTCGTGAGCGGCGGGGAGTCGCTCGTCACCGTCACCGGGCGCGGGCTGACCGACGCCGAGGTCGCGGCTGCGCTCGACGAGGCCGGCGACTACGCGCTCGTCACGGGCTGACGCTCCCCGCCGCGCCCGCCGCGCCGACCATCCCGTGGACGCCCCGGACCGCCCATCCGGGCCGTGAGGCCGTAGTCTCGTCGGCGTGTACGAAGGCGCGGTCCAGGACCTCATCGACGAGCTCGGCAGGCTGCCGGGTGTCGGCCCCAAGAGCGCCCAGCGCATCGCGTTCCACCTCCTGCAGGCCGACCCCGCCGACGTCGAGCGCCTCGCGCACGCCCTGACCGAGGTCAAGGCGCGGGTGCGCTTCTGCGCGGTCTGCTTCAACGTCGCCGAGGGCGAGCGCTGCCGGATCTGCGCCGACCCGCGCCGCGACGACGCCTCGATCTGCGTCGTCGAGGAGCCCAAGGACGTCGTCGCCATCGAGCGCACCCGCGAGTTCCGCGGCCGCTACCACGTGCTCGGCGGGGCGATCAGCCCGATCGACGGCATCGGCCCGGAGGACCTGCGCGTCCGCGAGCTGCTCGCGCGGCTCGGGGACGGCACCGTGACCGAGGTCATCATCGCGACCGACCCCAACCTCGAGGGCGAGGCGACGGCGAGCTACCTCTCCCGGATGCTGCGCGACATCGGCGTGCAGCGCGTCACCCGGCTCGCGTCCGGGCTGCCGGTCGGCGGTGACCTCGAGTACGCCGACGAGGTGACGCTCGGCCGGGCGTTCGAGGGACGGAGGCTGCTCGATGTCTGAGGCCCCCGGCGTGCTCGGTGGCGACTGGGCGCGGCTCGCCGACGAGACCGCGCTCGACGCCCGCACCTACCTCGTGACCATCCGCGAGGTCGCGGCCGGCGAGGCGCCCGACGCCGCGCTGCCGATGCTGCTCCTCGCGCTCTCGCAGGTGCTCCTCGCGGGGGCGCGGCTCGGCGCCGTCCAGGACGTCGTGCCGGAGGAGCGCTTCGAGCCCGACCCCGGCCCGGACCCCGAGCTCGACCCGCTGCGCGAGAACCTGCGCAACATCTTCGAGGGCCTGGACGAGTACGCCGACGTCGTCGACCCGCTGACCACCCCCGAGCTCGGGGTGGGCACGGTGAGCAACGACCTCGTCGACGTCGCCGCGGCCCTGGCCCACGGGCTCGAGCACCACGACGCCGGCCGGCCGCTCGAGGCCCTCTGGTGGTGGCAGTTCAGCTACCTGTCGCACTGGGGCGAGCGCGCCGCCTCCTCGCTCCGGGTCGTCCAGAGCCTGCTCGCGCACGTCCGCCTCGACGCCGACGCGGACGCCGTCGCCGAGGCGGAGTTCGACGCGCTGCACCCGTAGGCGTCGCGCCCGGCGCCCGCGCCGGTCAGTCGCTCTCGTCCTCGGGCAGCTCGCCCGAGTCGACGGCCGCCTTGATGACGTCGCCGGCGTCCCAGTCGTTGACGTGCATCGCCGCGACGACGTCGCCGTCGCGCAGCCAGAAGGCGCGGAACTCGCGGTCCTCGAGGCTGCCGTGCACGACGACCTCGTCGTCCTCGCTCGCGCTGCCGACGTACTCCATCCCGAGGTCGTACTGGTCGGTGAAGAAGTACGGCATCTCCTCGTACTCCTCGTCGGCCCCGGCGAGGTTGTGCGCGGCGACCTTGGCCTGCTTGATCGCGGTGTCCCAGTGCTCGACCCGGATGCGCCGGCCGAGGCGCGGGTGGGCGTGGTTGGCGATGTCGCCGACGGCGAGCACCGACGCCACCGACGAGCGCAGGCGCGAGTCGACGAGCACGCCGTTGTCGACGTCGAGGCCGCCGGCGTGCGCGAGCTCGACGCGGGGCTTGACGCCGATGCCGGCGACGACGAGGTCGGCGCCCTTGAGGTCGTCGGTCGTCACGTCGGTGCCGAGGCGCAGCTGCACGCCGTGCTCGCGGTGCAGGTCGGCGAAGACCCGGGCGACGGTCGGGCCGAGCGCGTGCAGCAGCGGCAGCTCCTCGCGCTCGAAGAGGGTGACCTCGGCCCCGGCCTTGCGGGCGGCGGCCGCGGCCTCGAGGCCGATCCAGCCGCCGCCGACGACGACGACCTTGCGGCCCTCGGCGAAGGCCTCGCGCAGCCGGTCGGCGTCGTCCTTGGTGCGCAGGTAGGCGACCGGTACGCCGGCGTCCTCGGCGAGGTCGAGGACCCGGGGCTCGGCGCCGGTGGCCAGCAGCAGCTTCTCGTAGGTGAGGTCGCCGTCGCTCGTCGACAGGACGTGGCCGTCGGTGTCCAGGCCCGTCGCGGTCACGCCGAGGCGCAGGTCGACGTCGTGCTCGGCGTACCACTCGCGCGGGTGGACCAGGGCCTTCTCGAAGGGGTCGTCCCCGAGGAGGTAGCCCTTCGAGAGCGGCGGGCGCTCGTACGGGGGGTGCTCCTCGCTGCCGAGGAGCACGATCGGGCCGGTGTGGCCCTGCTCCCGCAGCTCGGTGGCGGCGGTGGCTCCGGCGAGCCCTGCTCCGACGATGACGATCGACATGCTCCGACGCTAGCGTCGCACCCCGCCGACGGGGGCGCGAGCGTCGCCGGGATGCCGCGGCCGTCCGTGCTCCGGCCCCCGGGGGTGTGCAGCAACCGACGAAAGTGTCACTTCCTGCACGTACCCAGCACCCGACCCGTGCATCGATCGTCGCTTTCGTCAGTTCCTGCACGGTCGGGCGTGCAGAAATCGACGAAAGTGTCACTTCCTGCACGCACCCCGTGCCCGACCCGTGCATCGATCGTCGCTTTCGTCAGTTCTTGCACGGTCGGGCGTGCATCGATCGTCGCTTTCGTCAGTTTGTGCACGGTCGGGCGGGCATCCGGATGGTGGGCGCGCGGTCCGGTCCGTGGACACCTCGTTACAGTGGTCCCGACCCTGCAGCGCCACGACCCGGGAGTACCACCGTGTCCATCGTCGTCCAGAAGTACGGCGGATCCTCGCTCGCCGACGCCGAGAGCATCAAGCGCGTCGCCCAGCGCATCTCGGAGACGAAGAAGGCGGGCCACGACGTCGTCGTCGCCGTCTCGGCGATGGGTGACACCACCGACGAGCTCCTCGACCTCGCCCAGGACGTCAGCCCGCTGCCGCCCCCGCGCGAGCTCGACATGCTCATGACGGCCGGCGAGCGCATCTCGATGGCCCTCGTCGCGATGGCCATCACCGACCTCGGCCACAGCGCGCGCAGCTTCACCGGCAGCCAGGCCGGCGTCATCACCGACAGCGTGCACGGCAAGGCGAAGATCATCGACGTCACGCCGGGGCGCATCACCGAGGCCCTCGGCAAGGGGCACGTCGTCATCGTCGCCGGGTTCCAGGGCGTCAGCCAGGACACCAAGGAGATCACCACGCTCGGGCGCGGTGGCACGGACACGACGGCGGTCGCGCTCGCCGCGGCCCTCTCGGCCGACGTCTGCGAGATCTACACCGACGTCGACGGCGTCTTCACCGCCGACCCGCGCATCGTCCCGGCCGCCCGCAAGCTCGACCGCATCACGAACGAGGAGATGCTCGAGCTCGCGGCCAGCGGCTCCAAGGTCCTGCACCTGCGCAGCGTCGAGTACGCGCGCCGCTTCGACATCCCGATCCACGTCCGGTCCTCGTTCTCGCAGAAGACCGGCACCGTCGTCTCCGACCAGCCCGCCCCCGAAGGAGTCCCCGTGGAAGCCCCGATCATCGCCGGCGTCGCCCACGACCGCAGCGAGGCCAAGGTCACCGTCGTCGGCGTGCCCGACCGCACGGGCATGGCCGCCAAGATCTTCGAGGCGGTCGCCGCCGCCGAGATCAACATCGACATGATCGTCCAGAACGTCTCCGCGGTGGAGACGGGCCTGACCGACATCTCCTTCACGCTGCCCAAGACCGACGGCAAGACCGCGGTCCAGGCGCTGCAGCGCATCCAGCCCGAGGTCGGCTTCACCCACGTCCAGTACGACGACCAGATCGGCAAGCTGAGCCTCGTCGGCGCCGGGATGCGCTCCAACCCCGGGGTCAGCGCGACCTTCTTCAATGCGCTCGCCGTGGCCGGCGTCAACATCGAGATGATCTCGACCTCGGAGATCCGGATCTCGGTCGTCACCCGCGACGAGCTCCTCGACGACGCCGTGCGCGCCGTCCACACCGCGTTCGGGCTGGACTCCAGCGAGGGCGAAGCCGTCGTCTACGGGGGCTCCGGCCGCTGACGTGCCCTCCTCCGCCTCCTCCCGCACCGGCCGGCGCCCCACCCTCGGGGTCGTCGGCGGCACCGGGGCCGTGGGGCGGGTCGTCCTCCAGGTCCTGCCGATGCACCGGCACGTCTGGGGCGAGGTGCGGGTCGCCGCCGGCGCCGAGGACGTCGGGACGATGCTGCGGGTCGGCGACGAGGAGCTGACCGTCGAGGCGGTGGCGCCGGACTTCTTCGACGGCCTCGACGTCGCGATCTTCGACATCCCGCCGAGCATCGCCCGCGAGTGGGTCGAGCTCGCGGCCTCCCGTGGCGTCGTGTGCATCGACAACAGCACGGTCTTCCGCACCGAGCCCGACGTCCCGCTCGTCGTCCCCGAGGTCAACCCGCGCCGCGTCGCCGACCGGCCGCGCGGCATCATCGCCAACCCCGGCGCCACGGTCATGACGATGATCGACGTCCTCGCCGTGCTGCACAGCGGCTGGGAGCTGACCGAGCTCGTCGTCACGACCTTCCAGGCCGCCTCCGGCCTCGGCCGCGCGGGGATGGCCCGGCTGCGCGACGAGCTCGAGGTCGTCGCCGCCGACCGCGACCTCGGGACCCGCCCGGGCGACGTGCGCCGGCTCGTCGAGCACGAGCTCGGGGTGGCCTCGCCGTTCCCGGCCCCGTTGGCGCTCAACGTCGTCCCCTTCGTCGGGCACCACCAGGGCGCCGGCTGGACCTCCGAGGAGATCAAGGTCCGCGACGAGACCCGCAAGATCCTCGACCTGCCCGACCTGCCCGTCTCCGCCACGTGCGTGCGCGTCCCGGTCGTGTCGTCGCACTCGGTCTCGCTGCACGCGTCGTTCGGCCGCAAGGTCGACGTCGACGCCGCCCGCCAGGCCCTCGTCGAGGCGCCGGCCGTCGTCGTCCTCGACGACCCGGACGAGCCGGAGTTCCCCACGCCCAACGACGTCGTCGGCGCCGATCCGCGCTTCGCGGGGCGCATCCGGCAGGACCCGGGCGCCCCGACGACCCTCGACCTCTTCATCTGTGGCGACAACCTGCGCAAGGGCGCCGCGCTCAACATGGTGCAGACGGCCGAGCTCGTCGCCGCCGACCTCCGGGGCCGGTGACCCCCACCGTCCTGCACCGGGCCGCGCCGACGAGCGTGCGCGACGGGCTCGTCGTCCTGCTCGCGGTGACGAGCGGCGCGACCGACGCCGTCGGCTTCCTCGCCCTCGGCAGCGCGTTCACGAGCGTCATGACCGGCAACATGGTGCTGTTCGGGATGGGGCTGGCCCGCGGCGACGGTGCGGCCCTCGCGCTGACCGCCGTCGCGATCGGCTCCTTCGTCACCGGAGCCGCGCTCGGCGCCCGGATCGCCGGCTCCCCGCGCACCGGTGACCCGGTGTGGCCGAGGCGGATCCGCGCCGCCCTCGGGGTCGAGCTCGCGCTCTTCGCGGTGTTCGCCCTCGCGTGGTGGGGCCTCGGCGCCGCGCCGCCGGAGCCGGCGTTCCTCCCGCTGCTCGCGCTCAACGCGGTGGCGCTCGGCATCCAGAGCAGCGCGATCCAGCGCTTCGGGGTACCGGGCCTGTCGACGACCTACCTGACCGGCACGCTGACGAGCGTCGTCGGCCGGCTCGTCTCCGGGCACGGCCTGCGGGCCGTGGGTCACTCCCTGACGATCCTCGCCGGGCTCGTCGCCGGAGCGGGGCTCGGCGCGACCCTCGTGCGCGTCGCGCCCGCGGCCGTCCCCCTCGTCCAGCTCGTGCCGGTGGGGCTGGTCCTCCTCGGCAGCCGCCTCGTGCGCGCCTGACCGGACGGGTCACGCAGGAGGTCCCACGGCGCCGCAGAGGTCGCGGGAGGGGTGGGAGGTGCCGCGTGCCGGGGGCGGCGTGCCGTCCGCGATGGTGACCGCCGCCACACGCCGGCCCGATCGTTGCCAGAATGGCCGTGCCGCACCGTCCATCGAAGGAGCCCGCACCATGACCGTCCGCACCGTCGCCATGCTCACCGCCGGTGGCCTGGCCCCGTGCCTCTCGTCGGCCGTCGGCGGCCTCATCGAGCGGTACACCGAGGTCGCGCCCGACGTGCGGATCATCGCCTACACGGGGGGCTACACCGGCCTGCTCAAGGGCGAGTACGTCGAGGTGACGCCCGAGGTCCGCGAGAAGGCCCACCTGCTGCACCGCTTCGGTGGCAGCCCGATCGGCAACAGCCGGGTCAAGCTGACCAACGTCGCCGACTGCGTGCGCCGCGGCCTCGTCCAGGAGGGCCAGGACCCGCTGCACGTCGCGGCCGAGCGGCTGACCGCGGACGGCGTCGACGTCCTGCACACGATCGGCGGCGACGACACCAACACGACGGCCGCCGACCTCGCCGCCTACCTCCACGAGAACGGCTACGAGCTGACCGTCGTCGGCCTGCCGAAGACGATCGACAACGACGTCGTCCCGATCCGCCAGAGCCTCGGCGCCTGGACGGCCGCCGAGCAGGGGAGCCGGTTCGCGCAGAACGTCATCGCCGAGCACTCCTCCAACCCGCGGATGCTCATCGTCCACGAGGTGATGGGCCGGCACTGCGGCTGGCTGACCGCCGCCACGGCCGCCGAGTACCACCGCTGGGTCGGCGAGCAGGAGTACGTGCCGGCCATCGGCAACGACCCGCGCGCCTGGGACGTGCACGCCGTCTTCGTGCCCGAGCGCCACATCGACATCGAGGCCGAGGGCGCGCGCCTGCGCGCGGTCATGGACGAGGTCGGCTGCGTCAACATCTTCCTGTCCGAGGGCGCCGGCGTCGAGGAGGTCGTCGCGCAGCTCGAGGCGAGCGGCCAGGAGGTCCCGCGCGACCCGTTCGGCCACGTCCAGCTCGACAAGGTCAACCCCGGCGCCTGGTTCGCCAAGCAGTTCGCCGAGGTCCTCGGCGCCGAGAAGACGATGGTCCAGAAGTCCGGCTACTTCTCCCGCTCGGCCCCGGCGAACGAGCGCGACCTCGCCCTCATCAAGGAGTGCACCGACCTCGCGGTCGACGCGGCGCTGCGCGGCGAGCCGGGCGTCATCGGGCACGACGAGGAGCGCGGCGACGAGCTGCGTCCGGTCGAGTTCCCGCGCATCCGCGGTGGCAAGGCCTTCGACCCGAGCGTCCCGTGGTTCACCGAGCTGCTGGAGTCCCTCGGCCAGGCGTGAGCCGGCCGCGACGATGAGGGAGACGACGGGGTTCATCGACGGCTGGTGGGTGGCCGTCGTCATCTACGCCGCCCTCCTGCTCGGGCAGCGGCTCTACCGCGCCCGGCGCTGGGTGCCGCCGGAGTGGCCGGACGCCGACTACGGCTGGAAGGTGACCCACCTGTTCTGGGTGCCCTTCCACGTCCTCGACGTCGTCTTCGGCGTGCCGCTGCTGTTCGCGGTGTTCATCGCCTTCTTCGCCATCTGACCGCCGCCACGACGCACGGGTGGGCCCACGGACGTGCGGTCCGTGGGCCCACCAGGCGTCACCGGGGCGCATGCGCTCGCCCGTGTGATGTGCGTGCACCGTCCCCTGCGACGGCCACGCGCCCAGCCTTCCCCATCCCGTCCGCCCTGTCGGTAGGGCCGACCCCCGACTCCCGGGTGGTGCTGGCACCACCCCCGCCACCGACGCCGCACCGGCACCGCCCCGGCGTCAGTGCGGCTGGGAGCGGGGCGCGAAGGAGCCCACCACCGAGGTGCCGACCCCGGGCACGGAGACGACGTCGAGCACGCCTCCGGCGGACTGGATCCGGTCGCGCATCCCGGTGAGCCCGGAGGCGTCGGCCCGCGCGGCGGTGTCGAAGCCGACCCCGTCGTCCGACACCGAGAAGTGCAGCCCCTGCTCGTCCTCCACGCTCACGGTGATGAGCGATCCGCCCGAGTGCCGGTCGGCGTTCTGCATCGCCTCGAGGCAGCAGAAGTAGACGGCGGCCTCGACCTCCGGCGCCGGCCGCCCGCCGAGCAGCGCGACCTCCACCGCGCACGGCAGCGTCGTGCGCCGCGCCGCCGCGGGCAGGGCGCCGGCGAGACCGCGCTCGGCGAGCAGCGGCGGGTAGATGCCGTGCGCGAGGTCGCGCAGCTCGCGGATGGCCTCGGCGAGCTGCTCCTGGAGGCCGTCGACGAGCACCCGGGCCTGCTCCGGGTCGCGGTCGACGACGCGCCCGAGCCGGCCGAGGTCGACGGCCAGGGTGGTGAGGCGCTGCTGGGCGCCGTCGTGCAGGTCCCGCTCGATCTCGCGCCGGGCCTCGATGGAGGCGCCGGCCAGGCGGGCGCGCGAGTCCTCGAGCTCGTCACGGCTGCGGGCCAGGCGCAGCACCGCGTCGCGGATGCCGAGGACGAGCACGGCGGCGACGACGACCGTGAAGAACCCGACGAGCGCCGGCGTCATCGGCAGGTCGGGGTGGTCGGCCTGCCACGCGGGGCGCCGCCACTCGCCGAGGGCGACGAGCGCGCCGGTCAGCCCGATCGTCGCCGTGAGCAGCGCCGTGCGCAGCCGGATCCCGAGGGCGTCGGTGAGGATGAGCGAGGGGACGTGGAGGACCAGGAGCGCGACCGGCGTCGTGAACGGGGTCGCCCAGGCGAGGGAGAAGGCGACGAACCAGGTCGCGACGATGGCGGTCGCCGCCGCGCCGCGCAGCCGCCCGCCCCGCGCCAGCCCGAGGGCGACGCCGTACGCGACACCCGCCAGCACGAGCGCGGCGATGTTCTGCCGCAACGAGACCGAGCTCCCGATGGCCCGGTCGAGCACGGTGAGGAAGACGACCGAGAGCCAGATGGCCCCGAGGTTGAGCACGAGGTAGGCCCGCACCCGGGCCTCGGTCGAGCCGTCGGGACCGGGTCCGCGCACCCACGACGGGAGCCGCACCCGTGCCACGGGGTCAGCCCCTCGCCGGCCGCGGGCCGCTCCCGGCGGCGCCGCTCTCGGCGAGGTAGAGCAGCACCGCCTTGACCCGCCGGTGCAGCGCCTCGCCCTCGGGCAGGTCGAGCTTGCTGAAGATCGAGTTGATGTGCTTCTCGACCGCCCGGGAGGTGACGTGCAGGCGCCCCGCGATGGCGGAGTTCGACGCCCCGGTCGCGATGAGCCCGAGCACCTCCCGCTCGCGGGCGGTCAGCCGCGCCACGGGTCCCTCGAACCGCATCCGGTGCTGCATGAGGGCGTCGACGACGTGGGGGTCGATGACGCTCTCGCCGCGCCGGACCGCCGTGAGCGCCGCGACGAGCTGGTCGACGTCCGACACCCGCTCCTTGAGGAGGTAGGCCCGCCCCCGGCTGCCCCCCGACACGAGCGACAGCGCGCCGTCGGCGTCCGCGTGCTGCGAGAGGACGACGACGCCCAGGTCGGGGTCGCTCGAGCGGAACGCCGCGGCCGCCCGGATGCCCTCGTCGGTGTGCGTCGGCGGCATCCGGATGTCGGTGAGGACGGCGTCGGGTCGCTCGTGGGCGACGGCCGCCAGCAGCTCGTCGAGGTCCCCGGTCTCGACGACGGACGCGACGGCGTCGTGCTCGGTGAGCAGCGCCGCGAGACCCCGACGCAGCAGCGCGTTGTCCTCGGCGAGCACCACCCGCATCCCGGCCATGACCGCATCGTAGGTGCGCGCCGCGGGTGGGATCGGGAGGTCCGTGACGCGGACCACGACCCACCCCTCCCGCGGGGGCCGCGCATCCGACAGGATGGGGCCGATGCTCTCCGACGTGTTCCTCCTGCCGCAGGAGCGTGGCAACCCGCACACCCGGGTCGATGCGCGCCACCCCGACGACGTCGCGTGGAGCACCGGCAACCACGTGCGCCCGATCGCGCACGGCGCCGCGTACTTCGCCGAGCTCCACGAGCGGATCACCGCGCTCGGGCCCGGCGACCTCCTCCTCTTCGCGGACTGGCGCGGCGACCCGGACGAGCAGCTGACCGACGACCCCGCCTCGACCCTCAGCGCCACCCTGACCGGCGCGGCCCGGCGCGGGGCGACCGTCCGCGGCCTGCTGTGGCGCTCGCACTGGCGCAAGTTCGGCTTCCACTCCGAGAAGTCGCGGCTGCTCGGCCTCGAGATCAACGAGGCCGGCGGGCAGTGCCTGCGCGACATGCGGGTGGCGCCCGGCGGCTCGCACCACCAGAAGCTCGTCGTCCTGCGCCACGGGGACGACCCCTCCCGCGACGTCGCCTACGTCGGCGGCATCGACCTGTGCCACAGCCGACGCGACACCGCCGACCACGACGGCGACCCGCAGCCCATCGCGATGCCCCAGGTGTTCGGCCCGCGGCCGGCCTGGCACGACGTGCACGCGGCGCTGACCGGGCCCGCGGTGCACGACGTCGAGACGACCTTCCGCGAGCGCTGGGAGGACTCGACGCCGCTGACGAGCAACCCCGGCCGCTTCGCCTCGAGCCGCCTCCAGGGCGAGGACCTCGACCCGGGGCCGCTGCCGGAGCAGGCCCCGCCCCCGCCGCCGGTCGAGGGCGGGCACGAGGCGGTCCAGGTGCTGCGCACCTACCCCGAGCTGCTCACCCAGGGCTTCGACTTCGCGCCGAAGGGGGAGCGGAGCATCGCCGCGGCCAACGCCAAGGCCGTGCGCTCGGCCCGGCGGCTGGTCTACCTCGAGGACCAGTACCTCTGGTCGGAGGAGGTCGGCCGGCACTTCGGGGAGGCCCTGCGCGAGCAGCCGGACCTCCACCTCGTCGCGGTCATCCCCATCGTCCCCGACATGGACGGCGCGCTGACCCTCGCCGCGCAGCTGCACGGTCGCCGCCTCGCGATGGACCTCCTCCTCGACGCCGCGCCCGACCGGGTCGCGCTCTACGGCCTGACGAGCCCCGCGGGCTACCCGGTCTACGTGCACTCGAAGGTCTGCATCGTCGACGACGTGTGGGCCAGCGTCGGCTCGGACAACTTCAACCGCCGCTCGTGGACCAACGACTCCGAGCTCTCGCTCGGCATCCAGGACGACCGCCCGCGCGGGGACGACGGCGCCCCCCGGGACGCGTTCGCGCGCCGGCTGCGGCGCGAGCTCGTCGGCGAGCACGTCGGCCTGCCCGCCGACGAGGTCCCGGACGACCCGATGGAGGTCTGGGAGCTCATGGCCCGCACGGCCGACGCCCTCGACGCCTGGTACGGGGACGCCGGGCCCTCGCGCGGCCGGGTGCACGTGCCGCGGCCCAAGGCACCGCTCAAGGGCACGGCCGTGCGCTGGCGCCGACGCGGCCGCCCCGCCATCGGGGTGGCCGGCGTCCCGCGGCCGGCCGGTCGGCTGCGTCGCATCGGCCCCCCGGAGCTGCGCGGGTGGCAGAACCTCGTGGCCCCGCGCCTCTACGACGTCTTCGACCCCAACGGGACGATCGGGCTGACGAACGGCCTCGAGCAGGCCTGACCCGCGGTCGGACGCGACCCGCCGCCGGGGATCCTGCCGGATGCCCCGGCAGCTGCGTGCGCATCGCGCAGGAACCCCGGCCGCGCCCTCGCCGCACGACGACCGCGCGGGCGCAGCGTCCCGACGGGCCCGGCACGACCGGCCCTGACCTGCGAGGTCGTGGGTCCGGGGGTCTTCCCACGACGGGGGTCGCCGGGTTACGGTCATCGAGGTTCGGCGCGGCAGGGGCGCCACGGCCACCTGCCCGACCCTGCCGTCCGCCGTGCCCGGGAGGAGGCGGGGATGGCCGATGACACGCGCCCCGGGGCGGCCGGCGAGGTGCTGGTGCTCGCTCCCGCGCTCCTCGCCGCCACCGTGCTGCGCGAGGTCGGGCCCCCCGCCCGCGGCGACGTGCGGGACGACCTCGCGAGCGCGCTCGTCCTCCTGCTGGGCCTCGCGCTCTGGGTCCTCGCCCGGCGGCTGGACCTGCCCCGGTGGGCGGCCACGGTGGTCGTCGTCCTCGTCCCCCTCTGCCCGCCCGTCGCGTCGGCGGCCGCGCGCGGCGAGACGCTCCCGCTCCTCGCCGCCGTGCTCCTCGTCGGTGGTCTCGGCCTGCTCGTCGTGCGGCCCGCGCACCCGGCCGGGCTCGTCGCCGCCGCCGTGACGGTCGCCGCCGCGGCGGTCCTCGAGCCGGTCCTCCTCGTCGCGCTCGCGGGACCGGCCCTGGCCCTGGCCGTCGAGGGAGGACGGTCCGCGCCGGACGCCGCGCCCCGCCGGGCGGCGCTGATCGCCACGGGCGCCGCCGCGCTCGGCGCCGGGGTGCGTCTCGCCGAGGTCGGCGGGCCGGCCACCCCCGACCCGCTCGACGTGGGGCTGCTCGCGACCCTCCTCGCGCTGCTCGCGGTGGCCGGGGGCCTGCTGCTGCGGCGGGTCCGCGCGCTCGCCACCACGGGTGTCGCCCTCGTCGTCGCGCTCGCCCTCCCCGGGCCGGTGCCCGCGGCGCTCGCCGTCGTCGCCGCCGTCGTGCTCCTCACCCTCGCGCTCGCCGTGGCCGACGGCTTCGTCCGCTACGCGCCCACCCGGCTCGCGGGGCACGACGTGCGCCGCCCCCTGCTCACGGCCGCGGTCGTCGCGGCGGTCGCGGCGGTCGTGGCCGTCGTCCCCGGCTGGGCGTCGCGGCTCGTCCCGGCCGGCACGGTCGCCGCCGCCGGCCCCGTCGCGTCGGCCCGGCCGGACGCGACGGGCGCGTCCACCCCGGCCCCGACACCCACCGCCGCTCCCTCGGTCGTCGCCACCTCTCCGACGCCCGCGCCGACCGTCACGCCGGAGGCCTCCGTGACGGCGCAGCCGCCCGCGACGACCACGGCCCCGACCCCGACCGACACCGGATCCCCGGTGACCCCGACCACCGCACCGGAGCTCCCGCCGGCACCCGCCGCCGACGCCCTGCTCGCCCGCGCCGGTGCGCAGCTGGCGGCCAACCCGGCGGTCCGGCTCAGCGGGGCGGCGCGGGCCGACCTCGAGGCCGGCCGCGTCGACCCCCGCGTGCTCGCCACCCTCGCGACCGTCGCGGGGACGCAGTCCGTCCAGGTCGACGCCTTCCCGCCCGCCGACGCCGCGGACACCGGGCTCCTGCGGGCGGTGCGCATCAGCGCGCTCGCCGGGGCGCCGGCCACCCGGGACGCCGGCGCGACCGCCGACCTCCTCGCCGTCCTCGACGCCCAGAGCCCCGAGTTCCACCCGCTCGTCGACTACGAGCGAGCCGCCGCCGTCGACGGCGGTCCCACCGTCCTGCTCACCTTCCCGCGGGAGGACGCATGACCTCCCGCCCGCAGTCCCCGTCACCGACCGGCCGCCCCCCGTGCGGGCGGCGCCGACCCGAGAGGACCACCATGTCTCGACGCCCCACGGGTCGGCCCCGGTCCCCGTTCCCCGCCGCGCTCCTCGCCGTGCTCGTCACCGTCCTCGCCGTCGTCGCGGCGGCCCCGGGTGCGGCCGCCGCCGGGCGGCATCTCCCGGCGGCGACGTCGACCGCCTGGGTCCGCGCCGCGCACCTCGTCCCCGGCGTGGGGACGATGACGATCCGCCTCGTGCCCTTCGCCGGGTCCGCGCTCTCGGACGTGCCGAGCGGCAGCGTGCCGGAGGCCGTCGCCGAGGGCCAGACCCGGGTCCTCGAGCCCGCGGTCGGTTACGGCGGCATCGGGGACTACCGCCAGGTGCCGGCCGGCGTCTACGCCGTGACGATCCGGCCGGTGGGCTCGGGCACGAGCGGGCCGCCGGTGCTCACCGGGACCTTCGAGGCGCGCCCCGGCGAGGCCGTCACGCTCGCGGCCCTCGGTGGCACGAAGAAGGACCCGCGCGTCGAGATCATCACCGACAGCCCCGCCAGCCCGGCCTCCGGCACGGCCCGGGTGCGCCTCCTGCCCGCCCTCCCGCAGGTCTCGGCGATCTCGGTGCGCGCGGACGGCGGCCCGGTCATCGCGCGGGACGCGGCCTACGGGCAGCCGACCGCCTACCGCACGGTGCCCGCCGGGACGTGGGACCTCACCCTCACGACGACCGGCGGGACCGCGGACATCACGCCGCTCGACTCCACCGTCGACGTCGGCGGCGGGGGCGCGTACACCGTCTTCGTCCTCGGCGACGGCGACGGCGGCGTCGTCCTCAAGCCGGTCTCGGACGCGATGGGCGCGAGCGCGACCCCGGTCGACGGCGTGCAGACCGGCTTCGGCGGCGTGGCCAGCCGGCCGGGCGACACCGCCGTCCGCGCCGGCCTGACCGTCGGGGCCATCGGCACGAGCATCCTCCTCCTGCTCACCGTCGTCGGCCGGCGCCGCCGCCCCCGCCCGGGGCCGGCCTGGTGAAGCCCCTCGCGGTCCGCCTCCTCGGCGGCGCCGCGGCCCTCGCCGCCGTCGGCGGCCTCGCGGTCGCGGCGCTCGCCGCGACCCGTGACGAGCCCGCCCGGACGGCCGGCCCCGTCGTGGCGAGCGCCCTGCCGACGGCCGGCCCCTCGCCGACCGCCCCGGCCACGGTCGCCGGACCCGGCGGGTTCGCCCAGCTCGCACCGGACGCCTGGCCGAGCCCGGACGTGCCGGACTCCGTCGCGGTCACCCGTCGCGGACCCAACGACGCCTCGCTGCCCGCGCGGGCGACGGGGGGCTCCGCGGCGACGGGGGACCGGCCGGCGCGGGTGCGCATCCCGTCGATCGGGGTCGACTCGCGCCTCGTCGACCTCGGGATCGCCCCGGACGGGACGATGGAGGTGCCGCGCGACCCCGCGCTCGCCGGCTGGCTGACCGCGGCCGCCGCACCGGGGCAGCGCGGGCCGGCGGTCATCGCCGGGCACGTCGACACCCACACAGGCCCGGCGGTGTTCGTCCGGCTGCGCGAGCTACGGCCGGGGGACGACGTCGAGGTCGTCCAGCGCGACGGGGACGTCGTGCGGTTCACCGTCCGCTCGTCGGTGCAGGTGGCCAAGGACGACTTCCCGACCGAGGCGGTCTACGGGCCGCAGCCCGGCCCGGTCCTGCGCCTGGTCACCTGCAGCGGCGAGATCGACCCCGCCACCGGCCACTACACCGACAACACGGTCGTCTTCGCCTCCTGAGCCCGGCGGCGGGCCCGGCGCCCCGGCTCGCGCGCCGCGATTCGGCCCGGCCCGGCCGATGGGGGATCATGGGTGGCCGAGCCAGCCGCCCCCTGCCGCGAAGGACCCCCGCGTGCCTCCTGCCGCTCCCGCCACCGACTTCCGCCCCGTCATCCTCGGTGGCGACATCACCGCCTACACGCTCGTGCGGACCTTCCACGCCGCCTACGGCGTCCGGCCGCTCGTCGTCAACATGAGCGAGGGCGGCCCGGTCGCCCTCTCGACGCTCTGCGACCACGAGTACGTCGCGGGCTTCGAGGAGGCCGACACCTTCGTCCGCGAGCTCGAGCGCGTGGGCCGCGAGCACGGGGGCGAGGGCCGCCCGCCGCTGCTGCTCGTCGCCGCCGGTGACTGGTACGTGCGGATGATCATCGAGCACAAGGACCGGCTCTCGGCCTGGTTCACCATCCCGTACATCGACCTGGACCTGCTCGACCGGATCGTCCGCAAGGACGTCTTCTACGGGATCCTCGACGAGGTCGGCGTCCCGCACCCCGCGACGATCGTCGTCGACTGCTCGGGCGAGCACGGCGAGGAGCGCGACCTGCCGTGGCAGTTCCCCGTCGTCGCCAAGCCGGCCGACAGCGCGCTGTACCACTACGCGAGCTTCGAGGGGAAGAAGAAGGTCTACGTCTGCGACACCCCCGAGGAGCTCGCCGACACCCTGCGGCGGGTCCGGGCCAGCAGCTACGACGGCAACTTCCTCCTCCAGGACTTCGTCCCCGGCGACGACACGAACATGCGGGTGCTCACCTGCTACTCCGACCGCGACGGCAAGGTCGTCTTCGGCTCGGTCGGGCACGTCCTCCTCGAGGAGCACCACCCGCTCGCCATCGGCAACCCCTGCGTCATCATCACGACCGAGATCGACGAGGTCGTCGAGCAGGCCAAGCGCTTCCTCGAGCACATCGGGTACGTCGGGTTCAGCAACTTCGACCTCAAGTACGACCGGCGCGACGGCACGTACAAGTTCTTCGAGATCAACGTCCGCCTCGGGCGCTCGAACTTCTACGTGACGGCCGGCGGGAACAACGTCTCGGAGTGGTACGTCCGCGACTGGGTGCGCCACGAGCCGATGGAGGGGCTGACGATCGCCCGCGGCGAGCACCTCTTCGCGTTCGTGCCGAAGCACGTCGTCAAGCACTACGTCCTCGACGAGGCCCTGCGCGACAAGGCGCTCGGGCTCATGCGCTCGGGCCGGGCGAGCGACCCCAACGTCTACGCGCCCGACCTCACCCTCAAGCGCCGCGCGTACAACCTCGCGTACCACGTCAACCAGGTGCGCAAGTTCCGCGAGCACTTCACGGACCGCCGATGACCGGCGCCGCGGTCCCCGGGCAGCCGGGCGGGGTGCTCGGCGGGCTCGGGCCGGCCGCCACCGTCCACTTCCTGCGCCGCGTCGTCGAGCTGACCGACGCGCACCGCGACCAGGACCACGTCGACCTGCTCGTCTGGCAGCACGGCTCGATCCCCGACCGCACCGGTTTCCTCCGCGGCGAGAACGAGAGCCCCGAGCCCGCGCTCGTCGCCGACGTGCAGGCCCTCGAGCGGGCGGGCGCCACGTTCGTGGCCGTCCCGTGCAACACCGCGATCGTCTGGGTCGAGCAGATGCGCGCCGCCGTCGGCATCGAGGTCCTCGACACCGTCGACGAGACGGTCGCCGCAGCGCGCGAGGCCGTCCCCGGCCTGCGGCGGCTCGGCGTCCTCGCCACCGACGGCACGCTCTCGGCCGGCACCTACGCCCGCTCCGCCGAGCGCGCCGGCATCGAGCTCGTACTCCCTGACCCCGAGCACCAGCGCGAGACGATGAGCGTCATCTACGACGGCGTCAAGGCCGGGAACCCGGTCCCGCGCAGCCGCTTCGACGCGCTCGTCGAGCACCTGCGGGCCCAGGGCGCCGAGGCCGTCGCCCTCGGCTGCACCGAGCTGTCGGTGCTGCGGGGCGACCTCGGGGTCGAGGACCCGCTCGTCGTCGACTCCATCGACGCGGTGGCCGTGGCGACCATCCGGCGGGCCGGCGCGCGGCTGCGCGCCTGAGCACTGCTCCTCAGGCGGCCCCGCCCGGGCCGTGGCACGGTGGACGGGTGCTGCGATCCCTCCGTCCGTACCTCGTCGTGCTCGGCGTCCTCTGGCTGCTGCCGACGGTGCTCGTCGCGGGGCTCCACTTCTCGCTGCCCGACCACAACGCCGGCGGCCAGTGCGAGGGTATCGGGTGGGGGTGCACGCTCCCGCCGGCCGAGGGCGTCCTGCTCCTCGGGATGATGGCCTCGCCGTTCCTGCTCGCGGCGGGGATGCTCGGCTGCGCGGTCGTCGCCCTCGTCCGGGCCCGACGCCGCCGGGTCGCCGCCGGGCCGCGGTCACCTCGTCGCGCCGGGGTCACCTCGCCCTGACGGCGTCCCTCCGCCCGGCCGGTCAGCAGTCGGCGTCGAGCATCCCCGTGAGGGCCGTCTTCTCGCGGCTGTCGACCTCGAGGTCGTACTTGTACTTGACCTCGATCCACGAGCGGGCGTACTCGCAGCGCCAGCCGCTCGCCGAGGGCTGCCACTCGGCCGGGTCCTGGTCGGACTTGCTGCGGTTGCTCGAGGCCGAGACGGCGATGAGCTGGGGGATGGCCAGGTCGTTGGCGAACGCCTTGCGCTGCGCGTCGGTCCAGAGGTTGGCGCCGGAGCCCCAGGCCTCGGCGAGCGGCACCACGTGGTCGATGTCGAGGTCGGAGCCGCTGGTGAACGTCGTGTCGTCGTAGACGCTGCGCCACGTGCCGGAGGTCGCGCGGCACGAGGAGTCGGTGCTCACGCCCGAGCCGTCGCGCTTCAGCACGGTCTCCCGGGTGTCGCACGTGCCGCTGATCGTCACCCAGTGGGTGAAGGCGGTGCGGTCGTAGCCGACGTTGTCCTCGTAGCCGACGTGCAGCCCGGCCAGCTGGTCGCGGGCGTCGGCGACGCTCGGGGGCGCCGGGGGCAGCGCCTGGGCGGCGCTCGCGGCGGCCGGCGCGCCGAGCGCGACGAGGAGCAGGGCCGCGGCGGCCCGGCGCAGCCCGCGGGAGGGGCGGCCGAGGCGGTGGGGGCGGCGGGTGGACGGGGCGGCGGAGGTCGGGGTGCTCACGGGAGAACAGCCTGCTCGGCCGGGGTCAGCCCCGGCCCAAGCGTGCCCCGGCATCCGGTACGCGTCCGGTCAGGCGCGTCCCCCGTCGGTCAACCGCGGGTCAGGACGGTCGGGCCGGCGTGCGCGACCGGGGCGACGAGCGACCCGCGGCGCCGCCGGCCCGCGAGGCCGGGGGCCGGGGGTCGACGGTGTCGAGCAGCTCGGCCCGCACGAGGACGGGCAGGACGAGCCGCCAGAAGTCCTCGACCCGCTGCGGCAGGTCGGCCCGCCCGGTCAGCGCCTCGCTCGTCAGCTGCATCCCGGTGACGACCGAGGTGACCACGTAGGCGAAGCGGTCCGGGTCGGTGCCCGGCACGAGCGAGCCGGCGGCCTCGGCCTCGCGCAGCATGTCCGCGACGGCCTCGATCCAGCCGAGGTACCCGGCGCGGATGACGTCGTCGCCGGCCGCCCGGTCCAGGGTCATCCGGACGCTGGCGCGCATCAGCGGGTCGGTGAGCAGGGCCTCGACGAAGGAGTAGGTGAGGTCGACGACGGCCTGGACCGGGGGCCCGGCGCCGGGACCGCGCTGGGTGCGCCACTCGTCCTGCTCGGCGATGACCGCCTCCGCGAGCGCCTCCTTCGAGGGGAAGTGGAAGTAGAGCGCGCCCTTGGTGATGCCCGCCGCGCGGACGATCTCGGCGACGGTCGCGGCCTCGTAGCCGTGGCGGTCGATGACGGCGGCCGCGGCGCGCAGGATGCTGCTGCGCGTGGCGACGGCTCGCTGCTGCCGGGGCACGGGGCTCCTCCTGGGGGGCGGGACGGGCGGGGCGGCGCTCACGCTACGCGTGCTCGCTGTGCGGCCCGACGTGGGCGGGTCCACCCCGGCGCGGACGGCAAACAGACCGGTCGGTCGGTTTGTCGTACGATGCGGGCCGGGGCACACCCGTGCAGGGGGTGCGTGACCGCTCGAGGAGGGGCGAGGGGTGCGCACCGGTGGTGCCCGACGGAGGTCCGCCTCCGTCGGGCACCACCGAGGGCGTCCGGGGGTGTCAGCCGGTGGCGAGCGAGCGCAGCCGCGCCGCGACGGCCTCGGGGCGGGTGTCGGTGACCCAGCCGCCGACCGCGCTCTCGGAGCCCGCGAGGTACTTGAGCTTGCCCGGCCCGCGCAGGACCGACATCACCTGGAGCACCAGCCGCGAGACCTCGCGGCCGCGGCGCGCGGGGGCCTGGTGCCACGCCGCGATGTAGGGCAGGCGCACCGGGCCGTCCTCGCCCACGTGGTAGCCGTCGAGGCGGCGCAGCAGCTCGAGGTAGACGTGCGCGAGCTCTTCGCGCTCGGCGTCGTCGAGGGCGACGAGGTCCGGCACGTCGCGGTGCGGGGCCAGGTGCACCTCGACCGGCCAGCGCGCGGCGTAGGGGACGTAGGCCGTCCAGTGCTCGCCGGCGAGGACGACGCGCGAGCCGTCCGCCTGCTCGGCCGCGAGGAGGTCGGCGCCGAGGAGCCGACCGGTGCGGGCGTGGTGCTCGGTGGCGCGCGCAAGGATCTCGGCGGTGCGGGCGGGGACGTAGGGGTAGGCGTACACCTGCCCGTGCGGGTGGTGGAGGGTCACCCCGATCTCCTGGCCGCGGTTCTCGAAGCAGAAGACGTGCTCGACGCCCGGCGTCGCGCCGAGCTCGGCGGTGCGGTCGGCCCAGACGTCGACGACGGTGCGCACGCGCTCCGGGCCGAGGGCCGCGAACGAGGAGTCGTGGTCGCTCGTGAAGCAGACCACCTCGGTGCGGCCACCGGCCGGGCCGTGGAGGTAGCCCTCGGGTGCGACGACGTCGTCGACGGCGACGGGTGCGTAGGAGGGGAAGCGGTTCTCGAAGACGACGACGTCGTACTCGGCGTCGGGGATCTCGGAGGGGACGCTGCCTCGCCCGGTGGGGCACAGCGGGCACTCGTCCTTGGGCGGCAGGAAGGTGCGGTTCATCCGATGGCCGGCGACCGCGACCCAGTCGCCGACGAGCGCGTCGTAGCGCACGTGGCCGGCGGGGGCCCGCTCGCCGAGCTCGCGGGCGTCGACCGTCGTGCGCTCGGGAGCGTCGGGGGAGTCGTCGAAGTAGATGATCTCGCGCCCGTCGGCGAGCGTGCGCACGGTGCGCCGGACGGCGCGGGTCGTCGTCACCCGACACCCTCGCTCGCCGGCCGCGCACGACCGGGCTCGGCGAGCACGAGCTGCTCGACCGACTCCACGAGCACCTGCCGGGCCCGGGCCGGGATGCCCGAGTCGGTGATGAGGGTGTCGACCTCCGAGAGGTCCATGAAGGTCGAGAGCCCGACGATGCCGATCTTCGAGCGGTCGGCGAGGACGCACACCGAGCGCGCCGAGCGCACGAGCGCGCGGTTGGTCTCGGCCTCGACGAGGTTCGGGGTCGTCAGGCCCGCCGCACGGTCGATGCCGTGGGCCCCGAGGAAGAGGCGGTCGACGTGCAGGCCGGCCAGGGCCGTCACCGCGACCGGGCCGACGAGCGCGTCCGAGGGGGTCCGGACGCCGCCGGTGAGGACGACGACGTGCGCGGCCGCCTGCGACTCGTGGAGCAGCTGCGCGACGGGGACGGAGTTGGTGACGACCGTGAGCTGCGGGACGTCGCGCACGGCCCGGGCGAGCTCGTAGGTCGTCGTCCCGGCCGAGATGCCGATCGTCGCGCCGGGCTGCACGAGCCGCGCGGCCTCGGCGGCGATGGCCTGCTTCTCGGCGGTCATGAGCGTCGACTTCGCGGTGAACCCCGGCTCGTCCGTGGCACGCGGGGTGACCGCGACGGCGCCGCCGTGGACCCGCTCAAGGAGGCCGTCGCCGTCGAGCCGCTCGATGTCGCGGCGCACCGTCATGTCCGAGACGCCGAGCTGGTCGACGAGCTCGGAGACGCGCGCGGCGCCGTGCTCCTCGACGATCGACAGGATCGCGGCGCGGCGCTGGCTGGCGAGCATCAGGCCTCCCGGACGACGGCGACGGTGCGGCCGGCGACCGTCGCGACCGGGCCGACGTCGGTGCCGGCGACGAGGTCGTGGCCGGAGACGGCGACCTCGCACGGGGCGTCGGTGTGGTTGAGCACGAAGAGCCACGAGCCCGAGGCCGAGCGGCGGCGGGTGACCTCGACGCCGGCCGGGACCTCGGCCACCGGGGCGACCCCGGACTCGTCGACGACCCGGGCGAGGAGGGCGGCGAGCGTCGCGTCGTCCGGGAGCGTCCCGAGGTACCAGGCGGCGCCCTGCCCGACCGGTCGACGGGTCACGGCGGCGCGGCCGGCGAGCGGCCCGTCGGCGTAGGAGTCGAGCACCTCGGCGTCGCGGCCGCGGGCGTCCTCGGACCACACCGAGCCGGTCCCGCCCCCGCGCAGGGCGACGCTCTCGCCGACCCGCAGCGGGAAGAGCTCCTCGACGCGGACCCCGAGCAGGTCGCGGAAGGCGCCCGGGTAGCCGCCGAGCCGGACGTGGTCGTCGAGGTCGGAGATGCCGGAGAAGTAGGTGACGAGGACGTGCGCCCCGGCCTCGGCGGCGGCCGCGATGCGCTCGGCCGCCGCGTCGGAGACGAGGTAGAGCGTGGGGACGACGACGACCCGGTAGCCGGAGAGGTCGGTGTCGGGGTGGACGACGTCGCAGGTGACGCCGGCGTCGCGCAGCAGGCGGTGGACCGTGTGCGCCGCCTGCGGGTAGTCGAGCTCGGTCGAGGGCATGCACGGCCCGCTGACCGCCCACTGCGCCTCGTAGTCCCAGAGGACGGCGACCTCGGCCTCGACGCGGGAGCCGACGAGCTCGCCGAGCCGCCCGGCGACCGCGCCGAGCTCGCAGACCTCGCGGAAGCGGTCGCTGTCCTCGCCGGCGTGCGGCACGAGGGCGGAGTGGAACTTCTCCGAGCCCGCCCGCGACTGGCGCCACTGGAAGAAGCCGAGCGCGTCGGCGCCGCGGGCCACGTGGGTCAGGCTGTCGAGGAGGGTCTCGCGCGGCGGCTTGGCCGGGTTGACCGGCTGCCAGTTGACCGCGCTCGTCGAGTGCTCCATGAGCATCCACGGGGCGCCGCCGGCGAGGCCGCGGGTCAGGTCGCCGTGGAAGGAGAGCTCGGCGCGGGGGTGCTCGAGCGCGTCGACGACGTAGTGGTCGGTGCTCACGACGTCCTGGTGCGGCGCCCAGTCGTGGTAGTCCAGCAGCCGGAAGCTGCTCATCGTCATGAAGTTCGTCGTCACGGGGACGTCGGCCGAGTGCCGGCGGATGACCTCCTTCTCGGCGACGTGGAAGTCGAGCAGCGTGTCGGACCCGAAGCGGTGGTAGTCGAGCTCGTGGGTCGGGTTGCCGAAGGTCGTCGTGATCCGCGGGGGCAGCACGTCGTCCCAGGCGGTGTAGCGCTGGCTCCAGAACGCGGTGCCCCACGCCTCGTTGAGGGCGTCGAGGGTGCCGTAGCGGCGCTCGAGCCAGCGCCGGAACGCGGCGGCGCAGGTGTCGCAGTAGCAGGGCAGGTTGTGGCAGGCGTACTCGTTGGAGACGTGCCACATCGCCAGCGCCGGGTGGTCGTGGTAGCGCTGGGCCATCCGGTCGGTGAGGGCCAGGGCGAAGTCGCGGTAGAGCGGCGAGGACGGGCACCACGCCTGCCGGCTGCCGGGCCAGAGGGTGTGGCCCTCGCGGTCGACGGGGAGGATCTCGGGGTAGGCGGCGCTCAGCCACGGCGGCGGGGTCGCGGTGGCGGTCGCGAGGTCGACGGCGATGCCGTGGGTGTGGAGGAGGTCCATGATCTCGTCGAGCCAGCCGAACTCGTACTCGCCCTTGGTCGGCTCCAGCCAGGACCACGAGAAGACGCCGAGGGTCACGAAGCTGACCCCCGCGGCGGCCATCAGCCGCATGTCGTCGTCCCACACCGCCCGCGGCCACTGCTCGGGGTTGTAGTCCCCACCGAAGGCGACGCGGTCGTCTGGCCATTGACGCATGGCGGACAGTGTGTTGGGCGGAATCGACATCTGTCAACAGATACCAACACAGCGCGACACGGCCGGGTGGGACGACCGACACGCGCCCAAATGCGCTGTCCCGCGCCGGGGCAAAGGTCAAACGTTGGTCACGACCCTTGACACCCGCCCGACCCGTCTCCACACTCTGACGTCATCGGTTGTTCGTTTCTGATCGAAACTGTCAGAGGCGGCACGTTCGTCAAAGGAGACACCCATGGCACGCCCGGCCCCGCGCGACCCCCGGTTCGCGAGCTCCCTTCCCGCCTCCGTCCGTGGGGTGAACCGCCGGACCCTCCTGTCGGGCGCCCTCGGTGCCGGCGCCCTGTTCGGGGCCGGCTCGCTCGCCGGCTGCGGCAGCGACGACGCGCCCGCCACCGGCGGCGGTGGCGGCGCCTCCGCCAAGGCCGGCAACGTCAAGTTCGGCGTCAACGAGGCCAAGGGCTCCGGGCCGGCCTACGAGCGCATGCAGGGCATGGCGGACGCCTACGCGAAGAAGGAGGGTGTGCAGGTCTCGGTCAACGCCGTCGACCACAACACCTTCCAGGAGAGCATCACCACCTACCTCCAGGGCAGCCCGGACGACGTGTTCACGTGGTTCGCCGGCTACCGCATGTCGCAGTTCGCCGAGGCCGGCCAGATCGCCGACCTCTCGGACGTGTGGCCGATCGACGGCATGAGCGACGCCTTCAAGCAGGCCGCCACGGCCGCGGACGGCAAGCAGTACTTCGTCCCGATCAGCTACTACCCGTGGGCCGTCTTCTACCGCCCGTCGGTCTTCGAGAAGAACGGCTGGACCGAGCCGAAGACGATGGACGAGCTCAACGCGCTGATGACCGACATGCAGGGCAAGAAGATCACCCCCTTCGCCTTCGCGGCCAAGGACGCCTGGGCGCCGATGGGCACCTTCGACATCCTCAACATGCGCCTCAACGGCTTCGACTTCCACATGCAGCTGACCAAGGGCGAGCAGAAGTGGGACAGCCCCGAGGTCAAGAAGGTCTTCGAGACCTGGAAGACCCTCCTGCCCTACCACCAGGAGAACTCGCTCGGCCGCACCTGGCAGGAGGCCGCGACCTCGATGGCCAAGGGCGAGTGCGGCATGTACCTCCTCGGCACCTTCGTCGTCGACGGCGTGCCCACCGAGGCCCAGGAGGACCTGGACTTCTTCACCTTCCCGGCCCTCGACGCGAGCATCGGCGCCGACGCGCTCGACGCCCCCATCGACGGCTTCTGCGTCGCCGAGGGCGCGCAGGACACCGAGGCCGGCAAGGCGTTCATCAAGTGGCTCGGCAGCGCCGAGGCCGCGGACGCCGGCAACAACGCGGGCTCGGCCCCGTTCATCGCCGCCAACTCGGGTGCGAGCACCGCCAAGTATGGTGCGCTGCAGAAGAAGTCGGTCGAGGTCGTCCAGAACGCGAAGAACATCGCGCAGTTCCTCGACCGCGACACCAACGCCGACCTCGCGAACACCGTCGTCACCGTCGCGCTCCAGGACTTCATCAAGAACCCGAACGACATCGACAAGGTCACGACCTCCATCCAGCAGCAGGCCGCGTCCATCCTCGGCTGAGCCGGGGACGAGGAGGAACGATGGCCACCAAGACCGCACGCCGGCAGTCACGACGGGTCGAGAAGAAACGAGGAGCACGCGACCGCCTGGTCGTCTCCCTGATGATCGGGGTCCCCACGCTCCTCGTGGTCTGGCTCGTCTGGCTGCCGGCGGCGGCCTCGGTGGCGCTGTCGTTCACGAAGTGGAACGGGTTCAAGTTCAGCGCGATCCAGTGGGTCGGCACGAAGAACTACGTCGACATCGCGACGATCTACCCGCCCTTCTGGCCGGCGATCCAGCACAACCTCATCTGGCTGGTGTTCCTCTTCGTCTTCCCGACGATCCTCGGGGTGCTGCTGGCCGTCGTCCTCGACCGCGAGATGTGGGGGAGCCGGTTCTACCAGACCGCCTTCTACCTGCCGGTCGTGCTGTCGCTGGCCCTCGTCGGCTTCATCTGGCAGCTCTTCTACTCGACCGACCAGGGCCTGATCAACGAGATCTTCAAGGGCAACGTCGACTGGTACGGCGACCCCGACGTCAACCTCTGGGCCGTGCTCGTCGCCACCGCCTGGCGGCACACCGGCTACATCATGCTCATCTACCTGGCGGGCCTCAAGGGCGTCGACGGCTCGCTGCGCGAGGCCGCGGCCGTCGACGGCGCCAACGAGGTGAAGACGTTCTTCAACGTCATCTTCCCGGTCATGCGCCCGATCAACATGATCGTCCTCGTCATCGTCGTCATCGAGTCGCTGCGCGCGTTCGACCTCGTCTGGATCATCAACAAGGGTCGCAACGGGCTCGAGCTCATCTCGGCCCTGGTGTCGCAGAACGTCATCGGTGAGGCAACGCGGTACGGCTTCGGCTCCGCGCTCGCCGTCATCATGATGGTCATCTCGTCGGTGTTCATCACCATCTACCTGCGCATCGTCTTCCGGGAGGACCGCCGATGACCACCGCCACCGCCCCCACCGCCGTGCCCGGCACGACGGGCAACCCCCTGAAGAGCCGGGGCCCCTCCGGTGGCGTCCTCAACAAGCGCCGCGGCAAGGTCGCGACGGTCATCATGCTGGTCCTCGCGATCCTGTGGCTCTTCCCGCTCCTGTGGGCGCTCTACAACTCCTTCCGCGACTACTCGTACACACAGACCAACGGGTACCTGTCGTTCGGCGGGTGGACGTTCAAGAACTACGAGAACGCCTGGAGCCGAGGCAACTTCGGCCTGCACTTCAAGAACTCGCTCCTCATCACGGTGCCGGCCGTGGCGCTGACGCTCTTCCTGTCCTCGCTCGTGGCCTTCGTCCTGGCGCGGTTCTCGTACCGCTTCAACCTCACCCTCCTCGGGGTCTTCCTCGCGGCGAACCTCCTGCCGCCGCAGGCGCTGCTCATCCCCGTCTTCCGGATGTTCCGCGAGATCCCGCTGCCGGAGTTCATGAGCGAGACCGGCACGATGCTCAACAGCTTCTGGGCCCTGATCCTCGTCAACACGGCCTTCCAGCTGGGGTTCTGCACCTTCGTGCTGAGCAACTACATGAAGACGCTGCCGCACGAGATCTACGAGTCCGCCGAGCTCGACGGCGCGAGCGTGTGGCGCCAGTACTGGCAGCTGACGATGCCGCTCGTCCGCCCGGCCCTCGCCGCCCTCGCGACCCTCCAGGTCACCTGGATCTACAACGAGTTCTTCTGGGCGACCGTGCTCATCTCGCGCGGCGACAAGTACCCGGTGACGAGCGCGCTCAACAACCTGCGCGGCCAGTTCTTCTCGGACACCAACCTCGTGGCCGCCGGCTCGATCATCGTCGCCCTGCCGGTGCTCGTCGTGTTCTTCGTCCTCCAGAAGCAGTTCGTCTCCGGCCTCACGCTCGGGTCGACCAAGGGGTGAGCGCCGACCTCACCGTCCTGCGCGGAGGGGGCGTCGCCCTCGTCCTCGCCCGACGCGACGGCGGCCTGCCGGCCGTCCTGCACTGGGGGGCCGACCTGCCCGACGAGGCGGCGGCCGACCTCGTCCTCCTGCGCGACACCCCGGTCGCGAACAACGCCCTCGACGAGCCGTGGGACCTCACGGTCCTGCCGACCTCGGGCGACGGCTGGCTCGGCACCCCCGGCGTCGCCCTGCAGCGCGCCGGCGGGTCCGCCGCGCCGCGCTGGGTCGCGACGCTCGAGGGGGGCGGGGCCCGCTGCACCGTGCGGGCCGAGGCCACCGACGTCGAGGCCGTCGTCGAGCTCGTCCTGGCCCTCGACGAGCACGGCGTGCTCACCACCTCGACGTCGGTGACCTCGACCGCCGAGGCCGGCACGGCGCCCCTCGAGGTCGGGGCCCTGCGCACGCTCCTGCCCCTGCCGGCCCGCGCCGAGGAGGTCCTCGACCTCAGCGGTCGCTGGGTGCGCGAGCGGACCCCGCAGCGCCGGCTCGTCGCCGACGGCACGTGGCTGCGCACCGGCCGCCGCGGCCGCACCGGGCACGACGCGACCCTGCTCATGACCGCCGGCACGGCCGGGTTCGGCTTCCGCCACGGCGAGGTCTGGGCCGTCCACGCCGCCTGGAGCGGCCACCACGAGCACCTCGTCGAGCGGCTCCCCGAGGGCGCCGGCGCCCACGCGGCCGTCATCGGCGCGGGCGAGGCGCTGGCCTCCGGCGAGGTCCGGCTCGGCCCGGGCGGGACCTGGACGGCCCCCGACGTCGTCGCCGTCTGGTCCGACGCCGGGCTCGACGGTCTCACCGCGCGCCTCGTGCGTCACCAGCGCGCCGGCGACGACTACCGCGCCGGGCGGCCGCGCCCGCTCGTCCTCAACACGTGGGAGGCCGTCTACTTCGAGACCGACCTCGGGCACCTGAAGCGGCTCGCCGACACCGCGGCCTCCATCGGGGTCGAGCGCTTCGTCCTCGACGACGGCTGGTTCGGCTCGCGCCGCGACGACACGCGCGGCCTCGGCGACTGGCAGGTCTCGACCGACGTGTGGCCCGACGGCCTCGGCCCGCTCGTCGAGCACGTCAAGGGCCTCGGGATGGAGTTCGGCCTCTGGTTCGAGCCCGAGATGCTCAACCTCGACTCCGACGTCGTGCGCGCCCATCCCGAGTGGGTGCTCGGCCCGGCCGCCGGCCCGACCGCCCCCTCGCGCCACCAGCACGTCCTCGACCTCGCGAACCCCGACGCCTTCGAGCACGTCCTCGCGGCGATGACCGAGGTCATCGGCACCCACGGCGTCGACTTCGTCAAGTGGGACCACAACCGCGACCTCCACGAGGCCGTCCGCACCGACGCCACCGGCACCGACCGCCCGGCCGTCGCACTCCAGACCCGCGCCACCTACCGGCTGCTCGACACCCTGCGCGAGCGCTTCCCCGCGCTCGAGATCGAGTCGTGCTCCAGCGGCGGCGCCCGCGTCGACCTCGGCGTCCTCGCCCGCACCGACCGGGTGTGGACCTCCGACTGCAACGACGCGCTCGAGCGCGTGGCCATCCAGCGCTGGACCGGGCTGCTCGTGCCGCCGGAGCGGATGGGCACGCACATCGGGCCCGGGCGCGCGCACACGACGCACCGTGACCTCGACCTGTCGCTGCGGATGCTCGTCGCGCTCGGCGGGCACGCCGGCCTCGAGTGGGACATCTCCGGGTGCTCGCCGCAGGAGCTCGACGCGCTGCGGGCCTGGAGCGGCCTGTACCGCGAGCTGCGGCCCCTGCTGCACTCCGGCGACGTCGTGCGCTCCGACCACCCGGACCCCTCGCTCGTCCTCGGCGGCGTCGTCGCCGAGGACCGCTCCGAGGCCGTGCTCACCGTCGTCCGCGTGGCGAGCGGGCGCGGGGTGACGCCCGGTGCGGTGCCCCTGCCGGGGCTCGACCCCGCCCGCCGCTACCGGGTGCGGGTGCGCCCCGAGGCCGGTCTCCCCGAGAGCCAGCAGGTGCGGGGCCCGCGGTGGTTCGAGGACGCGCAGGCCGCGGACGGGGTGCTCGCCTCCGGCGCCGTGCTCGGCGACCACGGGCTGCCGGTGCCGGCGCTCGCACCGGGCCAGGGCTACCTGCTGCACCTGCGAGCCGAGGGCTGAGGGTCCGGCCTCGCTAGGGTCGGGTGATGACGAGCACCCGCCCCCAGCCGGCCTGGCTGGCCGACTCGGTCCTTTACCAGATCTACCCGCAGACCTTCGCGGACGGCAACGGCGACGGCATCGGCGACCTCGCCGGCGCGACCGAGCGGCTCGACCACCTCGCGTGGCTCGGGGTCGACGCGGTGTGGTTCAGCCCGCTCTTCGCCTCGCCCTTCGCGGACGCGGGGTACGACGTCGCCGACTACCTCTCCGTCGCCCCGCGCTACGGCACGAACGAGGACCTCGGTGCGTTCGTCGAGGCCGCCCGCCGCCGGGGCATCCGGGTGCTGCTCGACCTCGTCGCCGGGCACACGAGCGACCAGCACCCGTGGTTCCGCGCCTGGGCCGACGACCCCGCGGACGGGCGCTACATCTGGAACGAGCGGGTGGCCGCGCCGGCCGGCAGCTGGTGCCCGGTGCCGGGGCGCCGCGGCGGCTACTACCAGATGAACTTCTACCCCTGCCAGCCCGCGCTGAACTTCGGCTTCGCCCGGCAGCGCGCCGACCAGCCGTGGCGCGACCCGGTCGACGCCGAGGGCCCGCGGGCCAACCGGCAGGCGCTGCGCGACGTCATGGCGCACTGGTTCGACCTCGGCATCGGCGGCTTCCGCGTCGACATGGCGGCCTCGCTCGTCAAGGACGACCCGGGCCACGTGGAGACCGCCCGGCTCTGGACGGAGATGCGCGACTGGCTCGACGCCGAGCACCCCGACAAGGCGCTGCTCTCCGAGTGGGGCGACCCGGCCGTCGCGGTGCCGGCCGGCTTCCACGCCGACTTCTTCCTCCACTTCGGCCGCCCCGGGCTGCGGTCGCTGTGGCACACCGGGGTCGGTACCTACGACCCGTCGTGGACCGACACGGGTCGCTACTTCTTCGACCCCGAGGGCAGCGGCGGCATCGACACCTTCCTGCGCGAGTGGCGGCGGGCCACCGAGGCCATCGGCGTCGACGGCGGGCACGTCGCGCTGCCGAGCGCCAACCACGACTACGCGCGCCTGGTCACGGGGCCGCGGACGGCGCAGATGGCCCGGGCCGCCTTCGCGTTCGTCACCACGTGGCCGGCGCTGCCGACGATCTACTACGGCGACGAGATCGGGATGCGGTACGTCGAGGGACTGCCCGACACCGAGGGCAGCCTCCTGCAGTCGACGCAGGACCGCACCGGCTCGCGGACGCCGATGCAGTGGGAGCCCGGGCCCGGTGCCGGGTTCTCGACCGCACCCGAGTCGGACTTCTACCTGCCCCTCGACCCCTCGCCGGACCGGCCGGACGTCGCGACCCAGCGGGCGGACGAGGGCTCGCTGCTGCACCTCGTGCGCCGACTGCTCGCCCTGCGCCACGCGACCCCCGCGCTCGGCGCCGGCGGGTCGCTCGAGGTGCTGACCGAGGACTACCCCTTCGTCCACGTCCGCGGCGGCACGCACCTCGTCGTGGTCAACCCGCGGCGCGAGCCGGCCTCCGCCGCAGTGCCGCCCGGGTGGGACGGGGCGCGGGAGCTCGAGGTCGAGGGCGTCCGCGTCGCGGGTGGGAACGTCGAGGCGTCCGGCTTCTCGTTCGGGATCTTCGAGCGCGTCTGAGCTCGCCTGAGCGCGCCCGGGGCGCCGGCCTCCGACGGGAGGTCGACGCCCCGCGTCGCGTCAGTCGTCGAGGCCCAGACCCCGCCGGCCGGTGCGGTTCAGCTGCTCCGGCGCGAAGCGGTCCGGCCACTCCCGCTCGTAGTGCTCGGCCGGGAAGTCCGTGGGGCTGCTGCCGTCCGCGAAGGCCTCGCGCACCGACGCGGCGTACGCCTCGTTGCGCGGGCACCACGGCGCGGCCGGGATGTACATGACGTTGCCCCAGCCCTGCTGGTCGGTGACCGGGTCGACGCCGTGGATCATGTCGCAGTGCCACCAGACGGAGTCGCCGGCGCGCACGTCGGGGATGCCGCTGACCGCCCTCAGGAGCAGCGAGTGCCAGCGCTCGGTGGCCGGGAAGACCTGGTTCGTCGTGACGCCGCACATGTCGTCGTCCGGGACGTCGGCCAGCAGCGGACGGAGCATGAGGTAGGCCATCGCCTCGGGCACCGGGACGGTGTGCAGCACGCCCTGGTCGCGGTCCATGTCCGATAGCGCGGTCCAGCCCTGGAAGGTCCGGAAGGCCGAGCACATCGTCGTGCCGGGGTACTGCGGGCCGGCGGTGCGGTGGGCGGCGTCCCAGGGGTCGTACTGCTCGACGCTGCCGTCGAAGAGGTGGCGGAAGGCGCGCTGGTAGGCCTGCGTCATCCACAGGTCGAGCGTGCCGGGGTCGAGGTGCGTGCCGAGGCCGCCGGAGTCGGCGCCCGGCGGACGGCGGCGGATGCGGTCGGGGTAGAGCGAGTCGCGCTCCGGGTCGAACCACGTCGTGCCCTCGGACTCGTGCCGCCACAGGCCGTTGAGGAAGCGCTGGACGGTGGCCATCCGCTCGCTCTGGCGGGCCTCCATCTGCGCCGGGGACCAGTAGACGGGGTAGATCTCGGGGCGCGAGCCGACGCTGCCGAAGAAGTCGTCGCCGGGGCCGCGGTAGTCCTCGAAGAACCGGTTGCCCTCGACGTAGTCGACGATGCCGGCGTCCCAGGCCAGGGCCTGCTCGCGCGGGAAGTGCCCACGCACGACGAGGCAGCCCCGGCGGCGCAGCCGGGCGAGGTCGTCCGGGGTGACGGCGCCCGAGGTGATGTCGGCGTACTCGAGCACCGGCCACACCTCCTCCCCGCGGGCCCGCTGCGCCTCGACCTCCTCGACGGCGGCGCGCACCCGGGCCTCGACGACGGCGAAGACCTCCTCGACGCTGCGCCCGGAGGCCTCGAGGCGGGCGCGCAGCGCGGCCTTGACCTCGCGGGTCGCGGCCCGCAGGTCGGCGGGGGGCTGCTCCCAGTGGGGGAGCGCGGGCAGGACCTGCGGCTCGGCGGTGGTGGTCATCGACCGGTCTCCATTCAGTAAGGACTCCTGACTGAATACCGAGACTACGGCCTGGGGGTCGATTTCGGCAAGGGTCCTTACTAGGATCGTGTCCGTGGAGCCCCCGAAGCCCTCGCTCCGGCTGCTGCGGCAGCTGTCCGACCGGCACGTGCTCGGGGTGCTCTTCGAGGAGCCGGAGCTGACCCGGGCGCAGATCGCCACCCGCGCCGGCCTCTCCAAGCCCACCGTCGGCGAGAGCGTGCGCCGGCTCACCGAGGCCGGCGTCGTCCGCGACACCGGGGACCGCACCGGCGGCCGCGGCCGGGCCGGCACCATCCTCGCCCTGACCCCGGACCTCGGCGTCGCGCTCGCGGTGGGCATCGCCCCCGACGGCGTGCTGGCCGAGGTCGTCGACGTCCACGGACGGGTGGTGAGCAGGGCCACGGAGGGGCTGGCCCTGCCCACCACGCCCGACCGGCTCGAGGCCCTCCTGCCCGCGGTCGTCGCCCGGGCGGCGGCGGGCGCGGCCGGGGCGGTGCGCGTGGCCGTCGTGAGCGCCGCGGACCCGGTCGACCGCGCCACCGGCGCCCTCGTGCACCTGCCCGACGCGCCCTTCCTCGTCGGCGAGCTCTCGCCCGTCGCGCTCCTCGCCCCGCTCGTCGACGGCGAGGTCGTCGTCGACAACGACGTCAACTGGGCCGCCCGCGCCGAGCTCGCCGCCACCCACGACCCCGGTTCCGGCGCCGACGAGGCCGCGGACGGCGTCGCCTACCTCTACCTCGACCGCGGGCTCGGCTGCGCGGTCGTCGCCGACGGGGTCGTGCTGCGCGGGGTCGGCGGGCTCGCCGGGGAGGTCGCGCACGTCGTGACCACCGGCCCCGACGGCCGGGCGAGCGCGTTCATCGAGGTCTTCGCGGCCCTGGGGCTGCGCGAGCCGGGCAGCACCGCCGTCGACACGGCGGCCGTCCTGCGCCTGCTCGAGCTCGCGGCGGCGCCGGGCGGCGACCCCGGCGCCGAGCGTGCCGTCGACGCCCTCGTCGTCGCGGTCTGCGGTGTCCTCGCCGCGCTGGTCGCCTTCACCGACCCCGCGGCGGTCGTGCTCGGCGGCGCCTGGGGGTCGGACCCGACGTTCCTGGCGCGGGTGGGGCAGCGCTTCGGCCGGATGCCGCGACACGTGCCCTTGCGGCCGCCCGCCGTGCTCGAGCAGCCCTCCCTCGCGGGCGCCCGGCAGGAGGCGCTGCGCCGGCTGCGCGAGCGCGTCGTCACAGGGTCCGCCGCGGGCTGACCAGGTCCGCACGAGTCCCGGGGGCGGGGCGTGCTCGCGGCCTACGCTCTGCTGCGTGAACGCACCGTCCGCCACGGCCCCGACGACCGCCCGGCGCGCCCTCGTCCTCGGCGCGCTCGGGGTCGTCTTCGGCGACATCGGCACCAGCCCGCTCTACGCGATGCAGACCGTCTTCGCGCTCGACGGCGGCATCGTCGAGCCGACCCGCGACAACGCGCTCGGCGTGGTCTCGACCGTCGTGTGGGCCATCACGCTGGTCGTCTCGGTCAAGTACGTCCTCTTCGTGCTGCGCGCCGACAACGACGGCGAGGGCGGGGTGCTCTCGCTGGCGTTCCTCGCCCGACGCTCGGTCCGCCCCGGCGGCAAGCGGTTCCGGCTCGTCATGGTCCTCGGCGTCATCGGGGCCGCGCTCTTCTACGGCGACTCGGTCATCACCCCCGCCATCTCGGTGATGTCCGCCGTCGAGGGGCTCGAGGTCGTCGAGCCCGGCCTGCAGCAGTGGGTGCTGCCGCTCGGCGCGGCCGTCATCACGCTGCTGTTCGTCGTCCAGCGCCACGGCACCGACCGGGTCGGGCGCTTCTTCGGGCCGGTCATGGTCTTCTGGTTCCTCACGCTCGCGGCGCTCGGGCTGCCGCACGTGCTGGCCTACCCCCAGGCGCTGCTCGCGCTCAGCCCGCACCTCGCCCTGCAGTTCGCCGTGGCCCACCCGCTCGTCAGCTTCCTCGCCCTCGGCGCGGTCGTCCTCGCGATCACCGGGGCCGAGGCCCTGTACGCCGACATGGGGCACTTCGGCCGCCCCGCCATCGCCACGGGGTGGTTCTGGCTGGTCTTCCCGAGCCTCACCCTCAACTACCTCGGCCAGGCCGAGCTGATCGTCAAGGACCCCGCGACGATCGACCGGCCCTTCTTCCACCTCGGCCCCGACTGGGCGACGCTGCCGCTCGTCGTCCTCGCCACGGCCGCGACGGTCATCGCCTCGCAGGCCGTCATCTCGGGCGCGTTCTCGGTGTCGCGGCAGGCCGAGCGGCTCGACTTCCTGCCCCGCCTCACCGTGCGCCAGACCTCCGAGCACGAGGGCGGCCAGATCTACGTCCCGGCGGTCAACTGGGTCCTCTTCGGCGGCGTGCTCGTCCTCATGCTCAGCTTCCGCAGCTCCGAGCACCTGGCCGTCGCCTACGGCCTCGCCGTCACCGCCACGCTGGCGCTCACGACGTGTCTCTTCCTCGTCTACGCCGACGCCGCGCTCGACTGGCCGCGCTGGCGCCTGTGGGCGTTCGGCGGGCTCTTCCTCTGGGTCGAGCTGAGCTTCGTCGCCGCCAACGCCACGAAGATCACCCACGGCGGCTGGCTGCCGGTGCTGCTCGCCACCGTCATCGCGTTCGTCATGCTCACGTGGTCCAAGGGCCAGCGCGTCGTCAAGGCACGCCGGGCCAAGGTCGAGCGCCCGCTCGCCGAGTTCCTCGAGGAGGCGCACTCCGGCGGGCTCCAGCGCGTCCCCGGGACGGCGGTCTTCCTCCACACCAGCCACGACACGACCCCGCTGTCGCTGCGCGAGAACGTCGACTTCAACAAGGTCCTCCACGAGAACGTCATCATCACCAACACGATCCGGATGAACGTCCCGCACGTGCCGGACGAGGAGCGCGTCGTCGTCGACGACCTCGGCGACCAGTGGGACGGCATCTGCCTGGTCCGGCTGCACTTCGGGTTCGCCGACGAGCAGGACGTCCCGGCCGCGCTGGCGCTCGCCGCGCAGACCCCGGACCTCTCCTTCGACCGCGACACCGCCCTGTACTTCCTCTCGCGGGTCTCGGTGCACGCCGCGGCCGACCGCCCGGGGATGTCCCGCTGGCGCAAGCGGGTCTACATCGCGCTGTCGCACAACGCCGCCGACCCGACGGAGTACTTCCGCCTGCCGATCGACCGCACGGTCGTCGTCGGCGCCCAGCTGCACGTCTGACGCCCGCGGGCTCGGGGTGCGCTCGTCGTGGCGGGGTGGTCTCGCCCTGCCGGGGTGCCGAGGCGGGTCGGCGCGGCGGGATGGCGGCGGCGAGGCGGGGTCGGGGCGGCGCGGTGGGGTCGGGGTGCGCTGGCCACGCTGAGACGGGGTTTACAGGACGCCGGCGGTCCCGCTGGTTCGTCCCTCACCACCGGGACCGCCTCCCGGCATCCTGTCCCCCGACGAGCGAGAGGGCCGGGCCGGATCGACTGCGTCGATCTGGCCCGGCCCTCTCGTGATGTCGGGGTGACAGGATTTGAACCTGCGACCTCTTCGTCCCGAACGAAGCGCGCTACCAAGCTGCGCCACACCCCGTGGCACGTCATCGACGACCCGAGGGCCGCCGCGACACCCGAGGATAGCCGACCACCCACGAGCATCCGAAATCGGTCCCCCCGATGGTCGCCGGGAGGGCCGGGGGACCTCAGCCGAGGCCGTCGTCGCCGCGGGCCACGAGGGTGAGCAGCGTCGCCTCCGGACGGCACGCGAAGCGCACCGGCGCGTACGGCGAGGTCCCGAGCCCGGCCGAGACGTGCAGCCACGCGGCGTCCGCCGGCGCGGCCGACGACGGCTGCACGGGGCCCTCGCCGCCACCGGGGCCGGCGCCCTCCCACCAGCGGGAGACGCCCTTGACGCGGCCGGTGTCGAGGTCGCAGTTCGTGACGAGCGCGCCGTAGAACGGCACCGCGAGCTGGCCGCCGTGGGTGTGCCCGGCGAGCACGAGGCCGGCGCCGTCGGAGACCATCGCGTCGAGGACGCGCTGGTAGGGGGCGTGGACCAGCCCGACGGTGAGCGCGACGTCGTCGCGCGCCGGGGCCGAGACCCGGGCGTAGCGGTCGAAGTCGACGTGCGGGTCGTCGACGCCGACGAGCTCGACGCGGTGCTCGCCCATCGTGACGACCGTGCGGGCGTTGTCGAGGTCCGACCAGCCGCCGCCGCGCAGCCCGGCGACGAGCTCGCCGACCGGCAGGTCGCTGCGGGTCTTCGGGGCGATGGCGTAGCGGTCGGTCAGGTAGCGCGCGGGGTTCTTGGGGATGGGGGCGAAGTAGTCGTTGGAGCCCAGAACGAAGGCCCCGGGGAACTCCATGAGCGGCTCCATCGCCCGCAGCAGCGGCGGGACGGCCTCGACGTGGGCGAGGTTGTCGCCGGAGTTGACGACGAAGTCCGGGCGCAGCTCGGCGAGGGAGCGGACCCACTCGATCTTGCGGCGCTGGCCGGGGGTCAGGTGCAGGTCGGAGACCTGGAGGACGCGCACCGGCGCGGACCCGGCCGGCAGGACCGGCACGGTGAAGCGACGCAGCGTGAACCAGGTGCGCTCGACGAGGGAGGCGTAGGCGACCCCCGCGAGGCCGGCGCCGACGAGACCGCCGACGGCGCGCAGGGCGGTGCGGGCGGGGGTCGTCATCGGCCCATCCTCGCTCACCGACCCGCCGCCCGGAGAATCCCGGGTGACCCCGTCACGCAGCGGGTGGGAGACTGGCGGGCATGAACGCCCAGAGCCTCAAGGCGCAGCTGCAGAGCGACCTCCACGACGCGATGCGGGCCCGTGACAAGGTCCGCAGCTCGACGCTGCGGATGGCCCTCACGGCCGTGACGACCGCCGAGGTCGCCGGTGACGAGGCGCGCGAGCTCACCGACGACGACGTGCTCAAGGTCCTCGTCAAGGAGGCCAAGAAGCGCCGAGAGTCCTCCGCCGCCTACCGCGACGCGCAGCGCCCCGAGCTCGCGGCCGTCGAGGACGCCGAGCTCGTGGTCCTCGAGGCCTACCTCCCCGCCCAGCTCGGCGACGACGAGCTGCGGGCCATCGTCGAGCGCGCCGTCGCCGCGAGCGGCGCCACGGGTCCGGCCGACATGGGCCGGGTCATGAAGGCCGCCCAGGGCGAGGTCGCCGGGCGCGCCGAGGGCGGCCGCGTGGCGGGCGTCGTCAGGGCGGTGCTCGCCGGGCGCTGAGCCCCGCTCCCCTCCGGACCGACGACGAGGGCCCGACCGGATGTACCGGTCGGGCCCTCGTCGTGCGGTGGGCGTCAGCCCCTGCCCGGCGGCCTGGTGTTGCCGGGCTTGGGCTTGCCCCGGGTCGGGGGCCTGGTCTGCTTGACCGGCTGGGTCGGCTTGACGTTGACCGCGGGCGCGGCTGCCGGGCCGGAGGAGACGAGCAGCGTGATCGTCGAGCCCTTCATCGCCGAGCCCGAGGGGGAGGTGCCCGCCACGGTGCCGGCGGGCGCGTTGCTCGAGATCGTCTGGCCGACCGTGGCCCCGAAGCCGGCGCCCTGGAGGATGGCCGTCGCCGACCCGGTGTTGCGGGCGTAGACGTTGGGGATGGGCTCGAGGTTGCCGCGCTGGGCCGCCGCGCTCGGCGCGGGGAAGTCCTTGGCCGGCATGTCCGCGGTGATCTTCTTCATGATCGCCGTCCAGACCGGCACCGAGACCGTGCCGCCGAAGACCTCCTGGAAGCAGCCGTAGCTGCCGAAGCACTTGCCGTTGAGCGAGTAGAACTTCCCGTTCTTGTCGGCCACCTTGACGTTGCCGATCCACACGACGGTCGACAGCTGCGGGGTGAAGCCCGCGAACCACGCCTGGTTGTGCTTCTCGGTCGTGCCCGTCTTGCCGGCGGCCGGGCGGGCGCTGACGTCCCAGAAGTTGTCGGCCGTGCCGCCCGGGCGCAGCGTGCCCTTGAGCAGGTAGGCGGCGCCGTCGGCGGCCTCCTTGGAGATGGCCTGCTTGCACTCCGGCCCCTTGACCTTGATCTCCTTCTTGTCCGGGGTCGTGATGGAGACGATCGGGTTCGGGGTGCAGTACTTGCCGCTCGCGGCGAGGGTCGCGTAGGCGCTGGCGAGGCTGAGCGGGGTCGTGACCCCGGAGCCGAGGGTGACGTTGGACAGGGTGCCCTCGATCGGCTTGCCGTCGGCCTGGTGCAGACCCATCTTCGTCATCGTCTTCTGCACGTTGCAGGGGCCGACCTCGATGGACAGCTGCGCCGCCCACGTGTTGACCGACTTCGAGATGCCCTCGGAGAGGGTCATCGGACCGCCACCGATCGGGTAGTCGTTGCCGACCTTCCACGGGAGGTTCGAGCCGCACGGGGCGCCGACGACCTTCGGGCCGTCGAAGACGTGGTCGATCTTGTTCGTCGCGAAGGGGACGTTGATCGTGCCGTTGAGGGGCATGCCCTGCTCGAGCGCGGTGACGAGGATGAACATCTTCGCCGTGGACCCGAACTGGTAGCCGTAGGGCCCGCCGCCGTAGACCTGGTCGACGTTGACGTTCGTCTGGTCCTTGTCGAAGTCGGCCGCCTGGGCCATCGCGAGGACCCGGCCGGTGCCCGGCTGGACGATGGACACGGCGCCGCCGAGGTTGCTCTTGTTGCCGACCGGGATGGCCTTCTCGATCTGCTGCTGCGCGGTCTTCTGCATCTCGGGGTCGAGCGAGGTGCGGATGGTCAGGCCGCCCTGGTTGATCCGCTTGAGGCGCTCCTCGGGGGTCTTGCCGAGGGCGGAGAGCTCCGGGGCGTGCTGGAGGTAGGCCATGACGTAGGCGCAGAAGTAGGGCTCGGACGAGCGGTGGCAGACACCCTCGACCGGCTTCTTCTTGATCATCTTCTTGACCTGCTGCTTCTTGGCCGCCGCCACGTCCTTGGCGGAGGCGAAGCCGAGCTGCTGCATCCGGGTGAGCACGACGTCGCGCCGGGCCTGGGCCTGCTTGGGGTTGAGCACCGGGTTGTAGGCGGTGGGCTGCTGGACGATGCCGGCGAGCAGGGCGGCCTGGCCGAGCGAGAGCTTGTTCGCGTGGACGCCGAAGTAGTTGAGGGCCGCGGCCTCGACGCCGTAGGCCTGGTCGCCGTAGTAGACGAGGTTGAGGTAGCCCTGGAGGATCTGGTCCTTGGTGAAGTTGTCCTCGACGTTGACCGCGTACTTGAGCTCCTGCACCTTGCGGGAGTAGGTCTGCGCCGTCGCGGCGGCCGCGGCCTCCTTGTCGCCGGCGCGCAGCGCCTGCTCCTGGAGGGTGATCTTGACGAACTGCTGGGTCAGCGTCGAGGCGCCCTGCGTGCTGCCGGTGCGGGCGTTGGAGACGAGCGCGCGGGTGAAGCCGCGCAGGTCGAGGCCGCCGTGCTCGTAGAACCGTGCGTCCTCGATCGCGATCTGCGCGTTGCGCATGTTCTTCGAGATCTTGTTCAGCGGGACGATGATGCGGTTCTCGTCGTAGGGGTTGGCGATGACGTGGTTCTTCGCGTCGACGATCTTCGACTGCTGGGCCAGCGGGGAGACCGTGAAGTCGCCCGGCAGGTCGTTGAAGAAGTCGACGCCGCTCTTGGCCGCCTGGCCGCTCGCGCCGATCGCGGGGACGGCGATGCCCGCCAGCAGCAGGCCCGCCACCGTGCTCAGCACGACGAAACCGAGGAGCAGCCTGAGCACGGCCGGGAAGTTCTGCGCACGTCCGTCCATGCGCGACAGGGTAACGCGGGGACCTGACGATGCCCGCGGGCCGAGACGGCGGCGCGCGGGCGGGGGTCCGCGGTGGGGCCGGGGAGGGGGTCAGGCGTGCGGCGGGCGGGTCGTCCGTTCGGCCAACCCGGGGACCGATTCGGCCGATGTGTGCAGGTCACCGGGCGACCTACGGTAATTGCATGTCCTCATCCGAGAGGGGGGCGAGGACCCCGAGACAGCGAAGAGAGGTGGACATGAGCATCTCACCGGTGACGGCCCCGACCGAGGGCCAGTGGGTCACGGAGTGGGCGCCGCTCGGCAAGTGCGCCGGCAGCGACCCCGACGCGCTCTTCGTCCAGGGCAAGGCGCAGCGCGCCGCCAAGGTCGTGTGCAAGGGCTGCCCGGTCGTGGCCGAGTGCCTGGCCGACGCGCTCGACAACCGCACCGAGTTCGGTGTGTGGGGCGGCATGACCGAGCGGGAGCGTCGCGCCCTGCTGCGCCGCCGCCCCGACGTGCGCTCGTGGACGGCCCTGCTGTCCGCCGCCAAGTCCCGTGGCGCCGAGGGCGCCATCGCCTGACCCCTCGGGCCCGTGGCCGCCGACGGCGCCACCGCCCGACCCCCAGACCCCCCGGTGGGGCCGACCATCCCCCCTGCACGCCCGTGGCACCCCCTGCAGTCACGGGCACCGGTCGGCCCCGCCGGGGCTCTTTCGTGCGCGGGGGGCGCGGCGGCCGCGGTCCGCGTCAGCCGCCGAGCGCGTCGCCGACCGCCCGCAGCCCGTCGAGGTCGTGGATGTCGGTCGCGGCTGCCGGGACCGTCCGCACCGGGACGCCGGGATGGGTCGCGACGAACCGGCGCACCCGCGCCTCGTGCCGGGTCGCCACCTCGGCGACGGCGGCGTGCAGCCGCAGCAGCGCCGGCGTCGGGCCGGTGCCCGGGGCGGCGGTGTCGGCGTCGTCGGCGCGGTCCTCGAGCTGCTCGGCCGCGGCGGACGCCCGCGACCCGCTGAGGCCGGGCGCGGCGAGCTGCTGCATCCGGTTGACGACGACCCCGGCGAGGGGCATCGACTCCGCCTCGAGGCGCTCGACGAAGTAGGCGGCCTCGCGCAGCGCGTCGCGCTCGGGGGCGGCGACGACGACGAACGCCGTCGACGGCTCCTTGAGCAGGGCGTACGTGACGTCGGCGCGCTCGCGGAAGCCGCCGAACATCGTGTCGAGCGCGGCGACGAAGGTCTGGACGTCGGAGAGGAACTGCCCGCCGAGGACCTTCGAGAGGGTCGCCGCCGCGAGGTTGGCGCCGACCGAGAAGACCTTGAGGTAGGCGCGCCCGCCGGCCTTCGCGGGGGCCATGAGCAGGCGGATGAACCGGCCGTCGAGGAAGGAGCCGAGGCGCTTCGGGGCGTCGAGGAAGTCCAGGGCCGAGCGCGAGGGCGGGGTGTCGACGACGACGAGGTCCCACGTGCCGTCGGCGTCGGCCTGCGCCCGCAGCTGGCCGAGCTTCTCCATCGCCATGTACTCCTGCGTGCCGGCGAACGAGCTGGAGACCGCCTGGTAGAAGGGGTTCTCGAGGATCTGGGCGGCCTTCTCGGGGGTCGAGTGGGCGAGCACGACCTCGTCGAAGGTCCGCTTCATGTCGAGCATCATCGCGTCGAGCGAGCCACCGGCCTCGACCCCGACGCCCTCGACGGGGCGCGGGGTGTTGTCGAGCGCCGTGAGGCCGAGGGACTGCGCGAGCCGGCGCGCCGGGTCGATGGTGAGGACCACGACGTGGCGCCCGGCCTCCGCGGCGCGCACCCCGAGGGCCGCGGCCGTCGTCGTCTTGCCGACGCCGCCGCTGCCGCAGCAGACGACGATGCCGGTGGCCGGGTCGGCGAGGAGGGCGTCGACGTCGAACGCGTCGGCGGCGGTGCGCGCGGCCATCAGCGCACCCCCTGCTCGTGCAGCTCGTCGGCGAGGACGCCGACCCCGCCGTCGTCGGTGCCCGTCGTCAGGGCGGGGAGGGTGACGGTCGGCAGCCCGAGCCCGTCGACCTCGGCGCCGAGCTCGTGCTCGAGGGCGAGGCGGGCCGCGTGGTCGGCGCCCTCGGCGAGCAGGCCCCCGACGGTCTTCGCGCCGGAGCGCACCCCGACCGCGGCGAGGTCCGCGCGCACCTGCTCCTCGAGCCCGGCCGGGTCGCTCGCCAGCCGTTCGACGAGGTCCGGGGGCAGCAGCGGCTCGCGGACCTGGTTGACGACGACGGCGCCGACGCCGAAGCCCGCGGCCGAGAGCTCGGCGACGGCGTCGGCGGTCTCCTGCACGGGCATCTCCTCGAGGAGGGTGACGACGTGGACGAGGCTGCTGCGGGCGCGCAGCATCCGGGTGATGGACTCGGCCTGCTGGTGGATGGGGCCCATCCGCGCGAGGCCGGCGACCTGCTCGTTGACCCCGAGGAAGCGGGTGACCCGGCCGGTCGGCGGGGCGTCGAGGACGACGGCGTCCCACACGGGGGAGCCCTGGCCGCGCTTGCCCCCGGTCGTGCGGCCGACCGCCTCGTAGACCTTGCCGGTCAGCAGGACGTCGCGGACGCCGGGCGCGATCGTCGTCGCGAAGTCGACGACGCCCATCCGCTCGAGCGCCCCGCCGGCCCGGCCGAGCTTGTAGAACGTCTGGAGGTACTCGAGCAGCGCGGCCTTGGCCTCGACCGAGAGGCCCCAGAGCTCGCCGCCCGAGGGGTCCTGGACGAGACGGACCTCGTCGGTGCCGAGCGGCGGCACCCCGAAGGTCTGGCTGATGCCCTGCCGGTTCTCGACCTCGACGAGCAGGACGCGGCGGCCCTGCCGGGCCAGGGCGAGCCCGAGGGCGCTCGCGACCGTCGTCTTGCCGACGCCGCCCTTGCCGGTGACGACGTGCAGCCGGACGCCCTCGAGGACGCGCGCGAGAGGAGGAGCGGCCATGCGGCCAGCCTAGATCGGGCAGCCGGGCCCTCAGGCCGGGTGGTGCGGTCCACCCCGGCCGAGGGTGAGCTCCTCCACCTCGGCGAGGAGGAGGAGGTAGGCCGGGTGCTCGGGGTCGACGAGGTCGAAGTGGTCGGCGCCGCGGGCCAGGGCCGTCGTGGCCTTGGCGTCCTCGGCGGTGCGGGTCGCCACGTACGCCTGCGCGACCTCGGGCGGCACGACGTCGTCGTGCTCGCCGCTCACGAGGGCGACCGGGGCCGTCAGGCGCAGGCGGCCGGGGTCGGCGGCGGCCCAGGCGTCCGGCACCTCGTCGGGCGAGCCGCCGAGGAAGGCGCGGGCGGCGTCGTCGCCGAGGTGGAGGCGGTCGGCGGTCGCGAGGTCGGCGACGGGTCCGAGCGCGACGGCGCCGAGCAGGTCGGGCACGCGGTCCTCGGAGGCGAGCCACGTCACGAGATGGCCCCCGGCCGAGTGGCCGACGAGCACGACGGCGTCGGGCAGGTCGGTGTCGGCGTGGGCCGCCGCGAGGTTCGCGAGGAGGGCGTCGGCGGTGCCGGGCCACCCGCCGCCGGGCATCCCCGGGCGCGGGTACTCGAGGTTGACGACGTGGAAGCCGTCGCGCGAGAGCGCCTCGGCGAGCGGCCCGAGGTGGGTCCGGTCGTGGGTCGGGCGCCAGAAGCCCCCGTGGACGAGGGCGACCGTGTAGCCGCGGGCGCGGTGCGGGTCGGGCTCGAACACGTCGTAGACGTCGGTCTGCTCCGGCCCGGTCACCTCGGTGCGGTCGGGCTGTCGGGCGCTGCGGCTCATGACGTCGTCGCTCATCCCGGCCACCGTAGCCGTGGACGGGGCGCGCGGTTAGGGTGGCGCGCATGCAGAAGTGGGAGTACGCGACCGTACCGCTCATCGTCCACGCGACGAAGCAGATCCTCGACCAGTGGGGTGAGGACGGCTGGGAGCTCGTCCAGGTCCTCGCGATGCCCGAGGGCAACCTCGTGGCCTACCTCAAGCGCCCCCGGGCCTGACGTGGGTGCCGTCGAGGACCGCATCGCCGCGCTCGGGCTGACGCTGCCCGAGGTCGTCCCGCCGCTCGCGGCCTACGTCCCGGCGGTGCTCGACGGCTCGCGCGTCTACGTCTCCGGGCAGGTGCCGTTCGTCGAGGGCGTGCTGCCCGCGACCGGCCAGGTCGGCGAGCTCGTCGGCCTCGTGACGCCCGAGAAGGCCCAGGAGCTCGCGGCGGTCTGCGCGCTCAACGCCATCGCGGCCATCCGCTCCGTCGTCGGCGACCTCGACCGTGTCGAGCGCATCGTCAAGGTCACCGGCTTCGTCGCCTCCGACCCCTCGTTCACCGGCCAGCCCGGTGTCGTCAACGGCGCCAGCGAGCTGTTCGGCAAGGTCTTCGGCGACGCCGGCGTCCACGCCCGCTCGGCCGTCGGGGTGGCCGCGCTGCCGCTCGGGGCGCCGGTCGAGGTCGAGGTCATCGCCCACGTCCGTGACTGAGCGGACCGTGCTCCGCCGGCCGGTGGAGGACGTCGGGCTGCTCGAGCGCGCGCAGGCGTGGGTGGCCGCCGGGGCGTCCGAGGGCGCCGAGCCGCGCCCCGCCGCGACCGTGATGCTCGTGCGCGACACCGACGCCGGGCCCGAGGTGTACGTCCAGCGGCGCGTGGCGACGATGGCCTTCGCGCCGTCGATGGTCGTCTTCCCCGGCGGGCGGGTCGACCCCGCCGACGCCGGCCTCGACCCCGCGACCCCCGGGCTCGCCGACCTCGCGTCCCACCTCGGGGTGACGCCGCAGGAGGCGGCGCCCTTCGCGGCGGCCGCCGTCCGCGAGGTCGAGGAGGAGTGCGGCGTGCGCATCGAGGTCGCGGCCCTGCGCGGGCGCGGCCACTGGATCACGCCGGCCTTCGAGCCGCGGCGCTACGACACGTGGATCCTCGCCGCCGGGATGCCCGAGGGCCAGGAGGCCGGTGAGACGAGCGGCGAGAGCGACGGCGGCGGATGGGCCCGCGCGTCGGTGCTGCTCGAGCGCGCCGAGCGGGGCGAGGTCCGGATGATGCCGCCGCAGGTCTGGGCCCTCGAGGCGCTCGACCGCTTCGACTCCGCCGCGGCCTTCCTCGCCGACCGTCCCGACATCCGGCGCGTCGTGCCGGTGCTCGAGCAGGACCCGGACGGCACGCTCGTCCTCGTCACCGCCCTCTGACCGGGCCGCCTCCGTCCCTCCTCCGCGCGACCTGCGGTGGTCCGGGTGCGACCGCAGGGGGATCCGCGCAGGTCGCGCGCAGGAGACGGGCCTAGGGTGACCGGATGACGCCAGCGACCCCGTCATCCCCGCCGCCGGACCCGACCGCGCAGCCGCCGGCCTCGGTCCGGGACCCGTGGGCCGGCGGAGCGGTCACCGAGCGGGCGCACTGCGTCCTCGCGCCTAACCCCGGCCCGATGACCCTCGACGGCACGAACACCTGGGTGCTGCTCGAACCGGGCTCGACCGAGGCCGTCGTCGTCGACCCCGGGCCGCACGGCGACGCGCACCTGCGGGCCGTGCTCGACCTCGTCGCCGCCCGCGGCGCCCGGGTCGCGCTGACCGTCCTCACCCACGGCCACCACGACCACGCCGAGGCCGCGCCGCGCTTCGCCGAGCTGTCGGGCGCCCCGACGCGGGCGGTCGGCGCCGGGCACGACGACCTCGGCGACGGCGACGTGCTGACGGTCGGGGGGCTCGAGCTGCGGGTCGTCGCGACCCCGGGGCACACCGCCGACTCGGTGTCCTTCGCGCTGGCCGCGGACCACGCCCTGCTCACCGGCGACACCGTCCTCGGCCGCGGCACGACCGTCGTGGCGCACCCCGACGGCGAGCTCGACGCCTACCTCGGCTCGCTCGAGCGGATCGCCGCGCTCACCGGCGACGGCGCCGTGACGCGCATCCTGCCCGGGCACGGGCCGGTCGTCCCGGACGCCGCCGCGATGGTCGCGTTCTACCGGACGCACCGGGCGCAGCGCCTGGAGCAGGTCCGGCAGGCCCTGCTCGACGGTGCGGCCGCGGAGGACGACCCGGTCGAGGGCGTGCTGCGGCGCGTCTACGCCGAGGTGTCGCCGGACGTCTGGCCCGCCGCCCGGATGTCCATCCGGGCCCAGCTGGACCACCTCGGCATCCCCGGCTGACCCCGCCGCCCGCAGACCTCACGCGTATCGGGTGACCCGATACGCCTGCGCCTCACCCGGGAACGGTTCCGGGGTGAAGCGCGCCCGTATCGGGTGACCCGATACTCGTGTGACGCGGGGGAGGGTGCGCGTGACTCGGGGAGGGTGCGTGGGACTCGGGGGCGGAGCGGGATGGGTCAGCGCGCGCGGCGGCGCAGGCGCTCGACGTCCATGAGGAGGACCGCCCGCGCCTCCAGGCGCAGCCACCCGCGCGAGGCGAAGTCGGCCAGCGCCTTGTTGACCGTCTCGCGCGAGGCGCCGACGAGCTGCGCGAGCTCCTCCTGGGTCAGGTCGTGCGAGACCATGACGCCCTCCTCGACCGGGCGGCCGAAGCGCTTGGCGAGGTCGAGCAGCGCCTTCGCGACGCGGCCGGGGACGTCGGTGAAGACGAGGTCGGCCAGGACGTCGTTGGTACGGCGCAGCCGGCGGGCCAGCGCGCTCAGCAGCGTGAGCGCGACACCCGGTCGCTCGTGGAGGAAGTCCTTGAGCTGCTCGTGGCCCATCGAGAGCAGCTGCGTCTCGGCGACGGCGGTCGCGGTGGCCGTGCGGGGCCCGGGGTCGAAGAGCGAGAGCTCGCCGAACATCTCGCCGGGGCCGAGGATGGCCAGGAGGTTCTCGCGGCCGTCGGTGCTCGTGCGGCCGAGCTTGATCTTGCCCTCGCCGATGACGTAGAGCCGGTCGCCCTGGTCGCCCTCGTGGAAGAGGACGTCGCCGCGCTCGAGGCGCGAGGGGTTCATCTGCGCGATGAGCCCCTCCGCCGCACCGTCGTCGAGGGGGGACAGGAGCGGGGCTTTGCGCACGACGTCGTGGTCCACGACGGACAGTGTGCCAGAACGGGCAGGTCCGGGGCCGGGTGGTCACGGGCCCCGGGCGGGCCCCGGACCGCGCGCTCCCGGGGCCCTGTCGGCGCCCGGCCGTAGGCTGCCGCCGTGCCCGTCCGCCCCTCGCCCGCCGTCCGTCGCGCGGCCACCGGTGACGAGTCACCGGTCGCCCGCACCCGTCGCGCCCGCCGCACGTACCGGGCGCTCCTGGAGCGCTACCCGTACGCCCACTGCGAGCTCGACTTCGAGACCCCGCTCCAGCTCCTCGTCGCCACGGTGCTGTCGGCGCAGCCCACCGACGTCATGGTCAACACCGTGACGCCGACGCTCTTCTCGCGCTGGCCCACCGCCGAGGCGCTCGCGGCCGCCGACCGCGCCGAGATGGAGGCCGTCCTGCGGCCCACCGGTTTCTTCCGGGCCAAGACCAACTCGGTCATCACCCTCGCGCAGGCGGTCGTCGAGCGCTACGGCGGCGAGGTCCCCGGCCGGCTCGAGGACCTCGTGACGCTCCCCGGCGTCGGCCGCAAGACCGCGAACGTCGTGCTCGGCAACGCGTTCGGCGTCCCCGGGCTCACCGTCGACACCCACTTCGGCCGGCTCGTGCGCCGCTGGGGATGGACGCAGGAGACCGACCCGGTCAAGGTCGAGGCCGACGTCGCCGCGATCATCCCCAGGAGTGACTGGACGATGCTCAGCCACGTCGTCATCTTCCACGGCCGGCGCACCTGCTTCGCCCGCAAGCCCGCCTGCGGCGCCTGCCCGGTCACGCGCTGGTGTCCCTCCTACGGCGAGGGCGAGACCGACCCCGAGAAGGCCACGAAGCTCCTCAGGTTCGAGCTGGCCCCCGGCGCCGTCCTGCCCGACCCGCCCCCCGGCCCGCTGCCCGACGAGGGCTGAGCGGCCGGCTCCCGGCGGACTCGCAGGGCGCCCACACCCGGCGTGCCTACGATGACGCCCATGACCCCCGCACCCGAGTGGCTGACGCGGCTGGCCACCCGGGCCGACGTCGGTGACCACCCGTGGTTCGCACAGCACCCGGCGCCGCCGCAGGGCGCGCGCTCCTCGGCGGTCCTCGTCCTCTTCGGGCCCGGCCCGGACGGACGCACCGACGTCGTCCTCACCGAGCGGGCGCACACCCTGCGCTCGCACCCCGGTCAGGTCTCCTTCCCCGGGGGCCGCACCGACCCCGGTGACGACGGCCCGGTCGGCACCGCCCTGCGCGAGGCGCAGGAGGAGGTCGGGCTCGCGCCCGAGGGCGTCGAGGTGCTCGCGGCCTACCCCGCCCTGCACCTCGCGCCGAGCGGCAGCGCCGTGACGCCGGTGCTCGGCTGGTGGCCGCGCCCGGTGCCCGTCGGGGTCGTCGACACCGCGGAGGTCGCCCGCGTCGACCGGGTCGCGGTCGAGGACCTCCTCGACCCCCGCCACCGCTTCACCGCCGTCTTCGGGCCCTACCGCGGGCCCGGCTTCGAGGTCGACGGCCTCTTCGTCTGGGGATTCACCGCGATGCTCCTCGACACCCTGCTCGACCTCGCCGGCCTGACCCGGCCGTGGGACCAGGGGCTCGAGCGCCCGCTGCCGGACCGGGTGCGCTCGCCGTGGATGCGGGGGGCCGAGGACCACCTCGACCCACGCGAGATCGAGGACGCCCCGTGACCGGCTCGACCGTCCTCGACGTCGTCCTCGCGCTCGTCCTGCTCGCCTACGCCTGGAGCGGCTGGCGCCAGGGCCTCGTCGCCGCGGTGCTCGGGCTCGTCGGCCTGCTCGCCGGCGCCTTCGCGGCCGTGAAGATCGCGCCCGGGCTCATCGACGGCCGCGGCGGCATCGACCTCGGCAGCCCGGCCGGCACGCTCCTGCTCATCGGGATCGTCCTCGTCGCCGCGACGCTCGGGCAGTGGGTGATGCTCCTGCTCGCCGCCCGGGTCCGCCGGGTCATCGGGCTGGCCGGGCTGCGGCTCGTCGACAACCTCCTCGGTGCCGTCGCCGTGCTCGTGGCGTCGGTCCTCGTCATCTGGGTGGTCGCCGGGGCGGCCCGCGTCAGCGGCCCGGTCGGGCTGCGCACCGCCATCGCGTCCTCGACGGTGGTCCGCACGGTCGACGCCGTCGTGCCCCGCTCGGCGCAGACGCTCGTCGACGACCTCACCGAGGCGCTCGACAGCGGCGGCTTCCCGCGGGTGTTCGAGGGCCTGGGCCCGGAGCCGATCGCGTCCGTCCAGCCGCCGGACCGGGCGCTCGTGCGGGACGCAGCGGTCTCGCGCGCCCTGCGCTCGGTCGTCCACGTCCGGGCCTCCTCGCCCCGCTGCGGCCAGACCCAGGTCGGCTCGGGGTGGGTGCTCTCGCCGGGGGTCGTCGTCACCAACGCCCACGTCGTCGCCGGCGCCCGGACCGTGCAGCTGAGCGTGCGCGGGACCGGGCCGCAGGTGACCGGCCGGGTCGTGCGCTTCGACCCCGACCGCGACGTCGCCGTCGTCGTCACCTCCCGGCTGGGCGCCCCCGCCCTGACCCGCGGGGACGCGCTCGGGCGGGGCGACGACGCCGTCCTCGCCGGCTTCCCGGGCGACCGGGGCCTGTGGGTCGGGCCGGCTCGCGTCCGCAGCGTCCTCGAGGCGAAGGGCGCCGACATCTACGGGGGCGACGGCACCGTCCGCGAGATCTACTCGCTGCGCGCCGAGGTGCGGCGGGGCGCGTCCGGCGGCCCGATGGTCGACCCCGAGGGCCACGTCGTCGGGATGGTCTTCGCGACCTCGCTCGACGACCCGCAGACCGGCTACGCGATGACGTACTCCGAGCTCGCGCCGGTCGTGCGCGGCTCGGGCGTCGGCGACCCGACGGTCTCGACCGGCCAGTGCCGCGGGGCGGCCTGACCGAGCGGGGTGCCGCTCAGCCCTGGTGCTTGAGGGCGGCCACGGTCTCCTTGCCCTGCGCGATGGCCCGCTCGGGCGCCGGCTTGGCCTTCTGGAGCGCGTTCTTGCCGAGCAGCGCGAGGACCCCGGCGACGACGAACATCAGCACGGTGACGATGAGGTAGCCGGCCCACAGCGGCAGCCAGATCCCGAGGACCTGCGCGAGGGTGTGGAAGAGGAAGACCAGGCCCAGCAGCCCGACGAAGGCGGCCCCGGCGAGCAGGCCCGCCCCGACGCCGACCTTCTTGGCGCCCTGCGCGACCTCGGCCTTGGCGAGGGCGATCTCGCCGCGGACGATGCCCTGGACGTCGTGCGTCGCGTCGGCGACGAGCTGTCCGATGGTGCGCTCGGTGCTCTCGGGTGCCATGCGTCCTCAGCTCGTGTCGGTCCTGCCCTGCGAAGTGGTCCGCCCCGACCCTACCGAGTGCTCGCGGGCCCGGGGTCCGCGTGCTCCTCCTGGAAGCAGTCGGGCACGCCGTCGCCGTCGTCGTCGCGGGTCTCCTGCTCGTGGATGCGCCGGTAGACGGCGTTGCGCCGCCGCAGGACGACCGCGGCGAGGGCGGCCGCGATGAGCGACCCGAGGAGGATGCCGAGCTTGACGTGCTCGTCGCGCTCGGACCCCGCCCCGAAGGCGAGCTCGCCGACGAGGAGCGAGACCGTGAAGCCCACCCCGGTGAGGATCGCCAGCCCCGCGATGTCCGACCACGCGAGGTCGTCGTCGAGCCGGGCCCGCGTGAACCGCGCCATGAGGTAGGTCGACCCGAGCACGCCGACGAGCTTGCCGACGACGAGGCCGGCGACGACGCCGATGGCCACCGGGTCGCGCAGCGTCTCGCCGAAGCCGCCGCCGAGCACGGCGACGCCCGAGGCGAAGAACGCGAAGACGGGCACCGCGACCCCGGCGGACAGCGGGCGGATGCGGTACTCGAAGCGGTGCGCGACGTCGGTGTCGGCGGACAGCGTGCTGACCGAGGGGACCCCGCGCCGGCGCGGCCTCACCGGCACGACGAGGCCGAGGAGGACGCCGGCGACGGTGGCGTGGACGCCGGACGCGTGGACCAGCGCCCAGGTGAGCGCGGCGAGCGGCACGAGCAGCCACCACGCGGCGATCCGGCGCTGCACGAGCGCGGCGAACGCGGCGAGCGGCAGCAGCGCGAGCAGGAGCATCCCCACGTCGAGGTCGGCCGTGTAGAAGACGGCGATGATCGTGATCGCGATGAGGTCGTCGACGACGGCGAGGGTCAGGAGGAACGAGCGCAGCCCCGAGGGCAGGTGCGAGCCGATGACCGCCAGCACCGCGAGGGCGAAGGCGATGTCGGTGGCCGTCGGGATGGCCCAGCCGCGCAGGGCGTCACCCTCGCCACCCATGACCGACACGACACCGACGAAGACGAGCGCGGGGACGGCGACGCCGCAGAAGGCGGCGACGACCGGGACGGCGGCCTTCGCCGGGGAGCGGAGGTCGCCGACGAGGAACTCGCGCTTGAGCTCGAGCCCGGCGACGAAGAAGAAGATGGCGAGCAGGCCGTCGGCCGCCCAGTGGCCGAGGCTCAGGCGCAGGTGGAACCAGTCGGTGCCGACCTCGGTGTCGCGCAACGAGAAGTAGGCGTCGCTCCACGGGCTGTTGGCCAGCACGATCGCGACGACGGCGGCGACGAGGAGCACGGCGCCGCCGATGGTCTCGGTGCGCAGGGCGTCGGCGACGTGCTTGGTCTCGGCCCAGGTGGACGGGCGGGAGAGGAGGCGGTGGCCCTCGGGGCGACGGCCGGGGGGTGCGGAGGTGCTCATCGGGCGGCTCCTGGCGGACGGGGCGGACCGCGGGCGGGCGCGGCGAGGTCGTTGCCGACCAGACTTCCCGGCGCACCGCGTCCCATCCTAGCGAGGGTGGAGCGCGGCCGGTGGGTCGCGCCACGACCCGGGACGCGCGACGGGGCGCCACCCGGGATGGGTGGCGCCCCGTCGTCGGCAGGGCCGGCGTCAGTCGGAGCCGGAGGACATCCCCTGCTTGATGAGGTTCATCACCGAGCTGTCGGCGAGCGTCGTGACATCGCCGACCTCGCGGTTCTCGGCGACGTCCTTGAGCAGGCGGCGCATGATCTTTCCCGAGCGCGTCTTCGGCAGCTCCTGGACGATCATCACCTGGCGCGGCTTGGCGATCGGGCCGATCTCCTTCGCCACGTGGTTGCGCAGCTCCTGGACGGTCTCCTCGCCGTTGTCGGCCGCGCCGCCGCGCAGGATGACGAACGCGCAGACGGCCTGGCCGGTCGTCTCGTCGGCCGCGCCGACGACCGCGGCCTCGGCGACCGACGGGTGCGACACGAGGGCCGACTCGATCTCGGCGGTCGAGAGCCGGTGGCCGGAGACGTTCATGACGTCGTCGACCCGGCCGAGCAGCCAGATGTTGCCCTTCTCGTCGTACTTCGCCCCGTCACCGGCGAAGTAGTACTTCGGGCCGAACCGCGACCAGTACGTCTCCTGGTAGCGCTCCGGGTCGCCCCAGATCCCGCGCAGCATCGAGGGCCACGGCTTGGTGAGGACGAGGTAGCCGACCTTCTCGGCCTCGGTGAAGGGGTTGCCGTCGTCGTCGAGGATCTCGGCCGAGACGCCCGGGATGGGGCGCTGCGCCGAGCCGGGCTCGAGGGTCGTGACGCCGGGCAGCGGGCTGATCATGATCGCGCCGGTCTCGGTCTGCCACCAGGTGTCGACGATCGGGGCCTTGTCGCCGCCGACGTGCTTGCGGTACCAGAGCCACGCCTCGGGGTTGATCGGCTCGCCGACGCTGCCGAGGACGCGGATCGAGCTCATGTCGTACTTCGCGGGGATCTCGGTGCCCCACTTCATGAACGTGCGGATGGCCGTCGGCGCCGTGTAGAGGATCGACACCCCGTACTTCTGGACGATCTCCCACCAGCGGCCCTGGTGCGGGGTGTCCGGGGTGCCCTCGTAGAGCACCTGGGTCGCGCCGTTGGCGAGCGGCCCGTAGACGATGTAGCTGTGGCCGGTGACCCAGCCGACGTCGGCCGTGCACCAGTAGACGTCGCTCTCGGGGTGCAGGTCGTGGACGACGGCGTTCGTGTACGCGGCCTGCGTCAGGTAGCCGCCGGTCGTGTGGAAGATGCCCTTCGGCTTCCCCGTCGTGCCCGAGGTGTAGAGGATGAACAGGGGGTGCTCGCTGTCGACGGGCACCGCCTCGTGCGAGTCGGACTGCGCCTCGACGAGGTCGTGCCACCAGACGTCGCGCTCGTCGTCCCACTCGACCTCGGTGTCGGTGCGCTTGACGACGAGCACCTTCTCGACGGGGGACTCGTCGTCACCGTGGTGGATGGCGGCGTCGACCGCGGCCTTGAGCGGCGCGGGCTTGCCGCGGCGCCACTGGCCGTCGGTGGTCACGACGACCTTGGCCTCGGCGTCGGCGATGCGGGTGTGCAGGGCCTCGGCCGAGAACCCGCCGAAGATGACCGAGTGCGGGGCGCCGAGGCGGGCGCAGGCGAGCATCGTGAAGACGGTCTCGGGGATCATCGGCATGTAGACCGCGACGCGGTCGCCCGTGGTGACTCCCAGCGCGGCCAGCGCGTTCGCGGCCTTGCTCACCTCGCGCTGGAGGTCGGCGTACGTGATGGTCCGGGTGTCGCCCTGCTCGCCCTCGAAGTGGATGGCGACGCGGTCGCCGTTCCCGGCCTCGACGTGGCGGTCGACGCAGTTGTACGCGACGTTGAGCTCGCCGCCGACGAACCACTTCGCGAAGGGGGCGCCGCTCCAGTCGAGGGTCTGCTCGAAGTCCTTGGCCCAGGTGATCCGCTCGCGGGCCTGTCGCGCCCAGAAGCCCTCGTGGTCGGCCGCGGCCTCGTCGTACATCTCCGCGGTGCCGTTGGCCGCGGCGGTGAACGCCGGGTCCGGGCTCAGGTCCAGCTCGTGCAGGTGGCTCGACAGGCTGTCGTCGCTCACGGGTCCTCCTCGTCGTCGAGTGCGGGTACGGCCACAGCCAACCCGACGCGGGCGGGCGAGGCAACCGTCCGTCCGGAGGGAGCGGTCCAGCGGGGCGTGCGGCGCGCCGAGCGGGTCGCCGGCCGGACGAGGTGGGGTCGGCGGGGCGAGATCGGGGCGGCAGCGCGAGGGATCGGCGGCCTCGCCGCCGGCTGGACATCCTGCCCAGTGACACGCCCATCGGGCTGGCGAAACTGTGCGCTCGTTGACCACCGACGGGGTCAAGGGTTCCGCTGTGCGCGCTCCCGTGCTTCCGTGGGGGTCCGGCCCACGAGGCCACGACCACTCACGAGGAGGTGAGCGCGGTGTTCGAGGAAGGACAGCTGTACTCGGCCGTGACGACCGAGGACGACGGCACCGTCAGGGTGCACCTGTCGGACAACCACCCCGGGCTGCACGACGAGGCCTACCTGCTCCGCCGCGGCGAGATCGCCGCCGTGTCGCTGGCCCACCGCCCCGGGGACCCCGTCCCGACGGTCGACTACACCGACGCCGAGCACGCGGTGTGGCGCACGGTGAGCACCGAGCTCGCGCCGAAGCACGAGCGCTACGCGCACCCCGAGTTCCTCCGCGGCAAGGCCGCCCTCGACCTGCCCGTCGACCACGTGCCCCAGCTGCACGAGGTCACCGAGCGCCTCCTGCCGCTGACCGGCTGGTCCTACACGTGCGCGCCGGGCCTGGTGCCCCTGCGCGACTTCTACCGCGACCTCGGCCACCGGGTGTTCAGCTCGACGCAGTACCTGCGCCACGACAGCCGGCCGCTCTACACGCCCGAGCCGGACATCCTCCACGAGGTCGTCGGCCACGGGAACCAGCTCGCGAGCCCCCGCTTCGCCGCGGTGACGCAGGCGGCCGGCGAGGCCACGACCCGCCTCGAGACCGACGAGGCCGTCAAGTTCGTCGCCGACGTCTTCTGGTTCTCGATGGAGTTCGGCGTCATGGCCGACGGCGACGAGCTCAAGGCCTACGGCGCCGGCATCCTCAGCAGCTACGGCGAGATGGACGAGTTCCGCTCGATGGAGATCCGCCCGCTCGACCTCGTCGCGATGGGGACGCTCAACTACGACATCACCGCCTACCAGCCGGTGCTCTTCCGGGCCGAGGGCGTCGACCACCTCGAGGACGTCGTCGGGGCGTTCTTCGAGACGGTCGACGACGACCTCGCGGCGCGCCTGCGGGCGCAGGCCGGCGCCGCGGTCTGACCCCGACCCCGCTCGCCCGCCGACGTGCTCACCAGGTGTGGGCGACGTCGACGACGAGGCGGCTCGTGCGGGTCGCGGTGTCGTCGACGGTGAACACCCGGAACGGCAGTCGGGCCCGCACGCCGAGCCCGATCGTCGTGTACCCCTCGAACGAGCCGGCCCAGCGGACCTGCCGGAAGGTCGGGTAGCCGGCGACGGACGGCATCGCGGGCACGCTCGTCGCGCCCTTCTTGACGACGACGGCGAGGCGCGCGCCGCCGGCGACCGGCACGACGGCTCCCGAGCCCTCGGCGTGCACCTGGCTGACGTAGCGCACGTCGTACCCCGGGGCGACGCCCGTCATGTCGACGACGAGCCGGTCGTAGCAGGCGTGGTGCCCCGCGCGCACGCCCGTGAGGCGGCCGGTCGCGAGCGGCGCCGAGGTCTTCGGGAGGGACCCCCACGCGGTCGAGCACGCGGTGGCCGCCGCGGGTGCCGTGGCCGTGGCGCCGGCCGGGGCGGCGGTGGCGAGCGCGGGGAGCGCCGCGACGGCGAGCGCCGCGGCGAGGACCGTGACCCGGCCCCGGGTGGTGCGGGAGGAGCGGCGGTGGGCGGGTCGGGTCGTGGACATGGTCGCCTCCTTCACCGCCGGTATACGCCGGTTCGGCGCGACCCGCCAGACCCCGGGGACGACGCAGCGGCCGCGGAGGGCTCTCCAGCCCCGCGGCCGCTGCTGTCCCGTGGGTCTGGGTCGGGGGAGGCGTCCCCCGACCCCGACCGCTCAGTGGTCGATCGCCTCCCCGACCCCGTGGCCGGTGAGGGCGCGCACCTCCATCTCGGCGTACTTCGCGGCGTTGTGCTCCTTGCTCGTCACCGAGCCGAGCCAGCCGAGGAAGAACGCGAGCGGGATGGAGACCAGCCCCGGGTTGTCGAGCGGGAACCAGTGGAAGTCGATCGCGGTGTTCTGGATCATCGACTGGCTCGGGCCGCCCGGCTCCAGCGGCGGCTTGCCCGACACGACCGGGCTGAAGATGATCAGGCCGATCGCGCTGACGAGGCCGCCGTAGATGGAGAACAGGGCGCCGCGGGTGTTGAAGCCCTTCCAGAACAGCGAGTACAGGATCGTCGGCAGGTTGGCCGAGGCGGCGACGGCGAAGGCCAGCGCCACGAGGAAGGCGATGTTCTGGCTCTTGGCGAAGATGCCGCCGACGATCGCGACGACGCCGATGACGATCGCGGCGATGCGGGCGACCCGCACCTCCTGCTCCTGGCTGCCCGTGCCCCGCTTGAAGACCTCCTTGTAGAGGTCGTGGGCGAAGGTCGCCGAGGTGGTGATGGTCAGGCCGGCGACGACCGCGAGGATCGTCGCGAACGCGACACCCGAGATGATGCCGAGGAGCACCGAGCCGCCGAGCTCGTAGGCGAGCAGCGGGGCGGCCGCGTTGGCCTTGCCGGGGGCGGCGTTGATGGTCGCCGGGCCGACGAGGGCGGCGGCGCCGTAGCCGACGACGAGGGTCAGCAGGTAGAAGCCGCCGATGAGCCAGATGGCCCACTCGACCGACTTGCGGGCCTGCTTGCTCGTCGGGACCGTGTAGAAGCGCTGGAGCACGTGCGGCAGGCCGGCGGTGCCGAGGACGAGCGCCATCGACAGCGAGATGAAATCGATCTTCGTCGTGAGGTTCTTGCCGTACTTCAGGCCCGGCTCGAAGAGCTTCTCGCCGGCCTTGGGGGAGTTGTCGGCCGCGGCCTGGAAGAGCGAGCTGATGTTGAACGAGTACTTGCCGAGCACCCAGACCGTGATGACGAAGGTGCCCGCGATGAGCAGGAGCGCCTTGATGATCTGGACCCAGGTCGTGCCCTTCATCCCGCCGATGAGGACGTAGGCGATCATGATGATGCCGACGATCGCGATGACGAGGTCCTGCGCGAACTCGCCCGAGATGCCGAGCAGCAGCGACACGAGGCCGCCGGCGCCGGCCATCTGCGCGAGCAGGTAGAAGAACGACACCGCGATGACCGAGATGGCGGTCGCGATGCGCACCGGGCGCTGCTTGAGGCGGTAGCTGAGGACGTCGGCCATCGTGAAGCGGCCGGTGTTGCGCAGGAGCTCGGCGACGAGCAGGAGCGCGACGAGCCACGCGACGAGGAAGCCGATCGAGTACAGGAAGCCGTCGTAGCCCTGGAGGGCGATGGCGCCGGCGATGCCGAGGAAGGACGCCGCCGAGAGGTAGTCGCCGGCGATGGCGATGCCGTTCTGGCGGCCGTTGAAGGCGCCGGCGGCGGTGTAGTACTGCTCGGCCGTCTTCTTGCCCGCGGCGACGCGGATGACGATGACGAGCGTGACGACGACGAACGCCGCGAAGATGCCGATGTTGAGGGCCGGCGAGCCGACCGTCGTGGCCGCGTCGGCCATCGGGAGGGTGAGCGCCATGGTCAGTGCTCCTTGTCGGCGTCGAGGCGGGCGCCGAGGGCGTCGGCGGCCGGGTCGAACTCACGGGTGGCCCAGCGCGAGTAGATGATCGTGATCGCGAAGGTCGTCACGAACTGGCCGAGGCCGAAGAGCAGGCCGATGGTGATGTTGCCGACGACCTTGGTGCCCATGAACCCCGGGGCGAAGATCGACAGCAGGACGTAGAGGAAGTACCAGGCGAGGAAGAACGCCGTCATGGGGAAGACGAAGCCCCGGAACTTGCGGCGCAGCTCCTGGAACTCCGACGTGGTCTGCAGGGCGAGGTACGGGTCCTCGGCCTGCGTGCGAGCTTCGTTGCTCACGGTCACCTCCAGGGTCGGGTCCGAGCGGCTCTGCCCGGAACGCCCCAAGGGTGGTCGCGCCGGGGGTGCGCTGGCGAGACCCCGCGCCGGGTCCCGCGGCGGGCGGCGCCCCGGGTCGGTGGGCGGGCCGCGGACCACGGTGTGCGGTGGGTCACACTGCGCCGAACGGGGCGCGTGGTGCGCCGAGCGGTCGTCCCGGCATGATGGGCGCCGTGCGTGCGCTGAGGAAGGTCTCCGCCGGTCCGGGGCTGTCGCTGGTCGACGTGCCCGAACCCGTCTGCGGCCCGAAGGACGTCAAGATCCGGGTGCTGCGGGCCGGCCTGTGCGGCACCGACCTCCACCTCGAGCAGTGGGACGAGTGGGCCGCCGCCACCGTGCAGGTCCCGATGACGCTCGGCCACGAGTTCTTCGGCGAGGTCGTCGAGGTCGGGGCGGACGTCGACCACGTGACCGTCGGTGACCGTGTCTCCGGCGAGGGGCACCTCGTGTGCGGCACCTGCCGCAACTGCCGCGCCGGCCGGCGGCACCTGTGCATCAACACCGTCGGCGTCGGGGTCAACCGCGACGGTGCCTTCGCCGACTACGTCGTCATCCCGGCGACGAACGCGTGGGTGCAGCCGGCCGACCTCGACCCCGACCTCGGCGCGCTCTTCGACCCGCTCGGCAACGCCGTCCACACGGCGCTGCAGTGGCCGGTCGTCGGCGAGGACGTCGTCGTCACCGGGGCCGGCCCGATCGGCGTGATGGCCACCGCCGTCGCCCGGCACGCCGGCGCGCGGCGCATCGTCGTCACGGACCTCTCGGACGAGCGGCTGGCGCTCGCCGAGGCCGCCGGCGCCGACCTCGGGGTCAACGTCGGCCGCGGCGGGTCGCTGCGCGCGGCCCAGGCCGAGCTCGGGATGCTCGAGGGCTTCGACATCGGGCTGGAGATGTCCGGGTCGCCGGTGGCCGTCGAGGAGATGCTCGACAACATGAACCACGGCGGCAGGGTGGCGCTGCTCGGCCTGCCGAAGGACCGCTACGCCATCGACTGGGGCCGGGTCATCACGCACATGATCACGCTGCGCGGCATCTACGGCCGCGAGATGTTCGAGACCTGGTACCTCATGGGGTCGATGCTCGCGACGTCGGAGCGGCTGCGTTCGGCGGTGTCGTCGGTCGTCACGGGGCGCTACCCGGCCGAGCAGTGGGAGGCCGCGTTCGCGGAGACCCGCTCGGGCACCGGCGGCAAGGTCGTCCTCGACTGGTCCTGACGCCTCGACTGGACCTGACGCGCGGACCCGTCGACGCGCGGATCCTCGTGCGCCCTCCCCGGCGCCTTCTTCTGGCGACCTGCGCAGGTCCGGGTGCGACCGCACGCGGACCCGCGCAGGCGCGCGGAGAAGAGCGGGCGCGGGGGCGCGGAGGGGACGGTGGACGGGGGCGAGGACGCGGGGGACGGCGGGCGGTGCCGGGGCCCGGCGGGCCTAGGCTGGCGCGGTCGGCCACCCCGACGCCCCGCCCACCCCGACGACGTGAGGAGCCCCCGTGTACGGCGCAGTCAAGGACCAGCTGCAGGCGACGCTGCAGGAGATCGAGGACGCCGGCCTCACCAAGCGCGAGCGCGAGATCACGACGCCGCAGTCGGCGCACGTCGGGACGACGGCGGGGGAGTCGCTCAACTTCTGCGCCAACAACTACCTCGGCCTGGCCGACCACGAGGACGTCGTCGGCGCCTCCAAGGCCGCGCTCGACACCTGGGGCTTCGGGATGGCCTCGGTCCGCTTCATCTGCGGCACCCAGACCCAGCACACCGAGCTCGAGCGTCGGCTGTCGGACTTCCTCGGCACCGAGGCGACGATCCTCTACAGCTCGTGCTTCGACGCCAACGGCGGTGTCTTCGAGGTGCTCTTCGGGGCCGAGGACGCCATCGTCTCCGACGAGCTCAACCACGCCTCGATCATCGACGGCGTGCGCCTGTCCAAGGCCGCGCGCTACCGGTACAAGAACGCCGACATGGCCGACCTGCGCACGCAGCTCGTCGCGGCCCGCGAGGCCGGGGCCCGCCGGGTCTGCGTCGTCACCGACGGCGTCTTCTCGATGGACGGCTCCTACGCCCCGCTCGACGAGATCTGCGACCTCGCCGAGGAGTTCGAGGCGATGGTGCTCGTCGACGACAGCCACGCCGTGGGCTTCGTCGGGCAGCACGGCGGGGGCACGCCCGAGCTGTTCGGGGTGCGCGACCGCGTCGACATCCTCACCGGCACGCTCGGCAAGGCGCTGGGCGGCGCGTCCGGCGGCTACGTCGCGAGCCACCGCGAGGTCGTCGAGCTGCTGCGCCAGCGCTCGCGGCCGTACCTGTTCTCCAACTCGGTGGCGCCCGCCGTCGTCGCGGGGTCGATCGCCGCGCTCGACCTCGTCGCGTCCTCCGACGACGCGCGGGAGACGCTGCGCCGCAACGCATCCCTCTTCCGCGAGCTGATGGACGAGGCCGGCTTCGACCTGCTGCCGGGCAGCCACCCGATCGTCCCCGTGATGTTCCCGGGCGAGGACGGCGCGCGCCAGGCCACGCAGATCGCCGACCACATGCTCGCCAACGGCGTCTACGTCATCGCCTTCAGCTTCCCGGTCGTCCCCCGGGGGAAGGCGCGCATCCGCGTCCAGCTCTCGGCGGCGCACTCGGAGGCCGACGTGCGGCGCTGTGTCGAGGCCTTCGTGGCCGGGCGCGACGCGGTCGCCTGACCTCTGGTCCTTCTCGCGAACGTGTGTGAACCCGCCGGGAATCCCCGGCGGGTTCACACACGTTCGCGGTGGTGTCAGTCGCGGACGCGGCTGCGCGCCAGCCGGACCCGCTCCGGCGTGTGCAGCCGCACGAGCACCCGCGTCGTCGACGCCGGGATGCGCCCCGGCGTCGCGTAGGAGACGAGCACGGCCGTCGCGAAGGCGAGCGGCACGGCCCAGAGCGCGGGGTTCGCGAGGAGCGCGGCGGGCCATCCACCGAGGTGGCTCGTCGTCATGGTCAGGGCGAGCGCGGCGACGGTCGCGCCGCCCCCGACGAGCAGCCCGGCCATCGCCCCGGTCGTCGACAGCCGCCGCCACCAGACCCCGAGCATGATGAGCGGCGCGAACGTGGCGGCGGCCACGGCGAAGGCGAGACCGACGGTGGTCGCGACGCCGAGCGGCTCGGCGACCCGGCTGACGACGTAGGGGATGAGGACGCCGACGACGGCGGCGAACCGGAAGCCGCGCACGCCCGGGGCGTCCCCGCCGGTGAAGCGCGCGAGGCGGGGCCGCAGCAGCTCCTGGTCGATGACGCCGGTCACCGACATCGCCAGGCCCGAGGCCGTCGACAGGAACGCCGCGAAGGCGCCGCCGGCGAGCATCGCGGTGAGGACGTCGCCGCCGAGGCCGCCGACGAGCTCGCCGGGCAGCCGGAGCACGACGGAGTCCGAGCGCATCCCGTCGGGCAGCTCGGGGAAGGCGACCCGGCCGAGGGCGCCGTACACCGGCGGGAGCAGGTAGAAGACGCCGAGCAGCGCGATGACGGAGACGGTCGTGCGGCGCGCGCCGACGCCGTCGGGGTTGGTGTAGTAGCGGACGAGGACGTGCGGCAGGCCCATCGTGCCGAGGCAGAGGGCGAGGACGGTCGAGGCGTTGCGGTAGACCGGGTGGTCCTCGGGGCCGGTGGGCGTCAGCGGGATGCTCCACTCCGGCGGGACGACCGGCGCCGGGTGCCCGTCGCGGAACCACAGGAGCAGCAGGACGAACGCCGGCACCGCGAGGGCGGTCAGCTTGACCCAGTACTGCACGGCCTGGACGAAGGTGATCGAGCGCATCCCGCCGGCGCCGACGGCGGCGGCGATGACGACCATGACGACGAGCCCGCCGACCCACTCGGGGGCGCCGGTCACGAGGGTGAGCGTCAGGCTCGCGCCCTGGAACTGCGGCACGAGGTAGAGCCACCCGATGGCGAGCACGAGCAGCGACGAGACGCGCCGGATCGCCTTGGACCCCAGGCGGGCCTCGGCGAAGTCGGGGAGCGTGTAGGCGCCGGAGCGGCGCATCGGGGCGGCGACCATCACGAGGAGCACGAGGTAGCCGAGGGTGTACCCGACCGGCAGCCACAGCAGGTCGACGCCCCCGCCGTAGACGAGCCCCGCGACGCCGAGGAAGCTCGCCGCCGACAGGTACTCGCCGCCGATGGCGGAGGCGTTGAGGCGCGGCGAGACCGTGCGGCCGGCGACGTAGAAGTCGCTCGTGCGGCGCGAGAGGCGCAGCCCGAGGCCGCCGACGGCCAGCGTCGTGAGGCACACGGCGACGACGGCGGCGAGCGACAGCGGCTGGCTCACGGGTCCTCGACGACGTCGACGAAGTCGGACTCGACCCGCTCGCTCTGGCGGGTGTACCAGCGCGCGAGCACCCACGCCGCCGGGTAGACGGCCACCCCGAGGACGAGCCACGCGAAGGGGATGCCGACGACCGTCACCGCGCGGGTCGCCGGCACGAGCAGCAGCACGAGCGGCAGCGCGGTCAGGCCCGCGACGGTGATCGCGAGCACGGCCAGCGAGAGGCGCAGCTGCGCGCGCATCAGGCCCTCGAGGTAGACGTCGCCGAGCTCGGTCTGCTCGTCGATGTCGCGGGCCGGCGGGCGCGAGCGCATCGGCGACGCCCCGCGGCGCGAGCTCGTGACCCGCACCCGCGGCGGGGGCTGCGCGGGCGTGCTCATCCCCGTCAGTCCCCGGGCTGGCGCTCGCCGACGGGGCGGCGCAGGAGGGTGTCGCGCAGCTCCTTGGTGTGCCGGCGGCTCACCTGGAGCTCGACCTGCCCGACGACGACCGAGCAGCGGCCGTGGTCCATCCGGACGGCCGAGACGTGGGGCAGCGCGACGAGGGTGCTGCGGTGGATCCGGACGAACCCGAAGTCCGCCCACTTCTCCTCGAGCAGGCTGAGCGGCACCCGGACGAGGTGGCTGCCGGTGTCGGTGTGCAGCCGGGCGTAGTCGCCGTGCGCCTGGGCGTAGCGGATCTGGCTGCGCGTGATGAACCGGGTGACCCCGCCGAGCTCGACGGGGATGGTCTCGTCTTCGACCACCGCTGCGGCGCTGGCCGGTTCGGGCGCCGGACGGGCGGTGCCGCGCTCGCGCTGCTCGACGACGCGGCGCACGGCCTCGGCGATGCGCTGCTCGCGCACGGGCTTCATGACGTAGTCGGTGACGTCGAGCGCG